>NZ_BHVX01000013.1 GCF_003851545.1 Ralstonia sp. SET104 | reverse complement strand
TCTGTTTACAACTCCAACCCCTAAAAACAAAAATGCCGTTCAGGTCTTAACTGAACGGCATTACCGCAGTGCGGAGGTTTTTTCTTGGGGCGACGAGCGATTCGCTTTAGGCGAAGTTCTTGGCCACGAAGTCCCAGTTGACCAGGTTCCAGAACGCCTCGACGTACTTCGGACGGGCGTTGCGATAGTCGATGTAGTAGGCGTGTTCCCACACGTCGCAGGTCAGCAGGGCCTTGGCGTCAGTCGTGAGCGGCGTGGCGGCGTTGGAGGTGGACACCAGATCCAGCGAGCCATCGGCCTTCTTCACCAGCCAAGCCCAGCCCGAACCGAAGGTGCCGACGGCCGTCTTGGTGAACTCTTCCTTGAACTTGTCGAAGCTGCCCCACTTGGCGTTGATGGCGTCAGCCACGGCGCCGGTCGGAGCGCCGCCGCCGTTCGGCTTCAGGCCGTTCCAGTAGAACGTGTGGTTCCACACCTGCGCGGCGTTGTTGAACACACCGCCCGAGGACTTCTTGACGATATCTTCCAGGCTCAGGTTCTCGAACTCCGTGCCCTTGATCAGGTTGTTCAGGTTCGTGACGTAGGTCTGGTGATGCTTGCCGTAGTGGAACTCCAGCGTCTCCTTGGAGATGCTCGGAGCCAGGGCGTCGAGTGCGTACGGCAGCGGGGGGAGCGTGTGTTCCATTGTTCTTGCCTTCTGTGGGTTGTTGCGTGGGTTGGGAGCGACGATTGTAGGAGACTTGCAAAACCGGCGCAAACCGCATGCCAAATAGTCGGAATACCCGCGAAACACGTGCGGAATCGCAGCAATTGCGGCGATAGGGTCATGCGCCGGTCACAGTTCGAGCTTGGGCTGCACTTGGGCGATTTCGATATCGACCGCGCCTTGCGCCAGCCGGGCCTCGATGCGTGCCCGGGCATGCAACGCATTCGGATCCCGAATCGCGTGCCCTTTGGCGTCAAGCAACACCGCATAGCCACGCTCCAGCGTACGCTGCGGTGCCAGCAACTCCAGGCCGCTGTGCTGACGTGCCAGGCGATCCTCTGCGCGGGCCAGCGTGTCCCGCATGACGCGTGCCAGCGTCGCTTCCGTCTGTTGCAAGCGAGCGCGTTCTCGCGTGGCATCCGGGCGGGCGGCGGTCATTCGCATCGTCAGCAGACGCTGCGCGTGTTCTGCGCGCTGCACGCGGCCGGTCAGGGCAAAGCGCAGGCGGCCCTCGAGGTGAGCGAGTTGCGTGCGGCGCTCGCGCATCTGCGCTTGCGGGCTACGCAGGCGGCGTGCGAGCCAATCGGTCGCCTGTGCGCGGCGATCGAGTTGGCGGCGGAACTGCGCGCAGAGCGCATCCCAGTCGCGCGCCACGTCGCGCAGCATGCGGGCGCGGTCTGGGCTGACCAGTTCGGCGGCGCCGGTGGGCGTCGGTGCACGCACGTCGGCCACGAAATCGACGATGGTCACATCTGTCTCGTGGCCGACACCAGCCACGATGGGAATCGTCGACGCGGCCACCGCGCGCGCGACCGGCTCTTCATTGAAAGCCCACAAGTCTTCAATGCTGCCGCCGCCCCGGCACAGGATGACGACGTCGACCTCTGCCCGGGCATTGACCGTGTCGAGCATCGCGGCGATGCGCTCCGACGCACCGGCACCCTGCACCGGCACGGGATAGACCACCACGGGCACATGCGGCGCGCGGCGGTGCAGCGTGGTCAGCACATCGCGCAAGGCCGCCGCCTGCAGCGACGTCACCACGCCAATGGCGCGCGGATGCCGCGGCAGCGGGCGCTTACGCTCGGCATCAAACAGCCCTTGCGCCTCCAGCGCGGCTTTCAGCCGCAGGAAGGCCTCGTACAGATTGCCCAGGCCGGCACGGCGAATGGCCTCGACACTTAACTGCAATTCGCCGCGCGCCTCGTACAGCGTTACCAGCGCACGCACCTCAACAGCTTCGCCCTCGCGCGGGGTGAAATCGGCGTACTGATTGCGGCCCTTGAACATCACGCAGCGGATCTGCGCGCCCGCATCCTTGAGCGAGAAATACCAGTGGCCGCTGGCCGCCCGCGTGAAATTGGAAATCTCGCCGCGCACCCAGCCCAGCGGGAAGTTGCTCTCAAGCAGCCCGGCAATGCGCCGGTTGACGTCGCTGACGGTGAGCACATCCTGCGCTCCCCGATTTGGTGCGGGCGCAGAGGCGGCAAATGCTGCCGACGCCTTATCTGTGGATGCGGGCGCGGGCGCAGGCGCATCCATCCAGAATGGGCGGCGGGAAGACGGCGGCGGGGTCATGAGTGGTGTGTGGAGCGCAAAACGATGAGGCTTCAGGGCGACTTCTACCTTGAATAGGGGAGGTAATTCACGCTGGGTGGGCTACCTGTCCACAGCATAACGTGGTTGTCAAGCTTGACAGGGGTCAGGTGACGCACCCCCTCCATTCTGGCGCAACCTATTGATTTTTATGAAAAATATACCTGTGTCAAAATTTCAGCAGCGCAAGTAATTTCGTTCTGCGTCAAGCATTTAGCGCAAGCGCCCCAAGGATGTTCACAAAGTTATCCACAGCATCCCTGGAAAACCGTGGTGTGACGCCTGGGCAGTGGATAAATCGGCGGTGGAAAACCGTCCACCTGATCCACCGCTCCGCTCAAGACCGTGCAAAACCCAGGCTGCCCATTTTTTAAGCGACCCATCGAACACCCTTTTGAATCAGGCACTTAAGATGCTTGTCCGGGCAATGTCCACAACCGGTCCACAAGACTATCCCGTGACGGTGTGGATTATCGTCGTGAGAATCGCATCCTGAGGGGCATTTCTGTCAAAACCGCTGCCCAAACCCCGATTGCCCATTTTTTGAGCGACAGCATAGGCGTCTTTGTAGATCAAGCACTTAGCGTGCTTGTTCGGACGATGTCCACAACCCGTCCACAAGACTGTCCCGCTCCGGTGTGGATTGTCGCCAACAAAATCGCGCTCTCATGACTTTTCGGCAAAAACCGCCGTCCCAACCCCGATTGCCCAATTTTTAAGCGACGCACCGAACCCCCTTTTACATCAAGCACTTAGCTTGCTTGTTCGGGCAATGTCCACACCCCGTCCACAAGACTGTCCCGCGTGGTTGTGGATTAACCGGCAGGGCGTGTTTCGTGACAGCGCGTTGACCACGTTGACCATCGACCGGGCATGTCGCGGCGCTGCGCCATCGTGTTGCCGAGGCAGTTCCGACGCGCTAGAGTGCTGCCTGTTTTTGCCGCAACGTACCGCGTTCGGGGACGCGGACGGCATGAGCAGCAAACCAAAATCACACTCCTTCCACAACGACAAAACGGGTTGTCCAGTGTTTTCCATCATTCAAGCCGCCGGCTGGCCAATCTGGCCGCTGTTGATCGCCTCGGTGCTCGCGCTCGCGCTCATCATCGAACGCTTCGTCGCCCTGCAACGCAAGAAAATCATTCCGCCCAAGGTGTATGACGAGGCGCTGTCCGTCGCGCATCAGCGCCGCGCCACGCCGGAAGTCGTGAACACGCTGGAACAGGGCTCGCCGCTGGGCCGCCTGCTGGCCGCCGCCCTGCGCCACGTGGTGCTGCATCCCAACACCACGCGCGACGCCGCCAAGGAAGTGGTGGAAGAAGCCGGCCAGAACGTCGCCCACCGCCTGGAGCGCTATCTGAATGCGCTCGGCACGATCGCCTCGGTGGCGCCGCTGATGGGCTTGTTCGGCACCGTGGTCGGCATGATCGAAATTTTCGGCAGCCAGACCGCCGCCGGCACGAACCCCCAAGCGCTGGCGCACGGTATCTCCGTCGCGCTGTACAACACCGCGCTGGGCCTGGTCGTGGCGATCCCGACGCTGATCTTCTGGCGCTACTTCCGTGGCATGGTCGACAACTATGTGGTCGAACTGGAGCACCTCTCCACCACGTACCTCGACGCGATCCTGCCGCCGCGGCGCGGCTGATCCGGGCAACGCCTTACTGGAAACAGCCATGCGCTTCCGCCCGCGCCGTGCCCGCGAAGAGCCGGAGATCAACCTGATCCCGCTGATCGACGTACTGCTCGTGATCCTCATCTTCCTGATGATCACGACCACGTATTCCCGCTACACCGAACTGAAGGTCAACCTGCCCACCGCCGAGGCTGAAAAAGCCACCGAGCGCCCAGGCCAGATCGTCGTGTCCATCACCGCCAACGGCGTCTACTCTGTCGACAAGCAGGTCCTCGACACGCGCGACGTGACCAGCCTGGCCGACGCCCTGCGCAATGCGGCAGGCAAGGCCAGCGGCCCCGAGCCCATCGTCATCGTCAACGCCGATGCGCAAGCCGCGCATCAAGCCGTGGTCAATGTCATGGAAGCCGCGCGCGTGGCCGGCCTGTCGCACTTGACCTTTGCCACCCAAACCGGCAACGCCCGGTAACCACTCAGACTGCATGCCCGTCGCCCAACACCGCCTCGCCAGTTTCGTCACCCGCCAATGGCAGCAACGAGGCTGGTTTGCGTGGGTGATGTGGCCGCTGTCGTGGCTGTTTGGGGGCGTGAGCGCGCTGCGCCGGCTGCTGTTCCGCCTGGGCTGGATGCGCTCGGTGCGTTTGCCGATGCCGGTGGTCGTGATCGGCAACGTCACCGTGGGCGGTGCCGGCAAAACACCCGCCGTGATTGCGCTGGCATCGGCACTGGCTGAAGCCGGCCTGCGACCGGGCATCGTCTCGCGCGGCTACGGTGCGCAACTGAAGCATCCGCGCCCCGTGCGCGAACACTCCCGCGCGGAAGACGTTGGCGATGAACCGCTGCTCATCGCGCGTGCCACCGATCTGCCCGTGTGGGTCTTCCCCGACCGCGTGCTGTGCGCGCAGACGCTGCTGGCGTCACACCCCGGCTGCAACGTCATCGTCTGCGACGACGGCCTGCAGCACTACCGCCTGCGCCGCGATATCGAAATCATCGTGTTCGACGTGCGCATGGGCGGCAACGGCTTCCTGCTGCCCGCCGGCCCCCTGCGCGAGCCGATGACCCGCCGCCGCGACGCCACGCTCATCAACGACCCCAACTACCGCGCCACGCCCGACCGCCCGAACATCTTCGGCATGCACCTCGAGCTGCAGGACGCCTACAACCTGGCCGACCCAGCGCTGCGCCGACCGCTCGCCCAGTTCGCGCGCGTCGAGGGCGAACAACTGTTGGCCGCCGCAGGCATCGGCAACCCCGAGCGCTTCTTCGCCTCGCTGCGTGTCGCGGGCCTGAAGCCCAGCACGCTGCCGCTGCCGGATCACTACGATTTCGCCGACAGCCCTTTCACTGACAGCCACGCCGAGGTAATCCTGATTACCGAAAAGGATGCCGTAAAATGCGGCCATCTCGACGACCCGCGCATCTGGGTGGTGCCGACCACACCGGTGGTCGACCCGGCGCTGGTCGAACAGGTCTGCCAGCGCGTGCGCGCCCTGGCCGATCGCGCTACGCTCGCGGCGAGCGCACAATAAAACCCTCTGCCTCATCCGCTGTATTGGCGTGCCGCCCGGTTTGAGCGGCCGCCCCGGAGCCTCTACCGTCATGGACAACCGCCTGCTGGAAATCCTCGTCTGCCCGCTGTGCAAGGGCACGCTGCAACACGACCGCGCCAACAACGAACTGATCTGCCACGTCGACAAGCTCGCCTACCCGATCCGCGACGGCATTCCCGTCATGCTGGCCGATGAAGCGCGCCAGACCGTGGAAGGCACGCCGGTCGATCCGGCCTGATCGCAAGTCGCAAGCAAGGTCATCACCATGTCGCACGCGCCGTTCATCGCTGTCATTCCCGCGCGGCTGGCGTCCACGCGGCTGCCCAACAAGCCACTGGCCGACATCGACGGCAAGCCGATGGTGGTGCGCGTGGCGGAGCGTGCGCACCAGTCGTCCGCCGCACGCGTGGTGGTTGCCACCGATGCCGCCTCGGTGGCCGACGCTTGCATGCAGCATCACGTGGAAGCCGTGCTCACGCGCGCCGACCACGCCTCCGGCACCGATCGCCTGGCTGAAGTGGCCACCGTGCTGGGCTTGCCCGATGACGCCATCGTCGTCAACGTGCAGGGCGACGAACCGCTGATCGCCCCAACGCTGATCGACAACGTGGCCGCCCATTTGCGCGACCATCCCGACTGCGCTATCGCCACCGCCGCTCACCCGATCCATAACCCGGCCGACGTGTTCAACCCGAACGTCGTGAAGGTCGTGCTGGATGCCGCAGACCGCGCACTGCTGTTCTCGCGCGCGCCGCTGCCCTGGGCGCGCGACACCTGGACGCCCGCCGTCATGGCGCGGTCCGTGGCTGAGCGCCCGTTGCCGGCGATGCCCATGCTGCGTCACATCGGCATCTATGCATACCGCGCCGGTTTCCTGCGTCGCTTCCCGCAACTGGCCGCCGCGCCCATCGAGCAAACGGAGCAATTGGAGCAGCTGCGCGCCATGTGGCACGGTGAGCGCATCGCCGTGCTGACCACCGATGACGCCCCCGCCGCCGGTGTTGATACACCCGAAGACCTCGCCCGCGTACGCGCCGCATGGAGCGAATTGCTGGCCCAGGACGGCCCCTGAGCCCGCGATTTCTCTGAACTTTGCGTTTTGGGCCGCTAAAACCCCCGCCCCGCCATGGCATAATCGCGAGGACGACAAGCCGCATGACGGCGCCCACGCAGGCGCTACAGCGGCGACAGGGAGACAAATCGAGCCATGGGTGCCGCCGTCCGGCGGACGCCTGATCCCCCAGAGTCCGGTAAGGCTGGCGTCAACTTCGCCCGCTAGGCTGCCTGTTTGCGTCAATTGCGTCGCCACGGCTTTACGACCAGGCGTATTGGGAATCCGCCCCCTCGGACCGATTCCCAACGCGCTTCACACAGCCTGACAGCGCGACAAGATTCGAAAACTTGAGGAACTCGTCACCATGCGGTTGATTCTGTTGGGCGCGCCCGGCGCCGGCAAAGGTACGCAAGCCAAATTCATCTGCGAGAAGTTCGGCATTCCGCAGATTTCCACCGGCGACATGCTGCGCGCTGCCGTCAAGGCCGGCACCCCGTTGGGCATCGAAGCCAAGAAGGTGATGGACGCTGGCGGCCTGGTGTCGGACGACATCATCATCGGCCTGGTGAAAGACCGCCTGCAACAACCGGACTGCAAGAACGGCTACCTGTTCGACGGCTTCCCGCGCACCATTCCGCAAGCCGAAGCCATGAAGGATGCGGCCGTGGCGATCGACTACGTGCTGGAAATCGACGTGCCGTTCGATGCCATCATTGAGCGCATGAGCGGCCGCCGCGTGCATGTGGCCTCGGGCCGCACGTACCACGTCAAGTACAACCCGCCCAAGGCCGAAGGCGTGGACGACGAAACCGGCGAACCGCTGATCCAGCGAGACGACGACAAGGAAGAAACCGTACGCAAGCGCCTGGACGTGTATGAGAACCAGACGCGTCCGCTGGTCGATTACTACTCGCAGTGGGCCGCCAACGGCAACAGTGCCGCCAAGGTTGCACCGCCAAAGTACCGTGCGATCAGCGGCGTGGGCAATGTGGATGAAATCACTGCCCGCGTGTTCGGCGCGCTGCAGGACTGAGCACACCCGGCAACGGACCTGCCAAGAGAAACGGCGCCTCGATCACGAGGCGCTTTTTTTTTTTGCGCGATCGCCGGCCGCTTCGCGCTACCATATGACGTTGACGTAAACGTCAAGTAACCGGCAAACCACAAACGAGGAGACACGGCATGGAGATTCGCGATCAGGTATTCATCGTCACCGGCGGCGCGTCGGGGCTGGGAGCGGGCACGGTACGCACGCTGGCGGAAGCTGGCGCCAAAGTGGTGATTGCCGACTTGAACGAGGCGGCCGGCATGGCGCTCGCGCAAGAACTGGGCGGACGCTTCGTGCGCTGCGATGTGGCATCGGAAGCCGACGGGCAAGCCGTGGTGGAAGCAGCGACCGCCCTCGGCACGCTGCGGGGGCTGGTGAACTGCGCGGGCATCGCCACGGCATCGCGCACAGTGGGCAAGACCGGGCCGCATCCGCTGGACCAGTTTGCACGCGTGATCAACGTGAACCTGATCGGCACATTCAACATGATCCGCCTGGCCGCGACGGCCATGGCCGGCAACACGCCCAACGCAGGCGGCGAGCGCGGCGTGATCATCAACACGGCGTCGGTGGCGGCGTTTGACGGGCAGATCGGGCAGGCGGCCTATGCGGCGTCCAAGGGCGGCGTGGTGGCGATGACGCTGGCGATTGCGCGCGACTTGTCGCGCGACGGTATCCGCGTGATGACGATTGCACCGGGCATTTTTGAAACGCCAATGCTGCTGGGCATGCCACAGGAAGTACAGGATGCGCTGGGCAAGATGGTGCCGTTCCCGCCACGCCTCGGTAAGCCGGCCGAGTATGCACAGCTCGCACGCGCCATCGTCGAGAACCCGATGCTCAATGGCGAGACCATCCGGCTGGATGGCGCCATCCGCATGCAGCCGAAATAAGAACCCGCTCACGATCCTATTGCGCGGCCCGATCTTGGCCCTGCGATGCTCGCCGTACATTCGAACCGCGCGCGACGGGTCGTGAACAGGTTCCAGATCAAGCGGCTGGCAGCGCCATCCGGCGGATCATCTGCCACGCTGCCTCGGCCGCCGGTGAGAGCGAGCGGTCATGCCGACGCGCCAGCACAATGGCGCGCGTTTCTTTTGGGGCAAGCGGCACCGCCACCAACGGCGACGACGACGGCAGCGGCAACGACAGCGACGGCACCACACCCGCGCCAATGCCCGCCTCCACCATGCCGAATACGGCGCTGCTGTGGCCCATCTCCTGCGCCACGTCAGGATGCACGCCGTGGCGCAGGAAGATGCGATCGATCAGCGGGCGGCTGCCCGATGCATGGTCAAGCAATACGACCGCTGTGCGATGCAGGTCTTTCCAACGCACGCTGCTGCGCTGGGCGAAGGGGTGATCCTTGCGGCAGACCAGGCAGAACGGGTCGGTCAGCAGCGGCTCGGTCCACAGGCCTTCGGTATCGAGCGGCTCAACTACCACGCCGAAATCTGCCCCGCCCGTGCGGATCAACTGCAGCGTGTCGACCTGCACCGAGTCGCGCACGATCATGCGAATGTCGGGGTAGCGCTGTGCACACTCAGCCACGTACAAGGGCATCAAGCGCGTTGATACGGTCGGGCTCGACGCCACCACCACGCGCCCGCGCCGCTGCTCGCCCACCTGGCGCGCCTGTTGCAGCGTGTCGTCCAGATCGGCGACCAGGCGATCGAGCGCCGTCGTCAAGGAGCGGCCCGCCTCCGTCAACACGACTTCGCGCGTGGTGCGATCGAGCAGCTTCAAGCCCAACTCACCTTCCAGTTCGGAAATCGAGCGGCTTACCGCCGGCTGCGTCAGGCCAATGGTGTCACCCGCCCGACTGAAGCTATGCGCGCGCGCCACAGCCAGGAAGACGCGCAATTGGCGCAGGGTCACATTCATGCTGGTATCGTATGAATTGATTCGATCAATGCATTTGTATTCTAGATGAGGATGTTGTGCAATAGCGCCCATCCCGCCATCCAACCCGCGCCGCCACGTAATGGTGACTGCACACGCACATGAAGATCCCGCTGTTGTCTCCGCTGTTCTCCCACATCGATGGGTTCATTCGCGCCATGCTGGTGATGGTCGCGCTGGCCCTGTTCTTCCCAGCACTGGGCGCCAGCGATGGCCCGCTGCGGCTGGACATCGTCACCATCGTCGGTGTGTCGCTGGTGTTCTTTCTGCACGGCGCGGCGCTCTCGCGCGAGAAGATCGTGGAAGGCGCGCGCAACTGGCGCCTGCATCTGTTCGTGCAGAGTTGCACATTCATTCTGTTTCCGCTGATCGGCGCGGTCATCCTCGTCGTATGCAAGCCGTTCATTCCGGCCGAACTGCTGCTGGGCGTGTTTTACCTGTGCGCGTTGCCGTCCACGGTGTCGTCTTCCGTGGCGATGACTGCGATGGCCAGGGGCAACGTGCCGGCCGCCATCTTCAACGCGACCATCTCGGGCCTGATTGGCATGGTCGCCACGCCGCTGCTGATGAGCTTCGTGATTCAGGCGTCGGGTGCGGATCTGTCGGTGGGCAAGGCCCTGCTGGGCGTGGCCGAGCAGTTGCTGCTGCCGTTCGTGCTGGGTCAATTGCTGCGCCCGGTCATTGGCGGGCTCATCGCAAAATACAAGGCCATCATCAACAAGGTTGACCGTGCGGTGATCTTGCTGATCGTGTTCAACTCATTTGCTGATTCGACGCACGCGGGCGTGTGGTCAAAGTATCCGTGGGAAACCATCGTTGCCGTAGCGATCATGAGCGGCGCGCTCCTGTTTGTCGTGCTGGGTGCGACGACGTGGCTTTCGCGGCGCGCGGGCTTCAGGCTTGCCGACGAGATCACTGCCGTGTTCTGCGGATCGAAAAAGAGCCTGGCCAATGGCGTGCCGATGGCGAAGATCCTGTTTGTCGGCAACCCGGCGCTGGGCCTGATCGTGCTGCCGCTGATGATCTATCACCAGTTGCAACTGATCGTGTGCTCGACGCTGGCACGCAAGTATGCGGATCGTGTTGCGCACGCGGAGGCCAGCGCCGGTGCACCGGCCAGCCGCCCCGCGTGATCAACGCAGAGCCGTCAACCTCGCAAGCCCCGCTTCCGGCCAGTGGTAGGTGTGCACCCATGCATGCCCGCCATCGGCCGTCTCCAGCCAGTCCCGGCTGACCGGCACACCGCCCAGGGTTTCGTAGAAGCCGAAGGCGGCGGTGTTCGCCTCGTACACCAGCAGATGCAATTGCGTGATGCCCTGGGCTGCAGCCCAGCGTGCCGCCTCACCCATCAAACGCTTGCCAACGCCATGGCCGCGTGAAGCCGGCAGCAGATGCAGGTTGTCGACGAGTGCACCCCAGGGCGTGTCGTCTTCACGCAGCATGCAGAGAAAACCGATGGTCTGGCCGTCAAGATCAGCACACCACACGCGCTGCCCGGCCACGGGCGCGGCCATACGCGCATGCCACTTCGTTTGCATGTTGGCGCGGGCCGCACCATCGAGAAACGCGTCGGACAGGATACCGAGCCCGCGATACGCGCTCTGCCAGCTTCGCGTGTGGATCTCGGCGATGGTGCTCGCATCAGACGCACCGCCTTCGCGTAGCACAAGCGTCGTCATCAAACGCCGGGGTTGCGCGACAGCGGCGGGTTCTTGGCAAAGTACGCGTGAATGCCGCGCAGGATGGCGTCGGCCAACTGGTTCTGGTGGCCCAGGTCGTTGAGCTTGGCTTCTTCTTCCGGGTTGGAGATGAAGGCCGTCTCGACCAGGATCGACGGAATATCGGGCGCCTTGAGCACCGCAAAGCCCGCCTGCTCAACCTGGCCCTTGTGCAGTCGGTTGATACCGCCAATCTGGTCCAGCACCGCCTTGCCGATCTTCATGCTGTCAGTGATCTGCGCGGTGGTCGACAGGTCCAGCAGCACGCGCGTGACCTGCGCATCTTTCGAGCCGAGGTTCGCGCCGCCGATCATGTCGGCCGCGTTCTCCTTGTTGGCGAGCCACTTGGCTTGCGCGCTCGACGCCCCGCGATCCGATAGCACGAACACCGACGCCCCGCGCGCTTCCGGCGAGAGAAACGCATCGGCGTGAATGGAGACGAACAGATCGGCCTGCACGCGGCGCGCCTTCTGTACGCGCACGCCCAGCGGGACGAAGTAATCGGAATCGCGCGTCATCATGGCGCGCATGTTGGGCTGGGCGTCGATCTTGGCCTTGAGCATGCGGGCAATCGACAGCACCACGTCTTTCTCGTGCGTGCCGGCGCCGCCCGTGGCACCTGGGTCTTCACCGCCATGACCGGGGTCGATGGCGACCGTCAGCAGGCGCCGCATGCGCGGGCCGTTCGACGGCGCACGTGACGCAGACGATGAGGGCTGCTCGGGAACGATCTCCAGCGGCGGCGTGTGCGGCGCGTTGGCCAGCGTCGACGGCGGGTTCGCGGATGTGGCAGGCGGTGTCTTGCGCGGCGGCGTGCGGTTGGCGAGCGCCGGGTGAGAATCTTCGGCCGGCGACTTGGCCGGGCTGCCGCCGCTGTTACGGCGGGCTAGCGCGGCGATCGGATCGTCGTCGTCCGACGGGGCTGGCATCGGCGTGCCGCCCGAAGCAGCAAAGCGCTCCTGCTTGCCTTCCGTGGCCTGCACGAGCTGCATCAGCGGGTCGGGCGGGTTGGTTGGATACAGATCGAAGACGAGCCGGTTGCGATAGCCGGCAATCGGCAGCAACGTGAACACCTGCGGGTTGACGCTTTCCTTCAGATCGAACACCAGGCGCACCACGCTCGGCCGGTTCTGGCCCACGCGCACCTGGCGGATGTACGGATCGTTCGGCGCAATCTTGGCCACCAGCTCGCGCAGCGTCGGGTTCAGGTCGAGCCCGTCAATGTCGACCATCAAGCGGTCCGGATCCTTGATGAGCTGGTGCGTGGCCTTGAGCGCGACATCGGATTCGATGGTTACGCGTGTGTAGTCTTCGGCCGGCCACACACGCACCGCCACGATGTTGGCGCCGCGCGCAATCTGCGGGCCTGCCAGGCTCAGGATGACGGTGCCTGCACCTGCCTTGGCCATGCGCGTGAGCCATTGGCGGCGGGCCTGGCTCGGCAGGGTGGGATCATCCGGTTGATCGGTAGGCAGATGCTTGATCAGCATGGGAACAGGTGTTGCAACGACTGTAAAAGTTGAAGGCCGGTTTGCGTGCGTGCAGTGAGGCGCGCAAGGCGCGGTGC
This sequence comes from Ralstonia sp. SET104, assembly GCF_003851545.1. Lineage (GTDB taxonomy): Bacteria > Pseudomonadota > Gammaproteobacteria > Burkholderiales > Burkholderiaceae > Ralstonia. The sequence goes on along the minus strand of NZ_BHVX01000013.1, from coordinate 135,329 downwards.
ATGCTCAACGCCGTCATCGTAGGTTTCGTGCACAACGTCAACCGACAAGGCGAGATGCAGATCGGGCGTGCCCAGCAGTGCCTGCGCCTTCTCGGGCCATTCGACCAGGCACAGCGCGGGTTCGGCAAAGCAGTCGCGGAAGCCGGCGTCGGTCCATTCTTCGGGATCGGCAAAGCGGTACAGGTCAAAGTGATAGACCTTTTGTGTGCCAGTGGTTCCGGCCACGTCGTATGGCTCGACCAGCGTATAGGTGGGGCTGCGCACACGCCCGGTATGCCCGAGGCCACGCAGAATGGCACGCGAGAGCGTCGTTTTGCCCGCGCCCAGGTCGCCAGAGAGTTGCACCTGCACGGGCCGCGGCCCCAGCGCCAGCACGGCCTGCGCGAGCGCCGCTCCGAAGGCTGACGTAGCCGCTTCATCGGCGAGCGAAAGAACACGCTCGGCGAGCGGAGGGATCAGACCAGAAGGCGCATTAGCTGGGAGCACGGTGGGCATTGCGTACAATTTGGGCATGTCCGCCACCCCCACGTCATCACCCGAAACGAACCTGGATGCACGCTTGCCGGCCGACGAGGCCGGCATGCACGCGCTTGTCGCGCAGATCCGCTCCTGGGGCGCCGAACTCGGTTTCGATGCGATCCGCATCGCCGATGTCGACCTGTCGCACGCTGAAGAAGGGCTCCAGACATGGCTTGCGCAGGGGTTTCACGGTGACATGGATTATATGGCGAACCATGGCATGCTCCGCGCACGCCCGGCCGAACTTGTTGCCGGAACGGTACGCGCGATCGTCGCGCGGATGCCGTATCTGCCACATCTGACCGATCCGCACACGGCCCGCAGCGATTGGCGTACGGTCGAATGGGACCGCCTGCGCCGTCCCGAAGACGCGACCATCTCGCTATACGCCCGCGGCCGCGACTATCACAAGGTGCTGCGCCAACGCCTGCAGAAGCTGGCGGAAAGGATTGCCGGCGCCGTCGGCCCGTATGGCTTTCGCGTGTTCACTGATTCGGCGCCGGTGCTGGAAGTGGCATTGGCCAGCAACGGCGGCCTCGGCTGGCGCGGCAAACATACACTGCTGCTCGACCGCGATGCGGGCTCGATGTTCTTCCTCGGTGAAATCCTGATCGACCTGCCCTTCCCCGTTGACCCACCCGTGGAGCCCCATTGCGGCAACTGCACGCGCTGCATCGACGTGTGCCCCACGCAGGCCATCGTTGCGCCGTATACGGTCGACGCGCGCCGCTGTATCTCGTACCTGACCATCGAACACAAAGGCAGCATCCCGGTCGAGCTGCGCGCGGCAATGGGCAACCGCGTCTACGGCTGTGACGACTGCCAGCTCATCTGCCCGTGGAACAAGTTCGCGGTGCCGGCCAATCTGCCCGACTTCGACGTGCGCAACGGATTGGATGCAGCCACGCTGGCGGAGCTGTTCAGTTGGACCGAGGCCGAGTTCAACCAGCGGCTGGAAGGCAGCCCGATCCGCCGCATCGGGCATGAGCGCTGGCTGCGCAACATTGCCGTGTCACTCGGCAACGCACTGCGTGGCCCGCTGACAGACGCCACGCGCATACAACTCACCGCTGCACTGCACGCACGCACCGGGGACACCTCCGAACTGGTGCGTGAGCACGTAGCCTGGGCGCTGGCACCAACGACGTGAGCACTCGCTCGGGTTACGTACACCAGCGCATCACGATTGTGATGCATCTTTAATTTGACGCTCCAAGCCGCCGCGCAGATTGTTTTAAAAACAAAACAATCTGCGTCTAGCACAAAGCCATGAATGCCCGCTTAACGCTAACGCCAGCAGGACCTTATACCGCCTAGTACGCAAACGCTTGCGCATCAGGGCAGACACCAATTGTTTGCAAATGAAATATCGGGAAAATGACGGCTTAATCCCAAACCGCTCACTTCGATGTTTTCCGCCCTTGTTGATCTTTGTCGCGCATTGCAGCTTGCCGTGTGCGCCCGCTCATCTTTGATGGCACGCGCCTGGCGCGGTGGTGTGATGGGCGCGGTGCTCTGCACCGCGTGCGCGGCGCCGGCATGGGCCGCGGTGAACGTCGAGGGCGTGCCATTCGACGACGCCGCACGTGTGGCTGGCCGCGAACTACTGCTCAACGGCACAGGGCTGCGCTCGGTGTTCGTTATCAAGGGCTACGTGGCAGGGCTGTACTTGCCCGAGCGCGCGAAGAACGCGGCAGTCATTCTCGGCATGAAGGGGCCGAAACGGCTGCAGATCCACCCATTGCGCAACGTGGGCGCCGACACCTTCATCCACGCGCTGAACGACGGCATCCACCGCAACCAGACCGAAATTCAAGTGCAAAAGCTGGCTGACCGCCTGACGCAGCTTGAAGACGCGATGCGCCAGATTGGCTCGACCAAGCGCGGCGACACCATCAACTTCGACTACGCGCCCGAGGCCGGCACCACCGTCAGCATCAACGGCGTGGCACGCGCCAAGGCCATCCCCGGCGAAGATTTCTATCAGGCCGTGCTCAGCATCTTTATCGGCAACAACCCGGTCGACCGCGACCTGAAAAGCGGGTTGCTCGGAACCTGACAATCCTGACGATCGGCTTTTCAGGGTTTCCCCGGTTGCCCCGTGGTTGGCGTTTGCAGTTGTGCTATTCAGCAATTTCCCCAGAAGAACGCAAACCGCACACGAAGCCACAAGGAGGATAACGATGACCAAGGGACGCCTGGCCGCCGGCCTGATCGCGACCATCGGAACGCTGTTGTGCGGGCCGGCGCTGGCCGACAACTACCCTGCCAAGCCAGTCAAGCTCATCATTCCGTTTCCGCCGGGCGGCACGACCGACATCGTCGGGCGCAGTGTGGCCGACCAGCTTTCCAAGGCGCTGGGCCAGGCGGTGGTGGTGGAAAACAAGGGCGGCGGTGGCGGTTCAATCGGCGCGGATGCCATCGCCAAGGCCGCACCGGATGGCTACACGATCGGCATCGCTACCGTTTCCACGCATGCCGTGAACCCGGCGTGCAACCCAAAGCTCTCGTACGATCCGCTCAAGGATTTCAAGCCCATCACCAATCTGGCCACGGTGGCCAACGTGATTGCGGTCAACCCGACCTTCCCGGCCAGGAACTACAAGGAATTCGTGGCAGTGCTGACGGCCAATCCGGGCAAATATTCGTTCGCCACCTCTGGCACCTGCGGCATCGGCCACATGCTGGGTGAAGAATTCAAGGTCTTGACCAAGACGCAGATGGTGCATGTGCCGTATCGCGGCGCGGGCCCGGCGCTGAACGACGTGCTGGCCAACCAGGTGCCGATCATGGTCGACAACCTGCCCTCATCCATGCAGTTCATCAAGGCTGGCAAGCTGCGCCCGATCGTGGTGGCGTGGAACAAGCGCATCGACAGCCTGCCCGACGTGCCCACTTTTGCCGAAGTCGGCCTGAAGGATGCGAATGACCCGGCGTGGTACGGCCTCGTCGCACCGGCCGGTACATCGGACGAAATCATCCGCAAGCTGCACGAGGCGTCGGTGAAAGCGCTGAAGGATCCTGGACTGGTTGACCGCTTCCGTGGTGCCGGCGCAGAACCGGTCGGCAACACGCCGCAGCAGTACACGGCCGAGATCAAGCGCGAGTTCGACAAGATGCGCTCGCTGGTCAAGCGGCAGAACATCAAGCTGGAGCAGTAGCCGTACCCTCCCGGGGCCTGTGCTAGATTCGGTGGATTGTTTTTGCGTCGGCCCCTGTCATGCCATCCCCTTTCGATGCCGTTCTCGACGCGCCCTTCGGCAAGCTGGGCGTGCGCATGGTCAACGGCGCGTTGCGTGAACTCGTCTACCTGCCGAAGAGCACCCTCACCATCGACTCCAGCAACGCGCTGATCGGCAAGCTCGCTCGTCAGCTCGACGCGTATTACGACAACCCTGACGTCACCTTCGACGTGCCGCTCGCGCCTGCCGGTACGGATTTCCAGCAGCGCGTGTGGAATGCCATCAGCGCCATCCCATGCGGCAGCGTCATCACCTACGGCACCATCGCCAAGCAGATCGGCAGCGTGCCACGCGCGGTGGGCCAGGCGTGTGGCGACAACTGGTTTCCGATTCTCATCCCGTGCCACCGTGTGGTGAGCGCGTCGGGCATCGGCGGGTTCTCGCACCATACCGATGGCTATCTGCTGAACATCAAGCACTGGCTGCTGCGCCACGAAGGCGTGATGCTGATATGAGAAAGGCTGCATCCAACCTGGCGGAAGCCGCCGCCCTGCCGCCGCAAAGCGCAGACGCCATCCAGCGCTTCTGTGATGCGCTGTGGCTCGAAGACGGCCTCGCGCGCAACACGCTCGATGCGTACCGGCGCGACCTGACGCTCTACGCGCACTGGCTGGCCGAGCGCAGCAAGTCCATCGCCGAAACCGAAGACGGTGACCTTGCCGACTACTTCGCCGCGCGCCATGCCCAAAGCCGCGCATCGTCCGCCAACCGGCGCCGCACGGTGTTCAAGCGCTTCTTCCAGTGGGCGTTGCGCGAGCACGTGGTGAGCACCGATCCATCGCGCCTGCTGCCCACGGCCAAGCAGCCGCCGCGTTTTCCAAAGACGTTGTCCGAAGCGCAGATCGAGGCGCTCCTCAATGCTCCTGATGTCGATACGCCGCTCGGCCTGCGCGACCGCGCGATGATCGAGCTGATGTACGCAAGCGGTTTGCGCGTGTCGGAAATCGTCGGGTTGAAGACGGTGGAGGTTGGCCTGAACGAAGGCGTGGTACGCGTGATCGGCGGCAAGGGCGGCAAGGATCGACTGGTGCCGTTTGGCGCCGAGGCCGGCGATTGGCTGCGGCGCTATCTCCAGGATCGGCAAACGGGCCGCGCAGCGTTGCTGGGCGAGCGCACCGCTGATGCGCTGTTCGTCACCGCGCGCGGCGATGGCATGACACGTCAGGCGTTCTGGTACCTGATCAAGCGCTACGCGCTGCTGGCCGATATTCACGCGCCGCTGTCGCCGCACACGCTGCGGCACGCGTTCGCCACGCACTTGCTCAACCACGGGGCGGATTTGCGCGTGGTGCAGATGCTGCTCGGCCACGCGGATATTTCCACCACGCAGATCTACACCCACGTTGCGCGCGAGCGGCTGCGCACGCTGCATGCGCAGCATCATCCGCGCGGATAGCGATCACGCTTTCCTGCCCCACATGAGCAAGACCAAACACGTTTCCGAGACGCCCGCCACGCAATTCCTCAAAGCCCACGGCGTCGCCTTTACCGAACACACCTATGACTACGTCGACCACGGCGGCACGACCGAATCGTCGCGCCAGCTCGGCGTGGACGAACACGCCGTCGTCAAGACGCTGGTGATGGAAGACGAGCACGCCAAGCCGCTGATCGTGCTGATGCACGGCGATTGTTCGGTTTCCACCAAGAACCTTGCGCGCCAGACCGGCCGCAAGAGCGTGCAGCCGTGCAAGCCCGAAGTGGCGCAGCGGCACAGCGGTTATCTGGTCGGCGGCACGTCGCCGTTTGGCGTGCGCAAGGCGATGCCGGTGTATGTGGAGGCGTCCGTGCTGGCGCTGGAGCGCATCTACATCAACGGCGGGCGGCGCGGCTTTCTGGTGAGCATCGCGCCGAGTGCGCTGACCACGGTGCTGAATGCGCAGCCCGTCAATTGTGCAAACCCCGATTGAAACGAACGCGGCGGCTGGGGCACGCTTGCGGCCACGCTACAATCCCGCAGCCTGAATTCTCAGAACACCTATGTCGTCAGTCGTCGCAACCGTCTTTTTTACCGTGGCCGCCTACCTGATCGGCTCGATCTCGTTTGCCGTAGTGGTAAGCCGCGCAATGGGCCTGGCTGACCCGCGCACCTACGGTTCTGGGAATCCGGGTGCCACCAACGTGCTGCGCTCGGGCAACAAGAAGGCCGCGATCCTCACGCTGCTGGGCGATGCGGCTAAGGGCTGGCTGGCGGTATGGCTGGCGCAACTGCTGGCCCCGCGCTTTGGGGTGGATGAGACCGGCATCGCGCTGGTGGTGATCGCCGTGTTCCTGGGCCACCTGTATCCGGTATTCCACCGCTTTGCCGGCGGCAAGGGCGTGGCCACGGCGGCGGGCATCCTGCTGGCGCTGAACGTGTGGCTGGGGCTGGCAACGCTGGCCACCTGGATCATCATCGCCGGCTTCTTCCGCTATTCGTCGTTGGCGGCACTGGTGTCGGCGGTGTTTGCGCCGTTCTTCTACGTGCTGATGTTCGGCTTCGACTGGATTGCAGGCGCGGTTGCGCTGATGGCGGTGCTGCTGATTGCACGCCACCGCGCCAATATCGGCAAGCTGCTCGCCGGCAAGGAAAGCCGCATCGGCGAGAAAAAGAAAGCTGCTTAATTTCGCAACTCGGCGCGCACCGAATGCGCGCGCCGATGTTCTCCCGGTGGCCGCCCCGTGTGCCGCCGGATCAACCGCCGGAAGGCGGACATGTCCTGATAGCCGCACTGCTCGGCAATCGTCGTCAGGCTCAGCGTGCTGACTTCCAGCAGATGACACGCACGCTCCACGCGCAGCCGGTGCAGCAATTGCAGCGGCGACATCCCCACCGTCTTCGTAAAATGCCGCAGCAGCGTCCGCTCGCTGGTTGACGCGGCGGCCGCAAGTTTCCCCAGATCGAACGGTTCATGCAGATGCTGCTGCAGATAACGTCGCGCGCGCAGCACGACGCTATCGCGAATCGCCGGTTTGCTGCGCAGCCAGATGCCGATGGCCTCGCCGCGTGATGGGTGGTCGAGCACCGTATTGCCCAGCGTGCGCGCGAGCCGTGCATCGGGCAGCCGCCCGACCACGCGGTGCATGAGCGCCACGCCATGCTCCATCGCCCGCGCGGTGATGACGTTGCCACTGCTGACGATGGCCTGCGCCGGCGCCGGTTTCAGGTGCGGAAAATTGCCCTGCACCCACCCTGCAATGAGCCACGTGACGGTCAGGCGCTGACCAGGTGGCAGCACGTCGGCCAGCATCGCGACGCCGGTGAAGGGCGACGCCACCAGTTTCCCTGCCTCCAGATAGCGGCGGATCGTGGCGCGCTCCACCTCCAGCAAGGCCAGGCGCTGTTCCAGCGTGCCGATGTGGTCGAAATGCAGCGGCGGCACGATCAGTGCATCGCCAAGCTGGGCATCGTCTTCCACCAGCGTCTCACAGCGGCAGGCGAGCGTTTCTGCTGCGGCCTGCCAGCGTGCCGGATCCCGCGCGATGAGCCGCCAGCCGAACACCGGCGTCTTGGTGGCATTGGCCCGCTTGCCGGCCTGCATGGAGGCCAGCGCATTGGCCACGCCGAGCGTGTCGGCGGCCGTTGCCAGCGTGGAAAAACCAGCGTCGGGAAAGGTCAGCAAGTCGATTTTTGGCATGCCCGAGTATAGGTGCGAGCTTGCCATCTGCCTGGCGGGATTAACCCCAACTCTGGCGGGAATGCCTCTTTCAGATCAGACCTGTCCGATTGAGGATGCGACGGTGGCTGCGCTCAGACGCGGTCGCCCATAACTACACCAACATCTGGAGACAACGCACGATGCAGCAATTCATGCAGGGATTCGCGCTGCGCAGCACGCTCGCCATGGCCGCGCTTGCGGCGCTGGCCGGCTGCGCAAGTACCGCCGATAGTAGCTGGGCCACGCCTTCGGACACCGACCTCTCAGCGGAAATCAGCCGCACCCGCTTCGGCATTCCGCACGTCCGCGCCAATGACTACGCCAGCCTCGGCTTCGGCATGGCCTACGCCTATGCGCAAGACAACGTCTGCCTGCTGGCGGATCAGGTCGTCACCGTCAATGGCGAGCGCTCGAAGACGTTCGGGCCGGACGGCACCGTTGTCGTATCGTTCAAGCCGGTGCCGAACACGCAAGCCGACGCGTTCTTCAAGAGCGCGTTCGACGAGGCGGGCCTGCGCGCCGGCTATGCGCAGATGTCGGCTGAAGCACGCGAGCTGCTGCGCGGCTACATCGCGGGCTACAACCGCTATCTGAAAGACACGCCGGCTGCCAACCGCCCCGCTGCGTGCCGCAATGCCGCTTGGGTGCGCCCCCTTTCGCTGGCCGACATGATGCGGATGGGCGAAGAAAAAGCTATCCAGGCCAGCAGTGGCGCCATGCTGGCGAGTATCGTCGCTGCGCAGCCGCCGGGCGGTGCGCCGGTGTCGAAAGCGATCCCGCTGCATGCCATCGACACCGCCGCGCTCGATCGCGACCTGCAACTGCGCGACATGCCGATTGGCTCCAACGGCTGGGCGTTCGGCAAGGCCGCCACCGACAACGGCCGCGGCGTGCTGCTCGGCAACCCGCACTTTCCGTGGACGACCACCAACCGCTTCTATCAGGTCCACCTGAGCGTGCCCGGCAAGCTGGATGTGATGGGTGCGTCGATTGCCGCGTTCCCGGTGGTCAGCATCGGCTTCAACAAAGACGTGGCGTGGACGCACACCGTTTCCACCGGCCGCCGCTTCACGCTGTTCGAGCTGAAGCTGGCCGAGGGCGACCCGACCACCTACCTGATCGACGGCAAGCCCCGCAAAATGACCACGCGTACCGTGGCCTTTGACGTGAAGCTGCCGGACGGCCGCATCGAGCGCCGCACGCACACCTTCTACGACACCGTGTACGGCCCGGTGCTGTCGATGCCCGCGGGCGGCATGCCGTGGACCACGCAGAAGGCGTACACGCTGCGCGACGCCAACCGCAACAACACGCGCTCCATCGACACATGGCTGCATATTGCGCAGGCGAAGGACGTGGCGGACATCCGCCAAGCGATCAGCAATCTTGGCATCCCCTGGGTCAACACGATTGCCACCGACCGCAACGGCCGCGCGCTGTTTGCGGATGTGTCGACCACGCCCGATGTCTCGGCTGAGGCGCTCAAGCGCTGCGCGCCATCACCGCTGGCGGACAAGCTGTTCCACGGCGTGGGGCTGGTGCTGCTCGACGGCTCGCGCAGTGCGTGCAACTGGCAGACCGATCCGGCGTCGCCAGTACCGGGCCTGGTGGCGCCCGAACGCATGCCGGTGCTCGAGCGTGACGACTACGTCGCCAACAGCAACGACAGTTCGTGGCTGAGCAACCCGGCGCAGAAGCTGACGGGCTTCTCGCCGGTGATGGGCTCGACCGACGTGCCGCAACGCCTGCGCACCCGCATCGGCATCATCGAGATCGAGCGACGCCTGACCGGCACCGACGGGCTGGCCGGCAACAAGATCAACCTGCCGAACCTGCAGGCGATGATCTTCCGCGACGCCAACCTCGCCGGCCACCTCGTGCGCGATGATCTGCTGGCCGCCTGCAAAGCCACGGCCAACGTCGATGCCGATGTGCGAGACGGCTGTGCTGCCCTTGCGCAGTGGAACCTCACGGACAACGTCGACGCCCGCGCCGCCCACCTGTTCCGCGAGTTCTGGATGCGCGCCAAGGACATCCCGCATGTCTACGCCGTCGACTTCAACCCGGCTGACCCGATACACACGCCGCGCAACCTGCGCATGCGTGACGCAACCGTACGCACGGCGGTGTTCAAGGCACTGAAGGATGCCGTGGGCGCGGTGCGCACCGCTGGCTTCGCGCCGGACGCGCCGCTGGGTACGGTGCAAGCAGCACACGCATCGGGCGGCGACGTCGCCCTGCATGGCGGCGAGGAGTACGAAGGCGTGCTCAACAAGCTGCAAAGCACGCCGATCGGGCCGAAGGGCATGCAGGTGTATTTCGGCACCAGTTACATCCAGACCGTCACGTTTGACGACCATGGCCCGGTAGCCGATGCCCTCCTCACCTACGGCGAATCAAGTGACCCGGCTTCGCCGCACGCCTTCGACCAGATGCGCGAGTTCTCGGCCAAACGCTGGAACCGGCTGCCGTTCTCGCAGGCCGCTATCGCAGCGGACCCGGCGCTGAAGGTGACAAAGCTGTCGCAATAAATCCATCGCCGCAAATGCAAACGCCCCGCTCGTGCGGGGCGTTTTGCGTGGGAGTGCGATGGGCTTAGTCGCGGAAGTTGTTGAAATCCAGCGGTGTATCGCTCACGTCCTTGCGCAGCATGGCGATGACGCTTTGCAGATCATCGCGCTTGGCGCCGGTCACGCGCACTGCGTCGCCCTGGATGCTGGCCTGGACCTTGATCTTGCTGTCCTTGATCGTCTTGACGATCTTCTTGGCCAGATCGCCCGACACGCCCTTCTTGATCTTGACGACCTGCTTCATCTTGTCGCCGCCGATCTTCTGCTTGTCTTGATAATCGAGAAAGCGCACATCTACGTTGCGCTTGGCGAGCTTGTTCATCAGCACGTCGTTGACCTGGTCGATCTTGAAATCGTCGTCGGCAAACAGGGTCAGTTCCTGCTCCTTGTGCTCGACGCGGGAGTCCGAGCCCTTAAAGTCAAATCGCGTCGAAATCTCTTTGTTGGCCTGTTCCACGGCGTTCTTCACTTCCACCATGTTGGCTTCGCATACCACGTCAAATGACGGCATCGTGTTCTCCTTGCAGACTTGTTCGGGTTGCTGCGGCAGCCACTGCATGTTCCATATGGGGTACCGCGTGCGCCATGGCTTTTATAATCCTGGCTTTCCCAGCAGATTTGGCGCCATGGCGTTGCTCGACACGCATTATCCCCTAGGCCAGCACAACACGTTCCGTTTTGAGGCTACCGCCCGTTACGCCGCGCACGTGCGCGCGCCGGAAGACATTCCCGCCGCGCTGGCCGATCCGCGCGTGCAGGGGCTGCCTGTGCTGGTGCTGGGCGGCGGCAGCAACGTCGTGCTCACGCGTGACTTTGATGGCCTGGTCCTGCTGATGGAGATTCCCGGCATCGTCACCGGCCGGACCACCGTCGATGGCCGCGCCGTGCACACCGTCACCGCAGGCGGCGGTGAATCGTGGCACGGCCTGGTCGCGCACACGGTCGCCAATGGCTTGCCGGGGCTGGAAAACCTCGCGCTGATTCCGGGCACCGTGGGCGCAGCTCCCATCCAGAACATCGGCGCATACGGCGTCGAGATCAAAGACCGCTTCCAGTCCCTGCGCGCGTACGACCGCCATGCTGGTGAGTTCGTCACGCTCGATACTGCCGACTGTGCCTTCGGCTACCGCGACAGCCTCTTCAAGCGCGCCGGTGCCGATCGCTACGTCATCACCGAGGTGACATTCGCCCTGCCCGTTGATTGGCAGCCCGACACGCACTACGCCGAACTCGCACGCGAACTGGCCGTGCAGAACATCGCCCGCCCGACAGCGCAGAACATCTTCGATGCAGTGGTCAGTATCCGCCGCCGCAAGCTGCCCGACCCGGCCAAGATCGGCAACGCGGGCAGCTTCTTCAAGAACCCGATCGTCGATGCCACCGTGCGTGATGCATTGGCCGAGCGTTTCCCGAATCTGGTCGGCTATGCGCAACCAGACGGCACGTACAAGCTCGCCGCGGGCTGGTTGATTGATCAATGCGGCTTCAAGGGCAGGCAAAGCGGCGCGGTAGGCGTGTATGAAAAGCAGGCGCTGGTGCTGGTGCACCGGGGTGGCGGCAGCGCGGTCCAGTTGATGACGTTGGCACGCGAGATTCAGGATGCGGTTCATGCGCGATTTGGCGTGCGCATCGAGCCCGAGCCAGTCGTGGTGTGAATGCCCCGGAGGATGGGCTCTTTGAGCATCTTGAGCCACATTACCGCGCCCAGCAGTCGGGCCGCCCCCGCCTGACGTACCCGCGGCCGAACCAATGGCCTAAAATGGTGAGTTTGCCCCCACGACTTCCCTGATTTTCCTTTTTTTGCGTTCCATTTCATGACCACCGAAACCTTTGACGGCGTCCGCCTGACCACCAAGGCCAATGTGTACTTTGACGGAAAGTGCGTCAGCCACAGCTTTACCCTGCCCGACGGCACGAAGAAGTCCGTGGGCGTGGTGCTGCCCGCCACGCTGACTTTCGGCACGGCCGCCGCCGAGATCATGGAATGCGTGGGCGGTTCCTGCGAATACAAGCTGGACGGCGCCGACGAGTGGAAGACCTCTGCCGCCGGTGAGCGCTTCCAGGTTCCCGCGAACTCCAAGTTCGACATTCGCGTGACCGAGGCCTACCACTACATCTGCCACTACGCCTAAGCGCGCGCAGCGATCATCTGAAGAGAAAGAGTATGGAAACCATCCTGCAACACGTTCCCGTCGGCCAAAAGGTCGGCATTGCCTTCTCCGGCGGTCTCGACACCAGTGCAGCATTGCGCTGGATGAAGAACAAGGGTGCACTGCCCTATGCCTACACCGCCAATCTCGGCCAGCCCGACGAAGAAGACTACGATGCCATCCCGCGCAAGGCCATGGAGTACGGTGCAGAGAAGGCTCGCCTGATCGACTGCCGCCCGCAACTGGCCAATGAAGGCATTGCCGCCATCCAGGCTGGTGCCTTCCACATCAGCACCGGCGGCATCACGTACTTCAACACCACGCCGCTGGGCCGCGCCGTGACTGGCACCATGCTGGTCGCCGCCATGAAGGAAGACGACGTCAACATCTGGGGTGACGGCTCGACCTTCAAGGGCAACGACATCGAGCGCTTCTACCGTTACGGCCTGCTGACCAATCCGGCGCTGAAGATCTACAAGCCCTGGCTGGACCAGACCTTCATCGACGAACTCGGCGGCCGCGCCGAAATGTCGGCCTTCATGACGAAGGAAGGTTTCGGCTACAAGATGAGCGCCGAAAAAGCCTACTCGACCGACTCCAACATGCTGGGCGCCACCCACGAGGCCAAGGATCTGGAGCACCTGAACAGCGGCATCCGCATCGTCAACCCGATCATGGGCGTGGCGTTCTGGAAGCCCGAGGTCGAAGTGAAGGCCGAAGAAGTGTCGATCACTTTCGACGAAGGCCGCCCGGTGGCCGTCAACGGCCGCGAAATCGCTGATCCGGTCGAGATGTTCCTGGAGCTCAACCGCATCGGCGGCCGCCACGGCCTGGGCATGAGCGACCAGATCGAAAACCGCATCATCGAAGCCAAGAGCCGCGGCATCTATGAAGCACCGGGCATGGCGCTGCTGCACATCGCCTACGAGCGCCTGGTCACCGGCATCCACAACGAAGACACGATCGAGCAGTACCGCATCAACGGCCTGCGCCTGGGCCGTCTGCTGTACCAAGGCCGCTGGTTCGACCCGCAAGCCATCATGCTGCGCGAAACCGCCCAGCGCTGGGTGGCCCGCGCCGTGACCGGCACCGTGACGCTGGAACTGCGCCGCGGCAACGACTACTCGATCCTGAACACCGAGTCGCCCAACCTGACGTATGCGCCTGAACGCCTGTCGATGGAAAAGGTCGAGGATGCACCGTTCAGCCCGGCCGACCGCATTGGCCAGCTGACCATGCGCAACCTGGACCTGATGGACACGCGCGACAAGCTGGCCATCTATTCCAAGGCTGGCCTGCTCTCGCTCGGCACCAGCAACGCACTGCCCCAGCTTGACGGCGGCAAGAAGTAACCGCGAGTCGCTTCCCAATGAAAAAGGCCGCTCCGACATAAATCGGAGCGGCCTTTTTCTATGGCTTCAGACTCGGGCTTAGTAACGGCCGCAGAGCAGATATTCCATCAGCGCCTTCTGCACGTGCAGGCGGTTTTCCGCTTCGTCCCACACCACGCTCTGCTTGCCGTCGATGACGGCCGCCTCGACCTCCTCACCGCGGTGTGCCGGCAGGCAGTGCATGAAGAGTGCATCAGGTTGTGCGCGCTGCATCATCGCCTCGGTAACCATCCAATCACCGAAGGCTTTCTTGCGCGCTTCGTTCTCCGCCTCGTAGCCCATACTGGTCCACACGTCGGTGGTCACCAGATGCGCGCCATCGCAGGCCTCGAGCGGGCTGTCAAACACGTGCACGAACGGCAAGCTGGAATCCGACACCATGGCCGGATCGAGTTGATAGCCCTTCGGTGCAGAAAAATGGAAGCGGAAGCCAAGAATTTCAGCAGCCTGGATCCACGTGTACGCCATGTTGTTGGCGTCCCCCACCCAGGTAACCGTTTTGCCTTTGATCGGGCCGCGCTGCTCGATGAAGGTGAAAATGTCGGCCAGCACCTGGCATGGGTGGTATTCGTTGGTCAGCCCGTTGATGACTGGCACGCGCGAATGCGCGGCAAAGCGCTCAATGATCTCCTGCCCGAAGGTGCGGATCATGATGATGTCGGTCATGCGGGAGATGACCTGCGCGGCATCTTCGATCGGCTCACCGCGCCCCAGTTGCGAGTCGCGCGTATTCAGGAAGACGGCGTGGCCGCCAAGCTGGTGAATGCCAGCTTCGAACGACAGGCGCGTTCGCGTGGAATTTTTCTCGAAAATCATGGCCAGCGTGCGATCGTGCAGCGGGTGCCACGTTTCGTAGTTCTTGAACTTGGCCTTGAGGATCTTGGAACGGTCCAGCAGGTATTCGTACTCTTCCAGCGAAAAGTCCTTGAACTGCAGGTAGTGCTTGATCGAGCTTGGTGGGTTCATAAAACAACGAAGGCGGCCCGCAGATGACGCACCGGGAAGTCCCGTGGCACGCCGCCCTAGCCGCCTTGTCTGGTGAAGATTCAGCCCATCATACGGGATCGCCACCGGTTTGGCGAGTTTCGCGCCGGGCTGTCCGGCTACCACAAAGGCCCGGCTGAAAGGCCGATGAAAGTCTTATATAAGATATAATACTGGCTGCCTCGGATGCATCAACCGTCTGCAAACCGGCATGACAAGCCGGTCCGTCGGATTCATGAATCGGCAACCAGGCAAGCGCATCATCCGCACCACAAGTGCACCCCGTTCGAACGTTGCGGCACCCGCGCGGTCGAAGTCGTTTGCAAATCTCCACACCCCCACGCAGTCCATGGCAGCCAACCCTCGCCAATTCTTTATCCAGGGCGTCACCCGCGACGGAAAGACCTTCCGTCCGAGCGACTGGGCCGATCGGCTGTGCGGTGTCATGGCGCAGTTCCGCCCCGCCGGCGACACCGGAGACCCCCGCTTCACCTACTCGCCGTATGTGCGCCCTGTCATGTCGGGCGGCATCCGGAGCGTGTTCGTCGACGAGCGCCTGCGCGACATCGAGCCCAAGGCGCTGGATTTCGTGCTGAACTTCGCGCACGACAACAACCTTCAGCTTGTAGAAGCCTGCATCCTGCCGGAAGGCAGTGCCCCCGCAAAAAGCTAAGGCTACCAAGACCACCCGACGCAACGCCCACACATTGCAGGTGCACAGAACGCAAAAAGCCCGTCCGAAGACGGGCTTTTTATTGTCGGGGCGCGACGTTACTGCCGCACCATGCCGGCCAGGCCGGCATCGCCCGAACTTAGGCAGCCATTGCCTTGATGGCAGCGGACAGACGCGACTTGGCGCGCGCAGCCTTGTTCTTGTGAACGATCTTCTTGTCAGCGATGCTGTCGATGGTGCTTTGGGCGGTCTTGAATGCAGCAGCAGCGGCAGTCTTGTCGCCAGCGGCCACAGCCTTGCGGACGCCCTTGATTGCGGTACGCAGACGCGAGCGCAGAGCCGAGTTGTGAGCGTTTTGAACGACGGCTTGGCGTGCGCGCTTGCGTGCTTGTGCGGTGTTTGCCATGGAAAAATCCCTGAAGAAACGGTAGCAAGCGCCCCGGGAGACACGGAAGGCCGAAGCGCGCAAATTGGTGAAAGACGGCAATTATACGCAGACTTCCGCCCTCAACGCAAACCCTGTTGTGAAATCATCCGGATAACGACAGATTGCGGCTTTTGCGGCACTTTTGGGCGGCTGGCGGGGCGGTCCCTATAATACGGCCGCAATTGCGCCAGCCAACGCGAACCCTGCAAGGCACCATCGGTCAGACCGCCATCGCCTTGTTTGCCTCTCGGGCGGCGCCCAACCACGTATTCATCTTGAATCTCCTCAAAACCCTCGCCACGATCAGTGGCCTGACGATGCTCTCGCGCATCACGGGGCTCATTCGCGAGACCCTGATCGCCCGCGCTTTTGGCGCCTCGGTCTACACCGACGCCTTCAACGTCGCATTCCGCATCCCCAACCTGCTGCGCCGGCTCTCGGCCGAGGGCGCGTTTTCGCAGGCATTCGTGCCGATCCTGGGCGAGTTCAAGAACCGGCAGGGCGAAGCCGAGACGCGCGCGCTGGTCGATTCGGTGGCCACGGTGATGACGTGGTTCCTGGTGATCATCTCGGCGCTGGGCGTGATCGGCGCGCCGCTGATCGTCACGGCCGTCGCCACCGGCTTCAAGACACACGAGAGCCAAGCCTATATCTCGGCGATCTTCATGACGCGAGTGATGTTTCCGTACATCGGGCTCGTATCGTTGGTGGCGCTGGCGTCGGGCATTCTGAATACGTGGCGGCAGTTTGCGGTGCCCGCGTTCACGCCGGTACTGCTGAACCTCTCATTCATTGTGGCAGCGCTGTTCGTGGCGCCGTTTCTTGACACGCCCATCTACGCGCAGGCCTATGCGGTGATGGTGGGTGGCATTCTCCAGCTCGCCATTCAGATTCCGTCGTTGCGCCGCATAGGGATGCTGCCGCGCGTGTCATTCAACGTGCGCACGGCGTGGCACCACCCAGGTGTGCGGCGCGTGCTCAAGCAGATGTTGCCGGCCACGCTGTCGGTGTCGGTCGCGCAGATCAGCCTGATCATCAATACGAACATCGCTTCGCGTCTGCCGACAGGCAGCGTGTCGTGGCTGAATTACGCTGACCGCCTGATGGAATTCCCGACCGCGCTGCTGGGCGTGGCGCTCGGGACGATCCTGCTGCCGAGTCTGTCGAAGGCGAGCGCGGACAACAACCGCGACGAATATTCGTCCCTGCTGGACTGGGGCCTGCGGCTGACGGTGCTGCTGGCGGTGCCGTCGGCGGTAGGCCTGTTCGTCTTCGGCGCGCCGCTCACGGCTACGCTGTTCCACTACGGCAAATTCACCGGCACGGACGTGGAGATGACACGGCAGGCACTGACGTCGTACGGCGTCGGGCTGATCGGGCTGATCGTCATCAAGATCCTGGCGCCGGGCTTTTATGCACGGCAGGACATCCGTACGCCGGTGAAGATCGCGCTGGTAGTGCTGGTGGCGACGCAGTTGTCGAACTCTGTTTTCGTGCCGATCTTTGGGCATGCGGGGCTCGCGCTGTCGATCAGCTTTGGCGCGACCATCAACGCAGCACTGTTGTTCTTCGGGTTGCGCCGCCGCGGCTATTACCACCCGCTGCCGGGCTGGGGGCTGTTCCTCGCGCAGGTGGTGTCGGCCGTGCTGCTGCTGGCCAGCGTGCTGCTGTGGCTCGCACACAATTTCGATTGGGTGGGGCTGGGCGCCAGGCCGCTCGTGCGCATCGCGCTGCTGGGGGCAAGCCTGGTCCTGTGCGCGGTGGTCTATTTCGGTACACTGTGGCTCACTGGATTGAAGTTCTCCACGTTCCGAAAGAAGGCCATCTGATGACCACTAAAGTCCTCGATTACTTTTCGGCCCTGGTCGCGGACGATGACAGCATCCCCCTCACAGAAACCGCCCTGTCGATTGCGCAGGACGCGTATCCAGACCTGGACCTGCAGGCAGAACTGGCCGCCATTGACGTGCTGGTCGCGCGGATCAAGAACCGTATTGCCGACGGCACACCGGCCATCCAGCGCCTGCGCCTGCTCAATCAGTTCTTCTATCGCGAGCTGGGTTTCGGGCCCAATGCAAACGATTACTACGACCCCGAGAACTCCTATCTGAACACCGTGCTGCAGAGCCGGCGCGGTATTCCGATCTCATTGGCGGTGCTGCTGATGGAGATCGGCCAGCAGATCGGGTTGCCGCTCAAGGGCGTGTCCTTTCCCAACCACTTCCTTGTGCGCATGAGCATTCCTGCGGGCGAGGTCGTGCTCGATCCGCTGACGGGGCAGACGCTGTCGAAGGAAGAGTTGCAGGACATGCTCGACCCATACCTGGAAAAGGAAGGCATCGAAGATCCGAACACGGTGCCGCTCGGGGTGTTTCTGCAGGTGGCCACGCACCGCGAGATCGTCGCGCGCATGCTGCGTAATCTGAAAGCGATCTACTTGCAGGAATCGCGCTGGCAGCGCCTGCTGGCGGTGCAGCAGCGGCTGGTGATCCTGCTGCCCGATTCGATCGAGGAAGTGCGCGACCGGGGGCTGGCCTACGCCAACCTGGAATGTTTCCGGCCCGCGCTGGAAGACCTGGAAGCCTATGTAGACGCCAGGCCCGATGCGGCCGACACGGCCAAGCTCAAGGAACGCATGCCGACGCTGCGTGCCATGAGCAAGAACTTGAATTGACGCCTACTTCTGTGCCACCGCGCCGCGGCGGCGCTTGAACAGCTTCCAGACTCCGCCGAGTGCCAACGGCACAATCGCCGCGCCCAGGCCGATCAGCACAATTGTGTTCAAGTGATCACGCACCATGGGCAGGTTGCCAAAGAACACACCCGACGCCACCAGCAAACCGACCCACAGCACGGCGCCGATCATGTTGAAGAGCTGGAACTTGGCAAACGTCATCTTCGACACACCGGCCACGAACGGCGCGAACGTACGGACCACCGGGATGAAGCGCGCCATCACAAGCGTCTTGCCCCCGTGGCGCTCGTAGAAACCGTGCGTCTTCATCAGCGCTTCGTGATCAAGAAAGCGGATGTGACCGTCAAATACCTTGGGGCCGATCCAGGAACCGACGAAATAGTTGACGGTATTGCCCGTGACTGCGGCGCTCACCAGCAGAACAATCAGCAGCCAGGCGTCCATCTGGCCGGTGGCGCACATGGCGCCGGCAATGAAGAGCAGCGTGTCGCCCGGCAGGAACGGCAGCACCACCAGGCCGGTTTCGGCAAACACGATGGCGAACAGCAGCACGTATACCCACGCGCCGTACTGCTGAATCAGCAGGCCCAGCGATTTGTCGACATGCAGCACGATGTCGACCAGTTGCATCACGATATCCAAACCATCCCCCTAAACGAGCGGGGAATGATACCGGATGCGACTTAGATTTCCCCTAGCCCTGAATGGGGGCGTGGGGGCTTCTCGTCCGCACGCGGCGCAGGGCATGACATTTATAATGCCGCGATGAATTCCGCCCTTGATTCCGCCGCCTCCCGCCGCCCCATCCGCCCCCTTCCCGATCAGCTGATCAGCCAGATCGCGGCCGGCGAGGTGGTGGAGCGGCCGGCTTCTGTGGTCAAGGAACTGCTGGAAAACGCGCTGGACGCTGGCGCCACCCAACTCCAGATCAAGTTGGAGGAAGGCGGCGTGCGGCGCATCGCCATTACCGACAACGGCGGCGGCATTCCGGCCGGTGAACTGCCTGTCGCGCTGATGCGGCATGCGACGAGCAAGATCGGCTCGCTGGAAGAGCTGGAATCGGTGGCGACGCTCGGGTTTCGCGGTGAGGCACTGGCCTCGATTGCCTCGGTGGCTGAGTTGACGCTCACCTCGCGCACCGCCCATGACGCGCACGCTACGCAAATCATTGCGCAAACGGGGCGCGCGCAGCCGGCCTCGGGTGGCGTCGGCACCACCGTCGACGTGCAGCATCTGTACTTCAACACGCCGGCGCGCCGCAAATTCCTCAAGACCGAGCAGACCGAGCTGGGCCATTGCATGGAAGTCATCCGCCGCACCGCGCTCGCGCGGCCCGACGTGGCCATCTCCGTGCATCACAACGGCAAGCCCCTGGAGCACTGGAATGCCACGCAGGCGGATTCACGCACGGCCGCCGTCCTCGGCACTGAGTTCGCCCGCGCGCGCCTGCCATTTGAAGAGGCCGCAGGCGAGCTGCGCCTCTTCGGCTTTGCCGGCCTGCCGACCGCTTCGCGCGGCCGGGCGGACCACCAGTTTTTCTACGTCAACGGCCGCTTTGTGCGTGATCGCCTGCTCACGCACGCGGTGCGCAGCGCCTATGAAGACGTGCTGCACGGCGACCGCTTTCCTGCCTACGTGCTGTGCCTGGAGCTGCCGCCCGAAGCCGTTGACGTGAATGTGCATCCGTCCAAGATCGAGGTGCGCTTCCGCGACAGCCGCGCCGTGCACCAGTTCGTTTACCACGCGATCCAACGCGCGCTGGCACGCCATGCCGGTGAGCAGGGCGACAGCCTGCGCACCGACATTGCGGATGCACCCGAGGTATCGGCCGCGCCCTCGCCTGTCGACAACACCACGCGCTGGATCAACCAGATGGCTGCACGCCAGACGTCGCTCGGCATTGCGCAGCCGCGTGCCGAATATCTGTCGATGATGCGTGGTGACAGCGCGCCGATGCCGCCAAGCCGTCCGGCTTGGATGGCCGACGTGCCAAGCGCTGCAACGTTGTTCGATGGCGGCACCGCGACTGCCGACGCGCCCACCGCCGTCGCAGAACCTGCCGGTGCGCAGCCAGTCGACGACGACGCTTACCCGCTCGGCTTCGCAGTCGCCCAGTTGCACGGCATTTACGTGCTGGCGCAGAACGCACGTGGCATGGTGCTGGTCGACATGCACGCCGCACACGAGCGCATCCTGTATGAACAATTGAAGACGGCGCTGGAAGCAAAACGCGTCGAAGTCCAGCCGCTGCTGATTCCGGTCACGTTTGCCGCGAGCGCAGTGGAAATCGGCACAGCAGAGGAATTCCGCGACACGCTCACGCTGCTTGGCTTCGATATCTCAGCCGTGTCGCCCACCACGCTGGCAGTGCGATCGGTGCCGACGCTGCTGCAGAAGGCCGATGCGCAAGCACTTGCTCGCGACGTGCTGCGCGATCTGCAAGCCTACGGAGGCTCGCGCGTGCTGGCTGAGCGCCAGAATGAACTGCTCGCAACGCTGGCGTGCCACTCCGCCGTACGCGCCAACCGCCGCCTGAATCTGGACGAGATGAACGCGCTGCTGCGCCAGATGGAAGCCACCGAACGCGCCGACCAGTGCAACCACGGCCGCCCGACGTGGATTCAGTTGACCGTGGCCGACCTGGACCGCCTGTTCCTGCGCGGCCAGTGAGTTTGTGATGATCGTGTCTTCCGAATTTGTGTCCCCCGCTGCGCCGCGCGCCATCTGCCTGCTCGGCCCCACCGCATCCGGCAAAACCGCCGCCGCATTGGAGCTGGCCAAACGCTGGCCCGTCGAAATCATCAGCATGGATTCCGCGCTGGTGTATCGCGGCATGGACATCGGCACCGCCAAGCCCAGCACTGAAGAACAGGCCATCGCCCCGCACCATCTGATCGACATCATTGATCCGCTCGATGCGTATTCGGCCGCGCAGTTTGCGAACGATACGAACGCGCTGATCGACGCCATCCGCGCGCGCGGCAAGCTGCCGCTGATCGTGGGCGGCACGATGCTGTACTACAAGGCGCTCACGCAAGGTCTCTCCGATTTGCCCGGCGCTGACCCGGCCATCCGCGCCGAGATCGACGCCGAAGCTGCGCGCAGCGGTTGGCCCGCGCTGCATGCGAAGCTCGCGCTGGTCGATCCAATCACCGCTGCGCGGCTGCATACGACGGATGCGCAACGCATTCAGCGCGCGCTGGAGCTGTATCGGCTGACAGGCCAACCCATGTCGGCACTGCTCGCACGCGAGGTTGGCGCGAATGCGTTCCAACAGCACGATGCCGCCGCGCCTTATCTGACGATTGCATTGGAGCCGTCGGACCGGCTCGTACTCCACGCACGCATTGCCCAGCGCTTCGATGCGATGCTCGCCAGCGGCCTGCTCGACGAGGTGGAAAGCTTGCGCCGCCGTGGCGATCTTTCGCCCACGCTGCCGTCCATCCGCTGCGTGGGTTATCGCCAGGCGTGGGCCTATCTCGATGGCGAGATCGACCAGACTGCCCTGCGCGAACAGGGCATCGCCGCAACGCGCCAGCTCTGCAAGCGCCAGATTACGTGGCTGCGCAGCACGCCGGAGCGGCACGTGGTCGATTGCCTGGCGCCCGATTACGTCGACCAGGTCGCGCGCCTGGTCCAAACCTCACTGGAATCGCAATGACAACTACCGACGCCGACGCCACGTTCACACTGCGCGCCGCCACGCCGGATGACTGCGCCGCGCTGGTCCGTCTGATCTGCGCGCTGGCCGAATACGAAAAGCTCACACACCTCGTGCAGACCACGCCCGAGGCGCTCGCCACGATGCTGTTCGGGCCGCGCCCGTATTGCGAAGCGGTGATGGCGGAAGTCGAGGGCCGGGCCGTGGGCTTTGCGCTGTTCTTCCACAATTTCTCGACCTTCCTGTGCAAGCCCGGCCTGTATCTGGAAGACCTGTTCGTGGAACCCGAGTGTCGCGGCCTCGGCATCGGCCGCGCACTGTTGATTCACCTCGCGCGCCTGGCGCAGGAGCGCGACTGCGGCCGCTTCGAGTGGAGCGTGCTCGACTGGAATGCGCCATCCATCGCCTTCTACGAGGCCATGGGCGCTGATGTGCTGCCCGAGTGGCGCATCTGCCGCGCCACGGGTGATGCGCTGGACAAGCTGGCGGCCATCCCGATGCCTTCCGGCCTGGCCGCGCAAGTCACGCAGGCCTGAATTTGATCGCAAGCTCCGGAGTGCCTAGTGCACTCCCGTGAGCGTAGGCTTGGCATATCGAACCTCCAACAATGGAGCACATATGCCGCCTTCCACGGCCGCCGCGCATATCAGCGCGGGGCACCGCTCAAATCTTGATGGCACCGACTGGCATGCCGTTGAAGATGCCCTCAACGAGGTCGGCAGCGCGGTGCTGCCGAGCCTGCTAACCCACGGCGCCTGCGACGCCCTGGCCGCGCTATACCCGCAAGACCGCCTGTATCGCTCGCGCGTGGTGATGGAGCGCCATGGCTTCGGCCGCGGTGAATATCAATATTTCGCCTACCCGCTGCCGGACCTGATCGCACAGTTACGCACATCGCTCTACCCGCCGCTGGCAACCATCGGCAACCGCTGGAACCAGGCGCTGGGCATCGATGTGCGTTATCCCGCCGAGCATGCCGATTTTCTGCGCCGCTGCCACGAAGCCGGCCAGTTGCGCCCCACCCCGCTGATCCTGCAATACGGCCCCGGCGACTACAACTGCCTGCACCAGGACCTCTACGGCGAACACGTCTTTCCGCTGCAGATCGCCATCCTGTTGTCTGAACCCGGCGGCGATTTCACCGGCGGCGAATTCGTCATGACCGAGCAGCGCCCGCGCATGCAATCACGCCCCGAGGTGGTGCCATTGTCCAAAGGCGATGCGGTCGTTTTCGCGGTGCACCATCGCCCGGTACAAGGCACACGCGGCACGTACCGCGTGAACATGCGCCACGGCGTGAGCCGCTTGCGTTCCGGCCGACGGCATACTGTCGGCATCATCTTCCACGACGCGCTGTAGCCACTTCACCATGACCACCGGCGATTTGTTTGCCGACCATCTGCCTGCTGACGACGCGCGCATTGTGCTCGGCGAGGCTGCGTTCGTGCTGCGCGGTTTTGCGTTGAGCGATGCGCCGGCGCTGCTCGCTGCGGTGGACGCCGTCGCGCATCAAGCAGCGTTTCGTCACATGGTCACGCCGGGCGGCTTCGAGATGTCGGTCGCACTCACCAACAGCGGCACGCTGGGCTGGACGTCCGACCGCCGTGGCTACCGGTATGCCACGCTCGACCCGCTCAGCGGCAACCCGTGGCCACCGCTGCCCGACGTGTTCCTGCGCCTCGCCCGCAACGCCGCCTCTGAAGCGGGTTTCCCGGGTTTCACGCCAGACGCCTGTCTCATCAACCGCTACGTGCCCGGCGCGCGCCTATCGCTGCATCAAGACAAAGACGAACAGGATTACAGCGCGCCCATCGTGTCCGTCTCGCTCGGCATGCCGGCCATCTTCCTGTTTGGTGGACACCGCCGCGCCGATAAAACGCAGCGCATTCCGCTCTTTCATGGTGATGTCGTCATCTGGGGCGGCCCGGATCGCCTGCGCTATCACGGCGTCGCGCCGCTCAAAGACCACCCGCACGCATTGCTGGGCAGCCAGCGCATCAACCTCACGTTCCGCAAGGCCGGTTGACCGGCAAACCACCGTATGACCATCGCCGCAGACCTATCCGAGCGCGCCTACCAGCAAGCCGCAACCTTCCTGACCATGCTCGACGAAGACTGGGCGCGCCACGTCGCCGCTATTGGCCCATGCGGCCATGCCGCCAAGCCCGCGCGCGAACCTTACGAAGCACTGATCCGCGCCATCGCATATCAGCAGTTGCATGCCAAGGCCGGTGACGCCATCCTCGGCCGCTTCCTTGCGTTGTACTCCGGTGCCGAATTTCCTGCGCCGCAGCAGGTGCTCGATACCGACGACGCAGCACTGCGCAGCTGTGGTTTCTCCGCGACCAAACAAGCGACGATTCGCGGCATCGCACAAGCCACGCTTGACGGCGTCGTGCCCACGCGCAAACAGGCGCTCGCCATGCCCGACGAAGCGCTCATCGATCGGCTCACGACACTGCGGGGGGTGGGGCGGTGGACGGTCGAGATGTTGCTGATCTACACGCTGGAGCGCTCCGACATCCTGCCCGCCGACGACTTCGGCGTACGCGACGGTTACCGTCGCCTGAAACGGCTCGACACCACGCCCACGCGCAAACAGATGGAGAAGATCGGGCTCGCGTGGAGCCCATATCGAACCGTTGCGGCTTGGTATTTATGGCGCGTGCCTGTCAATCTTTCATGCGCGTGAACCCGGCAAGCATTGCGCCAGATCATGCCTCCTACTACATATTGCTTGCGCGACATATGCAACGCTGAGAGTATGCGGAGACCTTGAATTCCGACGTAACTTTCGCTTTACTGTAAAACGTTCGCATGCCAACTGCGCCGCTCATTACTGATCGAGTCATCGTGGAACAGCCCCAAAACATTGACGCGCAACGTAAATCCGAAGAGCTGCGAAGCTTCGTGTTTCTGACAGCCGTGATGGTACCGGTTCTCTCCGTCATTATCGTTGCTGGATATGGCTTTATTGTTTGGGCAACCCAACTACTCAGCGGTCCGCCAACGCATTGATTTACCGCCCGGGGGAGTTAAGGGCGGTCGAGCTGTATGTTTGCGCAGCACTGATTAATTAGGCGTTTATCGCTAAAGCGCGGTCATGCGAAACACAAAAAAAATAGATATCCCCGTTCGGCCGGCGCCGCTTGATGACGAGTGGCATATCGCCGGGGTCATGGTCCAAGCGCGGCCCACCCACATCGCCTCCGTAAGCGAGGCCGTCGAAGCCATCGCGGGCAGCGAAATTCACGCAACCAGCGACAACGGCAAGCTCGTAGTCACGCTCGAGGCGCCCAGTTCGCGCGCCATCGCAGCTCACCTGACATTCATTCAGCAGATCGATGGCGTGCTCAACACCGCCCTGATCT
This sequence comes from Ralstonia sp. SET104, assembly GCF_003851545.1. GTDB lineage: Bacteria > Pseudomonadota > Gammaproteobacteria > Burkholderiales > Burkholderiaceae > Ralstonia. Next base: position 110,008 of record NZ_BHVX01000013.1, on the reverse strand, counting down.
ACCAGCACAACGAAATGGCAGACGCCATGAATGAGGAAATGGACGATGAAAGTCTCTCGCCGCGCGTTCATTAAGCAGACCGCCGCCGCCGCCACGGCTTCGGTGGCGGGGGTCACGCTTCCCGCCAGCGCCGCCAATCTCGTCACCGATAAAGAGCTGACGCAGCTCAAGTGGTCGAAAGCGCCTTGCCGGTTTTGCGGCACGGGCTGCGGCGTTGAGGTGGCCGTCAAGGATAACCGTGTGGTAGCCACGCAGGGCGATCCGAAAGCCGAGGTCAATCGCGGCCTGAACTGCGTCAAGGGCTACTTCCTCTCGAAGATCATGTACGGCAAAGACCGGCTGACCCAGCCGCTGCTGCGCATGAAGAACGGCAAGTACGACAAGAACGGCGATTTCACGCCCGTAAGCTGGGACCGCGCGTTCGACGAGATGGCGGTGCAGTTCAAGCGCGTCATCAAGGAAAAGGGCCCGACCGCCGTGGGCATGTTCGGCTCGGGTCAGTGGACCGTTTTTGAGGGCTACGCCGCCGTCAAGCTGATGAAGGCCGGCTTTCGCTCCAACAACCTCGACCCCAACGCGCGCCATTGCATGGCCTCTGCTGTGGCGGGGTTCATGCGCACCTTCGGCATGGACGAGCCGATGGGTTGCTATGACGACTTCGAAGCCACCGACGCATTCGTGCTGTGGGGCTCGAACATGGCGGAGATGCACCCCATCCTGTGGTCCCGAGTGACTGACCGGCGCCTCTCTGCGCCCAAGACGAAGGTGGCGGTGCTGTCGACGTTCACGCACCGTTCGTTCGATCTGGCCGACATTCCGATCGTCTTCACGCCGCAGGCCGATCTCGCGATGCTCAACTACATCGCGAACTACATCATCACCAACAAGAAGGTCAACACAGACTTCGTCAACAAGCACACGGTCTTCAAGAAGGGAGTGACCGATATCGGCTACGGTCTGCGTCCGGACAATCCGCTGCAGAAGGCCGCCAAGAACGCCGACAAGGTGGGCGACTCCAAGCCGATCTCGTTCGACGAGTTCGCGAAATTCGTCTCAACGTACGATCTGGACTACACCACCAAGCTGGCGAACCCGGACAAGAGCAAAGAGAAGGAGTTCAAGCAGCAGCTTCAAAAGCTGGCCGAGCTGTACGCCGATCCGAAGATCAAGGTCGTGTCGCTCTGGACCATGGGTTTCAACCAGCACACCCGTGGCACCTGGGCAAACAACATGGTCTACAACCTGCACCTGCTGACCGGGAAGATCGCTACGCCGGGCAACAGCCCGTTCTCGCTGACGGGCCAGCCTTCGGCTTGCGGCACCGCACGTGAAGTGGGCACGTTCTCGCACCGCTTACCGGCCGACATGGTGGTGACCAACCCGAAGCACCGTGAAGAAGCCGAGCACATCTGGAAGCTGCCCGCCGGCACGGTCCCGGAGAAGCCGGGCTATCACGCCGTGCTGCAAAACCGCATGCTCAAGGACGGCAAGCTCAATGCCTACTGGGTGCAGGTCAACAACAACATGCAGGCCGGGGCCAACATCAACGAGGAAGGCTACCCGGGCTATCGCAATCCGGAGAACTTCATCGTCGTCTCAGACGCGTACCCGACCGTCACGGCGCTGGCCGCCGACCTGATTCTGCCCAGCGCAATGTGGGTCGAGAAGGAAGGCGCCTACGGCAACGCCGAGCGCCGCACGCAGTTCTGGCATCAGCTTGTTGATGCGCCGGGCGAGGCGCGCTCCGACCTGTGGCAACTGGTGGAATTTTCCAAGCGCTTCAAGGTAGAAGAAGTCTGGCCGGAAGAACTCATCGCCAAGAAGCCGGAGCTGCGCGGCAAGACGCTCTACGACGTGCTCTACCGCAACGGCAACGTCGACAAGTTCCCACTCAATGACGTCGACCCGGAATACCACAATGCAGAAGCCAAAGCGTTCGGCTTCTACATCCAGAAGGGCCTGTTCGAAGAATACGCAAGCTTCGGGCGCGGCCACGGCCACGACCTCGCACCGTTTGACGACTATCACAAGGCGCGCGGGCTGCGCTGGCCCGTGGTCAATGGCAAGGAAACGCGCTGGCGCTACAAAGAAGGCAGCGACCCATACGTCAAGGCTGGAACCGGATATCAGTTCTACGGCAACCCTGACGGCAAGGCGGTGATCTTCGCCCTGCCCTATGAGGCGCCGCCGGAAGTGCCGGACAAGGAATACCCGTTCTGGTTGTCGACCGGCCGCGTGCTGGAACACTGGCACTCAGGCTCAATGACGCGCCGTGTGCCCGAGCTGTATCGCGCATTTCCAAATGCGGTTTGCTTCATGCACCCGGAAGACGCGAAGAACCTGGGGCTGCGGCGCGGTGTTGAGGTCGAGGTGATCTCACGACGCGGGAAGATGCGCACCCGCATTGAAACGCGCGGCCGCAACCAGCCGCCGAAGGGACTGGTGTTCGTGCCCTGGTTCGATGCCAGCCAGCTCATCAACAAGGTCACATTGGACGCCACCTGCCCGATCTCGCTGCAGACGGATTTCAAGAAATGCGCCGTCAAGATCGTAAAGGTCTGATGAGCGCAGGCAGACGACACACGCGCAACAGGAAAACGTCATGAAGCTCAGCCGATTCTTGGGACTGCCAGCCGCCATCTGCGCGCTACTGCTGGCGACCCTTGCCAACTTGCCCGCGCAGGCCCAAGGCGTAGTCGACGCCATGCGCGGCCCGACGCCGATCGCCGCCGAATCGACGCCACCGATCCTGTATCCGACCGAGAACAAGGACGTTCGGCGCGAGCGCAACTACACCGGACAGCCACCGACGATTCCGCACAAGATCGATGGCACCTACATGTATCAGATCAACAAGGATCACAACGGTTGTCTGTCCTGCCACGCGCGCACGAAGGCCGAGGAAATGCGTGCGATCGCGATCAGCCCGACGCACTACGTTGACCGCGATGGCCACCAACTGGCCGACGTTTCGCCGCGCCGCTTCTTCTGCACCCAATGCCACGTGCCGCAGGCCGACGCCAAGCCACTCATCACCAATACGTTCGTCGATGTCGATCAACTGCTCAAACGCAAGCCTGATGGCAAGAGCGTTGACAAGAACTGAGGCGGTGCAGCCATGTTCGACCTGATCAAGCGTTACTGGAAAACGATCAACCGGCCCAGCGCGTATTTCAGCCTGGGCTTTCTGACGTTGGGCGGCTTTGTTGCGGGCGTGGTGTTCTGGGGCGCGTTTAACACCGCGATGGAAGTAACCAACACCGAAGCGTTCTGCACGGGTTGCCACGAAATGCGCGACAACGTGTATCAAGAACTGCAAAGCACGATCCACTACACCAACCGCAGCGGTGTCCGCGCAATCTGCTCCAACTGCCACGTTCCGCACGCCTGGACGAACAAGATCGCGCGCAAGATGCAGGCCTCGAAGGAAGTCTGGGGCAAGATTTTTGGCACCATCGACACGCGTGAGAAATTCGAGGCCCACCGGCTCGAACTGGCCCAGCACGAATGGGATCGCCTGAAGGCCAACGATTCATTGGAATGCCGCAACTGCCACAACTACGAATCGATGGACTTCACGCGGCAGAGCCCACGCGCGTCTGCCATGCACGCCCAGTATTTGGGCAGCAAAGAGAAGACCTGTATCGACTGCCACAAGGGCATTGCGCACCATCTGCCCGATATGTCGAAGATGAAGACCGAGTAAGCACGTGAACGTGCTGTCGGCGCCGTACTCCGTTTTACGCAGGTCCTTGCCGTGCTTGTTGCCAGCCAATTGACGTTTTCGCGCGCCGGCCGCCGGATCTTCCGCGAGCTGGATCTCTCGGTATCGGCGGGCGAGCTGGTACAGGTGACGGGTGCCAACGGCAGCGGAAAGACCACGCTGCTGCGCGTGCTCTGCGGCTTGCTGGCACCGGCCAGCGGCTCGCTCACTTGGCATGGCGCGCGGGTACGCAGCGGCGACCCGACCTTTCTTGGCGCCCTCTGCTACGTAGGACACACCAACGGCATCGATCCCGACCTCACCGTTGCAGAGAGCCTGCGTTTGGCCATGCAACTGGCCGGCCAGCGCGACGCCGACTCCGACTCCGAGCCCGCTGGCATCCGCCCCGCACTGGAAGCGCTTGAACTCGGCAAGCTCGCCGCCACGCCCGTGCGCAAGCTGTCGCAAGGGCAGCGGCGGCGCGTGGCGCTGGCCCGGCTGCTCATTGCGCGGCGCGAGCTGTGGCTACTGGACGAGCCGATTGCCTCGCTCGATGACCACGCAGCCGGCCTCTTCACCGCACAACTGGATGCACATTTGCGCGCCGGCGGCATGGCGATCATGACCACGCACCAAGTGCTGGCACGCCCCGAAGGCGCCGACCGCGTACTGCGGCTTAAGGGGGGCACAGCATGAAGCCGATGCTGATAGCCGTCTTGCGGCACGATCTGGCGCTCTCATGGCGGCGACGGGGCAACCTGGTCAGCGGCGTAGTGTTCTACGTGATTGCGGCGAGCTTGTTCCCGCTGGCGATCGGGCCCGACCCGCAGCAGTTGCGCATGCTCGCGCCGGGCATCCTCTGGGTCGCGGCGCTGCTTGCGTCAATGCTGTCTCTGTCGCGGCTGTTTGCGCAGGAACACGCGGATGGCACCCTCGACCAACTGCTGCTATCGCCGCATCCGCTTGCGTTGATTGTGCTGACCAAGATTGCTGCGCATTGGCTCGCAAGCGGGCTGCCGCTGTTGCTTCTGACGCCCATCCTCGCGCAGCAGTACAGCCTGCCGCTGCATACAACGCTGCTGCTGACGGCCACGTTGCTGATCGGCACGCCGGCCATTGCGCTGATCGGCGCGGTGGGTGCAGCGCTCACGCTGGGTGTGCGCAACGGGGCGGCGCTGTTGTGCATCCTCGTCCTGCCGCTGTGTGTGCCGGTGCTTGTGTTTGGCGCGGGCGCAGGTTCGGCTGCCGATGCGGGGCTCAATGTCATGCCGCACTTCTCGCTGCTGGGCGCGTGCCTGGCGTTGTCATTGTTCGTTTGCCCGCTGGCCGCCGCTGCCGGGCTGCGCATTGCCGTGGAATGACCCGATGACAAATCGCTCCGGACTCCACACCAACCCCATGGCCGCTGCGCGAGAACCCGCCGTTCGACGCTGGAACTGGCTGGCGTATGCATCACCGGTGCGATTTGATCCGCTCGCGCGCAAACTGGTGCCGTGGTTTGGTGCGGCGGCGCTCCTGTTTCTCATCGCGGGTCTTTATGTCGGCTTTGTGTTGGCGCCCACCGACGCGCAACAGGGCGAGGTCTACCGGATCATCTTCCTGCACGTGCCGGCCGCATGGATGTCGATGTTCATCTACCTGGTGATGGCGGGCTACTGCACGTTGGCGCTCGTGCTCCGCACGCGCCTGTCGTCAATGATGGCTTCTGCGCTGGCGCCCACCGGCGCGCTGTTCACCGCCATTGCGCTGTGGACGGGCGCGCTGTGGGGCAAGCCGACGTGGGGCACGTGGTGGGTGTGGGATGCGCGACTGACATCCGAGTTGCTGCTGCTGTTTCTGTACCTCGGCTTCATTGCGCTGGAAAGCGCCATTGAAGACCCGCGCCGCGCCGAACGCGCCTGTGCCGTGTTGGCCGTGGTGGGCGTGGTCAACATTCCCGTGATCTATTTTTCGGTGCAGTGGTGGAACACGCTTCACCAAGGCGCATCCATCAGCCTGACGGCGGCACCGTCAATGGCAATGACGATGCTGCTCGGAATGCTGCTGATGACGCTCGCGTGCTGGATGTACAGCATCTGCGTCGCGTTGATCCGCGTGCGCTGCATCATGCGCGAACACGCCGACGCAGACCACAACCTGAGCACACCAGCATGAGCCAGTTCACCGTCAATCACGTCGATTACATTGCGGGCGCATTTGCCATGGCGGCCATCTGCATCGCAGCCGAAGTGCTGCTGCTGGCGCGCCGCTGGCGCGCGGCCAACCGCGTGAATCACGCCGACAGTAACGCCCTATGACGCGCAGACAACGCCGCCTGGGCATCCTGATCGCCGCGCTGGTGTGCGCAGGCGCGGCCACCGCGCTCACACTCAATGCGTTCCGCTCCAACCTGGTGTTTTTCTTCAGCCCCAGCCAGATCGCCGCCAAGGAAGCGCCCGTGGCCCAGGTCTTCCGCCTGGGCGGGCTGGTCGAGCGCGGCTCCATCCAGCGCGAGCGTGATGGCATGACCATCCGCTTTATCGTTACCGACACGGCGCGTGGTGTGCCGGTCGTCTACCACGGCCTGCTGCCGGACCTCTTCCGCGAGGGCAAGGGCGTGGTGGCACGCGGCCGGCTCGGCGAAGACGGTGTCTTCGTCGCCAACGAAGTGCTCGCCAAGCACGATGAGAACTATATGCCGCCCGAAGCCGCCGATGCCGTGCGCCGCGCGGCGCAAGTCAATGAGCAGATGGCGAAGGGATCTGCCCGGAGCGCGTCGCAATGATTGCCGAGCTCGGCCACTTCGCACTGATTCTGGCGCTGCTGACGGCCAGCGTGCAATCTGTGTTGCCGCTGGTTGGTGCGGCCCGCAACAACGAACGTTGGATGGCCGTCGCACGGCCGGCCGCCCGCATGCAGTGCGCGCTGGTGCTGCTGGCGTATGGCGCGCTGACGTGGGCCTTCGTCAGCAACGACTTCAGCGTGCTGTACGTGGCCGCCAACTCGAACAGTGCGCTGCCGCTGCCCTATCGCGTGGCGGCTGTGTGGGGCGGGCACGAGGGCTCGATGCTGTTGTGGACGACGATGCTGGCGCTGTGGTCGCTCGCGGTGTCGGTGTTCAGCCGGCAACTGCCGCCGCCCGTCGTGGCGCGCGTTCTGGGTGTGATGGGCATGATCAGCACGGGGCTGCTGCTGTTCTTGCTGTTGGCGTCGAATCCGTTCCTGCGATTGTTGCCGCCGGCCATGGAAGGGCGCGATCTCAATCCGCTGCTGCAAGACCCCGGCATGGTGTCGCATCCGCCCATGCTCTACATGGGTTACGTGGGTTTTGCGGTGGCGTTTTCGTTTGCGATGGCTGCCCTGCTCTCCGGTCGGCTCGATGCCACCTGGGCCCGCTGGTCACGGCCATGGACGACCGCCGCCTGGGCGTGCCTGACCACCGGCATCATGCTTGGCAGCGCATGGGCGTATTACGAACTGGGTTGGGGCGGATGGTGGTTCTGGGACCCGGTCGAAAACGCGTCGTTCATGCCTTGGCTCGCTGGCACCGCGCTGATCCACTCGCTGGCCGTAACGGAAAAGCGCGGCGTGTTCCGCGCGTGGACGGCGCTGCTGGCCATTTTCACGTTCTCGCTGAGCCTGCTGGGCACCTTCCTCGTCCGCTCGGGCGTGCTGACTTCTGTGCATGCGTTTGCGGTAGACCCGAAGCGCGGTCTCTTCATCCTCGCGCTGCTGGGGGTGGTCACTGGCGGCGCGCTGGGCCTGTTTGCGTGGCGCGCAAAGCGGTTATCCAGCAGTGCATCAGAAGGCGCGGCGTTCTCGCTGTTCGCGCGTGAATCGTTCCTGCTCGCCAACAACGTGTTGCTGGCGGTGGCGGCAGCCACGGTGTTGCTCGGCACGCTGTATCCGCTGGTGCTGGACGTGTTGCGGCTGGGCAAGATCTCTGTGGGCCCGGCGTACTTTGAACAAGTCTTTGTACCGCTGATGTCGCCTGCGGTGCTGTTGATGGGTGCGGCACCACTGGCGCGCTGGCGTCACGGTGCACTGCCGTCGATGGCGGTGCGGCTGCGCTGGGCGGCGGTGGCCAGTGTTGTCATCGGGCTCGGGTTGGCACTGGTGTATCGGGCGTCTGCGCTTGCAGGTCTTGGGCTGATGCTGGCCACATGGTGCCTCGCAAGCGCGCTGGCCAGCCTGGCGGAAAAGCTGCGCCAGCCCGGCAATCGATTGACGACACTGCGTCAGTTGCCGCCCAGCTACTTCGGCATGCTGGTGGCGCATGCGGGGGTCGGCGTGTTCATCGCCGGGGTCACGCTGGTGCTGAGCCAGGAGACGCTGCGCGAACTGCCGGTGCGCGTGGGCGGCACGGCGGAGGTGGGCGGCTACACGTTCCGTCTCACCAGTGTTGCGCCGGCGCAAGGCCCCAATTACGACGTCTTGCGCGGCCACGTCGAGGTCAGCCGCAACGGCAAACCCGTGGCCACACTGCTGCCCGAGCGGCGCCTGTACCACAGTCAGGAAACGCCGACGACCGAAGTCGCCATCGACAGCGGCATCTCGCGGGATCTCTATGTCGCGCTGGGCGAATCCATCGGGCAAGACAGCTGGGCCATGCGCATCTACATCAAGCCCTTCGTCAGTTGGATCTGGGGCGGCTGTGTGCTGATGGTGATCGGCGGCCTGCTGGCCGTGTGCGATCGCCGCTACCGGCTGCGCCGCCGTGCCGCTACACCGCGCAGCACGCCTGACGCAGCCCTGGCAAACCCAACGCTGGCGCTGCCGGCAACCGAGGAGCCAAGGTGAAGCTGCGTTACATGCTGCCACTGGCGGCGTTCTTCGTCCTGGTGATTGCGCTGGCTGCAGGGCTGTCACGTGATCCGCGTGAGTTGCCCTCGCCGCTGGTCGGCAAGCCTGCACCTGCGTTCAAGCTGGCGGCGCTGGAACCGGCTGTCGGCACGCTCACGCCGCAAGACCTGCGCGGCAAGGTCTGGATGCTCAACGTCTGGGCGTCGTGGTGTACCGCCTGCCGTGCCGAACACGCCGTGCTGAACGCATTTGCCAAGCAATCGCGGGTGCCCATCTACGGATTGAATTACAAGGACGACGCCGACGCCGCACGCGCGTGGCTCAAGCAGATGGGCGACCCGTATGCCGCCTCGCTCATCGACGCAGACGGCAAGGTCGGCATTGACTACGGCGTCTACGGGGTGCCGGAAACCTTCATCATCGACCGCGCCGGCGTGGTGCGCTATCGGCAGGTCGGCCCCGTCACGGCCGACTCCATGGAACGCAAGATCGAGCCGCTTCTGCAGCAACTGGAACAGGAAGGTGGTCATGCGTAAGCAACTGGCTGCCCTCGTTGCCGCTGGCGTCACCGCGTTCGCGTTGCAGATGCACGCCTTTGCCGCAGCGGCCGACGTCGATCTCGACACGCGGGTCCACACGCTGTCGGAGCAACTGCGCTGCCTCGTCTGCCAGAACCAGACCCTGGCCGACTCAAACGCCGACTTGGCTGTCGACCTGCGCCGCCAGATTCGCGAACAATTGCGTGACGGCGCCACCGACGACGCCGTCAAGGACTACCTCGTTCAGCGCTATGGCGATTTCGTCCTTTACCGGCCGCCCGTCAAGCCGCTGACGTATCTGCTGTGGTTTGGCCCCGCGCTGCTGCTGGTGGCGGTGGTGTTTGGCATCGCGTCGTCCCGCAAGCGAGCAACGTCCGCCACCGCTGAGATAGAGCCGTTGGACTCTGACGCGCAAGCGCGCCTCGCCGCCCTGCTTGCATCATCACCAGAAGACACGCGCCCATGACCGTGATAACCCTGTTCTGGCTGCTGGCAGCCGCCCTGACAGCCATCACCATGGCAGTCCTGCTGACGCCGCTGCTGCGACATCCGCGCAGCCATATTGGCGATACGGCGCTCCAACGCCCAACCGCGCGCAACCAGATGGTCCGGTGGTACCAAGACCAACTGCGCGAATTGGATGCCGACCTCCACACTGGCGCGATTGATGCCGCCGATCACGCGCGCGCACGCGCGGAGCTCGGCCAGCGGCTGCTGGACGATACGGCTGACACCGGCACCGCCGCCATCGCACAGGCCCGACCCGACCGCCGCCCTGTCGTGCTTGCCGCACTGCTGCTGGCTGCGTTGCCCACCGCCGCCGTGCTGCTCTACCAACACCTGGGCAAGCCCACCTCGCTCTGGATGCCAGGCGACATGATGACCGCCGCCCGCGGCGATCACACGGGTGGACGGGTTGGGGACAAGGCGCAGATCGAATCGATGGTCAACAGCCTCGCACAGCGGCTGCACGACACGCCAGACGATGCACCCGGCTGGGCACTGCTCGCGCGGTCCTACAGCACAATGGAGCGTCCAGCCGATGCCATCGCCGCTTACGCGAAGGCGGTGGCACTGGCCCCCGACGTCGCCAGCTTGCGCGCCGATTACGCCGACGCGCTCGCCACCGCGCAGGACGGCGTCCTCGCCGGTCCGCCCACCGAGCAAATCCGCCTCGCGCTCAAGGCCGATCCGGACGAGCCCAAGGCGCTCGCCCTGGCCGCCTCCGCCGCAGTCGAGCGTGGTGACGCGAAAGACGCAATCGCCCAGTGGGAGCACCTTTACCGGCTGCTGCCGCCCGAATCCGCAAGCGCCAAGCGGATCGCCGCCAACCTAGCTGCTGCACGCGCCGATCAGCCCGAAACATCCGCCGGCAAGTGACGCAAGCAGTGCCCCGAATTTGACCGCAAGACCCGGAGTGCCCCGGCCGAGCCCCGCACCTACAGTACAGTCATCGCAGTCCACTGGATGACGCCATGCAAACCGCCACCCGCACCGTATCGGACACCACCTCCGTCATACACGACCCGCGCTGGGCTCGCGTGCTTGCGCGCGATGCCCGCGCCGACGGGCAATTCGTCTATGCCGTGAAGACCACCGGCGTGTATTGCCAGCCGAGCAGCCCATCGCGCCTGCCGCGCCCCGAAAACGTCGAATTCTTCGACACACCCGCCGATGCCGAGGCCGCCGGCTACCGCCCGAGCCGCCGCGCCGGCCCCGACCAGACCACAGTGCGCGCGCAGCAAACCGCGCTCGTCGCACAAGCGTGCCGCCGTATCGAGGCTGCCGACACTCCGCCCACGCTTGACGCGCTCGCGCAAGACGCCGGCCTGAGTCCGTATCACTTCCACCGCCTGTTCAAGAGCGTCACGGGGCTGACGCCCAAGGCTTACGCCGATGCGCACCGCGCCCGCAAACTGCGCACGCAGTTAGGGCGCGGCAGCACCGTCACCGAGGCCATCTACGACGCCGGCTTCAACGCTAGCAGCCGCTTCTACGAAGCCTCGGACAACGTGCTCGGCATGACGGCCAGCCGCTATCGTGCGGGCGGCGCGCAGTCCACGATCCGCTTTGCGGTGGGCGAATGCTCACTCGGCTCGATCCTGGTGGCGCAAAGCGACCGCGGCATCTGCGCAATCCTGATGGGCAACGACCCCGACGCGCTCGTGCGCGATCTGCAGGACACCTTCCGCAAGGCGGAACTCATCGGTGGCGATGCGGGCTTTGAAGCGCTCGTTGCCAAGGTGGTGGGGCTGATCGAAGCGCCGTCTATCGGGTTGGATTTGCCCCTGGATGTGCGCGGCACCGCGTTCCAGGAGCGCGTGTGGCAAGCCCTGCGCGAAGTGCCGCCCGGCAGCACCACCAGCTACGCCGAGATTGCCGCACGCATCGGCGCGCCCAAGGCGGTGCGGGCGGTGGCGCAGGCCTGCGCGGCCAACCACATTGCGGTGGCGATCCCGTGCCATCGCGTGATCCGTCGCGATGGCAGCGCCTCGGGCTATCGCTGGGGCGTGGAGCGCAAACTGGCGCTGCTGGAGCGCGAGGCGCAATCCGCCGCATGAAGGGCCATGAAGGGCATGAGGCCACGTGAAAACGTGGACACGCATCGGCGCCAGCGGCGGGCCCTATGAAAGCGCCGTGCCCGGCACACTGGGCGGGCATCGGCGTGCGCGCATCTACGGTCGGCTCGACTGCCCCGCCGCACGCCAGGCCATCGCGCGCGGCGGTTATGTGCGCCACCGCGTGTTCTTTCTGAACGCGGCGGACGCGCAAGCCGCCGGCTACCGGCCCTGCGCGGTGTGCATGCCACAGGCGTATGCGGCGTGGAAAAGATCGACGCATTCCGGGTAAAGTCGCGGTCTTGACTTCGAACACACGCCCTGCGCGCCATGATCAAACCCCTGTTTCTTGCCGTGCTCGCCACCGTTGCGCTGGCGGGCTGCGGCCGTTCCGGCGACACACAGAAGCCCGCCGCGCCGCCATCTGCCCCTGCTTCCGCGCCCAACCCGGCGCCCGCGAGCACACCTGCGGCTCCCGCCGCCAGCGCTTCTGCCCTCAGCGAGGCCGAGCAAGCCGAGGCGGTGGACATCGCCCGCGCCGCCATTGAGAAATACAAGCTGACCAGCCTGTCGACCGATTGCCTGTCGTTCATGGCCAGCCAGGAAGACGACATGCACTACAACGTCGAGGTGCTGGAAAACCACACCCCGGCGTGTGGAGGCGATCCGAACACGGCGCCGCACGTGGTCACGTTGCTGATCGACAAGAGCACCGGCGCGCTACAGAAGGATGACCCGGCAAGCGGCGAATACGTGCCGCTGAAGTAAGCCCCGCACAACGACGCGCATAAAAAAACCGCCGAACACATCGGCGGTTTTTTGTTGGGTGCGAACTTCGTGTCAGATCGTCAGACCACGATCGTCTGTGCTTCGCCGCCTTGGCGGGCGCGGATCTCGCCGATCTGGTAGACCGCCTCGCCAGCGTTTTCCAGGTGCGCGATGGCCGCCTGCGCATCGGCCGCCGAGACGATCACCACCATGCCGATGCCACAGTTGAACACACGGTGCATTTCGTCATCGGCCACGTTACCGGCCTTTTGCAGCCACTGGAACAGCGGCGGCAACGTCCATGCATCCTTGTGCAGCACAGCGGTCAGGTTGTCTTGCAGCACACGCGGCACGTTTTCGGTCAAACCGCCGCCGGTGATGTGCGCCATGCCCTTGACCGGCAGCTTTTCGATCAGCGACAGCAGCGGCTTCACGTAGATGCGCGTCGGCGCCATGATGGCGTCCTGCAGGCGCTGGCCGTGGAAGTCGGCGTTCAGGTCCGGACGCGACACCTCGATGATCTTGCGCACCAGCGAGTAGCCGTTCGAATGCGCGCCCGACGAAGCCAGGCCCAGCACCACGTCGCCCTCGGCAATGGTCGTGCCGTCGATGATCTTGCGCTTTTCAACCGCGCCAACGGCAAAGCCGGCCAGGTCGTATTCGCCGTCGGGGTACATGCTCGGCATTTCGGCCGTTTCGCCGCCGATCAGCGCGCAACCGGCCAACTCGCAGCCCTGGGCGATGCCCTTGACGACGGTGGCGGCGGTGTCCACATCCAGCTTGCCGCAGGCAAAGTAGTCGAGGAAGAACAGCGGCTCGGCGCCCTGCACCAGGATGTCGTTCACGCTCATGGCGACCAGATCCTGGCCGACCGTGTCGTGGCGGTTCAGTGCAAACGCGAGCTTGAGCTTGGTGCCCACGCCGTCGGTGCCGGACACCAGCACCGGCTCCTGATACTTCTTGGACAACTCGAACAGCGCGCCGAAGCCGCCGATGCCGCCCAGCACGCCTTCGCGCATGGTGCGCTTGGCAAATGGCTTGATGCGGTCGACCAGGGCGTCACCCGCCTCGATGTCGACGCCCGCGTCACGGTAAGACAGGCCTGCGGATGGGGTTTCGGAAGCGCTCATACTGACGTCTGAATAGAAAAAAACCGGTAAGGAAGACCAGACGGCAGCGGGAAGTCATCAAAAATGGACCCGCCGGTCCAGTAAAATCGCAATTTTACCGGATGCGGCCTGCCCGATGGCTGCTTTTCCGACTCATCCACCCGCAATCGGAACCATCGCCCCCTCATGAACGCCCCCGTGCTGTCGCAGGAAACCAAGCGCACGCTCGCCTGGATCGCCGTGGCGCTTGTCTTTCTGGCGCTGCTCAAGGCGCTGGCGCCCACGCTCACGCCCTTCGTCTTCGCGTTCATCCTGTCGTACATCCTGCACCCAGGTGTCGAATGGCTGCAGCGCCGCCGCGTGCCGCGCGTGCTGGGGGTGTTTTTGATGATCCTGGTGCTGACGGTGGTGGGTGTGGCGTTGATGCTGCTGATCCTGGCCGTGCTGCAGCGGGAGATTCCGGCCATCCGCGAGCAATTGCCGGCCATGCTGGCCAAGCTCAACGCGTTCCTCTCGCCCAAGCTGGCCGATATGGGCCTGCATGTCAGCCTGGATTTCCCCGGCCTGCGCAAGCTGTTGACCGAGCAGCTCGCCGCCAGTCCGGACGATGTGATGGCTCGGGCGCTGACCTACTTGCGCGTGTCGGGCTCGGCGGCCGCGCAGGTGCTGGGCATCTTCTTCCTGGTGCCGATCGTCATGTTCTACCTGCTGATGGACTGGAACATGCTCATGCGCCGCATCGAGACCGCTGTGCCGCGTCGCTGGTTGCCCAAGACGCGCGAGCTGGCGGCCGAGACCGACGGCTTGCTCTCCCAATACCTGCGCGGCCAGGTCATCGTGATGCTGGTGCTGGCGGTGTATTACTCGGCGGGCCTGGCGCTGGCAGGTTTTGACGTGGCGCTGCCGGTGGGCATCTTCACGGGGCTGGCCGTGTTCATTCCTTACATCGGCTTTGGCGTGGGCCTGACGCTGGCGATCCTGTCAGCGCTGCTGCAGTTCGGCAACCTGTACGGCCTGCTGGCGGTGGCGGTGGTCTATGGCATTGGCCAGTTCCTGGAAAGCTTCTATCTGACGCCGCGCCTGGTGGGCGAACGCATCGGCTTGCATCCGCTGGCGGTCATCCTCGCCTTGCTGGCTTTTGGCCAATTGTTCGGATTTTTCGGTATCCTGCTGGCCCTACCGATCAGCGCGGTGCTGCTGGTCGGTTTGCGGCAGATTCGCCAGCTCTATCTGGGCAGCAAGCTGTACCGCGAATAAGCCAACTGCGAACTAACCGCGAGCCAACTGCGACTCATCCGCCGCCTCACGTTTCATGGCCACACCCGAACAGCTCCCGCTCGAACTCGGTGCGACGCCCGCCCCGACCTTCGACAACTTCGTCGCCACCGGCAACGAAGAGGCGGTGCTGCGCCTGCGCGCCCTGATTCCGCAGGTGGTGGACGGCACCGCAACCGACCGCCTCGTCTACCTCTGGGGTGAAGAGGGCAGCGGCCGCAGCCATCTGCTGCAGGCCATCTGCGCCCAGACCGAAGCCGGTGGCTACGAAGTCCGCACGCTGGAACCCGACGCCCCGCCCGAAGCCTTCGAATTCGACCCGACCATCACCGTCTGGACCATCGACGACGCGGAGCGACTGGACGAATGGGCACAGATTGCTGTGTTCAACCTCGTCAATGAAGTGCGCGCGCACCCACATGCCGCCATCGCCATCGCCGGGGCAGTTGCCCCCATGTCGATGCCGCTGCGCGAGGACCTGCGCACGCGCCTGGGCTGGGGCTTGGTCTACTGGTTACGCCCGTTATCCGACGCCGACAAGGTTGGAGCCCTGCGCCAGGCCGCCCGTGAACGCGGCATGCAGCTTTCGGCCGACGTTCCCCAGTGGCTTGTGACGCACTCTTATCGCGACATGCCGAGCCTGATGGCCCTGCTGGACGCCCTCGACACCTATTCGCTCGCCCGCAAGCGCGCCGTCACCCTGCCGCTCGTGCGCGACATGCTCGCGTTAATGAAGTGAATGCGATGGCCGTCGCGGCTGGTGACGTCACCTTCGGGTAAAATCGCCGCCCATGAATCTGGCCCTCTTCGACCTCGATCACACCCTCATCCCCACCGACAGCGACCACGAGTGGGGACGCTTCCTCATCCGCCGCGGCGTGGTGGACGCGTCCGAATACCAGCGCAAGAACGATCAGTTCTATGCCGACTACAAGGCCGGTACGCTGGATATCCACGCATTCCTGCGCTTTGCCCTGGCACCGCTTGCCGCCCACTCGCGCGACACGCTCGCCCAGTGGCACGCTGAGTTCATGCACGACGTGATCCGCCCCAAGATCACACCGCAGGCACAAGCGCTGGTCTACAAACATCTGGAAGCGGGCGACCTGTGCTGCGTGGTCACCGCCACCAACAGCTTCGTCACCCGCCCGATTGCCCAGGCGTTTGGCATCGATCATCTGATCGCCACTGAACCGGCCACCGCCGACGGCGCGCCCGAGAGCGCCTTTACCGGCGACGTGGCCGGCACGCCGAGTTTCCGCGAAGGCAAGGTCGCGCGCGTGCACGAGTGGCTGGCCAACATGGGCCGCGGCTGGAGCGACTTCGAGCGCAGCACCTTCTACAGCGATTCGGCCAACGACGTGCCGCTGCTGGAAGAAGTGACCGACCCGGTGGCCACCAACCCCGACGACACGCTGCGCAACCTCGCAGCCGCGCGCAACTGGCGCATCATGGATCTTTTCTAAGCAGAGCGCGGCGTGATCAAGAAACTCATCAATCGCCTGCTGGGCAAGACCTCCGCAGAGCCCACCGCTCCTGCCGAACCGGGAACGCCCGCCGCCAAGAAGCCCCGCGCACCCAGGCCGCCCAAAACGGCCAAGGCGCGCACCCAGGCCGCAGGCGGCCTGAGCTACGCCCGGCGCCAGGCGCGCGTATGGAGCGAGCACGAGCACGGCATCGATCCGAAGCTGCTCTCGCGCAACGCGGTCAAGGTCACGTCCACGCTGCAGGAAGCCGGTTATAGCGCCTTCATCGTCGGCGGCGCCGTGCGCGACCTGCTGCTGGGCATCAAGCCAAAAGATTTTGATGTGGCGACCAACGCCACGCCCGAACAGGTGCAGGCGCTGTTCCGCCGCTCGCGCATCATCGGCCGCCGCTTCCAGATCGTGCACGTGACGTTCTACGGCGGACGCGATCAGGAAATCATCGAAGTCTCGACCTTCCGCGCACTGGTCGATGCGGTGGACGCGGAGCAGGTGCCCGCCGGCAAGCGCGTCAAGCGCACCGAGCTGGACCACCACACGCACGCTGTGGACGCCAGCGGCCGCGTGTTGCGCGACAACGTCTGGGGCACCCAGGCCGAAGATGCCACGCGCCGCGACTTCACCGTCAATGCGATGTATTACGACCCGTCCAACGAGACGGTACATGACTACCATCACGGCATGGAAGACATGCGCGGCCGCACGCTGCGCATGATCGGCGACCCGCTCACACGCTACCGCGAAGACCCGGTGCGCATGCTGCGCGTGGTGCGCTTCGCGGCCAAAACCGGTTTCGATATCGACCCCGCCACGCGCGCGCCGATCGCTGAACTGGGCCCGCTGATCCACAACGTGCCGGCCGCCCGCCTGTTCGACGAAATGTTGAAGCTGCTGATGTCGGGCCATGCCTGGGCATCGCTGCAGGAACTGCGCAAGGCCGGCCTGCATCGCGGCCTGCTGCCGCTGCTGGACGTCGCGCTGGAGCAGCCGATGGGCCAGCGCTTCGTGCAGCTCGCGCTCGACAATACCGACGATCGCGTCAAGGCCGGCAAACCGGTTTCGCCGGGTTTCCTGTTCGCCTCGCTGCTGTGGCACCACGTGCTCGAACACTGGAACCGCCGTCGTGCGGCCGGTGAACCGCTGATCCCCGCGCTGCACACCGCCATGGACGAAGTGCTCGACCGCCAGACCGAGCAACTCGCCATCCAGCGCCGCTTCACGGCCGACATGAAAGAAATCTGGAGCATGCAGCCGCGCTTTGAAAAGCGCTCGGGCCGCATGCCGTATCGCCTGCTGGAGTCGCCGCGCTTTCGCGCCGGTTACGACTTTCTCGTTCTGCGCTGCGCCTCGGGCGAACTGCCGCAGGAACTCGCTGACTGGTGGACCAACTTCCAGAGCGGTGACAGCGAAGCCCGCGAGGCACTGATGGCGCAAGCCAAGCATGCGCCGAGCCCCGCCGGAAACACCGGCACCAGCGGCCCGGCCAAGCGCCGCCGCCGCCGACGCGGTCCAGCAAAATCGGATACAGTTGGCCACGTTGGTCCGGAAGGCTCGGAGGAAACGTGAAGACAGTGGCGTACATCGGCATCGGCGCCAACCTGGGCGACGCGCGCCAGGCAGTTAAAGACGCCGTGGTCTGCCTCGCACAACAGGTTGGCATCACCGTCACCGGCAAATCGAGCCTGTATCGCAGCGCGCCGGTCGACTCAAGCGGCGACGACTACATCAATGCCGTGGTGCGCATCGAGTCGCACTTCACTGCCGACCAAGTGCTCCGCATCTGTCACCACATCGAAGACCAGTTCGGCCGCGAGCGCCCATTCCACAACGCGCCGCGCACGCTGGACCTGGACCTGCTGCTCTACGGCGATCACGTCCTTACCTCACCCGAGCTGACTGTGCCGCATCCGCGCGTCGGCCAGCGTGCCTTTACGCTGCTGCCGCTGCATGAACTGGCGCCCGATCTCGTGATTCCGGGCATTGGCGCCGTGGCTGAACTGCTGTCCGGCGTGGCCGACCAGCGCATCGAGAAGACCACGATGTGCCAGTGCATGCGCGCCAAGCAACCCGCCGCCTGATCACCTGCATGACGCACAACCATTAGCCGATGGCACTGGATCATCTGCGCCGCATCGTTGTTGAAGGGCCCATCGGCGTGGGCAAGACCGCGCTGGCACAGCGCCTGGCCGACCATCTGCGCGCGGCCACGCTGTTCGAGACGCCCACAGAAAACACCTTCATCGCCCGCTTCTACGAAGACCCCGCGCGCTATGCGCTGCCGGTGCAACTGCGCTTCCTGCTGCAGCGTGCCGAGCGCCTGAAGACGTGGCACAAGGCGACACTCGCCGGTGAACGCATCGTCGCTGACAGCTTCTTGCCGCGCGACCGCCTGTTCGCCCAACTCACGCTGCCCGCCGATGAACTCGCGCTGTACGACGCGATGGCCAGCGCACTGGCCTTGCCGCAACAGCGCATCGATCTCGTGATCTGCCTGCAGGCACGCGCGGAAGATCTTCTGCCGCGCATCACGCGCCGCGCCGTTCCTTACGAAACCGGCATCGACGCCGAATACCTCGAACGCATCTGTGCCGCATACGGCGAGCTGTTTCTGTATTACGATGCCGCACCGACGCTGATCGTCGATACCGCTGCCTTCGACCCCGCAGGCGACGACGACGATTTCCGCACCTTGCTCGCCCGCATCGACGCGATGCGCGGCCCCAAGGAATTCATCAAGCTGGCAACGCGATAGCGGGTCCGCCACATGGGTGGCGTGGGCCGAGCCATTGCGGCGCCCAACTCCAGTCCAGTCCATGAGCTATCTCCAGGAATCGAACCGCAAGGCCGTCACGGTGACTTCGCTGCAGGCCATGCGTGCCGCCGGCGAGCGCATTGCCATGCTCACCGCCTACGACGCCAGCTTCGCCGCCCTGATGGACCGCAACGGCGCCGACGTGCTGCTCGTCGGCGATTCGCTCGGTAACGTGATGCAGGGGCAGAAGACTACGCTGCCCGTCACGCTGGAACACATCGCCTATCACACCGAATGCGTATCGCGCGGCATCGACAAAGCGTTGCTGATGGCGGACCTGCCCTTCGGTACCTACGGCACGCCCGAACAGGCTTTCCACAGCGCGGTGCGTGTAATGCAGGCCGGCGCGCAGATGGTCAAGCTCGAAGGCGGTGTGTGGCTGGCGCCGACAATCAAGTTCCTGATCGAACGCAGCATTCCGGTGTGTGCGCACATCGGCCTGACGCCGCAGTCGGTGCATGCCTTCGGCGGCTTCAAGGTGCAGGGCCGTGGCGACGAAGCGGCGGCGCAGCTCAAGGCCGACGCGCTGGCCGTGCAGGATGCCGGCGCGCAGATGGTGCTTATGGAAGCGGTGCCTGCCACGCTGGCTGGCGAAGTGACGCGCCTGCTGAGCGTCCCGACCATCGGCATCGGCGCGGGGCTGGAGTGCTCGGGCCAGGTGCTCGTCATGCACGACATGCTGGGCGTGTTCCCTGGCCATCGGCCCAAATTCGTGCGCAACTTCATGGACGGGCAGACCACCATCGATGCTGCCGTCGCTGCGTACGTGGCTGCCGTCAAGGACGGCACGTTCCCCGGCCCGGAACACACCTTCGCCTAAGCGGCATCCTCATGGAAATCTGGTCGGCCACCGTCGACGCCTTCGCCCTGCTTGTTAGCGGGGATGCGGCGTTGTGGCTGATCGTCTGGGTGTCGTTGAAGGTTGCGTTGGCGGGGTTGCTGCTGGCAACGCCGCTGGGTCTGCTCATCGCTTACCTCATCGCCATGCACCGTTTTGCCGGGCGCCGGGCGCTGGTGGTGCTGGCGCAGGCGTCATTGTCGTTTCCGACGGTGCTGATCGGGCTGCTGCTGTATCTGCTGCTCTCGCGCCAAGGGGCGCTGGGCGGTCTGGGGCTGCTGTTCACGCAGGGCGGGATGATCCTCGGGCAGGCGGTGCTCGGTCTGCCGGTCATCGTCGCGTTTGCGCTGACAACGCTTGAGCGTGCCGATCCGCGCCTCGCTGAAACCGCGCGTGTGCTCGGGGCCGGACGCATTCGGCTGCTGCTGACGGTTTTCCGTGAACTGCGATTCGGTTTGATGGCCGCGGTAGTGGCGGGCTTCGGCCGGGTCATTGCTGAAGTGGGCTCTGCGTTGATGGTCGGCGGCAACATCGAAGGCCTCACGCGCACCATGACCACGGCGATTGCATTGCAGACGAGCAAGGGCGAGTTCGCGCAAGGCATTGCGCTGGGCATCGTGCTGATCGTGTTGGCGTTGCTCGTCAATCTCGTGCTCGCGTGGCTGCAGGGGGCCGGCAACTATCGCGGGGAAACAGCGTGAGCGTGCCGTCGCAGCCGACGATGGTGTTTGAGGGCCTGCGCTGCCAGCATGGCGCGCGCCTACTGTTCGAGATTCCGCGCCTGGCGTTGTCGGCAGGGCATGCGATTGTCATCACGGGGGCCAACGGCGTCGGCAAGACCACGCTGTTGCGCATGCTGGCAGGGTTGGCGCCCGCCAACGGTGCGACCGTCGACCTGGGCCGAGGGCGGCAACCGCTGTCGCCCTATCCGGCCGAACTGCGTGCACGACTGACCTACGTGCATCAGCATCCGTATCTGTTCCGCACGTCGGTACGCGCGAATCTGGCCTACGGGCTGACGACGGGCCCGCACCGCGTGGCACATGCGGACTTGGCTGCGCGTGTCGACGATGCGCTCCGCTGGGCGGGCCTGCAGCAGGTGGTGGATGTATCGCCCGAACGCCTGTCCGGTGGCGAAACGCAACGCCTTGCATTGGCACGTGCCCGCGCGCTGCGCACCGATGTGCTGCTGCTCGACGAGCCAACTTCAAATCTGGACGGCGCCGCACGCGAGCAAGTCATCGCGCTGGTAGGGGAACTGGCAGCAGAGGGCCGCACGCTGCTGATGGTCTGCCACGACCGCGAGCTCATCAACCTGCCCGGCGTGGCGCGCTGGAAGCTAGAACACGTCGGCGGTCAGGGCCGGCTCGAAATGCGCGGGCATCACGCCGCGTAGCGCGTTGCACACGGCAACGGCCTCGGCGCGGGCGACGTCGGCACGGGTGAGTGATCGTTCGCGCAGCGGCCCGTTGAGCCACGGCGTGGCGTCGCTCAACAACACAGCGCGCATCACGCCCGGCAGAACACCCGCAGACAACGGTGGCGTCCACCACGCGCCATCCAGTTTGATCAATACCGTACTGCGCCCGCCCTCTGCCAGCGTGTCATCCGCATTGAAGAAGACCGCATCGAATGCGCCTTCGCGCTCGGCCGCCTGCCAGGCCGCGTCGTAGCCAGCACGCAGCGTGGTCTTGTGCGTGGGCAGGCTGTGCGTGACCTCGCGCGCTTGCGGGGCGACAAGCAGACGCACCGGCGCTTCCCACGTTGCCTGCAGCGGCGGCAAGGGCGCTGCCGATACGTTGGCGGCGCCGTCCGGCATGAGCAACAGGCGCATGCGATAGGCACCCTCCCCTTCCAACGATGCACACGCACGCGACACATCACCCGTCAGCGCAATGCGATCGAACGGAAAACCGAACGCAGCCGCAGAGCGCTCCAATCGCGCCAAATGCCAATCCAGCAGCGCCACACCATCACGCGTTGCGCGCATCGTCTCGAACAACGACAACCCCGGATCGAGCGCAGTCACGAACCGCGCCTTCAGTTGGCACTCCGCGTATTCCTCGTCGGCGATGCTGTCATGCACGATACCCGAGCCAATGCCGAGTTCGCCCGTGCGCAGGCCATCGGTGCCGGGCGCACCGAGAACCAGCGTGCGGATCGCCACGGAGAAACACGCATCGCCCATCGCGCGCTCATCAGCAGGCGCATCGACCCAGCCGATGGCACCGGTATACAGGCCGCGCCTGCCAGATTGCAGGGGCTCCAGCGCATTGATGATCTCCATCGTCCGACGCTTGGGCGCACCGGTGATGGAGCCACACGGAAACAACGCGCGCAGACAATCGGCGAGACCGGTGGCGGGTGGGATCTCCGCTTCCACAGTCGACGTCATCTGCAGCACGCTGCCGAACGGCGTCACCTCAAACAGCGCCGGCACGCGCACCGAGCCCGCACGCGCGAGACGACCCAGATCGTTGCGCAGCAGGTCGACAATCATCAGATTTTCGGCGCGGTTCTTCTCATCGGCGGCCAGCGCAATGGCGCGGGTCTCGTCAACTTCGGCATCGCCCGTGGCGGGCGCGGTGCCCTTCATCGGCCGCGCGACGAGTTGGCCGGCGCGATGCGAGAAAAACAGCTCCGGCGAGCACGACAGAATCGCCCCGCCCTCCGGCAGCCCGATAAACGCCCCGTACGGCACCGGCTGGCGCGCACGCAGGCGGCGATACAACGCAGCCGGCGCGCCGAACGCCGTCATGCGCAGGCGGTAGGTGTAGTTGACTTCGTAGGTATCGCCCGCCGCAATCCAGCCGTGGATGCGGTCAATGGCGTGCGTGTAGGTGGCATGATCCACGCTGGCGGCACAGTCAAATAAACCGGCCGCGCCCGTCGCCTCGGGCCATGCGCGGAACAGCGCGTCGACCTCGGCCGGCGACAGCACCTGCAGCGAGCGGAACAGCAGCACGCGCAAGCGGCCATCGTGGCCGGGCAATGCGGAAGACACTGCGGTGGAAGTCGACAAGCCGACCAGCGGCTCGCCAAACTCGTACGGCGCGATGATCAGCGCATGCAAGCCCTCGCGCCACGCAGCGCGGAGATCGTCGTCCAGCCCATCCAGCACACCGGCCGGCCGGAAAAACTCGCCTGCATAGCCGGTGTACCAGCGCGAGCACGGCACACCGCCTGAGGTGGCATCGTCCAGCAGCGCGAACGGCGCGCCGGCTTGCGGCAACTGCATGACGATATCCTCGATTATCGACAATCGGATATTTTCGGAAGCTCTGAAAAGCGTAGCGAGCGCCCCGAGGTTGATTTGAGAAGCGCAGCCGTACATGGGTACGGCGAGCACACATTTGGCAAACTCGGGATCAAGATCGGAGCGCGCAGTAGCTTTACGCGGTTTCTTACGAAGAGAAGAAGTTCTTCACCTTGTCCATCCACGTTTGCTCTTGCGGGCTGTGCCGCAAACCGCCCTCGTGCACAGACTTGTCGAACTGCTTGAGCAGGTCTTTCTGGTGCTCGGTCAGCTTGACCGGTGTCTCGATGTTGATGTGGACATAGAGATCACCCGCATAGCCGGAGCGCACGCCCTTGATGCCCTTGCCACGCAGGCGGAACGTCTTGCCGGCCTGCGTGCCTTCAGGCACCGGAAACGTGACACGGCCGCCCAGCGTCGGCACCTCGATGTCACCCCCGATAGCCGCCGTGGCAAACGAGATCGGCATCTGGCAATGCAGGTCGTCGCCGTCGCGCTCGAACATCGGATGCTGCTTGATGTGGATTTCCACATACAGGTCGCCCGGGGGGCCACCGTTGATGCCAGGCTCGCCATTGCCCGACGAACGGATGCGCATGCCTTCGTCGATGCCGGCCGGAATCTTCACTTCCAGCGTCTTCTGGCTCTTCAACTTGCCCTGGCCGTGGCACTTGGTACACGGCTTGGGGATGTACTTGCCGCTGCCGTGGCACTTCGGGCAGGTCTGCTGCATCGTGAAGAAGCCCTGCGACACACGCACCTGGCCGGCGCCGTGGCAAGTCGGGCAGGTCTCCACGCTGGAGCCTGGCTCGGCGCCCTTGCCGTGGCAGTGGTCGCATTCGTCCCAGTGCGGCACACGGATCTGTGTGTCATAGCCGTGCGCGGCTTGCTCCAGCGTAATCTCCATGCTGTAGCGCAGATCAGCGCCGCGGTACATCTGCGGGCCGCCGCCGCGACGGCCGCCCTGCTGGCCCTGCGCCTGGCCAAAGATGTCGCCGAAGATGTCGCCAAAGGCTTCGGCAAAGCCGCCGCCAAAACCTGCGCCGCCCGCGCCGAAGCCGGCGCCCATGTTGGGGTCGACACCCGCATGGCCATACTGGTCATACGCGGCCTTCTTCTCGGGTTCGGAGAGCATCTCGTAGGCCTCTTTGGCCTCCTTGAACTTCTCTTCCGCTTCCTTGCTGTCCGGATTGCGGTCCGGGTGGTACTTCATCGCGAGCTTGCGATAAGCCTTCTTGATCTCGTCGTCGCTCGCGTTCTTACCCACCCCGAGCACTTCGTAGTAATCACGTTTTGCCATGGTGGCTTCAGTCGTCGCCTGTTTTTACTGCGTGTCGAATAGCAAAAAAGCCGAGCGTGGCATCAGGTGCGCTCTGCACAACCCAATGACCACTGCCCGGCGGTCCTTCACGTCCGCCAAGCGGACGATTCGGCTTACTTCTTGTCGTTCACTTCCTTGAACTCGGCGTCGACGACGTTATCGTCGTGCGGAGCACCGTGTCCTGCCTGCGCACCGGCCTGGGCACCAGCCTGAGCACCAGCGGCCTGTTCAGCACCACCGGCTTCACCCTTGGCTTGCATGTCGGCGTAGACCTTCTCGCCCAGCTTCTGCGAGGCGGTTGCCAGCGCTTCGGACTTGGCGTCGATCGCGGCCTTGTCGGTGCCCTTCAGGGCCTCTTCAAGTTCCTTGATCGCGGCTTCGATCTTGTCCTTCTCGCCAGCTTCCAGCTTGTCGCCGTACTCGCCCAGTGCCTTCCTGGTCGAGTGCACCAGCGCTTCACCCTGGTTGCGGGAGTCGACCAGCTCGCGCAGCTTCTTGTCTTCCTCGGCGTTGGCCTCGGCGTCCTTCACCATGCGCTCGATCTCGGCTTCCGACAAACCGGAGCTTGCCTTGATCGTGATCTTGTTTTCCTTGCCGGTCGCCTTGTCCTTCGCGCCGACGTGCAGGATGCCGTTGGCGTCGATGTCGAACGACACTTCAATCTGCGGCGTGCCGCGCGGTGCCGGCGGAATGCCTTCGAGGTTGAATTCGCCCAGCATCTTGTTGCCGGAAGCCATCTCGCGCTCGCCCTGGTAGACCTTGATCGTCACGGCCGGCTGGTTGTCGTCGGCGGTCGAGAAGGTCTGCGAGAACTTGGTCGGGATGGTCGTGTTCTTGCCGATCATCTTGGTCATCACGCCGCCCAGCGTTTCGATGCCCAGCGACAGCGGCGTCACGTCCAGCAGCAGCACGTCGGTACGGTCACCGCCCAGCACCTGACCCTGGATGGCAGCGCCCACGGCAACGGCCTCGTCCGGGTTCACGTCCTTGCGGGCTTCCTTGCCGAAGAACTCTTTCACCTTCTCCTGCACCTTCGGCATGCGCGTCATGCCGCCGACCAGGATCACGTCGTGGATGTCCGACACCTTCACGCCAGCATCCTTGATGGCGGTACGGCACGGATCGATCGTGCGGGCGATCAGGTCTTCGACCAGCGCTTCGAGCTTGGCGCGCGTGATCTTCAGGTTCAAGTGCTTCGGGCCCGAGGCGTCGGCCGTGATGTACGGCAGGTTGATTTCGGTCTGCTGCGTGCTCGACAGCTCGATCTTGGCCTTTTCAGCGGCTTCCTTCAGGCGCTGCAGTGCGAGCACGTCTTTCGACAGGTCAACGCCCTGGTCCTTCTTGAACTCGCCGATGATGTAATCGATGATGCGCTGGTCGAAGTCTTCACCGCCCAGGAACGTATCGCCGTTGGTCGACAGCACTTCGAACTGCTTTTCGCCGTCCACGTCGGCAATCTCGATGATCGAGATATCGAACGTACCGCCACCCAGGTCATACACGGCGATCTTGCGGTCGCCCTTCTCATTCTTGTCAAGGCCAAAGGCCAGCGCAGCCGCAGTCGGCTCGTTGATGATGCGCTTGACGTCCAGACCGGCGATACGGCCAGCGTCTTTGGTGGCCTGGCGCTGCGAATCGTTGAAGTACGCCGGCACCGTGATCACGGCTTCGGTCACTTCTTCGCCCAGGTAGTCCTCGGCGGTCTTCTTCATCTTGCGCAGCGTTTCGGCCGAGATTTGCGGCGGGGCCAGCTTCTGGCCGCGCACTTCCACCCAGGCGTCACCGTTGTCGGCCTTGCTGATGGTGTACGGCATCAGGCCGATGTCCTTCTGGACTTCCTTCTCTTCAAATTTGCGGCCAATCAGGCGCTTGACGGCATACAGCGTGTTCTTCGGGTTGGTCACAGCCTGGCGCTTGGCCGGGGCACCGACGAGGATCTCGCCGTCTTCCATGTAGGCGATGATCGACGGGGTGGTACGTGCGCCTTCTGCGTTCTCGATCACCTTGGGGGTGTTGCCCTCCATGATGGAAACGCAGCTGTTGGTGGTACCAAGGTCGATACCGATGATTTTGCCCATGTTCTTGCTCCTCAAATCTGGTGTCAGGACTGCACTGAATACAAACTTGGATCGGATGTGGGAGTGCCGCCCGGCTTTTCAAGGCCGAATTTTGAAAAGTTGAGCATTTTGGCCGGTTTTTCTTGAGAAAGCACCCGAAAACGTGCGCTACCAGGCAAAAACGCGCGTTTTGAACGCCCAGAGCCCGCAAACCAGGCACAAAAGGTCGTGATGGTACCCTTGGTCGCATTGCCACTCGCCGGACGCCAACCGGCTTTTGCGTCCATGCCTTTGCACCCCCTTCGATCCCTTCTGGGCGCCGCTCTGCTAGCCGCATGCGCCGTGCCCTCCGCCGATGCCGCCGTCGCCCTGCTCCAACCCGCCCGCCGCGTCGACGCCAACCAGCCCTTTTCCCTGACCCTCGTCATTTCAGGCGATACCGCGCAGCGCAGCTATGCCGTGCCGGCCAAACTGCGCGTGACGGCCACGGCTGATTTGCAGGGCAGCGTCGAAGCGATCCTCAGCCGACACAACGCGGGCGCCGAAACCCTGCATCTGCGTCCGGGCCAAGTCCGCACCGTCACCTATACCGGCACGCTGCCCGAGATGCTGCGCGGTACGGTCCGGATCGATGTGCCGGATCTGGATGCGGCGCCCGTTCTGGTCACGCTCGTACGCGGTGCCGACGCCCCGCAGATCGCCGCAGAAGGCGCCCCTGCCGGCGCTGCCCGCAACGCCGCCGCCGAAGCAACCCGCCCCGGTGGCGCGCTGGGCGCCAACCCGAATGCGCCCGCCGGCAGCGCAGCCGATACACCACCCGCCGCCGTGGCAGTGGCCGGCAGCGGCGAAGCATCGCGCCCGCCCGAAGAAACCGCCCGCCTGACCTTCCACGAACCGATGTTCGCGGCCGTGGGCGTGCACGAAGGCCTGAACGCCAAGTTTCAGTTGAGCTTCAAGTTTCGGATTTTTCAGCCGGAGAACCCGGCATCGGCAGCGTTGCTCGATAACCTGTACTTCGGTTATACGCAGTTCTCGCTGTGGGATCTGGGCAAGGAATCAGCGCCCTTCCGCGATACGAACTACCGGCCAAGCGTGTTCTATTACCGGCCCGATACGGGCATCCACGGTGGTGCCCTCACACGACTGTCCTTCGCGGGCGGCATCGAGCACGAATCCAACGGCCGCGACGGCGACGCCTCGCGCGCCATCAACACGGTATTCGTGCGCCCGACGTTCCACTTCGGGGATCTGAACGACTACCACTGGAAATTCGAACCCAAGCTATACGCGTACCTCACCCGCAGCGGCAACACCGACATTGCGCATTACCGCGGCTTTGGGGATTTCCGCGTGTCGTACGGCGCGCCCAACGGCTGGGAATTGGCCGCCACGCTGCGCAAAGGCACCCGCAAGGCCTACGGCAGCGTCGACGCACAACTCACCTACCCGATGAGCCGGATCTTTACCGGCACGGCCGGCTATCTGTTCATCCAGTACTTCACCGGCTACGGCGAGAGCCTGCTCGATTACAACCACAAGCTGGGCTCGCAGTTACGCATCGGATACAGCCTCTCGCGCTAAAAACCCGCCCGCGATCCCGCTGCATCGCTGCTCGCCACGGATCTTGAATCGGTTCTAAACCCCGTGTGGCTTATAGCGTGTGCTGGCCGCTGGCCTCGGGCTGGAACGCAACGCGCTCGATGCGCAAAGAATGCTCAACACCGTTGGGTGCCGAGTATTTGACCGACTTGCCCGCGCGCGCGCCCAGCAGCGCCGCGCCCATCGGCGAGAGCACCGACAGCTTGGCTGACGTCACGTTGGCCTCGTCCGGGTAGACGAGCGTCCATTCCTGCTCCGCACCGGCGTCATCCACCACGCGCACCACCGAGTTCATGGTCACCACATCCGCGGGGATCTTGTCGCCGGGCACCACATTGGCACGGGCGATCAAATCGTCGACCAGATCGGCCAGCGGCGAATTGCTACCGGCGCGGGTGGCGGCGTTTTCCAGGCGGGTGAGGTCAAGCTCGGTCAAGTAGATGGCGGCTGCTTTGGACATGGCGATCTCCTACGGGTCTATGTTCAACACTAGGCAAAGCCGCTGCCGATAGCCTTCCGGGCCAACGCAATGCAGCGGCAAGAAAACCAGCGGGCGCACAGGCCGGCCGGCGGAAATACGGAACTGGAACTGCTGGTGAAGGTGGAGCGAGCCCGGCGGCAACGTGCCGCAAGGGCACTAGAACAACCGCCGGGCGGCGGCAAGGGCCGCGGTCATCGCCTGAGCGGCGCGCGGCAAGGTGCGCGCCACGCGCTTAGGGCGCATGGCACGGGAAGACGAAGCGAGAAGAAAGGCCGCAGCCATCGGCATCGACGTCATGATGAACGCTGCGTCAGACGAGCGGCTTGCCGGCCAGCTTGTTACGCGCATTGGCAACAGCAGCGGCAAACTGCGCGTGGCCATGCCAGCCGGTCGCCCGGCCGAGTTTCTTGCCACGATGGAAGAACATGAACACCGGAATACCATGTAAGCCAAAACGCTGACCCAACTCCGGGTGTGCGTAGACATTGGCATGCAGCCAATGCAGGCCAAGCTCACGCATGGCAGCCGGCTGCGCGAGCATGGCTTTCTTGGCCATCTCGCAGTTGAAGCAATCCACGCCCCAGAAGAACACGCACACGAGCGCGTCGCCCGCTGCCGCAATGGCCGCGTCGAAGGTCTCGATATTCACCTCGCGCATGCCGAACGCCGCGAACGCGGTCTTGTCGACCGGGATCGCCGTTTTGGCATCACGCGAGGTGGCAGTGTTCTGGATCATGAGGCCGTTGGCTTACTTGGGCGCAGCCACCGTCACGAGGGCCGGGCGCAGCACGCGGTCAGCCAGTGTGTAACCGCGCTGGAGCACGGTCACAACCGTGTTGGTTTCCTGGTCAGCGGGCACCATCGAGATGGCTTGATGGCGATGCGGGTCAAACTTTTCACCCACCGGGTTCAGTTCGGTCACGCGGCCCTTTTCGAACGCGGCGTAGAGCTGCTTGAGCGTGAGTTCAACGCCTTCGCGCAGCTTGGTGGCGTCGCCCGACGTGTCGGCAAGCGCGGCTTGCAGGCTGTCCATCACAGGCAGCAGGTATTCGGCAAAGCCTTCAATGGCGAACTTGTGGGCCTTGGCCACATCGTCTTGCCCGCGGCGGCGGATGTTTTCGCCTTCGGCTGTGGCGCGCGCCCAGTTCTCGTAGTTCTGACGCGCCTTTTCTTCAGCGGCTTCCAGTTGACGGCGCAGTTCAGCGACGTCCGCTCCGGCCACGGCTTCTGCCACAGCAGCTTCGTCGCCGGCGACGGCCTGGGCGTCGGCGCTGGCACGTTGAGCCTGGCTCGAATAGGCGTTCGCCGCCTGATCCGTCGCCGATTGGTTCGGCTGGGTGGCTTGGGTGTCGATTGGCATGTCCGAGTTCGAGTGGGTATCCGAAGTGTGTTTCATAGCGCTGGATAAAGCGGATCGACGCACGGCATGTGCCCGAAGACGATCCGCTGGATTTTTACAAACGATTTGTCCCCGTTATGGGGCATTTGGCGCGCTTTTCAAGGGCACCGGATGCGCGACAACTGTGCGCCGTGCATCACGAAATATGGGGTTACAACTTTCATCAGACTGCAACGGCACCGCAATTGCGACGCCCTAATTGGCCGCCTATGATGCAAGAAAAAACTGGGGGGCGCGAGCTTCTTTGAGGGTTCGTACCATGCACAACAAGCTGCCCGTTCTGACCGTGCTTCTGCTGTTGACCCTGACCGCAGCCACAACGTTCATTTGCCTGTCTGGCGCCGTCACGCCGCGTTATACGGAATACGGTAGCGGCAAGGCATTCTTCAAGCACTACATCATCAAGCCCGCGCAAATGCAGCAGATGCCGCGCGGCCTGAGCATATCAAGTTAGCACACACTCGCGCGGCATGCCTCATTCTCCGCCAAGTTTGTCAAGGCTCCGCCGGTCACGTTTGGTGGGGCGGCCGATGATTTGCGTGGCGGGTTCTCGATACAGCCGGCGTCTGTCGGCGTTTTCTTCGCGTTTTAAGCGGCTCGATTCCGTCTCCGCATAGAGCGTTTGCGCGACCGAGGCCGGGCCGCGCACTTCGGCCAGCGCCAGCACCCGCACTTCCCACTGCTGTTCATGCGCGTGCACTCGCACGTGGTCACCAATTTTGACGTCCTTGGCAGGGCGAACCGGCTGGTCGTTGATCTGGACCCGGCCACGCTCCACGGCGTCGGTTGCCTGCGAGCGCGTTTTAAAGAAGCGCGCCGCCCACAGCCATTTATCGATGCGTACGCGGTCAGTCGCGTCCGTACTCACTTTCATGCGGCGGCACCCTTGCTTTGCGCACGCGTGCGGCTGGCCTCCAGCACATGCGGATGCGTGAGTGTGAGCGGCCAGCCCTGCAGATGCGCCAGTGCAATGTCGGCAATACCGGCGATCCACGCCTCGTTATCGTTCAGGCAGGGGATGTAGTGGAATTCCTTGCCGCCGGCGACGCGGAAGGTGGACTGCCCTTCCATCGCGATCTCTTCCAGCGTCTCCAGGCAATCGGCCGGAAAACCCGGGCAGAAGACGTCGACGCGGTTGGTGCCGACGCGGCCGAGTTCTTCCAGCGTGGGCGCTGTGTACGGCTGCAGCCATTCGGCGCGCCCGAAGCGTGACTGGAACGTGACGAGGTACTGCCCCGGCTGCAGGCCAAGCGCCTCGCCCAGCAGGCGGCCGGTCTTCAGGCATTCGCAGTGGTAGGGATCGCCCAGTTCCAGCGTGCGGCGCGGCACGCCGTGGAACGACAGAAGCAGCTTGTCGCCGCGCGCAAAGTCCGGCGCGCCGTGCTGCGCCCAGTACGCGCCCACTTGCTGGTGCAGCGCGTTGATGTAGGCCGGGTCGTCATGGAAATGCTTGACCAGCCGCAGCTCCGGTTGATTGCGCATCTCGCCCAGCACACGGAAGACCTCGTCGAAGGCCGTGGCGGTGGTGGTGCCGGAATATTGCGGATACATCGGCAGCACGAGGATGCGTTCCACGCCTTGCTTGCGCAGCGCCTGTATGACTGACGGGATCGACGGATTGCCGTAGCGCATGGCGCAGGCGACCACCACATCATGGCCATGCGCGTTGAGCAACTGCTGCAGTGCATGCGCCTGGCGCTCGCTGTAGACCAGTAGCGGCGAGCCCGTCATGTTGGCCTCGCGCAGCCAGATGCTCTCGTACTTGTGCGCCGACGCCCGCGAGCGTAGCGGCAGGATCAGCACATTGAGAATGAACCACCACGCGGCGCGCGGAATTTCCACCACGCGCGGATCGGACAGGAACTGGCGCAGGTAGCGGCCAACCTCGCGCGGCGAGGTGCCGTCCGGCGTGCCGAGATTCACCAGCAGGATCGCCGTGCGATCGGGCTGGCCGTGCTGGAACAGGGGTTCGGGCAAAAAGGGCATGGAACGCGGATTCACGGTTGACCCGGCCGATTATACGAGCCGAGTTCTCGCGCGCTCCTACGCCACCGCCACGCCATCCTTGACCACGCCGACGCAGGGGTTAAAGCCCATCGCATACGCCAGATCGGCGGGCCGATCAATGCGCCAGAGCGCGAAGTCCGCCGCGCAGCCCGGTGCGAGCACGCCGCAGGTGCCGGACAGGCCCAGCGCAGCGGCAGCGTGGCGCGTGGCGCCGGTCAGCGCTTCCAGCGGCGTCAAGCGGAACAGCGTGCACGCCATGTTCATTGCCAGCAGCAGCGAGGTGAGCGGCGAGGTGCCCGGATTGCAATCGGTCGACACAGCCATCGGCACAGCAGCCGCGCGCAGGGCGGCCATCGGCGGGAGGCGCGTCTCGCGCAGGCAATAAAACGCGCCAGGCAACAACACAGCCACGGTACCCGCTTGCGCCATGGCGGCGACGCCCTCGTCCGTCAGGCATTCGAGGTGATCGGCAGACAAGCCGCCGTAACGCGCCACGAGTGCTGCCCCGCCCTGGTCGGAAAGCTGTTCCGCGTGCAGCTTGACCGGCAGACCAAGACGCTGCGCGGCGTCGAACATGCGCGCCGTCTGCGCGGAGGAAAAACCAATGGTTTCACAGAAGGCATCGACCGCATCGACGAGGCCCTCCGCCGCGAGCGCGGGCAGCACGTCGGCGCAGAGGTGGTCGATGTAGTCATCTGCCCGGCCGGCGAATTCAGGCGGCACCGCGTGCGCGCCGAGGAAGGTCGTACGCACGCGCACCGGCAATGTCTGGCCAAAGCGCCGTGCGGCGCGCAGCATGCGGCGCTCGGTTTCCAGGTTCAGGCCGTAACCGGATTTGATTTCGACGGTGGTGACACCTTCGGCGCGCAACGCGTTCAGGCGCGGCAGGCTGGCGCCGGCGAGCGCGTCTTCGCTTGCCGCACGCGTAGCGCGCACGGTGGAGAGGATGCCGCCGCCCGCACGTGCGATCTCTTCGTAGGGCACACCATTCAGGCGCGCTTCGAATTCATTGCTGCGGTTGCCGGCGTAGACGAGGTGGGTATGGCAGTCGATCAGACCGGGCGTGAGCCATGCGCCGCCGCCGTCATGCTCGCACGTGGCGCGGGCGTTGGCGGGCAAATCCGCACGGGCGCCAAGCCAAGTAATGCGGCCCTCTTTGACGGCAATGGCGCCGTCGCGAATTTCGCCGTAGCCATCAGCGTCGGCGGCCAGCGTAGCGAGGTGGACGTTGGTCCAGAGCGCATCCCAGTGGATGTCAGTCATGCGTCGCTCCTTGCAGACCAATGCCGTCAGCCACCCGCGCCACCAGGCGGGCGGCGACACGAGCGGTGTGGTTGTCAATGTCGAGCGATGGGTTCAATTCAGCCACGTCCGCCAGCCGAAGCTTGCCCGAGCTGACCACGCGATCGACGATGGGCTCGATCACGTCCATCGACACGCCGCGCGCAGACGGTGCGCTCACGCCGGGGGCGATGCCCGCTGGCAGCACATCCAGACACATCGTCAAATAGACGTGGTCGACTTGGCTCAAGAAGACCTCGACCACCTGCAGCACATGGGCGAGCTGCATGATGTCCATTTCGTCGTCGTGCATCCAGCGCACGCCAAGTTGGCGCGCCCGGGCAAACAGCGCCTCTGTATTCGCGTAGGTGCTCACGCCCAGGCAGGCGTAGTGGAACGGCCAGCCGCGCCGTGCGCAGTCTTCGGCGATCTGGCGGAATGGCGTACCGGAGCTGCCATGCTCGCCCGCGCGCAGATCAAAATGCGCATCGAGGTTGAGGATGCCGATGCGTGGCGCCTGCTTCGACTTGCCCGCCAAATGCCGCGCCAAACCGCCGAACGACGCCCACGCAATCTCATGCCCACCGCCCAGCGCGATCGGGAATGCGCCGCGATCGAGCAGATCGTGCAGCACGCCGGACAGCTCCGCCTGCGCCTCTTCCAGCGCGTCACCGTGGCACGTCACGTCGCCCGCATCGACGACCACCCGGCCCGCGCGCGCCGGCAGGTTGGCGAGCATCTTCCGGATGGCATTCGGGCCAGCCCGTGCGCCTGTGCGTCCGTGGTTGCGCGCGACACCTGCGTCGCACGCAAAACCTGCCAGCGCAACGGTATCGGCCAGCGGCATCGATGTATCGATGCGGCGCACGGTCTGGTGCCAGCGCAGGCCCAGCGGCCCTTCCTCCGCATCGACGCGGCCTTGCCAGACGGTAGGTTCGGCGTGGACCAGCATGATCATGCGAGCGAGAGCGCCGCCAGTTGAGCGCGGCACGAATCGCCCAGATCGCCGCTGAGAACGAGGCGACGGGCCGCTTCGATGTCGGGGGCGAACAGGCGATCTTCACCGTAGTACGCCACGCGCGAGCGGATGCAGCCGTGCGCGGTCGCCAGCGTGTCGGACGTCGCTAACGGCTTGTGGAAGTCGATGCCCTGTGCGGCGGCCAGCGCTTCGATGCCGACGATGGTGGCAGTGTTGTCGGCCATGTCGTTCAGGCGGCGGCCAGCGAAGGTCGCCATGCTGACGTGGTCTTCCTGGTTGGCGGAGGTCGGCAGGCTGTCGACGCTGGCCGGATGGGCGAACGTCTTGTTTTCCGACGCCAGCGCGGCGGCCGTGACGTGCGCAATCATGAAGCCCGAGTTCAGGCCCGGTTGCTCGACCAGGAACGGGGGCAGGCCCGACAGCGTGGAATCGATCAGCAGTGCGATGCGGCGCTCGGACAGTGCACCGATTTCGGCAATCGCCATCGCCAGCATGTCGGCTGCGAACGCTACCGGCTCGGCGTGGAAGTTTCCGCCCGAAATCACTTCACCGGCATCGGCGTAGACCAGGGGGTTGTCGGTCACGGCGTTGGCTTCGGTCAGCAGCGTGGCGCCAGCCTGGCGGATCAGGTCAAAGCATGCGCCCATGACTTGCGGCTGGCAGCGCAGGCTGTATGGGTCCTGCACGCGCTTGTCGCCCACGAGGTGCGACTTGCGGATGGCACTGCCGGCCAGCAGGTTGCGGTACACAGCGGCGGTGGCAATCTGCCCGGCCTGGCCGCGCACAGTGTGCACACGCGGGTCGAACGGGGCGTCGCTGCCCTTGGCGGCATCGACGGAAAGCGCCCCCGCCACGGTGGCGGCCTGCAGCAGACGCTCGGCAAGGAACAGGCCGTTGAGCGCCAGCGCGGTCGACACCTGCGTGCCGTTGATGAGCGCCAAGCCCTCCTTGGCAGCCAGTGCGATCGGCTCAATACCGGCAGCAGCCAGCGCTTCGCGTGCCGGGGTGCGCACGCCATTCACGCGTACCTCGCCCTCGCCCAGCAGGGCCAGCGTCATGTGTGCCAGCGGCGCCAGGTCGCCCGACGCGCCCACCGAGCCCTTGGATGGGATGCACGGCACGATGCCCGCGTTCAGCAGCGCCAGCAGTGTGTCGATCACGACACGGCGCACGCCCGAGTAGCCGCGTGCAAGGCTCGCTGCTTTCATCAGCAGTATGAGACGCGCAACGCTGTCGCTCACGTCTTCGCCAGTACCCACGGCGTGCGACAGGATCAGGTTGCGTTGCAGGCGCTCCAGCTCGTGCGTGGGGATTTGCGTCTTGGCCAGCAGGCCGAAACCGGTGTTGATGCCGTAGGCCGGCTCGCCCTTGGCAACGATGGCCTGCACGGTGGCAGCCGATGCCTCGATGGCGGCGGCGCAGTCGCCCGACAGCGCGACGGGCGTCTGGGCCAGCCAGACGCGGCGCAGATCGGCGAAGGTCATGGCGCCGGGTTGCAGCGTGAGGATGGAAGGCGTGGTCATGGTGTTCATAAACGTGCGAGGAGGATGTTTCTAACTTAGCCGATCATCGGCAGCTTCAGGCCATTGCGCTTGGCGCAGGCGACGGCGGTCTCATACCCGGCATCGGCATGACGCATCACGCCCGAGCCGGAATCGTTGACGAGCACCCGGCCCAGGCGCTTGGCAGCCGCTTCGGTGCCGTCAGCCACGATCACCACGCCCGAATGCTGCGAATAGCCCATGCCGACGCCGCCGCCGTGGTGCAGCGACACCCACGTCGCGCCGCCAGCGGTGTTGAGCAGCGCGTTGAGCAACGGCCAGTCCGACACGGCGTCGGTGCCGTCGCGCATGGCTTCGGTTTCGCGGTTGGGGCTGGCAACGGAGCCGGTGTCGAGGTGATCGCGGCCAATCACGATCGGGGCTTTCAGCTCACCATTCCTGACCATCTCGTTGAAGGCCAGGCCAGCGAGGTGACGTTCGCCCAGGCCCAGCCAGCAGATGCGCGCGGGCAGCCCCTGGAAGGCGATGCGCTCTCGCGCCATGTCGAGCCAGCGATGCACGTGCGTGTTGTGCGGGAAGAGTTCCTTGATCCTGGCGTCGGTCTTGTAGATGTCTTCCGGATCGCCCGACAGCGCCACCCAGCGGAACGGGCCCTTGCCCTCGCAGAACAGCGGGCGGATGTAGGCCGGCACAAAGCCCGGGAAATCGAAGGCGTTCTTCACGCCCTGGTCGAACGCAACCTGGCGGATGTTGTTGCCGTAATCGACGGTCGGGATATCCATGGCCTGGAAGTCGAGCATGGCCTGTACGTGAACGGCACACGACTTGGCGGCCGCCTCGGTCAAACGGGCGTGCTGCGACGGATCGCGTTGCGCAGCACGCCATTGCTCGACCGTCCAGCCAATCGGCAGGTAGCCATTGACCAGATCATGCGCCGAGGTCTGGTCGGTCACCAGATCCGGCTTCAGGCCACCGGCGCGGGCGCGCTTGACCAGCTCCGGCAGGATTTCCGCTGCATTGCCCAGCAGGCCAATCGATACGGCCTCGCCGCGCTCGCAATGGTGGCGAATCAGGTTGAATGCGTCGTCGATGTCCTTGGCCTGCTTGTCCAGATAGCGCGTACGCAGGCGGAAATCGATGCTCGATTGCTGGCACTCGATGTTCAGCGAAACGGCGCCGGCCAGCGTGGCGGCCAGCGGCTGCGCGCCGCCCATGCCACCCAGGCCGGCGGTCAGGATCCACTTGCCAGCCAGCTTGCCGTCGTAATGCTGGCGGCCGGCTTCGGCAAACGTCTCATACGTGCCTTGAACAATGCCCTGGCTGCCGATGTAGATCCAACTGCCGGCCGTCATCTGGCCGTACATGAACAGGCCCTTGCGGTCGAGCTCGTTGAAGTGCTCCCAGTTCGCCCACTTGGGCACCAGATTGGAGTTGGCAATCAGCACGCGCGGCGCATCGGGGTGCGTCTTGAACACGCCCACCGGCTTGCCGGATTGCACCAGCAACGATTCATCGTCATTCAGCTCGCGCAGCGTTTCCAGGATCTTGTCGAAGCACGTCCAGTCGCGCGCCGCGCGGCCGATGCCGCCGTAGACGACGAGGTGCTTCGGGTTCTCGGCCACGTCCGGGTCGAGGTTGTTCTGCAACATGCGGTAGGCGGCTTCGGTCAGCCAGCTCTTGCAGTGCAGATCGGTGCCGCGCGGGGCACGGATTTCACGCGAGGCGTCGTAACGCGGGTCGTTGATCAGGTGAGCAGCGTCGGTTGGGGCATTCATGTGAGGTCTCCTACGAACTCCTTTGGCATGAAGCGCATCTTATGTTGTATATACAACTTAGGCAAGAAAACTTTACAAGCTAAGAGCAAACCCTGATGATGGCCGCAGTCCGAGCATCACATCGGCACATCACACCGGCCGCCAAACCGCACCCAAAGTCGCCTCCATGTCACAAGATCAGTCCGCCAGCACCCCCGCCTTCCAGCGCATCAAGGAAGACATCCTCGCGCGCATCCGCAGCGGCGAGTGGCAAGAGGGCGAGATGATTCCCGGGGAGACCACGCTCGCGCAGACCTTTGGCGTGTCTCGCATGACGGTCAACCGCGCGCTGCGCGAACTGACCGCCGAGCAGATCCTCACGCGCGTGCAAGGGCTTGGGACGTTCGTCGCGCAGCAGAAGTACCAGGCGACGCTGGTGGCAATCCGCAACATCGCCGAGGAAATTGCCGCGCGCGGCCACCAGCACCGCGCCGAGCTGCACAAGCTCGAACGCGCACGCGCCAATGAAGCGCTGGCTGCGTCGTTTGGGGTGTCGACGGGGTATGCGCTATTCCACTCGCTGATTGTG
Source organism: Ralstonia sp. SET104 (assembly GCF_003851545.1). Classification (GTDB taxonomy): domain Bacteria; phylum Pseudomonadota; class Gammaproteobacteria; order Burkholderiales; family Burkholderiaceae; genus Ralstonia. Next base: position 71,915 of record NZ_BHVX01000013.1, on the reverse strand, counting down.
CATTTCGAAAACGAGCTGCCAATCCAGGTGGAAGACCGGTGGGTGAACGCAACGCTGGCGCCCGACTACATGGAACAGGATTTCACGCAGACCACGCCAAACGCCTACCTGATGCGCGCCGCCCCATTGCAGGGCGTGGATTACGGCATCGAAGCACGCCTGCCGCCGCGCGAGATTGCCGAGATGCTGCACATGGACGTGCGCGAGCCGTGCCTGATGCTGCGTCGGAAGACGCTGTCCCAAGGCCAGGTCGCCTCGGTGGCGACCATGTGGCACCCAGGCGGGCGGTATCAGTTCACGGGCAGTTTCTGAGGCGGGCGGTCAATACTGGCTGAGCGTGCTGGAGAGCAGCTTGGCCGTGATGTCCACGATCGGGATCACGCGCTCATACGCCATGCGCATCGGCCCGATCACGCCCAGCGTGCCGACGATCTTGCCGTCCACCTCGTACGGCGCGGTGATGACAGCCATGTCTTCGTGCGGCACGAGGCTGCTTTCGCCGCCGATGAAGATCTGCACGCCTTCGGCACGGCTCGATACGTCAAGCAATTGCAGCAGGCCGGTCTTCTGCTCGAACACGGCAAAGAGCCGGCGCAGCTTGTCCATGGACGAAGAGAGATCTTCCACGTCAAGCAGCTTGCGCTCGCCGGAAATGACCACCGGTTCCTCTTCTGAAACGGCACTGCTGCCCGCCTCGACGGCCGCCTGCATCAGTGCGGTCATGTCGGCCTGCAGCGCAGACAACTCGCCGCGCAGGCTTTCGCGCACGGCATCGAACGTCTGACCGCCATAGTGCGCGTTGATGTAATTGGCCGCTTCCACCAACTGCGATGGCGTGTACGGCGTGTCGGTATGGATGATGCGGTTCTGCACATCGCCCTCGGGCGTGACGACGATCAGCAGGATGCGCGACTCGGACAGCCGCAGGAATTCGATCTGCCGGAACGCATGGGTGCGGCGCGGCGTCATCACGATGCCGGCAAACTGCGAGAGGTTGGACAGCGTCTGCGCCGCCGCCGCAATCACCCGCTGCGATGATTCCGCCCCGTGCGAAGCCAGTTGCGTGCGCACCTGCTCGGCAATTGCGCCCACCATCTGCTGCGCCATGCGGTCGTGCGTGCTCAGCACGTCCAGCGGGCTGGCGGTGAGCATCGTATCGACGAAGAGACGGTAGCCGCGCGGCGTCGGCACGCGCCCGGCTGAAGTGTGCGGGCTGGCGATGAAGCCCATCTCCTCCAGGTCGGACATCACATTGCGGATGGTGGCCGGCGACAGATCGAGCCCCGAATACTTCGACAAGGTGCGCGAGCCCACAGGCTGGCCCTCGGCGATATACCGTTCGATCAGAGTCTTGAGAAGGATGGTGGCGCGCTTGTCCATGATTTTTCAATTTTACGCAAAATCGGCGCCAATCTATGGGTGATGTGGGCGTTTCTTCACTAAACATGCGCTGACGTGGCGACGGTCATATCGATATGGTGTAATGCGCGCATGCCGATCCCCCCGTCCGCCGTGGCCTCGCAAGCTCCCGCCGCCTCTTCTGTCTCGCCTTTCAAGACCGTTGCACTGGTCGGCCGGTATTCGGCCGCCAACATTGCCGCCCCGCTCATGGAACTGGCGTCATGCATTGCGGCACGCGGGCATGACATCGTGTTCGAGCGTGAAACGGCGCTCAATATCGGCGTCCAGGACTACCCGGCTCTGCCGCCCGAAGAGATGGCGCGCCACGCCGACGTGGCCGTGGTGCTCGGCGGCGACGGCACGCTGCTCGGTATTGGGCGCCACCTCGCGGGCGCCAGCGTGCCCGTGATCGGCGTCAACCATGGGCGGCTCGGCTTCATGACCGACATCCCGTTCGACGACGTGCACACCGTGCTGCCCGACATGTTGTCAGGCCGCTACGAAGCTGAAACCCGCACGCTGCTGCAGGCCCAGGTCGTGCGCGACGACGAGGTCATCTTCTCCGCCCTGGCCTTCAACGACGTGGTGGTCAACCGCTCGGGCACCTCGGGCATGGTGGAACTGGCCGTGTCGGTCGACGGTTTCTTCATGTACAACCAGCGTTCGGACGGCCTGATCGTCTCCACGCCCACGGGCTCGACAGCATATGCGCTGTCCGCCGGCGGGCCGATCCTGCATCCGGCGCTCTCGGGGCTGGTGCTGGTGCCCATCGCACCGCATTCGCTGTCAAACCGGCCGATCGTCATTCCGCAGGATGCGGAGGTCGTCATCCAGGTCACCAGCGGGCGCGATGCCAGCGTCAACTTCGACATGCAGTCGCTCACGTCCCTGTTGCCGGGTGACCGCATCGTGGTGCGCCGCTCGGAGCGCACCGTGCAGTTGCTGCATCCGATCGGCTACAACTACTACGCCACGCTGCGCAAGAAGCTGCACTGGCACGAGTATCCGACCGAAGACAACCGGCTTTAATCGGCTCCAACTCTCTCATGCTGCGCAGCCTCACCATCCGCGATTTCGTCATCGTTCACGCGCTGGACCTCGACTTGGCCGACGGTTTTACCGTCTTCACGGGCGAGACCGGCGCGGGCAAATCCATCCTGATCGATGCACTCGCACTCACACTGGGCGAGCGCGCCGATGCAGCCGTTGTGCGCGAAGGCGCGCCACGCGCTGACATCACCGCTGAATTTGACGTGCATCCGCACGTGGCCGCATGGCTCGAAGCGCATGAACTGCACGACGATGAGGGCGTGATCCTGCTGCGCCGCACCGTCGATGCCGCCGGCCGTAGCAAGGCATTCATCAACGGCGCAGCCGTCACGCTGGCGCAGTTGCGCGAAGTGGGCGAGCAACTGGTCGACATCCATGGCCAGCACGCGCATCAATTGCTGCTGAAAACGGATGCGCAGCGCAGCCTGCTCGACGCCCACGCCGGCCTGGAGGGTGCCGTGCGCGTGGTTGGCGAACACTATCGCGAATGGCACGCCGTGGTGCGCCTGCGCGAAGCCGCCGAACAGCAATCGCGCGAAGCCCAGCTCGAACGCGAGCGGATCGAGTGGCAGGTCAACGAATTGCAAAAGCTCGCGCCACAACCTGGCGAGTGGGAAGAGGTGCAGACCGAGCACCACCGCCTGTCGCACGCCGCCAGCCTGATTGAAGGCACGCGTGCGGCGCTTGATGGCTTGTCAGAATCAGAAGGCGCCGTGCTCACGCAACTGGGCGCGACGCTGCACACGCTGCGCGAACTTGCCGAGATCGACCCCGCGCTGGCCGATGTGCTGGCCGCGCTGGAGCCAGCGGAGGTGCAGATCCAGGAAGCGGTGCACACGCTCGCACGCTATGCCGATCGCGCGGAGCTTGACCCGGATCGCCTGGCCGAAGTCGACACGCGCATGCAGGCACTGCACACCATGGCGCGCAAGTACCGCGTCGCGCCGGAAACGCTGCCCACTGAACTGGCCGAACGCCAGGCGCAACTGGCTGCGTTGCAGGCTGCATCCGACCTGGAAGCGCTGCAGGCACAGGAAGCGCAGACCCACGCTGCCTATATGACGGTCGCGCAATCGCTGTCGCGCGCCCGCGCAAAGGCCGCGCGCGAACTGGCCGAAGCCGTGACCGGCGCCATGCAGGGCCTGTCGATGGCCGGGGGCCGTTTCGACATCGCGCTGCACGCGTTGGAGCACGGCGGTGCCGCCGGCCTTGAGCAAGTCGAATTCCTCGTCGCTGGGCATGCAGGCGTTTCGCCCCGGCCCTTGGCGAAGGTCGCGTCGGGTGGCGAGCTGGCACGGATCAGCCTGGCCATCTCGGTAATTGCCAGCGAGGCGAGCCCGACCCCCACGCTGATCTTCGATGAGGTGGACTCTGGCATCGGCGGTGCGGTGGCGGACGTTGTAGGCCGGCGCCTGCGCGAGCTGGGCATGCGCCGCCAGGTGTTGTGCGTAACCCACCTGCCACAAGTTGCCGCGCTGGCCAATCACCACATCCAGGTCGCCAAACAGACGGTGGCCGGCAGCACGCGCTCCGATTTGCTGGTGCTGGACGCTACGGGCCGCGTGGACGAGATCGCGCGCATGCTGGGCGGCGCGTCGCTCACTGACACCACGCGCCGCCATGCAGACGAGATGCTCGCCGCAGGCCGCGCACAACCGGCACCGGAATCCTCGACGCGGAAATCCCGCCGCGTGGCGCAGTGATCGCCTATACCGGAACCATTGCGGCCCGCGCCGGCACAAAGGTTCCAGCGCGCTCTGCCAGTACCATTCAACGCATCCAAGGAGAACTTCATGGCCCGCAGGCCCCGCATGCCCCGCATGCCCCAATCGGCTGCCCGCTCCCGATCCCCGCTGTCGCCCGCCAAGCCCGCACTGGCGATGGCCCTCGGCCTGTGCCTGCTGGCCGCGTGCAAATCAGTGCCAGCCATTGACCCGGGCAAGCCGCCTGCCATGGACCCCGCCTCTGCCAACGCCCAGCCACCGGCTTCCGTGTCGGCCGCGCACAATCTGGGCGACGTCATCATCGGCCTGAGCGCACCGACCACGTCGTCGGCCACCGTGCAAGGCGTGCTCGATGCTGCAGGCGCACGTGCAACGCCGCGTCTGGCCTTTAACGTGGTGCGCCCGATGTCGGGCGGGTTCTGGGTAGTGCGCGCCAGCTCGGGCGACGCGTCGGCGACGCTGGATGGTGCGGTGGCAGCGTTGCGCAGCACGCCAGGCATCGCCTCGGCCGACCCGGATCGTGTGGTGAAGATCCAGCACTGAACGGCCAGCAACACCCCTCCACACCATGAATGATCGGACGCCCTCTCCCGGCGTCCGATTCCAGCCCCGGCCCCCATCGTCAGGCCCGTATTCTGCTTAGGCTGCAGCGCACAGGCGGATTTTTCTCTTCGCAAACGTCATCGCTATTTGCCGCCACCCCAAGCGGGCGGGTCGCGTGCTACCTTTGGTTTTGTGTAACGGTCTGTCAACGATCACATCTTGACGGCGTTTTCTCATTACAACGAGACACCACGGAGCACGCGCTGATGACCCCCTCCCTCTTCCGGTTGAAGTCTTGGCTCCATGCAGGCGCCAGCGTTGCGTGTCTGGCCTGGGTGATGAGCGGCTACCCTGCTGCAGCCGCCGCAGCCACCAACGCGCAGCCGCAATACACCGGCGACCTGATCATCAAATGGCGCGACGATACCAGTGGCACGCGCAAAACGCTCTCGGCCAGCGAGGCGAGCAACCGGTTGCTGTCAGTGGCGCAAGCGGCGGGCAGTTCGTTGCAGGTCAAGCGCACGCTGGCCACCAACGCGCAGCTCGTGCACACCGGTCTGACCGACACCACAAGCATTCAGGCGACAGTCAACAAGATTGCGCAGGACGCGCGCGTAGCCTATGTGGTGCCCGATCGGATTCTGCGACCCAATACCGTTCCCAACGATCCGTTGTTTGCCACGCAGAACAACCTGGCCTCGCCAACGCTGGTGCCGGGCGGCATCAATGCGGCGTCGGCGTGGAGCATCACGCAGGGGTCGACCAGCATCGTGGTGGCGGTGGTCGACACCGGGTACACCGATCACCCCGATCTGTTGAGCAAGATCCTGCCGGGCTACAACTTCATCACGGATCCTGCGCGCGCGGGCAACACCACGGGCCGCGGCCCGGATGCCCATGACCTGGGCGACGGCGTGACGAGCACGGATGTGTCGAACATTTCGGGCTGTACCACGGCCGATATCGCCAATAGCAGTTGGCACGGCACCGAGGTCAGCAGTGTCTTGGCGGCCAGTACGAATAACCTGCTCGACATCGCTGGCGTGGGCTGGAACACGAACGTCGTGCCGGTACGCGTGTCGGGCAAATGTGGCGCGCTGCTGTCCGACACGGTGGACGGCATGCTCTGGGCCGGTGGCATCGCCGTATCGGGGGTGCCAGCCAATGCCAACCCGGCACGCGTAGTGAACGTGAGCCTGGGCAGCGTGGGCCAATGTTCGGCTGCAGAGCAGGACGCGGTGAACCAGTTGGCCGCGCGCGGCACCATCGTGGTAGCTGCCGCCGGCAATGAAGCCGCGCAAAGCGTCGACGCGCCGGCCAATTGCACGGGCGCCATCGCCGTCACCGCGCATGTCGACAGCGGCGAGAACGCCAGTTACGCAAACGTGGGGCCGCAGGTGGCGCTGTCTGCACCGGGCGGCGGGTGCGGCAACTCAAAGGTCATCACGAGCACAAGTCCGGCAACTTGTGCCGCGCCTGTTTCAGTCATCCAGGCTGATTCCAACGACGGCACGCAAACAGTGGGCAACCCCACCGTCAAATCGGTGGCGGGTACGAGCTTCTCAACGCCGGAAGTGGCCGGCACCATCGCGCTGATGCTGAGCGTGCAGCCGCAATTGTCGAACGCCCAGGTTCTGGCGGGCCTGAAGCAAACCGCGCGACCGCACCCCAGCGGAACGTATTGCGCGGTCAATACCGGCATCTGTGGGGCAGGTCTGCTGGATACTGCAGGCGCCGTCGGCTATGCCCAGATGACCTCGCCGGCCGGTGCCGGCAATGGTTCAAGTGGCTCAAGTGGCTCGACCAACAGCGGCGGCAGTAGCGGCGGCGGCGGAGGTGCCGTCCCGCTGGCCGGTGCGGCGCTGCTGCTGGCGCTGGGGCTGACCTGCCGACGCAAACGCGACTGACACACTGCCGACGCCCGCGCTCGAAAAACACCGCCGCCCATGTGGCGGCGGGTTTCATTTGCGGCGCCCCCGCACACCCGGTTTATCGCCAGATACTAGGGTTTTTACTTAGTTCAATCTGAGCCACGCCGTCTCAAACCTTTTGGACAATGCAATCGCAAAGCTTTGCAATTCCTCGCGAAAAAATAGGACTGCTCTAATGAAGACGATGGTTGCCGGGGGTGTAGTGCAGGCGCTGGTGGCGCTTGGGCTGGTGTCGTATCACGTTGCGCCGGCACTGGCGCTGGAGAAATCCACAACGTTCAATACGCAACTGCAATGGGTGACGCAGTTGGTGGTGAAAGAGAAAAGTTCGGGCCTGAAGGCGCAATCGGTTGCGGCTGACGGCACGGCCACGCATGCGGACGTGGCAACCGTGCAACGCTGGTCGGCGGCAGCGCAATTGCCGATGACGTACAAACGGCCCATGTCGGGCGGTGCGCATGTGGTGACGCTGCCCAAGGTCATGACCTTCGACGACGCCCAGACCGTCGCCCAGCGCATGGAGGCCAGCGGCGAGTTCGAATACGTGTCGCCGGATCGCATCATGCGGCCGATGGCGCTGGCCACCGATCCGCTGTTCGGCCAGCAATGGAACCTGATGCCGCCCAGCGCCAGCGCTCCCGGCGGCGCCAACGTAACGGCCGCCTGGGACACCACCAGCGGGGTGAGCACCATCGGCGTCGGCATTGTGGACACCGGCATCCGAGCGGACCATGCCGACTTTGTTGGGCTGAACTTCGGTACCGGCCGCAACTTCGTCAGCAGCAGTGCGCTGACCGGCAGCTCCGATCCGAAAACGGGCAATACGATTCCGTCCGGATTCGCCAACAACGGCGCGAACAACACGCTCACGAATACCGACCCGTCCGATCCGGGCGATTGGGTCAGCAGCACCGACGCAACGTCGTATCCGACGTTCTGCGGCAGCAGCGCAAGCAACAGCAGTTGGCACGGCACGTTCGTCGCGGGCCAGATCGGGGCGCAGCACAACAGCATCGGCATCGCGGGCATTGCTCCTGGCGTGCGCGTGCAGATGGCACGGGCGCTGGGCAAGTGCGGGGGCGCGACGTCCGACATCATGGACGCGATGACGTGGCTGTCTGGCGGCAGCGTCCCCGGTGTCGCGAACAACCCGTCGCCGGTCAAGGTCATCAACATGAGCCTGGGCGGCTCCGGAAGCTGTTCAACGTTGGAGCAAAGCCGCATCACCGCGGCGCGCGCCCTGGGCGTGACGATTGTGGCGGCTGCCGGCAACGAGGCTGGGCCCGTGGATGCGCCCGCCAACTGCACGGGCACCATCGCCGTGACGGCCCACTCGCTGGAAGGCGACAGCGCGTTCTACGCCAACGTCGGCGCGCAAACAACGATCAGCGCGCCAGGCGGTGGCTCAGGCACGGTCATTCCTGGCTCCGGCAGCAAAATTGTGTCGCTGTCCAACAGCGGCACGACGTCGCCAGCGGCATCGCCCGCGGGTGACACCTATGCCCGAGACATCGGCACGTCGATGGCCACACCGCATGTTGCTGCCACCGCAGCACTGATGCTGTCGGTTCAACCTGCGCTCACACCAGACAACATCACGGCGATCATCAAGCAATCGGCGCGTCCATTCGTGGCGGGCACGTATTGCGCGACGCACGCGGGCGTTTGCGGGGCCGGCACGCTGGATGCCGGGGCCGCCCTCACGCAGGCTCAGGGCTCGCCGACCGTACACGCTGCGGCATCGGCGTCGAGCGTTACCGCCAACACGGCCGTCACGCTGACCTCCGTGGGCGGCGCCGGCTACAACAAGACGACCAGCAGCTCCGTCTGGGCCCAGACCGCCGGAAACCCCGTCACATTGACGACCTCCGGGCCGGATGCCAACGGCGTCAGCACAGCCACGTTCACGCCGGGGGTTGCCGGCGTCTACACATTCAGCGTGACGTTGACGAACAGCTCGGGCGCGACGGCTTCCGATACCGTGAGCGTGACGGCCACGGCGGCGCCGAGCTCGGGTACGGGCACGATCAACGGTACTGCGCCTAATAGCAGCAGCAGTGGCGGTGGCGGCCAGCTTCCGTTGTGGCTGGCGGGCCTGCTGTTCGCCAGTGGCGCACGCTCCTTCCGCCGCCGCAAAGCGTAACCGCGTCAATGAAAAACGGACACGCTGGCACACACCGGCGTGTCCGTTTTTTACTGCATCGGCATATGCCTGATCAGCCGATCAACCCTGCGACTGCCTCCGGCCTTGGGCACGCCACTCCCCCAGCACCCAGACCAGCAATCCGCTCGCGGCGCCAAAAGCATGCGCGATGCGCACAACACCAAACCCCCAGCGCGGGTCATAGGCGATGGGCGACAGCCACGATTGCTCGAGCCACACCTTCACCAGCACGCCCACGCACAGCGCAACACCAATCCAGCGCGAGAAACGATCTTCGGCATCGTCCGTAGAAGGCCGAAGCAGACGCAACCCGCCCCACGCCGCCAGACCATGCAGCGCGCCGGAGAGCCCGCCGTACCACTGCACCGCCGGCTGAGTGAGCAGCGCGATCTGCGCCAGTACCCCGCACACCACCAGCGCCCCGACGATGGCCTGCGGCCGCAACACGCGCGCGAGCAGCAGGATCAGCCCCGCTGCCGCCATCGCATCGGCCAGCCAATGCCATGTGTCCAGATGTACCCACATGGCGGTGACGATGCGCCACCACTGCCCCGCGCGCACCGCATCGCGTTGATACAGCCCGACTGCATACAACCACGGCACAAACGAAAACGCTGCCGACAGCGCGGTCACACCGGCGCATGCGCCCCAGGTATGCAGCGCGTGCCGATGCCACTTCATTGCGCGGGCCCGAACACTTGCGCCCACAACGCACGCACGTGAGCGGCCTCATGCGCGCAGGTGTCGACCGGCACGCGCGCGGCGGATTGCCCATCGAGCCGCAACTTGTGCTGGCGCGCGCGAAAATCCCGGTAGGCATCGGCCACTTGCCCGGCCGTCGCCGCGTCAATCAACCCAAGTTGGCCAGCCATGTGCAGCAGCGCGATGTTGCCCTTGTTGCGGGTGAGTTCGGCATGCGCCGCGCTGTGCAGCAGCACCAGAAACTGCACGGTGAATTCGATATCGACCATGCCCCCGCGATCATGCTTCAGATCAAACAGTTCGGTCGGGTTCGCATGGCCTTCGGCCACACGCTCGCGCATCGCCACGATCTCGTCGCGCAGCGGGCCGGAGTCGCGCGCCTGGCGCAGCACGGCGGTGCGCAGCGCCTCAAAGCGCTCGCCGATTTCCGCATCGCCGGCGCAAAAGCGCGCACGCGTGAGCGCCTGGTGCTCCCACACCCACGCAGCGTTGTCACCCTCGCGCATCTGATAGCGGCGGAAGGCTTCAAAATGCGTGACCATCAAACCCGCCGCGCCGTTCGGGCGCAAGCGCGTATCGACGTCGAACAGCATGCCGGCGGCGGTATGGCTGGTCAGCCACGTGATGAGCTTGCGTGCGAACGACGCGTAGACATCAGGGGCGCGCTCATCGTCATCGTCGTAGAGGAAGATGATGTCAAGGTCCGACGCATAACCGAGTTCCTTGCCGCCCAGCCGCCCGTAGGCAACCACCGCAAAACGCGGCACTTCGCGGTGGCGCGTGGCGACCTGCTGCCACACGGTTTCCAGCGTCAGGTCGAGCATGGCGTCAGCCAGGTCGGAAAGCCGGTCGCTGATGTGCTCGACGCTCAGCATGCCCTGCAGATCCTGGAGCAGCACGCGGAAGGTTTCCGCATGGTGTTCCTGGCGCAGGATGTCCATCTGCATCTCGACATGGTCGGACGCTGCTTGCAGGCGGTCTCGCACACGCGCCTTGAAGGCGGGCCAGTCAGGATCGGCAGACAGCGCTTCAACGTCGAGCAGTTCATCGAGCAGTTGCGGATGGCGCGTGAGGTAGTCCGCCGCCCAGCGGGAGGCATGCAGCGTGTGGGCCACCCGCTCCATTGCCTGCGGGTATTCGCTCAGCAGCGACAGGTACGACGAGCGCCGGCTGATCGCATCGAAGAAATCAAGAAAGCGGGCGATGGTGACATCGGCATCAGACTGCCGTGACGCCTGATCGAGCGCGCGATTGATCAGCAGATCGAAACGCTGGCGGCTCACCTCGGACAACGCCCGATAACGCGGCGAATTGCGCGTCGCACGCAGGCGCTCCAGCACGCTGCCCGGGTCGGCATAACCGAGCTCGGCGAGTTGTGCGCGGGCAGTCTCGGTGTGCTCGTCATCAAGCAGATCGGCGTGCCAGACAGCCGCGCACGGCGGCTGGCTATCCTGCTTGTCGGAGAAGGTCTGCTCGAAGTGCTGTGCGACTTCGTCCTGATACGCCTCAAGCTTGGCGACCAGCGCAGCGTAGTCGTCAAAGCCCATCATGCGCGCCACGCGCAACTGGTCTTCCGGCGAGCCTGGCAGGTTGTGCGTCTGCGCATCTTCGATGTATTGCAGACGGTGTTCGAGCTGGCGCAGGAAACGATACGCCTCGGTCAGGCGCGCGACGGCTTCGGCGTCGATCAGGCCACGCTCGGACGCAGCCCGCAGCACCTCCAGCGTGGGCCGCACGCGCAACCCAAAATCCTGCCCGCCCCGAATGAGCTGGAACACCTGCGCGACGAATTCGATCTCCCGGATGCCACCGCGCCCGAGCTTGATGTTGGGCGAGCGTGCGTGCACGTGGCCTTCGCCATCGCGTTGCTCGCCCTGCTGCCGATTGGCGCCATTGCTGCGCTTGGCCGCCTCGTTGCGGATCTGCGCATGCAGCGCGCGGATGGCGGAGATCACGCCGTAATCGAGATAACGCCGGAACACGAACGGCCCAGTCACGCGATCCAGTTGCTGGATCACGCGCGCCGCATGCGGGCTGGTCGGATCACTAATGACGCGGCCCTTGATCCAGGCGTAGCGCTCCCATTCGCGGCCCTGTACGACGAAGTACTCCTCCAGCATGCCCAGGCTGCAGGCAAGCGGTCCGGCATCGCCGTTCGGGCGCAGGCGCATGTCGACACGGAAGACGTGGCCGTCCTCCGTGACATCGGCCAGCGCGTTGATCAGGCGCCGGCCCAGCTTGGTGAAATATTCATGATTGGACAGCGGGCGGCGCACGTCACCGCCCTGACCCTGCGTGTCGCCGTCGTCGTCGTAGAGGAAGATCAGATCAATGTCGGACGAGACGTTCAGCTCGCGCCCGCCCAGCTTGCCCATGCCGACCACCACCAGTTCCTGCACTTCGCCGGACGATTGCCCAATCGGTTGGCCATGCAGTCCGCTCAGTTCCTGGCCGATCACGGAAATGGCGGCGCGCACTGCAAACTCGGCCAAATCGGTCATCGTGCCTGTCACCTCGTCGAGCGTCGCCGCGCCCGACAAGTCGCGCTCGACCAGCGCACCAAACACCTCGTTACGCAGCAGGCGCAAGGCACGCTTGAGCGCGGCCTCGGGCTCCACGGCTTTGGTATCGAACAGCTCGGTAAAGCGCGCCGACAGCCATGCGACGTCCATCGGGCGGGCTGCACCGGTCTGCACGCGTTCGGCCCAGCCTTCGCGCGCCTGCGCCTGGCGCTGGAGGTAGCGGGAATACGCGAGCGCGAAGGGCAGCGCAGCGGCAGGTGCATCCGGCATGCGGGCCGGCGCTTGCAGAAATGGCTGAGCGGACAAAGCGGAATCGGTCATGCGAACCCATCGAGCATTGGCGGAAACATCCATTCTCGCTGAAATGCGTGCTGCCACGCGCAGGGCAATACGTGATGACCAACTTTCACGGGCATCGGGCGTGCTTGCCCGTGCTTGCCGCTCAACAGGCGCGACGCTCAGCCCGCAAATGTGGCGCCGCCTCCTGAATATCGGATAATCCGCATCATGCCTCGCCCGTCCCAGCCGTCCCAGCCCCCAGAGTCGCCGAAGTCCAATGGTGGACACACCAGCACCCTGTCCACCCGCGGGGCCGGCCGGCCTACGGTCTGGGCGTGGTTGGTGAGGCTCTTCAGCAGGATCGGCGCGGGCATTGGCGCCATTTTCCGCGCCCCGATCTGGCGCAAGCTGTGGCGCACGCTGTGGAAAACGGCGGCGGCGCTGCTTGTCCTGGCCGTCGTCGGCATGCTCGCGGTCCGCTTTGTCCTGTGGCCGCGCGTGAGCGTGGCGCGCGAATGGATGGAGCGCGAGGCGTCCAGCGCACTGCACGCCACGGTCGCCATCGGCTCACTTGAAACCTACTGGGACGGCTGGCATCCGGCCTTCCGCGCCCAGCGCATCGACGCGCGCGACACCGCCGGCCGCCGCACCTTCGCGGTACAGGACGTGCAGGCGCGGCTGTCCTGGCGCTCGTTGCTGCGCATGCAGATCACCTTTGCCGCGCTGCATGCCAGCCACGCCGACGTGCTGGTACGACGCAACGAGCAAGGCGCCCTGTTGATCGCCGGCATGCCGCTGGGGCCCGATACCGGCGGCGACAGCAATTTCCTCGACCAGTTGCTCTCCCAGGGTGACATCGACTTCCAGCAAGGCGCCGTCCGTTGGCTCGACGAGCAACAGAAACTGCCCGAGGTGGCACTGGGCAACGTGCGTCTGCGGTTGCGCAGCGGCCCGACCCGCCACCGGCTGGAGGCCAGCGGCACATCGCCCTCGCTGTTCAGCGGCCTTATCAAGCTGCACGCCGATTTCCGCCACGACTTGCTGGCCCGCCCCGGCGAGTGGCGCCACTGGCACGGCCAGGCCTCCTGGCAGGTCGACACGCTGCAGTTGGCCGCCGTGCAGCGCTACGTGCCCGTGCTGGCCGCCGCCAAGAGCGGCACGCTTACGTCCGACGGCTCGGTGGAGTTTGCCGATGGCGTGTTCACGCGCAGCCAGGCACGACTGACGGGGCAGCAGCTCGATCTGCAGATCCGCAAGGATCTGGAACCACTGCAACTGCGCAGCCTCCAGGCCTTGGCCACGCACCGGCGCAATGCACGCGGCGAGCACATCCTGCGCGTCGACACACTGCTCTGGCAACCGCTGAACCTGCCGGCGCAACCATCCTCAGTGCCAGAACTGGCTGGCCCCGGCATCCAGATGCCGGCCAACCCGGCGGGCACGCCGCGCGGCTTGCGCAATGTCACCGTGGGCTGGGCGCTCGACGCGCGCGACGCCCTGCGCAGCCTGCAAGTCAAGGCTGCGACGCTGGATCTGGCTGACCTGCGCAACATCGCCACCGCACTGCCGCTGCCCGCTGGCGTGCTGGAGCCGCTGCGTGCCAAGCAGCCGGCCGGCCGCATCGACGATCTCGACATCAATTGGCAGCGCGACGTGTCCCGCTGGCGGCCCCAAACGGCAACATCCGCGCCGGCGCCGGTTCACTTCACCGGCCGCGCCACGATGCGCCAAGTGTCGTTCGGCCCCGGCGCACTGCCCGCCGTGCCGCCCGGCCAGCACCCGGAGCCCGCCGTGCCCGGTGTTGAAAACATCTCCGGCAACGCCGTGTTCTCCGACGACAAGGGCACACTGCGCATTGAGTCCAACGACACCGCCCTGTTGCTGCCCGGCACCTTTGCCGACGCGCGCGTGCCGCTGGATCGTCTCCAAGGCACGGTCAACTGGACATATCGCAAGCAGGAGCTGGTCGTCACGAGCGACAACCTCGCGTTCTCGAACGACGACCTGTCGGCGCGCATCACGGGCAGCTACCGCCACGCGCCGAACACCAGCCACCTGGGCACCATCGATCTGAAGGGCACGCTGGATCGCGCCAACGTTCCGCGCGTGCCGCGCTATCTGCCACTGTCAATCGGGCAGCATTTGCGCGACTACCTGAGCAGCGCGTTGCAGGCCGGCACAGCCAGCAACGTCGGCTTCGTGCTGGCGGGCGACCTGCACGACTTTCCGTTCCGTCCGCCGCACAAGGGCGCCTTCCGCGTGGAAGTGCCGATCCAAGACGTGACATACCAAGCGGCACCGGCCGAGGCCGCGCACAACCCGCCGGGCCAGGCGCCCACGCAGCCGGGCGGTTGGCCGGCCTTCACCAACATCGACGGCACGGTGATTTTCGATCGGGCCTCGCTGGCCTTCAAGGTGGCACGCGCCAAGGTGATGGGCGTGAACCTGCAAGACGTAAGCGGCAGCCTGCCCGACATGGGTGACCACAATCCGCTGCTGACCATCGATGGCCGCGGCGACGGCACCACGCAAAACTTCCTGCAATACGTTGAAAGCAGCCCCCTCGGCCAATGGATCGGCCACTTCACCAAGGACGCACGCGCCCAAGGCAACGCCACGCTCGCGCTCAAGCTCGACCTGCCATTGCATGAGATGCATTCGACGCGCGCCCAGGGCAGCGTCACATTCCTGCGTAACGACGTCACGCTCGTTCCGCAAGCGCCGCCGCTCACCGATGTGACGGGCGCGCTCACCTTCACGCAAAAGGGCATCGGCTTTGACAATCTGCGCGCGCGCTTTGCCGGCGGCGAAATCCGCCCCACAGGCGGCACCGCGCCCGATGGCACCATCCGCATCCAGGTGGCGGGCACCGCATCGGCGCAAGGCCTGCGCGAAACCACGCCGGAAGGCAGCCCCGTCGCCGCCATCGCCCACGCGCTGGACGGCAACGCGCCATACAGCGCCACTATCAGCGTCAAGCAGCACCGGCCGATCATCCAGGTGGAATCCGATCTCACGCCGATGACGGTGCGCCTGCCAGCGCCGCTCAACAAGGCCGCCGGGCAGCCGCTGCCGGTGCGCTTCGAGATGCAGCCGCTGGCGTCGAACAACGCCGTCGACGAAGTGGTGTTGCAAGTCGGCAATATCGTCAACGCGCGCTACGAACAACGTAGCACGGGCAACGGCATTGAGGTGCTGCGCGGCGGCATCGGCGTGCGGCAGCCGGTTCCACAACCGCAGGAAGGCGTGCAGGCCAACCTGACGCTGGATCAGTTGGATATCGACGCGTGGCGCCATGTGTTTGCTGCGCCGGCGGCAGACAAAAGCGCCAGCCAGATCGCCACTGAACACGCGGCCAATGCTGCCAATGCTGCCAACGCCTCCGACAGCCACAGCGCGTATCTGCCCAGCCACCTGAGCGCGCGCGCGCAGACGCTGCGCATCCTGGGCCGCGATTTCAACGCCGTGCGCATCGATGCCACGCGCGACGGCCCGAACTGGCAATCGACCATCGACTCGCGCGAAATTGCGGGCAGCACGCGCTGGCATGCGGAAAGCGCGGCCGTGCCCTTCGGCGAACTGACGATGCGCCTGTCGCGCATGAGCATTCCCGATGCGCAGGAAGAAACCGCACTGACCGAATCGCTGGCGCGCAGCTCGCAGGAAATCCCGTCGCTGGACCTCATCGCCGACAAGTTCGATTTGCGCGGCAAGGCGCTCGGCAAGCTGGAGATCAAGGCGCGCAGCCAGATCACCGACGGCGCGCCGGTGTGGACGCTCGAAACGCTCAAGATCGAGCAGCCCGCCGCCACACTCACCGCGCACGGCACGTGGCGCATCCCGCGCCGCCTGCGCGGTGGCGGCGATGATCCGGAGCGCCGCACGCTGCTCGACTTCAGTCTTGACCTGCGCGACACCGGTGACCTGCTTCAGAAGATGGGCTTCGCCAAGGTGATCGACGGCGCCCGCGGCAAACTCGAAGGCCGCGTGGTGTGGCGCGGCTCGCCCATGTCGATCGACTACCCCACGCTCAACGGCCGCATGGCGCTGAACCTGGAGCGGGGCCAGTTCCTGCCCGTCGATCCGGGCCTGGCCAAACTGGCCGGCGTGCTGAGCCTGCAAGGACTGCTGCATTTCGCCACCGATCTGCGCAGCGCCACGGGCCGCGGCACGCCGTTCGAGAACGTGGCCGCCACCGGCACCATCGCCAGCGGTGTCGCGCGCACGGACGATTTCTCCGTCAAGGGGCCGCAGTTTCAGGTGGCGATGCAGGGCTCGGCCAACATCCTCGACGAAACGCAGGACCTGCGCGTGAAGGTCACGCCCAAGGTGGATGCCACGTCGGCGTCGCTGGCAGCGGCCTTTATCAATCCGGCCATCGGGCTGGGGACGCTGGCCGCGCAGTTGGTGCTGGGCGACCAGCTATCAAAGGCATTCAGCACGCAATACCACGTGACCGGAAGCTGGGCCGATCCTAAGATCGAGAAAGTCGCGTCCAACAGCAATTCGGGCAGCCAATCGCAAACCTCGGCAAAATAGGCCCCATGACTTCCACGACCGCCACGACGCTCACGTCTGCCACGTCTACTGCCGGTGCGCCTTTCGAGGCACCTTTCCGCGTCGCCGCCATCCAGACCGTGACGGCCATCGACGTGGATGCCAACCTGGCGCGCGCCGACGCGCTACTCGCCGAAGCCGCCGCGCAGGGTGCGCAACTCGCGTTGCTGCCCGAGTACTTCTGCATGATGGGCCGCAAAGACAGCGACAAAGTCGCCATCCGCGAGGATGACGAGGATGGCCCCATCCAGTCCTTCCTGGCCGATGCTGCGCGCCGCCATAAGCTGTGGCTTGTGGGCGGCACGCTGCCCATGTGGTGTGAAGATGCGCAACGCGTGCGCAATACATCGCTCGCGTTCAACCCGGCTGGCCTGCGCGTCGCCCGCTACGACAAGATCCACCTGTTCAACTTCGTACGCGGCGAAGAGCGCTACGACGAAGCCCGCACCATTGAGCCCGGCGCCACGCCGGTCGCCTTCGATGCGCCGTGCGGGCGCGTGGGCATGTCGGTGTGCTACGACCTGCGCTTTCCGGAGCTGTACCGGGCACTGTCATCGCAAGGCAACCTGAACTTGATTCTGATGCCGGCGGCCTTCACCTACGTGACGGGCGCCGCGCACTGGGAAATCCTGCTGCGCGCCCGTGCGATCGAAAACCAATGTTACGTGCTCGCCGCCGCGCAGGGCGGGCGCCATGAAAACGGCCGCCGCACATGGGGCCATTCCATGCTGGTCGATCCGTGGGGCGAGATCATCGCCTCTGTACCCGAAGGCGAAGGCGTTGCCATCGGAGACATGGACCCAGCCCGCATCGCACAAGTGCGCCAGGATCTACCGGCGCTCAAGCACCGCGTGATGTAAGCCAATCGAATTTCTTTGCGAGAACCCACCATGAACGCAGGCGACATCGCCATCCAGAACCTGTCCATCGCGCGCCGCGTGCTGCTCGATCCATACGGCCTTGATGAAGCACACCTGCAGCGCGCGCTGGCTGACATCTTCACGCACCGCGTGAACTACGCCGACCTCTACTTCCAGTACACCCGCAACGAGGCGTGGAGCCTGGAAGAAGGCATCGTCAAGTCCGGCAGCTTCAGCATCGACCAGGGCGTGGGCGTGCGGGCCGTCTCGGGCGATCGCACCGCGTTTGCCTATTCCGACGACATCAGCCTGCCCGCCCTGATGCAGGCCGCCGGTGCCACGCGCACCATCGGCAAAGCCGGCGCCGGCCGCGTGAAGGTGGCGAACAGCCTGGCCAGTGGCCCGAGCGGCCACTCGCTGTATGCACCGAACGACCCGCTCGATTCGATGACAGCGTCCGAAAAGGTCGCCCTGCTCGAACGCATTGAAAAGCTCGCCCGCGCCAAGGATCCGCGCGTGGTGCAGGTCATGGCCGGCCTGGCCGGTGAATACGACGTGATGCTGGTCGCGCGCAGCGACGGCGTGATCGCCGCAGATGTACGCCCGCTCGTGCGCATCTCCGTCACCGTCATCGCCGAACAGAACGGGCGCCGTGAGATGGGCAGCTCCGGCGGTGGCGGCCGCTATGCCTACGGCTACTTCACCGACGATCTGCTGCGCGAATACGTGGATGAAGCGGTTTCCTCGGCACTCGTCAACCTGGAAGCCAAGCCGGCACCGGCGGGCACGATGACCGTCGTGCTTGGGCCCGGCTGGCCCGGCGTGCTGCTGCACGAGGCCATCGGCCACGGGCTCGAGGGCGACTTCAACCGCAAGGGCTCGTCGGCGTTCTCCGGCCGCATGGGCGAGCGCGTGGCGGCCAAGGGCGTCACCGTGGTGGATGACGGCACACTTGCCAACCGCCGCGGCTCGCTCAACCTCGATGATGAAGGCAACCCCACGCAGTGCAACACGCTCATCGAAGACGGCATCCTGACCGGCTACATGCAAGACACGCTCAACGCGCGCCTGATGAAGATGCCCGTGACTGGCAACGCCCGCCGTGAAAGCTACGCCGCCCTGCCGATGCCGCGCATGACCAACACCTACATGCTCGGCGGCGACAAAGACCCGCAGGAGATCATCGCCAGCGTGAAGAAGGGGCTGTATGCGGTCAACTTTGGTGGCGGCCAGGTCGACATCACCAACGGCAAGTTCGTGTTCTCGGCCAGCGAGGCGTACCTGATCGAAGATGGCAAGATCACCGCGCCGGTCAAGGGCGCAACGCTGGTCGGCAGCGGGCCGGAATCGCTCAAGCACGTGACCATGATCGGCAACGACATGCGCCTCGATTCGGGCATCGGCGTGTGCGGCAAGGAAGGCCAGAGCGTGCCGGTGGGCGTTGGCCAGCCGACCCTGCGCATGGAGAACATGACGGTGGGCGGCACGGCCTGATCGGCCTCCGGGCCGTCGCCAGGGAGCCGCATTCTCGGAGAATTCTCACTTGCGGCCCCCAAAAAAAGGGGTTATAAAGACGGTTCGATTGGTGCGGCGCAGTAGCGCTTCCCCTTTTTTTCTTGCATCGCCTGGTTTTCCTCTCCATGTCCTTCGCCAAGTTTTTTTACTTTTACTTTTGGCATCTCGCACCGCTGGCGGAAGGAGAGGGGCGCTTGCAGCAAAAATAAAGCACCCAGCAGATACCGAAAACCGCCAGCGACCCTGGCGGTTTTTTTTCGCCCAGTCACCTGCCCCACCCCGGCATCGACGCGAAACATGATCCGAACACAGTAGACGTTTCCAATACACGAACCAAGACATCCCCCTGGAGCTTTCCATGCCGAAGAACACCGATGATTTGCGCATTCGCGAACTGAAAGAGCTGACGCCGCCGTCGCATCTGATCCGCGAATTCCCGTGCAGCGACACCGTGTCCGACCTGATCTACCAAAGCCGGAACGCGATGCACCGCATCCTGCACGGCATGGATGATCGCCTGATCGTCATCATCGGCCCCTGCTCCATCCACGACACCAAGGCTGCAATGGACTACGCTCGCCGCCTGGTGGAGCAGCGCGAGCGCTTCAAGAACGAGCTGGAAATCGTCATGCGCGTGTACTTCGAGAAGCCGCGCACCACGGTCGGCTGGAAGGGCCTGATCAACGATCCGCACATGGACGGCAGCTTCAAGATCAATGACGGCCTGCGCACCGCGCGCGAGCTGCTGATGAACATCAACGAGCTGGGCCTGCCCGCCGGCACCGAATACCTCGACGTGATCAGCCCACAGTACATCGCTGATCTGGTGAGCTGGGGCGCGATCGGTGCGCGCACAACCGAATCGCAGGTGCACCGCGAACTGGCTTCCGGCCTGTCGTGCCCGGTCGGCTTCAAGAACGGCACCGACGGCAACGTGAAGATCGCCGTGGACGCCATCAAGGCCGCATCGCAGCCGCACCACTTCCTGTCAGTCACCAAGGGCGGCCACTCGGCCATCGTGTCGACGGCGGGCAACGAGGATTGCCACATCATCCTGCGCGGCGGCAAGGCGCCCAACTATGACGCGGCCAGCGTGCAGGAAGCCTGCGACGCCATATCCAAATCGGGTCTGGCCGCGCGCCTGATGATCGACGCTTCGCATGCCAACAGCAGCAAGAAGCACGAGAACCAGATCCCGGTGTGCGAAGACATCGGCCGCCAGATGGCTGCGGGCGACAATCGCATCGTCGGCGTAATGGTCGAGTCTCATATCAACGCCGGCCGCCAGGACCATGTGCAGGGCACGCCGGTGTCCGACCTCGCCTACGGCCAGAGCGTGACCGACGCCTGCATCGGCTGGGACGACTCACTGAAGGTGCTGGAAACGCTGGCAGAGGCCGTGCGCAAGCGCCGTCTGGTGCCGGGCAGCGGCAACTGAGCGCAGTCAGTCTGCGACAGCGGTCTAAGAAAGAGGACGCCTGCGGGCGTCCTTTTTCGTTCCCTGCGGTTGGGGCGGCGCAATGTATAAAAAATGTGATCAAAACGCATCAAAATCACACAAGTGCGCTGCCTTTGGCATATCGTAGGGAGATTCCCCTTGCCCATCCCGGAGGCAACCATGGCAGACACCCTGGCGGATACCGCCGCCAATACCGCAAGCAAGTACCAGGCGATCATTGCGCAATACGCCACCGATGTCGGCATGAAGATCCTCGCCGCCATCATTTTCTGGGTGGTGGGCCGCTGGCTGATCAATTTCGCGGTACGCATGGTGGAAGCTTCGTTGAGCCGGCAGAAGGTCGATCCGACCGTGCTGCGCTATGTGGGCTCGATCATTACCGTCACGCTGAACGTGCTGCTGGTGATCGGTATCCTGGGGTACTTCGGCATCCAGACAACGACGTTTGCGGCGCTGATTGCAGCGGCCGGTGTGGCCATCGGCATGGCGTGGTCGGGGCTGCTGTCGAACTTTGCGGCGGGCGCGTTCCTGATCGTGTTGCGGCCGTTCAAGGTGGGCGACTTCGTGACGGCCGGCGGGGTGACCGGCACGATCAAGGAGATCGGCCTGTTTGCCACCACCATCAACACGCCGGACAACGTTGTCACGATTGTCGGCAACGGCAAGATCTTTGCGGATACGATCCAGAACTACACCGCCAACCCATTCCGCCGCGTGGAGCTGAAAGCGCAACTGGCCGGCAGCGCCGACCACCGTGCCGCCATGACGCTGCTCAAGGAAAAGGTTGCGGCCATTCCGAACGTGCTGGCCGATCCGCCAGTCGATGTGGAAATCCTGGAGTTCAACTTGGTTGGGCCGGTGCTGGCCGTGCGCCCGTACACGCACAACGACAACTACTGGCAGGTGTATTTCGACACCAACCGCACGATCAAGGAAGCACTGGCTGAAGCCGGCTTCCCGGCACCCACGCCGTCGCAGGCGCTGACGATCACCACGCCTGGGCAGTTGGCGGGGTTGGCAGCCGTGGCACAAAGCACGACGACGCCGACAAGCGTGAACTGAAATCCAACGCTACCAAGCAAACGGCCCGGCGCAATTACCGGGCCGTTTTGTTTTGCGGCGATGCGTGCGATTACGTCGGCGTGTGCTCGTCGCGTTTCCAGAGGACGTCCGTGCCGCCATCCACGCGGTTGAGCACGCGGGCCAGAACGAACAGCAGGTCCGACAAGCGGTTGACGTATTGACGCGGCGCCTCGCCAATCGCCTCGGCGCGACCAAGCGCGACGATGCTGCGTTCCGCCCGGCGCGCGACGGTTCGGCAGATATGCGCCTGCGCCGCAGCACGGCTGCCGCCCGGCAGGATGAATTCGGCCAGGCGTGGCAGACCAGCGTTGTAATCGGCCAGCCATTGATCGAGCCGCAGCACATGCGCAGTCGTGACCATCGTGTAGCCCGGAATGCACAGCTCGCCGCCCAGATCGAATAAATCGTGCTGGATCGCCGTGAGCGCCGCGCGCACGCCGTCTGGCAGCGTCTCTGTTAGCAGCACACCGATGTGCGAGTTCAACTCGTCGACGTCGCCAATGGCGGCGATGCGCAGGCTGTCTTTGGCCGTGCGGCTGCCATCGCCAAGGCCGGTGGTGCCGTCGTCGCCGGTGCGGGTGGCGATTTTGGATAGGCGATTGCCCACGGTGCGTCTCCTGTGTTGGCGCGTTGGTATCCGTCATTATCGCAAGCGGCGTGACACCCCGGCGTTAGAATGACTCTTTGGCCCGCCGAGAGCCGCACAACATAGCGAGACGCCATGAACCACCCGCTCCCCCACCCCGGATTGGTGCGCAAGCCGATTCCGCCGGCCATGCTCGACGCGCTGCGTGCCCGTTTCGGTGAACGCCTCTCCACTGCCGACGCCGTGCGCGCCCACCACGGCCGCGATGAATCCGCCTACGACCCGATGCTGCCCGACGCCGTCGTCTTCGCGCAGACCACCGAGGAAGTCGCCGCCATCGCCAAGCTATGCTTCGAGCACGAAATTCCGCTGATCCCGTACGGCGCAGGCTCATCGCTCGAAGGCCATCTGCTGGCCGTGGCGGGTGGCGTGAGCCTGGATCTCTCGCAGATGAACCATGTGCTGTTCGTCCATCCGCAAGACCTGACGGTGACGGTCGAGCCAGGCGTTACGCGCAAGCAGCTCAATAACGAGATCCGCGACACGGGCCTGTTCTTCCCGATCGACCCCGGTGCGGATGCATCCATCGGCGGCATGTGCGCGACGCGTGCTTCCGGCACCAACGCCGTGCGCCACGGCACGATGCGCGAGAACGTGCTGAACCTGACGGTCGTGACCGCAGATGGCCGCGTCGTCAAGACGGCCAACCGCGCGCGTAAATCGTCGGCGGGCTATGACCTGACGCGCCTCTTTATCGGCAGCGAGGGGACGCTGGGCATCATCACCGAGATCACGCTGAAGCTGTATCCGCAGCCCGAGGCGGTGTCCGCCGCCGTGTGCGCCTTCCCCAGCATGGGCGACGCGGTGTCCGCCGTGATTGACACCATCCAGATGGGTGTGCCGATTGCACGCGTGGAGTTTGTCGACGCGCTGGCCATCCGCGCGATCAACCAGTACGACAAGCTGACGCTGCCCGAAATGCCGACGCTGTTCTTCGAGTTCCACGGCTCGGAACACGGTGTGCAGGAACAGGCGGAGACCGTTCAGCAGATCGCCGCAGAACACAAAGGCCAGGGCTTTGAATGGGCCACGCGACCCGAAGATCGCAGCCGCCTCTGGAACGCGCGCCACAACGCCTTCTTCGCCTTCCTGCAGCTCAAGCCCGGCTGCCGCGCCGTCACCACCGATGTGTGCGTGCCGATTTCGCGCCTGGCCGAATGCGTGGTGGAAACCGAGAAAGACCTGCTCGCCAGCGCGCTGCATCTGCCCGCCCCTATCGTCGGGCATGTGGGCGATGGCAATTTCCACGTCGCATTCCTCATTGATCCGAACAAACCGGAAGAACTGGAGGAAGCCGAGCGCATTAACCAGCGCATCGTCGCGCGTGCAATTGCCATGGACGGCACTTGCACTGGCGAACACGGCGTGGGCCTGCACAAGATGGACTTCCTCATCGCCGAGCACGGCAACGATGCCATCGACCTGATGCGCAGCGTCAAGCAGGCGCTGGACCCAAAGCACATCCTGAACCCAGGCAAGATCTTCCACCTGTAACCGAGCCACCTACCGGCGATCGCCCGCATGTCCTCCGTCTTCAAACGCGTTCCTCCGCTGCATCTGCTGATTGCCTTCGAAGCGGGAGCGCGCCATGCGAGCTTCGCGCGTGCGGCCGAGGAACTGTCGGTCACGCCCAGCGCGGTATCCCACCGCATCAAGAACCTCGAAGAGCTGTGGGGCGAAGACCTGTTCGTGCGCACCGGCACAGCGCTGCGGCTGACAGCCGCCGGCACGCGCTATCTGCGCAGCGTGCAAGACGCGCTCAAGAGCCTGCACGAGCTGGCGCGGCCCGAATTCAGCAAGCAGCGCGCACGGCTGCGCGTTGCGATTCCGCCCACGTTCGGGCGCCAACACCTGGTGCCGCGCATTCCCGAGTTCAACACGCTGTACCCACACATCGACATCGAACTGCACCTGGCCATCCCGTTCCTCGACGTGAAGGCTGAGGACACCGACGTCGAAATCCGCTATGGCACCGGCCGCTATCCGGACCTGAAAACGACGCTGCTGCTCAACGAGCCGGTATTCCCGGCATGCGGGCGCGCCTACTTCGAGCAGATCAGCGGCAACACCATCACCGAGGCCTCGCAACTGCTGAACCTCACGCTGCTGCGCAGCCCATTGGAGCCGTGGCGCCCATGGTTCGAGGCTGCCGGGCTGGATGCGCCGGAGCCGGCTACCGGCTCGCTCTTCAATGACATCGGGTTAATGCTGGAGGCGGTGGCGTCCAACCAGGGTGTGGCGCTGGTGCGGCAGGAGATGGCGCGCAACTGGCTCGCCTCGGGGCAGATCGTGCGGCTGCTGGACATCGAATCGACCTCGCCGCATGCTTATTACATCGTCCAGCGCGAGCAGGCGCCCATGAAGCCCGAGGCGCAGCATTTTGTGGATTGGTTGCTTGGGCTGGATTGGTAGGCGCTCATCAGCGGTGGAGCCCTATCAGGCCAACTACCGCTTAGGGCTGACCGTCAAAACGGTACGCCGAGAAGGCTTTGTTTACGGCTCCTGTGCTGAGTTGGCGCGTTCGTTTGACCTTGCAGCACCGCGATGAACCACATTGGCCGTTTGCGCGAGCCAAATTCATCGCAGCAAAAGTCCTTAACACGCCGCACGGCGCGGCGGCCGGGCTATAGTGCCTCCCACCCCGGCCACCGCTGTCGGGCAGAACCATGAGAGACACCCCATGAATGCGCCGCTGCCCTCCAACACCCGCGACCTGTCTGCGCTGCAGGCTGAGCTGACTGCCGCGCTGGCGCAGATCGTGTCCGACGACGCCCTGCTCTGGGAGCGCGAAGACACCACCCCGTATGAATGCGACGGCCTCGCCGCTTACCGGCAGGTGCCACTGGCCGTGGTGCTGCCGGACACCGAGGCGCAGGTCGTTGAGATTCTGCGTGTCTGCCACCGCATGGGCGTGCCCGTGGTGCCGCGCGGCGCGGGGACGAGCCTGTCGGGCGGCGCAATGCCCACGCCGGGCGGGCTGGTGTTGTCGCTGGCCAAGTTCAAGCGCGTCATCAAAGTCGACCCGTACACGCGTACGGCGGTGGTGCAGCCGGGTGTGCGCAACCTCGCCATTTCGGAAGCAGCCAACCCACACGGGCTGTACTACGCACCCGATCCGTCGTCGCAGATTGCCTGCACCATCGGCGGCAACGTGAACGAGAACTCGGGCGGCGTGCACTGCCTGAAGTACGGCCTGACCGTGCACAACGTGCTGCGCGTGCGCGCCGTGATGATGGACGGCGAGGTGGTCGAATTCGGCAGCGAGGCGCCGGACGCACCTGGCCTGGACCTGCTGGCCACCGTGATCGGCTCCGAAGGCATGCTGGCCGTGGTGACGGAAGTGACCGTGCGCCTGATCCCCAAGCCGCAGCTTGCACAGGTGATCATGGCGAGCTTTGACAACGTGGAAGCCGGCGGCAATGCCGTGGCCGACGTGATTGCCGCAGGCATCATCCCGGCCGGGCTGGAGATGATGGACAAACCCGCCACGGCGGCGGTTGAAGAATTCGTCCGCGCCGGCTACGACCTGGACGCCGCCGCCATCCTATTGTGCGAATCCGACGGCACGCCCGAAGAGGTGGCCGAAGAGATCGCGCGCATGAGCGAGGTGCTGCGCGCCTCGGGTGCCACGCGCATCCAGGTTTCGCAAAGCGAGGCCGAACGGCTTAAATTCTGGAGCGGCCGCAAGAATGCCTTCCCGGCAGCCGGACGCATCTCGCCCGACTACTACTGCATGGACGGCACCATCCCGCGCAAGCACATCGGCACGCTGCTCAAGCGCATCCAGGAGATGGAGCAGAAGTACGCGCTGCGTTGCATCAACGTCTTCCACGCGGGCGACGGCAACATGCACCCGCTCATTCTCTTCAATGGCGAAGATCAGGACGAATGGCACCGCGCGGAGTTGTTCGGGTCGGACATCCTGGAGACCTGCGTGGAACTCGGCGGCACCGTTACCGGCGAACACGGCGTGGGCGTGGAAAAGCTCAGCTCGATGTGCGTGCAGTTCTCGGCCCAGGAGCGCGACGCATTTCTGTGCGTGAAGGCCGCCTTTGACCCGGCGCGCCTGCTGAACCCCGACAAGGCCATCCCTACGCTCGCGCGTTGCGCCGAATACGGCAAGCTGCACGTGCGCAACGGCCTGCTTCCGCACCCTGACCTGCCGCGTTTCTGAGCTCCGCTGAGCCAGCCATGAGCCAGAACCCGTCCCGCACCAGCCGATGGCACGCGCACAACACGCGCCTGGGGCAATACCTCGGCAAACCTGAAGAGGACGGTTGGCGCCGCCAGTGGTACGTCATCATCTTCGAGGCTGAGACGCGCGCAGGCAGGCAGTTTGACGTGACGCTGCTGATCGTCATTCTCGCCAGCGTGCTGGTGGTGATGCTCGACAGCCTGCCCAGCATGCACGACCGCGCGGGCACGCTCTTCGCAGTCATCGAATGGTTGGCCACGCTGCTGTTCACGGCCGAGTACGTCATGCGCATTCTGGTGGTGCGCAAGCCGTGGCGCTATGTGCTGAGCTTCTACGGCGTCATCGATTTCGTCTCGATCCTGCCGACCTGGCTTGCCGTCTTCGCGCCGGAAATGGCGTACCTGATTGACGTGCGCCTGCTGCGTTTGCTGCGCGTGTTCCGGGTGCTCAAGCTCACGATCTACTTTGAAGAAGCGCAGGTGCTGCTGCGTGCGCTCGTCAATGCGCGGCGCAAGATTTTTGTGTTCCTGGGCACGGTATTCATCATCACCATCATCCTGGGCACCGTGATGTACGTGGTGGAAGGGCCGGCGCACGGCTTCACCAGCATCCCGGTCAGCATGTACTGGGCGGTGGTCACGCTCACCACCACGGGCTTTGGCGACCTGGTGCCGAAGACCCCGCTGGGGCAGTTCATCACCTCGCTCACGATCCTGCTCGGCTACAGCATCATCGCGTTCCCGACCGGCATCATCGGCGCGGAACTGGTATCGAGCATGCGACAGGCCGCCCCTGCCTCAGCGCAGCCTCTGCCCACCCGTGCGTGCACCCATTGCACCACTGACGGCCACGACACCGATGCCGCATTCTGCAAGCGCTGCGGCACCAAGCTTCCACCCCACCCACCCGAGACTGCGAACAGCCAGTGAGCTGCGCACCAGAAGGTTCGTCATGCCAACCACGCCAGACACCGCCCTTTCGCCCACGCTCGCGCGCCTGCGCGATGCTATCGCGCAGGCTGCCGACAGCCACACACCCCTGACCTTGCGTGGCGGCGGCACCAAGGATTTCTACGGCCGCGCGCCAGCATCCAACGGCACCGTGCTCGACACACGTGAGTGGTCCGGCATCGTCGACTACGACCCCGCTGAACTGGTCATCACGGCGCGCAGCGGCACGCCACTGCCCGAGATCGAAGCCGCACTGGCCGAGCATCGGCAAATGCTGGCGTTCGAGCCACCGCACTTTGCCGCAGACGGCAAGCAGGCAACAGTGGGCGGCGCGTTTGCATCGGGCCTGTCCGGCCCGCGCCGGCAATCGGTGGGTGCGCTGCGTGATTTCGTGCTCGGCGCGGTCGTGATGGATGGCCGCGGCGACATGCTCAACTTTGGTGGCCAGGTGATGAAGAACGTGGCGGGCTACGACGTCTCACGCCTGATGGCCGGTGCGCTCGGCACACTCGGTCTGGTCGTGCAGGTGTCGCTCAAGGTGCTGCCGATGCCGTTCTGCGACGCAACGCTGCGTTTTGCCATGCCGCAAGCCGAGGCCATCGACACGCTCAACCGCTGGGGCGGCCAGCCGCTGCCGATTGCCGCGTCTGCATGGATCGACGGTGCGCTGTGGGTGCGCCTGTGCGGTGCTGATGCCGCCGTGCGGGCAGCCATCATCAAACTCGGTGGCGAGCGCGTTGACGATGCACAAGCCATTACGTTCTGGCACGGCCTGCGCGAGCAGTCGCACACGTTCTTCGCGCGCGCGGTGCAAGGCAACCAGCCGCTGTGGCGCATCGCCCTGCCCCCGGCCACGCCGCCATTGGCGCTCGGGCATGCATCCGCCAACGAACAGCTCGTCGAATGGGGTGGCGGCCAGCGCTGGTGGATCGACACAGCAAACGCATCTGCCGACATCATCCGCGATGCTGCCCGCAAGGCCGGCGGCCACGCCACGCTGTTCCGCAATGGCGACCGTGCCAGCGACATCTTCACGCCCGTCGCCGCGCCGTTAATGGCTGTGCACAAGCGCCTGAAGGACAGTTTTGATCCGCTCGGCATCTTCAACCCCGGCCGTCTGTACGCTGATTTCTAACGCGCGCTCATCATGCAAATCACGCTCGCTGCGTTCCTGCGCAACACCCCACAGGGCGAAGAAGCCCAAAGCATCGTGCAGAAGTGCGTGCACTGCGGTTTCTGCACAGCCACCTGCCCGACCTACCAACTGTTCGGCGATGAGCTGGACGGCCCGCGCGGACGCATCTACCTGATGAAGCAGGTGCTGGAGGGCCAACCCGCCGGCGAGGCCACGCGTCTGCACCTGGACCGCTGCCTGACCTGCCGCAACTGCGAATCGACCTGCCCGTCCGGCGTGACCTACGGGCGCCTGGTAGAGATCGGCCGCAAGATCGTCGACGACCAGCTTGATGCGAAAGGCAAATCGCGCCCCCTGGGCGAACGCGCTGTGCGCTGGGCGCTGCGCGAGGGGCTGACACGGCCAGCACTGTTCGGCTCCGCGCTCAAGCTCGGACAGGCGGTGCGGCCGATGTTGCCGCAAGTGCTACGCAACAAGGTTCCGGCCAAGCAGCCCCACGCCGGCATGCGGCCAGGCACCGCGCACGCACGCAAGATGCTGCTGCTCGAAGGCTGCGTACAACCGGCCATGTCGCCCAACATCAATGCGGCCACGGCGCGCGTGTTCGACAGGCTGGGCGTGCAGCTCATCAGCGCCGACCGTGCCGGCTGCTGCGGCGCCATCCGCTATCACATGAACGACCACGCGGGCGGCCTGGGCAACATGCGCGCCAACATCGACGCGTGGTGGCCGCACATCGAAGCGGGTGCCGAGGCCATCGTCATGACGGCCTCCGGCTGCGGCGCGATGGTCAAGGAATATGGCCATCTGCTGCGCGACGATCCGGCCTATGCCGAGCGCGCGGCGCGCGTGTCCGCCATGACGCGCGACCTGTGCGAGGTGCTGCCGGCGTTCTCGCAGCAGCTTCTGCAGAAGGCCAAACCCGAAGCACAACGCCCGCGCGTGGCATGGCACCCGCCCTGCACACTGCAGCACGGTCAGCAGATTCGCGGGGCGGTGGAAACGCTGCTCGGCTCGCTGGGCGTGGACGTCAAACTCTGCGCCGACAGCCACCTGTGCTGCGGCTCGGCGGGCACGTATTCGGTGCTGCAACCGGAGCTTGCCTACCGCCTGCGCGACGACAAGTTGAACAAGCTGCAAGCCACGCAGCCCGAGCGCATCGTCACCGCCAACATCGGCTGCGTAACGCATCTGCAGAGCGGCACGGACACGCCGGTCGAGCACTGGATCGAGCTGGTCGACCGCATGCTGGCCTGAAACGAACGCAGCCGGGTTCTATACTTGGCGCTTCGTTTCGCCCGGAGGCCCCATGCTGCAAACCTTCGCGATCCTGTTGACGTTCCAGTCAATCGGAGAGCTGCTGACGTATTCCCTGCACTTGCCGGTGCCCGGCCCGGTGATCGGCATGGTGTTGTTGCTCAGCTACCTGCTGGTGGACAAGGGCCGCGTGCTTGAAGTCATGCAGGGCACCGTCAACGATCTGCTGCGGCACCTGACCATCCTGTTCGTGCCGGCCGGTGTGGGCGTGATGACACAACTGAACCGCATCGGGCAGGAATGGCTGCCGATCGTGGTGGCGACGGTCGTGTCGACGTGGTTGTCGATTGCTGCAGGGGCGCTCGTCACACGTGCGCTGATGCGCCGCATGGGTGACCGGAGCGGCCCCCACGAGGAGCTTGCCCCATGAACGCGATGGCTCCGAACCTTCACCAGCTCTGGGTCTACCTGTCAGCCAGCCCCCTGCTGGGCCTGACCGCCACGCTCATCGCATACCTGATCGGCGTGCGCCTTCATGAGCGCAGCCACTTCAACCCGATGGTCAATCCGCTGCTGATTGCGGTGGTCATCCTGGGCACACTCCTGACGCTGACGGGCACGCCGTACAAGACGTACTTCGACGGCGCGCAGTTCGTGCACTTCCTGCTGGGGCCAGCCACAGTGGCGCTGGCGGTGCCGCTGTTCCAGCAATGGGCAAAGCTGCGCCGCCACGCGCTGCCGCTCATGGGCGGACTCCTCGCCGGATCGGTCGTGGCGGTGGTGTCAGCCGTGGGTATCGCGTGGCTGCTGGGTGCATCGCCCGAAACGCTGCGCTCGATGGCACCGAAATCGGTGACGATCCCGATCGCCATGGGCATCTCAGAAAAGATTGGCGGCACACCGACGATCACGGCTGTGCTGGTGCTCATTACCGGCATTGTCGGCGCGACCACAACAACGCGGCTGCTGAACCTGCTGCGCGTGCGCGAGTACAGCGTGCGCGGCTTTGCGACCGGCATTGCGGCGCACGGCATTGGCACGGCGCGCGCGTTTCAGGTCAATCCGGAGGCGGGCGCGTTCTCAGCGCTGGGCATGGGCCTGAACGGCGTGCTGACGTCGGTGCTGGTGCCGCTGCTGGCGGGCTGGATCCCGCACTGAGTCGCGCCTCCCTCTGCCCGGCATTTCACTGCCTGGGCAACGTACAACACCCTCACGCACGCTCACGCACCCTCCTGAACGCTCCTGACAGAACGCTGTCAGGAGCCCCCCGCCAGAATCGCTCCAACTCAACCGGCAATGGCACCCCCAACCGCCTGCGCCACCCATCGGAGCGAACACCATGGCAAGCGTCATCAACTGGTTTGAAATTCCCGCCAACGATTTCCCCCGCGCGGTGAAGTTTTACGAGAACGTCTTCGACACGCAGCTCAAGCAGGAAGACATGGGCGACCTGACCATGGGCGTGTTTCCGGCGGGTGAGACGACAGTTCACGGTGCGCTGGTCAAGGGCGAAGGCTTTGCGCCGTCGGACAAGGGCAGTGTGGTCTACCTGAACGCGCCCAACCTGGACGCCGTGCTGGAGCGCGTGAACGGCAGTGGCGGCCAATGCGTGTTCGGCCCGATGACGCTGCCCGACCACATGGGCCGCATCGCTCACATCGTCGATACCGAAGGCAACCGCATCGGCCTGCACGAGCCGGACGCCAAGACGCAGGCGTACCTGCTACAGCAGTAATGCCCCCAGGCCGGCGCGCGAGCGTCGGCCTGACTTACCCAGACAGAGAAAAACACCATGCCGAGTCAGTCCCCGTATCTCATGCGCGCCGCCGATATTGCTGCGCGCACGCAGTCGTTTTCGCATCCCTGGAACAGCCTGTCGGAAATCCACGGCACCATGATGGGCCGGCTGCTGGGGCTCAAGCGCACCGGCATCAATTTCGCGCGCGTGCCGCCGGGCAAGGAATCGTTCGTCTATCACTCACACCAGCGCGAAGAGGAATGGATCTACATCCTCTCGGGCGAGGCGCAGGCCGAGATCGCAGACAGCATCTTCACCGTACGCTCGGGCGATTTCATGGCCTTCCCCACAGGAATCGCGCACCACCTGCGCAACTGCGGCAAGGAAGACTTGCTCTACCTGTGCGGCGGGGAACATCTCAACATCGAGATTGCCGATTTCCCGCGGCTGGGCAAGCGCATGCTGCGCCGTGGCGAACAGGTCGACGTGGTGGATATCCACCCGCAACGCGAGCTGACGCCCTTCGGCGCATAAGGAGAAAGATCGTGCGGATGGCGCGCGGCAAGAAGCCCACTACAATGCCGCGCATGACCCGCCGCGCCGACCGCCTGTTCCAGATTGCTCAGATCCTGCGAGGCCGCCGTTTAACCACGGCGGCCATGCTGGCCGAACGCCTGAGCGTGTCCGAGCGCACGGTGTATCGCGACATCCGTGATCTCTCCGTCTCAGGCGTACCAATCGAAGGCGAGGCCGGCATCGGCTATCGCATGCGCGCCGGCTTCGACATTGCGCCGCTCATGTTTACCGCCGATGAAGTTGAGGCTCTGGTGGCCGGCGCGCGGATGATCAAGGCGTGGGGTGGTGGCACCATGGCCGATTCCGTAGAAGCGGCGCTGGAAAAGCTGATGGGCGCCCTGCCCGCCGAGCGCCGCACCGAAGCCGAGACCACGCGCATCTTCGCGCCTGGCTACGGCATGGGCAGCGAGGTCAAGCAGGTGTTTGACACGTTGCATGCCGCGCTGGGCCGCCACGCCGTTGCGCGGCTCTCCTACCGCGATGTGCAAGGCCAGTTGACCGAGCGCTGCATCCAGCCGCTTGGGCTGTTTTTCTGGGGACAAGTCTGGCTGGTGGCCGCATGGTGCGAGCATCGCCAGGACTACCGCACGTTCCGCCTCGACCGCTGCGTCAAGGTCGATATTCTGGAGCGCCACTTTGCCGAATCCGCCGAGCGCTCGCTGGCGGATTTCATGCGCAAGGTGCGGGGGTCGTCGGACTGACGCAACCTCAGGCGGGATCCGGCTCCGCCAGCAGTCGCTCAATATCGTCGGCGATCTCTTCCGGCTTGGTCATGGGCGCATAGCGCTTGTAGACCGTTCCGTCGCGGCGCAGCAGAAACTTGGTGAAGTTCCATTTGATCGCTCCGATGCCGAGCACGCCGGGCTTCTCAGACGTCAGCCACTTGTACAGCGGATGCGCGTTCGACCCGTTCACGTCGATCTTGCCGAACATCGGGAACGACACACCGTAGTTCTTTTCGCAGAACGCGCCGATCTCGTCTTCGCCGCCGGGCTCCTGCTTGCCGAACTGGTTGCACGGAAAACCGAGCACCTCCAGCCCCTTCTCATTGAGCCGCTTGTACACCGCCTCCAGCCCCGCGTATTGCGGTGTGAACCCGCACTTGCTTGCCGTGTTCACGATCAGCAGGACCTTGCCCTTGTACTGCGACAGCGGCACGCGCTGGCCGGTCAGTGAATCGGCTTCGAATGCGTAGACGTCACTCATGGCTACTCTCCGGAAGATTGCGCAAGCAGGAGTGCTCCGCATCTCGGCAGAATTGTAACGGCCCGCGCGTGGGCGGGCCGTTGAGGTCGGAATCAACAGATCAGTGCTTGTCGGTTTCAGAGAACCAGAAGGTACGTTTGCGCTTGCCGAGTCCCTTGGGGATGACCTTCACCGGCGAAAGCGCTGATCCGCCACCGCCAGAACCCGTTTGATTGCCGCAGCCGAAGCACACCGGCACCGGCGTCGTACCGCCGTTGCCGTTGCTGACCAGGATCACGCCATAGACCGACGAGGGCGGGAACCCGCCACCGTCAAGCAAGACGGAGCGACTCGGGTTCTGGCCAGTCCCGGTGAGGAAGCTCACGGAATAGGTGCGCGCAACGCCAAGGTTCGGATAGCACGTGCCGCTGGTCGGAACCGCAGGCGTATTGGTCCCGAAGGTGGTGTAGCCGCCTACCGTCAGCGGCGCGTTCACAACCTTTTCGCCAGCATTGGGCAGGGTGACGAAGAACCCTGACCCCGAGCCGTCATACGTCTGCGACGATGCATCAAAGAGGTTGGCCTCCGTGAGCGGCGTCCAGCCCGACGGCATGCTGCCCAGGTTCGGGTCTTTAACCATGTAGAAGCGGTTGACCACGTTGTAGGCAACACCGGGCGTAGGCGAAGCCGAATAGAGCGGATGCTCGCGGTCGCCGGTTCCGGCCAGGACGGCATTAAAGCCAGCCGTGGGAACGACGTCGGGCGCGTAGAAGAATTTACGGGCGTTGTTCGTATTGGCAGCGCCGCCCAGCGTGGCCAGCTTGGTCAACGTCCAGTTGGCGGGAGCGTTGCCGGCGCTGGTTTGGAAATCCACGCGCCAGATATTGCCGCCAACATCGCCCGCGTAGGCCATTTGGATGTTGCCGCTGCCAGTGCGGTCGACCACGGTGACATCCGACGGAATCGACCGCGTGAGCGCCGCATTCGTTACGCAGACGCCGGCCACGCCGGTGCAATTGGCCAGCGCACTCCAGACCGGCGTTCCGGTGTAGGCGTCGAGCACGATAATGCCGCGCCCTACCGAGTCGCTGCTCGGTGCGGGATCACTGTCTTCAGATGCTGCGTCATAGCCCGCGCCCATGATCAGCAACGGGCCCGAATACCCAGCCACCGTCATCAGACGCGGCTTGGACCAAGTCTGACCAAGCTCCGGGATGTCGGTATTGCTGCGCGACCACAGGTAGCGCGGATTGACGGGGTCGGTGACGTCCAGCGCGTACAGCAGCGCGCCGCCACGCCGCGCGCTCAGGTAAAGGACCGTGTGCGGGCTCGCCGGGTTGCGCTGGTCCTGCATGACGGTGGTGCTGCCGTCAAAAAAATCGTCGCGCGGCGTCGGCGTCGGCGTAATGCCAGTCGGCGTGGTGGAGAGCTTGATTTCCGGCGAGTTGGCATACAAGCGGCTCAGCTTGCCAATGAACTCGGGCGGAATGAAGCCCCACAATTCCCCGCCTGGGCGCACGCCATTGATACCCGCCTTCTGATTGCCGTTGACGGCGTGGAACACGCCATCATTCGCGCCGTAATACACGACAACATTGGGTGACGTTGAGGTGCCGTAATTCACAACGACGGGGCGTGAGTGCAGCACGTCGCCATGGATCGAGGGACGAATCGTTATCGGCGAGGGGTTCTTGCTTGTTGCCGACGCAGCCGGGCCGGGCTTTCCCTCGACGCCAGCGTTGGTGTCATGGTCCACCAGATTAACGTCACGGCCCAGCACCCAATTGATGAAGTTCAGTTGGTCGGACGAGACAATAGTCGGCGCGCCATTGGTGCTGTTATAGGAATTGATGGCATTGAGCCCCTTGCTGCCCGTCAACCACGTATTACCGGTGTTGAACGACGGCATGGCCGTCGATGTCGGGCACGCACCCACGCCATTGCAGGTCAGCAGGTTTCGCTGCGACTGGTCAGTCAGGTACTGGGCACGCAGCATCTCGCCCGCGCCGCCTTTTTCGACAACCTCACCGTCGGGGGAATCAAACGCCCCGCCAACGCCCGCCGGACTGTTCTGCCAGAAGCCGGCGCTTGGCCAGTTTGCAACGCCACTACTGCCATAGCTCGATCCCGAGAATGACAATGGCGGCTCCCCCGTCCAGAAGCTGACGGCGTTGGGTGACATAAACCCCGTGCCAGCCTTGCTCAAGGCGGCATTGCCAGCGGAGTCCGTCAGCATGAGGTTGCCGCTGGTGTCATAGCCGACCTGATATTGCTTGAGGTTGCCCATCCAGCGCGGTGCAGCGGTGGCATCCGGGCGGAACATGCCGATGTACACCTGGTTCAGAAACTGCCCTTGCGCATTGACCGCCGCCGGCAAGCTGACCGAGGCAAACACGCTGTTGACCGCCTGCACTTCATTGAGGATCTTGAGAATGGCATCGGCCAGCGCGCCCGGCTTGCCCAACTGCACGTAGGTGTCTGAACCACCGCCGTTGGTGGACATGCTCTGATCAAAATTGGCGTAGTCCGAGTTGTTGCCGTCCGACACCGTAATGGTGTACGTCGTCACGTTCTGCGGGTACGTCGCCGTGCTCCCTTTCAGATCGGTCTGATACATGTAGCGCGCCCATTCGTCGCCCCAGTTCGACGCGTACTTGCTACCGTTGGGAATGACGATCTGCTGCATCTGCGCAGTCGTGGGCGTAGGCACGGCGGCCTGCAGCGCGCTCGCCATCTGCGAGTCGCTTTCCGCCGGGTGGCCGCTGTTGGTCGCGTTGGCGATGTAGATGATGTAGTTGCGCTGGCACGGATTGGTGATCGGCGAGGTGTAACTGGTGCCGGACAACCCGGTCTTGCCGGCATAGAACGCCCAGGCCTCTTGCATTGCGCCAGAGGTCTGCACGTTGTTCCCATTGAGATCGCTTGGGAACTTGTTCTGCATGTACGCGAGGAAGCTGTTGATTCCGTTGGCGTCCATCAACTGCAGGGCCTGCGGGCTGGTCGAAGGAAACCTGAACACGCCCCCAGGGCTCTTCGGGTCAAACATCATCAACCCGAGGTTGAAGTTCCCCAGCAATGGAGAATTGGCGGTGGTCCCAATCGACTGCAACGCCCCATACAGCGCGCATTGCTCGGCCCCCGAGCTCTTGGTCGGATTGGAGACCGTCAGCCCCTGCGCCCCGCACGTGAAGGTGGCGTTGGCATCGGAGTTGGCGCCGTCATCAAAAATAATGAGGACGTTCGGTTTGCCCGACTGTGGCGTCAGTCCGGTATAGAGATCGATGTCTTCCGCACCGGCAGGCTGCGAAGCCGCCAGCGCAAGCGCCAGGGTTGCCGTAGCGGCAAAAGCAAGTCGTTGGGCAATGGAGCGCATATGGGTTCTTCCTGGTTTGCGCGGAGGCTTAGGGGCAAGCGGTGCCGGTCAACACGCGAACGGCAACACCCTGGTGCAACTGGGTGCTGACTGCCGTGCCATTGGCGTCATTGACGCTGGCGACAACATCCCACTGCGTTGCACTGCAATTCGACTGGCCGCCCGGCGTACCGGCGGCGGTCAGGATGCCGGTGTCGGAGTTGTTGTTCACGCCACCGAAGCAAGATGAATCAGTGGCGAAGTTCGGGTTGCTCGTGTCCGTGGTCAATTGCGTGTTGGCAATTGCTTTGGTAGCCAGGCAAGTGGGCGCCGCAACTTGCGCGGTGTAGTCCGTCTTGCCATCGCCGTTCACATCCACCGGCACGCTGGTGGCGACCGGGTTAGAGGTGAAATCCACGCTGATGACCTGTTCGATGCCCTGCTGCGCGGCGCTGCGCGCTTCTACACCGTATTGCTGGTTGGCGGCGATCTTGGTATTGATCACGCCCGAGTTCATCATCATCACGACGATGCCCATGAAGATCGCCAGGAAGATCAGCGTGACAACGAGGGTCACGCCGGACTGACGTGCCGAGTGGCGAACCGATAAGCGCCGCATGGCTACCTACTCCCGTGGGCCGGCAACATTGGCAACACGCGCGAGTTCTGCATAGACATGTCGCTTGTAGCCATCGTTGAAAGAGGGGGTGAGCGTGCCGCGGCCCATGTCGTAGGACCGCGTATCCGTCCAGCCCGGTGACGCGCTCAGCGTGCGCGCAAGCACGTTGATGCGCACGGCGGTCACGTTGCTCCAGTTGGTCGTGGCAGAGGCGAGCCAGTTGTAGCCGCCCACGTTTTGGCACGCGGTGCTGTTGTCGACGCCCGGATCGGCGACATAGCAATCGGGCGAGCCATTGCCGTCCACGTCAACGCCATAGGCAAAATGCACGTCGTCGATGCCCTGGGCAATCGAGTTGGGCGGCTGCTGCATCGCGCCGTTGGAAAATTCAACCATCTTGAGCGTGCGAATGCTGTCGCCGCCCGTGCCGCAGAGGTCGCATGTGGCGAGATAGAACGCGCGCACGCTGACTTGGCGCACATCCGCCCGCTTGTTGCAGGTCTTGTCACTGAGGGTGAAGTCTGTCGGGGTCGCGCTGAATACGAAGGGCACGGTGTCTGTGCCGCAGAAAGAGTCCTGCAGATAGGCTTGGCCCGCTACGGCCGCACTCGCCGGAATTTTGGTGCTCGACACGCGCCGCACCACCAGGATCTCCGAATTGGCCCACCGGTTGGGCAGGCATGGCGCTGCGTTCGCGCCCGGCGCGTAACCATAAATAGCCACCGGCACCGTCGCCGGGCTATTGCTGAAGCCAAGGGCGTTGGTAGCAGCGGCGCAGACATCGGGCGTGGCAAGTGCGGAGGTACCCAGCAGATTCAGACCGCCGAGAAAGCCTCCGAGCCCGACCTCCTGGCTGATGATGTCGAGCGCATAGCGGCCGTTCTCGATCTGCGTGGCGCTGTTGCTCAGTTGCACGCGCGATTGCGAGGTCGACGCATACAGGCTTGCCAGCGCGGTGAGCAACAACAGCCCCAGCGTCATGCCGACCATCAGTTCGATCAGCGACATCCCGCGCTGCAGGTGCCGCAACGTGCGATTTGGGGTCATGACAGCACCCCCATTCGCACCTGCACGCTGATGGCGCGGCGGTAGGTTTCGTCACCGAAATTGCCGCTGCCGCATGGCAACGAGGGCGCCACGGTCTTGATCACGCCTTGCCACACGACCGTCACGCGATAGATCTGGTTAACAGGGTCAACGGCATCGATACAGCCGCGCGCGCCGATCATGGTGCCAAGGGCAACGGCACCGCTTGCGGCGGTCTCGGTATTGCCGAGCAGCGCCTTATTCCAGTCGGAAAAATCGGTCGACACGGTGGCTTTCTGCGCGGCCGTGCCCGTCGTGCAACTCGGTGCCGAGGTACCACCCGTGCCAACCGTAGTGGTGGTGCCCGCCACCGCGTAGCACGTAGCGACCTGGCGGTTGGCGTTGATCCGCGCGGCCATGTCCTGCAACAGCGTCAGGGCTTGCACGCGCTGGTAAGACTCCATCTCCGACTGGTTCGAGCGCACCATCATTCCGGCAGCGCCCAGCAGCGCCACTAGCAAAATCACCACCGAGATCAGGATCTCGATCAGGGTCGAGCCGCGCTGCTCGGCCTTGCGCAACCGGCGATGG
The DNA here is from genome assembly GCF_003851545.1 of Ralstonia sp. SET104. Classification (GTDB taxonomy): domain Bacteria; phylum Pseudomonadota; class Gammaproteobacteria; order Burkholderiales; family Burkholderiaceae; genus Ralstonia. The sequence goes on along the minus strand of NZ_BHVX01000013.1, from coordinate 32,855 downwards.
AGCAAGCGTGCGATGTCGCTCATGTGCATGCCCCCGAAACCACGGCAACGCGTCCCGTGCCGCCCACCTGCACACAACTCGGCGAAACCGATTGCGACGAACCTGTCGGCGTAATCTGAAACGTGACGCCGCCCGCGGTGGGCCGGCCATCGTTACCGAACGACAGCGTGGTGCCACTGTTCGTCGCAATGGTGACGCCGCTGTAGGGGCCGAATGTGCGAATCAACGTGGCGGATGTGCCAACCTTCAGCGTCCAGCCGGCGGCCCAGTTGCTGGTAGTCGACACCGTTGCGATGGCGTTCTGTTTGACCGCCTCCGCCCGCGCCAATGACACGGCTGACGACAAATCGAACGACGCATTGCGCGTCGCCTGGGTCGCGATCATGCCTGAGAAGGACGGCACGGCAATCGTCACGAGAATGGCGAGCACGGCTAACGTGACCATCAGCTCGGTCAGCGTGAAACCTCGGGTGGGCTTGCGCAGCGTATCCATGGCTTGCCTCATTTCCAGCAGTTCAAGGCGCCAGTGGAAGCCGCCTTGGCACCAGTGTTCGTCAGGGTGAGCGTGCCGCACGTGGTGTCGTTCGTCTGCTGCGAACCTTTCGGATTCGCGGCCAGTTGGTATGACGGCGGCACGCTGCTGGCGCTCAGCAGGAAGGTGTAGTTGGGCGCAACGTTGGCCGGTACGTTGCTGGCGTACTGCAGAGCCGCCAAGTCCGGCGCATAGGCTCGATTGTCGAGCAGGTAGCGCTCCTGCGCGGCCGCCACTTCCTGCATGAAGGATTCCGCCGCTGCCCGATTGGAGCGGACGATGTATTGGACGTAGCTGGGATAAGCGATGGCGGCCAGGATGGCGACGATCGCCACCGTGATCATCAACTCAATCAGCGTAAAGCCCCGCGCCGCTTGCGCGCGCAGGCGTATCGGCTTGCTTGCCACGTTTTCTACCCACCCGTATTTGCTGATGCACTTATCGTTTTAGTACGCACGCCCTCCAATGAGACCCGGGACGTGCGCTTGCCCTTCAAACGGCAATTCTCGTCAAATATTAAGGAACCGGAATGAATTTTGGGTGACGCAGTATGGGGCGCAAACGTTATGCGCCCCAAAATACCTCAAATGATGTAGTGATTTGACTACGTCACACCACGTTCAAGTGCTCGGTACCGGCCGAGAGGTCGGTCTGGCCACCGCGCTTGCTATGCAGCTTGATCTGCAGGCGCAAGTCGTTGAGCGAGTCTGCATTGCGCAGTGCATCTTCGTACGTGATTTTGCCTTCCTCGTACAGCTCGAACAGCGCTTGGTCGAACGAAATCATCCCCTGCTCGCGCGATTTCTTCATCACCTCTTTCAGTTCGTGCACTTCGCCCTTGAAGATGAGGTCCTGTACCAGCGGCGTGGCCAACATGATCTCGACCGCCGGCACGCGGCCCTTCTTGCCATTACGCGGCAACAGGCGCTGCGCAATCATGGCGCGCAGGTTCAAAGACAAGTCGATCAGCAGTTGCTGACGCTTCTCTTCGGGGAAGAAGTTGATGATCCGGTCGATGGCCTGGTTCGAGCTGTTCGCGTGCAGCGTGGCCAGACACAGGTGGCCGGTTTCCGCATACTGAATGGCGTATTCCATCGTGTCGCGATCCCGGATTTCGCCAATCAGAATCACATCCGGTGCCTGACGCAGCGTGTTCTTCAGGGCCACGTGCCACGACTCGGTATCGACGCCCACCTCGCGCTGCGTGACCACGCAGTTCTGGTGCGCGTGCACGTATTCCACCGGGTCTTCAATGGTGATGATGTGGCCGTACGAATTCGCGTTGCGATGGCCCACCATGGCCGCCAGCGAGGTCGACTTGCCCGAGCCCGTGGCGCCCACCACGATCACCAGGCCGCGCTTGCTCATCACGATCTCATTGAGCAGCGGCGGCAGATCCAACTCGCCCAGCGTCGGGATCTTCGTGTTGATGGTCCGCAGCACCATGCCCGCGCGGCCCTGCTGTATGAACGCCGACACACGAAAACGCCCGGCGCCCGGCGCCGTGATAGCGAAGTTGCACTCGGAGCTTTCTTCGTACTCGCGCAGTTGCTTCTCGTTCATGATCGCCTTGACCAGACCGATGGCCTGGCCCGCGTTCAGCGGCTGCTGCGAGATCGGCGTGATTTTGCCGTCCACCTTGATGGCGGGCGGAAAATCTGACGTGATGAACAAGTCCGAGCCACGGCTGCTCACCATCAACTGCAAAAGTTCGTGGATGTATTTGGTGGCGGCTTCGCGGTCCAGCATGGCGTGCCCCTCCTTGAAATCGATGATAGGTCGCAGTGGCGACCGTCAATGCGTCAGCTAGCGAACGCGTCCGGGTTCTTGGCGATAGCGCGTGCGTCTGCGTAGTTGATCGCCGAGCGCTTGATGAGATCGCCCAGACACTGGTCGAGCGTCTGCATGCCCATGCCGCTGCTGGTCTGCATCATGGAGTACATCTGCGAGATCTTGTTCTCGCGGATCAAATGGCGGATGGCCGGCGTGGCGATCATGATCTCATGCGCCGCAATCCGGCCCGAGCCGTCGCGCGTCTTGAGCAGCGTCTGCGAGATCACCGCCTCCAGCGATTCGGAAAGCATGGTTCGGACCATCTCCTTCTCGTCCGACGGGAACACGTCGACGACCCGGTCGATGGTCTTGGCCGCCGAGCTGGTGTGCAGCGTGCCGAACACCAAGTGGCCCGTTTCTGCCGCGGTAAGCGCCAGGCGGATGGTTTCCAGATCACGCAATTCGCCAACCAGGACGACGTCCGGGTCTTCACGCAGTGCAGACTTCAACGCATTGGCGAACGAGTGCGTATGCGGCCCGAGTTCGCGCTGGTTGATCAGGCTCTTCTTGGATTCGTGCACGAATTCGATCGGGTCCTCCACCGTGAGGATGTGGCCCATGTCGTTTTCGTTGCGGTGGTTGACCATCGCCGCCAGCGTGGTCGACTTGCCCGAACCGGTCGGGCCGGTGACAAGCACCAGGCCGCGCGGCTTCATCGACAGATCGGCAAACACGGCAGGCGCCTTCAGGTCATCCAGCGACAGCACCTTGGACGGAATCGTCCGGAACACGGCCGAAGCGCCGCGGTTCTGGTTGAAAGCGTTGACCCGAAAGCGCGAGAGGCCCGGGATCTCAAACGAGAAGTCGACTTCCAGGTTTTCTTCGTAGACCTTGCGCTGCCCGTCGCTCATGATGTCGTACACCATGGAGTGCACGTCTTGGTGCGTCAGCGGCGGCACGTTGATCCGGCGCATGTCGCCATGGATCCGGATCATCGGCGGCAGTCCGGCCGACAGGTGCAAGTCCGACGCCTTGTTCTTGGCGGAAAACGCCAAAAGCTGCGCGATGTCCATCTTATAATGACCCCCGACTTTTTTATGTCGCCCGGGCGTCGCAATGGCGCCTCCAGACGCGCTCCGAGCCGTTGATTTGACGTGCCGGAACCTTGTTTATTTGTAACAAACGTCGCCGGATTATGTCTGTAATCGCAGCCAACTTGCAAGCCGTGCGTCAACGGATCACAACGGCCTGCACACTGGCTTCGCGCGATGCTGCGGGTGTCACATTGCTGGCCGTTTCCAAGACGTTCGACGCCGATGCCGTACGCGCCGCGCATGCCGCCGGCCAACGCCTTTTCGGCGAAAACTACGTGCAGGAAGGCATCGCCAAGATCGACGCGCTGGCCGACCTGCGCACGGGTGCCGACCCGATCCACTGGCACTTCATCGGCCCGCTGCAAAGCAACAAAACGCGCGCCGTGGCGGAGCAGTTCGATTGGGTGCACAGCGTCGACCGGCTCAAAATTGCCGAACGCCTCTCGGCCCAGCGCCCCGACCATCTTCCACCTTTGCAGGTCTGCCTGGAAATCAACGTCAGTCGCCAGGCCAGCAAGCATGGATTGCCGCCCGATTTTGGCGAAGTGCTGGCTGTGGCGCGCGCTGTGACGGCCCTGCCCCGCCTGCAACTGCGCGGCCTGATGGCTGTGCCTGAGCCCAGCGACGATCCCGCCGCCCAGCGCCAGCCTTTTGCCGATCTGCGCGTGCTGGCGGATCGGCTGCGCGAGGCCGGCATCCCGCTCGATACGCTATCGATGGGCATGTCCGCCGACCTGGAAGATGCAGTGGCAGAGGGCGCCACCATCGTGCGCGTCGGCAGTGCCATCTTCGGCGCGCGACATTATGCAAACGCCTGAATTCCTGCTTTCTCTTTCACCATCACTCTCATGCTCGACACTCTGAAACTCGGCTTCATCGGCGGCGGCAACATGGCGGCGGCCCTTATCGGCGGCCTGATTGCCAAGGGCGCGCACGGCGCCAACATTGTGGTGGTTGACCCGACCGAGCCGGCCCGCAGCCGCGCTGAACAAACCTGGGGTGTCCGCACCGCTGCTGCCCCGGGGGCCGAGCTGGCCGACCGCGACGTGATCGTCCTGGCCGTGAAGCCGCAGCAGATGCGTGAGGTGTGTGCGCAACTGGCGCCGCATCTGCGTGACAGCCTGGTGCTGTCGGTGGCGGCGGGTATTCGTATCCAGGATCTGTCGCGCTGGCTGAATGACCATGTGCGTGTTGTGCGCGCGATGCCCAATACACCTGCGTTGTCAGGCCTTGGCATGACGGGTCTGGCGGCCAACGCCGGTCTGTCGGAGCGTGATCGCGCGACGGCCAGCGCTGTTGCCAACGCTGTCGGCAAGAGTGTGTGGGTACCTGCCGAGGCGCAGATTGATGCGGTGACGGCCATCTCGGGTAGCGGCCCGGCCTATGTGTTCTATTTCATAGAGGCGATGCAGCAGGCGGCTCAAGAGCTGGGGCTATCGGCTGAAGATGGGCGCACGTTGGCGGTGGAGACGTTTATTGGCGCTGCCACGCTGGCCGGGCAATCGACTGAACCGGTTGAAGTGCTGCGCGAGCGCGTGACCTCCAAGGGCGGTACGACCTATGCGGCGCTCACTGCAATGGAAGGTGCTGGCATCAAGGCGGCCTTTGTGCAGGCCATGCATGCCGCGGCGGCTCGCGGTAAGGAGATGGGTGAGGAGTTTGGGCGGGATTGAGGTTTTGGAACTGGGTTTTTGGTGACGGGTTGTGTTAGTGGCGTCCCTTTCGCCCTCCTGCAGGGAACGAAAGGGACGCCACTAGCGCCTTAGCGCAGCAAATACCCAACCGCCACCCCGGCAAACAAGCAAGCCCCCAGCCAGTTGTTATGCCGGAAAACAAAGAAGCACTTCATCCGATCCCGCGTCTGCAGCATCGGGTAATACCAAAGCGCCAACGCCACGGCGGCAGCAAACCCAATCCAATACGCCACACCTAGCGCCATCACATGGCCGGCCCAGGCCATGATCCCGAAAAACCCGACGTAGCAGAGCATGATCGCCGCCACGTCATAGCGGCCGAAGGTAATCGCCGACGTCTTGATGCCAATGAGCAGATCGTCATCACGATCCACCATCGCATAAGCCGTGTCGTAGGCAATGGCCCAGAACACATTGGCCACGAGCATCAGCCACGCAAGCACCGGCACCTGATCCTGCACCGCCGCGTACGCCATCGGAATCCCAAACCCAAACGCAATCCCCAGGTACGCCTGCGGAATCGCAAAGAACCGCTTGAAGAACGGATACGTGCCGGCAATCACGATGGCCGCCACCGACATCCACTTGGTCAGCGCATTGAGCGGCAGGATCAGCGTGAAAGCGACGAGCGACAGCGCCGCAGCCACGGCCAGTGCTTCCCATGGGGCGATCAGTCCAGCGGTGAGCGGCCGTTCTCTGGTGCGTTTGACGTGCTTGTCGAAATCGCGGTCTGCCCAATCATTGACGGCACAGCCGGCCGAGCGCATCAGGAACGTGCCGACCGAGAAGATTGCCACCAGCGACGGCGGCGGATGCCCATCGGCGGCCATCCACAGCGCCCACAGCGTCGGCCACAGCAGCAGCAGCGTGCCGATCGGTTTGTCCATGCGCATCAGGCGCGCGTAGAGCATGAGGCGGCTGGGTTGGGCAGCGGACGATTGCATGGGAAATCACCAAAGAAAAATGGCGCCTGCACGAGGCAAGGCGCCATTTTAGTCCCGATGACTTGGGGTTGAGGATTCAGGCTCAGGCCAGATCGAAACGGTCCAGATTCATCACCTTGACCCACGCTGCCACGAACTCACTGAGGAAGCGTTCCTTGCCGTCGGCGCTGCCAAACACCTCGGCCAGGGCACGCAGGATCGAATTGGAGCCAAACACCAGATCGACGCGCGTGCCGGTCCACTTGAGCTGACCCGTCTTGCGGTCGTAGCCCTCATAGATGTCGCCGACGGCCTTCCATTCGGTGCCCATGTCGAGCAGGTTGACGAAGAAGTCGTTGGTCAACGCACCCGGCGTGGCGGTGAACACGCCATGCTGGCTGCCATCTGCATTGATGTTGATGGCACGCAGGCCACCGATCAGCACGGTAAGCTCTGGCGCGGTCAGCGTCAGCAACTGCGCCTTGTCGAGCAGCAGGACTTCTGCCGGCATTGCGTACGCCGCCTTCTGATAGTTGCGGAAGCCATCGGCAACGGGCTCGAGCGGTGCGAACGAAGTGGCGTCGGTCTGTTCGGCGGTGGCGTCAACGCGGCCCGGCGTGAACGGCACGGTGAGGGTCGTGCCGGCTGCCTTGGCGGCCAGCTCGATCCCCACGCCGCCGGCCAGCACGATCACGTCCGCCAGCGAGGCCTTGCCCGAGGCCTGCTGAATCGCTTCGAGCTTCGCCAGCGTGCCGGCAACCGGTTGGTTGACCGCCCAGTCGGTCTGCGGCGCCAAACGGATGCGCGCACCATTTGCGCCACCACGCTTGTCCGAACCACGGAAGGTCGAGGCAGAAGCCCAGGCCACCGCGACAAGTTCCGATGCCGACAGGCCCGAGGCGGCAATCGTCGCCTTCAGGTCGGCAATATCGGCCGCCGTCGGCTTGTGCGTTGCGGCCGGCAGTGGGTCTTGCCAGATCAGGTCTTCACGCGGCACTTCCGGACCGAGGTAGCGGGACTTGGGCCCAAGATCGCGATGCGTGAGCTTGAACCAAGCGCGCGCGAACGCTTCAGCAAACGCCTGCGGGTTGTCGAGGAAGCGGCGCGAGATCTTCTCGTACGCCGGGTCGAAACGCAGCGACAGATCGGTCGTCAACATGGTCGGGCGGCGCTTGGGCGAATCGGGCGTCGGGCCTGGAATGACCGCCTCGGCATCCTTGGCCACCCACTGCAGCGCACCGGCCGGGCTCTTCTCCTGTACCCATTCGTACGCGAACAGGTTCTCGAAGAAGTAGTTGCTCCATTGCGCGGGGGTTTGCGTCCAGGTGACTTCCAGCCCGCTGGTGATCGCGTGGGCGCCCTTGCCAGACTCATAGGTGCTGGCCCAGCCCAGGCCTTGGGCCTCGAGCGGCGCAGCCTCGACGTCGGCGCCAAGGTGGTTGGCGGCGCCCGCGCCGTGCGTCTTGCCAAAAGTGTGGCCGCCAGCGATCAACGCGACGGTTTCTTCGTCGTCCATTGCCATGCGGGCGAAGGTGTCACGAATGTCTTTCGCAGCCGCAAGCGGATCGCCGTGAGCATGCTCCGGACCTTCCGGGTTCACGTAGATCAGGCCCATCTGCACAGCGGCGAGCGGGTTGGCGAGGTTGCGGTCGCCCGAATAGCGGGTCGCGGCCAGCCAGGTGCTCTCATTGCCCCAATAGACATCGTTGTCCGGTTCCCAGGTGTCTTCACGGCCCGCAGCAAAGCCGAAGGTGCGGAAACCCATGGTTTCGAGTGCCACATTGCCCGTCAGGATCAGCAGGTCGGCCCACGAGATCGCCTGGCCGTACTTCTGCTTGATCGGCCACAGCAAGCGACGCGATTTATCGATGTTGACGTTGTCGGGCCACGAATTGAGCGGCGCAAAGCGCTGCTGGCCCCGGCCTGCGCCGCCGCGGCCATCGCCCGTGCGGTACGTGCCGGCAGCGTGCCAGGCCATGCGGATGAACTGCGGGCCATAGTGGCCGAAATCTGCCGGCCACCAGTCTTGCGAATCCGTCATCAGTCGGCGCAGGTCGGCTTTGAGCGCGTCGTAGTCGATCGACTTGAACGACTCGCGGTAGTCAAACTTGGCGCCGAGCGGATCCGACTTCTCGGAATGCTGGTTCAGCAAATCCACGCGCAGCTGATTGGGCCACCAGTCCTTGTTGGACGTACCGCCACCGAAGGCGTGGGAAGCAGCGGGGGCATGGCCGGAAAACGGGCATTTAGCTTCAGTCGTCATGGTTCTCTCGTTTGGGTCATGGGGGTTGATGCAGCCCCTCCCGCAACACAGCGGGCTCGCGGGTGGGGCACCATTCGCTGCTGTTGAAACGCCTGCCGCAAACTTGGCGGACGGCCGTCAAGCCAGTCTTATGCCAGAAGCGAGCGCAGCATCCACGCGGTCTTTTCGTGCGTGTCCATACGTTGCGTCAGCAGATCAGCGGTCGGTTCGTCAGCGGCCTTGTCGACATCCGGGAACAGGCTGCGGGCGGTGCGCGTCACGGCTTCGTGGCCGGCCACCAGCTCGCGCACCATGTCCATCGCCTCAGGAATGCCCTTCGATTCCGGAATCGACGACAGCTTGGCGAACTCCGAATACGAGCCCGGCGCCGGATAACCCAGTGCGCGGATACGCTCGGCCACCGGGTCGACGGCATTCCACAGTTCGTTGTACTGCGTCTCGAACATCAGATGCAGCGTGTTGAACATCGGGCCGGTCACGTTCCAGTGGAAGTAATGCGTCTTCAGATAGAGCGAGTAGGTATCGGCCAGCAGGCGCGACAAGCCTTCGGCGATCTTCTTGCGATCCTTGTCAGCAATGCCGATGTTGATCTGGGCGGCGGCAGTCGCGCCGCTGTTCTTCTTTGCCATCTGGATTCCCCTATTGAAGTGGTGTGAAAAAACGCGATGCCCGCTGATTCAGCGTCGGGCCGTGCGTGCGCCAGGCCCTCTTTCGGTTGCCACTCGCGCGGCAAGTTCCGATCGTCGCCTCGTCCCGTGACGAAACGCAACGCGGGTGGCAACTGAACAATCAGGCGCTCAACTGCACGATACCGTGCAGGAGCACGATCGTAGCGCCGGCGGCCACGATGGTCAGACCGATCTGCTTGCGCACCCACTTGCGTTGCAGGCGGGCGGATTCTGCGACACGCATGCCGCAGCCACCGGCTGCACTGCCAGGCATGCCAGACAGCGTCGGCACCTCAGCTTGCGAAGCGCGCACGGTGCCCACAAACCCCTGCCATTCCGAAACAAACATTCGCACCATTGCCACGATTCTTTCTCCTTGCGACCCTGCGCCGTCCTGGCGTCCCACACCACAGGTGAGGGCCACCTCTTACAGCCATCCGATCAGCGCGATTCACCATAGGCGGCGAGCCATTCCAGCACGGTCGCAACAGCGTTTGAGGCAAGGTGCAAAGACATGACTGACTCCATGGTTTGGAGGTGAGCGATGGGGCTCACCATGGAAGATAGTCTACCTTCAGCCTATTGCTTAGTTAATTTGATTGTTTTTATCTATCAATTAGGCGTGCGCTATTGCCGTCACAAAGTGTGACGGTGTCAACGTAGCGGAGGAAATTAGAAAATAGCGAAGTAGGCTAGAAAATATCAAAGTTGCTCTTCAACACTGAATCGCCCAGATCCGCGTCCCCAGCCGCGCTAGCGACAACTCGTGGATGGATGAATTTCGCACCGCGCGAACAAACGCCTCCCGACTACGAGGCGCGACCTCTTAGGGTCGCGTACCAAGCGACGCTAGGACACCGACAGCGGTATGCTGTATGCAGACGAGACGGAGAAAGCGATGCCGACTGACAAACTCGGGCGTTTTATGACCAGCAATCTGTTCCTAGTACGCGCTAACGCGGCAGTTGCCCAGGCAGTGCATCGACTCAAGGAACAGAACATTTCACCCACCTACATCCAGCGCGCGCGAAACAATGAGTTGGAAGCTCAGCCTACCCCTAGCACCGCGCAGGAGTCCAAGGAAAGAAAGTGATCCTTGAGCCATAAGTTTGGCGTACTCTGGGCATGACCGTTTTCAGGGGCCGTCCTGCTTCCAGCGCCTAAACCCGGGATTTTCGGAGGGCTGTATATCGAGCCTCAGGATCCAATCATCCCTCAAGAAATCGGACAATCCGATCTAGCCATTTGCGCTGCTTAATTTGGCACTCCCAGACCGTCGCAACGCTCCATCCCGCAGCACGCAACTTGCGCAAGTTGCGACGATCACGACGGCGGTTAGTGTCGATCTTTTGTTGCCAAAACTCGACATTACTTTTCGACTGCGCCTTGCCGTACTTGCATGTGTGCCCATGCCAGTAGCACCCATGAACAAAAAGAACCTTCGCTCGGGCCGGAAACACCAGATCGGGGGTACCGGGGAGCCCTCGCTTATGCAGCACGTATCGATATCCCATTCGGTGCAAAGTTGATCGCACTTCGACTTCGGGCTTGGTGTTCTTGCTGCGTATGCGGGACATCAGACGACTTCGGCGATCTGGGGTTACCCGTTCCCCTTCAAGTCATTGCGATTCTGCGTGACGGGCACGAAGAAAGCGCGCGGCTCCAGTACGGCGCCTGATACCCCGCCACAGGAGGCAGCGCCTTCAGCCCGGAGAGCGAAGGAGCCCTCCCAAATCAGCCTCGAGGAGCGTGACCCCTCGTCACAGCTCGCTCCGGCCACGATGCCCATGCGCGGCAATCGGCGGTTCGTCGACTTGGAGAATAAATGGGTCTTCGCGGATCGCACTATCGCCGGACAAAGGCCCCGTGCAAGTGCCTCACGTGGTGAACCAATCAGCGAGCACGCGATCGGCGACCCTGGCTCCACGAAGCGAATCCGAGAAGCGCAAATCGTCGAAGGCGACGACGAAATCCCCGACCCACCGGAATTCTTGGATCACGCAGTCAAAGCACTATCCGCACTGAATGACACTTCTGTGCGAGTACTGACGGCGAGTCGTGACGACGGGTGGTCCGTTCCGATGCCACTGATCGCGGACGAGGATGGAGTACTGAACGAACACCTGCTGGTTCCGGAAGACGGGCACAGGCTCAAGCGTGTAGCCGCCTTCACGGTCTCCTCTAAGGAAGCGTCCACGTTGCTCATGGTTCACGAAGCCTGCCCACCCATATCGTTTGCCGTCCCGTTGGAGGACAAGGGTGAAGACACGATACAGCGTGCGATCCAGGCAGCGACGGAAGCGTTCATCTCGGTCCAGGACGGTACCGAGTATCAGGTTATGGCCTTGGAGCACACCCAGATCAGTGCTCCCGAAGAATTGCGCTCGTGGATCTCAATGCAGCTGCAACACGCGGCCATCACGTATCGGCGATGAGCTGCTTCTTACCATCGAAAGCTCGACCGGTGAATCGGGACGTGCCTGGACGGTTGCTTCGCGCCGGTACTGCGCAAAGATATCTTTGATGAACGGATGGTGCAGCGGAGCGATGGGCTTGACTGGACGCTCATGCGCTTCGGGATCATGTTGAAGAAGCCAGAGCGACCATAACAGCACGGCGTGCCGGGTCAGCACAGATTGCAATTCCAGCGCCGGCTTTCTGGCCTGCTGAATTTCCAAGTCGGAGCAGCCGAAGCGGCAAGCTAAGCAATTGCAGAGACGCGGTGTAACCTTGCAGGACAACACTGTCACTGCCATAGCGTGTAGACGCTCCAACAGTTCACGCCGACCGACTGCGTTCTCGACGGAGAGGTCGCGCGTCAGTTGCTGCAGCTGCGGAAGGAGACCGCTCCCTCGATCGTCTACGACGGGCGCCTCCGCCAGCCGAAGGTCGTAGTCGCAGTTGGGGCAATGGCAAATTCCGTCAGTTTCGACATGATACAAACTCGCATCCACCCGCTGGATGAACAAGCAAGCGCGGCAGCGCGGGCACCGATCAAGTAGTACACATTGGTGCCGCTCACAGAAGGTTTGCAGTGCAACCCGCCAGCGGAGGCGGAAGTGCGGTATTGGGTCGCCCCTCAGGCAGTATGGACAGAACTGAAGACCTGGACCGAACCGGGTTCCCCGCGGCAGATTGATGGAGATCACCCACGGAAGGGATCCCCCAACGTGAAACTGTGGGTACAGGATCTGCTCATAGACACGGAGCGTGGCCCGACGAACTACCTCCAGAGGGGTTCCAGTGTGCAAGGCCAGTGATGTCAGAAGCGATTCGGGACCGTGTCGATCAATATCCACTGTCAGCACCCGAGTTGCAGGGCCAAGTGCCACATTGCAGAACGGCATCACACTCATTCCATGGCCATGCGCTAGCCGCACGATCCAACTCGATAAAAGCTCACCCGGTATGGGCTTGTACCGAACTGGCCAGAGCGGCGTCTTTGCACATGACCACGTTTTCATAGCCGTCGTGTGTACGTCCTGCGCTTGGAGGGTGGGACCCAATCCAACTCGGTAAGCTGGTGTTCTGTGATCGCCTCGTTCCCGGACCGAACGGCCTCCACCGCCGCAGTCTTCACGAGGTCGAAGATGTCTCCGAGGGTAGACTCGCTCTTCATGTAGATCGCTTGCATCATCTCCGGGCGATGCAGCCCTGACGGCTTACGAAGCGGTGTCCGGTGTTCAAGGGTCATCAGCAACGTTCCCAACTGCCGGCCCGGCGTCCAGCTAGGCATCTCGATTGGTACGAATCGGCTCGACATCTGTGGATCAGCGTTGAACGCGTTGTACGCCTCTTCGATCCCGGAGGCGACGATGCTGATCTTCGCTTCGTTGCTCAGGCTCTTGAGGGCATTGCGAAATTCGCGCTGCTTGGTGAGCCCCCCGGCAATCAAATGATGGATCTCGTCAACGATGAGGATTCGCACATCCATCTCGCCGAAAAGCCGTTTGACCTGCGAGTACTTTTCATAGACCGGAGCCGTTGGTTTATACGGCGTCATCAGACTATCCATAATCCGGCTGTAGAAGTCCGAGAGATCAGGCTTAGGCGGCGCGTCAATCATCACCACCGGAGACTTGGTCACCTCCTTCTCCGGATCAAGATCTGGAAGGTGTCGATCGCGAAATAGCGTTTGAGATCGGGATCGAAAAAGTACAGCACGCTCATGTCGCTAGGGTCGTAGCGAAACCGGAACTGCCTGGTCCGCTTCGAATCCTTTGGGTCCCGTGCGTTCACCCACGGGCGCAAGATGTCATGGAAGTAGTGAATTCCGGCGATCGCGACACCGTAGTCTTGGATGGTCCGGTCCTCATATGGCATGAAATCGATCCGGACCTTCTCTGCATCGGTGCGTATCGGTGGCAATCCGCGGCCGATCTTTTCCCGTGTTCCAAGAATGCCTTCGCGCCACTTGGTCAGTGGTGTTGTGCCGATGCCCGAGTGCACTGCGCGGTGGTATCGCGCAAACATCAAGACGAGCCACTTCTCCAGCTCATCGAAGGTCATACAGGCATTACCCTCGGCATCGTATTCCCCCTTCTGCCGCGGGTTCGCGAAGGTTGCGCCTTTCAGCCCCTTCAATTCTTCCGACACGGTTCCCATGAGCCGCTCGATGTGCCCGCCATAGCGAGGTTGTTTGACAGGCCGCAGATGAATGTCGATGTGGTACTGGGGTCCAATTTGCACGTTCCTCTAGGCTGCCCGCCAGATTGCCGAGCAATGCCGCCGGCGTTGTTGGACTACCCTCCAGACGCATCGCATCAAGCAAGCGCTCAGCGGCAGCCGGATCTGCTGGTGTATGGCGGTACCGGTGCAAGTACTTCAGGTTTTGGATGCGAGGTGTCCTGACATCCGCCTCTGTTCGGGTCACGAAAATCCAGCCCCGCTCTTCAGCGAAAACAACTGCCGCCGCGAACTTCTCGCGGTACTTCTCAGCGTATCGGTTGAGGTGCTCTTGTGTTTTGACTTCCACCAGCTCTGGTGGTCGCTGAAGGCCCAAAGACGCGGGGCGATATGTCACCAGCAGATCTGGGACATAGATCCGCCCGCGAGATAATGGAATCTCGACGGGCTGGCCTTCGTACGATTCGACTTGCGGATCCGAGTCCAACAGGAGCATGTACTCCTTCTCCAGAATCGACTCGAACTCAATGACTTGGGCCGCCCGTGGGGAGGCGTGACGTCCCGTGACGAAGAGGTAGTTTTTGGGGATCCGGCGCACCGGCATAAAGCGCTCCACAAAGCACACATCCGTGGATTCTTGCTTTCCGCACCCAGACTTGTCGACCCTCCATCGCGAGGGGGCTCAGCGTTGTGAGCGCTTTTCAGTCTAGGTCGACCAGCAGTGCTTATGTAGTGCGCACATGACAGTCAAGCCATTACAGGCGCAAGCTGGTGCCTAGCCAACATGGCATGGTCTGCATCAGCAAGAGGCTGGATCGCTTCGACGAATGGCCTATAAATGCAGCAAACAAACGGCGAAAGTTGCATAAATTGAGCAGGCGGCGATGAAAGATCTGCCGAATTGGCCTCTGAGCGGCTCTCTGGAGGTGCCCCTTCGTCATGCCGTCATCGTTCCGGACAACCGTTTGTCGCCGGTTCACTCCACTGCATCAACTTCGCTGGTCGGTCCGACAATTTTCTCGGGCCATTAACAAACACACTCGGCGGATCGAACTGTTCAATCGAGAAAGCGAGGTCGGGCATCGGGACGCCGGCGTAGAAAGGCACCCAATGACCTACCCCAGAACTCCTGGCCTTCACTCGGTTCGCCCCCCTTTGAACAGATGAGGTACCAATCGTGCGACTGATCGAACCGGATGAACAACGGGAATTTCTTGCAACCTTGCAGCGCAATGGTCAGGCAGAAGATGACTTCGAACTTCTTGAAGTAGATACGACTGACCCAAAAGGCGACGAGAACCTCGGTTTACAGGGCTACGTGACGGTAACCCGACTATCGACCAAAATTACAAGGGAATACCCACTCGGCGATGGAGCCGATTGGGTCCAGCATTTCAGGAAAGATATCGAAGCCGGCACGTTCAATCAGTCGGAATGAGTCTCGCATGCCGTTTTGACGCTGGCCACCTACCCCAGGTGAAGACGAGACAGTTTGCGTTTGGGTCAAGAACCGAAAACTCTCTCATGAGCAGCCTTCTGGATTGGATCGAAAAGCATCCCGCGTTAGCGGCGTGGGTACAGGCAGTCGCCATCATTGTCGCGATTGCGGGAACGTGGCTGGCAGGTTGGCTCCTTCAGCGCACGGAAAGGCGAATGGAGAGGCGCACATTGGCGAAAGCGGTGAGCGAAATTGCCATGGCGGCAGAGGAGCTGGTACGACGCGTTATCAGCGAGCTGCCCGATAAGCAAGCCGTCAGCGCGATCGCCACAGGAGAAAGGTCATTCGATATTCGCGCGATTGATGAGCTTGAAGCTGCGATCGCCGCAATTCAGTTGCACAACCTCAGTACCCCTGAACTCGTGCGCGATGTCATCGCATTGCTTGCCAACATTCGTCAGCTTAGAGAACAACTGGCCAATGCAATCGCGACGCATCATCGTATGGACGCGGCGCATTTCAGCGAGTTCTTAGACACGCTGACGAAGGTCCACGCGGTGATCACCAAAATCAGTGTAAGCATTGCGACGCACGTGAGCCAAATCTAACGATCGGGGTTCGCTTTGCTACAGCCCCGACAAGGAGGAATCGTCATGCTCGGATTTGACCCACGTGCCGGCAAAATTGTCTGGACAGTTTTCTTATTCGCGCTTGCCGTACTGATCGTCTACAAGATTGCCTCCGTGCTGTTGGTCACGGTGTTCGCTGTGTTCTTCAGCTACTTGCTGTACCCGCTGGTCGAGCGACTGGAACGGCACATGCCGCGCAAGGTACCACGTAGCGTATCGATCGGTATCGTCTTCATCCTGGTCGTTGTCGTGGCGATCGTCGCTGGCTCGGTGTTTGGTGTGACGGTCCAGGACGAAGCGGGCAGGCTCGCCGATCAACTCCCAAAGTTGCTTGATACCAGCACCATGGCAGATCGTCTTTCGCTGCCGAGCTTCCTGGAACCATTGCGTGCGCGCATCCTGGAATTCGTACGTGAGCAACTCTCGACGAGTTCAGACCAGGCCATGCCGCTGGTTCGCAGCGTTGGATTGGGTGTCATGCACGCGGCTAGCAATCTCGTCTATCTCGTGCTCATCCCCATCATGAGCTTTCTGATGATCAACGAAGCGCCATCGATTCATGCCGCGCTGCTTTCGTGGATACGCTCTTCCGATAGGCGCCTGTGGGCGGGCATCATTGAGGATCTGGATACCCTCCTGTCTCGCTATGTTCGGGCACTCTTGCTGTTGTCGCTGGCCACATTGATTGTCTACAGCATCGCGTTTTACTTGCTGGGCGTGCCCTATGCGCTGCTGCTGGCAACCACGGCCGCAGTGCTGGAGTTCATTCCGTTCGCTGGGCCGTTGGCCGCGGTGGTGGCGACAGTCACGGTCGCCGGCTTTAGCGGGTATCCGCACTTGCTCTGGCTGATCGGATTCATCGTCGCCTACCGCCTGTTCCAAGACTACGCGCTGAACCCCTATCTGATGAGCGAGGGGGTGAAGGTCAGTCCACTCCTCGTCATTGTGGGGCTGCTCGCAGGCGAACAACTCGGTGGGGTTGCGGGCATTTTTTTGTCGGTACCCGTGATCGCCGCGCTTAAAATTGTGCTGTCACGAGCGTGGGCCGCACAAAGCCTAGGCAACGAGGTGCGTTGACCCACGGCAGCCATCGTTTCTGTAACCCTACAGTCATTGATGGCTGGGATACGAATCTACGGCGAGTGGAAAGGAGGCTGCCATGGTGGCGCAACCAAATCCGAAGCGGAACCATCTGCTGTCCGTGCTTCCTCCTGACGACTGGTCGAGAATCTCGCCAGAGCTTGTCCTGGTCGACATGCCGCTGGGGCAAGTTGTCTACGAATCGGGCGACCGACCTGAGTACGTCTACTTTCCCATCACGGCCATCGTGTCCCTGCTCTATGTCATGGAGAACGGCTCGTCAGGAGAAATCGCGATTGTCGGGAACGAAGGGCTGATCGGCATCGCCATCTTCATGGGCGGCGAAACCACGCCCAGCCGCGCAGTGGTTCAAAGCGCGGGAGCCGCGTATCGCCTGAGCGCTCGCGTCCTCAAACAGGAGTTCACCCGCGCCGGTGCCATGCAACGTCTTTTGTTGCGCTACACCCAGGCACTCATTACGCAGATGGCGCAAACGGCTGTCTGCAATCGCCACCACTCGATCGACCAGCAGTTGTGTCGTTGGCTGCTGCTGAGCCTGGACCGCCTGCCGTCCAACGAGCTGCGCATGACACAGGAACTGATCGCCAACATGCTGGGTGTGCGCAGGTCCGGCGTCACCGAGGCGGCGCTGAAGCTGCAGACCGCCGGACTGATCCGCTATAGCCACGGCAATATCGAAGTGCTGGACCGGCCAGGCCTCGAAGGCCGCGTCTGTGAATGCTACGCCGTGGTCAAGCGGGAGTTTGACCGCCTGCTCCCCGACCTTCAGGCGCTCTGATCGTCGGTCCGTCGTCCCTGAACGGTCGCTCAGGGCTTGCGCTGCTTCTTGAGAGCTTCCTTCGCGTCGCCGTACGCGGCTTGCGCTTTTCCTGCAATCTGTTCGACCTTTCCTTTCGCTGCGGTTGCGTCTTTTCCGGTGACCTTACCGACGGCTTCCTTCATCTTTCCCTTCGCTTCTTCAATGCGGCCCTTCACTTGATCCTTGTTCATGACAACGCTCCTTCCAAACTCGGCACCTGCGTTGATCGCCAGGTACATCACGTCTTAACCGCGCCATGCTTGGAGCGCCAAACTGCCACGCGACCTGCGCAGACGAAGACCCTGTCCAACGAATGACCATTCTTAGTCCAACGTCGGCATACCGTCTGTACGGCGGCGAACGAAGGCGACATGTTGACGCCCTCACTTGCCGCTTCGAATCGCTTGATCAGCAACGTTGGACCGAAACTGCCGACGTGTAGCGCACGACGCCTCCCTCACAACCTCTGCTCAAGTCATACGTCTCGGTACGCTGTCGTACCGTCACCGCCGCCGCCGTCGCATAGGCTCAATGTACTTTGAGACATGGTGGAGACAGAGATGCGGAAAGACCTGTTGATTTGCACGGAATCCTGACCCAGGATTTGCATCGAAAACTGACCCACCCCAAAGGCTGTTAGGTGTCGCTTTGTGCGGGTTGTTTGGCGGTGCGTTTCTCCTTCTTGGGCTGGGTGGTGCTGTGCTTGAAACGATAGCTATCGTTGCCGGTTTCAACAATGTGGCAGTGGTGCGTGAGGCGGTCCAGTAGCGCGGTGGTCATCTTGGCGTCCCCGAAGACACTGGACCATTCGCCGAAGCTCAGGTTGGTGGTGATGACGAGGCTGGTGCGCTCGTAGAGCTTGCTGATCAGGTGGAACAGCAATGCACCTCCGGTCTGGCTGAATGGCAGATAGCCCAGCTCATCGAGGATTACCAGGTCGGCATACATGAGTCGCGTGGCCAGGTGTCCCGGCTTGCCCGAGACCTTCTCCAGCTCCAACGCGTTGACCAACTCCACGGTCGAGAAGAAGCGCACCCGACGATGATGATGCTCCACGGCCTGCACGCCGATGGCAGTGCCGAGATGGGTCTTGCCGGTACCCGGGCCGCCGACCAATACGATGTTGTGCGCCGACTCGAGGAACTCGCAGCGGTGAAGCTGGCGCACCAGCACCTCGTTGGCCTCGCTGCAGCTGAAGTCGAAGCCGGTCAGGTCTCGATAGACCGGGAAGCGCGCCACCTTCATCTGATAGGCCAGCGAGCGCACCTCGCGCTCGGTGAGTTCGGCCTTGAGCAGACGCGACAGGATGGCCACGGCCGACTGGTAGGCCGGCGAGTCCTGCGCCGCCAAGTCGCCCAGCGCTTGCGCCATGCCATGCAGCTTCAACGACTTGAGCATCTCCAACATGACTTCATGCTGCATGATGCACCTCCCGATCTCGCAGGCTGTCGTAGCGGCCGACGTTGGCCTGCGGTTCGACGTGCAGCGCCAGTGCCTGCGGTGAGGTGATCGGTGCCACGGGCTCGCCTTCCAGGAGGCGGCTCAGGATGTTCAGGATGGTTTGCTTGGACGGTGCGCCCGCCTCCAGTGCGAGTTCCACCGCAGTCAGCACAGCCTGCTCATCGTGCAACAGCACCAGTGCCAGAATCTCGACCATCTCGCGATCGCCACCGGGGCGCTTGAGCAGTGTGGATTGCAGGCGCCGGAAGCCCTCTGGCAGTTCAGCAAACGGGGCACCGTTACGCAGCGCACCGGGCTTACGCTGCAGCACTGCGAGGTAATGGTGCCAGTCATAGATCGTGCGCCCAAGCTGATGACTGCGGTCGATGTGCCGCGTGTGCTCGGCAATCACTTGGCCTTCGGCGACGAACACGAGCCGATGGGCATAGACGCGCAGGCTGATGGGCCGGTTGGCAAACGAGGCCGGTACGCTGTAGCGGTTGCGCTCGAAGGTCACCAGGCAGGTTGGTGAGACGCGTTTGGTGTGCTCCACAAAGCCATCGAACGGCTGGCCCACCGGCATCAGGTGCGGCCGCTCCAGCGACCAGGCCTCCCAGAGGGTCATGTCCAGCTCAGGATGGCGGGTCTGCTGCCACAACCGCACGCACTGGTCGGCCAGCCAGTCATTGAGCGCAGCTAGCGAACCGAATGCCGGCATGCGGTGCCAGATGCGGTGACGGCTGTCCTGCACGTTCTTCTCTATCTGCCCCTTCTCCCAGCCTGAGGCCGGGTTACAGAACTCGGCGTCGAACAGGTAGTGGCTGACCATGGTGCTGAAGCGCAAGTTGACGTCACGCAACTTGCCTTGGCGCACGCGATCCACGGCGGTCTTCATGCTGTCGTAGATGCCGCGACGCGGGATACCGCCCCAGGCCACAAAGGCGTGGTGATGGGCATCGAACAGCATCTCGTGAGTCTGCAACAGATAGGCACGCAGGAAGAAGGCGCGACTGTGGCTGAGCTTGAACTGAGCCACCTGCAGCTTGGTGCGCTCGCCGGCGATGACCGCCCAGTCCTCACTCCAGTCGAACTGGAAGGCTTCACCCTCGGCAAAGCGCAGCGGGATAAAGGTGCCGCGCCCCGACGTGCGGGCTTGCTCCTGTTGTTCCTGGCGCCAGCGGCGAGCGAATGCAGCAACGCGATCGTAGGAGCCGGTGAAGCCCAAGGCACACAGATCAGTGTGGATCTGCTTGAGCGTGCGCCGTTGCTTGCGCGGCTTGTTGGCCTCGGTCTTGAGCCAGGTGGAGAGCTTGGCGGCATGACCGTCGAGCTTGCTTGGGCTCTGCCGAGCAGGATAGGCCGGTGCGGTGGTGTCAGCGCGCAGATAGCGCCTGACCGTATTCCTGGAGATGCCCAGGCGTCTGGCGATCTCGCGCAGCGGGATCTGGTCGCGAAGATGCCAGCGTCGAATGATGCTCAGTATGGCCACGTCGATCACTCCGATCTCCCGCTCGTTGCCGAGCGGGACAGTGTTCTATACGTGGGTCAACATTCGATGCAAAAACCTACCTCGGGTGGGTCAGGATTCGGTGCAAATCAACAGCGGAAAGACCGTTTGGTAGCAATGACGACGATGGCTGTCGCTACGACAATCAGTTTCATGACGCCCGGCCGCACAACGACCGGGGCATCGGAAGCAGCCGCGCACCAACCCGACAAGCGACACACGATCGACACGGCCGTCGACTCGACACTTGCGCGCCTGTATACCGCTGCCAATGGCTCACGTGAACTGGTTGGCAAAGCCCGAGGCGTACTGGTGTTCCCATCGGTCATTGCCGCCGGTTTTGGCATCGGTGGCCAGTATGGTGAAGGATCACTGCGCGCCGGCGGCGGCACGACTGGGTACTACAGCACGACAACGGCTTCGATTGGATGGCAGATTGGCGCGCAATCGAAAGCCATCATCTTCCTCTTCATGACCCAGGATTCGCTTGAACGATTTCGCAATAGCGAGGGCTGGTCCGTGGGTGGTGACGCGTCGGTTGCCGTGCTGAAGGTGGGTGCAAACGGCACCATTGATAGCTCGACCGCGACTGGACCAATCCAGGCATTCGTGCTCACAAACAGTGGATTGATGGCAGGCGTGACGCTCGAGGGCACGAAGGTCACAAAGCTCAAATCGCTGTAGCGAAAAAGTGAGGCCGCCGGCCGTCTGTGCGGCTTGTGTCATCGCCTCATCGTAGGGCTACGTTGTCAGGAGGACATCATGCGCGCGGTTATCTATACGGCCATGGGGATCTGGATCGCCTCGTTGGTTGGTTGCCTGTGGGTTCCTGATGGCGGTTACCACGACGCTCGACAGGGTGGCTATGAAAATGGCCAACGTGGCGGATACGAGGGGAATCGCCACGGTGGCTACGAACGTGACCATGAGGAGTCCAGAGATCATGAGCATCGCTAGGGGAGCCATCACTCGACGCCCCGGCTGGCTACCGGGTGATCATCGCTTTTCGACGGCACAAGGTACGCAATCTGGCGTGCCAGTGCGTACGCTACCGGACCGTTTTCAAGCCCGTTCCCATCTATCCTTTAAGGAGATGAGGCGCGCTCAGCCCCCACGAACAGCGATCAAGAAGAGGCGAGCGTCAACCTCATGATGAAACAACCGTGGAGCGCTTTTCGCCCGGCGTTGGGCACACGGGTGGGGGGGAATCTACTCAACGAGGAGGACATCATGTCTCTCGGAATCCTACTGCTAATCGTCCTAGCCATTTTGGTGGTTGGGGCGTTCCCAAGGTGGTCCTACAGCAATGGTTGGGGCTACGCGCCAAGCGGTGCGCTCGGCTTGGGTCTGCTCATCGTTCTCGTGCTATTGCTCATGGGGCGACTCTAAAGCGCATGTTTCGGTACACCCCAAGGGGTCCGAAGCATAGGCGGCGGCACAGCGCGAGCATGAGGAGAACGTGATGCTCGATCAAACCATTCACCAATTCCCGGAGGTGGAGCGCGATGCATTTCGTGAGGTCTGCTTGCGAAACGGTCTGGCGCCCGATGGCTTCGACGTGTCCTCCGTCGAGCATTTTTCGAGCGCCTCGGCCGGCGCGGCGCTAGACCGCTGCATCACTGTACGGATGGGCAAGACTGCCCGCGAGTACGACGGAGCACTGGGCCCGGAATGGGTCATCGATTTCGAGGACGATATCCGGTCACGCGTTTTCGGATAGGTAGGGGGTCGGGCATATCGGATCCCCGGTCCTAAAGAGCGTGTCTTTAGGCCATCGGTTGCAGCTTCATTCGCTTGCGAGGCCCTATATGAATCCCATCACCGCATTCCTCGTTGTGCTTCTCCTGTTCCTGGGGGCTGCCACCGGCGTATTCGTCTCTGTTCTGCTGGCGCCCCTGTTTGCCATCGCCGCAATCCTGCTCGCCGCAACACTCAAGATGGCCAACGCATGGCAGAAGTTCGTCATCTTGCGTGCGGGCAAGCTGCAAAGCGTAAAAGGGCCCGGGTTGTTCATGATCCTGCCGATTGTCGACAGCGTGACGGCAGTCATAGATGAACGCATCCAGACTACCGGATTCAATGCGGAGCAGGCATTGACGAAAGACACCGTGCCAGTCAACGTTGACGCGATCATCTTCTGGCACGTCCATGACGCACAGAAAGCCGCATTGGCCATTACCGACTATCGCCAGGCAATCGACCGCGTCGCGCAGACGTCGTTGCGTGAAATGATTGGGGCCTCGATGCTGTCGGCATTGCTATCCGATCGCAAAGCGGCAGATGAGCAGTTGCGCGCCGAGATCGGCGAGAAGACTGCAGCATGGGGCGTGACCGTATCCTCGGTGGAGGTGCGCGACGTGGCCATCCCCGTGGCACTCCAGGATGCGATGTCCAGGCAAGCGCAGGCGGAACGCGAAAAGCAAGCCCGCGTCATTCTGGGCTCGGCCGAAGCGGCCATTGCAGCCAAGTTTGTCGAGGCTGCCGGCATGTACGAGGGGCATCCACAAGCGCTGCAGTTGCGCGCAATGAACATCATCTACGAGACCACTAA
Organism: Ralstonia sp. SET104; assembly: GCF_003851545.1. GTDB lineage: Bacteria > Pseudomonadota > Gammaproteobacteria > Burkholderiales > Burkholderiaceae > Ralstonia. Next base: position 9,817 of record NZ_BHVX01000013.1, on the reverse strand, counting down.
GGAGCGCGGTGCGACGATCTTGATGCCAACGTCGATGGTCGACAGCATGAATCCCGTTGCGGTCGCGTTCGGGGTTTCCAGCAGTACAGAGCCGGCGAGTCCTGTCGTGCCGATCAAGACGGCGGTAGCTGCGGCGTAGCGATACGGAACACGGCATTCCCGCAGATGTGGGAATGCCGTGTTCCGCTTCCATGGTCTCGGCTAAGCCCTATTTTCCAACCTGGTTGCCCACCACCCCGCCAACGACTGCACCGCCCACTGTCCCCACGGCACTCCCGCCTGTCAGCACTGCGCCGGCGACACCGCCGACACCCGCACCGATTGCGGTATCCGTACCGCGTCGAGACATCCCGGCACACCCAGTCGCAAGCGTCGCGATCAACACCATCGCGCCGCACAGTCCTGCTATTCGATCGTTACGCATTTTGTGCACCTCCGTCTCGATCGCACCCCAAGCATCTTGTTGCAGAGAACGCTGACGCGAGACTTGAATTTTCTGTACAGACCATGAACGGCGTACAGCCCATCAGGGCACCCCTGCGGCAATAGGTAGGTGTCGCGCGAATGCCTCAAGGATCAATATCCTCGGTCACAGCAACGGTGTCGGTACGGCGGCAGACGCAAATGCACGGGGCTTGATGCTCGATTGTGTTCGCGCATCTAGTCGGCGGTGCCGCGGGTTCGAGCAAGGAATAGAAAGAGCGAGTTCTGTACGGTACCGGGCCGACAGCGACTCCCCCATCACGTTACGCTGCAGTCACAAATTGCAGTGAGCCGGCACATCCCGGCATACCGAGGGAATCGCAACAAGGATCTCTATGAACAGTTCACTTAGCCTGTCAAACGGAATGCTTGAAATACGCACGACGCAGCGGAGTGACAGGCGATGGTTTTCTGAATATCGCTTTACGCCCAACAATGGACGTGTCACCGCTTGGGCACAGGCTGCGATTCCGGAAGGATTCGTTTCTTCTGGTCTTGCATTCAGCGCGGGGATACTACTGGGGCAACAATGCGCTGAGCTTACCCGCTGAAGCAGGTAGTGCCATTGTGGGAGAGGTACCGCCGCACGAGGTCAACATCGGCATGCTCACAATGTGTCTACGTGTCGACTCGTATCATAGGAGCATCGCCATGGCGGCAGCGCCCATGATCGCCGTGGCGGTCCAGCCCAGAACGATCATGGGTCGGCTTGCGGTGTAAGGCCCCATGACAGCGGGTTTCGAGACCAGCAGGATGATGACCACCATCAGCGGTACCGCCACCACGCCATTGATGACTGCGCTCCAAAAGAGCGCTTTCATCGGGCTGATCGGAGAGTACTGAATTGCAAGCCCTGCAAGTACGCTGACCGCGATGATGCTGTAGAACCCACGTGCGTCGCTTACCTTGCGTTCCAGCCCCTCCTTCCAACCCATGGTTTCGGAAAGCGCGTAGGCGCCCGAGCCGGCCAGCACGGGTACGCCGATGAGACCGACGCCCAAAATGCCGATGGTGAACAGCAGGTACGCAAAGTCTCCTGCAAGCGGCCGTAATGCACTGGCGGCCTGTGCCGCCGTCGTGATGTCGGTGACGCCGGACACATGAAGGGTCACGCCTGTCGCCAGGATGATGAAATACGCGGTCACGTTCGAATAAAGCATGCCGCTCCACGTGTCCCACCGGATACGCCGTAGCTCCGTGCCAGCCTTGGCGCCATCGCGTTTCAGCGATGGGCGCGCGTGCATGTCCTCAACCTCCTCGGAAGCCTGCCAAAAGAAGAGATAGGGGCTGATGGTGGTCCCGAAGACCGCAACGACCATGGATGCGGCGCTCGCTTTGAGCTTGAAGTGGGGCCACACCGTATGCAGCGCAACTTGGCCCCACGGGACATGCACTGTAAACAAGACGGCTGCGTAGGCCAGCAAGGAAGCTGTCAGCCACTTCAGAAAGAAGACGTAACGATGGTAAGGAACGAATATCTGCAGCGCCAGCGTGCCAAACACGACGAATGCCGTCATGAGGTGCCGGTCGACACCGGAAACAAGTTCTACGACCTCGCCCATCGCCGCGACGTCTGCGGCGATATTCAGTGTGTTTGCGACCAGCAATAGCAGCACGACACCGCGCAGCACACTCGGCGGGAAGACATCCTTGATGTTGGCGGCGAGCCCCTTTCCGGTGACACGTCCCATGTTTGCGCACATGGATTGAATCGCGGCCATCAAGGGGAAAGCGAGCGGCATCGTCCAAAGCATGTCCAACCCAAACTGTGCGCCGGCCTGCGAATAGGTCGCGACCCCGCTCGGATCGTCATCGGCCACCCCGGTGATGAGGCCAGGGCCAACGCGGGACAAGGGATGATCTCTCAACCGCGCCCGCAAGGTGCGATAAAGATTGACCCGGTGGTGTCCACTGGCATCCATTCTGGGAGTCCTTGTTCACCGAAGGTCGGCTGGAGATGATCATAGCGCTCTACCGAGGACCAGAAGCATCGCGGGTCCGCAAAAGCTGTTCTGCAACATCCCTGTGCATTGGTCTGCGCATTGAATGAAGAGAAGCGCATCCAAGACCAGCAAGCAACACCGGAGGCACAGGAAGCGCTGCAAGCGCCCGGCTTGGGGACGAAAGGGTTCACCCCCGTGGCCTTTTCATTGCCTCCGCTTCTTTGGCCGCGTTTCGCTCCTCATAGGCCTCGGTAGGGTCCATTGCCTCGTCCACTGAAGATTCGGCACGCTCTGCGGATGCCTTCGCTTGCTCCAGAAATTCCACCGACTCCTCTTGCGCACCAATAGGAGGCGTCAGCATGTCTTTGAGCATGGCCTCCAACTCTGGCGTGTCCCACGGTTCATGCCGCCGCGTTTTGGCTTTGATGTAATGACGGATCTCGGCATCCTGGGCAGCGGTCAACGGGAGCCCTCGAAAAGTACGCCTTACGTTCGTATCTGGCATGACATCCCTCGCATAACTGATTATTTTGGAAAATCATTGACGAAACTCTGCCGCGCGCGTTCAGATTTGCCCCGTGAGCATCAGCACGAGCACGAAAAGAACAAGAACGCCAATGGCTCCGCTTGGCCAGTAAGTCCACTCAGCGCTGTAGGGCCACACCGGAATCGCCCCGACGAGAGCGATGGCCAAGATGGTAAGTAGCAGGACACCGACAGACATGACGCGCTCCTCTGGCAGGCTCCCGTGCACATCCTGGCGAACCTGCGTCCAACACGCTTCCAGTGCCAAATCGAGCCCGGAGCCGCAAGAACTCTCATTGAGAATACGTAGTTCCACCTTGATCCAGGGTAAATGCTTGGGAGCGTAAAGACGGTCCGGTACCGTACGTAACGTCCTACCGACGGGAGGCTTAAAGGATCGTGGTGGGAAGAACCGAGACACGCTGGAAGAAGGCAGTTCAGGCTGCCTAAACGTCCGGCAAGAAGCGATCGAACTACCGCTTGGATTGGGCCTACTTGGCGCTCCGAACTGCACGATCCATTCTGGTTTGCCGCATAAGATGCGCACGACCGTTGCAATAACGGTCATTTCTCCCCGTTTGATGCACTACGCTTGCAGAGGCGGCAGCGAAGAATGGAGGCGCAGCATGACCCGTACAACCGAGTACCGAGGCTTCGAAATTCATCTGCAATTGATTGGGACGCAGAAGGACATGTTCGATCTGTGGTTCAGCATCGACGGCCCCATGAAGCCGCCTGGTGTCGCTGCGATAGGCAAGCGCATCAAGGTCCACGGCAGCCCTTTTTCTCGACGCTGGGCGCACCTGATTGGCGAACTGGCAGGCCGCGCCGCAGTAGACGTGATTCTCGGCCCAGAAGAGGAGTCTCCCGCGACGGACGAGCGATAAGTCGCCACATCCACCTCTCACCACGTACTGATTCCTTGGACAGTGTCAATTGGCACGCTGGTTTTCAGATCCGCGTTCTCAAGGGCCTGAACTTCCACGATCGGCCGCGACAATTTGACGTTACCAAACACCAGGGCAATGGGCACGTCCGCCGCATCGCGTCCGGTACCGATTCGCAGAAGCCCCATGGGCACCGCCGCCTGCGAGGGGTCGACCAGATACCATTGGTTTCCCAGAAAAACCTCCACGAAGGCGTGGAAGTCAGGCAATCCCAGCGATGGATCGGCACCATAGTCGAGACTGGTTGCGAAGCGCGCCGGTATGCTCAGCGCGCGGCACAATGCAATCATCAAGTGCGCATAGTCGCGGCACACGCCCTTTCGCTCCACGAGCGTGCCGACCGCAGACGTTCGCTCGCTCGTTGACTGCGGTACAAATCGCACGTAACGACAGACCCAGTCACGAATCCGGATAACCAGCGGATAGCCACGTTGGCAGCCGCCAAATTCCTGCTGCGCAAACTCCATGAGCCGGTCCGACTCGCAATAGCGACTAGGGGTCAAGAATGGGACAACGTACAGCGGTAAATCCGCAATAGGGACTTCGTGCAGCAGTTCGGCGGGCGTCAATAGGTGTTCTATGTCCACCGTCGCCTCATAGGTCAAGGTGAAGTTGCCCCGAGGCGCCCGTACACGCAAACGGCGATTGCGCAAGGTCGGTTCGGTATGAGGCACGGCCGACATCGCCGGCGTCAGATGCAGTGACTCGGCGACGATCGTCTGGCGAGACGTCTTCGCGGCGTGAACATTAAAAATGAAATCCGCAGTTGGATCACGTACCTCATAGGCCAAGCGGACTGAGTAGCGCATGCGAACCATACGACCCTCCTGTAGCCCCCGGAGCCACATGGTTGTTGGAAAAAAAGTGATGGGTGAATAGCCGCGTCGCGGAGTCCCGACCGTTGCCCAAAAACTGGTGGGCGATCACGCGAAGGCCATGGACTGAACGGGAACGAAGCCGTTGATGATCTCTTCAGCGCCCTTCATGGCGGCACGCTTGGCCGTACCGATGCTCTCCCATGGTTCACCGCTCAGGCGAAAAATACGGGAATGCTCCGCATCCGGAAATGCGCCTTCGAGGCAGATCATCACAGAGGCGCTGTATGACCGATCTGGACGACGCTCGTGCCATTCCCGAGGCGGGTCAAACAGGTAGATCAAGGGATAAACGTCGTACCCCTTGTATTGGCAAGTCGGATAGGCATCCATGGCGATCTCCGTTGGAGGGGGGCACCCGTGCGGCAATAGGCATGTGTCGCGCGAATGTCCCAAGAACCAAGATCCTTGATCGCTGGGAAGGTGTCGGTACGGCAGCAGACGCATTGATCGCGTGGTCTGCTCCGATGTGTTTGTGCATGACGGTGGCGGTGCAACAGCTTCGATCTAAGGGACCAACAACCGACCGACTTCTGTACGGTACCGAGCCGACAGGTCCTCACCAGCAAACTACGTTGGAATCACAAATAACAGTGAACCGGCACGTTCCGGCATACCAGGGTGACCGCAACGAGGATCTCCATAATTAGCTCGCTTGACCTGCCCAACGGAGCGCTCGAAGTGCGCACGACGCAGCGTAGTGACCGGCGATGGTTTTCCGAATATCGCTTCACGCCCAATGATGGACGTGCCACAGGCTGGGCAGGGGCCGCTATCCCGGAAGGATCCATTTCCTCTGGCATCGCATTCAGCGCTGGGATACGACCGGGGCAACAGTGCGCTGAGTTTGCGCGCTGAAGCAGGCAGTGCCATTGAGGGAGGCACGGCGCCAACCCGTTGCAAGAGGTCAGCGTCGAGATGCGCACAATGTGTTTGCGTGTCGATGCCTACAATGATAGGAACATCGCCATGGCGGCAGCGCCCATGATCGATGTGGCAGTCCAGTCCAGGACAATCCTGAGCCGGCTCGCGGTGTAGATCCCCATCCTAGCGAGGGACGAATATGAGCTCTTATGACAAGCTTGACGCAGCAATGAATGCGTTCGACAAGCGCAAGGCCGAAGAGAAGGAAGACGCTGCCGACAAGCAGATCGCAGTGGAAAAATTTCGGACCGATTTCGCGGCGTTCCGAATGAAGACAGCGCATCCCGTCTTTGAAGACATCGGCGCCCACCTGCAGAAACGCGGCCATGGCTTCAAAGTCGAAATGACGGCACTGAGCACGACGCTCCATGTTTTTCCCGCCGGCAGGGAGGCACAGGAATATGACTCAGGGCACGCCAACCAATACCCCAAGATCACGTTGATAGGCGACGCGCTCGACCAAAAAGTTCACGTGCACATGGTGGTTTCCAACCGTAGCGGAACGGCGTCAACCTCTGAGATCACCCTTGATCTGAGCGACCTGACTGCGAATTCTTTGCGCGATCTGATCGTGGAGTGCCTTGCGAAATCCTTTGCGGGCTGACTGCTCGATCGCAGCCCATGGTGGTGGAGCTAGGCCCCTTACAACGCCAACACACACACAGCATCACGAATATTTGGCCCGCAGGCCAAGGCGACCATACACCCGACGTGGTGGATTTGCCTGGCCGAGGCTTGGGACGCTGCCATATGCATAGTCGCAGACTCCTGGAAAGCTCTGACAGGCCGGGATGTGGTGCGTCGCGCGTGGCGCGCCAACGCGCCTCCACAATTCTGCCCCCGCAACCCACACGAGTTCCAAAGCCTGGATTGCGGTGTCCTTGCCAAGCGGAGTCCGAAAGCTGATGGATTGGCGGAGCTTTCCCGGAGCAGAACATCCGTGTCAAGCCTGAACCTCATATTGAGCAAGCGTCGACAAGCGTTGATCGATCATGGCGCAGCCAACGGTAAAGTGATACAGGCTTTGCCATGCGTAATCCTTGATGCCGAGCACGGCATGCATTTGGATATCGCGTTGCCAAGCTTGTCGAGCTAGGTTATAGGCGGCCATGGAGGGTTGCCAGTGACCTGCCCCCAATAAACCGGTCCACCGGGAAGCTAGTAGAGTCCGTTTTCGGAGAGGAAGGCGGACATGAAGAAGCGATTTACGGAAGAGCAAATCATCGGGTTCCTGAAGGAAGCCGAGAACGCCAAGCTGAAGAAGCTGCTGGCCGAGGCGATGTTGGACATGGAAGCGCTGAAGGTGGTGGTCAAGGGAAAGCCCTGAGCCCACAAGCCAAGCGCGAGGCGGTCGTGGCGATTCGGCAGAAGGTCAACATCTCCGAGCGTCGCGCCTGCCGGCTTGTCGGGCTGTCCCGCAGCGTGCTGCACTACGCAGCCCAAAGTGACTCCGGAAACGAGATGCTCAAAGCGAGGCTGGTCGAGCTGGCGCATGAGCGCCGGCGTTTCGGCTACCGGCGACTGCACGCCCTCCTAGAGCGCGAAGGTACACATGCAAATCACAAGCGCGTGCACCGGTTGTACCGCGAGGCAGGTTTGGCTGTGCGGCGCCGGCGGCGGCGCCACGGGGTGATGGTGGAGCGCGAGCCACTGGCGCTGCCGGCCGCGCCGAACGAGGTATGGTCGATTGATTTTGTGATGGATGCGCTGTCCAACGGACGGCGTCTGAAGTGCCTGACCATTGTCGACGACTTCACGAAGGAGTCGGTCGACATCGTCGTGGACCACGGCATCTCGGGCTTGTATGTGGCGCGAGCGCTGGACCACGCGGCGCGCTTCAGGGGCTACCCCAAAGCGCTGCGCACGGACCAGGGGCCGGAGTTCACGAGCCGAGCGCTGGACCAATGGGCCTACGCCAACGGCGTAACCTTGAAATTGATTCAGGCCGGCAAGCCGACGCAGAATGCCTACATCGAGTCGTTCAACGGCAAGTTCCGGGACGAATGCCTGAACGAGCACTGGTTCACGAGCCTTGCACGTGCACGCGCTGTCATCGCAGCCTGGCGCCAGGATTACAACGAGGCGCGGCCACACAGCGCATTGAATTACCAATCGCCCGCAGAGTTCGCGGCGCGGTATCGGGCAACAGCGGTGGCTCCTGCCGCTCAGGAGCAAACTTGAATTGGGCTTTACTAGAAGCCCTCTGGCCCTGTTACCGGGAGCAGGTCACCAGTGTCGAGTCCCGGCGCGAGCGCGAAGCCTGTACTAGCACGAGCGAAGCAAGCCGGAATGGCCCAGCATTGACACCGCAACACGATCTACGCCATCCAGTTCAGCAAACTTCGCTATTTTTTCTAACTTACTTTGCTATTTTCTCTAAGCAAGATAGCGTTTTTTCTAATTTTCTTCGCTATGGCGACAGACGGCAAACACGCAGTCATCAATGAACGAGCGGCGTGAAAGGCAGGGGCTTGATGCCAGGCAGTTCACATTGCGCGACCGCCTTGGCCACTGCTTCGATCGCGGCGATGCGCGTAAAGCTCTTGCGCCAGGCCAGCACGACGCGCCGGTCGGGCGCCGGCTCCTGGAAAGGCACATAGGCCAGCAGATCGGTAGCGGCCGGCTGCATGTTCGGCACAGATGTGCGCGGCAGCACAGTAATGCCCACGCCGCTGGCCACCATGTGGCGGATCGTCTCGAGCGACGAGCCTTCGAACGTTTTCTGAATGCCGTCAGCGTTCTGCGAGAAGCGCGACAGCTCCGGACACACGCCCAGCACGTGGTCGCGGAAGCAATGCCCGTTGCCGAGCAGCAGCATGGTCTGCAGCTTGAGCGCCTCCGGGTCCACCGACGACGCCTTGGCCAAGTCGTGGTCGCGCGGCACCGCCACGACAAACGGTTCGTCGTATAGCGGCACCGTCATCAGCCCGGCTTCAGGAAACGGCTCGGCCATGATGGCGCAGTCGATCTCGCCCTGCTTGAGTAGCTCCACCAGCCGCACAGTGAAGTTCTCCTGCAGCATCAGCGGCATCTGCGGGACGGTATCGATCATCTGCTTGACCAGCGCGGGCAGCAGGTACGGCCCAATCGTGTAGATCACCCCCAGGCGCAGCGGCCCAGCCAAAGGGTCCATGCCCTGCTTGGCAATCTCGCGGATCGCCATGGTCTGTTCAAGCACCCGCTGCGCTTGGGTGACGATCTGCTCGCCAACGGGTGTGACGCTCACTTCTGACGCGCCGCGCTCGAAAATCTGCACGGCCAGCTCGTCTTCCAGCTTCTTGATGGCGACCGACAACGTCGGTTGCGAGACGAAGCAGGCTTCGGCGGCACGCCCAAAGTGGCGTTCCCGCGCAACGGCGACGATGTACTTGAGTTCGGTGAGCGTCATGGCGATCAATCGGCTTGGGGATGTCGATAGATTTTACCAAGGGACGTGCGATATTGCTGAGGGTTCGAACGGCTGAACCGCTGTCGATACGGCCAAAGGGATCGGGAAAACAGCAAAGTGGTCTGGAAAATACCGAAGTTGCTCTGCCACGCTGAAGCGCCCCTTGTCCTTGCAAGCGATGAGCGCGAGCCGCAGCTTGGGTCCGATCCACAGCCCATGGTTTCCGTCTGCCTGCATGTCCCTGGTCCCTGAACGCGGGCGTCGATCACCGCTTCCGTGTAGCCAGCTTCGTCGCAGACACGCACCTTGCCCGCATCGCGAGAGGCCGTTACGTTTGGTTGCACAGAAAAGCACATTCTCATCTGTGCCTACTTACAATCGGTGGAACCAAAAACCAGAAGGAGGATGCAAATGACCCGAGCACAATGGATGGTGGCTGCAGCCATGACTGCGCTGTGCACCGTTTCGCTGTCGGCGCAGGCCAAGGGCAACGCGGGTGGTGGATCAGCGGCGCACATCAGCAGCCAGGGCATGGCCAACACCAACGGCAACGACAGCCTGGACCACGACAAAGGTAGGGCGCGTGCGGCAGACCGTGCGCACCAGCATGGCAAATCCATGCAGCATAAGCACGCAGGCAAGAGCAAGTAAGCGCCGCCAGCCAGTGTCAAAAAAAGGTTCATCGAGGAATTCCGGGGAAGGCGGCGCGGATCTTGAGGAAGAAGTATTCCT
>NZ_BHVX01000012.1 GCF_003851545.1 Ralstonia sp. SET104 | reverse complement strand
GGTGTTTGCTTTACTGCTCCTCACCCCACAGCACTGTACCAACCAGTCACGGATCGCCGGCGCGAGCCCGTCCTGAATGGAGTGTCATCGGTCTGATCGCGCTGGCAAGCCTCTCCGGTCGCCGCAACGTAGACGGGTGATCTGTGCGGCTTCCGCAGTCTCTGTGCCGGCTATCCATCTCGGGCCTCGCACGTTGAAGTATTTCTTGTGCCGGGCTGTCGAGGCCTGATGCCGTATAGGATGAGAGCGTCAACGCTCGAAATCTGGCGATTTCATCAACCATCGCTTGACAGGGTGGCCTGATGGTCCCATAATCGCAAGTTCTCTTCGGAGAGGTGCCCGAGTGGCTAAAGGGGGCAGACTGTAAATCTGTTGGCTTACGCCTACGCTGGTTCGAATCCAGCCCTCTCCACCAGAATTAAGCAGTGAGTTCGATCCTTAGCCGGGATCGGGCGGCAAGGGAAGAAGTAACCCGGGCGGGTGTAGCTCAATGGTAGAGCAGAAGCCTTCCAAGCTTACGACGAGGGTTCGATTCCCTTCACCCGCTCCATTCACTGTTCGTAAGTTTCGCCCATGTGGCTCAGTGGCAGAGCACTCCCTTGGTAAGGGAGAGGTCGGCAGTTCGATCCTGCCCATGGGCACCACGCATCCACCAACGCAAATCGCTACCGAGACAGGAGTCGCGACATGGCAAAGGAAAAGTTCGAGCGGACTAAGCCGCACGTGAACGTTGGTACGATTGGTCACGTTGACCACGGCAAGACGACGCTGACGGCAGCGATCACGACCGTGCTGGCGACCAAGTTTGGTGGCGCCGCCAAGGCATACGACCAGATCGACGCAGCGCCGGAAGAAAAGGCACGCGGCATCACGATCAACACCGCGCACGTCGAGTACGAGACGGCTAACCGCCACTACGCGCACGTTGACTGCCCGGGCCACGCCGACTACGTCAAGAACATGATCACCGGCGCCGCCCAGATGGACGGCGCAATCCTGGTGTGCTCGGCCGCAGACGGCCCGATGCCGCAAACGCGTGAGCACATCCTGCTGGCTCGTCAGGTTGGCGTGCCGTACATCGTCGTGTTCCTGAACAAGTGCGACATGGTGGACGACGCTGAGCTGCTGGAACTGGTCGAAATGGAAGTGCGCGAACTTCTGTCGAAGTACGACTTCCCGGGCGACGACACTCCGATCATCAAGGGTTCGGCCAAGCTGGCGCTGGAAGGCGACAAGGGCGAACTGGGCGAAGTGGCCATCATGAACCTGGCCGACGCACTGGACACCTACATCCCGACGCCGGAGCGCGCTGTTGACGGCACGTTCCTGATGCCGGTGGAAGACGTGTTCTCGATCTCGGGTCGCGGCACGGTGGTGACCGGCCGTATCGAGCGCGGTATCGTCAAGGTCGGCGAAGAACTCGAAATCGTCGGTATCAAGGCTACGCAGAAGACCACCTGCACGGGCGTTGAAATGTTCCGCAAGCTGCTCGACCAAGGTCAGGCAGGCGACAACGTCGGTATTCTGCTGCGCGGTACGAAGCGCGAAGACGTTGAGCGTGGCCAAGTGCTGTGCAAGCCGGGTTCGATCAAGCCGCACACGCACTTCACGGGCGAGGTCTACATCTTGTCGAAGGACGAAGGCGGCCGTCACACGCCGTTCTTCAACAACTACCGTCCGCAGTTCTACTTCCGTACGACGGACGTGACCGGCTCGATCGCACTGCCGGAAGGCAAGGAAATGGTTATGCCGGGCGACAACGTGTCGATCACCGTCAAGCTGATCGCCCCGATCGCCATGGAAGAAGGTCTGCGCTTCGCTATCCGTGAAGGCGGCCGTACCGTTGGTGCCGGTGTCGTCGCTAAGATCATCGAGTAAACACCGTAAATCTTCCGTGCGGCTGCCAACCGGCCGCACGTGAAGTGCCAGAGTGGGGTTGACCGAATGGCAACCCTAAAGCTGTTTTAGGGGTATAGCTCAACTGGCAGAGCGTCGGTCTCCAAAACCGAAGGTTGGGGGTTCGATTCCCTCTGCCCCTGCCAATTCATCAGCCGCGTCGCGCAGGGAAACGCGCCACGCGGCTTAGTCTCGTTTGGGAAACATGGCCAATCCGAACGTCGAAACCGTCAACACCGCCAGCGGCAAATGGCTGCTGGCCTTGGCGTTCCTGTTGCTGGTCGCTGGGGTGATCGGTTTTTACCTGCTGGCACAACAGCCGAGCTATGTCCGTGCTGCCTCGCTAATCGGCGGGCTTGTGCTGGGCGCAGGAGTCGCTCTGGTGTCCGCACCTGGGCAAGGCTTTATCGAGTTCGCGCGCGAGTCGTATCGTGAAGTTCGCAAGGTGGTGTGGCCGACGCGCAAGGAAGCGGGGCAGATGACTGGCTTGGTGTTCGCGTTCGTCGTGATCATGGCCTTGTTCTTGTGGTCTGCGGACAAGCTCATCGAGTGGGTGATCTTCTCGCTCGTATTGGGCTGGAAATAATCGGGTGAAGCCATGACGGATAACGTAGCGAACAACACGTCCACGGATTCGTCCGCACCGGCCTCGAAGAAGCGCTGGTATGTCGTGCATGCCTACTCGGGCATGGAAAAGAGCGTGCAACGCGCGCTGCAGGAGCGCATCGAGCGCGAAGGCCTGCAACATCTGTTCGGTGAAATTCTGGTGCCGTCGGAAGAGGTGATGGAAAGCAAGAGCGGTCGCAAGACCGTGACCGAGCGCCGCCTGTTTCCCGGCTACGTCTTTGTCGAAATGGAGATGACCGACGAGACCTGGCACTTGGTGAAGAACACATCCAAGGTCACCGGGTTCATCGGAGGTACGGGCAATCGGCCATCGCCGATTTCGAAGAGCGAAGTCGACAAGATCATGGCTCAGATCCAGGAAGGGGTCGAGAAGCCACGTCCTAAGACGCTGTTCGAAGTGGGCGAAATGGTGCGCGTGAAGGAAGGTCCGTTCACCGACTTCAACGGCAATGTCGAGGAAGTGAATTACGAGAAATCGCGTCTGCGCGTTTCCGTGACGATCTTCGGGCGTGCGACGCCGGTCGAACTCGAGTTCGGTCAGGTCGAGAAGGTGTAAGAAATTCGGTGTGGCGGTGCAAGCCGTCGCGCTAATCGCCCGGTCCACAGGACTTGGCGGACAGCGGTGGCGCAATTCAATGCGCACCCGCGTCAACAGAGGAGCGTCAGTTTCGTGCTGATGCGTTACCACTCAACAGGATTGCCGCAGTTGTCTCAACTGGGCGATCTGGATTGGAGTCAAGATGGCCAAGAAAATTATTGGCTTTATTAAGCTGCAAATTCCGGCTGGTAAAGCAAATCCGTCCCCGCCCGTCGGCCCGGCCCTGGGTCAGCGCGGTCTGAACATCATGGAGTTCTGCAAGGCGTTCAACGCGCAGACTCAAGGTATGGAACCGGGCCTGCCGGTGCCGGTGGTGATCACCGCCTTCGCCGACAAGAGCTTCACCTTCGTGATGAAGTCGCCGCCGGCGACCGTGCTCATCAAGAAGGCGGCCGGTATCCAGAAGGGTTCCGCCAAGCCGCATACCGACAAAGTCGGCAAGATCACCCGCGCTCAGGCTGAAGAAATCGCCAAGGCGAAGAACGCAGACCTTACCGCAGCTGATCTCGACGCCGCCGTGCGTACGATCGCCGGTAGCGCCCGTTCGATGGGTATCACGGTGGAGGGCCTGTAATCATGGCAAAGATTTCGAAGCGTGCGGCCGCGAACAAGGCCAAGGTCGAGCGCACCAAGTTCTATCCGATCGACGAAGCGCTGAGCCTCGTCAAGGAATGCGCCAGCGCCAAGTTCGATGAGTCCATCGACGTGGCTGTGCAACTGGGCATCGATGCGAAGAAGTCGGACCAAGTGGTTCGTGGTTCGGTTGTGCTGCCTGCTGGTACCGGCAAGTCGGTGCGCGTGGCCGTGTTCGCCCAAGGTGACAAGGCTGAGCAAGCCAAGGCTGCTGGTGCAGAGATCGTCGGCATGGAAGACCTGGCCGAGCAGATCAAGGCCGGCAAGATGGACTTCGACGTGGTGATCGCTTCGCCGGACACGATGCGCGTGGTCGGTACGCTGGGTCAAATCCTGGGCCCGCGCGGCCTGATGCCGAACCCGAAGGTCGGCACCGTGACGCCGGACGTCGCTACGGCAGTGAAAAACGCCAAGGCCGGTCAGGTGCAATTCCGTGTCGACAAGGCCGGTATCATCCACGCCACCATCGGCCGCCGCTCGTTCGAGCCGGCAGCGCTGAAGAGCAACCTGGCTGCACTGCTTGACGCACTGACCAAGGCCAAGCCGGCATCGAGCAAGGGTGTGTACCTGCGCAAGGTCGCCGTCTCGTCGACGATGGGCGTGGGCGTGCGTGTTGACCAGGCAACTCTGGCTGCCTGATCGCTTTCGATCAATCACGCCGGGTGGCCCGATAACCATCCTGGCGGTAGCAGTTTTCTTGCGAGTGGCCTTGGCCACGCGAGCCCTTGAAACCTAAGGGACTGAACTTTGGGCAGTGGCAGACGTTTGTGTAAGCAGACCGACGCCGCTGGTTATCAAAGACCGTTGGCGGTCCAGGGCTCCTTTGGAGTCAGCGCCTTAATCGCAGCCCACTCCGGAAACGGAGGCGGTGCTTAGCCAACGCAGATGGCGCCCCCGAAGGGAATAAGTGACTTTGGTATTGCCGAAGTGATTTGTGCCAATCGGACGCCGTACTTTTGGACTGACCGAGGTGACTGCAGTGACTGTGGAAACCAAAGTCGTTTTGGAGCTTAACCGTGGCACTCAATCTCGAAGATAAGAAGGCCGTCGTGGCCGAGGTAACGGCGCAAGTCGCCAAGGCCTCGACCATCGTCGTTGCTGAATATCGCGGTATCACGGTTGGCGATCTGACCAAGCTGCGCGCGCAAGCGCGCCAGCAGGGCGTCTACCTGCGCGTTCTGAAGAACACGCTGGCACGCCGCGCTGTTGAAGGCACGCCGTTTGCCGAACTCGCCGAGCAACTGACTGGTCCGCTGATCTACGGTATTTCCGAAGACGCAGTGGCGCCGGCCAAGGTGCTGAACGATTTCGCCAAGGGCAATGACAAGCTGGTGCTGCGCGCCGGTTCGTACGATGGCAAGGTTCTCGACGTCAACGCCGTGAAGGCGCTGGCAACGATCCCGAGCCGCGAGGAACTGCTCAGCAAGCTGCTGTTCGTCATGCAGGCGCCGGTGTCGGGCTTTGCCCGCGCCCTGGGCGCCCTGGCTGCCAAGCAAGGCGAAGGCGAGGCTGCCGCAGCCTAATCCGCTGCTGCACCGCGTACAGATCGCACGATCGATACCGAATCACATTCTGGAGTTATTCAAATGGCAATCACCAAAGACGACATCCTCGAAGCCGTTGGCGCGATGTCCGTGATGGAACTGAACGACCTGGTCAAGGCGTTCGAAGAGAAGTTTGGCGTGTCGGCTGCTGCCGTGGCTGTGGCCGGTCCGGCTGCTGCTGGCGGTGCTGCTGCCGTTGAAGAGCAAACCGAATTCACCGTGACGCTGAAGAGCGCCGGCGCGAACAAGGTTGGCGTCATCAAGGCCGTGCGTGAAATCACCGGCCTCGGCCTGAAGGAAGCCAAGGACCTGGTCGATGGCGCACCGAAGCCCGTGAAGGAAGGCGTCGACAAGAAGACCGCCGACGAGCTGGTGAAGAAGCTGGTGGAAGCCGGCGCGGAAGCCGAAGCCAAGTAAGTGCAGGTCTCGCGTGCCGTACTCGGTACGCGATGGAGGCTGGCAAAGGGACATTTCCCGGCGCCAGCCTTTTTGCGCTTGTGGGACCGGTTGTTGAGCGATCCCGCAATCACGCTGTAAGTATCGTTAAAGTCTCTTTGCCGGGTTTTCCGGCGGCCGGCCGAGTCAAGAGCCAGCAGAGGCCAAACATCAGTGGCACACTAGGTAGTTCGCAGTCCGCTGATGTTTGTCTTCTGAACCGACTGCAGAAGGCAAGTTTGGTCGGGTACTCCCCCGTCCGTAGCATGGGCTCCATGGGCTCATGTGCGGGTGGCGCGCGCAGTACCGTCAGCCAGAGGTTGGTAGCGGCCAACCGCCAAATCCCGTCACCAGTCGCTGAACACCTCGAGTGCCAGGCGTGCTTTATCGCCTTAAGTCCGTCGCGCGCACTTGCGATGATTCGGAGATCCCATGGCGTACAGCTTTACCGAGAAGAAGCGTATTCGCAAGAGTTTCGCGAAGCGCGCAACGGTTCATCAGGTTCCCTTCCTGCTTGCCACCCAGATTCAATCGTATGCCCAGTTCTTGCAGGAGAACGCTCCTGTTGCACAACGCAAGACCGAAGGCCTGCAAGCGGCGTTCAACGCCATTTTCCCCATCGTGTCGCACAACGGTCTGGCACGTATGGAGTTTGTGTCGTACCACCTGTCCAACCCGCCGTTTGACGTCAAGGAATGTCAGCAGCGTGGTCTGACCTTCCACTCGGCGCTGCGCGCAAAAGTGCGCTTGATCATCAACGACCGCGAGAACCCCACCAAGGTCAAGGAGATCAAGGAGCAGGAAGTTTACATGGGCGAAATTCCGCTCATGACCTCCACCGGTTCGTTCGTGATCAACGGTACGGAACGTGTGATCGTGTCCCAGCTGCACCGTTCGCCTGGCGTGTTCTTCGAGCACGACAAGGGCAAGACGCACAGCTCGGGCAAGCTGCTGTTCTCGGCGCGCATCATCCCCTACCGCGGCTCGTGGCTGGACTTCGAGTTCGACCCGAAGGACATCCTGTACTTCCGCGTTGACCGCCGCCGCAAGATGCCGGTGACGATCCTGCTGAAGTCGATCGGCCTGACGCCGGAGCAGATCCTGGCGCACTTCTTCGTGTTCGACAACTTCACGCTCAAGACCGAAGGCGCACTGATGGAATTCGTGCCCGAGCGTCTGCGTGGTGAAGTCGCTCGCTTTGACATCTCCGACAAGAACGGCAAGGTCGTCGTCGAGAAGGACAAGCGCATCAACGCCAAGCACATCCGTGATCTGGACTCCGTCGGCACCAAGCTGATCAGCGTGCCGGAAGACTACCTGCTGGGCCGTGTGCTGGCGAAGAACATCGTCGATCCGGATACCGGTGAAGTCCTGGCCAACGCCAACGACGAACTGACCGAAGGCGTGATCGAGAAGCTGCGCGACGCCGGCGTGAAGGAAATCCAGACGCTGTACACGAACGACCTGGATCAGGGTCCGTACATGTCGGCCACGCTGCGCACGGACGACACGGCTGACCAGACCGCCGCGCGTATCGCGATCTACCGCATGATGCGCCCCGGCGAGCCGCCGACCGAAGACGCCGTCGAGGCGCTCTTCCAACGCCTGTTCTACAGCGAAGATTCGTACGATTTGTCCCGCGTTGGCCGCATGAAGGTCAACAGCCGCCTGAATCGCTCGGAAGGCACTGGTCCGATGGTGCTCACGGATGACGACATCCTCGAAACCATCAAGCTGCTGGTGAACCTGCGTAACGGCAAGGGCGAAGTGGATGATATCGACCACCTCGGCAACCGTCGCGTGCGTTGCGTCGGCGAACTGGCGGAAAACCAGTTCCGTGCTGGTCTGTCGCGCGTTGAGCGTGCTGTGAAGGAACGTCTGGGTCAGGCCGAGACGGAAAACCTGATGCCGCACGACCTGATCAACTCGAAGCCGATTTCGTCGGCGATTCGTGAGTTCTTCGGTTCGTCGCAGTTGTCGCAGTTCATGGACCAGACCAACCCGCTGTCGGAAGTCACGCACAAGCGTCGTATTTCAGCACTGGGCCCGGGCGGTCTGACGCGCGAGCGTGCGGGCTTTGAAGTCCGTGACGTGCACCCGACCCACTATGGCCGCGTGTGCCCGATCGAAACGCCGGAAGGTCCGAACATTGGTCTGATCAACTCGCTGGCACTGTATGCGCAGCTGAACGACTATGGCTTCCTCGAGACGCCGTATCGCAAGGTTGAGAACGGCAAGCTGACCGACCAGGTCGACTACCTGTCGGCCATCGAGGAAGGCAAGTACGTGGTGGCACAGGCCAACGCGACGGTGGACGAAGCCGGCAACCTGGTTGACGAACTGGTCTCCGCACGTGAAGGCAGCGAGCGTGAAACCCGTATGG
This sequence comes from Ralstonia sp. SET104, assembly GCF_003851545.1. GTDB lineage: Bacteria > Pseudomonadota > Gammaproteobacteria > Burkholderiales > Burkholderiaceae > Ralstonia. Next base: position 141,322 of record NZ_BHVX01000012.1, on the reverse strand, counting down.
TCACGCCGGACCGCGTGCAGTACATCGACGTGGCGCCGTCGCAGATCGTGTCGGCTGCTGCGTCGCTGGTGCCGTTCCTCGAGCACGATGATGCAAACCGTGCACTGATGGGCGCAAACATGCAGCGTCAGGCCGTGCCCTGCCTGCGTGCGGACAAGCCGCTGGTGGGTACCGGTGTCGAGCGCACCGTGGCCGTGGACTCGGGTACGGCTGTGCAGGCCACCCGTGGTGGCGTGGTTGACTACGTTGATGCGAACCGCGTGGTGATCCGCGTGAACGACGCCGAAGCCGTCGCAGGTGAAGTCGGTGTCGACATCTACAACCTGATCAAGTACACGCGTTCGAACCAGAACACGAACATCAACCAGCGTCCGATGGTCAAGGTGGGCGATATCGTTGCCCGCGGTGACGTGATCGCTGACGGCGCCTCGACCGACATGGGCGAGCTCGCGCTCGGCCAGAACATGCTGGTCGCGTTCATGCCCTGGAACGGCTACAACTTCGAGGATTCGATCCTGATCTCGGAGCGCGTGGTTGCTGAAGACCGCTACACCTCGATCCACATCGAGGAACTGTCGGTTGTTGCCCGCGACACCAAGCTCGGACCGGAAGAAATCACGCGCGACATCTCGAACCTGGCTGAAGCCCAACTGGCTCGCCTGGACGAATCGGGCATCACGTACATCGGCGCAGAAGTTGAGGCTGGCGACGTGATGGTCGGCAAAGTCACGCCCAAGGGCGAGACCCAACTGACGCCGGAAGAGAAGCTGCTGCGCGCGATCTTCGGTGAGAAGGCGTCCGACGTGAAGGACACCTCGCTGCGCGTGCCTTCGGGCATGAGCGGTACCGTGATCGACGTGCAGGTCTTCACGCGTGAAGGCGTGGTGCGCGACAAGCGCGCCCAGTCGATCATCGATGAAGAACTGAAGCGCTACCGCCTGGACCTGAACGACCAGCTGCGTATTGTGGAAGGCGACGCCTTCCAGCGTCTTGAGCGTCTGCTGGTGGGCAAGGTTGCCAACGGCGGCCCGAAGAAGCTGGCCAAGGGCGCTGCGCTCACGAAGGAATACCTGGCCGATCTGGACAAGTGGCATTGGTTCGACATCCGCCCGGCGGAAGACGAAGTGGCACTGCAACTGGAAGCCGTGAAGGTCGCCATCGAGCAGAAGCGCCACGACTTCGACCTCGCGTTCGAAGAGAAGCGCAAGAAGCTCACGCAAGGCGACGAACTGCCGCCGGGCGTGATCAAGATGGTCAAGGTGTACCTGGCCGTGAAGCGCCGTCTGCAGCCTGGCGACAAGATGGCCGGCCGTCACGGTAACAAGGGTGTTGTGTCGAAGATCACCCCGATCGAAGACATGCCGTACATGGCTGACGGTACGCCGGCGGACATCGTGCTGAACCCGCTGGGCGTGCCTTCGCGGATGAACGTGGGTCAGATTCTCGAAACGCACCTGGGCTGGGCCGCGCGCGGTCTGGGCGAGCGCATCGGCAACATGCTCAAGGCGCAAGCCAAGGCGGCCGAAGTGCGCAAGCTGCTCGGTCAGATCTACAACGAAAGCGGCAAGGTCGAAGACCTGGACAGCCTGTCCGACGCGGAAGTGCTGGAGTTGGCCGAGAACCTGAAGAAGGGCGTGCCGTTTGCGACGCCGGTGTTCGATGGTGCGCATGAGGACGAAATCCGCCGCATGCTGGACCTGGCCTATCCGGAAGACATCGCCAAGGAAAAGGGCCTGACCGCTTCCAAGCAACAGGTCACGCTGTTCGACGGCCGCACCGGTGAAGCCTTCGAGCGTCCGGTCACGCTGGGCGTGATGCACATGCTGAAGCTGCACCACTTGGTCGACGACAAGATGCACGCGCGTTCGACCGGTCCGTACTCGCTGGTGACGCAGCAGCCGCTGGGCGGTAAGGCCCAGTTCGGTGGCCAGCGTTTCGGTGAAATGGAAGTGTGGGCACTCGAAGCGTATGGCGCGTCCTACGTGCTGCAGGAAATGCTGACCGTGAAGTCCGATGACGTGAACGGCCGGACCAAGGTGTACGAGAACATCGTCAAGGGTGAGCACTCGATCGATGCCGGCATGCCGGAATCGTTCAACGTGCTGGTGAAGGAAATCCGCTCGCTGGGTATCGACATCGACCTCGAGCGCAACTAAGTGCCGATGCGGTGAGGGCATGGCAGCACGGGTTTCCCAACCTGCCATGCCCTGGTAACAGCAGCCATTGACGAAGATTTAGGGTCGGCGCCTTGGGTTACACCAAGACGTCAGCCTCAAACTCAAGGAGTTTGGAATGAAAGCATTGCTCGACCTATTCCGTCAGGTACAGCAAGAAGAGCAGTTTGACGCGATCAAGATCGGCCTCGCGTCGCCTGAGAAAATCCGTTCGTGGTCGTTTGGTGAAGTCAAGAAGCCCGAGACCATCAACTACCGCACGTTCAAGCCCGAGCGTGACGGCCTGTTCTGCGCCAAGATCTTCGGCCCGATCAAGGACTACGAGTGCCTGTGCGGCAAGTACAAGCGCCTGAAGCACCGTGGCGTGATCTGCGAGAAATGCGGCGTTGAAGTGACGCTGGCCAAGGTGCGCCGCGAGCGCATGGGCCACATCGAACTGGCTGCGCCGACCGCGCACATCTGGTTCCTGAAGTCGCTGCCGTCGCGTCTGGGCATGGTGCTCGACATGACGCTGCGCGACATCGAGCGCGTGCTGTACTTCGAAGCATTCGTCGTGGTCGAGCCGGGCATGACCGCGCTCAAGAAGAGCCAGATCATGTCGGAAGACGACTACCTGGCCAAGTGCGACGAGTACGGCGAGGGCGAATTCGTCGCCATGATGGGCGCCGAAGGCATTCGCGAGCTGCTGCGCGGCATCGATATCGAGAAGCAGATCGAGACGATCCGCGCCGAGCTGCAAGCGACCGGCTCGGAAGCCAAGATCAAGAAGTTCGCCAAGCGCCTGAAGGTGCTCGAGGCATTCCAGCGTTCGGGCATCAAGCCGGACTGGATGATTCTCGAAGTGCTGCCGGTGCTGCCGCCCGAGCTGCGTCCGCTGGTGCCGCTGGACGGTGGCCGTTTCGCCACGTCGGACTTGAACGACCTGTATCGCCGCGTGATCAACCGGAACAACCGTCTGAAGCGTCTGCTCGAGCTGAAGGCGCCGGAGATCATCGTGCGCAACGAAAAGCGCATGCTGCAGGAAGCAGTGGACTCGTTGCTGGACAACGGCCGTCGCGGCAAGGCGATGACCGGTGCCAACAAGCGTCCGCTGAAGTCGCTGGCTGAAATGATCAAGGGTAAGGGCGGCCGTTTCCGTCAGAACCTGCTGGGCAAGCGCGTGGACTACTCGGGCCGTTCGGTCATCGTGGTGGGCCCGACGCTGAAGCTGCACCAGTGCGGTCTGCCCAAGCTGATGGCGCTCGAGCTCTTCAAGCCGTTCATCTTCCACAAGCTGGAGACGATGGGCATCGCCACCACGATCAAGGCGGCGAAGAAGGAAGTGGAAAGCCAGACGCCGGTGGTGTGGGACATCCTCGAAGAGGTGATCCGCGAGCACCCGGTGATGCTGAACCGCGCGCCGACGCTGCACCGCCTGGGTATCCAGGCGTTCGAGCCGGTGCTGATCGAAGGCAAGGCTATCCAGCTGCATCCGCTGGTTTGCGCGGCGTTCAACGCTGACTTCGACGGTGACCAGATGGCTGTGCACGTTCCGCTGTCGCTCGAAGCGCAGATGGAAGCGCGCACGCTGATGCTGGCGTCGAACAACGTGCTGTTCCCGGCCAACGGCGATCCGTCGATCGTGCCGTCGCAAGACGTGGTGCTGGGTCTGTACTACACGACCCGCGACAAGATCAACGGCCGCGGTGAAGGCATGACGTTTGCCGACATCTCGGAAGTGATTCGCGCCTACGAGAACAAGGAAGTCGAACTGGCTTCGCGCGTGAACGTGCGCATCACCGAGTACGACCTGGTCAACCCGGAAGCCGATGGCGACGCACGCTTCGCACCGAAGATCACGCTGCAGGCCACCACGGTCGGCCGCGCGATCCTGTCGGAAATTCTGCCGAAGGGTCTGCCGTTCTCGGTGCTGAACAAGCCGCTGAAGAAGAAGGAAATCTCGCGCCTGATCAACACGGCATTCCGCAAGTGCGGTCTGCGCGAGACGGTGATCTTCGCTGACAAGCTGCTGCAGTCGGGTTTCCGCCTGGCAACGCGCGCCGGTATCTCGATCGCCATCGACGACATGCTGGTGCCGCCGGCCAAGGAGAAGATCATCTCCGACGCTGCCGCCAAGGTGAAGGAATACGACAAGCAGTACATGTCGGGTCTGGTGACCGATCAGGAGCGTTACAACAACGTCGTGGACATCTGGGGCGCCGCTGGCGACCAGGTGGGCAAGGCGATGATGGAGCAGCTCCAGACCGAAGACGTGGTCGACCGCAACGGCAAGACCGTCAAGCAAGAGTCGTTCAACTCCATCTACATGATGGCCGACTCGGGCGCACGGGGCTCCGCGGCGCAGATCCGTCAGTTGGCCGGTATGCGTGGCCTGATGGCCAAGCCGGACGGCTCGATTATCGAGACGCCGATTACCGCGAACTTCCGCGAAGGCCTGAACGTTCTGCAGTACTTCATCTCGACCCACGGTGCACGTAAGGGTCTGGCTGATACGGCACTGAAGACCGCAAACTCGGGTTACCTGACCCGTCGTCTGGTTGACGTGACGCAGGATCTGGTGGTGGTGGAAGACGATTGCGGCACCTCCAACGGCGTGGCCATGAAGGCGCTGGTCGAAGGCGGTGAAGTGATCGAAGCCCTGCGCGACCGTATCCTGGGCCGCGTGGTCGTCAACGACGTGGTGAACCCGGAAACGCAGGAAACCGCGATCGAAGCTGGCACGCTGCTCGACGAAGACTTGGTGGATCTGGTCGACGCGCTGGGCGTTGACGAAGTCAAGGTCCGCACGCCGCTGTCTTGCGATACGCGCTACGGCCTGTGCGCCAAGTGCTACGGCCGCGACCTCGGCCGCGGTGTGCTGGTGAACTCGGGTGAAGCAGTGGGTGTGATTGCTGCGCAGTCGATCGGTGAGCCGGGCACGCAGCTGACGATGCGTACGTTCCACATCGGTGGTGCGGCATCGCGTGCGGCAGTGGCATCGAGCGTGGAAGCAAAGGCGACCGGTACCGTGCGTTTCACGGCGACCATGCGTTACGTCACCAACGCGAAGGGCGAGCAGATCGTCATCTCGCGTTCGGGCGAAGCGCTGATCACCGACGACCACGGCCGTGAGCGTGAGCGCCACAAGATCGTCTACGGCGCGACGCTGCTGGTCAAGGATGGCCAGTCCATCAAGGCTGGTACGCAGCTCGCCACGTGGGATCCGCTGACGCGTCCGATCATTTCGGAGTACTCGGGCACGATCAAGTTCGAGAACGTCGAAGAGGGCGTGACCGTTGCCAAGCAGATGGACGAAGTGACCGGTCTGTCGACGCTGGTGGTGATCGATGCCAAGCGCCGTACTGCCGCCACGAAGGGCATCCGTCCGCAGGTGAAGCTGCTCGACTCGTCGGGTGCCGAGGTGAAGATCCCGGGTACGGATCACTCCGTGACCATCGGCTTCCAGGTGGGCGCGCTGATCACCGTGAAGGACGGTCAGCAAGTGCACGTGGGTGAAGTGCTGGCACGTATCCCGACCGAATCGCAGAAGACGCGCGACATTACCGGTGGTCTGCCGCGTGTGGCCGAGCTGTTCGAAGCGCGTTCGCCGAAGGACGCCGCCGTGCTGGCGGAGGTCACCGGTACGACGTCGTTCGGCAAGGACACCAAGGGCAAGCAGCGCCTGGTGATTACGGACCTCGACGGCAATGCCCACGAGTTCCTGATCGCCAAGGAAAAGCAGGTGCTGGTGCACGATGGCCAGGTGGTCAACAAGGGCGAGATGATCGTCGAAGGCCCGGCCGACCCGCACGACATCCTGCGTCTGAAGGGCGTGGAAGAGCTGGCGACCTACATCGTCGACGAAGTGCAGGACGTGTACCGTCTGCAGGGCGTGAAGATCAACGACAAGCACATCGAAGTGATTGTTCGTCAGATGCTGCGCCGCGTGCAGATCGCCGATGTGGGCGACACCCGCTTCATCCCGGGTGAACAGGTGGAACGCTCGGACCTGCTCGACGAGAACGACAAGGTGATCGCGCTGGGCAAGCGTCCGGCGACCTACGAAAACCTGCTGCTGGGTATTACGAAGGCATCGTTGTCGACCGACAGCTTCATCTCGGCGGCGTCGTTCCAGGAAACCACGCGCGTGCTGACCGAAGCCGCCATCATGGGCAAGGTCGACGACCTGCGTGGTCTGAAGGAAAACGTCATCGTTGGCCGTTTGATCCCGGCCGGTACCGGCTTGGCTTACCACCGCGCCCGCAAGGCGAAGGAAGTGGCCGACCGCGACCGCGCTGCGGCGATTGCCGAAGAAGAAGCCGCTTCGATCTTCGAAACGCCTGCTGTCCAGCAGGAAGGCGACGCGTAAAGCGAACCCTGGCAACACCATCAAAGCCCGGCCATGTGCCGGGCTTTTTTTTGTCCATCTTTTGGGCGCCCTGCGTGCAGACGCTGAACAACACCGGTGTCGACCGATTCCGATTTTCTCGAAACGTTAACCCGCCTTAACATGCCAGTCGCTATGATTTCGCGGTTATAGACCGGCACTTTTTACAATCTGCCGGCCCTCTCCAGTCTTGCCGACGATTCCTCCATGAAGCTCACACGCAAGCAGATCGCCGTTGGCGCGGTCGCTCTGGTCGCGGCCGGCGCGGCGGTGGTTCAGATGGTCTGGCACCCGTTTGGCCGCACGCGCGCGCTGCACGCCCGCCAGGTCCGGCTCGACCTGACTTACCCCGATGCTCTGATCGACAGCCAAAGCCTGTCGCAACTGCCGCGCGACGTGCTGCGCGTGCCGTTGCTGCGCGATGTTCTGACCGAAGATTTCGTCGCCTATTACGAAGGCAATGAAGATCGCCTCTCGGTGGCTGGCGCGTTGCGCCGCCTGGCCTACGAGCAGAAGCTTGACTTGGCGGAGACGGTGCTCAAGCACGTGTTTGACGAGCCCGCCCGTGTGATGCTGTGGCGAGGCCCGGATGACAAGCTGCGCTACTGGGTACTTTCCATGCAACGCAACGGCTTGGCCAAGGCACTGGAAGCCGTCGCTACCGTGGCCTCGGGCGATACGCAACTCAGCAAGGTCGCCGATGCGCTGGGTGACTCGGGTGCGCCGGTCTATGCGCTCAAGCTGTCGGGCACGCGCTCGATCCTGATCGCCAGCAAGGGCGACCGGCTGATCGCGCTGTCGGAGCCGGGCATCCTGCTGGACAAGGACGGCAAGCCTGTGCCCAAGCAGGCCAGCGCGCTGGCTGCGCTGCTGTCGGACGACGCCAGCAAACGCAACGTGCAGGGCACGGCGTACGCGCTGCCCGCGCAGGAGCCGACGGGCCACCACGTTGTGGTGAGCGCCAACTATCTATCGTTCGGTTATCAGCAGTATTTCCCGGGCATCGAAGCGTTGCGCTTCGACTTTGGCTCGGGCAAGGACTGGCAGAGCGCCGCCCTGATCGACCCGGGCCGCCTGAGCGGCAAGTGGGATAGCGCCGGCCTGTGGCGCGCGCTGCCGTCTGACCCGGCCGCCTGCGCCACACTGCCGGTCGACTGGAAAGCCGCCGGCGCGCTGCTGCGCTCCGTGGCTGGCGACGCGAAGGAGATCCGCGAAGCCGCCGGGAAGATCGGCGATGCGTTTGCGGGGCCGGCTGCGGCGTGCTGGTACGGCAAGTCGTCGCTGGTGGCGCCGCTGTTCGTGGCGAAGCTGTCGTCGGCGTCGCAGACGGAGGCGGTCAAGCCGGCGCTGGCTGCGCTGTTTGGCCAGATCGTTGGGTCGTACGAATCCAAGGCGCAAGCGGACGACAAGTCTGGCCCGTATAAACGCTTGCCGGTAACGACGCGCCAGGGTCCGGCCAACGCCACGCTGTGGCAGCGCCCGGTGAGCGCGCGCTACGGTACGGCGCAATCCGCTGGTGCACCGTTTGCGGCACAACTCTCGTCGGATCGCTATTTCCCGGTCACGCTGGCCATTGCGGGGGATGTGGTGGTGTTCTCGCCGGACGCCCGCCTCGTCGACGACGCACTGGCCGTGCTCGCCAAGCGCTTCCCGGCGGTGGCGGATAGCCTGCCGCGCGACAAGGCCGAGCGCATCGTGTTGACGATGACGCCGGCTGCGCTCGCGCCGCTCGTGCGCCGCGAAGCGGGTGCCGCGCTGCCCGCCGACCAGGAGGCCGTGTTCCTGAACGCCGCGCAGACCCATCTGTTCCCGAAGCTCAAGGCGCTGGCGCGTTATGCGCCGGTGTCGCTGGCGCTGGACGGCGGCGTGCCGCCGTCGCGTGGCTGGGCGCCGGTGACGTGGCTTTCGAGCGGACGCGGTCTGCCTGCCGGTGGCAACGGTACGCCACCGTCGGCTGACCCGGCAGCAGCGTTGGCGACGCCCGCTGAGGCGCCGACCACCGAGGCGGCGGCTCCGGTTCCTGCAGACAACACCAGCACGCAATGACGCTGCGCGCCCCCAGGGGCGTTCACACCCGTGCCGCGCTGAACCGCCGCCGTTGGTTGACGGCGGCGGGCGCCTGCCTGCTCGCTCCGTCGGTGCATGCGTTGTCCGGCTGGGCTGATGCCGCGCCGGTGGACGCTGATGCGCTCTCCCCGGATCAATCCAGCGTGTTCCGCGCGTGGTTCGTGCGAATCGTCAACGAGCAGCTTCGACAAGGCCCGACGCCGCGTTGGATGCATCGCGACTGCGCCGGGCTTGTGCGCTTTGCCGCCGGCGAAGCCCTGCGCACGCACGACGCCCGCTGGCTGCGTGCCAACGGCATGCGCGACGCGGAATCCGCACGCCAACTACCGCCGGAGCTGAACCTAACGCCCGCCCAGCGCACGCTCACACAGCGGTGGGCACGCATGGATGGCAGTACCGGCGCGTATGTCTCCGCGCTCGGGCTCATTCAGCAGAACAGCCGCTTCATCGCCCAGGATGTGAACCAGGCGCTGCCCGGCGATCTGCTCTTCTTCGATCAAGGCGACGACCAGCACCTGATGATCTGGATGGATCGCTACATCGCTTACCACACCGGCACCGTCACCCGCACCGACAACGGCCTGCGCGCGGTCCCGGTCTCTGAACTGATGCAATGGAAAGACTCGCGCTGGCGGCCGCAGAGCGGCAACCCCAACTTCATCGGCGTGTTTCGTCTGGCCTTTTTGACACGGTAGAAAAACGCATGCGCAACCGCGGATGGTCATTCATTTCGTTCAATCTCGTTGCCGTCGTCTGCCTGACGGTGTTGGCGTTCGCTGGCCCTGCGCACGCGGCTGACGCGCCCGAGACACCGAACCCCACACTCGCTGATGTGCCCGGCAGCGGCTATGAGCCGTTCAAGGGCCAGCCGTTCTTTCTGCTGTCGGATGCGAGCTACGGCACCGATCAGGAGGCGACGGTGCGCCTGGAAGCGCCGGGCCGCGAATACAGGGACGAGCTTTCCCGCTACGGTGGCGCCGACATCCTCGTCTATCGGGTGCCGCAGCCGCTCGAATTCCTGAAGGCGCAGAAGAACGTGCACCGTATCGACGTCAAGGCCAACTACACGGGCGAAGGCCTGGCCAACACGCTGGCGTATCTCTGGGACAACTGGACGCGCCAGGCCCGCCGCGCCTGGCAGCGCGTGCTGTCGTTTGCCACACGCAGCAAGGCCGTGGAGCGCGCACCGCAGTTCAGCATGGGCGACCAGATGACCGCGCCCACGCGCTTCTCCAACAACCCGCAGTACGCACCGCTCAAGGGTTATGCGCTGCTCGGCCGCTTCCGCTACCCGATCTGGGACGCCAAGCCCATTGCACCGCCCAAGGACGTGAAGCTCGAAGGCAGCAGCAGCGAGTGGATGCCGCAGAACGCCGGCAACGTGATGATTCCAGTCGGCAAACTGCCGGCGGGTTTGTATATCGTAGAAGCGGTGATTGGCGCGTACCGTGCGCACACGCTGCTGTTCGTGTCAGACACCGTGGCCGTCACCAAGGGCACCTCGCAAGGGATGATGGTGTGGACGGCCGAGCGCAAGAGCGGCAAGCCCGTCGGCGGCGCATCGGTGAACTGGACGGATGGCGTTGGCGTGCTGGCATCCGGCAACACCGAGGCGGATGGCACGGCCGACCTGCGCCACGTGTCGCCGGAGCGCAGCTACGTGATCGGCAACGATCGCGCGGGCGGTGTGTTCATCTCCGAGAATTTCTATTACGACAGCGAGATCTACAACACCAAGCTGTACGCTTTTACCGATCGCCCGCTGTATCGCCCGGGCGATGAAGTGCGCGTCAAGTTTATCGGCCGTCACTTCAAGAACGCGACCGAATCGACCGTGCCCGCAGCCGGCGACATCAAGCTACAGGTACTCGACCCGAACGGTGCGCCGGTGACCACTTCCACCACGCGTCTGGCTGGCGAGACTGGGGCCGACGCGCGCTTCACGCTGCCATCCAACGCACCGGCCGGCGGCTACAGCCTGCGCTTCGACTACAACGGCGGCACGTACGGCGGCGCCTTCCGCGTGGCCGAATACATCAAGCCGCACTTTGACGTGAACCTGTCGCTGGACAAGACCAGCTACGGCACGGGTGAAGCGGTCAAGGGCAAGATCAGCCTGCGCTATCCGGACGGCAAGCCGGTCAAGGGCGGCAAGGTGTCGGTCAGCCTGCGCGCGCAGCAGGTGACCATGGTGGAGGGCGAGCTGCGTTATGCGGGCCTGTTCCCCATCAAGCTCGAGCAGCAGGAGCTGACCACCGACAGCGATGGCAACGCCAAGCTGGACCTGCCTGCCGCCAAGGAACCGAGCCGCTATGTGGTGACAGTGTTTGCCAACGATGGTGCGGCCTACCGTGTGAAGGTCACGCGCGAGTTGCTGATCGCGCGCGGCGCCACGCCGTACAAACTGTCGAGCGTCTCGAACTTCACGACGCCCGGGCAGAACGTGTCCTTCACGCTCGTGCCGATGCCGGTTGCGGGCGGCGCAAGCGGTGGGATCGGTGCAAGCGCGCTGCCCGCCAAGTGGGATCTGGTGCGGCTTGAAACACGCGCCCGCACCGAAGGCACGCTGACGCCGGACGCCAGGGGCAACGCCACCTTCCCGGTCAAGTTTGACCAGCCAGGCTCATACACGCTGTCGGTGCGCGACGCTGCCGGCAACTTGCTCGCAGCATCAAGCCACTGGGTGGCCGGTGACGGCGTGCAGACTGTGCCCGGCAGCATCGAAATGGTGTTCGACCGCGATCGCTACCAGATCGGCGACACCGCCGAGGCGCTGATCACCTTCCCGCAGCCGGTGGACGACGCGTTGCTCACGCTGGAGCGTGACAAGGTCGAGCGCCACGCGCTGCTGTCGCATGGTGGCGAATGGCTCAGCCTGCAGAAGGTCACGCCATCGCAATACCGCGCGCGCATCAAGATCGGTGCCGAGTTCGCCCCGAACATGACGTTCTCGGTGCTCTACGTGCGCGACGGCGACATGGTGTTCCAGAACGCAGGCATCGTCGTCACGCAGCCGACGCTGGATTTGGGCGTGCATGCCGACAAGGCCGTCTATGCCCCGGGCGAAACCGTCACCCTGGACTTGACCAGCGCGCTGGCAGGCAAGCCCGTGCAAGCCAATCTGACCGTCTCCGTGGTCGACGAGATGATCTATGTGCTGCAGCCCGAAGTGGCGCCCAGCATCGTCGATTTTTTCTATCACCCGCGCCGCAACAGCGTGCGCACCACGTCGAGCCAGAGCTTCATCAGCTACGACCTGGCGCTCGCGTCGCTGCCGGGCAAGCCGGGCGGCACGTACGGCCGCCACAACGAGCGCGGGGTGAAGGTGCTCGAGCGGCCGCGCCGCGACGAGCAGGACACCGCAGCCTGGGTTGCCAACCTGCAAACGGGTGCTGATGGCCGGGCGCGCATGACCTTCAAGATGCCGGATTCGCTGGCGCGCTGGCGCATCACCGTGCGCGCAGTGTCGACGACCGGCGCATCGGACGGCATCGTCGGCCAGCGCACCGCGAGCATCCGCTCCGACAAGCCGCTGTACCTGAAGTGGACCGGCCCGCAGCGCTTGCGCGAGACCGACCAGCCGCGCCTGGACATGGTCGCCTTCAACCAGACCGACAAGGACATCACCGCCGACTGGATCGTCTCGGGCGCCGGCCTGAACATCAACCAGCGCGTGACGCTCAAGCGCGGTGCCAACTATCTGCGCGCGCCGCTGTCCGGTACTCATGCATTGCAGGCAGGCGTCGTCAATGCGGAACTGAAGCAGGGGGATGCGGTGTCCGACCGCCTGCAGACCACGCTCAAGCTGGATGCAACCGGCTGGCTGGCGGACCGCGAAAACGTCGTCCCGCTCACGCAGTTGCAAGGCACGCGCTTGCCGCTTGTTTTGCCCGCTGATGCGCGTGACGTGCGCTTGCGCGTGGTCGGCAATACGGCCAGCCAGTTCGCCCGCGTGGCCGATGACTTGATCGAGTATCCGTACGGTTGCGCCGAGCAGACCGCCAGCCGCCTGATCCCGCTGGCCCTCGCTCAACAGAGCCTGGCCGCCACGGGCACGCGCCTGAGCGACGGCGGCCCCGCCGGCACGCAAGGCGTCGACGCGCTGCTGCGCACGCAGCGTCAGCGTCTGGCCTTGCTGGCTGGCACCAACGGCACCTTCGGCTGGTGGGGCGAGCTGACCACCAGTAGCGCGCTGATCACGTCGTATGCGTATTACGCGGATTGGCTCGCCAGCCGCTCGGTCGGCATCAGCCTGCCGGCGGACAACTGGAAGCAGGTGCTCGAAGCCTACAAGCGCACCAGCCAGAACGAGCCACTGCTCCATCGCGCGCTGGCGCTGTGGTTTGCCAACGAGATGGGGCTGCCGGTAGCGACGCCGCTGTCCGGTGTGGCCAACGAACTCGCGCCTAATAGCATCAAGGCGGCCAAGGCCCCAGCCGATGCTGAACCCGCGGCGGGCGATAGCCTGATCTTCGTCGCGCCGGACTCCAGGCGCGGCCGCCAGGTGGCGGCGGTGCTGACGGCGCAGTTGATGCGTCAGATCGGCCAGCCGGTGCCTGAAACGCTGGTCTCGGCTGACATCGCCGCGCGCAACGCGTTGGCCGCCGACAACTCCCCGCTGGTACAGAGTCTGCTGCTGATGGGCGGTGGCCGTTCGGCCGCAGACCCGGCACCGCTGCTGGCTCGCGCCAGCGCCGCCACGCCGACCATGGACCGCGCCGTTGCGCTGGTCTGGTTGCAAAAGAGCTTGGGCGGCCTGCAGGGCGCAAGCGTCGCCGCGATCCAGCCGGTGGTTTCGGCAGGCGGCTGGCAGGCGACGCGTTCGCCGGTGGGTGTGCCGACGTGGCGCTGGACCGGCGCGCAAGCGCCCGCCGCGCTGGACCTGACGACCGCACCGACCGACGTGACCACACAATCGGCCATCGTGTCGTACCGCAGCCGTGCAGCGGAGGCGTCCAAGCTGCCGATTACGGTGGAGCGCAAGCTGTACCGCCTGGAGGCGATCGATTCGACGCTGGCCAAGCCGGACCCGAAGGCGTCCAGGAAGCCGGCGGCCGATGCCAACAACAGCGGCATTGCCTTCACGGCCAAGCCGGTCAAGCCGGGCGACACACTCGACAGCAACGCACTCTACGTCGACGAAGTTGTGTTGACGCCGCGCCAAGGCACGTACCGCTATGGCCTGGTCGAAGTGCCGTTGCCGCCGGGCGCCGAAGTGGAAGCCACCACCTGGGGCATCCAGATCGACGGCCTGAAAGGCGAGCCGAACGAAGGCAACGGCCCGCAGGCATTCGAGCGCAAGGCGGCTTACGAAATGGGCCAACTGTCTTACAACCAACCGGTGCCCGTGCTGGAGCGCCCGACCGTGCTGCGCCAGCTTGTGCGCTTTTCGCTACCGGGCCGCTTTGCGCTGCCCCCGGTGCGCTACTTCCGCATGTACCAGCCGGAAGCCAAGGCGTTCCAGGGCGACGGCAAGACGGTCAGCTATCCGTTCAAGGTGGAGTGATCTGGCGATGCGTTCCCGCCTGCTTGCGCGTGGTGTGCTGACCAGCCTGCTCTGGGCTGTCGGCACACTCGCGCTTGTTTGGCATGCTGAGCACGCCACCGCCGCGCCGGCTGGCGAGCCGCTTCGCTACGCCGCGCTGCAAGGCGACGAGGCCAGACTCTGGCAGTTCAGTGTGGAGCCCGCTGCCGGCATGCCGCAAGCGACTGCGTTGCCGCGCGATACCGAAACACCGCTCGGCAGCGTCTGGAAGCTTTTCGTCTACAGCTACCTCGTTTCGCGCCGCATCAGCACGCCCGACTACACATGCCACGGCAACGACGCAGAAGAGGTCTACTGCTGCACCGCAGGCAATAGCATCGACCGCGAACGTGCGCTCATCCAATCGTGCGGCCGCTATTTCGAGCCCGCACGTCTCGGTTTGGACCGCGCAGATTGGCGCCGCTTCTGGCAGCAGGCTGGATCGCCCATGTGGCTGCGTGACCTGCGCGCCATGCAGCCGACGCACCGCGTTCGTGTCACGGATCTGCTCACCGCGTTGCGCACCGTTCCCGCTGATGGTCGGGAGACCGCCGCGCAAACGCTCATCTCCGTGCTGACCGTTGGGCGCGGCGAGGGCACCGTGTCGAACTTCGGCGGTTTGCTGCGCGCCAAGACCTGGACAATGCCCGACCCGCAGCGCCCCGGAGCGTCTATCGGTGGCGCGGCCGGCTGGCTGGCCGATGGCACGCCCGTCTGGTTGGGCGGCGCAGGCTCGAGCAACCAAGTGCTGGCCGCCGCCGCACCACGCCTCACCCCGCTGATCGAGCAGACGCCCGTGCCCGACGACGATGCCTGCGTGGCGGTGGATTTCTTCGCGCGCTATCCCATCCGCGAAGTGCGCGACGCCAGCGGCAGACCGGTCGCTCCTGGCCGTCTGGAAGGCCGCTACGCCGTCCGCTTTGTCAACGGCAACACGTTGCCCATCGAGAGCAAGGGCGAATTGACGCTCGCCCGCGCGAACAACACACCCGTCATCACCGGTCGCCTGGGCATAAACGACTACGTGGCGCGCGTTGTCGAGCGCGAGGGCGAACTCGCTGAGCCGCAAGCCGCCCGCGCGCTGGCCGTGGCCGCACGCAGCTACCTTGTGCAACAGGCCTCGCGCGATAAGGGCTGCTACCGTATCGCCGACAGTTCGCGCACACAGCGCGTGCTGCCGCGCCCGCCGCGGACCAGCGCGCGCAACGCGGCCGAATTTACCGACACGCTGGTGTTGACCGGCCAAGCCGTGCAGTACCACGGCACCATCAGCGCACGCGGCCAGATGAGTTGGACCGCCGCGCGTGCCGCCGCTCAGCGCGGCCAGAGTTTCGACGCCATCCTCGCCCAGTGGTGGCCGCAGGCAACGCTTACGTCGTTCCAGAGCCCGGTGGCGGGGGATTGCTCGGCGGTGGCGGGCGCGCAGCGGTGGTTGCAGGCGCGCGCGCCGGGTTGGTCGGCGCGCTTGGTCGCCGAGCCCGGTTACGAGGCGCCGCCATTGCCCGCTGTATGCGTCGTGCACGAAGGCCGGCCGTACGCCGATGCGCGCCGCAACCGGCTCTATGTCCACCGGTTTGCCACCGAGGAGGACCGCATCGCGCTGACACACGAATATCTGCATCTGGCTTTTGCGCGACACCCGCGCGGCCAGGACGAACAGTTTGTCGAGGCGATGGCGCGTCGCCTGATCCGAGGGGAGGGTTTGCTGTGAAAAGTGGGATGACGCGCCTGGGGCTGGGGGCTGTCGCTTTGCTGCTTGGCGCCTCCGCGCTGGCTGAGCCGGTGGCTGATCTGGAGGGCCCGATCGGCGGCTGGCGTAACAGCAAGCTGACCAACGAGCTGGAGCAGTACACCGCCGCGTACCCGAAACCGCCGGTGGATCGGGGCGCGCAGAAGTACCGCACGCTCATCGCCGGGCGCATTCGTGCCGCCGGCAAGCAGCGCCGTCCGCCGGTGCTGGTCGTCAACGGCAACGCCATGCCGCTGTATGGCGACGGCGAAGGCCGCTTCGCGCGCCCGTGGGCATTCGGCCCTGGCTCGAACAGTGTGGAGATCGTCAGCCCCGACGGCCAGTCGCACCAGCGCCTGCAGTTCTATGAGGCCGACACCACCAAGACGTCGGCCAAGCTGCGCGCCATCCTCACCTGGGACGACCCGCGCGCTGAAGTCGACATGCACGTCATCTCGCCGATTGGCGATCACGCGTTCTGGGCGCAGCCGTTGCTGTCTGACGGCGGTGGGCTCGACGTTGACAGCGTCGATGGCGCCGGCCCCGAGATTTTCTCCACCGCAGCCCCGCGCCCCGGCGTCTGGCTGTTCTACGTGAACTACTGGGGCAACTTCAACGCCGGCGGCTACAACTTCGATGAAAAAGCGCACGACCGCGATCTCATCACCGCGCAACTGACGCTGATCTATAACGAGAACACGCCCAACGAGCGGCGCGAGTTCGTCAGCGTGCCGCTGCGCAAGATCGGCGAGCTGGCGCTGATGAGATCGATCCGCTTCTGACGCACATGACGCTTTTCACTTTCCGCCTCGCCGTTGCCATCGCATTCGCCACGCTTGGTGTGGGCAGCGTTTTTGCGCAAAACGATGCCGGCAACGTCGAGATCACCGCGCCGCTCAACGGCTGGCGCAACTCGGCCGGCGACGATTCACGCTACACGCAGGATGTGCATTACCCAGCCGTGTCGGTCTCGACGCCGCAGGGGCAAGGCACCGCCTCCATGATCGCTGGGCGCATCCGCAACCAGCCCAAGGCTGCCGCAGCAACGGATGACAGCAAGCCGCGCCGCCGCCGTGGTGCAGACGGTTCGTCGGTCGGCACGCTGGTCGTCAACGGCGTGGCGATGCCGCAGCGCATCGAGGCCGATGGCGCGTTCTCACGCCCGTACGCATTTGGCGCCGGCAGCAACAGCGTCGAGGTGCGCAGCGCGCGCGGCGACGCCAAGCGCGTGCAGTTCTACGACAGCTACGCTGGCAAACAGCGTCCGCGCCTGCGCGTGGTTCTATCATGGGACACCGATGGCACCGACCTCGACCTGCACGTCATCTCGCCCGACGGCCAGCACGCCTGGTACGGCAACCGCGTAGTCGAAAACGGCGGCGCGCTCGACGTGGACGTCACCACCGGCTACGGCCCCGAGATCTATTCGAACCCGGCGCCCGTGCCCGGCACGTACCTCGTCTACGTGAACTACTACGGCAGCGGCAATGATCGCAGCGCCATCACCACCGCCACCGTTACCATCATCACCGACGAGAACACGCCGTCCGAGCGCCAGCAGACCTTTGTTGTGCCGATGCGCAAGGCCGGTGATCTGACGCTGTTACGCAGTTTCACGATGAAATAGGAACCCAGGCACAGGAGCCGCCGCCATGGACACGCAGACCGTTGCCACCTACGACACCCTCGCCGAGACCTTCGCGCAGGAATGGCGCGAGCAGCCGGTGCCGGAAGACATGTACGCGCTGCTGCGACGCGAGTTCACGGTGGGTGGTGCCACCGCCGATATCGGTTGCGGCAGCGGGCGCGAGGTAGCGTGGCTCAATGCCAATGACTATCCGGCCGTCGGCTACGACGCCTCCGCAGGGCTGCTCGAAGCGGCGCGCACGCAGTATCCGGGGCTGTCGTTCCGGCAGGCGCAGTTGCCGGAGCTGGTGGGCATCGCCGAAGGTGCGTTCGACAACGTTGTCTGCGAGACCGTCATCATGCATCTGCCGCCCGAGCAGATCGGCACGGCGGTGCAGCGGCTGGTGTCGTTGCTCCGCCCGGGCGGTACGCTGTATCTGAGCTGGCGCGTGACGCCCGATGCCGATCAGCGCGATGGGCGCGGCCGGCTGTTCACGTCATTCGATGCGGCGCCTGTGCGTGAGGCGCTGGCCGGCACCGAGCTCGTTTTCGACGAGGCGGCCGTCAGCCAATCGTCGGGGCGGACGATCCATCGGATCGTTGCGCGCAAGGTTTGAGCGGCATCATCCGATTCCCCTGATTGACCACCCCTCGGCGGGGTTTGTCACAATAGCGGTTTCGCCCAGCCCGCGCGTGACATCGCGCGCACCCGCCGTCCCGATGTACGACTCTCCCGCCATAGATAACGCGCTGCAGGCGCTGCCCGAAGACACCGCCGCCGCCACGCACGCGGTGCTGCACGACGTGTTCGGCTATAGCGCCTTCCGCGGCCCGCAGGCGGAGATCGTCACGCACGTGGCCGACGGCGGCGATTGCCTGGTGCTGATGCCGACCGGTGGCGGCAAATCGCTCTGCTATCAGATTCCGGCGCTCGTGCGGCATCGGCGCGGGCAGGGTGCGGGCATTGTCGTTTCGCCGCTGATCGCGCTGATGCAGGATCAGGTGGCCGCGCTGGAAGAAGCCGGCGTGCGTGCGGCGTACCTCAACTCCGCGCTGACGGGTGCCGAGGCCGCCCAAGTCGAGCGGGATCTGGCGGCGGGGCGGCTGGATCTCGTCTACGTCGCGCCCGAGCGGTTGATGACGCCGCGCTTTCTGGATCTGATTGAACGTTCCCGCATTGGCCTGTTTGCCATCGACGAGGCGCACTGCGTGTCGCAGTGGGGGCACGATTTCCGCCCCGAGTACATCCAGCTCTCGGTGCTGCACGAGCGCTTTGCGCACGTGCCGCGCATCGCGCTCACGGCCACGGCCGATGCCGTGACGCGCGACGAAATCGTTGAGCGGCTGGCGTTGACGGATGCGCGCGTCTTTCTCTCCAGCTTCGACCGCCCGAACATCCGCTACACCATCGTCGAGAAGGACAGCGCGCGCAACCAGCTCCTGCGCTTCATCCGCGCCGAGCACATGGACGGCGATACCTGCGACGCCGGCATCGTCTACTGCCTGTCGCGCAAGAAGGTGGAAGAAACCGCGCAGTGGCTGGCCGAGCAGGGCATCCGCGCGCTGCCGTATCACGCCGGGATGGACTCTGAAGTGCGTGCCCGCCATCAGGCGATCTTCCGCAAGGAGGAGGGCGTTGTGATGGTGGCGACCATCGCCTTCGGCATGGGCATCGACAAGCCCGACGTGCGTTTCGTTGCGCATCTCGACCTGCCCAAAAGCCTGGAAGGCTATTACCAGGAAACGGGCCGCGCTGGCCGCGATGGCATGCCTGCCAACGCGTGGATGGCTTACGGTCTGGCTGATGTGGTGCAGCAGCGCCGCATGATCGATGAATCTGATGCCGACGACGTGCACAAGCGTGTATCGACGGCCAAGCTCGACGCGCTGCTCGGTTTGGCGGAATCGGCCGGCTGCCGGCGCGTGGCGTTGCTCGCCTACTTTGGTGAAGCGAGCGAGCCGTGCGGCAACTGCGACACCTGCCTCACACCGCCGCAAACGTGGGATGCCACACGCGAGGCGCAGATGGCGCTGTCCTGCGCGTACCGCGTGCAGCAGGCCAGCCGCATCAGCTTCGGCGCGGGGCAGCTCATTGACATCCTGCGCGGCAATGCCACCGAGCGTGTCAAGCAATGGCATCTCGAAACAGTGTCGACCTTCGGCATAGGCAACGAATTGTCGGAAGCCGCGTGGCGCAGTGTGTTTCGTCAATTGGTCGCGCAGGGTTTGTTCGCTGTCGACCACGGTGGCCATGGCGCGCTGATCCTGACGGATGCGGCACGCCCGGTGCTCAAGGGGGCGCAGTCGGTGATCCTGCGCCGCCAAGCCGAGAAGGTGCGCGGCTCGTCGGCGTCCTCGTCGAAGAGGGAGCGTCGCGCTGATCCGGCCGCAGAGCTTTCGGCGGACGCGCAGGTGCGCTGGCAGGCGTTGCGCGCCTGGCGCACGCAGGCTGCGCGCGAGCACAGCGTGCCGGCCTATGTGATCTTTCACGACAGCACGCTCGCACGCATTGCGGAGACTGATCCGGATTCGCGCGAGGCGCTTGGCGAGCTGCCGGGCATCGGAATGGCCAAACTGGACCGCTACGGACAAGCGCTGCTCGACGTGCTGGAGAAGTGCCGGGAAGCCGCCTAGTCCGGCAGCGGCCCCATCACCCCGGTGTGAGCCAGATGCTCCGCCAGGAAATCGACGAACGCCCGCACCTTTGGCAGCAGATGCACGCGCTGCGTGAACACCGCATGCAGCGGCACCTCGCGCGCCGCGTAATCCGTCAGCACCGCCTGCAACTGTCCTGCCGCAATGTCATCGCGCACCAGATACGCCGGCCCCAGCGATACTCCCAATCCTGATCGCGCCGCCTCGCGTAGCACGAGGCTGTTGTTGGCCAGCATCGAACCGCTCACGTGCGCAATGTGCCGCTGTCCGGCCGCGTCCGTCAGCGCCCAATCGTACGGCCCATCGTAGTTGGCGTAGACGAGGCAGTTGTGGTCGCGCAGCTCGTCCGGTGTTTTCGGAATGCCCCGCTCACGGAAGTACGTCGGCGCGCCGTAAATGACGTGGGCGCAGTTCGCCAGCCGCCGTGCCACGAGCGAGGAGTCCTCCAGCATGCCGATGCGGATTGCCACATCGATCCGGCCCGCTACGAGATCGGCGTAGCGGTCGTTCATGTCCAGATCGATCTGGACAGCGGGGTAGCGCGCTTGGAATGCGCCCAGCAACGGTGCCAACAGCGTCACCGCAAACGACGCTGGCGCCGACACCCGTAGCGTGCCGCGCGCCTCATCACGCAAAGCGGTGACCGTTTGCTCGGCCGTGTCGATCAGTGCCAGGCCCTCGCGGCTTTTCTCGAAGAACGCGGCGCCCGCTTCGGTCAGCGATAGGCGCCGCGTGGTGCGTTGCAGCAGGCGCGTTTCCAGCCGCGCCTCCAGCCGCGCCAGCGCCTTGCTGATGACGCCGCGCGAGACACCCATCGCATCGGACGCACCCGACAGGCTGCCGCGCTCCACCACCTGCACGAAGATCACCACATCGGAGAGCCGGTCCATATTTGCTCGCTTATGGAAACAATATGGCGCCAGAGGCTACCTTATTCTGCGCGAATCGATTGGCTACGATGGGGCGCTCTGACTCCTCGTCCCGACATCATGACGACCGAAGCGCCTGCTGTTGCCGTTTCCAACGCCCCGCCTATCGACCGGCTGCCACGCAGCGCCACGCCACTGTTTGCCGCTGCCGTCGGGCTGATCGTCATTAACCTGTTCGGCATCCAGCCGCTCGTCGCCGAAATTGCCACCAGCATCGGCTGGAGCACCGCCGCCACCGGGCTGCTGGTGACCGCCACGCTCATCGGCTACGGCATCGGCCTTTTGCTGCTGATGCCGCTGACCGATCTGCTGGACAATCGGGCGCTCGCCTCGCGCACGTTGTGGGGCGCGGTAGCGTCGCTGGCCCTGACCACCATCGCACACAGCGGTCAGGTGCTGATGCTGGCTGCCTTCGCCATCGGTCTCACGTCAACCGTCATTCAGATGCTGATTGCGCTGGCCGGGCGCCTGGCCGCCGACCACCGGCGCGGGCGCGTGCTCGGCGACATCATGATCGGCCTGAATCTGGGCATCCTGCTGTCGCGCCCGGCCGCCAGCCTGATTGCGGCGCAGTGGGGCTGGCGGGCGTTTTATGCTGCGTCGGCGGTGGCGATTGCCGCGCTGGCCGTCCTGCTGCCGCGCGTGATGCCGACCTTCGTGCCGCCGCGCACACTGTCGTACGGCGCACTGCTGGGTTCGTACGGTCGACTACTGCGCAACGAGCCATTGTTGCGCCGTCGCGCCACCATCCAGGCCCTGCTGATGGCTGCGTTTACGCTGTTCTGGACGGCCGTGGCTTTGCGGCTCGCAGCGGCGCCGTTCCATCTGTCGCAGAACGGCATCGGTATCTTCGCGCTGTGCGGGGCGGCGGGTGTCGTGGCGGCGCCCATTGCCGGGCGACTGGCGGATCGCGGGTTGGTACGCATGGGTACGCTGCTCGCGCATGGCAGTGCAGCGATGGGGCTGCTGCTGGCGTTGGCGTCGGCGCTGGTGCCCGGCCTGAGCGTCCCCGTCTTGTTGGCGATGCTGGTGGGCGCCGCTTTGCTGCTCGATTTCGGCGCCATTGGCGACCAGGCGCTCGGCCGCTACATCGTCAACACGCTGCCGCCGGAGATTCGCGGGCGCGTGAATGGCCTGTACACGGGGGCGTTCTTCTTTGGCGCAGCCGCAGGCGGCGGTTTAGCCGGAGTGGCTTGGGCGCGAGCCGGCTGGGTCGGTGTATCTGTTCTGGCGCTTGGGTTTGTGGCGACGGCCGCACTCGTATTCGTGTGGCCCGCACGTGTGCCGCGTGCCATTAGCACCACACCGCGCCGCTGCTGACCTGCATCGCGCGCCGTCAGACTGGTGGCGCGCTTGACGCTTGCCAGACAGGTCGCTATAGTGCCAGATTCGAGTTTTTGGCTTCTGGCTTCGCACGTCCATGCCCGGCAAAGCGCTGTGCAAGGCATCTGAACCAGACGGGCTCGCGCTCTTTGGTCTTGATCTGTTCCCGCAGATCCTCCCTCCAGAGCGTTCTGCTCGCCACTTCCATCAACTCGATTGCGCCGTCCGCCTCACAAATGAGGCGTTCACGTTATGTGAGCCGGCGATTTTTCAAAAACCAAGCTGGATTGAACAATGCCAACCATCAATCAACTGGTTCGCAAGCCCCGCGTCTCTGAAAAGCTGAAGAGCAAGAGCCCGGCACTTGAGAACTGCCCGCAGCGTCGCGGCGTGTGCACCCGCGTGTACACCACGACGCCGAAGAAGCCGAACTCGGCACTGCGTAAGGTCGCCAAGGTGCGCCTGACCAACGGTTTCGAAGTCATTTCGTACATCGGCGGTGAAGGCCACAACCTGCAAGAACACAGCGTCGTGCTGATCCGCGGCGGCCGTGTGAAGGACTTGCCGGGTGTGCGTTACCACATCGTGCGCGGCTCCCTTGACCTGCAAGGCGTCAAGGACCGTAAGCAAGCGCGTTCGAAGTACGGCGCGAAGCGTCCGAAGGCGGCCTAAGCCGTCACTGGGATCGGCCCGCGTTTGCGGTCACGGTCTTGTCATGAGCAGGCGGTACAACGGTGCGTTTTTTGACCGCACTGGCACCGTCGAGTAAGTGGTCACCCGGCTCAGATTGTTGGAAAACAAGCTAGTTGGTGGCCGGAGAACCGAAACGGTTCTCAACTGAACAGAGAAGGAAAGAAGATGCCACGTCGTCGTGAAGTCCCCAAGCGGGAAATTCTGCCGGACCCGAAGTTCGGCAATGTGGAAGTCGCCAAGTTCATGAACGTCCTGATGCTGGACGGCAAGAAGTCGGTGGCTGAGCGTATCGTCTACGGTGCGTTCGACCAGATCGAGAAGAAAGCAGGCAAGGCGCCCATCGAGGTGTTCACGCTGGCAATCGGCAACATCAAGCCGGTGGTCGAAGTGAAGAGCCGCCGCGTTGGTGGTGCTAACTATCAGGTGCCGGTCGAAGTCCGGCCGTCGCGTCGTCTGGCATTGGCGATGCGTTGGCTGCGGGAAGCTGCGAAGAAGCGCAGCGAGAAGTCGATGGCCCTGCGTCTGGCTGGTGAACTGCTCGAGGCCTCGGAAGGCCGTGGCGGCGCCATGAAGAAGCGCGACGAAGTGCACCGTATGGCGGAAGCCAACAAGGCGTTCTCGCACTTCCGCTTCTAAGCGACTCACGCACGTTGTTGGTTGCTGGGCGGGCTGTGTGCGCACATCTCGCCCATTTGTATTAGGGGCGTTCGCCATGTGGTGGCGCCCCGTTGACGAATCAGAGGATTAACCGTGGCTCGTAAGACCCCCATTGAGCGCTACCGTAACATCGGTATTTCCGCTCACATCGACGCCGGCAAGACCACCACGACCGAGCGGATCCTGTTCTACACCGGTGTGAACCACAAGATCGGTGAAGTGCATGATGGCGCTGCCACCATGGACTGGATGGAGCAGGAGCAGGAGCGCGGCATCACCATCACCTCGGCTGCTACCACCGCCTTCTGGAAGGGCATGGGCGGCAACTACCCCGAGCACCGCTTCAACATCATCGACACCCCGGGCCACGTGGACTTCACCATCGAGGTGGAGCGTTCGATGCGTGTGCTGGACGGCGCGTGCATGGTGTACTGCGCAGTGGGTGGCGTGCAGCCGCAGTCGGAAACCGTCTGGCGTCAGGCCAACAAGTACAAGGTGCCCCGTCTGGCGTTCGTCAACAAGATGGACCGTACCGGTGCGAACTTCTTCAAGGTCTACGACCAACTGAAGACCCGCCTGAAGGCCAATCCGGTGCCCGTGGTGGTGCCGATCGGCGCCGAAGACGGCTTCCAGGGCGTCGTCGATCTGCTGGAAATGAAGGCGATCATTTGGGACGAAGCCAGCCAGGGCGTGAAGTTCGAATACCAGGACATCCCGGCCGAACTGCAAGCCACCGCTGAAGAATGGCGCGAGAAGATGGTCGAGTCCGCCGCCGAAGCCAGCGAAGCGCTGATGGAAAAGTACCTGGGCGGCGAAGAGCTGACCCGTGCTGAGATCGTCAAGGCACTGCGCGATCGCACCATCGCCTGCGAAATCCAGCCGATGCTGTGCGGCACCGCGTTCAAGAACAAGGGCGTGCAGCGCATGCTCGACGCCGTGATCGATTTCCTGCCGTCGCCGGTCGACATTCCGCCGGTTCAGGGTATCGACGAAAACGACGAAGAGAAGAAGCTCGAGCGCAAGGCTGACGACAACGAAAAGTTCTCGGCGCTGGCGTTCAAGATCATGACCGACCCGTTCGTTGGTCAACTGATCTTCTTCCGCGTCTACTCGGGCAAGATCAATTCTGGCGACACCGTGTACAACCCGGTGAAGCAGAAGAAGGAGCGTCTGGGTCGTATTCTGCAGATGCACGCCAACCAGCGCGAAGAAATCAAGGAAGTGCTGGCCGGTGACATCGCCGCGGCGGTGGGCTTGAAGGACGCCACCACGGGTGACACGCTGTGCGATCCGAGCGCGCCGATCATTCTCGAGCGCATGGTGTTCCCGGAGCCGGTGATCTCGCAGGCTGTCGAGCCGAAGACCAAGGCTGACCAGGAAAAGATGGGTATCGCCCTGAACCGCCTGGCCGCTGAAGATCCGTCGTTCCGCGTGCGTACCGATGAAGAATCGGGTCAGACCATTATTTCGGGCATGGGCGAGCTCCACCTCGAAATTCTGGTCGATCGCATGAAGCGCGAGTTCGGAGTTGAAGCCAACATCGGCGCGCCGCAGGTTGCCTACCGCGAAACCATCCGCAAGAAGGTTGAAGACGTCGAAGGCAAGTTCGTCAAGCAGTCGGGCGGCCGCGGTCAGTATGGTCACGCAGTGATCACGCTGGAACCGGCAGATGACGAGGCGAAGAAGGCAGGCAAGAACTTCGAATTCGTCGACGCCATCAAGGGCGGTGTGATTCCTCGCGAATACATCCCGGCGGTTGAGAAGGGTATCGTCGACACGCTGCCGGCCGGTATTCTGGCGGGCTTCCCGGTGGTGGACGTGAAGGTCACGCTGACCTTCGGTTCGTACCACGATGTGGACTCGAACGAAAACGCGTTCCGCATGGCTGGCTCCATGGCTTTCAAGGAAGCCATGCGCCGCGCCACGCCGGTTCTGCTCGAGCCGATGATGGCTGTGGAAGTGGAAACGCCGGAAGACTACACGGGTACCGTGATGGGCGACTTGTCGTCCCGCCGCGGCATCGTGCAGGGCATGGACGACATGGTGGGCGGTGGCAAGATCATCAAGGCCGAAGTCCCGCTGTCGGAAATGTTCGGTTATTCGACGTCGCTGCGCTCGCAAACGCAAGGCCGCGCCACGTACACCATGGAATTCAAGCAATACGCTGAGGCACCGAAGAACATCGCCGAAGCTGTGATGGCTGCCAAGGGTACGAAGTAATCAACGTGTTTTGGGCGACGCGCGCGTGCGTGCCGCCCCCATCTAAATCTAGCAATTAGCCCATTCCGAATTGAGGAGCTGACATGGCAAAGGAAAAGTTCGAGCGGACCAAGCCGCACGTGAACGTTGGTACGATTGGTCACGTTGACCACGGCAAGACGACGCTGACGGCAGCAATCGCAACCGTGCTGTCGAGCAAGTTTGGTGGTACCGCCAAGAAGTACGACGAAATCGACGCAGCGCCGGAAGAAAAGGCACGCGGCATCACGATCAACACCGCGCACATCGAGTACGAGACGGCCAACCGCCACTACGCGCACGTTGACTGCCCGGGCCACGCCGACTACGTCAAGAACATGATCACCGGTGCCGCCCAGATGGACGGCGCAATCCTGGTGTGCTCGGCCGCAGACGGCCCGATGCCGCAAACGCGTGAGCACATCCTGCTGGCTCGTCAGGTTGGCGTGCCGTACATCATCGTCTTCCTGAACAAGTGCGACATGGTGGACGACGCTGAGCTGCTGGAACTGGTCGAAATGGAAGTGCGCGAACTTCTGTCGAAGTACGACTTCCCGGGCGACGACACTCCGATCATCAAGGGTTCGGCCAAGCTGGCGCTGGAAGGCGACAAGGGCGAACTGGGCGAAGTGGCCATCATGAACCTGGCCGACGCACTGGACACCTACATCCCGACGCCGGAGCGCGCTGTTGACGGCACGTTCCTGATGCCGGTGGAAGACGTGTTCTCGATCTCGGGTCGCGGCACGGTGGTGACCGGCCGTATCGAGCGCGGCATCATCAAGGTCGGCGAAGAAATCGAAATCGTCGGTATCGCCATGGACGGCGACAAGCCGAAGATCGACAAGACGACGTGCACGGGCGTGGAAATGTTCCGCAAGCTGCTCGACCAAGGTCAGGCAGGCGACAACGTCGGTATTCTGCTGCGCGGTACGAAGCGCGAAGACGTTCAGCGCGGCCAAGTGCTGGCCAAGCCGGGTTCGATCAAGCCGCACACGGAATTCACGGGCGAGGTCTACATCCTGTCGAAGGACGAAGGCGGCCGCCACACGCCGTTCTTCAACAACTACCGTCCGCAGTTCTACTTCCGTACGACGGACGTGACCGGCTCGATCGCACTGCCGGAAGGCAAAGAAATGGTTATGCCGGGCGACAACGTGTCGATCACCGTCAAGCTGATCGCCCCGATCGCCATGGAAGAAGGCCTGCGCTTCGCTATCCGTGAAGGCGGCCGTACCGTTGGTGCCGGCGTCGTCGCCAAGATCCTCAAGTAAAAGGCGGACCGATGCGCCGTTCCTCGTAAGGGGCGCGGCGCATGCCTGTTGCATCGCTCTTTCAATCTACCGGCGGCCCAGCCGCCACGCTCTTTAAGGAAACATCATGCAAAACCAGAAGATCCGTATCCGCCTCAAGGCTTTCGACTACCGTCTGATCGATCAATCGGCCGCTGAAATCGTTGAAACCGCGAAGCGCACTGGCGCGATCGTCAAGGGCCCGGTGCCCCTGCCGACTCGCATCCAGCGTTTCGATGTTCTGCGTTCGCCGCACGTCAACAAGACCAGCCGCGATCAGTTCGAAATTCGCACGCATCAGCGTTTGATGGACATCGTCGATCCGACGGACAAGACCGTTGACGCGCTGATGAAGCTGGACCTGCCGGCCGGCGTGGACGTCGAGATCAAGCTGCAGTAAGCACCTCAACGCTGTCGGGTCATTCCGGCAACGTGCAAACGGCGAGCCAAGTGCTCGCCGTTTCGCTTTTTGGTTGTCGTTTCGTGCCGTGTGCCACATCGGTACGCGCTTGACGCCAATCGTGCTTGCACATAGCCCGTAGCCGGGATATAGTGTAGGGCTACCCCTTTAGTCAGGGGAGTGGGCTGGCCATTTGGCCGCGCGCCGTCTCTTTAGGCGCAGTCCAGTTCAAGATTCGTAGTATCAATCAGCCCCGGCCAATCGCAGCTGGGAATGGAGCAAACCATGAGCCTTGGCCTTGTAGGTCGCAAGGTTGGCATGACCCGTATTTTCACGGACGACGGCGATTCGATTCCCGTCACCGTGCTCGAGGTCGGCGACAACCGCGTGACGCAAATCAAGACGGACGAGACCGACGGTTACACCGCGGTGCAAGTCACCTTCGGCACCCGACGCGCCAGCCGCGTCACCAAGCCGCTGGCGGGTCATCTCGCCAAAGCCGGCGTGGAAGCGGGCGAAGTCATCAAAGAATTCCGAGTGGATGCCGCTCGTGCCGCTGAATTCCAGCCGGGCGCGAACATCAGCGTCGACCTGTTCGAAGTCGGTCAGAAGATTGACGTTCAGGGCGTGACGATTGGTAAGGGCTACGCCGGTACCATCAAGCGTTACAACTTCTCGTCGGGCCGCGCCTCGCACGGTAACTCGCGCTCGCACAACGTGCCGGGCTCGATCGGTATGGCGCAGGATCCGGGCCGCGTGTTTCCGGGTAAGCGCATGACCGGTCATATGGGTGACGTCACCCGTACCGTCCAGAACCTGGAAATCGCCAAGATCGATGCAGAACGCAAGCTGTTGCTGGTCAAGGGTGCGATTCCGGGCGCCAAGGGCGGTCAAGTCATCGTCACGCCGGCCGTGAAGGCCCGCGCCAAGAAGGCATAAGGAGCAAACGCATGGAACTGAAGCTGCTCCAGGACAACGGTCAACTCGGCGCAAGCGTTGCTGCTTCGCCGGAAGTGTTCGGCCGTGACTACAACGAAGCCCTCGTTCACCAAGTCGTCGTCGCTTACCAGGCCAACGCTCGCAGCGGTAACCGTAAGCAGAAGGACCGTGAAGAGGTCAAGCACACGACCAAGAAGCCGTGGCGTCAAAAGGGTACGGGCCGCGCCCGTGCAGGTATGAGCTCCTCCCCGCTGTGGCGCGGGGGTGGTCGTATCTTCCCGAACAGCCCGGAAGAAAACTTCTCGCAGAAGGTCAACAAGAAGATGTACCGCGCCGGCATGCGCTCGATTTATTCGCAGCTTGCCCGTGAAGGTCGCATCAACGTCGTTGACAGCCTGTCCGTCGAAGCGCCCAAGACCAAGCTGCTGGCCGACAAGTTCCGCGCCATGGGCCTGGATTCGGTGCTCGTGATTACCGATAACCTGGACGAAAACCTCTTCCTGGCATCGCGCAACCTGGCGCATGTGCTCGTGGTTGAGCCGCGTCACGCCGACCCCCTGTCGCTCGTGCACTACAAGAAGGTGCTCGTGACGAAGGGTGCCGTCGCGCAGATCGAGGAGTTGCTGAAATGACGCAAGTTGCCAAGAACGACCATCGCCTGATGCAGGTGCTGCTGGCGCCTGTGGTGTCTGAAAAGGCAACCCTCGTGGCCGAGAAGAACGAACAGGTCGTGTTCGAAGTGGCTCCCGACGCCAACAAGATCGAAGTGAAGGCCGCCGTCGAACTGCTGTTCAAGGTGGAAGTCGCGTCCGTCCAGATCCTGAACCGCAAGGGCAAGCAAAAGCGCTTCGGTCGCTTCATGGGTCGCCGTAACCACGTGAAGATGGCCTATGTCTCGCTGAAGCCGGGCCAGGAAATCAATTTTGAAGCGGAGGCCAAGTAATCATGGCACTCGTCAAAACCAAACCGACATCGCCGGGCCGCCGCTCGATGGTGAAGGTCGTCAACCCCGACCTTCACAAGGGTGCGCCGCACGCTCCGCTGCTGGAAAAGCAAATCCAGAAGTCGGGTCGTAACAACAACGGCCACATCACCACCCGTCACAAGGGCGGTGGTCACAAGCATCACTATCGCGTCGTCGATTTCAAGCGTAACGATAAGGACGGTATCCCGGCCAAGATCGAGCGCCTGGAATACGACCCGAACCGTAGCGCCAACATCGCGCTCGTGCTGTTCGCTGACGGTGAGCGCCGCTACATCATCGCCCCGAAGGGCGCTGTGGTTGGCCAAGCCATCGCCAACGGCTCGGAAGCGCCGATCAAGGCCGGTAACAACCTGCCGATTCGCAACATTCCGGTCGGTACGACGATCCACTGCGTGGAAATCCTGCCGGGCAAGGGCGCTCAAGTTGCCCGTTCGGCTGGTACGTCCGCCGTGCTGCTGGCTCGCGAAGGCATCTACGCTCAAGTGCGCCTGCGCTCGGGTGAAGTGCGCCGCGTGCATATCGAGTGCCGCGCGACCATCGGTGAAGTCGGCAACGAAGAGCACAGCCTGCGCCAGATCGGCAAGGCCGGTGCAACCCGTTGGCGCGGTATTCGCCCGACCGTTCGCGGTGTGGTGATGAACCCGGTGGATCACCCGCACGGTGGTGGTGAAGGTAAGACCGCTGCTGGCCGCGATCCGGTGTCGCCGTGGGGTACCCCGACCAAGGGTTACCGCACCCGTCGTAACAAGCGCACGGACAGCATGATCGTTCAGCGCCGTCACAAGCGTTAATCGGCAGGTAGGAGCTTAGATATGACTCGTTCCGTAAAAAAGGGTCCTTTCATTGACGCCCACCTGTTGAAGAAGGTTGAGGCGGCAGTGCAAACGAAGGACAAGAAGCCCATCAAGACGTGGTCGCGTCGTTCGACCATTCTGCCGGACTTCATCGGCCTGACGATCGCCGTTCACAACGGCCGTCAGCACGTGCCCGTGTATGTCACGGAAAACATGGTTGGCCACAAGCTCGGCGAATTTGCGCTCACGCGTACGTTCAAGGGCCACGCTGCCGACAAGAAAGCGAAGCGATAAGGGGCAATCATGGAAGTTAAAGCGATTCATCGCGGCGCCCGTATCTCTGCACAGAAGACGCGTCTGGTTGCTGATCAGATCCGCGGCCTGTCGATCGAGCGTGCACTCAACGTGCTGACGTTCAGCCCGAAGAAGGCGGCTGGCATCGTGAAGAAGGTGGTTGAGTCCGCCATCGCGAACGCCGAGCACAATGAAGGCGCCGACATCGATGAACTGAAGGTCAAGGCGATCTGCATCGACAAGGCCACCTCGCTCAAGCGCTTCACCGCGCGTGCGAAGGGCCGTGGCAACCGCATCGAGAAACAAACCTGTCACATCACTGTGACGCTGGGCAACTAAGGGGTCACGATGGGACAGAAGATTCATCCGACTGGCTTCCGTCTGGCTGTCAGCCGTAACTGGGCATCGCGCTGGTACGCCAGCAACACCCAGTTTGCGGGCATGCTCAAGGAAGACATCGAAGTTCGCGAGTTTCTGAAGAAGAAGCTGAAGAACGCTTCGGTGGGCCGCGTGGTCATCGAGCGTCCGGCCAAGAATGCACGTATCACGATTTACAGCTCGCGTCCGGGCGTGGTGATCGGCAAGAAAGGCGAGGATATCGAACTGCTGAAGGCTGAGCTGCAGCGTCGCATGGGCGTGCCTGTGCACGTGAACATCGAAGAAATCCGCAAGCCGGAAGTCGATGCACAACTGATCGCCGATTCGATCACGCAGCAGCTTGAGCGCCGCATCATGTTCCGCCGCGCAATGAAGCGCGCGATGCAGAACGCGATGCGTCTGGGTGCCCAAGGCATCAAGATCATGAGCTCGGGCCGTCTGAACGGCATCGAAATCGCCCGTACCGAATGGTACCGCGAAGGTCGTGTGCCCCTGCACACGCTGCGCGCCGATATCGACTACGGCTTCTCCGAAGCGGAAACCACCTACGGCATCATCGGTGTCAAGGTGTGGGTGTACAAGGGCGACCACCTCGGTCGCAATGACGCGCCCGTCGTGGAAGAGCCGAAGGAAGATGAGCGCCGCCGCCGTCCGGGCCGTCCGGAAGGCCGTCGCCGTGAAGGCGAAGGTCGCCCGGCAGGTCAGCGCCGCGGTGCTGGCGCGGGTGCCCGTCGTGGCGCCGACGCCAAGACTGGAGAATAAACATGCTGCAACCTAAGCGCAGAAAGTACCGCAAGGAGCAGAAGGGCCGTAACACCGGTATCGCGACGCGCGGCAACGCAGTCTCGTTCGGCGAATTCGGCCTGAAGGCGATGGGCCGCGGCCGTCTGACCGCGCGTCAGATCGAGTCGGCCCGTCGTGCGATGACCCGTCACATCAAGCGTGGCGGTCGCATTTGGATCCGGATTTTCCCGGACAAGCCGATCTCGAAGAAGCCTGCCGAAGTCCGTATGGGTAACGGTAAGGGCAACCCGGAATACTACGTGGCTGAAATTCAGCCGGGCAAGATGCTGTACGAAATGGACGGCGTTGGCGAAGAACTGGCACGCGAGGCGTTCCGCCTGGCAGCTGCCAAACTGCCGATCGCGACCAGCTTCGTGGTGCGTCAGGTCGGAACGTAAGGAGTACACACCATGAAAGCATCCGAACTGCGCGACAAAGATGTCGCCGGGCTGAATCAGGAGCTCTCCGAGCTGCTGAAGGCTCAATTTGGCCTGCGCATGCAAAAAGCGACGCAACAGCTGCAGAACACCAGCCAGCTGAAGAAAGTGCGTCGTGACATCGCACGCGTCCGCACTGTGCTGGGCCAGAAGGGGAACCAGAAATGACTGAAGCCGCAACGTCCCTGAAGCGCACGCTCGTCGGTCGCGTTGTCAGCAACAAGATGGACAAGACCGTCACGGTCCTGATCGAAAACCGCGTCAAGCATCCGCTGTACGGCAAGTACGTGGTGCGCTCAAAGAAGTACCATGCGCACGACGAAGCCAACCAGTACAACGAAGGCGACAAGGTTGAGATCACGGAATCGCGTCCGCTCTCCCGCACCAAGTCGTGGGTGGTGTCGCGGCTGCTTGAAGCTGCGCGCGTGATCTAAAACAACAGCAGAGTAGTTTGCTGTTGCAAGACCGGGATTATGTGATATAGTCTCGGTCTTTCCCTTTGTGAGGGTTGCCGGCGGATATGCTGGTGGCTCAGATAAAGGAAAAAGCGAATGGGCCAGGCGGCAATCGCCGTCGGGCAGCTACCGACTTCAAGTTGATCAACCCAATCGCAGTTGGCGCAATGCCAGCAGCCGGCGGGACCAAGACTGATCGCCTCTGCGCATTGTGCGTTTGGCGAATTAAGTTGGGACGAGAACACCATGATTCAGACAGAAAGCCGGCTCGAAGTGGCCGATAACACGGGTGCACGTGAAGTCATGTGCATCAAGGTGCTGGGCGGCTCGAAGCGCCGCTACGCCAGCGTCGGCGACATCATCAAGGTCAGCGTCAAGGATGCTGCTCCGCGTGGTCGCGTGAAGAAGGGCGATATCTATAACGCCGTGGTGGTGCGTACCGCCAAGGGCGTGCGCCGTCCTGACGGTTCGCTCATCAAGTTCGACGGCAATGCCGCCGTGCTGCTGAACACCAAGCTTGAGCCGATCGGCACCCGTATCTTCGGGCCGGTCACTCGCGAACTCCGTAACGAGCGCTTCATGAAGATCGTGTCGCTCGCGCCGGAAGTGCTGTAATCGGAGGCCGCATGAACAAGATTCGCAAGGGCGATCGCGTCATCGTCCGCACCGGTAAAGACAAGGGCAAGCAGGGTACCGTGCTGGCTGTGCTCGCTGAGCACGTGACGGTGGAGGGCGTGAATGTTGCCAAGAAGCACGTGCGCCCGAACCCGATGCTGGGTACCACGGGTGGTGTGGTCGACAAGGTCATGCCCATCCATATTTCAAACGTTGCGCTCGTGGATGCCAATGGCAAGCCGTCGCGCGTCGGCATCAAGGTTGAAGGCGGCGTGAAGACGCGCGTGCTGAAGACCACCGGTGCTGCCGTCGGCGCTTGATTCTGGGCAATAGAGAGGAGTTGAGCATGACTGCACGTCTGCAAGAGTTTTACAAAGAGAAGGTTGTGCCCGAACTAATCAAACAGTTCGGTTACAAGTCCGTGATGGAAGTGCCGCGCATCACCAAGATCACCCTGAACATGGGTCTTGGCGAAGCCATCAATGACAAGAAAGTCATTGAGCACGCCACTGGTGACCTGATCAAGATCGCTGGCCAGAAGCCCATCGTGACGAAAGCCCGCAAGGCTATCGCCGGCTTCAAGATTCGCCAGGGTTACCCGATCGGCACGATGGTCACGCTGCGTGGCCAACGCATGTACGAATTCCTGGACCGCTTCATCACTGTGTCGCTGCCCCGCGTGCGCGATTTCCGTGGTGTGTCGGGTAAGGCTTTCGATGGTCGTGGCAACTACAACATCGGTGTGAAAGAGCAAATCATTTTCCCCGAAATCGAGTACGACAAGATCGACGCACTCCGTGGTCTGAACATCAGCATCACGACGACTGCGAAGAACGACGAGGAAGCGAAGGCGCTCCTCAACGCGTTCAAGTTCCCGTTCCGTAATTAAGGGGTTACCGTGGCTAAATTGTCTCTGATCGAACGCGAGAAGAAGCGTGCCAAGCTCGTGGCCAAGTACGCTGAGAAGCGCGCCGCTCTCGAAGCCATCGTGGCAGACCAAAGCAAGTCGGAAGAAGAGCGTTACGAAGCGCGCCTGAAGCTGCAGGCAC
The DNA here is from genome assembly GCF_003851545.1 of Ralstonia sp. SET104. Classification (GTDB taxonomy): domain Bacteria; phylum Pseudomonadota; class Gammaproteobacteria; order Burkholderiales; family Burkholderiaceae; genus Ralstonia. The sequence continues at coordinate 106,920 of NZ_BHVX01000012.1, read as the reverse complement.
TGCCGCGCAACGCGAATCCGACTCGTCAGCGCAACCGCTGCTCGATCACCGGTCGTCCCCGCGGTACGTTCCGTAAGTTCGGCCTGGCGCGTAACAAGCTCCGTGAAATCGCCTTCAAGGGCGAGATCCCGGGTCTGACGAAAGCCAGCTGGTAATCACGCACAGGCTACAGGAGAAACAGTATGAGCATGAGCGATCCGATCGCCGATATGCTGACGCGTATCCGCAACGCGCAAGCGGTGGAAAAAGCGTCGGTGGTCATGCCGTCGTCGAAGCTGAAGGTGGCAATCGCCAAAGTCCTGAAGGACGAAGGCTACATCGACGAATTCGCCGTGACCGAGCAGGGTGGTAAGTCCACGCTGACGATTGGTCTGAAGTACTACGCTGGCCGTCCGGTCATCGAGCGCCTGGAGCGCGTCTCGAAGCCTGGTCTGCGTGTGTACAAGGGCCGCAATGAAATTCCGCAAGTGATGAACGGCCTGGGTGTTGCCATCATCTCGACCCCTCAGGGTCTGATGACGGACCGCCGCGCCCGCGCAACCGGTGTCGGTGGCGAAGTCATTTGTTACGTTGCCTAAGGGAGGGGAACCATGTCTCGCGTAGGTAAGGCTCCCATCGCGCTGCCCAAGGGCGCCGAAGTCAATTTCGCTGGTGGTCTGCTGACCGTCAAGGGCCCGCTGGGCACACTGACGCAGCCGATTCACTCGCTGGTCAAGGTCAACACCGACAACGGCACGATCACGTTCGCGCCGGCAGATGAGTCGCGTGAAGCCAATGCGCTGCAAGGTACGATGCGCGCCCTGACGGCCAATATGGTCAAGGGCGTGACGACGGGTTTCGAGCGCAAGCTGAACCTGGTCGGCGTGGGTTACCGTGCTTCGCTTCAAGGCTCCGCCCTGAAGCTGCAACTCGGTTTTTCGCACGACGTGATCCATGAGATGCCGGAAGGCGTGAAGGCGGAAACGCCGACGCAGACCGAAATCATCATCAAGGGTTCGGACAAGCAGAAAGTTGGTCAGGTCGCCGCTGAAGTGCGTGCATATCGTCCGCCTGAGCCCTACAAGGGCAAGGGTGTGCGCTACGCCGATGAGCGTGTGATCCTGAAGGAAACCAAGAAGAAGTAAGGGTGCACATCATGAACAAAAATGACTCGCGTCTGCGCCGTGCACGTCAGACCCGCCTGAAGATTGCGGAACTGAGCGTCGCCCGTCTGGCTGTGCACCGTACGAACCTGCACATTTATGCGCAGGTCTTCTCGGAAGACGGCACCAAGGTCCTGGCTTCGGCCTCGACGGCGGAAGCCGAAATCCGCAAGGAACTGAACGGCAACGGTGGCAACACCGCTGCTGCCACCTTGGTGGGTAAGCGCATCGCTGAGAAGGCGAAGGCTGCCGGCATCGAAGCCGTGGCGTTCGATCGCTCGGGTTTCCGTTATCACGGTCGCGTGAAGGCTCTGGCCGACGCGGCACGCGAAGCTGGCCTGAAGTTCTAAGCCGGCATAGAGGATATCGTCATGGCAAAAATTCAACCTAAGGTCCAAGGGGACGAACGCGACGACGGTCTTCGCGAGAAGATGATCGCGGTCAACCGTGTGACCAAGGTGGTCAAGGGCGGCCGGATTCTCGGTTTCGCTGCTCTGACTGTGGTCGGCGACGGCGACGGCCGTATCGGCATGGGCAAGGGTAAGGCTAAGGAAGTCCCTGTGGCCGTGCAGAAGGCAATGGACGAAGCCCGTCGCAAGATGGTCAAGGTCCCGCTGAAGAACGGTACGCTGCAACACGAAGTGGTTGGCAAGCATGGCGCCGCAAAGGTGCAGATGATGCCCGCGAAGGACGGTACTGGCGTGATCGCCGGCGGCCCGATGCGCGCCATCTTCGAAGTGATGGGCGTGACGAACATCGTGACCAAGTCGCACGGTTCGACCAATCCTTACAACATGGTGCGCGCAACGCTGGATGGCCTGCGCAAGATGAGCACCCCGGCCGAAGTTGCCGCCAAGCGTGGCAAGTCGGTCGAAGAGATCCTCGGCTAAGCCGAAGGGATAGGTGAACGATATGTCGCAGAAAACCGTGAAAGTCCAACTCGTGCGCAGCCTGATCGGTACGCGCGAAGACCACCGCGCCACGGTGCGCGGCCTGGGCCTGCGCCGCATGAACTCGGTGTCCGAATTGCAGGACACGCCCGCAGTGCGCGGCATGATCAACAAGGTGTCCTACCTAGTCAAGGTCATCGGCTAAGGCAAGACGGAGAAGAACATGCAACTGAATAACCTGAAGCCGGCAGCTGGCTCCAAGCACGCCAAGCGCCGCGTTGGTCGCGGTATTGGTTCGGGCCTGGGTAAGACAGCTGGCCGTGGTCACAAGGGTCAGAAGTCGCGTTCGGGTGGTTTCCACAAGGTCGGCTTCGAGGGCGGTCAGATGCCCCTGCATCGTCGTCTGCCCAAGCGCGGTTTTACCTCGCTGACCAAGGAATTCACCGCTGAAGTGCGTCTGGGCGACCTGGCGGGCCTGCCGATCGAAGAAGTCGATCTGCTGTCCCTCAAGCAAGCCGGCCTTATTGGCGAGATGGTCAAGAGCGCCAAGGTGATCCTGTCGGGCGAAATCGACAAGAAGGTAACTCTGAAGGGTATCGGCGCGACGGCTGGGGCGAAAGCCGCAATCGAAGCAGCTGGTGGCTCGCTGGCCTAATAGCCTGCTGTTTCACACTGACGGAGCATCCGTTTGGCCACGGCGAAACCTAATGTGATGGCCCAGGCCAAGAACACGGCCAAGTACGGCGATCTTCGCCGTCGGCTTGTGTTCCTGGTCCTGGCACTGCTGGTGTATCGGATCGGCGCGCACATTCCTGTGCCCGGCATCGATCCGGATCAACTGGCGCAGCTTTTCCAACGGCAATCAGGCGGCATCCTCGGGATGTTCAACCTGTTTTCCGGCGGCGCGCTGTCGCGTTTTACGGTGTTTGCGCTGGGGATCATGCCGTACATCTCGGCGTCGATCATCATGCAACTGCTGACGATCGTGCTGCCGCAGCTGGAGTCGTTGAAGAAGGAAGGCCAAGCCGGCCAGCGCAAGATTACGCAGTACACGCGCTACGGTACGGTCGTCCTTGCAACGTTCCAGGCGCTGGGGATTGCAGTGGCGCTCGAAGCACAGCCGGGTCTGGTGTTGGACCCGGGCCTGATGTTCCGAGCTACCGCGGTGATTACGCTGGTGACAGGTACGATGTTCCTGATGTGGCTGGGTGAGCAGATCACCGAGCGTGGGCTGGGCAACGGGATCTCGATCATCATCTTCGGCGGGATCGCTGCAGGTCTGCCCAACGCAATTGGTGGTCTGTTCGAGCTGGTGCGTACGGGTTCGATGGGGATTTTCTCCGCGATCCTGGTGGTGGCGATTATTGGTGCGGTGACGTTCGTGGTTGTGTTCATCGAACGCGGCCAGCGCAAGATCCTCGTCAACTACGCCAAGCGGCAGGTTGGTAACAAGATTTATGGCGGTCAGTCGTCGCATTTGCCGCTGAAGTTGAATATGGCCGGGGTGATTCCGCCGATCTTTGCATCGTCGATCATTCTGTTCCCGGCTACGATCGCGGGCTGGTTTACAGCCGGCAACTCGACGAATCCGGTTGCACGGGTCGTCAAGGACTTGGCAGCAACGCTGTCTCCAGGTCAGCCGGTGTACATCCTGCTGTATGCGGCGGCGATCATCTTCTTCTGTTTCTTCTACACAGCGCTGGTCTATAACAGCCGCGAAGTAGCGGATAACCTGAAGAAGAGTGGGGCGTTCATTCCGGGTATTCGTCCGGGCGAGCAAACCACACGGTATATCGACAAGATTCTGGTGCGGCTGACGTTGGCTGGTGCGATCTACATCACGCTGGTGTGTCTGTTGCCGGAGTTCTTGGTGCTGCGCTGGAATGTGCCGTTCTACTTCGGGGGGACGTCGCTGTTGATCATCGTGGTTGTTACGATGGACTTCATGGCGCAAGTGCAGTCCTACGTGATGTCTCAGCAGTACGAGTCTTTGATGAAGAAGGCGAATTTCAAGGGAAACCTGACGCTCCGCTAGGAGTGATCGCACGAACCTGAAGGGACATGGCTAAAGATGACGTGATCCAGATGCAGGGCGAGGTGCTGGAAAACCTCCCCAACGCAACGTTTCGCGTCAAGCTAGAGAACGGCCACGTAGTGTTAGGCCATATTTCCGGCAAGATGCGTATGCATTACATCCGCATCCTGCCCGGGGACAAGGTGACGGTCGAATTGACCCCGTATGATCTGTCCCGCGCGCGCATCGTATTCCGGGCGAAGTGAGCGGACTGGAATTGAAGGAAGAGGAAAATCATGAAAGTGCTGGCTTCTGTTAAGCGCATTTGCCGCAACTGCAAAATCATCAAGCGCAAGGGCGTGGTGCGTGTGATCTGCTCGTCGGACCCGCGTCATAAGCAGCGCCAAGGCTAATTTCGCAAAGAGGATTGACGAATGGCACGTATCGCAGGGGTCAACATCCCCAACCACAAACATACCGTGATTGGCCTGACGGCGATCTACGGTATCGGCCGCTCGCGCGCTCAGAAAATTTGCGAGGCTACTGGTATCCCGACCGACAAGAAGGTCAAGGACCTGACGGATCCGGACCAGGACGCGCTGCGTAAGGAAATCGAGAAGTTCCTCGTCGAAGGCGATCTGCGCCGTGAAACGACGATGAACATCAAGCGCCTGATGGATCTGGGCTGCTACCGTGGCGTGCGCCATCGCAAGGGCTTGCCGATGCGTGGTCAGCGTACCCGCACCAACGCCCGTACCCGTAAGGGTCCGCGTAAGGCCGGCGTTGCGCTCAAGAAGTAATCCGTCGGGTAAAGGATAGAAACTATGGCAAAAGCAGCGAATACCGCCGCCCAGCGCGCGCGCAAGAAGGTTCGCAAGAACGTCGCCGACGGCATCGCGCACGTTCACGCGTCGTTCAACAACACGATCATCACGATCACCGACCGTCAGGGCAATGCTCTGTCGTGGGCGACGTCGGGCGGCCAAGGCTTCAAGGGCTCGCGCAAATCGACGCCGTTCGCCGCTCAGGTGGCTGCTGAAAGTGCTGGCCGCGTTGCGCAGGACCAAGGCATCAAGAACCTGGAAGTCCGTATCAAGGGCCCGGGCCCTGGTCGCGAGTCGGCCGTGCGTGCACTGAACAACTTGGGTATCAAGATCCAGTTGATCGAAGATGTGACGCCCGTCCCGCATAACGGCTGCCGTCCGCCGAAGCGTCGTCGTATCTAAGTAAGTTGACCGGCCGCGCCAGTTATTGGTGAGGTCGGTCTGCGGGTGCTATAATTGCCCGCTTGCCTGTCTTCCGGGTTTCCCGGAAGGCGGGTTTCGTCTTTTCATAAGCCCACTGTTCGCTGCGGTCTCGTTGTTGGGACTGATCAGGCGGACCATCCGAGGCCCTATGCCACGGATGACTGATAACGAAGGAACACAACGTGGCACGCTATACCGGCCCCAAGGCGAAACTGTCTCGCCGCGAAGGTACTGACCTTTTCCTGAAGAGCGCACGCCGCTCGCTCGCCGACAAGTGCAAGCTGGACAGCAAGCCTGGTCAGCATGGCCGCACCTCTGGCGCTCGCACCTCCGACTACGGTAACCAACTGCGTGAAAAGCAGAAGGTCAAGCGCATCTACGGTGTGCTGGAGCGCCAATTCCGCCGCTACTTTGCTGAAGCCGACCGTCGTAAGGGCAACACGGGTGAGACTCTGTTGCAACTGCTGGAATCGCGCCTGGACAACGTCGTCTACCGCATGGGCTTCGGCTCGACCCGCGCTGAAGCGCGTCAGCTGGTATCGCACAAGGCGATCCTGGTGAACGGTCAGGCTCTGAACGTGCCGTCGGCCCAGGTCAAGTCGGGCGACGTGATCGCCATCCGCGAAAAGTCGAAGAAGCAAGTGCGTATTGCTGAATCGCTGACCCTGGCTGAGCAAACTGGCTTCCCGATCTGGGTTGCCGTGGATGCCAAGAAGATGGAAGGCACCTTCAAGCAAGCCCCGGATCGCGCGGATATCGCCGGCGACATCAACGAAAGCCTGATCGTCGAACTGTATTCGCGTTAATGACGACGCCCGTGCCGCAAGGTGCGGGCTCGTGCGCCTTTTGGGGATGCTCATCGTCAACGACATTGAGTTCGTGCGCTGGCAATATTCCGGCGCCGATCCAATCCGAATCGTTACGTGCCGCAACGCGATTGCGGCACGCGCGTCTTCCGTCGCGAGTTTCGCGATGGGACCTTTCCAGTCCAATCCGTCAGCCTTATCGGTGTAACGAGCCGAGGGTATTGAAATAGGACAACCTAATGCAAACAGCACTCCTGAAGCCCAAAATTATTGCGGTTGAGCCGCTTGGCGATCATCACGCGAAGGTCGTCATGGAACCGTTCGAGCGCGGCTACGGCCACACGCTCGGTAACGCGCTGCGCCGCGTGCTGCTGTCGTCGATGGTCGGTTATGCCCCGACCGAAGTCACGATCGCAGGGGTCGTCCACGAATATTCCACCATCGATGGCGTGCAGGAAGACGTCGTCAACCTGCTGCTGAACCTGAAGGGCGTGGTGTTCAAGCTGCACAACCGTGATGAAGTCACGGTGTCGCTGCGCAAGGAAGGCGAAGGTGTGGTGACCGCTGCCGATATCGAGCTGCCGCACGATGTCGAGATCATCAACCCGGGTCACGTGATCGCCAACCTGTCGGCTGGCGGCAAGCTGGACCTGCAACTGAAGGTCGAACAAGGCCGCGGCTACGTGCCGGGCAACGTGCGCAAGTTCGGCGATGAGTCGAGTAAGGTCATCGGCCGCATTGTGCTGGACGCCTCGTTCGCGCCGGTGCGCCGCGTGTCGTACGCGGTGGAATCTGCCCGTGTGGAGCAGCGCACTGACCTCGACAAACTGGTGATGAACATCGAGACCAACGGCGTGATCTCGCCGGAGGAAGCGATCCGCCAGTCGGCTCGCATCCTGGTGGACCAACTGTCGGTGTTCGCCGCGCTGGAAGGCACCGAGAGCGCCGCTGAAGCTGCTGCTGCCCGCGCACCGCAGATCGATCCGATCCTGCTGCGCCCGGTCGACGACCTGGAGCTGACGGTGCGTTCGGCCAATTGTCTGAAGGCCGAAAACATCTACTACATCGGCGACCTGATCCAGCGTACCGAGAACGAACTGCTCAAGACTCCGAACCTGGGTCGCAAGTCGCTCAACGAGATCAAGGAAGTTCTCGCATCGCGTGGCCTGACGCTCGGCATGAAGCTCGAGAACTGGCCGCCGGCGGGTCTCGAGAAGTAAGTTGAAATTGTCGGCCGGTGCGTGTGCATCGGCCGGTTTTCCCGCCGTTCCTATCTGGACGGCTTATTGTTAAGGCTACCGGCCCGCGCCGCGCAAGCGGTGATAGAAGAGCTGGTCAAACACTCTTAAGAAGGAATCATCATGCGTCACCGTCATGGTTTGCGGAAACTGAACCGCACCTCGTCGCACCGTCTCGCGATGCTGCGCAACATGTCTAACTCGCTGCTGCAGCACGAGCTGATCAAGACCACCGTGCCTAAGGCGAAGGAGCTGCGCAAGGTTGTCGAGCCGCTGATCACGTTGGCCAAGAAGGACACCGTTGCCAACCGCCGTCTGGCGTTCGCCCGCCTGCGTGATCGCGATATGGTCACCAAGCTGTTTACCGAACTGGGCCCGCGTTTCGCCACCCGTCCGGGCGGCTACACCCGTATTCTGAAGTTCGGCTTCCGTCAGGGCGACAATGCGCCGATGGCACTGGTCGAGCTGCTCGATCGTCCGGAAGTTGCCGAGGCTGTGGAAGTCGACGGCGCTGCCGAATAAGGTCAGTCCAGGTTTGTTGGTGCGACATGGTGTCGCGTCGAGCAAGCCGATGAATGCGTGATTCTGAGCGCATTACAATGAAGCCAGGATTTGTATCCTGGCTTTTTTGTTGCCCGCTTTCGGCGTTCGCGCCCTGGAGTACTTATGTCTGCCGAAACCGAAGTGCTGCTTGTGCTGACCAACCTGCCCGACGCTGACAGCGCGGATCGCGTGACCAAAGCGGTGCTGGAATCTCGCTCAGCGGCGTGCGTCAATCGCTTGCCGGCGTGTGCATCAACTTACCGGTGGCATGGCGTGATCGAGCATGCGACCGAGATCACGCTGCTGGTCAAGACCACGCGCGATGCATACCCTGCGTTGGAAGTTGCATTGCGCGAGGCACATCCGTACGAGGTGCCCGAGATCATCGCCGTGCCGGTGGCAGCAGGTTTGCCGGCGTATCTTGCGTGGGTGGCCGACGAAACGCGTCAGCCTTCCGTTTAATGTCCGATTGCTGGTGATATGACCTTCTCTTCGTTCTTGTCGGTGCGACGCGTGCTGCAGTTGCTGATGCTGCTCGTTGCTATGGCGATGCTTTGGGCCCCTGCCCGTGCTGCTGATGATTTTCTGCCGCCCGAACAGGCGTTCCGCTTCTCCGCCACGCAGCTCGACGGCCAGACGATCGCGGTCAAGTTCGACATCGCCGACGGCTATTACATGTATCGCGAGCGTTTTGCCGTGACGGCCGATCCGAGCACCGTCACGCTGGCGCCACCGGATATGCCGGCGGGTAAGGTCAAGTTTGACGAGACCTTTAACAAGAATGTCGAGACCTACCGGCATGAAGTCGCATTCCGCGTGAAGGCACAGAGCGCCACTGCGCCATTCACGCTCATCGTCACATCGCAAGGGTGCGCCGACCAAGGGTTGTGCTATCCGCCGATGAAGAGCCGGTTCCAAGTGCAACCTGCAACGGCATCGTCGACCCCGTTGACGGCAAGCAATGGTGAGGCAAATTCTGGTGACGCGCTCGGACGTATCGCCAGCACGCTCGGCAGTGGCAATCTTGGCGCGATTGCGGTGCTGTTCTTCGGGCTGGGGTTGCTGCTGACCTTCACCCCGTGCGTGCTGCCGATGCTGCCGATTCTGTCGGCCATTGTGGTCGGCGAGCACGCAACGCGCTCGCGCGCGGCGATCGTGTCGGTTGCTTACGTGCTTGGCATGGCGTTCGTCTATACCGCCGTGGGTGTGGCGGCAGGGTTGGCGGGACAGGGCCTGCAAGCCGCGCTGCAGAACGCCTGGGTGCTGGGCGCGTTTGCTTTGCTGATGGTGGTGCTGTCGCTGTCGATGTTTGGGTTATACGAACTGCAGTTGCCGGCGGCTTGGCGAGATCGCTTGACCGCGGCCTCGAGCAAGCGCAGCGGTGGCCAGATTGCCGGTGCGGCGGTGATGGGTGCGCTCTCGGCACTGATTGTGTCGCCGTGTGTGACACCGGCGTTGGCCGGCGCCCTGGCCTACATTGCTCAGACCGGCAATGCCGCAATCGGCGGTATGGCGTTGTTTGCGATGTCGATCGGCATGGGCGTGCCGCTTGTGCTCGTGGGCATTGGCGCAGGCAATTTGCTGCCGCGCGCTGGTCACTGGCTGATCGTCACCAAGGTGGTGTTTGGTTTCGTTCTGCTGGCCGTGGCACTGTGGATTCTGCAGCCGGTGTTGCCGACGTGGGCGGCGATGGTCGCGTGGGGCGCGTTGCTGATTGGCGCCGCTGTGTTCCTGCGGACATTCGATTCGCTGCCGGACGGCGCTGGCAACGTGCAGCGTTTGGGCAAGGTCGCGGGTGTGGTGCTCGCGCTGGCGGGCGCCGCGCAACTTGTCGGTGTCGCCGCAGGCGGCCGCGACCCATTACAACCGCTGACCGGATTGATTCGCGCGTCGGCGGGCGCATCCGCGCAAGCCGAAACACACGGCGTGACGTTCAAGCGCGTGAAGAGCATCGCCGAACTCGATGCTGAAGTGCGTAACGCGAGCACATCGGGCCGTGCGGTGATGCTCGATTTTTATGCCGACTGGTGCGTGAGCTGCAAGGAGATGGAGCGCCTGACCTTTACCGATGCGCGGGTGCGCCAGGTGCTTGCGGAGGTTGTGCTGTTGCAGGCCGATGTGACGGCCAACAATGCCGATGACCAGGCACTGCTCAAGCGCTTCGGTCTGTTCGGCCCGCCGAGCACGATTTTCTTCGATACGCAGGGCCGGGAAATGAAGGGTCGCGTGGTCGGTTTTGAGCGCGCCGACACCTTCCTGGAAAGCCTGCGCCGCACGATCGGCACGGCACAGGTGGTCAAGCCAACGGCCTGATTACGCGCGCAGCAGACGGGCGGCGTCTAGCGCGAAGTACGTCAAGATGCCATTTGCACCCGCCCGCTTGAACGCCAGCAGCGATTCCAGCACGACTTTATCGTGATCCAGCCAGCCGTTCTGCGCGGCGGCTTTTAGCATCGCGTATTCACCGCTGACTTGATAGACGTAGGTCGGAAAGCGGAACTCATCCTTCACGCGGCGCACGATATCGAGGTACGGCATGCCGGGCTTGACCATCACCATGTCGGCGCCCTCGGCGATGTCGAGCGCCACTTCGCGCAGCGCTTCATCCGAGTTGGCCGGGTCCATCTGGTAAGTCATCTTGTTGCTCTTGCCCAGATTGGCCGCCGAGCCCACTGCATCACGGAATGGGCCATAGAACGCTGAAGCGTACTTTGCCGCGTAGGCCATGATGCGTGTGTAGATGTGATCGTCGTTCTCCAGCGCCAAGCGGACCGCGCCGATGCGGCCGTCCATCATGTCCGACGGCGCGACGATATCCACACCGGCCTCGGCCTGCACCAGCGCCTGGCGCATCAGAATCTCGACGGTCTCTTCGTTGAGCACATAGCCGTTGGCGTCGAGCACGCCGTCCTGGCCGTGGCTCGTGTAGGGATCGAGCGCCACATCAGTCAGGATGCCCAATTCGGGAAAGCGTGCCTTGAGCGCCTTCACCGCGCGCGGGATCAGGCCATCCGCGTTGGCAGCTTCGATGCCATCCGGCGTCTTGAGCGACGGCTCAATAACCGGGAACAGCGCCAGCACCGGAATGCCAAGCTGCACGCACTGCTCGGCGACGCTCAGCAGCACATCGATCGACACCCGCTCGACGCCCGGCATTGACGGCACGGCCTGGCGCACATTGGCGCCTTCGAGGATGAAGACGGGGTAGATCAGATCGTCGGGAGTGAGGCGCGACTCGCGCATCATGCGGCGGGAGAAGTCGTCGCGGCGCATGCGGCGCGGACGATGGTCGGGGAAGCTTGCGATCATTTCAGCAGACCCTAAGAACACACTGTGAAGTTTCGAAACCTTTGTCACGATTATCCATCCTATGCACGGACAATGCGCCAGCGACGCTGACGCAGCGTCCCCCGCGGCTCCTCCCTGACGCGGGTTCCCATCGATGGCTCGATGGGGTCGTTACCCCCGTTGCGCGTTTGGCGACGGGGTTTTTTTTGCCTGTTCGGTCTGCGGCTCCGGCTCCAGCGCTTCGGGCAAGCACAGCCAGCCTGCGACAATTCGCTGCGCCTCTTCGATGCCGCGACGCTTCAGGCTGGAGAACAACTGCACCGTGAGCGACACGTCACCGTCGATCTGTGCGCGGTAATCGGCCAGCACCTTGCGTGCCGCCATAAGCGCGCGCGAGGCATCGTTGTTGGTCAGCTTGTCCGCCTTCGTGAGCAGCACGTGGATCGGTTTGCCGGTCGGCAGGAACCACTCGACCATCTGGCAATCGAGGTCGGTGAAGGGACGGCGCGCGTCCATCATGATGACCAGGCCGGCGAGCTGCTGCCGTGCCTTGACGTAATCGCCCAGCAGGTGGACCCAATGAGATTTGGTCTCGCCCGGCGCTTCGGCATAGCCGTAACCGGGCAGATCGACCAGGAAGCCGAGCGGGTCTTCCGCCTTGGCGGGCATCACCGAGAAATAGTTGATGTGCTGCGTGCGGCCGGGCGTCTTACTGGAGAACGCCAACCGCTTCTGATTGCACAGGATATTGATCGCGGTGGACTTGCCTGCGTTCGAGCGGCCCGCAAACGCGACTTCAGGCACGGCGGTCGCCGGTAAATCGCGCAGATGATTGACGGTGATGAAGAAACGGGCTTGATGCAGGAGCGACATGCGCGGCAGTACCTGTAAACTGCAGTTCAGAACTGCGTGGTTGCTGCGCCGCGAGGTCGCATTGCAGAGGTGTTATTGTACAATACGCCGGTTTACGGACGTCCCCCACCAGATCCGTCGCAGGACCGCCCCGAGGCCCGGGCCGGTCCGTTTTCATGCGCTGAATCTGGCACGAGGAGAGGGGGATGCCCGGCGCCGCAGGATCCCACATTGGGCGGCGCACGCAGCATTCGAAAACAATCTAAACAAGGTGTGCGAATGAACCGCATCGCGAACGTTTTTGCTGTCGCAGCGCTGTCCCTGGCATCGGTCTTTTCCATGGCCCATGCCGAAGAGCAAAAAGTCGCCAAGGCCGACGCCGCGCGCGGCGAAACAATCTTCAACACCGGTGTCCCCGCCAATGGCGTGCCCGCGTGTACCAGTTGTCACGGCGCCGGCGGCAACAGCGCCATGAACGCCAACCCGAAGCTTGCTGGCCAACACGCCGAATATATCGAGAAGCAGCTCAAGGACTTCAAGGCCAAGACCGAGCGCAACCAGCCGGTCATGTCGCTGTACGCCGGCGCATTGTCGGATCAGGATATGAAGGACATCGGCGCCTACCTGGGCAAGCAAGCTGCCTGGAAGCCGGGCTCGGCCAAGGGCAAGGACACCATCGAACTGGGTCAGAAGCTGTATCGCGGTGGCGACGCCAAGCGCGGTATTGCAGCATGTGCTGGATGCCACGGCCCGACGGGTGCCGGTATCCCGGCGCAGTATCCACGTATCGCGGGTCAGTTCTCTGAATACACCGAAGCTCAACTGGTGGCGTTCCAGGATGGCACCCGCAAGAACAGCGTACAGATGCACGACTTGGCCGGACGCATGACGACCCAGCAGATCAAAGCGGTGGCCGACTACATTGCGGGCCTGCGCTAATCTGCCGCACCCGGCCGTCATGTGACGGTCGCACAATCAATAAGAAAAACAGGGTGGCAATGCGCCTGGCATCGCCACCCTGTTTTCGTTTCTGAACAGGTTTTTATCCCGCATGTCTTCGGTCTCCACTTCTGGCGTGCAGATACGCTCCCGCCGCCGCGCGTTGCGCGAAACGGTTGAGTTGCTGTCGTCGATGCGCTTTGCGATCAGCTTGCTGACGGTGATCGCCATTGCCAGCGTCATCGGCACGGTGCTCAAGCAGAATGAGCCGTACCCGAACTACGTCAATCAGTTCGGGCCGTTCTGGGCCGATGTGTTCCGCTCGCTGACGCTGCCCACGGTCTACAGCGCGTGGTGGTTCCTGCTGATCCTGACGTTCCTGGTGGTGTCGACCTCGCTGTGCATCGTGCGCAATGCGCCGAAGATGCTGGCCGACATGCGCGCCTGGCGCGAGAACGTGCGCGAAGGCAGCTTGCGTGCGTTCCATCACAAAGACGAGTTCGATGCGCCGGCGGATACGGCCACCGTGACCGCGCGTTTGGCTGCGCTCGCGCAGAACCGCGGCTTTCGCATCAAGGCGTTCGCGCGCGACGGCGGCGCCACGCTCATCGCGGCCAAGGCGGGCGCGGGCAACAAGATCGGCTACATCCTGGCGCATACGGCCATCGTCGTGATCTGTATCGGCGGCCTATTGGACGGCGACATGATGATCCGCGCGCAGATGTGGTTTGGCGGCAAGTCGCCCATCAAGGGCAATGCAGTCATCAGCGACATCGGGACGGAGCACCGGCTGTCGGCCTCTAACCCTGGCTTCCGCGGTAACGCGTTCGTGCCGGAAGGTTCGACCGTCAGCACGGCGATCTTGAACATTGCCGATGGGGCGCTGATCCAGGATTTGCCGTTCATGATCACGCTCAAGAAGTTCACCGTTGAGCATTATTCGACCGGCATGCCAAAGCTGTTCGCCAGCGACATCGTGGTGACAGACCGCCGTACCGGCAAGCAGACCGATGCGCGCGTCGAGGTGAACAAGCCGTTCGTGTATGACGGCGTGGCGATCTACCAGTCGAGCTTTGAAGACGGCGGCTCGAAGCTCAAGCTGACCGGCTTCCCGATGCACGGTGATAACGCCAAGACGTTCGACATGTCGGGCGTGGTGGGCGAAAGCTCGAAGCTCACCGGCAAGGGCGGCGACTACACGGTGGAGTTCTCCGACTTCCGCCTCATGAACGTCGAAACGGTCACGGACGCCTCGGGCAAGCAGGACGCGCGCGGCGTCGGCAAGAAGGGCGGTGCGCAGAGTGGCCTGAGTGCGGAGCTTGGCAACGTCACCAAGATGACCCACGACCGCGACCTGCGCAACGTCGGCCCCTCGGTACAGTACAAGCTGCGCGACGCCAACGGCCAGGCGCACGAATTCAGCAACTACATGCTGCCGGTTACGCTGGATGGGCAATCGGTGTTCCTGGCTGGCATGCGCTCGCAGCCGGACGAACCGTTCCGCTATCTGCGCATTCCGGCCGATGCACAAGGCACCGTGAACGACTGGATGCGCCTGCGTGCCGCGCTGCAGAACCCGGCGATGCGCGGCGAAGCGGCACGACGGTTTGCGCTGCTCTCCATGCCCGGTGAACAGCGTGCGGAACTGCGCAACCAGTTGACGGAAAGCGCCCGTCGCGCGCTCGATCTCTTTGCTGGCGCCGCCGACGTGAAGGACGGTGCCGCTGATGCACAAGGCGGCTTTGCCGCAGTCGCCACGTTCCTGCAGAAGTCGGTGCCAGAGGGCGAGCGCGAGAAAGCCGCCGATGTACTGATGAAGATCATCAACAGCTCGATGTGGGAGCTGTGGCAACTGGCCCGCGCGCAGGATGGCCTGCCCGCCCCCACCGTGGATGCCGCCAGCAGCCGGTGGTTGCAGAGCGCGATCAACGCGCTGTCAGACAACGTTTTCTACGGCGCACCGGTGTATTTGCAGCTCACCGACTTCCAGCAGGTGCAGGCCAGTGTGTTCCAGCTCACGCGTGCGCCGGGCAAAAACATCGTGTATCTTGGGTCGTTGCTGCTGGTGCTGGGCGTATTCTCGATGTTCTATGTGCGTGAGCGCCGCTGGTGGCTGTGGATCAAGCCGCAATCCGGGGATGCCACTTCAGGCGCACATGTGCTGACCGCCATGTCGACCACGCGCCGCACGCTCGACTTCGACCGCGAGTTCGAGCGTCTCAAGCACGATGTCCGCGCCGTCACTGGCATGACGGACACAAGCGGCGCCGCCAGTGCAGCGAGCGCCGAGTCCAACCCAACGAAGTGAGCAGGTGATGGAAGCGACCAATCCTCCGCAAACGTCCGTGGCGTCCAGGGCGACCGCTGATCTCGGTGCGCTGCAGCGCCCATCGTATTTCCGTCGCCTGGGCTGGTTTGACTGGCTGTTCGCCGCAATGCTGGCGGCCGGCGCCGGTTATGCCTTCTCGCGCTACGGCGCCTATATGGACGGCTACGAGCGCGGCATCCTCGTTGCTGCCGTGCCGGCCTTTGCATGGCTGGGCTGGACGTGGAAGCCGGTGCGTGCGCTGATGATCGGCATTGCGGTGCTGTCGCTGTTCGGCATCTCGCAGTATGCCGGCGCCAATGGCCCCGACCTCGCTCGCGCCGAGCACGCGTTCTTCCTGAAATATTTCCTCGCCAGCCAGTCGGCCATCCTGTGGATGAGTGCGCTGATCTTCCTCTCCACGCTGTTCTTCTGGACGGGATTCCTGCTGCGCTGGGAAGCGGGCGGGTCGATCGGCAGCAAGCTGTGCTGGGCGGCCGTGGTGCTGGGCCTGACGGGGATGCTGGTGCGCTGGTACGAGTCGTACCTGGTAGGCGCGGATATCGGCCACATCCCCATCTCGAATCTGTACGAGGTGTTCATTCTCTTCACGCTGATCACCTCGCTGTTTTATCTGCACTACGAGCAGCGTTACAAGACGCGCGCCCTGGGGCCGTTCGTGATGCTGGTGGTGTCGGCCGCAGTGGGCTTTCTGCTGTGGTACACGGTGTCGCGCGGCGCGCAGGAGATCCAGCCGCTGGTACCGGCGCTGCAGAGCTGGTGGATGAAGATCCACGTGCCGGCCAACTTCATCGGCTACGGCACCTTCGCGCTGTCGGCCATGGTCGGCGCAGCTTACCTGCTCAAGGAGCACGGCATCCTGGTAGACCGGCTGCCCTCGCTCGAGGTGCTGGACGATGTGATGTACAAGGCCATCACCGTCGGCTTTGCGTTCTTCACCATCGCCACGATTCTCGGTGCGCTGTGGGCGGCTGATGCCTGGGGCGGCTACTGGAGCTGGGACCCGAAGGAAACCTGGGCGCTGATCGTCTGGCTGAACTACGCTGCTTGGCTGCACATGCGCCTGATGAAGGGGTTGCGCGGGCGCATGGCGGCCTGGTGGGCGCTGATTGGCCTGCTGGTGACGACGTTCGCCTTCCTGGGGGTGAACATGTTCCTCTCGGGCCTGCACAGCTACGGCGAGCTGTAAGCTGCACGGCACAAAAATCCTCGACGGACTGGAATAAAGACGCGCCCAGCGTGTTTACTGCTCTGTGAGGGCGCCCCGTGTTTCCCCTTTTTGCGCGCCCCTCCATCCAAGGAGAACAAGATGAGCCAGTCCGCAGTTTCCCCCAAGATGTTCAATCCGCGCATGGCATTGGCCGGTGCTGCGCTGCTTGTATCGCTTTCGGCACTCGGTTTGGCGGGTTGCAGCAGCATGGGCATGGGGGCGTCTACGCCGTCGGCCGTTAAGGTGACCAACGGCACGCTCACGGATCAGCACGGCATGGCGCTCTACACGTTCGACCGTGACGCCACGGCCGGCAAGAGCGCCTGCAATGGCAAGTGCGCCGATAACTGGCCGCCGCTGGCCGCCAATGATGCCGACAAGCCGTCCGGCGACTACACCATCATCACCCGCGAAGACGGCAAGAAGCAGTGGGCCTACCACGGCAAGCCGCTCTATCTCTGGACGAAGGACAAAATGCCCGGCGACCAGACCGGTGACGGCTTTATGAACCTGTGGCACATCGCCAAACCGTAAGCACGCCGCCCTCGCTCACGCCTGTATGTCCGATCTGGCCAGCCGGCTGGTCACGCTCACGCCACGACTGCGCCGTCACGCGCGCGGCCTCTTGCGTGATGCCAGCCGCGCCGATGATCTCGTCCAGGACACCCTGGAACGCGCTTGGCGCTATCGCTGGCGCTTCCAGTTGCGCCCCAGATTAGGCGCTGCGGGCGAGAGCGACGGGTTGTTTGCCTGGCTGCTCACCATCATGCATCGCCTGCATTTGAACGCCGTGCGCCGGCCCGATCGCCTCGAGTTGAGCGACGCGCCGCTCGAGATTCCCGTCGACGATGACCCCGGCCTGCGCCGCGACCTGCTGCGTGCCCTGGCGACGCTGCCGGAAGACCAGCGTGCAGTCTTGCTGCTCGTCGGCCTGGAGCAGTTTGCCTACAAGGAAGCTGCTGACGTGCTCGGCGTGCCAGTGGGCACCGTGATGTCGCGGCTGTCGCGGGCGCGTGAGCGGATGCGTGTGGCGCTTGACGGTTCGCCCGCTGCGGCGAGTGCATCCGCGACCTCTGGCGGCGGCGGCAACACTGCGCTGCACCGTGTGAAGTGAGGCTCGCCATGTCCTCCCATTCCATCCATATCGACGAACTCCACGCCTACGCTGACGGTCGTCTGCCTGCCGCACGACGTGCCGCGGTGGAGGCGTACCTTGCCGCGCACCCCAGCGCCGCCGCCGAAGTGGCCGGCTGGCGCAAAACGGACGCGGAATTGCATCGCGCGCTCGATCCGCTGCTCAACGAGCCGGTGCCGCAGCGTCGTATTCCGGCTGTGATCTTGGCGGCCGCGCAGCGCCCCCCGGCAACCGGCTTTGGCGCAATGCGCGGCTGGAGTATTGCGGCGCTGGGCATCGCCTGTCTTGCCATTGGTTCGGGAGCCGGTTGGCTCAGTCGAGGTGCCGTTGAACGCACTCTGCCCATGCAGCGTTTCGCCAGCGACGCGCTCGTATCGCACGTCGTGTTTTCTCCCGAGTCGAAACACATGGTGGAGGTGCCGGCCGACGAAGAGGCGCATCTCGTCACATGGCTGTCGCGGCGCATGGATGCGCAATTGCGTGTTCCCGACCTGACATCGCTCGGCTACCGGCTCATCGGTGGGCGCCAGACCGTTTCGGCCGATATGCCCACGGCCATGCTGATGTATGAAGGGCCGGGCGGGGCGCGTATCTCTGTGCAGTTGCGGCGCATGCCGAACAACCACGACACCGGTTTCCGGCTGGAGACGCTGTCCCCCGACAACCGTGTGCTGCAGGCAATCCACCCGGCTGTCGATCATCCGGCGCCGATGGCGTTCTACTGGGCCGATCACGGTCTTGGGTTTGCGGTAGCGGGCCCGTTGGCGCGGCCCCAACTGCTGGAAGTGGCCCAGGTGGTCTACCAGCAGTACAGCGAATTCACGGGGCCGGTGCCCAAGAAGGAATAGCGACACACATTTTTTTGTCGCGTGCTGTCAGGTTGGCAGCGCGGGCACGACCAACACACACGGGGCAGCGTTCCCGCACAACGAGGACCACGAATCATGTTGATCAAGACCGACCGCTGGCTGTGTGGTGAAGACATCCCCGCCAGCGAGATCACTCCACAGCACATCTTCGAGCAGCGCCGCCGCTTCT
The DNA here is from genome assembly GCF_003851545.1 of Ralstonia sp. SET104. Lineage (GTDB taxonomy): Bacteria > Pseudomonadota > Gammaproteobacteria > Burkholderiales > Burkholderiaceae > Ralstonia. The sequence continues at coordinate 88,252 of NZ_BHVX01000012.1, read as the reverse complement.
TGGCTGCTGCCGCCATGGGCGCCGCCGGCGCAACGCTGATGCCGTGGGCATCGCGCGAGGCCTGGGCTGCCAATGGCGCCAACCCGCCGCTGGCCAAGCTGGCAGGCAAGCCCAATCCGGCTTACACGACTGTCGAGAAAGCCACGCCCTACGACCAGGTCACCACGTACAACAACTTCTACGAGTTTGGTACGGACAAGGCTGATCCGGCCCGCTATGCCAGCACGCTGCGGCCCCACCCATGGCAGGTCAGCGTGGAAGGGCTGGTGAAGACGCCCAAGACATATGATTTGGACGACCTGATGAAACTCGCGCCGATGGAAGAGCGCGTCTACCGCCTGCGCTGCGTCGAGGGTTGGTCGATGGTGATTCCGTGGGTGGGCTTCCCGCTGGCCGAGCTGATCAAGCGCGTGGAGCCCCAAGGCAGTGCCAAGTACATCCAGTTCATCTCGCTGGCCGACAAGCGCCAGATGCCCGGCATCAGCAGCCCGGTGCTGGAATGGCCTTACAGCGAGGGCCTGCGCCTGGATGAGGCGATGCACCCCCTGGCGCTGCTGACTTTCGGCCTCTACGGTCAGGTGCTGCCGAACCAGAACGGCGCGCCGGTGCGTGTGATCGTGCCGTGGAAGTACGGTTTCAAGAGCGCCAAGTCCATCGTCAAGATCCGCTTTGTCGACAAGCAGCCGCCCACCAGCTGGAACATTGCCGCGGCCAACGAATACGGCTTCTATTCCAATGTGAACCCGACCGTGGATCACCCGCGCTGGAGCCAGGCGTCCGAGCGCCGCATCGGCGAGGACAAGGGAGGCTTCGGGGGGCTGTTCGCACCCAAGCGCAAGACATTGATGTTCAACGGCTACGACCAGGTTGCTCCGCTTTACGCGGGCATGGATCTGCGCAAGAACTTCTGAGGACTTCATGACATTGCTGCCGCCAATGTTGCCACCCAAACAACTGCGCGTCGTGAAGATCGCCGTGTGGCTGCTGGCGCTCGTGCCCTTTCTGCGCATCGTCTTCCTGGGCGCGACCGACCAGTTCGGGCCGAATCCGCTGGAGTTCGTCACACGCTCGACCGGCACGTGGACGCTGGTGTTGCTGTGCTGTACGCTGGCCGTCACGCCGCTGCGCAGGCTCACGGGCATGAACTGGCTTATCCGCCTTCGCCGCATGCTGGGGCTGTACACGTTCTTCTATGGCGCCATCCACTTCCTGATCTGGCTGCTGGTCGACCGCGGGCTCGATCCGGCGTCGATGCTCAAGGACATCGTCAAGCGTCCTTTCATCACCGTGGGTTTTGCGGCTTTCGTGCTGATGATTCCGCTGGCAGCCACATCCACCAACGCGATGGTCAAGCGCCTGGGCGGCAAGCGCTGGCAATGGCTGCATAGGCTTGTGTATGTGACGGGCGTGCTCGGCATCCTGCACTACTGGTGGCACAAGGCCGGCAAGCATGATTTTGCCGAGGTGTCGATCTACGCGGCGGTGATGGCGGTGCTGCTGGGGCTGCGCGTGTGGTGGGCGTGGCGTTCGCCGCGCAGCGCGATGGCGGGAGGCGCGATGCCTGCCCGCGATTGACGTTGATCGCGCCCACGAAAAAAGCCGACGCACAAACGTCGGCTTTTCCTTTGCGGTGACGCAGGCTTACGCCGGGAACAGATGCTCGCCGCGGATCAGGTCTTCAAAGCACTCACGCTCGCGTGCCAAATGGATCTTGTCGCCATCGACGATGACCTCGGCCGCGCGATTGCGCGTGTTGTAGTTCGAGCTCATCGTGAAGCCGTACGCGCCGGCCGACAGGATCGCCAGCACGTCACCCGGCTGCACGGCCAGTGAACGGTCGCGGCCAAGCCAATCGCCCGATTCGCACACGGGGCCGACCACGTCATAGACGACCGGCGCGCTCTGGCTCTCGCGCACCGCCACGATGTGGTGGTACGCCTCGTACATCGCCGGCCGGGCCAGGTCATTCATGGCCGCATCGACGATGCAGAAATTCTTGCTGGCACCCGGTTTGAGGTATTCGACGCGCGTGAGCAGCAGGCCGGCGTTGCCTACCAGCGAGCGGCCCGGCTCGAACAGCACCGTGCGATCGCCGAAGCCGCGCTGCTCAACGCGGTCAAGCAGCGTGCGCGCGAAGGCGGTGATGTCCGGCGGCGTCTCGTCGGTGTAGGTGATGCCCAGACCGCCGCCCACGTCGATGTGCGATAGGCGAATGCCCTCGGCATCCAGCTTGGTCACCACGTCGAGCACCTTGTCCAGCGCATCCAGATACGGCGACACCTCGGTGATCTGCGAGCCGATATGGCAATCAATGCCGACCACACGCAGGTTGGGCATCGCGGCCGCCGCGCGGTAAGTTGGCAGCACCTCGTCAAAGGCCACGCCGAACTTGTTCCCTTTCAGACCCGTCGAGATGTACGGGTGCGTCTTGGCGTCCACGTCCGGGTTGATGCGCAGCGACACGGGCGCGATCTTGCCCAGGGAAGCGGCCACATCATTGAGGCGGTGCAGCTCGGGAATCGACTCCACGTTGAAGCACGCCACACCGACTTCCAGCGCGAAGCGCATTTCGTCGGCGCTTTTGCCCACGCCCGAGAACACCACCTTCGCGGCCTGCGCACCGGCAGCCAGCACGCGCTTGAGTTCACCGGCGGACACGATGTCAAAGCCCGCGCCCAACTGCGCGAACACCTGCAGCACGGCAAGGTTCGAGTTGGCTTTCACCGCGTACTGCACATGCGCGTTGCGACCGTCGCACGCGGCGGCGTAGGCGCGATAGTTGGCTGTGAGCGCAGCACGCGAATACACGTAAGTAGGCGTGCCGAACTGTGCGGCAATCGCATCAAGCGCGACGCCTTCGATCATCAGCGCGCCTTCCTGGCGGATCAGGGACTCGGACATGAGTAGGAACATTCAGGGCGCCGCATCAAACGGGGGCGGGCGGCGCCGGTTGAGCAAAAAACGGGCGGGATCAGCGGTTCGCGGGTACCGCGCTGGCGGCGCCAGTGGCAGCAGGTTTGGCGCCTGGCACTGGCGGCTGCGGCACGGCATTCGGGCCGGCGATGCCGGGGTCGGTGGTGGTGGGCGCGGTTGGCGCCGGCGGCACCTTGGGCATGTACAGCGGCCCGCGAATCCCGCAGCCGGATAGGCCTGCGACCGTCAGGGTCAGGCCGACAGTGGCTACAATGGCGGCGGTTCGTATCATCGGATGATGGTGCAGAAAGAGCCCCAAGGGCGTGGCCCTTGCGGTGATCGGAGTCATATGGGACGAGGCGCCTGCTGGTCAGGACGGGCCGCAAATGGCGGCCACGCAGCGTCCGCGCAAGATTTTGGAGTGTAGCATGCCCCCCCTGAGCGAATCGGAGTTCCTGGCGCTGGCCGACGCGGAACTGACCCGCATCGAAAGCATTGTCGAGACTGCCGCCGACGAGGCTGACGCCGACATCGAGATCAACCGTACCGGCAATGTGCTGACGCTCGAATTTGACGACGGCTCCAAGATCATCATCAACAGTCAGGCGCCCATGCAGGAGTTGTGGGTGGCCGCACGTGCCGGTGGCTTCCACTTCCGCCGTGGGGACGATGGCCGCTGGACCGACACGCGCAGCAAGGAGGAACTGTATGTTGCACTGTCGCGCTATGTCAGCCAGCAAAGCGATGTGGATGTGACACTGGCCGCCGATTGAGCGCAGCGTTCTCGGCGAACATCAATAGGAAAGCCGCCCGGAAGGGCGGCTTTTTCGTTGGCGGCGAAGCTCAGTTGCCGCGGAACATGTCGAGAATTTTCTGCTTCTCCTGTTCCTGCGTCGGCGCCAGATTGACGCCGGGCTGCTGCGGTTGCTCGCCGGCCGGCGCCGTTGCTCCCGGCATCGCATCGCCCAAGCCCACCGAGGCGACACCCTGACCGTTGGCGTATTCCTCGTAAGCCCAGTCGCCGGCCATTTGCACGACGCCTTCGGGCGGCTGGCGATCCGTTTGAGGTTCACCCTTGAGCGCGTAACTCATGTAGTTGATCCAGATCGGCAAGGCCAGGCCGCCACCGGTTTCGCGATCGCCCAGGCTGCGCGGGTTGTCGTAGCCCATCCAGGCCACGCCAACCAGCTTGGGCGTGTAGCCGCAGAACCACGCATCGAACGAGTCGTTGGTGGTGCCGGTCTTGCCCGCCATGTCGTTGCGGCCCAGCTTGACCTTGGCCTGATAGCCCGTGCCGTTCGACACCACGCTGCGCAGCAGCGAATCCATGATGAAGTCGTTGCGCGGATCAATCACGCGCACGGCGTCTTTGCCCGCAGTCATCGGATGGCTCTGCTGCACCACCGTGCCGCGCGCATCTACCACGCGGTCGATGATGTACGGGTTCACCCGATAGCCGCCGTTGGCGAATACCGAATACCCGCTGGCCATCTGCAGCATCGTCACTGAGCCCGCGCCCAGCGCCATCGGCAGATAGGCCGGATGCCGGTCGGCATCAAAGCCGAAGCGTGTGATGTATTGCTGCGCATATTGCGTACCGATCGAGCGCAGGATGCGCACCGACACCAGGTTCTTCGACTTCTGCAGCGCGCGGCGCATCGTCATCGGGCCGTCATAGCCGCCGCCGTAGTTCTTCGGTTCCCACACCTGGCCGCCGGTGTCACCGGTCGGGATCGACAGCGGCGCATCGTTGATGACGGTAGACGGCGAGAAACCCTTGTCCACCGCCGCCGAATAGATAAACGGCTTGAAGCTCGAACCCGGCTGGCGCCAGGCCTGCGTGACATGGTTGAACTTGCTGCGGTTGAAGTCGAAGCCGCCGACCATCGAATAGATCGCGCCCGTCTGCGGGTCGAGCGAGATAAAGCCCGAGGCCACTTCCGGCAGTTGCGTGATCGACCACTTCTGCGTCTTGGTGTCCTGAATCACGCGGATCACCGCGCCCGGACGCAGCTTGATCTTCGGCTGCGCATTGTTCGACAGTGCGGCTTGTGCAAAGCGCAGGCCGTCGCCTGCCAGATCGATCGTCTCGCCGGTCAGCATGGTCGCGCGCACCAGTTTGGGCGCCACGCTCACCACCACGGCGGATTGCAGATCGTCGCTGTTCGGGTGTTCGAGCAGCGCGTCGTCGATCGCCTGTTCGCGGTCATCCGCATCGGAGGGCAGATCGATGAACGCTTCGGGGCCGCGGTAGCCGTGACGGCGCTCGTAGTCGAGAATGCCGCGTCGCACCGACTGATAGGCGACGTCCTGGTCGGCCTTGCGCAGCGTCGTGTAGACGTTCAGGCCGCGCGTATAGGTTTCTTCGCGATATTGCGCATACATGAGCTGGCGCACCATTTCGGCCACGTACTCGGCATGCACGTCGAACTCATGGCCCTCGCCGCGCACCGGCAACTGCTCGTTGATGGCCTGGGTGTACTGCTCCGGCGTGATGTAGTGCAGGTCGCGCATGCGCTGCAGGATGTATTCCTGGCGGACCTTGGCGCGCTTCGGATTCACCACCGGGTTGTACGCCGACGGCGCCTTCGGCAGGCCGGCCAGCATGGCGGCTTCGGCCAGGGTGATGTCTTTGATGTTCTTGCCGAAGTAGATCTGCTCGGCGCTGGCAAAGCCGTAAGCGCGCTGGCCGAGGTAGATCTGATTCATATACAACTCAAGAATCTGATCCTTCGAGAGGCTCGCCTCGATCTTGTACGAGAGCAGCATCTCGTAGATCTTCCGCGTATACGTCTTCTCGCTCGAGAGGAAGAAGTTGCGCGCCACCTGCATGGTGATGGTCGACGCGCCTTGTGACAGGCCGCCGTGCAGATTCGCCAGGCCCGCGCGCAGCACGCCGATGAAGTCGACGCCGCCGTGCTCGTAGAAGCGGTCATCCTCAATGGCAAGCACCGCGCGCTTCATCACGTCGGGCATCTGCGTGATCGGCACGAAGCTGCGGCGCTCTTCACCAAATTCGCCGATGAGGACGTTGTCGGCGGTGTATACGCGCAGCGGAATCTTCGGGCGGTAATCGGTGATGGCGTCGAGCGACGGCAGGTTGGGCGCGGCCACCAGCAGGGCATAGCCCAGCAGCAGCGCCCCGACGACTCCCATGGCAACGAACAGGCCGAGCATCCAGAGAAGCAGTCGCGTCCACAACGGGCGACGGGCTTTTGGCGGCTTGGGCGAAGCTGGGGTGGTTTGGGCAGTAGCCATTACAGGGGGCACCGGGGGTGTCAGTCAGCGTGGCGGCGATTATATCGTCGAGGCTTCCGGGGTCTGGCCGCATCGGACGTAACAGCACGTAACCACTGTCACGTCAGCGCGCCGTGCCGCACTTGTGCGCCGCGTCATGCGCGGGACGCGTGCGGATTGTGCGTCCGCCGTACCGTGATTCAAGGTGGCAAAGAATCCGCCGTTAGAAGTAGACGGAGCGGAAATCAAGTCAGACGAAAGGGGTATCCCCCGACCGTGGGGTTTTGACAACGCTTTGCGAATCGGCGCCAGCGAAATGCATCGCGGTCCGCCGGAGCGTTTGCCTGTTCTAAAGGATTTTGTGAGAATCCAGCAGCAAATCTAAGCAGGCTATGGCGCACGTTGGATTTGCGGCGGGCGCCAGGGTTCAAAAACTATAAACGGTGGGGTGTCTCTGTGCGACGGGGTTTGTTGTCCGGCCTGCTGCGCCGCAATATCGTCGGGATAGATATCGGGTCTTCCAGCGTCAAGGTGGTGGAGTTATCCGCCAACGGCAAGCAGGGGGATTTCCGTCTCGAAAAATGCGCCAGCGAGCTGATTGAACGCAGTGCCGTTGCTGACGGCAATCTGGTGAATATCGACGCGGTGGGCAATGCGCTCAAGCGTGCCATCGCCAAGGCCGGCATTCGCGGTAAGGAAGCCGTGCTCGCCATTCCTGCGAGCCTGACGGAATCGCAAACCGTCAGCCTGCCCGACAACCTGACCGAAGACGAGCTCTTCGTGCAGGTCGAGAGCGAGGCCAACCGGCTGTATCCGCCCTCGCAGAACGTCAATTTCGACTACGTTGTGATCGGCCCGTCCGAAACCGAGGGCGGGATCGGCGTGCGCGTGACGGCAACTGTTTCGGAGCGCGTGACCGAACGCGTGACCGCCGCCGAGATGGCCGGTCTGAAAGCGATCGTCATGGACGTGGAAGAGAACGCCATCCAGCGCGCCATGACGCACATGCTGGCCGTCAAGCCGGACGCCACTGAAATCGAGACACGTGACATGCCTGTCGTGGCGATGTTCCACCTCGGCGGTGCGCGCTCGCATGCGCTGTTCTACCAAGGCTGGAAGGAACTGTACGAACAGCCGATGTCCGGTTCGGGTGATCAGCTCACGCAAAGCATTTCTCGGCTGTTCTCGTTCGACCTGCTAAAGGCCGAGGTGAAGAAGCGCAAAAACACACTGCCCGACGAATACCGCAGCCAGTTGCTCAAGCCTTCGCTCGAGACGCTGGCCATGGAAGTCGGCCAGGCGATCCAGAATTTCCTGTCGACCTCAAGCGTCGGCCGCGTCGACGAGATCGTGCTCTCGGGCGGTCACGCATCGTTGCTGGGCGTGCAGACTGCCATCCAGCAGCAGACGCAGATCAACACGACGCTGGCCAACCCGTTCGCCAACATGGGCGCGGCCAAGAACGTCAATGCGCGCTATCTGCAACGCGATCTGCCGGCTTACATCGTCAGCGCGGGCCTTGCCCTGCGCGGGCTGCAATAAGGAGCGGACGATGGCCAATGAAAGCGCGAACGCTGTGAATACGCTCCCCAACGTCAACCTGCTGCCGTATCACGCAGAGCGACGTGCCGGTAAGCGCAAGAAAGTCTTCATGAGCCTGGGCGGCGCCGCCGTTGCAGGCGCGGTGGTGGTGTTCCTGGGCGGCATGGTGATCGATCACCAGACCGAAGAGGCGCAACGCATCAACGACATCCTCACGCAGAAGAACGCGGAGATGGACAAGCAGATCGCCGAAGTTAATAGCCTTAAGAAAGACATCGACGACCTGCTGCAACGTCAGCAAGCGGTGGAAAGCCTGCAGAACCAGCGTAACCGCCCGGTGCAGTTGCTTGAGGAATTGGTGCGTCAGGTACCGGACGGCATCTATCTGACCTCGCTCAAGCAGGATGGCGAGCGTTACACCGTATCGGGTGTGGCGCAGTCCAACGAACGCGTGTCGGATCTGCTGCGCAACCTGGGTGCCGTGTCCTGGCTTGATCATGCTGAGCTGGGCGAATCGGTGGCCACCACCATGACGAACAACCTGAAGGAACAGCGTCGCCTGTTCAACTTCACCATCCGCTTCCAGTGGAAGGCCGAGCAGGCAGCACCGGCCAAGCCGGGCGCGGCCACGGCGGGGAAATAACCATGGCGCTCTCGACCGAAATTTCGCTGGAAGATCTGGTCAGCCAGTTCCGTGGGCTGAACCTGAACGAGCCGGAAACGTGGCCGATCGCGCCGCGCATTCTGTTCATGATTCTCTCCGCCGTCCTGGTGATTGGACTCGGCTGGCAGTTTTACTGGAGCGGCAAGTTTGACGAGCGCGACGCCAAGCGCACCGAACAGAGCAACCTCAAGTCTGCCTACCAGAGCAAGCTCGCGCAGGTGGTGAACCTCGAGGCGCTGCGCAAACAGAAGGCTGAGGTGGAGCAGCGCGTCGCCAAGCTCGAGCTGCAACTGCCCAACAAGACCGAAATGGATGCGCTGTTGGCTGACGTCAACCATGCCGGTATCGCGCGCGGTTTGACCTTCGACCTGTTCCGTCCTTCCAGTGCCGTGATCAAGCCCTATTACGCCGAGATCCCGGTGTCGGTGAAGGTGAACGGCCGTTATCACGACATGGCGTTGTTTGCAGCCGACGTGGCGGCGCTGTCGCGGATCGTCACGCTGCAGAACATCTCGCTGACGGGGACCAAGGATGGCGGCATGGTGATGGAAACGCGCGCAGAGGCTTACCGTGCGCTCGACGCCGATGAGCAGGCTGCCCAGCGCAAGGCGAATGCGGCCGCCAAGGGAGGCGCCAAATGAGAGGCCGCACCGTGAGCCGTCGCCGCATGTCGCTCGTTCTGCGTCTGTCGCCGCTGTGCCTGGCCGTCGTGCTGACGGCCTGCGGTGCGAGCGAAGACGATGAATTGCAGCAATGGATGCAGCAAGCGCGCCAGAGCGTCAGTACGACCGTGCCGCCGCTGCCTGAGCCCAAGCCTTACGCGCCGCGTGAATACACGACCACCAAGCAGACTGATCCGTTCAGTGTGCAGAAGGTGGCAGAACTCTCGCGCGCGCAGAACGAATCGCCGGAACCGAATCGCCGTCGCGAGCCGCTGGAAGACTATCCGCTGGAAGCCTTCAAGCTGGTCGGGACGATGAAACGCAATGGCGAGACGGAAGCCGTCGTGTCTGTCGGGGACAAGACGCAGCATGTGCATGTGGGGCAGTACATCGGACAAAACTATGGTCGCATCGTCCGCATCGGAGACCAGGAACTCACCCTGCGTGAGCTGGTGCGCGAAGGCACGACCGAATGGAAAGAAAAAATGACGACCCTGAAAGTTCAGGAGAGCGCGCAATGACGATGCGTCTTGTGAAGGGCGGCCTGTCGCAGGCAACCCGAGTGGCCCGGGGGGGCGCGGTGGCATGGCTTTCGCTGTGTCTGTTCATGGTGGCTGGTCAAGCCGTCGCTCAGCAGGCAGCGCCTGCGGCGGCCGTTTCCGGCAACACGATCGAGAAGGTGGAGCAGGCCACGGCCGGCGAATCCACCGTGGTAACGGTCACGCTCAAGAGCGCGCCGACGCAGAAGCCGGTTGAGTTCAGCACGCAGCAGCCTGCGCGCATCGCCATCGACTTCTTCGGCGCGGGCTTCGCACAAGGCCGTGCTAATTACCAATACGGCGGCAAGCTGCTGCGTTCTGCGAACGTCGTGCAGATCGGCGACCGTACCCGCGTCGTGCTCGATCTGTCGCGCCAGACGCAGTACAAGTCGGAGGTGCGCGGTAACCAGTATGTGCTGACGCTGGAAGCGGCGCCGGTTGCGGCGGCCACCCCCGCCCCGACCTTCGCAGCTCCGGCCCCAGTCGCCGGTGCCGAGCGCCCGGCTGTGCGCAATGTCGACTTCCGCCGCGGCGAGGATCTTGCCGGCCGCGTGGTGGTTGACCTGTCGACGGCCAATTCGGCGATCAACATCGCGCAGCAAGGTCAAAACCTTGTGGTGGACTTCGTTGGCGCGACGCTGCCGCAATCGCTGCGCCGCCGCTACGACGTAAGCGATTTCGGTACGCCCGTGCAGGCTATGCGCGCCACCGACAACGGTACCGGCGCACGCCTGATCATCGAGCCGCGTGGCAACTGGCAGTACAGCTCGTACCAGACCGACACGCAGTTTGTGGTGGAAGTGCGTCCGACCAAGGAAGACCCGAACAAGCTGATTTCTGGCCCGGGCTACCGCGGGGAGCGCCTGTCGCTGAACTTCCAGAACATCGACGTGCGTTCGTTGCTGCAGGTCTTTGCTGATTTCACGAACCTCAACATCGTCACCAGCGACAGCGTGACGGGCACCCTCTCGCTGCGTCTGAAAGACGTGCCTTGGGACCAGGCTCTGCAGATCGTGCTGGATTCGAAGGGCTTGGCATCGCGTCGCAACGGCAATGTGTTGTGGGTTGCCCCGCGCGGTGAACTGGCTACGAAGGAAAAGGCCGAGCTCGAGTCGCAGCAGCAAGTGACCGAGTTGGAGCCGCTGCGCAGCCAAGTGTTCCGTCTGAACTATCAGAGCGCCGGTGACGTGCGCAACATGCTGCTGGGCGCCGGTGCTGGTGCTGGTGCTGGTGCTGCGGGCGGTGTCGCAACTTCACGGATTCTGTCCAAGCGCGGCTCGCTCACGGCAGACACGCGCACGAATCAGCTGTTTGTCTCCGACATCCCGAGCAAGCTGGAGGAAGTGCAGGCCTTCCTCCAAAAGATCGACATCCCGGTTCGCCAGGTGATGATCGAGGCGCGCATTGTCGAAGCGGACGATGGGTTCAGCCGCAACCTGGGAGCCAAGTTGGGTTTTGCGTCCAACACCAATGGGGCGAGATACGGCAACACATACACCAACGTGCTTCCGGGTGCGACATCGGACAACAGCCCGGCGATCAGCTTGCCCGCCAATGGCATCAACGGCGTGAACGCAGCCAGCGTGGCCGTCAGCTTGTTCAACGCCGGTGCCGGCCGATTCCTGGCGCTGGAGCTGTCTGCGCTTGAGGCAGATGGCCGCGGCAAGATTGTCTCCAGCCCGCGCGTGGTCACCGCTGACAACATCAAGGCGCTGATTGAGCAGGGCACGGAAATTCCGTACCAACAGGCGACGTCTTCCGGTGCGACTTCGGTGCAGTTCAAGAAGGCCAACCTGAAGCTCGAGGTGACGCCCAAGATCACGCCGGATGGCAACATCTTCCTGGACGTGGACGTCAACAAGGACAGCGTGGGTATCCAGACCACCAACGGTTTCGCCATCGACACCAAGCACGTGCAGACGCAGGTGCTGGTCGAGAACGGCGGCACGGTCGTGATCGGCGGTATCTACACGCAGAACGAGCGGACCGATATCAACAAGGTGCCGCTGCTGGGTGACATTCCGGTGTTGGGCAACTTGTTCAAGAGCACCGCCAAGATGAACAAGCGCACGGAGTTGCTGGTCTTCCTGACACCGCGCGTGCTGTCCGATCAACTGTCGCTGAAGTAACCAGCAGCGGCATTGCATTTCTGAAAGCCCGGCCTCCTTCAGGGAGTGCCGGGCTTTTTTGCGTCTTGCGGTCAGGTTTGTGCAGGATGGTGAGCAAATGCCACTACAATCAGGCTCAAATTCCTGATTTCACGCGATTTTGTCTGTTTCCAACGTTTTTTTCGTCGGCTTGATGGGCGCGGGCAAGACCACGGTCGGCCGGGCGGTGGCGCGTCGGCTCGACCTGCCGTTCTTCGATTCTGACCATGAGATCGAAGCACGCTGCGGCGTGCGTGTGCCGATCATTTTCGAACACGAGGGCGAAGTGGGCTTCCGTGATCGAGAAACCCAGATGATCGATGAACTCACCGCACGCGATGGCGTGGTCGTGGCCACCGGCGGCGGCGCCGTATTGCGCGCCGAGAACCGCGCTTTCCTGCGCGAGCGCGGCACCGTGATCTATCTGCGCGCCAATCCGCATGATCTGTATTTGCGCACGCGCCATGACAAGAACCGGCCGCTGCTGCAGACTGAAAATCCGCGTGCCAAGCTCGAAGAGCTGCATGCGATCCGTGATCCGCTGTACCGCGACGTGGCGCACTTTGTCATCGAAACCGGCAAGCCCACCGTCGCCCAGCTTGTTAATATGGTGCTGATGCAACTTGAAGTGGCCGGCATTGTGGCCCCGCCCGCAGGTTCCACCACCTCCTCGCAAGTCTCTTCCCAGTCATGATTACCGTTGATGTTGACCTTGGCGATCGCGCCTATCCGATCCATATCGGCTCGGGGCTGCTGTCCAAGGCCGAGTTGTTTGCCCCCCACATTCGCGGTGCGCGTGCCGTGATCGTCACCAACGAGACCGTTGCGCCGCTGTACGCAGCCAAGGTCGAAGAGGCTATTCGCTCGCTTGGCAAGACCGTCAATACGGTTGTGCTGCCCGATGGCGAGTCGTTCAAGAAGTGGGATACGCTCAACCGCATTTTTGATGCGCTGCTGACGGCAGGCGCGGACCGCAAGACCACGCTCGTCGCCCTGGGCGGCGGTGTGATTGGCGACATGACCGGGTTTGCCGCTGCCTGCTACATGCGTGGCGTACCGTTCGTCCAGGTGCCAACAACGCTGCTGTCGCAAGTCGATTCTTCGGTGGGTGGCAAGACGGGCATCAATCACCCGCTGGGCAAGAACATGATTGGCGCGTTCCACCAGCCGCAGGCGGTGCTGGCCGATATCGATACGTTGCGCACCTTGCCGGCGCGCGAGTTGGCTGCCGGCATGGCCGAAGTCATCAAGCACGGCGCGATTGCCGATGCGGATTACTTCGCCTGGATCGAGCAGAACATCAAGGGCCTGAACCACTGCGATACCGATCTGATGGCCGAAGCCGTGCGCGGCTCGGTGCGCATCAAGGCTGCTGTGGTGGCGCAAGACGAGCGCGAGACCGGTCTGCGCGCCACCCTCAATTTCGGGCACACCTTCGGCCACGCCATTGAGGCCGGTCTGGGCTACGGCGAATGGTTGCACGGCGAGGCCGTCGGCTGCGGCATGGTGATGGCGGCTGACCTGTCGCATCGGTTGGGCTTTATCGACATCGACACGCGCAACCGCATTACCGGGCTCACACGTGCGGCCAACCTGCCGACGGTGGCGCCTGACCTGGGCGTTGATCGCTTCATTGAGCTGATGCGCGTCGACAAAAAAGCCGAAGCCGGTGAGATCAAATTTGTGCTGCTGCGCAAACTGGGTCAGGCGTTCGTGACCACGGTGCCCGATGCCGACTTGCGTTCCACCTTGCAGCACGCCGTGCTGCGACCGCCGACCGAAGCGCCCGTCGCCTGAAGCAGGAAGAGATGGCCCGATGAACGACCGATTTGATTTGCCGCCCGCACCGTTCGATCTCGAAGGCCATCTCGCACCCTACGCCGCGCATGCGGCGCAAACGCGCGGCCGCGTCCACGCAGAGCCGCCTTCCACCTCGCGCTCCGAGTTCCAGCGCGACCGTGATCGCATCGTCCACAGCACCGCCTTCCGCCGGCTCGAATACAAGACGCAAGTCTTTGTGAACCACGAGGGCGACCTGTTCCGCACGCGCCTCACGCACAGCCTGGAAGTCGCGCAGATTGCCCGTTCGATCGCGCGCAGCCTGCGCCTGAATGAGGATCTCGTCGAGGCGATTTCGCTGGCACACGATCTGGGTCACACGCCGTTCGGCCACGCGGGGCAAGATGCGCTTAACGACTGCATGAAGCCTTACGGGGGCTTCGAGCACAACCTGCAGAGCCTGCTGGTGGTCGACCGGCTGGAAGAGCGCTATGGCGGTTTCGACGGGCTGAACCTTACGTTCGAAACGCGCGAGGGCATCCTCAAACATTGCTCCCGCAACAATGCGGCCACACTGGGTGACCTGGGGCGGCGCTTTCTCGAGGGGCAACAGCCCTCACTCGAGGCGCAGCTTGCCAACCTTGCTGACGAGGTCGCGTACAACAACCACGATATTGACGATGGCCTGCGCTCCGGCCTGATCACGCTCGAGCAACTCGAAGATGTGCCGTTGTGGGCCATCCACCGCCGCGAGGCCGAAGCGCTATTCCCAAACGCGGGCGGGCGGCGCCTTATCAATGAAACCATCCGCCGCATCATCAACGCGCTGATCGTCGATTTGATCGGTGCCACGCACGCCAGCATTGCCGAGATTGCGCCGCAATGTATCGACGATGTGCGCGCCGTGCCGGCGCTCGTCGCATTTTCTGAACCGATGCGCGAAGAGGCGCGCGTGCTCAAGCGCTTTCTGTTCGACAACCTGTATCGGCATTACCTCGTGATGCGCATGGCCGCGAAAGCGCACCGCATCATCGACGATCTGTTTCGCGCGTTTATGGATGATCCGCGCCTGCTACCGCCGCAATATCAAGCCAAGACGAATCCCGGAGAGCAGCCGCGCTGGATTGCGCACTACATCGCTGGCATGACCGATCGCTACGCCATCAAGGAGCATCGACGCATCTTTGCGGTCGATGCGGTCTGAGTTCTTATCGGATTAATCTGAATGACCGGGCGTTAGGCGAACCCTATGATCGTGGTGTTCTCACCATTGCTGCGGGTTAACCTTATGTACCGTCTGTTGCCGCTCCTGCTGGCCGTTTCGGCCTTCAATGCCCACGCCGCCAGCCCGGCTGACCATTTCGATTATCAGCACCAGTCCGAATGGCATGCGGTGCATGACGCGTTTCAATCGCCCGTCGATATCCGCACGGCCGACACCGTTGCGCCCGACGGCGATGAACCGGATGTCATCCGCTCGCAATACGGTGAAGTCAAGGCCACGGCGGTCGACACGGGCCACGCGCTGCAGGTGAATGTGCCTGGCGGTGACGTGAAGATCCGCGGTCGGCATTTCACGTTGCGCCAGTTCCACTTTCACGCGCACAGCGAGCACACCATCGACGGACGGTGGTATCCGGCCGAGGTGCATTTGGTGCACATCGCCAAGGACGGCCGCATGGCCGTGATCGGGGTGATGCTGGTGCCTGGCGATGCCAATCCAGTGCTGGATTCGGTGCTAAAAGCCGCGCGCAAGGGCGAAGCGCATGAGGTGCCCGGCGTGATCATCCCCGGCAAGTTGCTGCCGCGAAGCGACGTCTACTACCACTACCTGGGTTCGCTGACTACGCCGCCGCTCACGGAAAACGTCGAGTGGTATGTGCTCAAGCAGCCGATCACGGCGTCGCCGGAACAGCTCGATGCGTTGCGCGGTTTCTATGCGGACAACTTTCGCCAGCCCCAGCCGCTTGAAGGCCGGGTCGTGACGCAGTTCGATCCGGCGTTGCTTAAAAAGTAAGCGCCCAAAAAAAATGCCCGGCCGCCCCAACGCATGCCGGGCCGAACGCGCCAACCACCGCCGACGAGCGCCCCCGCCGTCGACGGCCCCTGCGGCACGCCGGTAAAAGTCGATCAGGACAGTGTCAGTTCGCTGATCGTCTCCCTTAAAAGCGATAGCCCAGGCCCGCGCCCAGCAGCCACGGGTCGACCTTGACTTTGCTGATGGTCTGGCCGGCCATCTTCAAGTCGGCGCTGATCCAGGTTTTCTTCAGGTCGACGTTGAAATAGAGGCGTTCGGTCAGGCGATAGTCGAAGCCGACCTGCAGCGCGGGGCCGAAGCTGTTCTTGCTGAGATCCAGCGAACCGACGCCCGGCACCTGCAAGTTCACGTTCGAGATGCGCGTGTAGTTGATGCCCGCGCCCACGTACGGCTTGAAGCGCGGAAGTTCCGCTGGGGGCGTGAAGTGGTACTGCATCGTCAGAATCGGCGGCAGATGGCGGAAATTGCCGATCTTGGTCGGGCCGCCCAGCGCGCTCTGCATGACCGTCACGTCCTGCTGTTGTGGGTAGGTCAGGATCAGTTCGGCTGCCAGATGCGGCGTAAAGAAGTACGAAATGTCCAGCTCGGGCAGGACTTTGTTGTTGATCTGAATGGCGTCAGCGGGAGTGGCCAACGCGTTCACAGGGTCCGATTTATTGGCGGCGGTCAGATTGACGGCGCGCAGACGCACCATCCAGTTGCCGGTGGCGGGCGGCAAGTCCGCGTTCTGCGCAAAGGCGGTCTGGCTGAAGCCAGCGGCAAGCATGCCTGTGGCTGCGGCTACGGCGGCTAGGCGGTAAAGAGCCATGAATCGCTTCCCCTCGTGTCGTCCCGTGATGTGATGAAGACCAGTCTCGCGGGGAAGCCGCTTTGCTGATTTGTTTGGGATCAAGTTCGACCGGTCGTCGGGCGTGTGTAGGCTGGCCGATTTGACGGCACGCAAATTCCGCCGTTGCGTCGTGGCGACAGACGACATGCAAGCGTTTGCTCGCAAAAATTGGGGACAGATTAACCGGGCTCAGGCTACGATGATGCTTTTCGCTGCCCCGTTTTTCCCATGGCTCGTCTGCCTCGCCTCAGCCCCACCGATGTTCCTGTGCATGTGTTGCAGCGCGGCAACAATCGCCAGGTCGTGTTTCGCGGCGATGAGGACTACGCGTTCTACCTTGACACGCTGCGCATGGCGGCCCGCGAACACGATTTCGCCATCCACGGTTTCTCGCTGATGCCGAATCACGTCCACCTTGTGGGCACGCCCAAGGTGGCGGACAGCCTGTCGCGCACGCTGCAGGCCGTGGGGCGTCGTTATACGCGGTACTTCAATGCCGCCGCGAATCGTAGCGGCACGCTATGGGAAGGGCGCTTTCGCTCGACCGTGCTCGACCCCGCCGAGTGGGTCATGCCAGTGCTGCTGTACGTGGAGTCCAACGCGGTTCGTGGTGGGCTTGTCAGCACGCCGGAAGAGGACCGATGGAGCACGTACCGCCATCACACGGGTATCCAATCCATTCCGTGGGTAAGTGATCACTATTGCTATTGGCGTCTCGGCAACACGCCGTTTGAGCGCCAATCGCGCTATCGGGCGCTCTGGCACGAAGGTTTGGGTTCGGACCAGCTCGCGCAGATCCGGGAGCATGTTCACAGCGGCTGGCCACTCGGAAGCGAAGCGTTTCTGACGACGCTGGCACGCGCGGGCGGCCGTCGGGTGGCGCCGTTGCCCAAAGGGCGGCCGCCGAGGGCGCAAGCGGAAGCCGGGGCGGAGGACGGCGCCATCGCCGAATAATCGTTCGTCTAGCGCGCCTGCCGACGCACATCATTGCGCACCAAAGTAATCTGTCCCCACTTATAAAGCCGTGTTGATGACGCGTATTTATTAATTTATTCCGACCCCATTTAAAATCTTTTGCCTGTTCCGGAGCGCTCTTTTATATTCGTTCCACCCCGCATTCATGGTGCGGCGCGCCATTGTTTTTTTGCCCACCGCATCCGCACCATCGCGAGGGCCTTCTGCGGCGCGCCGAACCCACAACATCGGAAGATCGCCGTGGAACAACATTCCTTCCCCCTCACGCCGTCGGCCCAGGGTCTGTACGACCCGACCAATGAACACGACGCTTGCGGCGTCGGCTTCGTCGCCCACATCAAGGGCAAGAAGAGCCACGAGATCGTTCAACAGGGCTTGCGCATTCTGCATAACCTCGACCACCGGGGCGCTGTCGGTGCCGATCCGCTGATGGGCGACGGCGCGGGCATCCTGCTGCAGATTCCCGACCAATTCTTCCGTGAGGAGATGGCGAAGCAGGGCATCAACCTGCCGCCGGCCGGCGAATATGGCGTCGGCATGATCTTCCTGCCGAAGGAACACGCGTCGCGCCTGGCCTGCGAGCAGGAGCTTGAGCGCACCGTGCGCCTGGAAGGGCAGGTCGTGCTGGGCTGGCGCGATGTGCCGGTCGACAAGACCATGCCGATGTCGCCCACGGTGCAGAAGACCGAGCCGGTGATTCGCCAGATCTTCATCGGGCGCGGCCGCGACATCATGACCACCGATGCGCTGGAGCGGAAGCTGTACGTGATCCGCAAGACCGCCAGCCACGCTATCCAGGCACTCAAGCTCAAGCACGGCAAGGAATACTTCGTGCCGTCGATGTCGGCGCGCACGATCGTCTACAAGGGCCTGCTGCTGTGCGAACAGGTTGGCCGCTACTACCAGGATCTGGCCGACCCGCGCACGGTGTCGGCGCTGGCGCTGGTGCACCAGCGTTTCTCGACCAACACGTTCCCCGCCTGGGAACTGGCGCACCCGTACCGCATGGTGGCGCACAACGGCGAAATCAACACCGTCAAGGGCAACGTCAACTGGATCAACGCACGCACGGGCGGTATCTCGTCGCCGGTGCTGGGTGAAGACTTGCCGAAGTTGTGGCCGCTGATCTATCCGGGCCAATCGGATACGGCATCGTTCGACAACTGCCTCGAACTGCTGACGATGGCCGGCTACCCGCTGGCCCAGGCGATGATGATGATGATTCCGGAAGCGTGGGAACAGCACACGCTGATGGACGACAACCGCCGCGCCTTCTACGAATACCACGCCGCGATGATGGAGCCGTGGGACGGCCCCGCCGCCATCTGCTTTACCGACGGCCGCCAGATTGGTGCAACGCTCGACCGCAACGGCCTGCGCCCCGCCCGCTACTACGTGACCGACGACGACATGGTCGTGATGGCCTCGGAAGCGGGCGTGCTGCCGATCCCTGAGTCGCGCATCGTCAAGAAGTGGCGCCTGCAGCCGGGCAAGATGTTCCTGATCGATATGGAGCAGGGCCGCATCATCGACGACAAGGAACTCAAGGACAACCTGGCCAACGCCAAGCCCTACAAGAGCTGGATCGACGCCGTGCGCATCAAGCTCGATGAGCTTGAAGTCAAGGCCGAAGACGTTGCCGCCGAGACCAAGCCGGCCGCCAAGCTGCTGGACCGTCAGCAAGCCTTTGCCTACACGCAGGAAGACGTCAAGTTCCTGATGGCCCCGATGGCCGCCAACGGCGAAGAGGCTGCCGGTTCCATGGGCAATGACAGCCCGCTGGCCGTGCTGTCGAGCAAGAACAAGACGCTCTACAACTACTTCAAGCAGCTCTTCGCGCAGGTCACCAACCCGCCGATCGACCCGATCCGCGAAAACGTGGTGATGTCGCTCGTCTCGTTCATCGGGCCGAAGCCGAACCTGCTTGAGCTGAACAACATCAACCCGCCGATGCGTCTTGAAGTGAGCCAGCCCGTGCTGGACTTCAAGGACATGGCGAAGATCCGCAACATCGAGCACTACACCGGCGGCAAGTTCATGGCTTACGAGCTGAACATCTGCTACCCGGTGGCGTGGGGCAAGGAAGGCATCGAAGCGCGCCTGGCCTCGCTGTGCGCCGAGGCGGTGGATGCCGTCAAGTCGGGCTACAACATCCTGATCGTGTCGGACCGCGCGGTCGATGAAAAGCAGGCCGCCATTCCGGCGCTGCTGGCGACGTCCGCCATCCACCATCACCTGGTGGATGCGGGCCTGCGCACGAGCACCGGTCTGGTGGTCGAAACGGGTTCGGCGCGTGAAGTGCACCACTTCGCCCTGCTGGCAGGCTACGGTGCAGAAGCCGTGCACCCGTACCTCGCGATGGAAACGCTGGCCGAGTTGGCACCGAGCCTGGGCGTGACGGCTGACAAGGCGGTCTACAACTTCACCAAGGCAATCGGCAAGGGTTTGCACAAGGTGATGTCCAAGATGGGCATCTCGACGTACATGTCGTACACCGGCGCGCAGATCTTCGAGGCGATCGGGCTGTCGCGCGAGTTGGTGGACAAGTACTTCCACGGCACCGCATCGAACGTGGGCGGCATCGGCATCTTCGAGGTGGCTGAAGAAGCGCTGCGCCTGCATCGCGACGCCTTTGGCGATGCGCCGGTGCTGGCCAACATGCTGGACGCCGGCGGCGAATACGCCTACCGCGTCCGCGGCGAAGAGCACATGTGGACCCCGGATTCGATCGCCAAGCTGCAGCACGCCACGCGCGCGAATTCGTACCAGACGTACAAGGAATACGCCAACCTGATCAACGACCAGAGCAAGCGCCACATGACGCTGCGCGGCCTGTTCGAGTTCAAGGTCGACCCGGCGCGTGCGATTCCGCTGGAAGAGGTGGAATCGGCCAAGGAGATCGTCAAGCGTTTCGCCACCGGTGCGATGTCGCTGGGCTCGATCAGCACGGAAGCGCACACCACGCTGGCCGTGGCGATGAACCGCATTGGCGGCAAGTCGAACACGGGCGAAGGCGGCGAAGACGAGCGCCGCTATCGCAACGAACTGCGCGGCATCCCCATCAAGCAGGGCACCAAGCTGTCGGACGTGATCGGCCGCGAAGTGGTTGAGCGTGACCTGGAGTTGCAAGAGGGCGATTCGCTGCGCTCGAAGATCAAGCAGGTGGCATCCGGCCGCTTTGGCGTGACGGCCGAGTACCTGGCCTCGGCCGACCAGATCCAGATCAAGATGGCTCAGGGCGCCAAGCCTGGCGAAGGCGGTCAACTGCCCGGCCACAAGGTCACGGAATACATCGGCAAGCTGCGCTATGCGGTGCCGGGCGTGGGCCTGATCTCGCCGCCGCCGCACCACGACATCTATTCGATTGAAGATCTGGCGCAGCTCATCCACGACCTGAAGAACGTGAACCCGGCATCGGATGTGTCGGTCAAGCTGGTGTCGGAAGTGGGCGTGGGCACGGTGGCCGCAGGTGTGGCCAAGGCCAAGGCCGATCACGTGGTGATCGCCGGCCATGATGGCGGCACGGGCGCTTCGCCGTGGTCGTCAATCAAGCATGCCGGCACGCCGTGGGAACTGGGCTTGGCCGAGACGCAGCAGACGCTGATGCTCAACGGCTTGCGCAACCGCATCCGCGTGCAGGCTGATGGTCAGATGAAGACCGGCCGCGACGTGGTCATCGGCGCGCTGCTGGGTGCGGATGAATTCGGCTTTGCAACCGCGCCGCTGGTGGTCGAGGGCTGCATCATGATGCGCAAGTGCCACCTGAACACCTGCCCGGTGGGCGTGGCGACGCAGGATCCGGTGCTGCGCAAGAAGTTCTCGGGCAAGCCGGAGCACGTGGTGAACTACTTCTTCTTCGTGGCGGAAGAAGTGCGCGAGATCATGGCGCAACTGGGCATCCGCTCGTTCAACGAACTGATCGGCCGCGCAGACCTGCTCGACACCAAGGCCGGCATCCAGCACTGGAAGGCACGCGGTCTGGACTTTGCGCGCATCTTCTATCAGCCGGCCAAGAAGGAAGGCGAGCCGTGCTATCAGGTCGATGTGCAAGACCACGGCCTGGACCGCGCGCTGGATCATCAACTGATCGAGAAGGCCAAGGCGGCAATCGAGAAGGGTGAGCGCGTGTCGTTCATCCAGCCGGTGCGCAACGTCAACCGCACCGTGGGCGCGATGCTCTCGGGCGAAGTCGCCAAGCGCTACGGCCATGAGGGCCTGCCGGATGATTCGATCCACATCCAGATGCAGGGCACGGCTGGCCAGTCGTTCGGCGCGTTCCTCGCGCACGGCGTGACGCTGGACTTGGTGGGCGACGGCAACGACTACGTGGGCAAGGGCCTGTCGGGCGGCCGCGTGATCGTGCGCCCGCCGCACGAGTTCCGCGGCGAGCCGACCAATAACATCATCGTCGGTAACACCGTGCTGTACGGTGCGCTGGCCGGTGAGGCGTTCTTCAACGGCGTGGCCGGCGAGCGCTTCGCGGTGCGTAACTCCGGTGCCACCACCGTGGTGGAAGGCACGGGCGACCACGGCTGCGAGTACATGACTGGCGGCACCGTCGTTGTGCTGGGCGCCACTGGCCGCAACTTCGCGGCAGGCATGTCGGGCGGCGTGGCCTACGTCTATGACGAAGACGGCCTGTTCGACAAGCGCTGCAACACCGCGCAGGTCGCGCTGGAGTCCGTGCTGTCGGCGGCAGACCAGGAGAAGGCGCATACGCAATCGACTTGGCACAAGGTGAACGGCGAGCGCGTGCTCGACGAGCAACTGCTCAAGGCGCTGGTGGAAAAGCACTTCCGCTACACCGGCTCTGAGCGTGCCAAAGAACTGCTGGCCGACTGGAACAACGCACGCCGCCGCTTCGTCAAGGTCTTCCCGACCGAGTACAAGCGCGCACTGACCGAGATGTACGAGCGCGAACAGGAAGCAGGCCGCGAGCAGATTGCGGCCTGAGCGGAATCCAAGCGACTTGGCGGTTGGTTAGGCTAACCAACCGCCGCCACTGAACAACGCAACTGATAAGACGGCTTGATGCGCGAGCGCATCGGGTCAGGAAGGACACCATGGGCAAGGCGACCGGTTTTCTCGAATTTCCCCGCCAGAGCGAGGCATACGAAGCGCCCGAAGCGCGCGTGAAGCATTACAAGGAGTTCGTGTTCGCGCTGGCGGACAACGAAGCCAAGATCCAGGGCGCACGTTGCATGGACTGCGGCATTCCGTTCTGCAACAACGGCTGCCCGGTCAACAACATCATCCCGGACTTCAACGACCTGGTGTATCGCCAGGACTGGAAGGCCGCGATCGAGGTGCTGCACTCGACCAACAACTTCCCCGAGTTCACGGGCCGCATCTGCCCGGCACCGTGCGAAGCGGCTTGTACGCTGGGCATCAATGAGCTGCCGGTCGGCATCAAATCGATCGAGCACGCCATCATCGACAAGGCGTGGGAAGAAGGCTGGGTGGCACCGCAGGTGCCCAAGCACAAGACCGGCAAGACAGTGGCCGTGGTCGGCTCGGGCCCCGCTGGCATGGCCGCTGCGCAGCAACTGGCACGCGCCGGGCATGACGTGACGCTGTTCGAAAAGAACGATCGCATCGGCGGCCTGCTGCGTTACGGCATTCCCGACTTCAAGCTGGAGAAGGCGCAGATCGACCGCCGCATGCAGCAGATGGAAGCCGAAGGTGTGACGTTCCGTACGGGCGTGATGGTCGGTCCGAAAGGTAACGATGGGGCCGTGCCCGCCGGCATCGTCAACGACGCACGCGAAGTCATCTCCGCTGACGACATCCTCAAGCAGTTCGACGCCGTGGTGCTGACGGGCGGCTCGGAAGTGCCGCGCGATCTGCCGGTGCCGGGCCGTGATCTGGATGGCGTGCACTACGCGCTCGAGTTCCTGATCCCGCAGAACAAGGAAGTGGCCGGCGACGCACCGAACCCGATCCGCGCTGATGGCAAGCACGTCATCGTGATCGGCGGTGGTGATACGGGTTCGGACTGCGTGGGCACGTCCAACCGCCATGGCGCTGCATCGGTCACGCAGTTTGAGCTGCTGCCGCGTCCGCCCGAAGAAGAGAACAAGCCGCTGGTGTGGCCGTACTGGCCGATCAAGCTGCGCACGTCGTCGTCGCATGATGAAGGTTGCGAGCGCGACTGGTCGGTCGCCACCAAAGCGCTCATCGGCGAGAACGGTCGTGTAACCGGCCTCAAGGCGGTGCGCCTGGAATGGAAGGACGGAAAGATGGCCGAGGTCGCGGGCAGCGAGTTCACGCTCAAGGCCGATCTCGTGCTGCTGGCGATGGGCTTTACCAACCCGGTCGGCGGCGTGCTGGATGCCTTTGGTGTGACCAAGGATGCCCGCAACAACGCGCGCGCTTCCACCGAAGGCGACAACGCCTACGCCACCAACGTGCCGAAGGTGTTTGCCGCTGGTGACGTGCGCCGCGGCCAGTCGCTGGTCGTGTGGGCCATCCGCGAAGGCCGTCAGGCGGCCCGCTCGGTCGATGCGTTTCTCATGGGCCATACGGAACTGCCGCGCTGACCACGCGGTTGACCGTTTGACTCAGGCCCGCCTTGGCGGGCCTTTTTCTTTGCGCCGCGCGGGTTGCGGCACGCGCGTTATGCCTCATGGTTTACGTCGACATGGTTTACATGAGTGCAGGGCGGGCAGGTGGATTTCTAGAATGAGATATCCCCCGTCATCCCTGCCGTCTCATGCGACCTCGTGCCCGCAATGTGCCTGTAGATGTGCCCCACGCGCCCGATGACGTGCCGGATTGGCTACGGCGGCGCGCGCTGGCTTGGCTAGGGGTGTTGCCCGCAATGCTGGCATCGCCGGCGCACGCATTGTTGCAGGGGTATCCCTCGCAATCGCTGCGTTTGATTGTGCCGGCTGCCGAGGGCAGTGCGTTTGATGCGCTCGCCCGGGCACTGGCGACGCAGCTGCAACAGCAAGTCGGCCGTGAGGTCGGTGTGGAAGATCGCCCCACTGCCAATGGCATGGCCGCTGGTGAAGCCGTCGCCCGCGCGCCGTCGGATGGTCACACTTTGCTGCTCCAGCAGACAACGTTCGTCGCCCAGCCCGCGCTGGAGCCGGCGTCTTATGACCCGCTGCGCGACTTCCAGCCCGTGGCGATGGTCGCGACGCTGCCGTTATTCCTCGCCGTCGATGCGCGTTTGCCGATGCATTCCATCACCGAGCTGCTCGCCCGGGCGCGCGGTGAATCCGTCACCGTCAATTGCGGGTCGGACATCGTTGGCACCTGGTCGCACCTTGTCGCAGAGCAGTTCGTGCGTGACTACGCTTTCCATGCGCCGCATGTGGCCGTTCGGGGTGAGGCGGGGCTCGTGCAACAGGTTTTGGCGGGGCGCATGGCGGCGTGCTTCGCCTGCTATCCGAGCGTGGCGGCCGCGGTGACCAATGGCCAACTGCGGCTGCTCGGCGTGACGGGCGGGGCGCGCTCGCGTTTTGCGCCGGCCGTACCGACGTTGCGCGAAGGCGGTCTTGCCGGATTTGACCGCAGCGCCTGGATTGGTACCTTCATGCCGGCGCGCACGCCTCGACCTCTCTCGATGCGCGCAGCGGCCGAGTTGCGCCGCGCCGTCACTTCAAGCGATGTGCAAGCGACCTTGCGCGCCGGTGGCTTCGAGCCGGAATGGGACGCCCCCGACACGTTCGCCCAAGCAGTTCGCCGCGATGCCACCCACTGGCAGGCGGTAATTCGCCAAGCCGATTTGCGGCTCGATAGCGGCGAATAAGTCACTTTTGTGCCGGCTGCACCATCACTTTCAGCGCCGCGCGCACCATTTCAACAACCCCGCAAGGCCCGACAACCCGTAGCGCGGCGAACAAGCCACACAAACTGTAGGTAAGCGTGGCGTGACTGACGGGCTACGCGGGTTTCCACCTATAATGGCGGGCCGCGCGAAGCCGCCTCAATTGGCGAGCCGGCGGTAATCAAGACAACAAGATGCGGCAGCATGAAGCCGCCAACCTGCCGAGCCCTCAGCACCGACCTCAACCGTGCCCACCCAGCCTTCCACCGCCGTTGTCGAACTCGATCAGGTCGATTTCGCCTATCAGCCAGGCGCGCGGCGCATCCTGTCCGGCCTGTGCATGCGCGTGCCCAAGGGCAGGGTGGTGGCCGTCATGGGCGGTTCGGGCTGCGGCAAGACGACGATCCTGCGGCTGATTGGCGGCCAGGTCGGCGCAGCTGCGGGCACCGTGCGCGTGCATGGCCAGGACATCGGTGCCATGGACAAGCGCGCGCTGTACGCCGCACGCCGCCAGATGGGCATGCTGTTTCAGTTCGGCGCGCTGTTTACCGATATGTCCGTGTTCGACAATGTGGCATTCCCACTGCGCGAACACACCGGGTTGCCTGAGCCCCTCATCCGCGATCTGGTGTTGATGAAGCTCAACGCCGTCGGCCTGCGCGGTGCGCGTGACCTCATGCCCTCGGAGATTTCGGGCGGCATGGCCAGGCGCGTGGCACTGGCGCGAGCGATTGCGCTGGACCCATCGCTCATCCTCTACGACGAACCGTTCGCGGGGCTGGACCCGATCTCGCTGGGCCTGACCGCCTCGCTCATCCGCAGGCTGAACGACGCCCTGGGCGCGACCAGCATCATCGTCTCGCACGATGTGCAAGAGACGTTCCGTATTGCCGACTACGTCTACTTCATTGCCAACGGTGGCATCGCCGCCGAGGGCACACCGGCTGAACTGACTGTGTCGACTGACCCGTTTGTGCGCCAGTTCGTGCACGGCGAGGCGGACGGCCCCGTGCCGTTCCACTACCCAGGCGTGCCGCTGGCCGATGACTTCGGCCTGGACAAGAACGGAGGCGCGCGGTGATCTCCACCATCGGCTTCCTCGTTCGCACGCTCATTGGCCGTCTCGGTTATGCGGCGCGCATGCTGGTGACGCTGTTCGGGGCGTCGGGCGACGTGCTGCGCCGCCCGCGCCTGCTGGTCGAGCAATTGCGCTTCATTGGCAACGATTCGTTCATCATCATCGCCGTGTCGGGGCTGTTCGTTGGCTTCGTGCTCGGCTTGCAGGGTTACTACACGCTTAATCGCTACGGTTCAGAGCAGGCGCTGGGCTTGCTGGTGGCGCTGTCGTTGGTGCGCGAACTGGGCCCGGTGGTGACGGCGCTGCTGTTTGCGGGCCGCGCCGGTACGTCGCTCACGGCTGAAATCGGCTTGATGAAGGCCGGTGAACAATTGATTGCCATGGAAATGATGGCCGTCGACCCGCTGGCCCGCGTGCTGGCGCCGCGCTTCTGGGCAGGCTTTATTGCCATGCCGCTGCTGGCGGCAATCTTCAGCGCGGTCGGCATTATGGGCGGATACTTTGTCGGCGTGGGCCTGATCGGTGTCGATGCCGGTGCGTTCTGGTCGCAAATGCAGGCCGGTGTGGATGTGGTGAACGACGTCGTCAACGGCGTTATCAAGAGTGTGGTGTTTGGCGTGGCCGTGACTTTCATCGCGCTGTATCAGGGCTATGAGGCCAAGGCGACGCCCGAAGGTGTGTCGCGTGCCACCACGCGGACGGTGGTGATCGCGTCGCTGGCCGTACTGGCGCTGGACTTTGTGCTGACCGCGCTGATGTTCAGCTGACGCGCCGCCTCTTCAACGAGAAAGAACTATGCGTAAGAGCCTCCTCGATTTCTGGGTCGGACTGTTCGTGCTGGTGGGTATCGTGGCGCTGCTGTTCCTGGCGCTCAAGGCCGGCAACATGAGCGCGTTCTCCTTTGCCAGGAGCTACCAGGTGAAGGCGTCCTTCGACAACATCGGTGGTCTGAAAGTGCGCGCGCCGGTCAAGAGCGCGGGCGTCGTGGTTGGCCGTGTGTCGCAGATCCTGTTCGATGACAAGAGCTACCAGGCCGTCGCCGTGCTCGACATGGACCAGCGCTATCACTTTCCGAAAGACAGCTCGGCCAAGATCCTGACCTCGGGTTTGCTGGGTGAGCAATATATTGGCATTGAGCCGGGCGGCGACTCGGCCATGCTGGCCAGCGGCAGCAAGATCACCATGACACAGTCTGCGGTGGTGCTGGAGAACCTGATCAGTCAGTTCCTCTACAGCAAGGCGGCGGATGCCGGTGCTGGCAGCAGCAATGGCGGTGCCGGCGGAGCCAAGCCGGCTGAGGGCAGTGGGAGTAAATAAACCATGAAAACAACAACATCCATTCACACGCTGCGCGGCTTCGTGCTGGCAGTGGCTGCCGGCGCCACGTTGCTGGCAGGCTGCGCCACGGGGCCGAACGCCAATCCGGCCGATCCGATTGAGCCGTTCAACCGTGAAGTCTTCCGCATTAACGAAGACCTCGACAAGGGCGTCCTGAAGCCGGTCGCGCAAACGTATGTTGACGTCGTGCCATCGCCGGCGCGCACGGCGGTGTCCAACTTCTTCTCGAACGCGGGCGATGTCTATTCCGCCGTCAATAACCTTCTGCAGTTGAAGGGCACGGCCGCGCTGGAAGACACCATGCGTGTGGCGATCAACACCGTGTTGGGTTTGGGCGGCCTGATCGACATCGCGTCGGACGCTGGCCTGCCCAAGCACAAGGAAGACTTTGGCCAGACGCTGGGCGTATGGGGTGTGCCGGCGGGCCCGTACGTAGTGTGGCCGCTGCTCGGCCCGAGCACCGCACGTGACACCGTGGGCTTCCTCGTCGATTGGCAGATGGACCCGCTCACGTACTGGCATGACAGCACGGTTACGTACTCGCTGGCCGCGCTGCGTGTGGTGGACGTGCGCGCCAACCTGCTCGGCGCCAGCAATGTGTTTGAACAGGCCGCCGTCGACAAGTACACGTTCTTGCGGGACGCCTACTTGCAACGCCGCCGCTATCTGATCTATGACGGCAACCTGCCGGAAGATCAGGACAACAAGACGTCGCCGGAGACCGGTGACGCCACGGTCTCGCCGTACCAACGCTTCACGCCGAACTGGCCGGTCTTTCGCCGCTGATCGGTATACGTAACAACATCGCCTCAAAGGTGACAAGGCGTAAAACTGGCCGGCCCGCGCGAACTCGCCCGCGGCCGGTCTGTTCTAATGGCCAGCAAGATTGCGGCGAATGTGCCGCAAGCGACCCGAAAATCACACCATAAGGACGCGTTATGTTGAAGAAGCTTCTCCGCTCCCTGTTCGCCGGCCTCACGCTGACGGCTGCCGTGGCAGCCGCGCCCGTCCACGCCCAGGAAGCCGACGCACAATCCACCGTCAAGACGGCCGTGGATGACGTGCTCGCCACCATCAAGAACGATCCGGAACTGCGCGGCGGCAACATGACAAAGGTCTACCAGCTGGTCGACCAGAAGATCGTGCCGCGCGCTGATTTTAAGCGCACCACGCAGATCGCCATGGGCCGTTTCTGGAACCAGGCATCGCCGGAGCAGCAGCAACAGATTCAGGAAGGCTTCAAAACGCTGCTGATCCGCACCTACGCTGGCGCGCTGTCGAATGTGAAGAACCAGACCGTCTCGTACAAGCCGTTCCGTGCGGCTGCCGATGACACTGACGTGGTGGTGCGTTCGACTGTGAATAACAACGGCGAACCCGTGGCCCTGGACTACCGCCTGGAAAAGACGGCCGGCGGCTGGAAGGTGTATGACATCAACATCAGTGGCCTGTGGCTGTCTGAAACCTACAAGAATCAGTTTGCCGATGTCATCAGCAAGCGCGGTGGCGTCGCCGGCCTGGTGAGCTTTCTGAGCGAGCGCAATGCACAGCTCGAGAAGGCGCCGGCAAAGTAAGCGGCCTTCCGGTAGAATCACCGCAGCGGTCAACTCTGACCGCTGTTTCTTTTTCTGACGCATTCATCTTCGCCATGTTGACCTTGTCCGGCCCGCTGACCCAGCTCGAAGCGTCGCGCGTTCTGCGCGAGGGCGAGGCGCAGCTTGGCCAAGCGCGCGAAGCTGGTCTTGCCGCGTTGCACGTCGATTGCGCCGGCTTGTCGCAGGTCGATTCGTCTGCGCTGGCACTGCTGCTATCGTGGCAGCGCACGGCGCAGGATGCCGGTATCGCGCTCGATATCACAGGCGCGCCGCAGGCGCTGTCCAACCTTGCCACGCTGTACGGCGTGGAATCCCTGCTGGCCATTGCGCCGGCCACCGCAGAACACCATCACGCACGACATTGAGGCGGCGTCCGGTGCTGCGGGGTGGTTTCCCCAACATCGCGATGCCGCGCTCCGGCCGGGGCGCCGCGCGCGCTTCTGGCACCCTCGGTGCGACGCCGCAAGCAGTCCCGTCGTCTGTTGGTGCAGTTCCCCTATAATCCCCGGTTTGTCGCTCTGCTGCCGCCGCGTGCGGCGTCCAAGACCGCGCTGATCATGTCGATTGGCAGTCACGCGATGCGCAGAGTAGTTCACTTTGTCGGCCATGAAAGCCATCGAAATCGCTGACGTCCGCAAGCGCTACAAGTCGTTGCAAGCGCTCAAGGGCGTGAGCCTGTCTGTCGAGCAGGGCGAGTTTTTCGGCCTGCTGGGCCCCAACGGCGCGGGCAAAACCACGCTGATCTCCATTCTCGCGGGCCTGAATCGTGCCGATTCCGGCAGCGTGCGCGTGCTCGGCCACGACGTTGTTTCCGATTACCGCACTGCGCGCCGCAAGCTTGGCGTGGTGCCGCAAGAGCTGGTGTTCGATCCGTTCTTCACGGTGCGTGAAACGCTGCGCCTGCAGTCGGGCTATTTCGGCCTGACCAACAATGACGACTGGATCGACGAGGTCATGGCCAACCTGGACCTCACCAGCAAGGCTGATGCCAACATGCGCGCGCTCTCGGGCGGCATGAAGCGTCGCGTGCTGGTGGCGCAGGCATTGGTACACCGCCCGCCGGTGATCGTGCTGGACGAACCGACCGCCGGTGTGGACGTTGAGCTGCGCCAGACGCTGTGGAAATTCATTTCGCGCCTGAACCGCGAGGGCCACACCGTCGTGCTGACCACGCACTATTTGGAAGAGGCCGAATCCTTGTGCGATCGCATCGCCATGCTCAAGTTTGGCGAGGTGGTGGCACTGGACCGCACGGCCAATCTGTTGTCGCAATTTGCGGGGTTGCAGCTTGTGCTGAGCTTCTCGCAGGGTGCGCTGCCCGCGTCACTCGAAGCGCTGCGCCTGCCGGGCAACCACGGCGAGCGCGGCGTGCGTTTGCGCCTGTCGGGTTACGGCGAGGTCGAGCAGATTCTCTCCACCTGCCGCCTGGCTGGCTGCGAATTCGACGACATGGAAGTCGCCAAGGCCGATCTGGAAGATGTGTTCGTACAGATCATGCGCCGCGAGGGCGGGCTTCCCGCTGGCTCGCAGACGCCTGCGATTCCTGATTCTGCGCTGGAGCCTGCAGCATGAGTGCCATTCCTGAAAGTCTCCCCGGCCGCTGGACCGGGTTCCGCACGCTGCTGTACAAGGAAGTGCTGCGCTTCTGGAAGGTGAGCTTCCAGACCGTGGCCGCGCCGGTGCTGACCGCGTTGCTGTATCTGCTGATTTTCGGCCACGTGCTGGAAGACCGCGTGAAGGTGTTCGATCAACTGAGCTACACCGCCTTCCTGGTGCCCGGTCTGGTGATGATGAGCGTGCTGCAGAACGCGTTTGCGAACAGCTCGTCGTCGCTCATCCAGTCGAAAATTACCGGCAACCTGGTGTTCATCATGCTGCCGCCGCTGTCGCACTGGGAGATGTTTGGCGCTTACGTAGGCGCTTCCATCATCCGCGGTCTGGCCGTCGGCACGGGCGTGCTGGTGGTGACGACCCTGTTCGCGCATCTGCACTTTGCACAGCCGCTGTGGATCATCGTGTTTGCCGTGTTGGGCGCAAGTGTGCTCGGTACGCTGGGCTTGATCGCCGGCATTTGGGCTGAGAAGTTTGACCAGCTCGCGGCGTTCCAGAATTTTCTGATCGTGCCGGCCACTTTCCTGGCGGGCGTGTTCTACTCGATCCATTCGCTGCCGCCGTTCTGGCAGGCGGTGTCCCACGCCAACCCGTTCTTCTACATGATCGACGGCTTCCGCTACGGCTTCTTCGGCGTGTCCGATGTGCCGGTGGCGACGAGCCTCGGCGTGATGCTGATCGCGCTGGTCGTGGTGGGGGGGATTGCCCTGCAGATGCTGCGCACGGGCTACAAGCTGCGCCATTGATGCGTCAATAAAACAACCGCGACGCACTACCCTAACGTTTTGCAGGAGAGGGAAGGCCATGTTGCCCACACCCGAACAAGTCAAGCAGTACATCGAAACCGGCCTGCCGTGCGAGCACCTCGAAGTCGAGGGCGACGGCCAGCATTTTTTTGCCACCATCGTCAGCGCGCAGTTTGAAGGCAAGCGGTTGATCCAACGTCACCAGCTCGTCTACGCGGCGCTGGGTGAGCGGATGCGTGCGGAGATTCACGCGCTGTCCATGAAGACGCTCACCCCGGCGGAGTGGCAGTCCTGATGGCTGAGCTTGATCCCAATCCGGTTGCTGTTTCCACTGATTCCGCGCTCGCCGAGCGCTCTGAACGACGTGACGTCTCGCTCATGGACAAACTGCTGATCGAAGGCAATGGCCCCCTGTCGGGCGAAATCCGCGTGTCTGGCGCCAAGAATGCCGCGCTGCCCATCATGTGTGCTGCGCTGCTGACGGCCGAGCCGCTGGTACTGAGCAACGTGCCCAACCTGCAGGACGTGCGCACGATGCTCAAGCTGCTGCGCCAGATGGGCGTCGAGGGCACGCAGGATGGCAACAACGTGACGCTGGACGCGGCCACCATCGACTCGCCGGAAGCGCCGTACGATCTGGTGAAAACCATGCGCGCGTCGATTCTGGTGCTGGGCCCGCTGCTGGCACGCTTTGGCCATGCGCGCGTGTCGCTGCCGGGCGGCTGCGGTATCGGCGCACGTCCGGTGGATCAGCACATCAAGGGCCTGCAGTTGATGGGCGCCGAGATCGTCATCGACCACGGCTACATCGAAGCCAAGCTCGCTGACGGCGCCAAGCGCCTGCATGGCGCACGCATCGTCACCGACATGGTGACCGTGACCGGCACCGAGAACCTGCTGATGGCCGCCGCGCTGGCCGACGGCGAGACCGTGCTGGAAAACGCCGCGCGCGAGCCGGAAGTGACCGACCTCGCCAACCTGCTCGTGAAGATGGGTGCGCGCATCGAAGGCATCGGCACCGATCGCCTGGTGATCCAGGGCGTTGAAGTATTGCGTGGCGCCGAGCACACCGTGATTGCCGATCGCATCGAAGCTGGCACTTTCCTGTGCGCCGTTGCTGCGGCCGGCGGTGACGTGACGCTGCGCGGCGTACCGCCGGGCATCCTCGATGCCGTGCTCGACAAGCTGCGCGAAGCGGGCGTGACGCTCACCACAGGCGATGACTGGATCCGCGCCCAGATGACGGGCCGCCCCAAAGCCGTGAGCTTCCGCACGTCGGAATACCCGGCGTTCCCGACCGACATGCAGGCGCAGTTCATGATGCTCAACGCCATCGCTGAAGGCTCTGCCACGGTGACGGAGACCATCTTCGAAAACCGCTTCATGCACGTGCAGGAACTCAACCGTCTGGGCGCCAATATCGTGATCGACGGCAAGACGGCGGTGGTGACGGGCGTCGAGCAACTGTCGGGCGCGACCGTCATGGCGACCGACCTGCGTGCTTCGGCCAGCCTGGTGATCGCCGGCCTGATTGCGCAGGGCGAAACGCTGGTTGATCGCATCTATCACCTCGATCGCGGCTACGACCGCATCGAAGACAAGCTCTCCGCCGTCGGCGCCAAGATCCGCCGCGTCCAGGCGTAAGGTAAGGAACAAGCAGGCCATGAACGCACTCCAGTCCGCTTCCAATCAGCTCACGCTGGCGCTCTCCAAGGGCCGCATCTTTGAAGAGACGCTGCCGCTCCTGAAGGCCGCCGGCATCGAGGTGACCGAGGATCCGGAAACTTCGCGCAAGCTGATCCTGCCCACGTCGGACCCGGCGCTGCGCGTGATCATCGTGCGCGCCTCTGACGTGCCGACGTACGTGCAGTACGGCGCGGCGGATTTTGGCGTGGCCGGCCGCGACGTGCTGATGGAGCACGGCATGGCAGGCCTGTATGCGCCCATTGATCTGAACATCGCCCGCTGCCGCATGTCGGTGGCGGTGCCCAAGGGCTTCGACTACGCCAATGCGGTGCGCCAGGGCGCGCGCCTGTCGGTGGCGACGAAGTATCTGAACACCGCGCGCGAACACTTTGCCAAGAAGGGCGTGCACGTCGACCTGATCAAGCTGTACGGCTCGATGGAGTTGGGCCCGCTGGTGGGCCTGGCTGATGCCATCGTTGATCTGGTCAGCACCGGCGGCACGCTGCGCGCGAACAACCTCGTCGAGGTGGAGGAGATCGTGCAGATCTCGTCCCGGCTGGTTGTCAACCAGGCTGCGCTGAAGCTCAAGCGCGAGCGGCTGGCACCGATTCTCGACGCTTTCGAGCGCGCTTGCGCCAAGAGCGAGCGCGCCGGGGAACCCGCATGAGCCTGACCATCCGTAAGCTGGATTCGGCCGAAGCCGGATTCGCGGCGCAACTGCGCCAGGTGCTCGCTTTCGAGGCGAGCGAAGACGAAGCCATCGATCGTGCTGCCGCGCAGATACTGGCCGACGTGAAAGCCCGCGGCGATGCTGCCGTGCTGGAGGCCACGCGTCGCTTCGATCGCATCGAGGCGGACAGCGTAGCTGCGCTGGAACTGTCGCCGGCCACCCTGCAAGCCGCGCTGGACGGCCTGGAGCCCAAGCGCCGCGCGGCACTGGAGGCGGCCGCGGCTCGCGTGCGCGCCTATCACGAGAAGCAGAAGATCGAGTGCGGCACGCACAGCTGGGAATACGCCGAAGCCGATGGCACGGTGCTTGGCCAGAAGGTCACGCCGCTCGATCGCGTCGGCATCTACGTGCCCGGCGGCAAGGCGGCGTACCCGTCTTCGGTGCTGATGAACGCGATTCCGGCACGCGTGGCCGGTGTCAAGGAAATCATCATGGTGGTGCCCACGCCGGGCGGCGTGCGCAATGAGCTGGTGCTGGCTGCTGCGTGCATTGCCGGGGTGGACCGCGTGTTCACCATCGGTGGTGCGCAGGCTGTCGGTGCGCTGGCTTATGGCACCGACACCGTGCCTGCCGTCGACAAGATCGTCGGTCCGGGCAACGCCTACGTGGCGGCTGCCAAGCGTCGCGTGTTCGGCACGGTCGGTATCGACATGATTGCCGGGCCGTCGGAAATCCTCGTCATCTGCGATGGCACAACCGACCCGGACTGGGTGGCGATGGATCTGTTCTCGCAGGCCGAGCACGACGAGCTCGCGCAGTCGATCCTGCTGTGCCCGAGCGCGGAATTCATCGCGCAGGTGGAAGCCAGCATCAATCGCCAGCTCGAAGAGATGCCGCGCAAGAACGTGATTGCCGAATCGCTGTCGGGCCGTGGTGCGCTGGTCAAGGTGCGTGACATGGAAGAGGCGTGCGAGATCGCCAACGACATCGCCCCCGAGCACCTGGAGATTTCCACTGAGAACCCGCGCCAGTGGGCCGAACGCATCCGCCACGCGGGCGCGATCTTCCTGGGCAAGTACACCAGCGAATCGCTGGGCGACTACTGTGCCGGCCCGAACCATGTGCTGCCGACCTCGCGCACGGCGCGCTTCTCGTCGCCGCTGGGTGTGTACGACTTCATCAAGCGGTCGAGCCTGATCGAGGTGAGCGAAGCCGGCGCGCAGATGCTGGGCGAGATCGCCGCCGAACTCGCCTACGGCGAAGGCCTGCAGGCGCATGCCCGCAGCGCTGAATATCGCCTGACCCCCAAGTCCGAATAACGCCTGCAGCATCACAATGACCGCCGCCGCCGCTCCAGCCCAGCCTTCGCTTGACCACCTGCTCGCCCGCATCGTGCGCGACGACGTACGCGCCATGGGCGCCTACCACGTGCCCGACGCGACCGGCATGGTCAAGCTGGACGCGATGGAGAACCCCTACTCGCTGCCAGCGATGCTGCGCGACGCGCTGGGCAAGCGCCTGGCCGACGTGGCGCTCAACCGCTACCCGGTACCGACCGCCGACGCGCTCAAGGCCCAACTCAAGCGCGTGATGCATGTGCCGGCTGGCGCCGAGGTGCTGCTGGGCAACGGTTCGGACGAAATCATCAGCCTGATCGCCATCGCTGCGGCCAAGCCAGGGGCGACCGTGCTGGCGCCGCTGCCGGGCTTCGTGATGTACGCGATGTCGGCGCAGTTGCTGGGCCTGAACTTCGTCGGCGTGCCGCTCAAGGCCGACCTGACGCTCGACCGCGAAGCGATGCTGGCGGCCATGGCTGAGCATCAGCCCGCCGTGATCTATCTGGCGTATCCGAACAACCCGACCGGCAACCTGTTCGACGCGGCCGATATGGATGCCGTCATCCGCGCCGCCCGCGGTCCGGTGTGTCAGAGCCTGGTGGTGGTCGACGAAGCCTACCAGCCGTTCGCGCAGCACAGTTGGATGCCGCGTTTGCCGGACTTCGATCACCTGCTCGTGATGCGCACGGTCTCCAAGCTCGGCTTGGCGGGCATTCGCCTTGGCTACGTGGCCGGCCACCCCAAGTGGATCGCCGAGCTGGACAAGGTGCGCCCGCCGTACAACGTGAATGTGCTGACCGAGGCCACCGCCCAGTTCATGCTCGAACACGTCGATGTGCTTGATGCCCAGGCAGCGACCCTGCGTGAAGAACGCACCAAGTTGATCGATGCGCTGTCCGCTCAGCCGGGCGTGACGGTGTTCCCAAGCGCGGCGAACTTCATCCTGCTGCGCGTACCCGATGCAGCGCGCTTGTTCGAGCGTCTGCTCAATCGGCGGATTCTTATTAAAAACGTCAGTAAAATGCACCCGTTGCTGGCCAACTGTCTGCGCGTGACGGTCAGCAATCCCGAAGAAAATGCGCAATTTCTCGATGCCTTTGCCGCATCGCTGCAGGAAGCCCCATGAGCCGCCCCACCAGTCGTCGCGCTGAGGTCACTCGCAATACCTCTGAAACGCAGATCCGCGTCGCCCTTGATTTGGACGGCACGGGCAAGCAGACGCTGAATACCGGCGTTCCCTTCCTCGACCACATGCTCGACCAGATCGCCCGTCATGGCATGGTCGACCTTGACGTCTCGGCCACCGGCGACACCCATATCGACGACCACCATACCGTGGAAGACGTCGGCATCACGTTCGGCCAGGCCGTTGCCAAGGCTATCGGCGACAAGAAGGGCATCGTGCGCTACGGCCACAGCTACGTCCCGCTGGACGAAGCCCTGTCGCGCGTCGTGATCGACTTCTCCGGCCGCCCGGGTCTGGAGTTCCACGTGCCGTTCACGCGTGCGCGCGTCGGCAGCTTTGACGTGGATCTGTCCATCGAATTCTTCCGCGGGTTCGTCAACCATGCCGGCGTGACGCTGCATATCGACAACCTGCGCGGTGTCAACGCGCATCACCAGATTGAAACCGTCTTCAAGGCCTTTGGCCGCGCGCTGCGCATGGCGGTCGAGATCGATCCGCGTGCCGCCGGCACGATTCCTTCGACCAAGGGCGCGCTGTAAATCGCTGCGCCGGCCTGGCCGCGCCTACCCGACTCCGAAAACGGCCACCGATCCGATGGATCTGACCAAGAGCTTCTTCTCGCTGCTCGCGCTGATCAACCCGATCGGCGCGATCCCGTTCTTCATCAGCCTGACCGAGAGCCAGACGGATGAAGAGAAGCGGCGCACGATCAAGGTCGCGTCGATTTCGGTGGCGATCGTGATTGGCCTGTCCGCGTTGCTGGGCGAGCAGATCATCGGTTTTTTTGGGTTTTCGGTCGGTTCGTTGCAGGTGGGCGGCGGGATCATCATGATCATGATCGCGCTGAACATGCTGAACGCGCAGACCAGCCGCACCAACGCCACGCCCGAAGAAGAGGATGAGGCGGGTGCCAAGGCCAGCATTGCCGTCGTGCCATTGGCGATCCCGCTGCTCACGGGCCCGGGCTCGATCAGCACCGTGATCGTGTATGCGGGCAAGACGCGCCACTGGTGGGAGTTGCTGCTCTTGGCCGGTGTGGGCGTGGCAATCGCGGGCGTGGTCTGGATCGTGTTGCGCGCGGCCGAACCGATTGCCCGTGTGATCGGCCGTACCGGCATCAACGTTGGTACGCGGTTGATGGGTTTGATCCTGGCGGCGCTGGCCGTGGAATTCATTGTTGATGGGTTGAAAACCCTGTTGCCCGTACTCAGGGCCTAAGTTAAGTCATGACTAAGATCGCAATCGTCGATTACGGCATGGGCAACCTGCGCTCGGTAGCGCAAGCCCTGATGGCCGTTGCTCCGGAGGCCGATGTGCGCATCAGTGCGCAAGCCGACGAGATCCGCGCCGCAGACCGTGTGGTGCTGCCGGGGCAGGGCGCCATGCCCGACTGCATGGCCGCGTTTGACCAATCCGGCCTGCGCGAAGCGGTGCTGGAGGCATCGCGCACCAAACCGATGCTCGGCGTGTGCGTTGGCGAGCAGATGATGCTCGAGCGCAGCACAGAGGCGCGTGTTGGCCAGCAATATACTCAGGGCCTCGGCCTGATCGGCGGTGAAGTCGTCCGCTTTGATCTGGACGGCCAGTTGCAGCCGGACGGCTCACGGTACAAAGTGCCTCAGATGGGCTGGAACCGCGTGCACCAGAGCCGCGCCCACGCGTTGTGGGCCGGAGTGCAGGAAGGCGCTTATTTTTATTTCGTGCACAGCTACTACGCTCGGCCCACCAATGCCGATGAATCGGTCGGAGAGACCGAATACGGCGTGCGGTTTACCTGCGCCATCGCCCGGGATAATATTTTTGCAACACAGTTTCACCCGGAAAAAAGTGCCCAATCCGGCCTGCAGATCTACCGGAACTTCGTGCACTGGAATCCGTGAACCGGCCTCACAGTCGCAACCGAATCCCTTTTTTCCCGTTTAACCCCACCCCCTCAACTTTGTCGTTACGACTATGCTGCTCATCCCGGCCATCGACCTGAAGGACGGTCAGTGTGTGCGCCTCAAGCAAGGCGATATGGATCAAGCCACCGTGTTCTCGGAAGACCCCGCTGCCATGGCGCGGCATTGGGTCGAGCAGGGTGCACGCCGCTTGCACCTTGTCGACCTGAATGGCGCTTTCGCGGGCAAGCCGCGTAACGAGGCGGCCGTCAAGGCCATCCTCGCCGAGGTGGGCGATGAGATTCCCGTGCAACTCGGCGGCGGCATCCGCGATCTGGGCACCATCGAGCGTTGGCTCGACGACGGCCTGTCGTACGTCATCATCGGTACGGCGGCGGTCAAGGACCCGGGCTTTCTGCGAGACGCATGCACGGCATTCGGCGGCCACATCATCGTCGGGCTCGATGCCAAGGACGGCAAGGTGGCGACCGACGGCTGGAGCAAGCTCTCGGGCCACGAAGTCGTGGACCTCGCCAAAAAGTACGAAGACTACGGCGTCGAATCCATCATCTACACCGACATCGGCCGCGACGGCATGCTGCAGGGCATCAACATCGATGCCACCGTCAAGCTGGCACAGTCGGTGAAGATT
The DNA here is from genome assembly GCF_003851545.1 of Ralstonia sp. SET104. GTDB lineage: Bacteria > Pseudomonadota > Gammaproteobacteria > Burkholderiales > Burkholderiaceae > Ralstonia. The sequence continues at coordinate 49,374 of NZ_BHVX01000012.1, read as the reverse complement.
CCCGTGATCGCCAGCGGCGGGCTGTCCAACCTGAAGGACATCGACCATCTGTGCGCCGTTGAGGAACATGGCGTGGAGGGCGTGATCTGCGGTCGCGCCATCTACTCAGGCGACCTGAACTTCAAGGAAGCACAAGCCCTCGCGGACAAACTCGGCGCGGCCTAAGCTGCGCTCAACGGGTGCTGTGGCACCCGACTCATCATGCTAGCCAAACGAATCATCCCCTGCCTGGACGTGACCAACGGCCGGGTGGTCAAGGGCGTCAACTTCGTCGAGTTGCGCGATGCGGGCGACCCTGTCGAAATCGCGCGCCGCTACGATGAACAGGGCGCTGACGAAATCACATTCCTCGACATCACGGCCACGTCCGACGGGCGCGACCTGATGCTGCACATTATCGAAGCGGTGGCGTCGCAGGTGTTTATTCCGCTGACGGTCGGTGGCGGCGTGCGCGCGCTGGAAGACGTGCGCCGGCTGCTCAATGCCGGCGCAGACAAGATCAGCATGAATTCGTCGGCGGTGTCGAATCCGCAACTGGTGTCGGACGCCAGCGCCCGTCATGGCGCACAGTGCATCGTCGTGGCCATCGACGCCAAGAAGGTGTCGGCCGAAGGCGAAGCGCCGCGCTGGGAGGTCTTTACGCACGGTGGTCGCAAGGGCACGGGCCTGGACGCCGTGGCGTGGGCACGCGAGATGGCGCAACGCGGCGCCGGCGAAATCCTGCTCACCAGCATGGATCGTGACGGCACCAAGGCCGGCTTTGACCTCGAACTTACGCGCGCCGTGTCGGACGCCGTACCGGTGCCGGTCATTGCCTCGGGCGGTGTCGGCAACCTGCAGCATCTGGTAGACGGCATCCAGCAAGGCCATGCCGATGCGGTGCTGGCCGCCAGCATCTTCCACTACGGCGAATACACCGTCGGCCAGGCCAAGCAGTTCATGGCAGAGCATGGCATTCCGGTACGGGTTGGACTATGAGCAAGAAGTGGCTGAACAAGGTCCACTGGGACGACAACGGCCTGGTGCCGGTGATCGTGCAGGAGCAGGGCAGCAACGACGTCCTGATGTTCGCCTTTATGAACCGAGAGGCGCTGCAGAAGACCGTAGAAACCGGCGAGGCCGTGTTCTGGTCGCGCTCGCGCAAGCGCCTGTGGCACAAGGGCGAGGAGTCCGGCCACATTCAGAAGGTGCATGAAATCCGCCTCGACTGCGACGAAGACGTAGTCTTGCTCCGCGTCACACAAGTCGGCGGCATCGCCTGCCATACTGGCCGCCACGCATGCTTCTTCCAGAAGTTCGAAGGCAACGTGGAAGACGGCGACTGGCACACTGTTGAGCCCGTCCTGAAGAATCCTGACGATATTTACGCCGGAAAGCCCGGCCACAATCATGAGTGACACCCTGCGCCGCCTGGGCGAGGTGCTTGAATCCCGCAAGCTCGCCAATGGCGGCGATCCGGAAAAGAGCTACATCGCCCGCCTGTTCAACAAGGGCGACGACGCCATCCTCAAGAAAATCGGCGAAGAGGCCACCGAGACGGTCATGGCCGCCAAGGACGCTCGCGCCGCCGGCATGACCGGGGAGGCACGCAGCAAAGTCGTCTACGAAGTGGCCGATCTGTGGTTCCACACCATGGTGCTGCTGTCTCACTTTGACCTGACGCCGGATGATGTCGTCAACGAACTGGCGCGCCGCGAAGGGCTCTCGGGTCTGGAGGAAAAGGCGTTGCGCAAGTCGCAGGCACGCGACGCGGCAGGCGACTGATCACGGTGACGAATCGTCGCAGGGAGGCAGCGTGGACAAATACGGAGCGGCAGTGGTGGTGACAGACGACGCAGAGCGCTTGGCCGGACTGCGGCGCCTGACGCATATTCTGTATGCCCTCTACGCCATTTTTTGGCTGACCGGCGGCATCACTGCATTGATTGCCATCATTGTCGGCTACGTTAAGCGCGACGATGTGCGTGGCACGCTGTATGAGTCGCACTTCCGATGGCAAATCCGTTCGTTCTGGTGGTGCGTTCTGTGGGGTGTGATCGGCGTCTTGCTCATTCCTGTGGCGTTCATCGGCTTTGCCGTGCTGTGGGCTCTGGGCGTCTGGATGCTGTATCGTATTGTGAAAGGCTGGCTGTATCTGAACGACAGCAAGCCGATGTACGCAAATCCGTAAAATCAACCAATGGCGCCGCCACCGTTGCGGCGTTTCCAGCCGTATTTACGTGGGAGTAGGACATGGGTTCCTTTAGCATTTGGCACTGGCTGATCGTGCTGGTGATCGTCATGATGGTGTTCGGCACGAAGAAGCTGCGCAACATCGGTTCGGACCTCGGTGGTGCCGTGAAGGGCTTCAAGGACGGCATGAAGGAAGGCTCGGAAGACAAGCCCGCAGCACCGCAGCAGACCGCCGGCCAGCCGCCGCGCGAGTTGCACGACTCGACGACGATCGACGTCGAAGCGCGCGACAAGTCCAAGCAAGGTTGAGTACCGGCGCGCGCTGACCGATGATCGATCTCGGCATTTCCAAGCTGGCGCTGATTGGCATGGTGGCGCTTGTCGTCATCGGGCCGGAGCGCTTGCCTAAAGTGGCGCGTACGGCCGGCGCCTTGCTCGGCCGCGCGCAGCGCTACATCGCGGATGTGAAGGCCGAGGTGAGCCGCGAAATCGAGCTTGAGGAGCTGCGCAAGATGCGCACTGACTTCGAGCAGGCCGCGCGCAATGTCGAGCAGACCATCCATCAGGAGGTCAGCAAGCACACGACCGAGATCAATGAGCGCCTGAACGAGGCACTCGGCGATCCGTCGCAGCAGGCGGCGACCTCCGCGCCCGACTGGCGCCCCGCGCCGGGCAAGTCGCGCAACGGCCGCAACAGCTGGCGCAACAAGCAGCTCTCGATGCCCAAGTGGTACCGCCAGAAGCAGGGCGTGCGCATGTGGGCGCAATCGGGCGCGGCGCGCGTCAAGCGTCATCGTCCGCCCATCGTTGCCGCACAGTCGCGTGCGCGCTCCTTCTTCGAATGATCTTTCGGGCGCGAGCCGTCTCTGCGGTGTCGCGTCCTGACTCTCCCTTTTCCCACCCGACATGAGTGCCGCTCCGCTCGATCCGCAAGAGTCGCCCGAGGACGGCGCGCAGGAAACCTTCATCTCGCACCTGGTTGAGTTGCGCGAGCGCATCGTCAAGGCGGGCGCGGGCGTGCTGCTGGTGTTTCTTGGCCTGGTGTACTGGGCGCCGGATATCTTCAATCTGTTCTCGCGGCCGCTGATTCAGGCATTGCCCAAGAACGGCCACATGATCGTGACGGATGTCACCGGCTCGTTCTTTGTGCCGATGAAGGTGACGCTGCTGGCCGCCTTCCTGATCGCATTGCCATGGGTGCTGTATCAAATCTGGCGCTTCGTGGCGCCGGGGCTGTACACGCACGAGAAGCGGATGATCATGCCGCTGGTGGTGAGCACCTATGTGCTGTTTCTGTGCGGCGTGGCGTTTGCGTACTTCCTGGTCTTCCCGACAGTGTTCAAGGTGATGGCGCACTACAACGCGCCATTGGGTGCCGAGATGTCGACCGATATCGACAAGTACCTGAGCTTTGCGATGACCACGTTCCTGGCGTTCGGCATCACCTTTGAGGTGCCGGTGGTGGTGATGGTGCTGGTGCGCTTTGGCATCGTGAGCCTGGACAAGCTGCGCCAAGCGCGACCGTACGTGGTGGTGGGCGCGTTCATCATTGCGGCCGTGGTGACGCCGCCGGACGTGATGTCGCAGTTGCTGCTGGCGGTGCCGCTGTGGCTGCTGTACGAGTTGGGGCTGATCCTGGCGGCGATCTTCTTGCGCAAGACGGTCGCGCCCGATGCAGACCCCGAGCATCTGCCGGTGGTCAAGGACTGACGCGGATCGCCCCAAAAGAAAAGGCAGCCGAGGCTGCCTTTTTCTTTTGTTGCCGTTGAAACCCGCTTACGCTGCATATAGCCAGAACTGCTCGCGCGGGAAGGTCAGCGCGTACTTGCCGTCGCTCGGGGCGCTGGCGGAGTAGGCGCGCAGACCTGTGCCGGTCGCGCCGCTGTCGCCGGTGGCCCGGAACAGGCATTCCCAACGGTCGCCCAGGTACATGCGCGTGGCCAGCGGCAGGTGGATGGTGTTGTCGGCGTTGTCCACGCCCACGCGCACCTGTTCCAGACGGATCACGCCGTGCGCCGATGCACCGGGCTTCAGATCACCACGTGCCATCCCCCACAGCGACCAGCCGCCAGCTTCGTCCACCAAGCGGGCCATGCCGTCACGCACTTCGGCGATTTTGCCGTTGATGCGATTGTTGCTGCCCATGAACTCAGCGGTAAAGAGCGTTTCGGGTGCGCCGTACATCTGCTCGGGCGTGCCTTGCTGTTCGATCACACCGTTGTTCAGCAGCAGGATGCGGTCGGACATCGCCATCGCTTCGCTCTGGTCGTGCGTGACCATCAGCGCGGACAGCCCCAGGCGCACGATCAGCTCGCGCAGGAAGGCGCGAGCTTCTTCACGCAGCTTGGCGTCGAGGTTCGAGAGCGGCTCGTCGAGCAGGATCACGGGCGGGTTGTAGACCAGCGCACGGGCGATTGCCACGCGCTGCTGCTGGCCGCCGGAGAGCTGGCTCGGGAAGCGCTCGCCCAAGTGGCCAAGGCCCAGTTGCTGGAGCACGGCCTGTACGCGTTCCTTGATCTGCGCAGACGGCGTCTTGCGCAGCTTGAGCGGGTAGGCGACGTTCTCGGCCACGGTCTTGTGCGGCCACAGCGCGTACGACTGGAACACCAGCCCCAGGTTGCGTCCTTCAGCCGGTACGTCGAGCTTCCTGGCGCCGTCGAACATGACGCGATCGCCGATCGTGACGGTGCCGCGGCTGGCTTGTTCGAGGCCGGCGACAGCGCGCAGCAGCGTGGTCTTGCCCGAACCCGACGGGCCCAGCAGCGAGACGACCTCGCCCTTGTGCAACTGCATCGAGACACCCTTGAGGACCGGGTTGTTGCCGTATTGCAGGTGCAGGTCGTTGACGGTGAGTTCAATCATGGAGCTTCACTCCGAAACGCAGTGCGATGCCGAGGCCCACGGCCACCAGCATGATATTGACGAAGGACAGGGCGGCAACGATATCGATGGCGCCGCCAGCCCACAGGGAAACCAGCATCGAGCCGATCGTCTCGGTGCCCGGCGAGAGCAGGTACACACCGGTCGAGTACTCGCGCTCGAAAATCAGGAAGATCAGCAGCCACGCGCCGAGAAGGCCGTAGCGTGTGAGCGGCACGGTCACGTCGCGCGTGGTGCGGGCACGGCTGGCGCCCACGGAGCGTGCAGCCTCTTCCAGCTCAGGGCCGACTTGCAGCAGCGCGGCCGAGATCAAGCGCAGCCCGTAGGCCAGCCACACCACCGTGTACGCGATCCACACGCTGAAGATCGTGCTGCGCAAGTCGCGCAGGCTCGGCACGACGTGCTCGATGATCCAATTGGCGAAGGGCAGGCCGCTGTCGGTCAGGCCAGTCTCGACCCAGTTAGGTACGAACAGGAACACCCACAGGAAAGCCAGACCGGCCAGCAGGCCAGGAATGGCGCGGGGTACCAGCACGCTGTAATCGAGAAAGCGTGTCCAGCCATCCGGCTTGCGGTGCATGGCCAGGCCGATGCACGTGTAGCAGCCCACCGCCAGCGCGCCGCCGATCACGCCGATCAGGACCGTGTTGACCATCGCACGCAGGAACTGCGGCTGCTCGAAGATCTGCTGGAACGCCGTGGTCGAAAACGCCTCCACCAGCGACACGCCTTCACCCCAGTTCGACACGAAGGCGCGCAGTGCGATACCCGAGAGCGGCACCACCACTGTCACGAAGAACCAGAACACCACGACCGCCCAGGCAGGCCAGCGCCACTTGCCCAGCGGCAGCGGACGGCTGCGCGTGACCTTGCCCTTGACGGTGACAAAGCGGTTGGCCGATTTCAGCATGTAGCGCTGCAGCAGCACCAGCGGGAACGTCACCATCACCAGACAGACCGCCACGGCCGCCATCAGGTGATACGCCGGCGTGCCGAGCTTGTTGGTCAGCTTGTACAGATACGTCGCCAGCACCAGATGGCCTTCCGGATCGCCCAGCACGAGCACCAGACCGAACACTTCGAAGCCCAGGAATGTCACCAGTACGGCCGCGTACAGCAGCGCAGGGCGCACCATCGGCAGGCTCACGTTCAACGCCACCGACAGCGGCGAAGCCCCCGCGATACGCGCGGCTTCTTCCACGTCCGATCCGAGGCTGCGCAGCGCCGACGAGACATACAGATACACGTGCGGCACGTGTGTGAGGCCCGCAATGATGATGATGCTCGTGAACGAATACACGTTCCACGGTGCACCACCGAACAGGCTCTTGAACCACACCGTATAGAAGCCCACCGGGCCAGCCGACACCACATAGCCGAATGCCAGCACCATCGGCGAGACGAACACCGGGATCATCAGCAGCGGTTCGAGAAGGCGGCGGCCGGGCAGGTCCGAGCGCACCATCAGGAACGCGAGGATGCCACCCAGCGGCACCGAGATCGCCGCCAGGCCGAACGCCAGTGCGGCCGACTTTTCAAAAGCGTGCCAGAAATCCGAATCCGTAAAGATGAAGCGATACGCATCCAGCCCCGCCAGCGCGTCGGGCATGAAGAACGGCGCGGACAGAAAGCTCTGGTAGAAGATCAGCGCCAGCGGCGTGAAAATCGCCAGCGCGGTAAGCAGAATGACCACGCCGCGCGGCAAAGCCTGTCCCACACGCGTCCAGGGCGAGCGCTTGAGAGAGACTTCCGAAGCGGCGGCACGGTCTTGCGCTAGAGAACGCATGGTGCCTCCAAGGGGGCCGGCGCCAGATACGGATGGCGCCGGCAGGTCGGTCAGATGAGAAGAATCGTGATTCCGCGCGTCAGCAGATCAACGACCGGCGGCGGTGCGCCATTGCTTGATGAAGTCCAGGCGCTTCTTTGGCTCCAGGAACACCAGGATCGATTCGTCCACCGGAATCGGCTTGATGGAGTTGCCGAGAATCTTCTTCAGGCCAGCGGCGGTGGCTTCGCCCGTCACGTCGTCACGCAGCGAGTGCAGGTCCGACTTGTTGGCGAGGATGTCCTGGCCGCGCTTGGACAGGATGTAATCCAGCCACAGCTTGGCCGCGTTCGGGTTCTTCGCCTTCTTGGCGATCATCGCCACGCGCGAGACGACCAGCGTGTAGTCCTTCGGATAGACGATGCCGATCGACGGATCCTTCTTGGCGCGCGCAATCGCATACGAACCGAGGATGTTGTACGCCACCAGGTTTTCGCCCGAGGCCACGCGTTCCATCATCGTGCCGGTGGACGACTGCAGCACCAGGTTCGGGCCGACCGCCTTGATGAAGTCAAAGTATTGCGGCGAATCCTGATTGTCCTGCGCGGCCATCATGAAGCCCACGGCGGACTTCTCGATGTCATACGTCGTGACCTTGCTCTTGAAGCGCTCGGGTTGGCTGGCGACCAGCTTGGCGAAATCGGCGTGCGTTTGCGGCACTTCTGAATCCTTGACCAGGCGCTTGTTGTACAGGAACACGGCCGGCTCGTACGTCGTGCCATAAGCCAAGCCCTTGTAGATGGACCACTTCGGCAGGTTCGGCACCTCGGGCGAGTCGTACTTCATCGCGTAGGTCTGCGCGAGCTTGAGTTGCGAGTCCATCGACGAGTTCCACATCATGTCAGCCGAGGCGCCGCCGGCGGCCTGTTCGCTGATGAAGCGGTTGTACAGCTCGCTGCTGTTCATGTCGTTGTACTCGACCTTCACGCCGGGGTAGAGCGACTCGAAATCCTTGATCAGCGGATCCGCGGCCTTGGTGTCGGTCGTGGCGTAGACCACCACCTTGCCTTCCTTCTTGGCGGCGGCGACGGTGTCGGCGTAGCTGGCGGGGTAGCCGGCCGGGACTTGTGCGAAGGCGGCGGCGCTGAGGGTCAGGGCGGCAGCTGCAATTGAAGCGATCGCAGCGTGCGCGGGCACGAACTTGGGCGTAAAGCGGCCACGAAGCATGGTTTGTCTCCTGTTTGCTTGTGATGGTGTGGGGCCGGCTACTTATGGCTTGTTGCGTGTAGCTTGGACGGATGGCCCCAGGTGCGGCGGATTATAGAAATCGCGCGCTTTCGCCATGCTTTCATTACGGCTGCTGCATTGCAGCATGATCCGTGGCGGCTGTTGCGGCGGCCAGCGGCACGCGAATTCGCGCCGACAAACCGACACCACCGTGCTCGTTCGGCTCGCCATCGGCCAGCTCGATGTGCCCGCCACTACGCGCTGCATAGGCGCGGGCGATGGCCAGGCCCAGGCCGGAACCTTCAGCGGCATAGCGTGCGTCCTTGGGTTTGCCCGAGCGACTCCCGCCTTCGTGCGCACGGCGAAAACGCTGGAAAGCATGCGCACGCTCGTCGGCGTTCATGCCGGGGCCGGTGTCGTCTACGCAGACGAGCGCCGCATTGCCGTCCGCGGTCGCCCGCACGGTAATGCGTCCGCCGGCCGGCGTGTAGCGGATGGCGTTATGCACGAGGTTGGAGAGTGCCTCGCGCAGGAAAGCCGGATAGCCGATGACGGGCAGCGCCATGCCGAGGCCGCCGTCATCCCAGCCGAGGTCTTGCTGTTTTTCGCGTGCCAGCGGCAGCGCATCGACGACCACGTCGCGCGCCAGATCGCCGAGGTCGAAGGCTTCGGCCGGCGCATCCTGCCCCGCATGGCGCGCACGGGCGAGCGCGAGCAATTGCGTGGTCAGCCGGTTGGTCGACTGCAGGCGCGCGATGATGGCGGACAGGCTTTCACGCACGCGCGCCGGGTCGGTTTCGCGCAACGCATATTCGGCTTGCGTGAGCAGCACCGCCAGCGGCGTGCGCAGTTGGTGTGACGCATCGGCCAGGAACTGGCTTTGCGCTTCCGCGAGTTCCGCATACCGATGGATGTGGTGGTTGATCGCGTCGACCAGCGGGCGGACTTCGGCAGGTACGTCGGCGGCATCGAGTGCGCGCAGGTCATCTGACGCGCGCACGCCGATGCTGCGTGCCAGGCGATTGAGCGGCCGCAGCGCGACGGTCACGCCCAGCCACAGCAGCGCGGCACTCACCGCCACCAGCGCCGCATCGCGCAGCAGCGTGCCGCGCCAGACGGCCTGTTGCAGCGCGCGCCGCGTTTCGATGGTTTCCGCCACCTGAATGACGATGCGCGCTGGCAGCCCAGGCTGATACAGCGGTTTGGCCACGGCGGCCACGCGTACGGGTTCGTCGTGGTACGTCGCGTCGTAGAAGAGCGGGGTGTCGTTCTCCAACTGCGTGATGGGCAGGGGCAGATCATCGTAGCCGGTGAGTGCAGCTTCAGGCGCTTTGCCTGGCAGGGGCTCGAAAGCGACGCGGTAATAGACGTTGCTCTGCGCGGTCGATTCGAACATCGACAGCGCCACATATGGCACGTTGACCTGTACCTGCCCGCGCTCGATCGTCACGCCGTTTTCGATGGCGCGCACCGAGCCGAGCAGGGCGCGGTCGTACGCGCGGTCGGTTGCGCCGCGCAACGCCTGGTACGCGGAAACGATGTCGATGGCCAGCACACCCACCAGCCCCGGCAGCAGCAACCAAAGCAGCGTGAGTTTCAGGCTGCGCGGCAGCCGAAGCTGGGCGAAGCGCTGCATCATGGGCTGCTGTCGCCGGTGGGGACCGCCTCACCGGCGCCGGCTTCGAGCATGTAGCCCAGCCCGCGCACGGTGACGATCTGTACACCCGTGCCCGCCAGCTTCTTGCGCAGGCGATGCACGACCACCTCCACCGCATCGGGGCTCGAGTCGCTGTCGAGATTAAAGACCTTGTCGAACAGATGCACCTTGCTGATCGGCTGGCCGGTCTTGTGCAGCAGCGCCGACAGCGCAGCGTGCTCGCGCGGTGTGAGCGACAGTGGTTCGCCCGAGAGCAGGAACGCCTTGCGCCCGGTATCGAACTCCAGCGGCCCGCAACGCAGGCGCGGGAACGCCCGGCCGCGGCTGCGCCGGATCAGCGCCATCAGCCGCGCTTCCAGCTCGGACAGCGCGAATGGCTTGGTGAGGAAGTCATCCGCGCCGGCGTTCAGGCCGCGCACGCGCTCATCCAGCGCACCTTGCGCCGTGAGGATCAGCACCGGCGTGCGGTCGTCACGCGCGCGCATGTCGGCCAGCACGGCAAAGCCGTCCTTGCGCGGCAGGCGCAAGTCCAGCACCACCGCGTCAAACTCTCCGGAGCCGAGGAAAGCTTCCGCGATGACGCCATCAGCGGCGCGCTCAATCACGAAGCCGCTCTGCGCCAGCGCGCGCGCCAGCCACGCGGCCAATTCGTCCTCGTCCTCCACCAGCAAGATCCGCATCGGGTGTCTCTCAATATCGTTCTGACTACTTTTTCATGATAATGCGTGGCGCCCGCATCCCGATCACACCGTCCACCTGATGCGGCTCCAGATGCGCTTTAACCGGCATGTCGTCCATTCCCAATTCCCGTCGCCGCTGGCTTTGTCAGACCGCCGCATTGCTGGCTGCAAACGGCGCCGTTTCGCGTAGGGCGCACGCGCAGTGGCTGGCCCGTCCGGCGCCGGAACTGCCGTCGTACTACCCGCGCGACTACGACGCAATGATCGACGCCGCCCGCCGCGAAGGTCGCGTCACGGTCTATTCGACGACAGATTTCTCCTCCGCATACCCGCTCATCCGCGCCTTCGAGACCCGCTATCCCGGCATCACCGTCGACTACCGCGAGCAGAACAGCGACGACATTTACCGCCGCTTCCTCGCTGAACTTGCCGCCAGATCGCCCGGCGCCGATGTGGTCTGGAGCTCGGCCATGCCCGAGCAGTTCAAGCTCGTGAACGACGGCCACGCGCTCCCATATGCTTCCCCCGAGCGCCCGTACTTGCCGTCATGGGCCATCTGGAAGAACGAGGCGTACGGCACGAGCTACGAACCCGTTGTCTTTGTCTACAACACGCGCCAATTGCCGCCGGAGCTGATTCCCTCCACGCACGCCGATTTCGCCCGCATCCTGAACGGCCACCGTGACCTGCTGCGCGGCCGCGTCGCCTCGTACGACATCGAGCACTCCGGCTCCGCGTTCCTCTTTGCCGCCGAAGACGCGCGCACCACGCCCGTGTTCTGGGAGGTTGCCAAGGCATTGGGCGGCGTCAACGTCAATCTGTACATCACCACGGCCGCAATGCTCGAGCGCGTCGCTTCCGGCGAAAGTCTGCTCGCCTACGACGTGATCGGCTCATACGCCGCACGCTACGCCGATCGCAATCCGGCACTCGCCATCAAAATGCCGACCGACTACACGCTGGTCGCGACGCGTGTCGCCTTTATCGCCCGCCGTGCCGCTCGTCCGAACGCGGCACGCCTGTGGCTCGACTTCATGCTCTCGCGCGATGGTCAGACTGTGATGGCGGACCGCGCGTTTCTGTTCTCGCTGCGCCAGGATGTTGAGACAGGGCTCACCGCCAAGCGCCTGCTCGCCGAGCTTGGCAACACGCATCGCCCCATTCCCGTCGGCCCGGGTTTACTCGCCCATCAAGATCAGCTCCGCCGTGCCGATTTCCTAAAGCGATGGCACGCCGCACTCGGTCGATAAAAAGAGGATAATGGCGCACTTATCGCCGTAACGTGGCGCAAAGGCGACAATTCAGAACGGCCCCGCGGCTGCCAAATTTGTTGCGCGGAAGAGGGCGACAATCGCCCGCCAACCCCCGTGCCACCGCGTAAAAAGCGGGTCGCGCCCCCCTTTCCACGGGGCTTGGCGCGTGTTGCCCATGAGCAACAACTTGGCCGCAAATCGCGGCCCAGAGCCAGAAAGGGTTTCCGGAATCCGTCAACGCTGGCCCATAATGCGGTCAGACGTGAGGTATCTGCGTCGTCCATAAGGACAGTCAAGATTTCCCAATCAGTTGACAAGGAAAGTGTCGATATGAAGATGAAACTGTTTGCAGCTGCTGTTGCAGCTCTGGCCGCCAGTGGCGCCTATGCACAATCCTCCGTGACCCTGTACGGCGTGGTCGACGCTGGTCTGACCTACGCAAACAAGGTACCGGGCGCCACCGCTGGCACCAGCGGCTCGCGTTTTGGTCTGGATTCGGGCGGCCTGTCGGGCTCGCGTTGGGGCCTGCGTGGCGTTGAAGACCTGGGCGGTGGCCTGAAGGGTATCTTCAACCTGGAAAGCGGCTTCAACCTGGACACCGGCACGTCGGCTCAAGGTGGCCGTCTGTTCGGTCGTAACGCTTACGTTGGTCTGCAAGGCCAGTGGGGTCAACTGACCCTGGGTCGCCAGCAAAACCTGCTGTACGACTTCTCGCTGGTCTATGACCCGATGGCAATCGCCACGCGTTACTCGCTGGCCTCGCAAGACCAGTTCTTCGCTGGCCGTGCTGACAACGCCGTCAAGTACATCGGCACGTTCGGTGGCCTGAGCGTCTCCGGTCTGTACGCGTTCAACTACAACGGCAACGAAGTGGCTGGCAGCAGCAAGACCGGCCGCGAGTGGAGCCTGGGTGCTAACTACGCTGGCGGCCCGCTGGGTATCGGCGCAGTGTACGACCAGACCAACTCGACGACCGTTGGTAGCGACAACAAGGAACAACGCGCCACGATCGCTGGCACGTACGCCTTCGGCCCGGCCAAGCTGTACGCTGGCTACCGTTGGTACAAGGCTAACTACGCAACTGTTGCTGGCAACGGCAACCTGCGTTCGAACCTGTACTGGGCTGGCCTGGGTTACCAAGCTACCCCGGCTCTGTCGCTGACGGGTACGGCTTACTACCAACAGTTCAAGAACAGCAACGCGGGCAACCCGTGGCTGTTCGTGGTCGGCACCGACTACGCTCTGTCGAAGCGCACCGACGCCTACTTCAACCTGGCCTATGCTAAGAACAGCAGCGGCTCGGGCCTGGGCGTGCTGGGTCTGAACGCTAGCGATTCGTACGCTGGTACGACCCTGTCGAGCGGTAGCAACGTGTACTCGAGCCCGGCTGCTGGCAATGCCAACCAGTTCGGCGCTACCGTCGGCCTGCGTCACAAGTTCTAATTTGACGCGCTCGTAAGAGCGCATCGAATTAAACGGTTAAACGCCGATCCCGAAAGGGGTCGGCGTTTTTCTTTGTGCGGGCGATTTGCAACGCTCCTGTGTGGCGGAGGCCGCGCCCAAGGAGGGGGGGGCTCAGCTAACGCTAGTCAGCTATCTGCGGGTGCTTCGGCTGCGCGCAAAGCGGTGGCCAAGCATCGCGCTGGCGTCATGCTTGTCGCGGTTGCTCTGAGCCTGAGCCAAGGCGCGCCGCATGGCTCGTGCAGGGCGCGACAAGCGCAGCTTATATCGATAGAGCGCAGTTTCTGGTGCGCCGCGGATTGCGCTTTGTGCGGAGGGGCGGCATCAAGGTGGGTCCTGCGCGTTAATGCACCGGTTTAATCCCCGTGCGAGCGCGCAAAAAAACGGCGGCACATCTGGCCGCCGTTTCTGTGTTCCGAAACTTACCACTTACTGTTCTTCGTCGTCCTGCGAGGGCATCGGTACGTTGCGACGTGTTGGCGGCGGGCGTTTGCCGACGACGATAGTCAACTCCACCGCCTTGCCCTTACGCGACACCGTCGCCTTGGCTTCCGCGCCCGGCCGCAGTTGCGCGATGCTGTTGAGCAGCGCCGTCGTATCCAGGATCGCTTCACCGTTGACGCTGGTAAGGATGTCCCCCGGGCGCAGGCCAGCCTTGTCCGCCGGGCCACCTTGAACCACAGCGGCAATCAGCGCGCCATCCTTGCGTGACAGGCCGAACGACTCGGCAATTTCTGGCGTTACATCCTGCGGTTCGACGCCGATCCAGCCACGGACCACGCTGCCGGTCGAGATGATCGATTCCATCACCTGCTTGGCCAGCGACACCGGAATCGCGAAACCGATGCCCAGCGAGCCGCCCGAGCGTGAGTAGATTGCCGTGTTGATGCCAAGCAGGTTGCCGTCGGCGTCGACCAGCGCGCCGCCCGAGTTGCCAGGGTTGATCGCAGCGTCGGTCTGGATGAAGTTCTCGAAAGTGTTGATGCCCAGGTGGCTGCGGCCGAGGGCCGAAACGATGCCCATCGTTACCGTCTGGCCTACGCCGAACGGGTTGCCGATGGCTAGTACCACGTCGCCGACGCGCACATTTTCCAGCCGGCCCAGCGTGATGGCGGGCAGTTTCGGCAGATTGATCTTGAGGACGGCCAGGTCGGTTTCCGGGTCTGAGCCGACCACCTTGGCGTTGGCCTTGCGCCCGTCGTTCAGGGCGACTTCGATCTCGTCAGCGCCGTCCACCACGTGATGGTTCGTTAGAATGTAGCCTTCCGGGCTGACGATCACGCCCGAACCCAGGCTGGCCGTGGGTTCCTGGCGCTGCTCAGGGGCGCGGTCGCCGAAAAAGAAGCGGAACCACGGGTCCGAACTGGCCTGCGGACTGTTGCTGCGCTTCGGCGCATTCTTGCTGCTGAAGATATTGACCACCGCGGGCATCGCTACCTTGGCGGCGTCCGCGTACGAGTTGCTGGAAGTGCCGCCATGGCCGATCGGCGCGACTTCCTTGAGCGCGACGATAGGCGAGCCGGATTGCACTGCCACCTTGCCGCGCTGCAGCCAATCGGGCTTGAGCGTGGCGATCACAAACCAGACGGCCAGGACGACCGTGACGGCTTGCGCAAAAAACAGCCAAAAGCGGCGCAACATAGGGCGAAATTGAGTCGAAATGGATCGAAAAGAACTTGAATTGTACTTGAACGACCTGTTACAGGCGGCCCGTTTTCGGGACTATTGCCCCAATGGTCTGCAGGTGCAAGGGTGCGAAACTATTACCCATGTCGTGACGGGGGTGACCGCCAGCCTGGCGCTGATTGAGGCTGCCATCGATGCGCGTGCCGACGCCATCCTCGTGCATCACGGCTACTTCTGGAAGGGCGAGGACGGCCGTGTCGTGGGCCAGAGACATGCGCGCCTGAAGCAACTTCTGGCGCACGATCTGAACCTGTTCGCGTATCACTTGCCGTTGGATGCGCATCCGGTGCTGGGCAACAACGCGCAACTGGGCGCCTTGCTGGGTATCGAGCCCCAAGGCCGCTTCGGCGAGGACGAGCTTGGCTGGATTGGCGCGCTTCCCGAGGCAACCACACTGGGCGCTTTTGTGAAAACGGTGTCGACAAAGTTGAACCGGGCACCGCTGGTGATCGGCGAGGAAGATCGCCCGGTGCGTATGGTCGGCTGGTGCACGGGCGGCGCGCAAGGCTGGTTTGATGCCGCCGTGGCAGCCGGCGCAGATGTGTATCTGAGTGGTGAGGCATCGGAGCAGACCACGCATCTCGCTCGAGAATCGGGTGTTGCCTATATCGGGGCGGGTCACCACGCCACCGAGCGCGGCGGCGTTCGCGCGCTCGGCGATCACCTGGCCGAGCGCTTCGGGGTCCGTCACACCTTCATCGATATCCCGAATCCGGTGTGATTCAACATCCGATTACGGCTTGTTCTTCAGGCTGTCACGAATTTCGCGCAGCAGCAGCGTGCTTTCGGGCGTCTCGACTTCGGCTGCCGGCGGGTTGGCGTCGATCACGCGCGTGATGGCGCGCACCATCAGGAACACGATAAACGCCAGGATCAGGAAGTTGACCGCCACGGTGATGAAGTTGCCGTAGGCAAGGACCGGCACGCCTGCCTTCTTCAAATCCACCAGGGTGTGCGGCACACCCGCGGGCGCCTCTGCCAACTGGATGAACAGATTCGAGAAATCCAGCTTGCCGACCACGCGGCTGATCAGCGGCATGATCAGATCATTGACAAGGGAATCGACGATTTTTCCGAACGCCGCACCGATGATCACACCCACCGCCAGGTCGATCACGTTGCCGCGCATCGCGAATTTCTTGAAGTCTTGCATCAGTGCCATCGGTTTTCTCCGGATTGTTTGATTCGAAACAAACGGTCAAGCTAGCGAACGGTTGACCTGAATTGTTGAAAGCGAGGTTGCAAGAGGCATGCCGAAGCCTTGTCTGTACTGGGCTGGCGGGCAATCGGTGTGTTCACTATATCTGCAACGAGCGCCCTCCGCGACCGCTATCGTTGGCTAGGTACGGTCGGGTATAATTTTTGGTTGACGCGAATCTATCTTGATTTCTCATCCTGGGGTCTTGAATGAGTGACCAGCAAAACGTGGACAAGGGTCGCCGTAATCTTTTGATTGCGACGTCCGTGGCTGGTGGTGTGGGAGGGGTTGCTGTTGCGGCCCCTTTCGTTTGCACATTCGCACCATCTGAAAAAGCCCGCGCAGCGGGCGCGCCCGTAGAGGCAGACGTGAGTGACCTGGCCCCCGGCCAGATGAAGGTGGTGGAATGGCGCGGCAAGCCGGTCTGGCTGCTCAAGCGCACGCCCGACATGCTGGAATCGCTCAAGAAGACCGATAACGAAGTCGCCGATCCCAAGTCCGACGTGCCCTTCACCATGAAGACGCCGGACTACTGCAAGAACGAAACCCGCTCCCGTGCCGAGCATAAAGATCTGCTGGTTGTCGTCGGCATCTGCTCCCACCTTGGGTGCTCCCCGTCAGGCCCGTTTCCCGCTGGCGCCAACGTGCAGCTCGCCGGAGACCCCGGCTTCGTCTGCCCGTGCCACGGCTCCACGTTCGACCTGGCTGGCCGCGTGTTCAAGAACAAGCCCGCGCCGCAGAACCTCGACGTTCCGCCGTACATGTTCCTGTCCGACACGAAGCTGCTGATCGGCAAAGACGAGAAAGGAGAGGCTTGATCATGGCCGAGAAAAAGGTGGAGACAACCGGGGTGCTGGGCTGGATCGATGCGCGCTTCCCGTTGACCGAGACATGGAAGGCGCATCTGTCCGAGTATTACGCGCCCAAGAATTTTAATTTCTGGTATTTCTTCGGCTCGCTGGCGCTGCTGGTGCTGGTGCTCCAGATCGTCACGGGCATCTTCCTGGTGATGAACTACAAGCCGGATGGCACGCTCAACGCCGCCGGCATCCCCGTCGCCTATGCGAGCGTGGAGTTCATCATGCGCGAGGTGCCGTGGGGCTGGCTGGTGCGCTACATGCACTCGACCGGCGCGTCGGCGTTCTTCATCGTCGTGTATCTGCATATGTTCCGCGGCATGCTGTACGGCTCGTACCGTAAGCCGCGCGAGCTGGTCTGGATCTTCGGCTGCCTGATCTTCCTGTGCCTGATGGCCGAGGCCTTCATGGGCTATCTGCTGCCGTGGGGCCAGATGTCGTACTGGGGCGCGCAGGTGATCGTGAACCTGTTCTCCGCCATTCCGCTGATCGGCCCGGATCTGTCGCTGTGGATCCGCGGTGACTACGTGGTGTCGGACGCAACGCTCAATCGCTTCTTCTCGTTCCACGTCATCGCAGTGCCGCTGGTGCTGCTGGGCCTGGTGGTGGCGCACGTCATCGCGCTGCACGAAGTGGGCTCGAACAATCCGGATGGCGTCGAGATCAAGGCCAAGAAGGATGCGCGCGGCATTCCGCTCGACGGCATTCCGTTCCACCCGTACTACTCGGTGCACGACATCGTGGGCGTGGCGGTGTTCCTGTTCATCTTCAGCGCGATCGTGTTCTTCGCGCCGGAAATGGGCGGCTACTTCCTGGAAGCCAATAACTTCATCCCGGCAGACTCGCTCAAGACGCCGCCGCACATTGCGCCGGTCTGGTACTTCACGCCGTTCTACTCGATGCTGCGCGCAACCACGTCGGACTTCCTGCCGTGGCTGTGGGGCTTCATCGCGATCATGCTGGGTCTGCTGTTCGCTCGCACGAAGAGCATGAATGTCAAAGTGGTGGCCGTGGCTGTGGCCGTGATCCTGGCACTGGGCTTCAAGTTTATCGACGCGAAGTTCTGGGGCGTGGTGGTGATGGGCGGTTCGGTGGTGATCTTCTTCTTCCTGCCGTGGCTGGACCACTCGCCGGTCAAGTCGATCCGCTATCGTCCGGGCTTCCACAAGACGCTGCTGATCCTCTTTGTGATCGCCTTTGCGGTGCTGGGCTACTTGGGCATTCAACCGCCGAGCCCGGTCGGTTCGATCATCTCGCAGATCGGCACCATTCTGTACTTCGCGTTCTTCCTCGCGATGCCGATCTGGAGCCAGATCGGGACGTTCAAGCCAGTGCCTGAGCGCGTTACGTTCAAGCCGCACTGATTCGAGCCGAGCACAAGGACCCATGAAGGACACAAGAATGAAAAAGCTGCTTGCGATTTTCGCCTTGGCCGGTCTCGTGTTTGCCGCGCCTGTGATGGCCAATGAGGGCGGCGTGCCGCTCGACACGGCGCCCAACCAGTCCAGCGACACGTCTGCGCTGCAGCGTGGCGCCAAGCTGTTCGTCAACTACTGCCTGAACTGCCACGGCGCCAGCGCCATGCGCTACAACCGCCTGCGCGACCTTGGTTTGAGCGAGGAGCAGATCAAGCAAAACCTGCTGTTCACGTCGGACAAGGTCGGCGACACGATGCACATCGCCATGGACCGCGAAGACGCCAAGAAATGGTTTGGCGCCGTGCCGCCGGATCTGTCAGTGATTGCGCGTGCGCGCGGCAGCGACTGGCTCTACACCTATCTGCGCACGTTCTACCGTGACGACACGCGTCCGACCGGCTGGAACAACCTGGTGTTCGACAAGGTCGGCATGCCGCATGTGCTGTGGGAGTTGCAAGGCCAGCAGGTGCCGAAATACGCCGAGGTGAAGTCTGAACACGGCGAGGCAGAGAAGAAGCTCGTCGGCCTTGAGGTGTCGGTTCCAGGCAAGATGAACAAAGTCGAATACGACCAGGCCGTGGCCGATCTGGTCAGCTATTTGGACTGGATGGCTGAGCCTTCGGGCAACCTGCGCAAGCGCTTGGGCGTGTGGGTATTGTTGTTCATTGGCGTGTTCTTCGTGCTGGCCTGGCGCCTGAATGCGGCCTATTGGAAGGACATCAAGTAAAATCCGTGTTTTCCGGGCAAGGGCTAGGCCGGTGGAGAACTGGTCCTAGCCCTTTGCCTTTTCGCTTTTTGTGCCGTGGCGATATCATTTGTCGTCACGGTTGTACCGTCATCGGGCCGCCCCCGGCCCGTGCGCCAAGGAACTACAACCATGATGGTCTTGTACTCGGGTACCACTTGCCCGTTCTCGCAGCGTTGCCGCCTCGTCCTGTTCGAAAAGGGCATGGATTTCGAGATCCGCGACGTCGATCTCTTCAACAAACCGGAAGATATCGCGGTGATGAATCCGTACGGCCAGGTGCCTATCCTGGTTGAGCGTGATCTGATTCTGTACGAGTCGAACATCATCAACGAGTACATCGACGAGCGCTTTCCGCATCCGCAGCTGATGCCGGCCGATCCGGTGCAGCGCGCCCGCGCCCGCCTGTTCCTGTTCAACTTCGAGAAGGAACTGTTCACGCACGTCTCCGTGCTCGAGAATGAAAAGGGCAAGGCCGCCGAGAAGAACCACGAGAAGGCACGCGCTGCCATCCGTGACCGCCTCACGCAACTGGCGCCGATCTTCCTGAAGAACAAGTACATGCTGGGCGAAGAGTTTTCGATGCTCGACGTGGCGATTGCGCCGCTGTTGTGGCGCCTGGACCACTACGGCATCGAAGTCTCGAAGAACGCCGCCCCGCTGATGAAATACGCGGAGCGTATCTTTAGCCGTCCGGCGTATATTGAAGCGCTGACGCCGTCGGAAAAGGTCATGCGCCGCTGATTGCCGCTGGGTTGTGGGCTGCGCGGGTTGGGATTGAACCCGTGTGTGGCCCAGCCCAACGGTTACTGATTTCATCATGCCGGAAACTTCCACCAAGCCCTATCTGATCCGTGCCATCTACGAATGGTGCACGGACAACGGCTTCACGCCGTATATCGCTGTCTTCGTCGACAACAGCACCAACGTGCCGCGCGAATTCGTCAAAAACGACGAGATCGTGCTGAACGTGAGCTTTGACGCGACCAGCCAGCTCGACATGGGCAACGAGTGGATCACCTTCCACGCACGCTTCTCGGGCGTGTCGCGCAAGATCGAGGTGCCGATCGAAAACGTGCTCGCCGTGTATGCGCGCGAGAACGGGCAGGGCATGGCCTTCCCGGTTGAGCGCAGCACGCCGACGACACAGGCCGCCACCGAACGCGAGAACAATCCGCCGCCCAAGCTGGCCGCGGTGGACTCCGAATCGGCACCCGCGCCGGTTCATGCAGAAGCGGAAAACAGCCCGGAAGACGAGCCGACACCGCCGAATGTGCCGCGCATTGGTGGCAAGCCCGCGCTAAAGGTCGTCAAGTAACGCATGTTAGGTTAGAATCGCGTTTCTTTGCCGGCTTAGCTCATCTGGTAGAGCAGTTGATTTGTAATCATCAGGTGGCGGGTTCGAGTCCTGCAGCCGGCACCAATACCGAAGCGGCCTCCATAAGGAGGCCGTTTTCTTTTTCGCGCCGATCCAGGCGGTTAGGCGGCCGCCTGCTCTCCAAAGATGCACGCCCAACCGCGCTTCCTATCCATGTATTCACGCACGCGTGCGATTCGCTCGCCCTCCAGCACGAAAACGAAGCAGTAGGTGTTGTCATAGCGCCTGCCGTTTGCCAACGTGGCCTGCATGCGCTCCTCTACGACCACCGTTTCGCCATCGGCGTGGATGCCGCCCAACTCCACTGAGACATCGGCGACGAAGAGCTTCGGAAACTCCGCCGTCAGGAAATGAACGATGGCGTCGCGCCCGACCATGTGATGCGTGCAGTTGAGCGCAATCGCAGTGGCATTGCCTTCGGGGGCAAGCCATTGCGCGTTCGGCGTGAAGCATTCGGCAATGCGGGCGGCATCGCGTGAGGCGAATGTGAACCACGCATCTACCACGATGTCTTTGCTCGTTCGGGTTGTCATGTGGGCATTGAGGGCGTCGAATCTATGTTGATCCTAGCGCGATCGAACCTTGCCGGCATGCCAGTTCCGGACCATTCCCTCGGTCGGTTGTACGTTCAGCGGCGGCTCATCCGCGGCGCACCCAGATTACCTTGCCGTCCTGGATGCCCAGGTTGCGGCGTTCTTCGCGGTAGTCCATGGTGCCGGGCAGGGCTTTGCCGTCGCGCTCGCTGACGCGCCAGAGGCAACCCTTGAGCAGCGCCGCGGCATCCTGTTCTGACTTGCCGATCAGGGTGTCGTCAGGAGCGGCGGCCGCCTGGCATGTGGCGATGAGCGGTGCGTGGTCGGTCATCTTGGATTCGCCTTCGTTTTTGGCATGTTCTGAGCCTGCCGTCGAGCATCCGGCCATGCCTGCGATGGCGGCAATCGTGGTGAGCAACGTTGCTAAGCGCGTCATACAACCTCCGTCTGATATCGATGTGCCGAGTGCCCTGAGTGATGCGCTCGAGCGACACGGCAGTGTACCGACACCGGCTTGCGAAGCGCCCAACGTCGGGTTGTTGCCGTTGCGCAATGCGCGCTGCAACGGTCCAAGAAAACGCTTGCCGGCGGCAACCACACTTTGTTACTCTGCGCTCCGTCATAGCTACGGAGTGAATCTCCATGGACAGTTGTTCTAGTCGATCTTCGATCGCACATTGAACGGCTAGACAGTCTCGGCGCACCGTCTTCGCGCCTCACCACTGCCTAGCCGCATTGCACGGCGGGTGGTGGCTCTTGTGCGGGTTCTCCGTACAAGCCCTTCCCACAATTCGATTGTTTTACCGACACGGCCATGTGGTTGCGTGCGTCTTCGCGTGCGCGGTTTCCTGGGATGGCCGTGATCGGCCCATGCCTACGTTCGCCATAGAAGCGAACGAGGGAGGTTCTATGCTGTTTCTCTCGATGCTGCAGTATGTTTGGCTGGCGGTGCGCCCGCTGGTTTGGGTTCGCGTGCTGATGGGCGTGTCGGCCGTGGTGTCGGCCATGTCGATGGCGCATGCAGCGGATGTGCCGGCTTCTACGGAGGACATTTCTCCTCGCATCGCCAGCGGCGGGCTGGATGACCGCTTCGGTTTCCATGGCCAGACCACGTATGTGTGGCAGCGCAAGCCCGCGTTCGATGCTGCGTACAGCGGCGACAACAGCCTCGGCGCTGCCCGTGCGAAGAGCTATTCCTTTACGGCGACGCTCGATCTGGGCATGCGCCTGTGGAAGGGGGCGGAGTTCCACATCAACCCGGAAGTCGCGCAAGGCGTGGCGTTTTCCGGGTTGCATGGCCTGGGCGGCTTGCCCAACGGTGAGCTGGCCAAGACGGCGGGGACGAATCCTACGCTGTACCGTGCCCGCGCCTTCCTGCGCCAGACCTGGGGCCTGGGTGGTGACACGGAAAAGATCGACGCCGATTTCAACCAGTTCGCCAACGTGGTCGACAAGCGCCGCGTGGTGCTGACCGCCGGCAACTTCGCGGTGCCCGATGTGTTTGATGCGGTGTCGTATGCGCAAGACCCGCGCACGCAGTTCATGAACTGGTCGTTCATGGCGCATCCGTCGTTCGACTACCCGGCCGATGCGCGCGGCTACAACTGGGGCGTGGCGCTTGAATACATCGATAGCGAAAATGGCTGGGCCGTGCGCGCGGGCCGCTTCCTGCAGCCGGAGCAGTCGAACGGCTTGCCGCTCGACACGCGTTTGCTCCAGCACTACGGTGACATGCTCGAGCTGGAAAAGCGCTACACGGTGTTCGGTCAGGAAGGCACGGTGCGGTTGCTCGGCTGGCGCAATCAGGCGCGCATGGGGCGCTTTGACGATGCGATGGCGCTGGGGGCTGCCACGGGTGCAACGCCTGATGTCGGGTTGGTGCGCAAGGCGCATGCCAAGGTGGGCGTGGGGGTGTCGTTCGAGCAGAAAGCGGGTGACGACCTCGGGTTGTTCGCACGCCTGAACTGGTCAGACGACAAGACCGAAACGTACGCCTTTACCGAAGTCGGCCGCAACGTATCGTTTGGCGGGTTGCTCAAGGGCACGGCCTGGCGTCGTCCGAATGATGTGCTGGGCATGGCCGTTGCGGTGAATATGCTGGGGCCCGATCACCGCGCCTATCTGGCGGCCGGCGGCAGTGGCGCGTTCCTGGGGGACGGCGGGTTGAACTATGGCCACGAGCGCGTGCTGGAGTTGTTCTACAGCCTGCAAGTGACCAAGGCCTTGGCAATCAGCCCTGATTTCCAGCTGATCCAGAACCCGGGCTACAACCGCGACCGCGGTCCGGCCAAGTTCGTGGGCGTGCGCGTCCACGCCGAGTTCTAAACGCAGGAGGACCCATATGGACAGTCCGAGTCGACCTTACCCGACGTCTTTTTCCCACTAGGCGAGTCCGCCGCACGGTTGTTCCCTGCTGCTGACTTGCCACCCTGGCAAGGCAGCGGTGTCTGCATCGCTCCTTGATTGTTTCTGCTGTGCCGCCGCGTGTGTGCAACGCGTGCGGTGATTGCCGCGTGCCGTGCGTATCGCGCGCGGCGAGGAGTGTGTCATGCGCAAATTCAATATTCCCGCCCGTCGTTTCTCGGCCATTGCCTTGCCGTTCAGTTCGCCGTTTGTGCAAGGCCGGGCCGGAGCGCCCGAGCGTGCCGGCGCGGTATCGACCACGTCCGGCCGGCGCGCCGGTGACGGCGGCGGTGGTCAGGGGCCCTCCAACCACGGCTACGCGGCGGCGGCCATCCGGCTCTCGCGCACCTATTGGTAAGCGCCGGGCAATCCAACAACACCAACACAAATGGAGGTTGATATGACCCAATTCGCTTCGGGCATCAACACACCACCACGTCACGCCGCGCTTGACGACGCCCACGTTGGCGACATTCGCGGTGCGCTCGGCACCATTGCGCACCACGACACAGGAGCGCGCAATAGCTGGCGCGCGCGCTTGCGAACGTTGCTCGCCATCCTCGGGCCCGGCCTGATCGTGATGGTCGGCGACAACGATGCCGGCGCGTTCGGCACCTACGCGCAGGCCGGGCAGAACTACGGCACCACGCTGCTGTGGACGCTGCTGCTGCTCATTCCCGTGCTCTACGTGAACCAGGAGATGGTGCTGCGCCTGGGCGCCGTCACGCGCGTCGGCCATGCGCGGCTGATCTTCGCGCGCTTCGGCAAGTTCTGGGGCAGTTTCTCCGTGATCGATCTGTTTCTGGTGAATGCGCTGACCTTGGTGACGGAATTCATCGGCATCAGTCTGGCGCTGGAGTACCTCGGCATCCCGCGGCATTGGGGCGTGTGTGCAGCGGCGGCACTTGTGATGCTGGCCGCGTCTACCGGAGACTTCCGCCGTTTCGAGCGCTTTGCGCTGATCCTGGTAGCGGGCAGTCTCACGCTCATTCCCGTGTTTGTGATGGTGCATCCGCCGATGGGGCAGGTGGCGCGCGACTTCTTCATGCCAGCGCTACCGGCGGGTGCACCGCTGGCGGAGGTGATGCTGCTGATCATCGCCATCGTGGGGACGACGGTGGCGCCGTGGCAGTTGTTTTTTCAGCAGAGCTACGTGATCGACAAGCGCATCACCGCGCGCTTCATCCGCTATGAGCGTGCGGACTTGTGGCTTGGCATCGTGCTGGTGATTGCCGGCGCGGTGGCGATGATCGCCTTTGCCGCGCAAGCCTTCCACGGCATGCCGGAGTTCGGCAACTACACCGATGCGCTGGGCACGGCGCAAGGCCTGGAGCGCCATTCGGGCCGTTGGGCCGGCGTGCTGTTTGCGATTGCGTTGCTGGACGCCAGCATCATCGGTGCTTGTGCGGTGTCGTTGTCGACCGCGTATGCGATTGGCGACGCGTTTGCCGTGCGGCACTCGCTGCATCGCAAGCCGACGCAGGCCAAGGGCTTCTACGCCGTGTACTTCGGCCTGACGTTGCTGGCGGCAGGCTTGGTGCTGACGCCCGGCGCGCCGCTCGGTCTGCTGACCAACGCTGTGCAATCGCTGGCGGGTGTGCTGCTGCCGAGTGCCACGGTGTTTCTGCTGCTGTTGTGCAACGACAAGGCCGTGCTCGGCCCGTGGACGAACGGTCGCGCGATGAACATCTTCACGGGCGGCGTGGTGGCGGTGCTGGTGATGCTCTCTGTCATCCTCACGGCGGCGGTGCTGTTTCCGGGCATCGGCGAATTCGAGATCGGCGCGATCCTGATCGGCGGCTCGCTGATTGCGGTGGTGATGTCGCTGGTGCTGTGGCGTATCGGGCGGCGTAACCACCGGCCGCCGCATCCGCAGCGGGTGAGCGTGCTTGACCGTGATCACTGGACCATGCCGCCGCTGGAGCAGTTGACGCCGGTGCGCTGGACGCCACTCAAGCGCACTTGGATGTTTGTGCTGCGCAGTTACCTCGTTGTGGCGGCGGGGCTGGTACTGGTGCGGATTGCCGGGCTGCTGACGCAGTAAGGGCCCATGAGCGGGCGCGTTCGTTGCCAGGCGAAGACGAGAGTCGTTCTCATTTTCCCCTGTTCTGGCGCGCACATCCGGGGACAACGTCGGGTGCGCACCACTGTGGCTGATTGTCGCAGTGCAACAACATCCACTTTCAATTTGCTTACCCGCAAAGCCGCGTAAACCCTAGCCGTGTAGGGCAGGTAGCACTTGTCAATCGGCCCCGATTCCTCGTTGCCTCAGCAAATTGCGCGATCGCAGGGGCCGTCTGGCGGTAAGATCGCGCCCGCATTCCACTCCCAAACGCGCTCCCCAACGAGCGCACGACGTAGTGCCTGCTCCGACTCCATCCGCGCCCCGACTGTTGTCCGCCGCTTTGTGCGGTGCGGCGAAGTTCGGCCTCGTCCATGCCAGCCATGGTCGAAGTCCGCCTCGCAGGCAGGGCGCGCCTGGTTCTGCTTCTCCCTGACCGGCGCCAGATGTGATCGAAGATCCGCTGCCGCACCTAGCCGTCTCACGGTGCTCCAGCACGGTCTTCTCTCATTTCCCGCGTTTTTTGCCTGCGGCCCGTTGTCTGGGTTGCCTGGCTTCCGTGCAAGACATGAAGAACACACTCGTTCCACATATGAAGCGGCTCCTGGCCGCAAGCCTCCCGCTCCTGCTTGCGGGCTGCAACCTGACGGTCCTGGACCCGAAGGGGATGATCGCGGCGGAGGAGAAGACGCTGATCCTGGTGGCAACCGGCCTGATGCTGCTGGTGGTCATTCCCGTGATCATCATGACGCTGGCGTTTGCGTGGAAGTACCGTTCCACCAATACCCGTGCGCGCTACGAGCCCGACTGGTCGCACTCCAACGCCATCGAGGCCGTGGTGTGGCTGATCCCGTGCCTGATCATCGTCGTGCTGGGGTGGATCACCTACAAGTCCACGCACGCGCTCGATCCGTACAAGCCGATCGAATCCGACGTGAAGCCGATCACCGTCGAGGCCGTCTCGCTCGACTGGAAATGGCTGTTCATCTATCCGGAACTGAAGATCGCGACGGTCAACCAGCTCGCGTTCCCGGCCAACACCCCGGTCAACTTCAAGATCACGTCTGACACGGTGATGAACGCGTTCTTCATCCCGCAGTTGGGCAGCCAGGTGTATGCCATGGCGGGCATGCAGACCAAGCTGCACCTGATCGCCAACGAGACCGGCGTGTTTGACGGCATGTCGTCCAACTACAGCGGCTCGGGCTTCACGGGCATGAAGTTCAAGGCCACGGCGATGACGAATGAGGAGTTCGATGCCTGGGTCAAGCAAGTCCGCAGCGCACCGCAAGTCCTGACCAAGGATGGCTACGCGGAGCTTGCCAAGCCGAGCGAGAAGGTGCCGCCGGCGGCGTATGCCTCGGTCGACCCGACGCTGTATCACAGCATCCTGCACAAATACATGGACAAGATGGGCGAAGGGGAGAAGGTCCTGACGCTCGACGAGGCGCTCCAAGGCGCCAACTGCACGACGGCCACGGCTGAGGCGGCAACGCGCCCGCTGCCGGTGCAGTCCGCCCTGCCGGCGCCTAAGAACGCGGCCAAGAATTCCTAGGAGTTGACGATGTTTGGCAAGTTGAGTCTGGAGGCCATTCCGCTGCACGAGCCCATCGTGGTCGTGACGGTCTCGGCCATTCTGCTGGGTGGCGCAGGCGTGTTTGGCCTGATCACCTATCTCAAGAAGTGGACCTACCTCTGGAATGAGTGGATCACCTCGGTCGATCACAAGAAGATCGGCGTGATGTACTGCATTCTGGCCATCGTGATGTTGCTGCGCGGCTTTGCCGACGCCATCATGATGCGCTCGCAACTGGCGGTCGCCTCGGGCGGCGGTGCCGGCTATCTGCCGCCCGAGCACTACGACCAGATCTTCACCGCGCACGGCGTGATCATGATCTTCTTCATGGCCATGCCGCTGATGACGGGCCTGATCAACCTGATCGTGCCGCTGCAGATTGGCGCACGCGACGTGGCCTTCCCGTTCCTGAACACGCTGTCGTTCTGGCTGGCCGCTGCGGGCGTGGTGCTGATCAACGTGTCGCTGGGCGTGGGCGAGTTCGCGCGCACCGGCTGGCTGGCGTACCCGCCGCTGTCGGAGCTGGCCTACAGCCCCGGCGTGGGGGTCGACTACTACATCTGGGCGCTACAGATATCCGGCTTAGGCACCTTGCTGACCGGTGTGAACTTCGTCGCGACCATCTTCAAGATGCGCGCGCCGGGCATGACGCTCATGCGCATGCCGATCTTCACCTGGACGGCGCTGTGCGCCAACATCCTGATCGTCGCGGCCTTCCCGGTGCTGACCGTGGCGCTGGCACTGCTGGGTGCTGACCGCTACCTGGACATGCACTTCTTCACGAACGGCGGCGGCGGCAACGCGATGCTGTACGTGAACCTGATCTGGATCTGGGGGCACCCAGAGGTGTACATCCTGATCCTGCCGGCGTTCGGCATGTTCTCGGAAATCGTCTCCACGTTCTCGCGCAAGAAGCTGTTCGGCTACACGTCGATGGTGTGGGCAACGGCCGGTATTACCGTGCTGTCGTTCCTGGTATGGCTGCACCACTTCTTCACCATGGGTTCGGGTGCGAACGTCAACGCGTTCTTCGGGATCGCCACGATGATCATCTCCATCCCGACCGGGGTGAAGATCTTCAACTGGCTGTTCACGATGTATCGCGGCCGCGTCGAGCTGAACTCGATGATGCTGTGGACGATCGGCTTCATGATCACCTTCGTGATCGGCGGGATGACCGGCGTGCTGCTGGCCGTGCCGGGCGCCGACTTCCTGCTGCACAACAGCCTGTTCCTGATTGCTCACTTCCACAACACCATCATCGGTGGCGTGGTGTTCGGTTACCTGGCCGGTATCACGTACTGGTTCCCGAAGGCGTTCGGCTTCAAGCTGGATGAGAAGTGGGGCAAGCGCGCCTTCTGGTGCTGGTTCGTTGGCTTCTACACGGCTTTCATGCCGCTGTACGTGCTGGGCTTCATGGGCATGACGCGTCGTCTGAACCACACCGACAACCCGGCTTGGCAGCCGTGGCTGATCGTCGCCGTGATCGGCGCTGCGATCATCGCCTGCGGTATCGCTTCGCAGCTCATCCAGATCTTCGTCAGCATCCGCAATCGCCACGCGCTGGCCGACGTGACGGGCGACCCGTGGGGCGGCCGTACGCTGGAGTGGGCCACGTCGTCGCCGCCGGCGCACTACAACTTTGCAACGGTGCCGGTCATCCGTGATATCGACGCTTTTGCCGATATGAAGGCGCGTGGTGAGGTGCTGACGCAAGTCGCGCCGAGCTACGAGAAGATCCACATGCCGAAGAACACCGGTGCCGGTTTCTTCATCGGCATGTTCTCGATCGTGATGGGCTTTGCGCTGATCTGGCACATCTGGTGGATGGCCGTGCTGGGTCTGGTCGGCATGATCGGCAGCTTCATCCTCCGCAGCAACAATGACGACATCGATTACTACGTGCCCGCTCACGAGGTCCACGAGACCGAGTCGGCCTACTTCCAACGTATCGGTTCGCAGGCTTAAACCATGGCTTCCAATGTTCTAGACGGCCACGCGGCGCACGCCGCCGCCCACGGCCACGCGCATGACCATGCGCACCACCACCACGACGCTGCAGACACCAAGGTCTTCGGCTTCTGGGTGTACCTGATGAGCGACTTGATCATCTTCGCGTCGCTGTTCGCTACGTTCTGCGTACTGCGCGGCGCGACGGCGGGCGGCCCGACGGGCAAGGAACTTTTCGACCTGTCGTACGTGGCGATCGAAACCGGCATCCTGCTGGTGTCGTCCATCACGTACGGCATGGTGATGATCAGCCTGCAGAATGGTCGCAAGGATCAAGTGATGCTGTGGCTGGGCATCACTTTGCTGCTGGGCGCCGCGTTCGTCGGCATGGAAATCAACGAGTTCCATCACCTGATCGCTGAAGGTGCTGGCCCGAGCCGCAGCGCGTTCCTGTCGTCGTTCTTCCTGCTGGTCGGCACCCACGGTTTGCACGTGGCGAGCGGCATGCTGTGGATCATCGTCCTGATGTGGCAGATCGCTGCCAAGGGCCTGACCCCGACGCAATCGACCCGCCTGGCGTGCCTGAGCCTGTTCTGGCACTTCTTGGATGTGGTGTGGATCGGCGTATTTACCGTCGTGTATCTGCTGGGAGCGATGTAAATGGAACAGACCAACGCAACGACCGCCGTCGCGCACGATGACGCTCACGGCCATGCAGCCGGCGGCGCCGGCCATGCCACCATCAAGGGCTACCTGATCGGCTTCGTGCTGGCCGTGATCCTGACGACCATCCCGTTCAAGATGGTGATGGACGGCGGTTACTCGCAGCAGACGCTGCTGGTGACGGTGATGGCCCTGGCGGTCGTGCAGATCGTCGTACACCTGATCTATTTCCTGCACCTGGATGGCTCGTCCGCCCAGCGCTGGAACGTGATGGCTTTCCTGTTCACGTTGTTGATCCTGGCGATTGTGATCGTCGGTTCGCTGTGGGTCATGCACAACATGAACGCCAACATGATGACGATGTAACGAGGCTTAGCCTCCGCTGCATCGGAAGGGCGCCCCAGGTGGGCGCCTTTTCTTTTACCGGCGAGGTGTGGCAGCCCGGCTTTGCTACACTCCGCGGATTCCCTCTTTCAGCGCGTTCCCCGCTTTTTACGCCCGCCTTTTACCTATGTCACAGTACGTTTTCACCATGAACCGCGTGGGCAAGATCGTCCCGCCCAAGCGCCAGATCCTCAAGGACATCTCGCTGTCGTTCTTCCCCGGCGCCAAGATTGGCGTGCTGGGCCTGAACGGCTCGGGCAAGTCGACCGTGCTCAAGATCATGGCCGGCCTCGACCGTGACATCGAAGGCGAAGCCACGCCGATGCCCAACCTGAACATCGGTTATCTGCCGCAAGAGCCGCAGCTCGATCCCGCCAAGACCGTGCGCGAGGAAGTCGAAAGCGGCCTGGGTGAAGTGATGGACGCGCAGAAGCAGCTCGAAGCCGTCTATGTCGCTTACGCCGAGCCGGATGCCGATTTCGACAAGCTGGCCGAAGAGCAGGCGCGCCTGGAAGCCATCATTGCCGCCGGTGCGGGTGACAACGTTGAGCTGCAACTGGAAATTGCTGCCGACGCGCTGCGCCTGCCGCCATGGGACGCCAAGATCGAGCACCTTTCGGGCGGTGAAAAGCGCCGCGTGGCCCTGTGCAAGCTACTGCTCTCGCGCCCCGACATGCTGCTGCTCGACGAGCCGACCAACCACCTGGATGCCGAATCGGTGGACTGGCTCGAGCAGTTCCTTACGCGCTTTCCGGGCACCGTGGTGGCTGTCACCCACGATCGCTACTTCCTTGATAACGCTGCCGAGTGGATTCTCGAGCTCGACCGCGGTCACGGCATTCCCTGGAAGGGCAACTACAGTTCGTGGCTTGATCAAAAAGAGACGCGCCTGAAGCAAGAAGAGTCGAGCGAGTCGGCCCGCCAGAAGGCGCTGAAGAAAGAACTGGAATGGGTGCGCCAGAACCCAAAGGGCCGCCAGGCCAAGTCGAAGGCGCGTCTGGCCCGCTTTGATGAGTTGAACAGCCAGGAATACCAAAAGCGCAATGAGACGCAGGAAATCTTCATCCCGGCCGGCGAGCGTCTGGGCAATGAAGTGATCGAATTCACTAACGTCAGCAAGTCGTACGGTGATCGCCTGTTGATCGACGACCTGAGCTTCACGATTCCGCCGGGCGCCATCGTCGGCATCATCGGTCCGAACGGCGCGGGTAAGTCGACGCTGTTCCGCATGATCACCGGCAAGGAGCAGCCGGACTCGGGCACCATCAAGATCGGCCCGACGGTCAAGCTGGCCTATGTGGACCAGAGCCGCGACGCGCTGTCTGCAGACAAGACTGTCTTTGAAGAAATCTCGGGCGGCTCCGATATCCTGACGGTCGGTCGCTACGAGACGCCGTCGCGCGCCTACATCGGCCGCTTCAACTTCAAGGGCGGCGATCAGCAGAAGCACGTCGGCACGCTGTCGGGCGGTGAGCGCGGGCGCCTGCACCTTGCCAAGACGCTGATCTCGGGCGGCAACGTGCTGCTGCTGGATGAACCGTCGAATGACCTCGACGTGGAAACGCTGCGTGCGCTGGAAGACGCGCTGCTCGAGTTCGCCGGCTGCGTGATGGTCATCTCGCACGACCGCTGGTTCCTCGACCGCATCGCCACGCACATCATCGCGTTCGAGGGCGACTCGCACGTCGAATTCTTCCCAGGCAACTACCAGGAATACGAAGCCGACAAGAAGAAGCGCCTGGGCGAAGAGGGCGCCAAGCCTAAGCGCATTCGCTACAAGCCGGTCGTCCGCTAAGCAGAAGGGCGGGCGTCGCTGCCCGCAATGCAGCCTACGGCGAGCGATCCGCCTCGACTGTGGGCGGCGCGTCGAGATCGCTATCGAACTCGGCGCGCTTGTGCGAGCCATCACAGAATGGCTTGTTCAACGAGTGCCCGCAGCGGCATAGCCATGCCTGTCCTTCCTCCACCGGCAACTCGCGCCCATTCTGGGTGACGATGCGAAAGCTTCCCTTGATGTGATACGGCCCGTTGTTGCGGACTGTGATGACGACGTCGTCGGCCATGGCGGCCTCCTCAGAAGAGGATGCCCTGCATGCGATAGGCGAAGTGCGCGGGCTTGGCGTCGCGCATCAGGGCCATGAACTGGTCCATATCCATGTGCACCACGTTTTCATGATCACCGGCTTCGAAGTAGACGTCACCGTGCGTCATCAGGCTGCTGTCGATGTAGGTGGGCATGCCATAGGCCATGCCCACCGGTGGTACGGCGCCCGCATCGCAGTCCCGGAAGACTTCGCGCAACTCGGATTCATCGGCCAGCGTGAGATCCTGCCGGCCCGATTCTTTTTGCAGCTCTGACAGGTGCAGGTGATATGTCGACGGCAACACGGCCGCAACATAGCCGAGCTTGTCTTCAAGCAGCAGCGTCTTGGCCAGACGATCGCCCGGAACATGGGCAGATTGCGCGGTTTCCGTGCTGGTGTGGGTATGCGGATGACGAATCACCTCGTACAGGCAACCTTTGCTGCGCAAGCAGCCGTCGAGGGTGCTGGAAATCGACATGGCGTCCTCCCGTATGGTTGGCGGCCGGCGGCAAAGTTGCGATGGCCGCTACGTCAGCATAGGTCGGTTTGCGAATTGCGCAGGCATTCGGGCGTACAAAAGCAACGGGCCGCTCATCTGAGCGGCCCATTTGCCTGTTGCGACTGTTGCGACTGATCAACTGAGCTTAGCGATCCCAGCCGCGGTGCCAGCCATTGTCGTGGCGCCATTCACGTTCACGCCACTCGCGGCGGCGCCATTCGCGCTCACGCCACTCGTCACGATCACGCCAGTAGCCACCGCCGTAGATCACCGGGGCCGGTGCATAAACCGGAGCCGGACGATACACCACCGGGGGCGGCGCATAGACGGGCGCCGGGGCCACATACACTGGCGCGGGTACGCCAATCGCCACGCCGACATCCACATGCGCCAGCGCCGCCGTCGAGGCGCACAGCGCGGCGCCACCCAGAACGAATGCGAGCAGTGTGCGTTTCATGATGCTTCTCCTTACGGTTGCGAGGCAGAGGCTACAGTGCCGCCGACTTCGTGTACCAAGTTCGTGATGCCATTCTATGAACCGCCGGGCGCTTCAGGTGATACGCAAATCCTACGGATGTAACGGGAAGTAAAACGCCCCACCGGAAAGGCCTCGGTGGGGCGCGGTATTTCACACCGTGCGTGGTTCAGCTTTGCAGCGGCTCCCACGCCGCACGCTGTGCGGGTGACGACCACACCGCCAAATGCAGCGCCGACAGCGAGAACGGATCTGACAGCAGCACCAGCTTCTGCTTGCCGGTGAGCTTGTCGGGGCCCACCTCCAGCGCGTGGCGCACATGAGCCTCGCGCACCGCAATCAAACGCCGGTCATGCGGAAAGCGCGTCGTACCGATCGCGCACATCAACGCGTTGGTGACGGGGTCGACCACCGCTTGGCGGAAGTCCGGCATCGGCGGTGCGTTGCGCAGGTGCTTGCGCGTGGCACGCAGCTCGCGCGGCGGGCGCACTTCCTCGGGGATCATGAACAACCGCAGGCGGCGCATGCGGCGGCCCAGGCTCACGCGGCTGGAGAACACTGACAGCGGGATCGACACGATCAGCGCGCCCACCACCGGCGAGAGCCACCACAGGAAGCTCGGGTTCAGCCAATACACCACAGCGGCCCAAACGATGCCGATCAGGGTATGCAGGCCGTGGCGGCGCACGGCATCGCCCCAATGCGTCTGTGCGTCTTCGCGCGGGGGCGATTTCCAGTGCACTTTCCAGCCGAGGAATGCGGCCGTCACGAAGCGCGTGTGGAACAGCATGCGCACCGGCGCGGCCAACACCGAGAACGCAGCCTCAATCGCCATCGACAGGGCCAGGTGGATCGCCCCGCCAAAGCGCTTCGGCCCCTGCGCCCACAGCACCAGCACACTCAGAATCTTCGGCAGGAACAGCACAGTGGCGGTGGCCGAGAACAGCGCGGCGGCCTTTTCCGGATGCCATTCCGGCCAGATCGGGAAGAGCTGGCGCGGCTGCGTGAAATACTCCGGCGCGATCAGCGTGTGCTTGGCCAGCAATGCGGTAGACAGCAACAGGAACAAGAACCACAGCGGTGCTGACAAATACGCCATCACGCCCGTGATGAACACCGCGCGGTGCACGCGGTGAAAGCCCGGCGCGCCGAACAGGCGGAAGTTCATCAGGTTGCCGTGGCACCAGCGGCGGTCGCGGCCCAGCTCGTCAAGCAGGTTGGGCGGCATCTCTTCATAGCTGCCGTCCAGGTCATAGGCGATCCACACGGCCCAGCCGGCGCGGCGCATCAGCGCGGCTTCGACAAAGTCATGCGACATGATCTCGCCGGCCAGCGAGCCCTTGCCCGGAATCGGCGCGAGCGCGCAGTGCTTGATGAACGGGTCCAGCCGGATGATGGCGTTGTGGCCCCAGTAGTGCGATTCACCCAGTTGCCAGTAGTGCAGGCCAGCCGTGAACAGCGGCCCATACACGCGCGTGGCGAACTGCTGGATGCGCGCATACAGCGTGTCGCGGCCAGCAGCGCGCGGTGCCGTCTGGATGATGCCGGCGGACGGTGCACCTTCCATCAACTGCACCAGACGCGTCAGGCAATCGCCGCTCATCACGCTGTCGGCGTCGAGCACGATCATGTAGCGGTACTTGCCGCCCCAGCGCCGGCAGAAATCGTCGATGTTGCCGCTCTTGCGCTTCACGCGGTGACGGCGCCAGCGGTAGAAAATGCGGCCGAAGCCATTGAGTGCGCGGCAGATATGCAGCCATGCATCGGCTTCTGCGGTGCGGATGTCGGGGTCGCCGGAGTCCGACAGCACAAAGAAATCGAAGTGCTCCAGATGGCCCGTGCGCTGCAACGATTCGTACGTCGCGCGCAGCCCCGCGAATACGCGCTGCACATCCTCATTGCAGATCGGCATGACGATGGCGGTGCGCGCATCGTCCGGAATCGTGGCATCAGGCGTGGCACGGCGTGAGATGACGAAGCGATCGCCATGGAAGGCCAGCAGCAGGAAACCGGTGATGGCCGTCCAGAAGCCCGCCGACACCCAGCAGAACAGCACCGCGAACAGCACGATGATGATGGCTTCGAGCCAATCGGCGCCGTGATATGGCAGCACCGTGCTCATCGCCCATGTGGCGGCGATGGTCTGCGCGATCATCAGCGTGAGCAGCGTGAGGCGGCGGCGCGCGCCGACAAAGCGCCAGATGCCTTTCGGGTCTGGCGAGTCTGGCGCTTCGTACGGCACCGGTTTGTTACCGCCGTGCATCCAGCGGTCGATGGCGCGGCGCGTGCGCCAGATCGGCCCCAGCACCCACGGCCACGGCACCATCGAGCGACGTGCGGGCGTAGGGCCGGTATCCAGATGGATGCGGCCCTGGCTGTCGTGCTCAAGCGGCGGCGCGGGTTCGGCAGAGGGCTCCGTCGATGCTGCATCAGCGCGTGTGGCGCCATAGGCGGCATCCAGGCGCGAGCCTACAGATGCGTAGGCCGGCGCATCAGCTTCGAGCGAGGCCGTCTGCGCCGGGTCAAGCCTGGCCAGCGCGCGATGCAGTTTGGCGAGCGCAGCCGCGTCGTCGTCGCCGGCTGCGATGCCCGCGTCGCGCAGCAGCGCCGCACGTGCATCGACCGTCAGCGGCAGCGCTTCGAGGTAGTGGGCGGCCACAGCCTGCGCTGTGGCGGGGCCGGTGGAGGGCGCAGCGCCAGCGGCGCCGCCAGTCTGGGCCGTCGTCACGTTCAGCCCGGAGGTAACAGGTAGCTCCACGTCTCAGAGAGTCCGGTGCCGCCGCTGCGCAGGTAGCCGCGCAGTTCGACGGGTTTATCGTCGTCGACCCGCTTGAGGCGCACGGTCACGCGCCAGCCGCCGGTCGCGGTGTTGGGTTGGCCGAAGATCGATTCGATCTTGCCGTTGGCATCTGCCGAAAACACCGGTTCAACGGGTGCATTCGGTGCCAGCTTGGCCAGCGCAGGCCCTTCAAAGTCGACCACGAAGGCGATCGTGTCGTCGGGCTTGCGTTCGTCGGGGCGCTTGGTTGTCCAGCCGTGCGAGCGGCGCGTCTGCGTGACCCACGCCAGTGCGGGCTTTTTGTCGGCATCCTTCTGCCACAGCAGGCGGTATTCGAGATTGAACGGCTGATGCGGCTTGGGCGGGTTCTCCGGCACCCAGTAGGCGACCACGTTGTCGTTGGTCTCGTCGGGCGTCGGGATCTGCACCAGTTCCACGCGGCCTGCGCCCCATTTGCCGACGGGCTCGACCCACGCGCTCGGGCGCAGTTCGTAGCGGTCTCCGATCTCCTGGTAATTGGCGAACGCGCGGTCGCGCTGCATGAGGCCGAAGCCGCCAGGGTTGGTCGTCCCGAACGAGCTGACCAGCAGGCGCTTGGGGTTCGTCAGCGGGCGCCAGATCCATTCGCCTGTGCCCGAGAGCACCGACAAGCCATCGGAGTCATGCACTTCGGGGCGGAAGTCCAGCGCGGGCGCGGGTTGGTTTTCGCCAAAGAAGAACATGCTGGTGAGCGGGGCGATTGCCAGCTTGCTGACGTTCTCACGCATGTAGAGCTGCGCCTTCACCTCGACGCCCGTGTCGGTGCCCGGCTTGATGACGAAGCGGTACGCCCCCGTGGCGCGGCGCGAATTGAGCAGCGCGTAGATCGTCAGTTCCTTCGCGTTGGCGGCAGGGCGTTCGATCCAGAAATCGGTGAAGCGGGGGAATTCCTCGCCCGAATTGAGCGCGGTGTCGATGGCCAGGCCGCGCGCCGAGAGGCCATAGACCTGCCCCTTGCCGATGCCGCGGAAGTACGACGCGCCCAGGAACACGATGACCTCGTCCTTGTACTTGGGCGTGTTCATCGGGTAATGCACGCGAAAGCCTGCAAAGCCGAGTTTTTGCAACTGCTTGGGGTCCAGTTTGACCGGGCCATAGTCGAACAGGCGCGGGTCGAAGCGGATTTCGCGCACGCCGGCGGGCGACAC
Source organism: Ralstonia sp. SET104 (assembly GCF_003851545.1). Taxonomy (GTDB): domain Bacteria; phylum Pseudomonadota; class Gammaproteobacteria; order Burkholderiales; family Burkholderiaceae; genus Ralstonia. The sequence goes on along the minus strand of NZ_BHVX01000012.1, from coordinate 12,402 downwards.
CTCGTTGATCTTCACGGGCTGGTCGTAATACGAGCCCTCGTGGAAGAAGCCGAGTTCGAACGGCAGCTTGTCGCGGCGCCAGTAAGCCTGGTCGGACTTGAAGCGGATTTCGCGGTACTGGTCGTAGCGCAGCTCGCGCAATTCACGCGGCAGGGTGTTGGCGGGTGCCTGGTACGGCTTGGTCGCCAGTTGCTTTGCGCGCAGGGCCACATCGTTGAAACCGAAGGCCAGCGCAGCATGCGCCGACGCCAGCGCCAGCAGGCCCACGGCCAGCCGCGCATAGCGGGCTCCCAAAGAACGGGAGGAAACAGCGGAGGGAATGTTCAAAATGAGATCGCGTCTATGCGGCGGGCCCCGAGGAACGTGACGTTCGGGCCTGCCGGTCATTCGTCTGTGCCGCCGAGATTTTACCCGCCGGACCTTTACGAGATCAAAACTGGCAACATTTTGATAATGTTTCCCGCCGCGTCAGGCCGATAACCGCGTCAAACGGCGTGTAATCGCGCGTTTTTTGGCGGATCAGCCATTCGGTTGATGGGAACGTACCCCGCTGGCCGGCAGTCAGAACCGCTTTGCCGTGTGCCGGGATTCTCGCATGGCACACTCTTGGCTCTTTCCTCCATGGAGTTCGCATGACCTGTTGGACGCGACGCGCTACGGCCACCGCTGCGCTTGCCTTTTCGACCTCGTTGCTCGCGCCCGTGGCGTTTGCCGCACCTCCTGCCAAGAATGCGCCCAAGGCCGCGGCGCCAGCCAAGGCTGTGCGCGACCCAGGCGACGTGGCGGTGCTGCTTGACGCTTTCCCACTCGGCAAGCCGTTGCCCAAGCTGCCCTCGTGCGAGGACGTGCGTGCAAATGGTGGCAAGGATGTCGCTGAATACTGTTCCGACCCACTCGAATCGCACGGCCGTACGCGCTCGCTGGGGGTGCCACAGGCCAAGCGCCCCGAGTTGATGGATGGGCCGCAAGCCGTGCTGCTGATCGACCAGGATGGCAACACTGCCGGCATGTTCGTGCCCACGCGCGGGGTGGATACCGAGCAGCGCGTCTTCCAAGCGCTGTCTGATCGCTATGGCAAGCCCGCGCAGGAAGGCAAGGCGCCGCTGAAGCTGAAATCCGGCAAGACGGTGGATTCGTTGCGCGCCCGCTGGGCGGGGAATCAGACCATCATCACGATGTATGCGATTCCCGAAGAGCCGCAGAACGGCACCGTGGAATTCCTCTGGGCGCCACGCGCCAGCGCGGTGATGGACCAGATGCGCGCAGAAGTAGACCCGAATACGCCCAAGCCGGATGCTGCGTCCGGCACGGCGGCCTCCGCGCCCGCCGCAGGCAAGCCGGCGCCCAAGCAGTGAACTTACGGACACATGTTCGTAGTCTTCCGTTACACCGCTTACACTCGCATGACGCCGACGTCGCCCGCGCCGGCTTATAACGTCCGCATGGCCTCATTCGCGGGGCCAAAGGACGCTAATCATGAAAATCGTGGCTTTGGCCTCGCTTCTGGCCCTGTCGGCCGCGACGCTTGGAGGATGTGCGGTGTATCCGGCACCGGTGGCCGTAGCGCCGGCACCGATCTATGCAGCACCGGCGTATCCGGCCTACTACGGCGGCTACTGGGGCGGGCCGTCGATGTACTTCAACTACCACCACCGTTGATCGTGTGACTGTTTAGTCTGCTGCGTGCAGTCCGGGCCAGTCCGGTGCTAGCGTCTGCGGCAAGCCGAGCAGATCCAGCACGCGCCCGATGGTGTGGTCGATCAGGTCGTCGATCGTCTTGGGGCGCTGGTAGAAGCCCGGCACCGGGGGGAAGATGATCCCGCCCATCTCGGTGACGGCCGCCATGTTGCGCAGGTGCGCCAGATTGAGTGGCGCTTCGCGCACCATCAGGATAAGGCGGCGGCGCTCCTTCAGGGTCACGTCGGCGGCGCGGGCGATGAGGTTGTCCGACAGGCCGTGCGCGACGGCCGCCAGCGTTTTCATCGAGCACGGCGCCACCACCATCGCTTCGGCCCCAAACGAGCCGCTGGCAATGGTGGCGCCGACATCACGCACGTTGTGCACCACGTGCGCCAGCGCTTGCACTTCTTCGCGCGCCATCTGCAGCTCGTGCTGCGCGGTCATCAGGCCCGCGGGCGACATCAGCAGGTGCGATTCCACACCCGCGGTTTCACGCATCTCCTGCAGGGCCTGCAGCAGCCGTACGCCGTAGATTGCCCCCGACGCGCCCGTAATCGCCACGATAATGCGGCGCACAGGGGGCGTCTTGGCCGTAGCGCTCAGGGTAGAGGTCACGCTGAAACGAGAACGTAGCTCAGGCAGCCAGCAGCGGCTGCAGTTCGCCGCTCTGGTACATCTCCATCATGATGTCCGAGCCGCCGATGAACTCGCCCTTGATGTAGAGCTGCGGAATGGTCGGCCAGTTGGCGTAATTCTTGATGCCCTGGCGGATTTCATCGTCTTCCAGCACGTTGACGGTGTGAGGCTGGTCCACACCGCAGGCCTTCAGGATCTGGATGGCGCGGCCCGAGAAGCCGCACATCGGGAATTGCGCCGTGCCCTTCATGAAGAGGACAACAGGGTGGCCTTTGACGATCTGGTCGATCTTTTCGTGCGTGGTGCTCATGGGGAGACTCGATTTGGTGAGGGGCGGCAGCCGGGTTTCCGAGCTGACATCCACATTGGAAAACCCGACTATTTTAGCGAGGAACGCGCACCGGCGTTTTGATCCAGCCACTGCCCGCCGCTGCAGCGGTCGTGGCCGGCCAGGTCTTGCGCGGTGAAGACGTTGGCGAAGCCGGCGCCGCTCAGCAGCGCGCGCACGGCCTCGCCCTGGTCGTAACCGTGTTCGAGCAGCAGCCAGCCGCCGGCAACGAGCCGTGCTGGCGCCCCGGCGACGATGCTGCGCAGATGGCGCAGGCCGTCGCTGTGGTCGGTGAGCGCGCTGGCCGGTTCAAAGCGCAGGTCGCCCTGGCTGAGGTGCGTATCGGCGGCGGCGATGTAGGGCGGGTTGCTGGCGATCAGGTCGAAGGCGGGCGGTGCATCGGCTTCGGCCAGCGCGCCGTACCAGTCGCCCAATGCCGCATGCAGGTTGGTGGCGCCCAGCGTTTGCGCGTTGTCCATCGCCACGGCCAGCGCATCGGCCGATGCGTCGGTGGCCCACACGCGAGCGTCGCGTCGCGCCAGCGCGATGCTGACAGCGATGATGCCGCTGCCGGTGCCCATGTCGAGCACGGCGGGCGTATCACAGTCTTCGATGCGGTCCAGCGCTTGTTCGACCAGCAGTTCCGTATCCGGGCGCGGGATCAGTACGGCCGGGGTCACCTTGAACGTGCGGCCGAAGAATTCACGCTCGCCCAGCAGGTAGGCCATCGGCTCGCCCGCCAGGCGGCGCGTGGCGAGTTCGCTGATCTGCGCACGTGCGGCTTCGCCGATGGCGTAGCTGTCTTGGGTGATGAGTTGCACGCGCGACAGCCCGGTCACGTGCGAGACCAGCATGCGCGCTTCCAGCGCAGGCATGCCAGCGCGCGCGAGCACGGTCAGCGCGTCGGCCACGCGAGCGAATGTTTCGGGCGAAATGACGGGAGCAGACGGCACGGCAACAGACCAGCAACAAAGATCGGGCGCACAAAATAACACGGGCCCGGCCAATGTGGCGCGGGCCCGCAAGCGGGTCGGTGCGAAGGGTTGCGCTTATTGCTTGGTCGCGTCTTTGACCTTGTTGGCTGCATCCTTGGTGGCAGCGGCGGTCTTGTCGGCAGCCACCTTGGCGGCGTCGGCGGTCTTGTCAGCCGCCTCCTTGGCGGCATCCTTCGCCTGCGACAGCGCGCCGGATGCGGAGACCTGCGCGTCTGACGCGGCTTGCGAAAGCTCCACCTTGGCGGCGTCGGCGGCCTTGCTGACGGCCGTGCCGGCGTTGTCGAGGGCCTGCTTGGCGGCGTCCTTCGATTGCTCCATCGCGCTCTTGGCAGCCTGGTCGGTGGCATCGTCCTTCTTGCCGCAGGCGGCAAGGCCGAGTGCGAGGGTGGTAGCGACAGTGATGGCCAGCAGTTGGGTACGCATTGCGATTCTCCTAATCGTGATGTTGTCGCGCTTGTTAGTGAGTGCTACGCACTCGGCGTGATCGAGATCGATTATAGGAACGAGGGACCCGTACGCCACTGCGCAAAGCTGTATCAAACGCAAGCGGATGTTACGGCGCGCGCGCTTCTTAACGGCTAACGCGATCAGACGTCTTCGCCCAGCGCGGCGAGCTGTTCCGCCTGATGCTCTGCAGCCAACGCGCCTACGAGTTCCTCAATGTCGCCGTCCATGATCGCGTCAATCTTGTAGAGCGTCAGGTTGATGCGGTGATCTGTTACGCGGCCCTGCGGGAAGTTGTATGTGCGGATGCGGTCGGAGCGGTCGCCCGAGCCGATCAGGCTCTTGCGCGCGCTGGCTTCCTTGGCCTGCGCTTCGCGCTCCTGGCGGTCCTTCAGGCGCGCGGCCAGCACTTGCATGGCGCGATCTTTGTTGCGGTGCTGGCTGCGGTCGTCCTGGCACTCCACCACCAGGCCGGTCGGCAGGTGAGTGATGCGCACAGCCGAATCCGTCTTGTTGATGTGCTGCCCGCCCGCGCCCGACGCGCGGAACGTATCGATGCGCAGGTCGGCCGGGTTGATCTGAATGTCGGCCAGCGCATCGGCCTCGGGCATGACCGCCACGGTGCAGGCAGACGTGTGAATGCGCCCCTGCGCCTCGGTGGCCGGCACGCGCTGTACGCGGTGGCCACCCGACTCGAACTTCAGCCGCGAATACGCGCCTTCGCCCACCAGCCGCACGATCACTTCCTTGTAGCCGCCCAGGTCTGACGGCGATTCGCTCACGATCTCCACCTGCCAGCGCTGGCGTTCGGCAAAGCGCGTGTACATGCGCAACAGGTCGCCCGCGAAGAGGGCGGACTCATCGCCGCCCGTGCCCGCGCGGATTTCCACAAAGATGTTGCGGTGGTCGTTCGGGTCTTTGGGCAGCAGCAGGCGCTGCAGTTCGCCTTCAAGCGACTCCATGCGCGCGCGCGCGGCGTGGAGTTCGTCTTCGGCAAACGCCTTCATGTCGGGGTCGGCCAGGAGTTCCTGCGCGGTGGCGATGTCGCCTTCGGCTTGCTTCCACGCCGCGAATTGCGCGACCACGGGTTCCAGCTCGGCGTGCTCACGCGTGAGCTTGCGGTACTGGTCGAGGTTGGCGGTGGCGTCTTCACGCGCGAGCAGCGCGTTGATTTCAATGATGCGCTCGGCCAGTTGGTCGAGCTTGGACAGCATGCTGGGCTTCATTCGGGCAGTCGCGGAGGGAAACGCTGGAAGCGAAGGCGGCGCATGATACCGCGCCAGAAGTTGCGCGCCGCGCATCAAACCATGCGGCGCACATGCGACGCGGCGGCCGCTAGCGCTCGGAGTGGCTGGACTGGCGGAACAGCGCCGGCAGCAGGTCGATGAGCTGTTCGCGGCCTTCGCCCTGTGCGTGGTTCAGCGCATGCGTCGGGCCGTGGAGGAATTTTTTGGTGAGCGCTTGCGACAGCGCCTCAAGCACGAGCGCCGGATCGTCGCCGCGCGCGAGCATGCGCTGGGCGCGTTCGAGTTCACCCTGGCGCAGTGTTTCGGCCTGCGCGTGCAGATCGCGAATCACGGGCACCACGCTGCGCGCGTCGAGCCAGTGCATGAAGTTCAGCACGCGTGTCTCGATGATGGCCTCGGCCTGCGCCACGGCAGCCTGGCGCAGCGCATTGCCCTCGCGCACGATGGCGCCGAGGTCGTCCACGGTGTAGAGGAACACGTCGGACAGGCGCGAGACTTCGGGCTCGATATCGCGCGGTACAGCCAGGTCGACCATGAACATCGGGCGGTGGCGGCGCTGTTTGATGGCGCGCTCCACGGCGCCCAGGCCGATGATGGGCAGCGTGCTGGCGGTGCACGAAACAACGATGTCGAACTCGGCCAGCTTGGTCGGCAGTTCGGCAAGCCGCACGGCGCGGGCGTTCAGCCCCTGGTTCGACAGCGATTCGGCCAGCTTCTCGCCGCGCTCCAGCGTGCGGTTGGCGATCACCACCTCGCGCGGTGTCTGCGCGGCGAAGTGGGTGGCGCACAGCTCGATCATCTCGCCGGCGCCGATGAACAGCACGCGCTGCTCGCCAATCGATTCAAAAATGCGCTGTGCCAGTCGTACGGCAGCGGCGGCCATGGATACGGAATGCGCGCCGATCTCCGTCGTGCCGCGCACTTCCTTGGCCACCGCAAAGGTGCGCTGGAAGAGCTGATTCAGGTACGTGCCGAGGGCGCCCGCTTCAGTGGCGGTGCGCACGGCGTCTTTCATCTGGCCGAGGATCTGCGTCTCACCCAGCACCATCGAATCGAGCCCGCTGGCCACGCGAAACGCGTGACGTACAGCCAGCGATTGACCGAGCGAATACACATGCGGCGCGAGTTCGCCCGCGTCGATATTGTGATGTTGTGCCAGCCAGCGAATCGCATGCTCGTGCGCGGTCTGCTCGGGCAAATTGCCGTCGGTGGCGCAGTAGATTTCGGTGCGATTGCAGGTGGAGAGGATGGCCGCTTCAGCCGTGCTCTTGAGGTGCGGCAGATGCTGACGCAGCGCGCCCAGTGCGGGCTTGAGCTGCTCGAGCGGAAACGCCACCTTCTCGCGCAGGGAAAGCGGCGCCGTGTGGTGGTTAATTCCGAGGGTCAGCAACTGCATGTGGGGCGGCCGGTTAAAAAAGGAACGGCACGAATTTTGAGCACCCTGGATTATAGCGCCCGGCCTTGATATGAGCAGGAACTAGGTCAACTCCTGTGGCGTGTGCGGACGAATGTTAACTATTGGTCACGTGTGAAGCGGTGCGCCGCCGTGGCCTTCCACACCGTCCTGCGCTAAGGTACGCGTCCAATTGAGTCGGTTACGGGCAATACAGAATACGGAGAACAGGCATGGGGTGGATCGGGCCGCTGTGGATCGGGCTGGCTGTGGGTGTGGCAGCGCGTTGGTTGCATCCCGCAGGCAAACGCCTGGGGTGGCTGGCGGCCTTGCTGACGGGTGGGCTTGGGGCGTTGGGTGGTTACTACAGCGGCCAATTCGTCCATCTGTACGCCGACGGGCAGATCATGGCGTGGACGGCCGCCGTGGTGGGCGCCATGTTGCTGCCCGCGGCTTGGGGCCTGTTGCGTCGCTAGGCCGACTGCACCTGCGGCATTCTGGCGCGGTCAGCCCGTGCCCACGCTCGCGGTTCGCGTATCGCGCGCGGCCAGGTAGCTGGCCAGCAGTGTTTCCAGCCGCTTGAAGTCCACCGGCTTGGTCAGGTGGTCAGTGAAGCCCGCTTCGCGGCAACGGGCGATGTCTTCTTCCATGCCATAGCCAGTAATTGCGATCGACGGGGCGGCCTGCCGCTCGGCAAATACACGCACCACGTCCAAGCCGCTGCCGTCCGGCAGGCCGATATCGCTGATCAGCAGATCAAACTTGTGCGATTCAGCGGCTTGCATGGCTGCGCGCGCGCTATTGGCCGTGGCGACGGTGTGGCCGAGAATCTCCAGCATCTGCGACATGGCTTCGGCCGTATCGGCGTTGTCTTCCACTAGCAGCACGTGCAGGCCGTGCGCCGGTTGCTCGCGTGGCATGGGCGGCGACGGCGGTGTCTCGGGCTGCGCCATCTCGGCGGCCAGCGGCAGCGTGAGCGTGAACGTGGCGCCCTCGTGGCGGCCGGCGCTCTCGACAATCAATGATCCCTCGTGCTTCTGCACCAGCGCATAGGCAATCGCCAGGCCCAGGCCCAGGCCGCCAAAGCGCTGCGTGATCGACGCATCGGCCTGCTCGAACGCCGAGAAGATGCGCGGCAGCGCGTCAAGTTCGATGCCGATGCCGTTGTCCTTCACGGCCACGGCCACGGTGGAGGACGTGGGGTTCCAGACGCGCACCTCGATGGCGCCGCCTTCGGGCGTGAACTTGACCGCGTTGCGCACCAGGTTCCAGATCACCTGCTGAATGCGCGCGCCGTCGGCATACAGCCGGCTGCAGCCTGCCTCGAAGTGCGTCTTGAGCGAGAGCCGCTTGCCTTGCATGTCGTTACGCGACATCTCCAGCGTGCTCTCCAGCAGCGGATACAGGTCGACCAGGGCAAAGCTCACTGCCAGCTTGCCGCGCGCAATGCCCGTGATGTCGAGCAGGTCGTCGATCAGGCGCGCCTCAAGCTCGGCATTGCGGCGGACCACCTCCAGTTGCGCGACCGCGTAAGGCGGCAAGTCGCGGCGCAGTTCCAGCAAATGTACGGCGGTCAGGATCGGGGTGAGCGGCGTGCGCAGCTCGTGCGAGAGCACGGCGAGGAAGTGGTCCTTCGCGTGGTTGGCGGTCTCGGCTTCTTCTTTGGCGCGGCGCAGGGCATCGGCGGCCATGCGCTCTTCCGTGGCGTCGCGGATGATCTTGGAGAACCCGAGCAGTTGGCCGGTCTCGTTGTGGATGGCGGTGACCACGCTTGATGCGTAAAACGGCGTGCCGTCTTTGCGTAGCATCCAGCGGTCGTCGGTGAGGCTGCCTTCGCGGCGCACGCGTTCGAGCTTGCGCTGGAATTCGCCAGCTTCGCGCGCGGCTTGTGGATACAGGATCTCGGCCGATTTGCCGAGAATTTCCTCGCGCGCATAACCGAGAATGCCCCGCGACGCCGCGTTCCAGGTGCGCACGATGCCTTGCGGGTCGAGCGAGAGCACAGCGTGCTCCTTGAGCGCGTTGATCAGCAGGCGAAAGTGCGTTTCCGCTTCACGCAGCGCAGCTTCGGCGGCAATGCGCTGGCGGCGCTCGGCAGCTTCGGCCAGCGCGCGCAGCAGCACCACGGGCAGGCGCTGCAGGCGCTGCTTGATGACGTAATCGGTGGCGCCGCGCTTGAGCATGTCCACCGCGTGCTCCTCGCCCAGCGCACCTGACACGAAGATGAACGGCGTTTGCGGCGCCATGCGGCGCGCAATGTCCAGCGCCTCCGTCCCCGTGAACTGCGGCAGCATGAAATCGGCCAGGATGGCGTCGAAGGTGCGTGCGCCGAGCTGGGCGACGAAGTCGGTTTCGTTGTCCACGAGCACGGTATCGGCGATCAGGTTGGCGGTTTCCAGGCGGGCGCGCGTGAGTTCTGCGTCGAGCGGATTGTCTTCGACCAGCAGCAGTTGCAGATTGGACATGGGGGCGGATGCTCCGGAGAGGGCGGCTAGCTCGACGGCAGCAAGGCACGGCGGGCCCGGGTCGAACCCGGCGGCGGTTCGTTGAGCACAGCCCAGAATACGCCCAGATCGGCAATCGCATCGACAAACGCTCGGAACTCCACCGGCTTGACCACATAGGCGTTGACACCCAGCTCGTAGCTGCGCAGCAGGTCGGTTTCTTCGCGCGACGAGGTGAGCATGACCACCGGCAGGCTCTTGAGCGTGGGGGTTGCACGAATCTCGGCCAGCACTTCCAGACCATCGACCTTCGGCAGCTTCAGGTCGAGCAGCACCACGGCCGGATTACCCGGCACGCGCTGCGCGTAGAGATTGCGCGCGTGCAGGTAATCCAGCGCTTCAGCGCCGTCGCGGGTGACGACCACATCGTTGGCGAGCTGGCTGCGCTCCAGCGCCAGCAAGGTCAGCTCGAGATCGTTTGGGTTGTCTTCAACGAGCAGGATGGGTTTGAGCATGGTGACAATGAACGTGGAAAGAACGATCAGGCATCAGGCATCACGGCTGACAGGCTCGGGCGGCGGCGTCGGCCTTGGACTCTCCAGTGGATCGGGCACGCGTGGCAGCGTGAAGGTGAATGTCGCACCCCGGTCCAGCTCGCCCTCCGCCCAGGTACGGCCGCCATGGCGCTCGATGATGCGCCGGACATTGGCCAGGCCGATGCCGGTGCCCTCGAATTCGTCCATGCGATGCAGCCGCTGAAATACCCCAAACAGCTTGGCCACGTATTCCATCGAGAAGCCCACCCCGTTGTCGGCAATGCGCACGATGGTTTCGGCGTCGGTATGTTCGGCGTTGATGTGGATGCGCGCCGGGTTACGGTCGCGCGTGTATTTGACCGCGTTGGAGAGCAGGTTGCGCACGGCCAATTGCAGGAAGGCCGGGTCGGCGCGCACCACCGGCAGCGTGGCGATGTCCCATTCAATGTGGCGGCGCCCCTGGTCGACGCTCAGGTCACGCACCACGCCGCGCACGAGTTGCGCGAGATCGACATCCGCCACCCGCAGCGCGCCGCGGCCCATCTGCGAGAAGGTGAGCAGATCGTCGACCAGCTTGCCGGCAAAGCGCGATGACTCTGAAATCGTCTGCAGGAAGTGCCGCCCGCGTGCGGACACGTGGTCGCCTTCCATTTCGTCCAGCAATTCGGCATAGCCCGCGATGTGGCGCAGCGGCGCGCGCAAGTCATGCGAAACGGAATACGAGAACGCCTCCAGCTCGTGATTGGCGCGGCGCAGTTCGCTGGTCAGTTCGGCAGCTTCTTCGGCGTGGCGCAGCACGATGTTGAGGATGGCGTAGCGGAACTCCGCGGCGGTTTCCACTTCGCTCGTACGCCACGGGCGCGAGGTGTGTGCGATGTCCTCTTGCCAATGGCGCGTGCGGCCGAGCATGCGGTCCGTATCGCCCTGGCTTGCCAGGCCGGGCGCATCGCCGGCCCAACGCACGGTGTGCGTCGTTTCGGGGCGGAACCACAGCACATATTGACGATGCAGTTGCGAAATCTGCACCGCCAGCAGGCCGCTAACCTGTGGCAGCAGCGAGACGCCGTCCGGATAGACGGCAGCGAGGCTGTCGGTGTGGAAGATCTCGCCAGGGTGCTCGTTTGCCAGCCATTCGGTCAGGCGCAGGACCCTCTCTGCGTCGGGCGCCGCACCCACGCACAGGCATTCCTCCCGGCGCACGATGGCCGCGCCGCTGGCCGAGGCAAAGCGCAACAGATCGGCGGGATGTTCGACCAGGCCGTCCTGGAAGCGGTCGCGGTCGGCCGTCGCGGCCAGCAGGCGTACCAGAATGCGTCGCAGCTCCAGCCGGTGGGCGATCTCGGCGCGGTCCTCCTTGGCTTCAATCTGCAGCGACAGAATCTGCGCCAGGTGTTCACACGCCGTACGCACTTCAAACGACAGCGAGCAGGGCGTCGCGTGGTGACAGGCGATCAAGCCCCACAGTTGCCCGCGCACCGTAAGCGCCAGCGTGAACGAGGCCTTGGCGCCCATGCGGCGCATGGTTTCGCGCTGCGCATCGGAGACAGCGCGCAGGGCCGCATACGACAAATCCGTCGCCCGCCCGGTGGATGGGTGCAGCGGCGGCACCAGGCCCACGGGCGTGTCGTTGATGTCCGCCACCAGGCGCAACGGGTTGTGGCTATACAGGCTGCGCAACTCGGGCGTCATGCCGGCGCCGGGCAAGTGCGTGCTGATCAGCATGTCGTACGCCACGTCGCGCGCTTCGGCCAGCGCTCGCAACGAGCCACCGCGGTCGATGCGGTAAATCGTGACGCGGCCAAAGGTGCTCAGGCGGCGCACTTCGCGCGCGGCCAAGTCCGTCAACGCATCGACGCTGCTCACGGCCTGCAGGCTCGTGACGAAGGTGCGCACCAGCGGATACATCGACGCAAACGCCCCATCAGCTGCGTGCACTGCGGGTTCGAGTTCCAGAATCAGCGTGCCCTTGTGCCGGTGTACAACTGCATCGAGCACGTGGCCGTGCGGCGTGTGCAGGGTGCCGATGTACAGCGGGTGGTCGTCGATACTGTGGGTGGCCAGGGCGCTCTCCAGCGCCTCGTGGCCAGCCGTGCCGATCACACGGTCGACTGGCGCCTGCAGCGCGGCGGCGTGTGGCGTACCCAGCGTGGCCTCGAGGTTTGCGCTCACTTGGTGGATGCGCAGATCAGGCTCGGACAAGCACAGCAGCACCCCGCGCGATTGGATGGCGGCGTTGCTGCCAATGCCGGGCGAAGCGTCGATGTCGTCGAGTACGGACAAGGGCGGAGGCGATTGCGAACTCATGGCGTCGGGCGAGTGCGCTGTCCCAAGGGCTTGGCTGACGTGCTAAGGGGAGGCAGCGGGCTGCCCCGGGCGGAAGCAGCCTGCTGGGGTTCAGCGTATTCGTCGTAGCCCACGCAAGCGGCATGCCACACACGTGAAATCGAGACGGTGAGCCGCACGGCGGGGCGCGGGACTCGCTATGTGACCCGGCATGCATGTAAAAAAGTGATGTCAGATCGCCTCAACGTTGCAAGTCTCGCCGGTACGCGTTCGGCCTGTTGCATCGCATGGGCGTTTTTGCGCAAGGTGTTGTCGATATACCTTGGCTTGCTTGCGCTTCGTCCATAAAAAAAGGTTCATCGAGGAATTCCGGGGAAGGCGGCGCGGATCTTGAGGAAGAAGTATTCCTCGTCGCG
>NZ_BHVX01000011.1 GCF_003851545.1 Ralstonia sp. SET104 | reverse complement strand
AATCCCGTCCTGCTCGTTATGCCCTTCGATATCTTCGGAAAGACCTTAACTGAACGGCATTAGCCCCGAAGGGCTGCTTTTTTTTCGTCTGCCAATGCTGACCGGCAGCGGGCGGGTTAGCGCTGCGCAGCTTCGTGCCTTTCTTCACCGCGATTGCCTTGCGGGTGTGGTTGGCCCTCGTGGTGCTCTTGCCGCGGCGGCTGAGGCTGAGGCTGAGGCTGAAGCTGTGGTTGTGGCTGTGGCTGTGGCGGCCGGGCTTCAGGCGGACGCGGTTGCGGTTGCGGCTGCGGTTGCGGTTGAGGCGGATGGAACTCTGGCGCACGCGCCTGTGGCTGCTGTTGCGGCGGTCGCATTTCAACAACGTGCGGCTGCGGCGCCGGACGCGGTGCGTCCATGTGCGGCTCTGCCGGCCGTTGCGTGGGCTCGGGGCGAGCGCGCATCTGCGGAGGCTCGTTGTGCGCGCGCCCCTGCATTGCCGGCGCCGGATTCCCATTGAAGCGATTGGGCTCCTGACCACCGTGCTGCGGTTGAGGTTGCGGCGTTTGCGGAGCGGCTTGCGGCAGTTGCGGGCGCGGCGCGAAGGCACGGCGTTCGTCGTGCGGTGCGCCGGGGGCACCTTCGTGCTGCGGTGGCCGAGTCGTCATGCCGGCAGGGCCTTGCTGTGCCTGCGCCGTCTGCGGCTGTCCGGGCCGCTCTTGGGGCGCGGCGGCGCCTGGCAGCGGACGTGGGCGATTGATCGAACCTGGCGCCATCAGCGCTTGCGGAGCCGGCACAGGTTGCGCACCATGCTGACCGTTTTGCGGGTTCGGCGCGCCAGGACTGGGCGAGCCCATCAGCCCGACCGGATGCCCCGGCTCGTTGCCGGGGCGTGCAGGGCCATTGGGCGCGGCGCGTGTCAGGCGTAGACCAGCGGCCTGAGCAGCCACCGGCGCAGGCGGCACTCCCGCATTGGTTTGGCCGCGCACCGAAGCGACGCGTGGGCCTGTGCTGCCACCCGTCCACGCCGGACCGGCGCCGGGCAGCGCGCCGCCTTGTGAACGGAAGCGCTCCGCCAGGGCGTCATGTCCGCCCGCGGGTGCGGCAGGCGCGCGTACGGCGATTGCCTGGCGTGCAAACGCCTGCTGCGGCGGCAACTGATGCGGCCCGCCATTGGCCGCCGCGCCCACCAGGCTGGCGCGCACCGGCGCCAGCGCTGGTGTCGACACAAACTGCGCATGTGCCATTTGCGCGCGCAGTTGTTCGGGGCGCAGATGCGTCATTGCGGGGCCGACCGGCTGACCGTTCACGAACGTTTTGGCTGGCACGGCCGTCAGCGCGGCCGGGTTGTTGGCGTTGACGTACGTGATCCGGTTTGCGTTCCGGATGTTGGTTACGTTGGTGTTGTTGATGATGGTCTTGTTGACCGTGACGTTATTCACCACCACCGTGCGGTTGATGTTGGTCACGTACGTCGGGCTGGCTGCGTACACCGGGCGATAGGCCTCGCCGGGGGCCAGCGGGAACCACGCCACGCCCGGCGAGCCGATCGAGATGTTGATCCCCCAACTCACGCCGCCGCCGCCTCCGCCGCCCACAAAACCAACAAGTGCCGGCGCATACACTGGGCGCGGTATCACCGGCCCCGGCACCCAGCACCAGGTCGTGCCGACATACGCCCAGCGGCCATAGTGGAACGGCGCAAAACCCCACGGCGCATCATCGACCCACGTCCAGCCCCACGGCGCGACCCAGGCCCAATGGCCTGTGCGATACGGCGCCCAGCCGACTGGCACTGCACGCGGCACCCACACAGCACCGTAGCCGTCTTCTTCACGCCACGTGCCGTTGTCGTCGAGAGCTTCGTAACCGGTCATCTCGCGGCCGACGTAACGGGCGGAGACGGAAGCGTCTTCACGGGCGTCGCGTGATTCGGACCAGCGGTCGAAGGCGTCGCGGCCGGGGTTGTCGGTGCCGCCAGCCTCGGCGAGGTTGGTGCCGTCGAAGCGGACTTGCTGGCCGACACCCAACGGCGTGGAACGATCATCGCCGTAGGCCGTACCGTGCCCGTGCCAGACGGTGACGGTCGTGCTTGAGCCATCCGGCGCCACGTCAATGCGGTATTCGCCCGGCGCCTGCGGCGTGAACGCCAGGTTGGGCGTATCGACTTCGATGGTCTGATCTGCCGGCAGCGAGCGCACGCGCACCGACAGCGCGCCTTGCGTGAGCTTTACCTGCGTGTTGCGATCACCCAGGTCGACGAGCGTGGCACCGGTGTTCTGGCCCAGGCGCAGCGCTGTCGAGCCGACATGCAACTCGCTGTGGCTGCCCTGGTCGGACCACAGTCGATCACCGGTGGTGAGCGGGCGGTTGAGCGAGGCACCGGCCCAGTCGTCGGAGCCGGCGGGCGCGAAGCTCACCGTGCCCGAGAAGTCAGACAGCCGCGCAACGCGTGAAGCGGGGTCCGCGGCCATCGCAGCCTGTTGCCCGCAGACCAGTAGCACGGCTGCAACGCCCACGGCGCGCAACACATGCGGCAGCCGCATACCGGAGAAGGGCGCGCGACGGGAAACATTGGACATGATGAGCCCTCGTTTTTAGGGCGGCCTGTGCCGCATGGATGTCTCCATTTAACGCGGTAGGCGCCGAGGGGTCGACTTGCCTTTGTAAGCACGTGTTTCGCGGGGTGAGGCGCCGGGCGACCGGCTGGCCGGTCGTCATGCGATGCGCACCGCCGCGAACAGAGCGGGCGGGCGCGCGAATTGCGCACACAAAAAAAAGCGCGCGGGCCGGGGAGCACCGCGCGGACGGGAAATCCCTTCGAGGGGTCAATTCGAAAGGGAGGGGTAACCATGCACCGGAGAATGTGTCGTCGTCATCGTGTCGGATGAGATGCATCATCTGATGCCCAACATGGCGCACAACAATTGGACACAAACGCAGGGTGCGCAGGCATTGTGGGCGACAGGGTGGCGCTGAGGCGTAACAAAGTGTGTCGGATTGCAATCGAATGCAAGCGCTGTAAAGGCCGCTTGGTGTGAAGCGAAAAGCGCCTGAAAGACGGGCTGAGGGAACGCCTGCTGCACCTGCACAGTCCCATCGCTTTGCTGCTTAGGCAGAAGGGGCCTGGAGAAAGGCGAGCCAGCGGTGCGTGTTCTGGTTTGGAATGTCGAGTTCACGGGAGGGAGGCATGCAAAGGCATGTGTTGCAGAAGTGGGGCGGGGCAGGCGTTTTTGTTACCTTGATGGGAGCTGTGGGCGGGGTGGGCGTCGCTCACGCAGGTACGGAAGCGGCCTCTGCTCCGCCTGCTGCGCCCGCGAGTGCGCCGGCCGCCTCCGCGCCTGTTGCTTCTGCGCAAACCATCCCTCTTGCAAAAACGAAAGAGCAGTCCGAGCGCCTTGTTGGCAGTTTCTGGCAGGGCACGGTAGGCAAGAGCGCCGACAGCCCCGGCTGGAATGTCTGGCTGAGCGTGTACGACCCGCCCCCCAAAGCGCAGGACAAAGACAAAGACCCAGTAGCCGACACGCTCACCGGCGAGGCGTACGACGACCGCCCGCAGGGCCGCACCCTCTGGGCCGTTGAAGGCCGCAACGCGCCTGAGCGCCGCTTTGTGTGGCGCGAGCGTGCGGATGTACTCGATGCAGCCGGCCAGTCCGTCGTACGCGAGGGCGGCACGCTCTCCGGTGCGTTATCGGCCGACGGTGCCACTGCTACCGGCACGTGGAGCGACGGCGGTCGCAGCCAGCCTTTCACGCTCAAGCGCGTGGCGCGTTACCAGGAAACCACCAGTGCTTCGGGCCAAGCCACGCTGACCGAGCGCTACCCCGTCACTGGCGACACCGCCATTGACGCGCTGGTCCAATCGCTGCGCGTTCGCAAGTGCGATCAGTACGACACTCAATGCACCATCCGCATCAGTGCCATCGGCGTGGGCGACACCGTGAGTCTGTTGCGCATGGTGTGGGCCTACAGCGGCGGCGCGCACGGCAACTACAGCTTCACGGGCGGCAACTGGCGACGCGGCACGCAAGGCTTCCAGCCGATCGCATTGGCCGATGTGCTGAACCCGACGGCCGCCTGCCTGCAAAGCTTCAACACGCAGATCGTCGATGCGCTCAAGCGCGAAGGTGCGCCCGACGCGCCGCGCGGCGCGCTCAAGGAGAAGGATCTGCGTAACGCCGCGTTTCCGTTTACGCTGCAAGGCGACCGTATCGTCGTGCACTACGGGCCGTATGAAGTTGGTCCGTATTCGTCGGGCGCGTTCCGTGCCGCTGTACGCTTGGATGACCTGAGCGCCGCATGCAAGCGGCCCACCACCTGATTGCAACTGCATCGCAACCATGTCTGCCAATCCTTCCTACGCCGACGAACAAGCCACCATGCGCCGGCTGCTGTCCGGCAAGACCATCGCCGTGGTCGGGCTGTCGCCGCGCGCCACGCGGCCCAGCTATGACGTGGCGCGCTATCTGCAGCAGGCCGGCTATCGCATCGTGCCCGTCAACCCGCGGCACGCGGGCGAAGATGTGCTCGGCGAGCCCTGCTACGCCACGCTCACCGAGGCTGCGACGACGCTCGCTGCTGCCGGCCAGCGCATCGATCTGGTTGATATCTTTCGCCGATCCGAACAGGTGCTGCCCGTCGTGCAGGAAGCCGTGACGCTGGGTGTGGGCGGCATTTGGGTGCAGCTCGGTATCGTCAACGACGAGGCGATGGCTGTGGCGCGCAACGCCAGCATTCCGGCCGTGCAGGACCGTTGCACAAAGATTGAGCACTGGCGACTCGGCATCGGGCAACACGGCTGAATGCCATTGAGCGCATCACGATTTGTGACGGTGGCGCGCGCGGTTTGCTCTAGGCTTTTGCGTTTCTGTTTTCTCAGGAGCGCCTGATGCAATGCCGACGCTGGATATCCGCTGCTGCGCTGGCCGCAGCATCATCCTTCACCAATGTTGCCAATGCCGCCGGAGCCGGTCTGAGCGTGCACGTGCTCGACCAGCAGACCGGCATGCCGGCCACTGCCGTGCGCGTCACGCTCGATGCCCGCAACGCTGCAGACGGCGCCTGGCACACCATCAGCCAGGGCACCACCGACGCCGACGGCCGCATCAAGGCTTTGCTGCCCGCCGGCCAAATGCTCGCCACCGGCGACTACCGCGTGACGTTCGACACGGGTGCTTACTTCAGCAAACACAACACGCCCGCGTTCTTCCCGGAAGTGCCAGTCGTCTTCCATGTGCAAGACGCCAAGCAGCACTATCACATTCCGCTGCTGCTCAGCCCGTTCGGCTTCTCGACGTATCGCGGGAGCTAAGAGGCAAGCCGCAGCGGCGCGCTACACTTCGGCCGTCATCGAATCTTCTTCGCATTCTCTGCCCACCATGGCCGTCGATCCGCAAATCCTGCAGTTCTACCAACGCCTTGCCGAGCATTTCGGCGCCTTGCCTGCGCCGGAGGATGCAGCGGCGCAGCGCGCACGCTTTGAAGCGATTGCCGCACTGTCTGAGCGGCCCGACCCCGATGGCGTTGACGTTTCGGACCTGAGCTTGCCGCTTGCAGGGCGCACGCTCGACGCCATCGTTTTTCGTCCGAAGGGCGTGACCACGCCGCGCTTGCTGGTGTGGTTCCACGGCGGAGGTTGGGTGGTTGGCGCACCGCGCACCACGCACCGCATGCTGGCCGCATTGGTAGCGCAAGACACGGGTTGCGCCGTCGTGAGTGTTGATTACCGCCTCGCGCCCGAGCACGCGTTTCCCACGCCCGCCGACGATGCACGTGATGCGCTCGCGTATCTGGCCGCACAGCGTGCGCACCTTAACGTCGAGCCGGACTTCCTGGCGGTGGGTGGTGATAGCGCGGGCGGGCACCTTGCGGTGCAGGCAGCGCAGGGCATGCGTCCAGGGCTCGTCAACGCGCAGTTCCTGCTGTACCCCGTCACCACGCCGGCTTTCGGCAGCGAGAGCTACAACGCGTTTGCACAAGGTCCTGGCCTTACGCGCGACGAAATGCGCTGGTACTGGGAGAAATACATTGGGGCTGAGGCACTCGCCAAGCCGCTTGCCGAGCACGACCCGCGCGTCTTCCTGATGGCGCACGCGCCAAAGACCACGCCGCCCGACACCGTCATCATCGTGGCCGCGCACGACGTGTTGCGCGACGATGGCCTGCACTACGCCGACTACCTCGTGCAGCACGGCGCGCAGGTCATCACCATTGAAGCGTCGGGCATGACGCACGCCTTTGCACGCATGCAGTTCGAAGCCGAGCGTGCACGCGAATGGATGCGCCGCGCGGCGCATGCATTCGTTGGGATGACGAGCGAGGAATAAGCGAAGGGGCTAGCGCGTTGGCGGGCGGCGCGAGCGGAACGCCGCCAGCACGCGGCGCGTGACGAACAGCGAAAGGTAGTCGTGCACGCGGGCATCGGCGGCCAATGTGCGCATCGTCTGCATGTACTGCTCGCGGACGAGATCGGCGGGTGCGCCGGTGTCGTGTGCAATTTGGTCGATCTGCTCGTCTTGGTCTGCGATGGCGGTGCCCATGTTTCCCTTCCCATCGTTGCTTTGGCAGTGACGCGCGGGGCTGACTTGCGCGGTGAGTGATCACTATAGGAAACGCGACAGAACAATCCAGCCTTTTTGCAAAGCTTTCAGCGGGCTGTCTGCCCTGCATCAACACAGCGAGATTGCCGGGACAAAAACTGCACCGGCAAGGCCCATTGGCCCCTTATTTTCCCCAGTTTGCGGGCATGCTCTGCAGGCCAATGGCGGCGCCCGACGTATCTGTCACGCGCGCCAGTTCACGATACGCAATCGCCTGCACGCGCTCGGGCAGCGGCACAAACTTGGCCTTGGCGGCCAGTTCATCGCCGTGGAAGTAACCCCACGTCAGAAACTTCAGCGCGGCCAGCGTGCGCGGGCCCGACGCACTCACCGCCGGTACGACGATGAAGGTGCCCATGGTGATCGGCCATGTCTCTGCGCCCGGCAGGTTGACCAGCGGCGCGGTGAAATCGCCTTTGCGGTTCCACGCGCTTTGCATCACGGCTTCGCGAAAGCCGCTGACCTGCGCGCTGACAAAGCGGCCCGCGACGTTGCGCAACTGCACGGCGCTCAGGTCATTGTCGAGGATGTAGTTGTAGTCGACGTAACCGATGGCGCCGGCCGCGGCCTGCACGGCCTTGACCACATCGCCGCTGCCCTTGGCGGCCGTGAAGCCGGCGGGCCAGTTGATGGTCGACTTGGTGCCGTAGGCGCGCTTCCAGTCGGGGCTGACGGCGCTCAGGTAATCGGTGAAGTGGTACGTCGTGCCCGAGCCATCGGCGCGCACCACGGGGCGGATCTTCAGCTTGGGCAGCGTCACGCCTGGGTTCAGCGCGCGCAGCTCGGGTGCGTCCCAACTGTCGACCTTGCCGAGGAAGATCTGCGCGAGCAGCTCGCCCGTGAGTTTGAGCTGGCCCCGCGGCACGCCCGGCACGTTCACGAACGGCACCGCGCCCGTCACCACCGACGGCACACAGACGAGCCCCGCCTTGGCGGCATCGTCGCTGGAGAGCGGCACGTCAGACGCCCCAAAATCCACAGAGCCCGCACGAATGCGCTTCAGGCCTTCTCCTGAGCCCACCGCGTCATAGCTGAGCGTAACGCCCGACGATGCGGCATACCCTGCCGACCAGACGCGATAGACCGGCGCAGCGGCGGTTGAACCCGCGCCGCGCACATCCGCGCGAGCGAGAACTGGCAGGCCCGCAGCCGCAACGGCCAGGGCGAGAACAACGTGCTTGAACATGGAGAGACCTACGGACTGCTGAAGACGCAAAGCCTGCGATTGTAGCGACGCACGTGTGACAACGTGCCATGCGCCGCCGATAGGCCCCATCTCCAACATAGCGGTATGTTGTAAGACGTTCCGCAAACGTTATGCGTAGTAGGGGGTCACTCGGCGATTTTGATTAGTCCTCTGGCACTTTTCACATCATCTCGCAGACTGCGCACGATCGCGCCTGAGCGGGCCGTCATTCCCGGACAGCACCTCTAGCAGCATCTGAAGCATCAAGATTCGACCGGGCTTGATTTCGTTTTCATCGATTTCTTCGCCAGCAAAATCTGGGCAGGGTGGGGCCAGCGCGACGATCGACCGGCGCCCAAATGGCATGGCAACGATCACCATGGTGAGTCCGCCCGATGTGGAAACCAAGGCGGCCTGGGTGCAGCAGCGTGGCAAGACGGATCCCTTTGGCGGGATTCATCCGCTGGACTGAGTTCACGATTTTGCTCGACATGTTGCGCTTGCCGCAGGTTCAGTTGGCGGCAACGGCCGGGGCGACCGGGTGCTCGTCGGGAATGAGCGCGGCGCGGCGGCGCAAATCCTCCGTCGTCTCGCCATTGCCACCGGGCCGCCAGCCTGGCGGGCGGAAGAGATAGCCGAGGACTTCGCTGGCCGAGCGCGCCGCCTTCAGGTCTTGCCACAGCGCGCGCCATTGCGCGAACTCGATCACCAGCAGGTTGTACGTGCGCATCGGGTGCACGAGGCCGTAGCGGCAGGGCACGTCTTTGCGTTCGGCGATGTAGGTGCCGAACAGGCGGTCGAAGATGATCAGCACGCCACCGTAGTTGCCGTCGAGATATTCGAGATTGGACGCGTGATGCACGCGGTGCGCCGACGGCGTGTTCAATACCCATTCCAGTGGGCCGAGGCGGGGGATCCATGTGGCGTGAATCCAGAACTGATACAGCAGATTGAGCGACAGCAGCATCAGCACGATGCGCGGCGGCATGCCCAGCAGCGGCGCCAGCACAAAGAACGCCAGCGTGCCGCTCAGGCGGCCCGTCCAGCCGAAGCGATAGGCGGCAGACAGGTTCAGGTCATTCGGCGAGTGATGGATGGCGTGCGTGCACCAGAACCAGCGCACGCGGTGCGCGGCGCGGTGGTACCAGTAGTAGCAGAACTCCTGACCGAGAAAGCATGCGGCCCAGCCGGTCCAGTGATCCATCGGCAGGGTCCAGAGGCGATGCTGGTAGACCCATTCCAGCCCCTGCGTCCAGAACGCCAGCGGCAGCAGCCAGCGCAGTGGGTACTCGCGTACCAGGAAATCCACCACCGATACGCCGGCAGCCTTCCAGTCGTAGTTCGTCCAGCCGTTTTTCAACGACAGCACGATCGCCTCGGCCAGTGACGACACCAGCACGAGCACCACGGCAATCTTCAGAATGGTGAACAGCACAGCCATGGCACGGGGCTCCCGGCGCTGTAGGGAATGCTCGCGACGGTACTGCAAACGATGCCGAGGCGGCAATCGGGGCCGATGCCGGGGCGTCTTGCAACGTGTTCAGCGCGCCCATGTGTTATTGCGGTTGTGCAGAAAGACGTGCACGCCGCCGCTCTTGTCTTGCGCCACGCCGGCGCTGCCCCAGGGGTAGCGCGCCAAGTCGCCTGGGTCATCGCCGAGTTTGCGGGCGATCCAGCCGCGGTGGCGTTGTTCCACAACGTCGATGTCGTCATACAAAACCGGCTGCGTCAACTCGACCAACACGCTGACGAGCGCACCGTCTTCAAACCGCAGGCTGACGGTAACGGGCGTTGTGTCGTCCAGCGCGGCCACGGTTGCGAACTGGCAGGCGACGTTTTTGCCATCAATGCTCACTGACCGCACGGGCCCAACTGCAAAGCGTGCGGGCAAGGCATGGGCTTGCGTCTGCGGCGTGATGTGGATGTCGGCCAGCCGGATTTCGCCGGTGGCGGGGTCGATGTGCAGAGCGTCGTGCATGGGTTGGGTTTCGCGGGAAATGGGCTGCCTGGGCAATCACGCGAAGCGTTTCCTGTTATAGCAGCCATCCGCCCCAGGGAGCGGGTTTTGCCGACTCAAGTTCGCCTGTGGCGTGCCGTAGCAGCTTGGAGTGGCCCCCCACAGCCAGCAGTCGGTTCTGGGGGACGCTGCGGTCGCCGCTGCACGCAGTCAGATTCATGCCAAAACGTTCTACCAAGAAGAATCATGATCTCCTCTCTCCGCACCCGAATTCTCCTGATTTCATCGGCCACCGTGGTTGGTGCCCTGGCGCTGTCCGGCGCGGCGACATATTCCATCGTGCGCTCCAATACGATGGAATCGATCGAGCAGAACCTCGCTGCCGTCGCCAGCGGCAACACGCTCGCCATCGACAAATGGGTCAGTGCCAAGGCGCAGGCCGTCAAGGCCACCGCGGGCGTGATCGAGCACGGCGACCCGCAAGGCTTCGGCAAGCACATGGGTGACGCCAACGGCTTCCCCATCATCACGATCGGCTGGACCGACAAGAGCTTCATCTCCACCAGCGCCACCACGCCCAAGGATTACGACCCGACCGTCCGCCCCTGGTACAAGCAGGCCATTGCCGCAGGCCACTTGCTCGTCACCAAGCCCTACGGCGACGTGTCGACCGGCGTGCCGTATGTGTCGTTTGCTGCGCCGCTCATCCAGAACGGCGAAACCAGTGGTGCGCTGTCTGGCGCCGTGCCGCTCGATGGCGTGCGCGAGGTGGTGGCAGCGGTACACCCGACGCCGTCGAGCCTGGCCTTCGTGGTCGCTAAAGACGGCCAGGTGATTGCGCACCCGGACGCAAAATTGATGCTCAAGCCGGCCACCGATGTGGCGGCATCGCTCACCGCCGATACGCTCGCCAACCTGGCGAAGGCCACGTCGCCGCTGGAGGTTGAACTGGCCGGCGCACCGAAGCTGCTCAAGGCGCAGGCGGTGCAGGGCACCGACTGGTATCTCGTGATTGCCCTGGATAAGGCCGAGGCGACGGCCGGTTTGCGCAACGTCGTGCGCGCCATTGGTGTGGCCATGGTGCTGCTGACGCTGGCTGCCGTGGGCATCGCCGCGTTCTTCACGTCGCAATCGTTCCGCCGCCTGTCACAGGTGCGTGATGCGATGGACACCATCGGCTCCGGCGGTGGTGACCTCACGCACCGCCTGCCCGTGGTCGGCAACGATGAGGTTGCGCAGATCAGCGCCTCGTTCAACACCTTTATCGACAAGATCGGCGAAGTGCTGCTGGAAGTGCGCGCCAGCGTCGACAGCATGAAGTCCGCCACCGGCGAGATCGAGGCGGGCAACCGCGATCTCTCCAACCGCACCGAGGTCTCGGCCAGCAACCTGCAGGAAACCTCTGCCGCGCTGACTGAGCTGACCACCAGCGTGAAGAACTCCGCCGATGCGGCCGTGCAGGCCACGCGCCTGGCCAGCGACGCCAGCAATGCGGCCACGCGCGGCGGCGACGTGGTCTCCAGTGCCGTCAGCACGATGGACGAGATCGCCAAGTCGTCGGCACGCATTACCGAGATCATTGGCGTGATCGATAGCATTGCGTTCCAGACCAACATCCTGGCGCTGAACGCTGCGGTGGAAGCCGCCCGTGCCGGCGAAAACGGCCGCGGCTTTGCCGTGGTGGCCGGCGAGGTGCGCACGTTGGCGCAACGCAGCGCCACCGCCGCACGCGAGATCAAAGACCTGATCCAGGCGTCCGAAGCCAGCGTGAAGACCGGCGCGCAGCGCGTGCAGGCTGCCGGCGCGACGATGCAGGAGATCGTGCAGGGCATCGAGCGTGTCGCGCGCATCATCGGCGAGATCGACGGCGCGATGCACGAGCAGAGCACCGGTATCAGCCAGATCGACCGCAGTGTCGCCGAGATGGATGAAGCCACGCAGCAGAACGCCGCACTGGTGGAGCAGTCGACCGCCGCATCGTCGATGCTCAACGAGCAGGCGCATGGTCTGGCGCGCACGGTGGGGCTGTTCAAACTGCGCACCAACTGACGCACAACCCCCCTTCATCGCGCCCGGGCCGGGTGCTCCTTTGCCTGGATTGGAGCCCCGGCTATTTCCCCCGCGCCGCGTGGCTACATCGCGCGCCCGTCGAAATGCGTGACCGGCACGCTGGCCAGATCGATGTCTTCCAGGCAGCGGACGTTGACCGCAATCATCGGCGTGCCGTCGGGCATGACGCCCTCGGCATACGGATGGATGCCGCAGGTCGGGCAGAAGCGGTGTTTGATCACATGCTTGCGGAAGAGATAGGTGCTGGCGTTGTCTTCTGGCGTGAGCAGCCGCACCTTGTCGCGCCCCACAAACCACAGCAGTGACCCTTTACGCTGGCAGATCGAGCAGTTGCACGCCATCGCGCTTTCCGGATGGCCCTCGACTTCGAACGCGACGCTGCCGCAGTGGCAGCTTCCCTTGTGTGTCATGCCGGTCTCCTTGGGGTGTCAGGGGCTGGTGGGCCTGGTGGGCCTGGTGGCGACCACTATAGGCGAGCCGGTTGGCGTTCAGTGTCCGCTTTCTCGGGAATCGCCCTAGGTCTCCACCCACGCATGCCGATGCGACAATCTGCGCGCCACGGATCGCCGCGCCTTGACGGCGACCGCGTCACGAGGAGGCATCATGCATCGTCATCGTTCTGTTGCTGTGATCCGGGCGGTTTGTGCCGCCGCCATCTTTGCCGGCAGCGCCGCCGCGTTTGCGCAAGCGTCGGAACCGGCCGCTGCTCCGACCGCGGGGCCACCGCTCTCAGCGCAGATCATCGGCATGGGCGGCATGGCGCCGGACGAGATCGGCCCCGTCATTGCTGAGATGGGGACGCTGCGCACCAAGACCCTCGTGACCGCCGCCAACGGCACGGTGGGCATCCAGGTGGGCACCGTGGCCAAGCACACGCATACCTACTCGGACGAGATCCAGTACGTGATGTCGGGCACGGCCACTGTCTGGCTCGACAAGGCGCCGCGTGAGGTGAGGGCGGGGGATCTGATCGTCATTCCGCGTGGCGTGGTGCATGCAACGCTGACGACCAGCACGGATTTCAAATCGATGGCGATCAAGCTGCCGCCGCAGCGCGCAGGCGATACGCACAAGGTGCCGTGACCTGCGCGCGGTGATATGCGACATGTTGGCCTGAGTCACGTCGGAATAAAAACACCATCCCTTACAATGGCGCCCTCCTCAAGAGTCCATCGCCATGTCCGCACCGCTCGCCAACGACACCTTCCTGCGCGCCCTGCGCCGCCAGCCCACCGACTACACGCCGCTGTGGCTGATGCGCCAGGCGGGCCGCTACCTGCCCGAGTACAACGCCACACGCGCCCGCGCTGGCAGCTTTCTCGGTCTGGCCAAGTCGCCGGCGTATGCGACGGAAGTGACGCTGCAGCCGCTGGATCGCTATCCGCTGGACGCGGCCATCCTGTTCTCGGACATCCTGACCGTGCCCGATGCCATGGGCCTGGGCCTGTCGTTCGCGCAGGGCGAGGGCCCGCGCTTTGCCAAGCCGGTCCGCACGGAAGCCGATGTGGCGGCGTTGTCGGTGCCAGACATGGCGTCGCTCCAATACGTGTTTGATGCCGTGTCGGAAATCCGCCGCGCGCTTGTGCAGGACGGCCGCCAGCGCGTGCCGCTGATCGGCTTCTCGGGCAGCCCGTGGACGCTGGCCTGCTACATGGTCGAAGGCGGAGGCTCGGACGACTTCCGCACCGTCAAGTCGATGCTCTACGCGCGTCCGGACCTGATGCACCGCATTCTGGAGATCAACGCGCAGGCCGTGATCGATTATCTGAACGCGCAGATCGATGCCGGCGCCCAGGCTGTGATGGTGTTCGACACCTGGGGCGGCGCACTGGCCGACGGCATCTATCACGACTTCTCGCTGGCCTACATGGCACGCGTGGTGGAAGGCATCCGCGCCGGCGCCGACGGCCAGCGGGTGCCCGTCATCCTGTTCACCAAAGGCGGCGGCCTGTGGCTCGAAGCCATGGCCGAAACCGGCGCCGACGCCCTGGGCGTGGACTGGACGGTCAACCTGCAGCGTGCCCGCCAGCGCACCGGCGGCCGTGTCGCGCTGCAGGGCAATCTGGACCCGACGGTGCTGTTTGCCGAGCCGGACGCCATCCGCGCCCAAGTGCGCCGCGTGCTGGAAGACTACGCAGCCGGTGGCGACAGCGACGGCCACATCTTCAACCTGGGTCACGGCATCTCGCAATTCACGCCGCCCGAAGCGGTGACGGTGCTGGTGGACGAAGTCCACAGCTTCAGCCGTGCACTGCGTACCCAAGCGAAGTAACGCGTAACGGCGGCAATGCTGCGATGCGATAGCGTTTGAATGGGGCCGCAACGGTGCGTGAAGCCGGGGTCACGGGTGGAATCTTCGCCGCTTTGGTGCAGCGGGGGTGAGTGACTACTCGCGTGCCGGTGGCCCCATCTGGGCCGCAAGGGGTGTCAAGCGATTTATTTTGTGATTTCTGGTGCGTAGGCTGGCTGTCAAGACTTGACTTATGCACAAAGCTGTCGCGGCTGGTTCTTTCTGCGGCGCAACAGAAGAGGCTTCACACACCCAACGCATAAGTGTTTGATTTTTTTGAAAGAAAGTCGCGTGCGCGTAAATCGTGCAAGCTAGAAAAACGGCGAATCTACTGGCGTTCGCAGGCATGGCAGCCGACTTTTCAACAAAGTTATCCACAGGTTGTGTGGATAGCCCGAAAAACGATCGCCGATCAGGGCGCCAAGGCACAAACCTCAAGTAGTACTTGAACATTGAACCGACCATGGCAATGGCTGTGAAGGCAAGGTGAGATGGGCGAGACGCATTTCCCGGGTGCAGGATCCGCCGCTGCATCGCAACAATCCCTTTGTGATTCAACCGTTTGCGCTCCGCATGACCACCGCCCACGTCGACGCCGCGTTTCCTGATGCTCAGGTGTCGGCTGCCATCGCGCGGGTTGTGATTGATACGCCGCTCGATGCGGTATTCGATTACAGGTGCACGCAGCCGGTCTTGCCGGGGCAGTTGGCGGTGGTGCCATTTGGCAACCGCCGCGTGGTGGCGCTGGTCATTGAAACCGCCGCAACCTCCGATGTGCCGCAAGAGAAGCTGCGCGATGTCGAACGGGTGCTCGATTGGGTGCCGCCGCTCGATGCTCAATGGCGCGCCCTGGCCGAATTTTCCGCCAGCTACTACCACCGCGCGCTGGGTGAGGTGACGTTGCCGGCGCTGCCGCCGTTGTGGCGCACCCCCGGCAGTTGGGGCAACCTCGCGCGCCAAGCCAACGAAACCGTCTACGTGATGTTTGAGCCGGCACGTGCGGCGTTGCTGGACAGCCTTCCCAAACGGGCCTCTGGCGCCACGCGCCTGGCCGAAGCGTTGACCGGCGATGGCGAGCTGTCCACCAGCGCTGCCGTCGCGCTGCACGGGCAAGCCGTCGCCAAGTTGCGCGATTGGGCTGCCGCCGGGTGGCTGCGTGCAGAATTGCGGCCCAAGGCGCTGCTGCCGCAACCGCTTGAACTGCCTGCGCCTTCCGTTGCACCTGCCCTGAACGACGAGCAGGCTGCCGCCGTGGCCGCCATTGCCCAGGCAGGCGTGGCGGGCGCGTTCAGCCCGTTCTTGCTGTACGGCGTGACCGGCAGCGGCAAGACCGAGGTCTACCTGCACGCCATCGCCGACACCCTGGCGCGCGACCCCGCCGCGCAGGTGCTGATGCTGGTGCCCGAGATCAACCTGACGCCGCAACTGGAGGCGCGCATCGCGGCGCGTTTTCCCGGCGTCCCGATGGCTGCGTTGCACAGTGGTCTGGCAGAACAACCGCGCGCGCTGAATTGGCTGGCCGCCCATCGCGGCGAAGCGCGCATTGTGCTCGGCACGCGGCTGGCGATGCTGGCATCGCTGCCCAACCTGGCGCTCATCCTCGTCGACGAGGAGCACGACACGTCGTACAAGCAGCAGGAGGGTCTGCGCTATTCCGCACGCGACTTGGCGCTGTGGCGTGCCAAGCAGCGCAACATCCCCGTCGTGCTGGGTTCGGCCACGCCGTCGCTGGAGACCTGGTGGCGCGCCGAGCAAACCGCCACGACACGCCTGACGCTGTCGCAACGTGCGCAGGCCGAGGCGGTGCTGCCGCGCGTGTCGCTCATCGACCTGAACCTGGAGCGCCGCGCCGGACGCGAGATTCGTGATGGGCTGTCCAAACCGCTCGTCGATGCGATTGCCGATCGCCTGGCGCGTGGCGAACAGAGCCTGCTGTTCCTCAACCGCCGTGGCTACGCGCCGGTGCTCTCATGCGACGCGTGCGGCTGGCTGTCGGGCTGTCCGCGCTGCTCGGCGTACCTGGTGCTGCACAAGCCGGAGCGGCGCTTGCGCTGCCACCACTGTGGCTACGAATCGCGCATTCCGCATCACTGCCCCGACTGCGGCAACGTCGATATCGCCCCGCTCGGGCGCGGCACACAGCGCATCGAAGAGACACTTGACGAGCTGTTCCCGCAAGCGCGTGTCGCCCGCATCGACGCCGATTCCACCCGCCGCAAGGGCAGTGCCGAAGCGCTGTTCGAGACGGTGCACGAAGGCAGCGTCGACATCCTGATCGGCACCCAGATGGTCGCCAAGGGGCACGATTTCCAACGGGTGACGCTGGTGGGCGTGGTCGCGCCCGACCCTTCGCTGTTCTCGCACGATTTCCGCGCTGGAGAGCATCTCTTTGCCTCGCTGATGCAGGTGGCGGGGCGCGCGGGCCGTGCCGGGCTGGCCGGCGAGGTGCTGATTCAGACGCGGTATCCGGATGCGCCAGCGCTGCAGGCGCTGGTGCGGCATGACTATGGCGGGTTCGCGCGGCAGCTTTTGCGCGAGCGCAAGCAAGCCGGATTGCCGCCGTTTTCCTACCAGGCGCTGCTGACCACCGAGCACAAGGAAGTGGCGCGGGCGTTGGAGTTTTTGAAGGCTGCACGGGAGATGGGCGAAACCCTGGTTGCTGAATTGGGTGCGCCGGTGTTTTTGCATGATCCGGTGCCGATGACGATGGTGCGGCTGGCCAACCGCGAGCGGGCACAGTTGCTGATTGAGAGTGCGTCTCGGGCGGCTTTGCAGAAGCTCTTGTCGGCCTGGACTGAGGGGTTTGCCGGGATTGGGAAGACGGTCAAGGGTGTGCGGTGGCAACTGGAGATCGATCCGCTGCGGATTTAGGTTTTTGGGCCTTGGTGTGCCATCCGCCTTTTCGTTCCCTGCCGGGATGGAACAAGGGATGCACCAGCAACAAAAAACCAGCCCCCGAATCGCCCAACCCAGTTGTGCGGTTGCACCAAAATTACCCCTTTCGAACCAAGGGGTTGTACTAGGTTGCACCTTCCAAACTGCCGGGCGTATGATCCGCTCCAATTTGCCGGCCACAAGCTTTGGCAATGGCAGCTACGGATAGGAACCCACATGGCTACAACCACCCTCGGGGTCAAGCTGGACGATGCTTCGCGTGAACGCCTCAAGCGCGTTGCGCAGTCCATTGACCGCACGCCGCACTGGCTGATCAAGCAGGCGATCTTCACGTATCTGGATCAAGTGGAGCGGGGGCAGCTGCCAAATGAAGTAAAAGCAGATGCAAACGGCACGGCGGCGGATGGCCTCCCGTCCGCCGCTGGCGCCGCCACAGCCGTCTCCGACATGCATGACGGAGACGATAGCGATGGTGCCGCGGTGCAACCGTTCCTCGAATTCGCGCAGAGCGTGCAACCGCAATCGGTGCTGCGCGCTGCCATTACGGCCGCATACCGCCGGCCGGAAACTGAAGCCATTCCGATGCTGCTGGAGCAGGCCCGCTTGCCGGCCGCACTCGCGTCGGAAGCCAAGCAGCTCGCCCGTGATCTGGCCGGCAAGCTCCGTACACAAAAGGTTGGCACCGGCCGCGAAGGGCTGGTGCAGGGCCTGATCCAAGAGTTCTCTCTGTCGAGCCAGGAAGGCGTGGCGCTGATGTGTCTGGCCGAAGCGCTGCTGCGCATTCCCGACAAGGCCACGCGTGATGCGCTCATCCGCGACAAGATCAGCAACGGCAACTGGTATTCGCATGTCGGCCAGAGCCCGTCGCTGTTCGTCAACGCTGCCACGTGGGGCCTGCTGCTCACCGGCAAGCTGGTCGCCACGCACAACGAAGCGGGGCTCTCCAAGGCGCTCACGCGCATCATCGGCAAGAGCGGCGAGCCGCTGATCCGCAAGGGCGTGGACATGGCGATGCGCCTGATGGGCGAGCAGTTCGTCACCGGCGAGACCATTTCCGAAGCGCTGGCCAACGCGCGCAAGTTCGAGGCCGAAGGCTTCCGCTACTCGTACGACATGCTCGGCGAGGCCGCCATGACGGAGGAAGACGCACAGCGCTACCTCGCGTCGTACGAGCAGGCCATCCGCGCGATCGGGCAGGCGTCGGGCGGGCGCGGCATCTATGAAGGGCCGGGCATCTCGATCAAGCTGTCGGCGCTGCACCCGCGTTACAGCCGTGCGCAGTACGACCGCACCATCAACGAGCTGTACCCGCGCGTCAAAGCGCTGGCGATGCTGGCGCGCGAATACGACATCGGCATCAATATCGACGCGGAAGAGGCAGACCGCCTTGAACTGTCGCTCGACCTGCTCGAGCGCCTGTGCTTTGCGCCCGAGCTGGCCGGCTGGAACGGCATCGGCTTTGTGGTGCAGGGCTACCAGAAGCGCTGCCCGTTCGTGCTCGACTACATCATCGATCTGGCCCGCCGCAGCAAGCACCGCCTGATGATTCGTCTGGTGAAGGGCGCCTACTGGGACAGCGAGGTCAAGCGCGCCCAGGTGGACGGCCTGGAGGGCTACCCGGTCTACACGCGCAAGGTCTACACCGATGTGTCGTACCTGGCCTGCGCGCGCAAGCTGCTGGCCGCGCCGGAAGCGATCTTCCCGCAGTTCGCCACGCACAACGCGCATACGCTGGCCGCGATCTATCAGATGGCCGGTCAGAACTATTACCCCGGCCAGTACGAATTCCAGTGCCTGCACGGCATGGGCGAACCGCTGTACGAGCAGGTGGTCGGCAACAAGCCGGGCAAGCTGAACCGCCCGTGCCGCATCTACGCACCGGTCGGCACGCACGAAACGTTGCTGGCCTACCTGGTGCGCCGCCTGCTGGAAAACGGCGCCAATACCTCGTTCGTGAACCGCATTGCGGACGAGTCGATTCCTTTGGACGACCTCGTCGCCGATCCGGTGGCCGTGGTGGAAAAGATGCACGCCGATGAAGGGACGCTCGGCATGCCGCATCCGAAGATTCCGTTGCCGCGCCATCTCTATGGTGACGTTCGCGCAAATTCGTCGGGCATTGACCTGGCGAACGAGCAGCGCTTGGCGTCGTTGTCGTCCGCCCTTCTTGCGGGCACCAGCACCGTTTGGGCTGCCGAGCCGACCATCGGCGATGCGCCGTACGCGCGTGGCCCATCGCAACTCCGGCAGCCGGTGCGCAATCCGTCGGACCTGCGCGATATCGTTGGCCACGTGACGGAAGCCACCGAGGCTGATGTCGATGCCGCGCTGACGGCTGCCGCCGCTGCGGCACCGATCTGGCAAGCCACGCCGCCCCAAGCACGCGCCGCACTGCTGGATCGCGCCGCCGATCTGATGGAAGGCGAGATGCAGCACCTGATGGGGCTGATCATCCGCGAGGCGGGCAAGACGCTGTCCAACGCCATCGCCGAGGTGCGCGAGGCTGTGGACTTCCTGCGCTACTACGCGGCGCAGGTGCGCGGTGGGTTCTCGAACGACACGCACCGCCCGCTGGGCCCGGTGGTCTGCATCAGCCCGTGGAACTTCCCGTTGGCAATCTTCACGGGGCAGGTGAGCGCGGCGCTGGCCGCCGGTAACCCGGTGCTGGCCAAGCCCGCCGAGCAGACCCCGCTGATTGCCGCGCAGGCCGTGCGCATCCTGCGCGAAGCCGGCGTGCCGGCCGGTGCCGTGCAACTGCTGCCGGGCCGGGGCGAGACCGTTGGTGCCGCGCTGGTCAAGGACATGCGCACCAAAGGCGTGATGTTTACCGGCTCCACCGAAGTCGCCCGCATTCTGCAGCGCACGCTGGCCGGCCGCCTGGACGCCAACGGCGCGCCGATCCCCCTGATTGCCGAGACCGGCGGCCAAAACGCAATGATTGTTGATTCGTCTGCGCTGGCCGAACAGGTGGTGGCGGATGTGTTGTCGTCTGCGTTTGATTCAGCGGGGCAGCGTTGCTCGGCGCTGCGCGTGCTGTGC
The DNA here is from genome assembly GCF_003851545.1 of Ralstonia sp. SET104. GTDB lineage: Bacteria > Pseudomonadota > Gammaproteobacteria > Burkholderiales > Burkholderiaceae > Ralstonia. The sequence goes on along the minus strand of NZ_BHVX01000011.1, from coordinate 141,820 downwards.
CTGCAGGACGATGTGGCCGACCGCGTGCTCACGATGCTCAAGGGCGGCATGGCCGAACTGGCGATGGGCAATCCGGATCGCTTGTCGGTGGACGTCGGCCCGGTGATTGACGCCGAAGCGCGCGACAACATCGTCGGCCATATCGAAGGCATGCGCGCCAAGGGCCGCCGTGTGCATCAGGCGCCAGTGCCAGCTGCCTGCGCGCACGGCACCTTTGTACCGCCGACGGTGATCGAACTCGACAGCCTGTCGGACCTGACGCGCGAGATCTTCGGCCCGGTGCTGCACGTGGTGCGCTGGAAGCGCACGGCCAAGGATTCGGATAGCGCTGGCCTCACCAAGCTGATCGAGCAGATCAATGGCACGGGCTACGGCCTGACGCTGGGCATCCACACGCGCATTGACGAGACCATCGCGCACGTGGTCGACCGTGCGCACGTTGGCAATCTGTATGTGAACCGCAATATCGTGGGCGCCGTGGTGGGCGTGCAGCCGTTCGGCGGCGAAGGCCTGTCGGGCACTGGCCCGAAGGCGGGCGGGCCGCTGTATCTGCTGCGTTTGCTGTCGACGTGTCCGCAAGACGGCATGCGCACGGCGCTGCAGTTGACCGCAGGCACCGGCACGGAAATCGACACCGATGCGCGCCGCGCGTTGCTGGCGCCGTTCGATGCGCTGGCCGATTGGGCGCGCAAGCAGTCGACGGCGCAGTCAGCCGAGCTTGCTGCACTGTGCGAACGCCTGGCCGCTGCCTCGGCCACGGGTGCCACGGCCACGCTGCCGGGCCCGACGGGCGAGCGCAACACCTACACGCTGTTGCCGCGCGAGGCGGTGCTGTGCGTGGCGGCTGATCCGGCCGACTGGCTGCGCCAGTTGGCGGCGGTTCTGGCTGTTGGCAGTGTGGCCGTTGTGCAGGAAAACCCTGCCATCGAAGCGGTACTTCAGGGCTTGCCTGCAGCAGTACAATCGCGCGTCCGCGTGGTCGGGTCGACTGACGAAGCGGCGTTTGATGCGGTGCTGCACCACGGCGATTCGGACCATCTGCGCGCCATTTGCGAAGGACTGGCACGACGTGCCGGCCCCATTGTGGGCGTGCAAGGCCTGCCGCATGGCGGGGAAGGGCTGGCGCTGGAGCGCCTGCTGATCGAGCGTTCGCTGTCGGTCAATACGGCCGCAGCGGGTGGCAACGCCAGCCTGATGACCATCGGCTGACGGGGAGCACGAGCAGGATTCGCAGCACCATCCGCACGACGGGTACGGGTGGGGCGCGAAGCGGGAGGAGGGCGACGGTGATCCCGTCGCGCTATTGATCCAAATTGCGTTTGAACTAGGAGACGCACAAATGAAATTGAAGCAACTGTGCCTGGCAGCGGCCCTGTGTGCATTGGGTAGCGCCGCATCGGCTCAAGAAGTCATCAAGCTCGGCTACGCTGGCCCGATGACCGGTCCTCAAGCCCAATACGGCAAGGACATGCAGAACGGCCTGACGCTGGCTGTGGAAGAGTTCAACGCCACCAAGCCGAAGATCGCTGGCAAGGACGTCAAGTTCCAACTGGTGTCGGAAGACGACCAGGCTGACCCGAAGACCGGCACCACCGTTGCACAGAAGCTGGTGGACAACGGCATCAAGGGCATGCTGGGCCACTTCAACTCGGGCACGACCATCCCGGCCTCGCGCATCTACAACAACGCCGGCATCGCAGAAATCGCGATGGCCACGGCGCCGGAATACACCAAGCAAGGCTACAAGACGACGTTCCGCATGATGACCTCCGACACCCAGCAGGGTTCGGTGGTCGGCACGTACGCCGTCAAGAAGCTGGGCTACAAGAACATCGCCATCATTGATGACCGCACGGCCTATGGCCAAGGTCTGGCAGACGAGTTCGAGAAGGCCGCCAAGGCTGCCGGCGGCACCATCGTGCGTCGCGAGTTCACCAACGACAAGGCCACCGACTTCAAGTCGATCCTGACGCAGATCAAGGCCAAGAAGCCGGACGCCGTGTTCTACGGCGGTGCCGAAGGCCAATCGGCCCCGCTGGTCAAGCAGATGCGCGAACTGGGCATGAAGTCCACGCTGATGTCGGGCGAAATGTCCAAGACCGACGACTTCATCAAGCTGGCGGGCGCGCAATCGGCCGAAGGCGTGGTGTGCTCGCTGGCCGGTCTGCCGCTGGAGCAGATGCCGGGCGGCGCTGGCTACAAGGCGCGTTATGAGAAGCGCTTCGGTACGCCGGTGCAAACGTACTCGCCGTACGCCTACGATGGCGCCATGGCTCTGATGCAAGCCATGGTCAAGGCCGGTTCGTCGGATCCGAGCAAGTACCTGCCGATCCTGGCCGCCACCAACATGCAAGGCGTGACCGCCAAGCACTACGCCTATGACGCCAGTGGCGACCTGAAGGACGGTGGCATCACCGTCTACAAGGTCACCGGCGGCAAGTGGGCACCGCTGGAGAGCGTGGGCGGCAAGTAAGCCGATCATCCTCAGCCGTTTGCAGTATGAAAACCGCCCTTCAGGGCGGTTTTTCTTTGCCGGCGGGAAATCGCTCCAAACACAAAATTGCCAGTATTTGCGCCGAAAATCTTCGATCTATTATTAAATATCGTGTAACGCGGTTCTAACGCGTGTCAGTGCTTGGCTGACTTTTCCAAATGGGTGCTTCGGGTACCATGTCGCCCATGACAGGACTTCACGATCTCTTCCCTTCGTGGCCGCCCGCACCTGGCGGTCTCTTCTGGATCGGGCTGGCGCTGGTTGGCGCAGCGCTGTGCGGCGAGTTCGCGCGCGTGGCGCTCAAGCTGCCACGCATCGTCGGCTATGCGGTGGCAGGGCTGGTGGCCGGTGTGCTCGGCCGCCCGCTGATTGACGCCGACATGCTCGACCAGACCCACATCCTGATTGAGATGGCGCTGGCGCTGGCGCTGTTCGAGTTGGGGCACCGGCTTTCGTTCGAGTGGCTGCGCGCCAATCGTTGGCTGTTGCTCACCAGCGGCTTTGAGAGTTTGCTGACTTGGGGTCTCGTGACTTGGGTGCTGCAATTGTTCGGGGTGGCGGCGCCGGTGGCGGTGGCTGCAGGCGCTATCGCAGTGGCCACGTCGCCCACGATACTGCTGCAGCTCAAGAACGAACTGCGCGCGGAAGGCCAGGTGACGGAGCGGCTGCTTTCGCTGGGCGCGCTCAATAGTATTTACGCGAGCGTGCTGGTGCCGCTCACCGCAGGCTGGCTGCATAGTGAATACGGCCACTGGGCTGCCGCGCTGATCCACCCGCTGTACCTGCTGGCAGGCTCCGTGCTTCTGGCATGGGTGGTCGGCAAGGTGGGCCATGCGCTGTATCACCGCATGGCGGGTGATGATCACTACGCGTTTCTGGTGCTGGTGGGCCTCGTGCTGTTTGCACTGGCGATGGCCAAGCTGCTCAAGCTGTCGGTGCCGCTCACGCTGCTGCTGGCGGGCGTGGTGTTCAAGCACCAGGACGACCACCCGCGTGTGTGGCCGTCACACTTCGGCAGCGCGGGCAGCATCCTGATCGTGGTGATGATCGTGTCGCTCGGCTTGCCGCTCCAGGCATCGGACTGGGCGATTGGCGGTGTGGCGGCAGTGGCGCTTGTGCTTTCGCGCTTCATCGCCAAGCTGGCGGCCACGACGGCGCTGGGCTCGTTCTCGGGCCTGTCGATGCGGCAGAGCATCGCGCTGGGTCTGGCGCTCGGCCCCATGTCGGGATTGTCATGGCTGCTGATGCACGATATGGCGGCGCTGTATCCGCAAACCGGCGGGCCGCTGGCGGCCATCATCCTGTGCACGCTGGCGATCCAGCAGATTGCTGCGCCGATCCTGACCGCGCGCTCCTTGCGCTGGGCAGGTGAGGTGCGCCAAGACGAAGGGAGGCGCTGAGCCCCATGTCCCTCGAACCGTTCTCGAAATCCGAAGCGCTCACGTTTGGCGTCGAGCTGGAACTGCAGCTCGTCAACCGCCACGACTATGACCTCGCCTCGGCGTCGCCAGACTTGCTGCGCATGCTCAAAGGCAAGGAATACCCCGGCGACATCAAGCCGGAGATCACCGATTCGATGATCGAGATCTCCACCGGCATCTGCCACAGCCACGACGAGGCCCTGTGGCAGCTGCGCGAGATGCGCGACCGCATGGCCGATGCCGCCACGGCGCTGAACATCGGCATCTGCGGCGGCGGCACGCACCCGTTCCAGCAATGGAGCCAGCGCCAGATTTCGCAGTCGCCGCGCTATCAGTACATCTCAGAGCTGTATGGCTATCTGGCCAAGCAGTTCACCGTGTTCGGCCAGCACGTGCACATCGGGTGCCCGAGCCCGGACGATGCGCTGTACCTGCTGCACGCCATGTCGCGCTACGTGCCGCACTTCATTGCGCTGGCAGCGTCGTCGCCGTTCGTGCAGGGCGTGGATACCGGGTTTGCCTCGGCACGCATGAACTCGGTCAGCGCCTTCCCAATGTCGGGCCGCGCGCCATTCGTGCTCACGTGGGATGCCTTCATCACGTACTTCGACAAGATGCGCGCCACCGGCGTGATCGAGAGCATGAAGGACTTCTACTGGGACATCCGCCCCAAGCCCGAATTCGGCACGATCGAAGTCCGCGTGATGGACACCCCCCTCACGGTGGAACGCGCCGCCGCCATCGCCGCCTACATCCAGGCGCTGGGCCGCTGGCTGCTGCTCGATCGCCCGTTCGTGCCGGTGGAAGACGACTACCTCGTCTACACGTTCAACCGCTTCCAGGCGTGCCGCTTTGGGCTGGCCGGCGAATACGTCGACCCTGCCACTGGCAACCGCGGCGCGCTGGCCGATCACATCCTGGAGACGAGCAAAGTGCTCTCGGCGCACGCCGAAGCGCTATCGTCCGAAGGCGCGCTCGATATGGTGCGAGAGGTGGTGGAAGCGCGCGACGCGGATGCTGAATGGATCCGCAGGGCGCAACGTGAAACCCGCAACCTGCACGAGACCGTGCGACGTGGTTGCGGGCGGTGGACACAGGCGGCAACGCAGCCTGCGTAAGTTGAGCTGACGACCGGGGCCGGTCAGTCGTTGCGGACCGTGCCCGGCGCTTCCAGCCAGCGCTGCATCAGGACGAGGTCGAGCCATTGGCCGCGCTTGATGGCGGCTTCGGGCATGCGGCCCACCTCCTTGAAGCCCAGCTTTTCGTGCATGCGGATCGAGCCCGCATTGGCGCCGTCGATGGCGCCGACCATCACATGCTTGCCGATGGCGGCCGCACGCTCGCACAGCGCTTCCGTCAGAAGGCTGCCGAGCCCCTTGCCGCGCCAGTCACGGTGAATGTGCACCGAGTGCTCGACCGTGTGGCGGTAGCCGGGGTAGGGGCGAAAATCGCCAAACGACGCAAAGCCCGCGACTTGTCCGTCGTCGTCGGCCACCAGCACCGGATAGCCCTGCGTGGCGCGCAGGGCAAACCACGCGGTGCGGTCTTCCAGCGTGGCCGGGGTTTCGGTGTAGATCGCGTTGGAGGTGGCGATTACGTCATTGAAGATGGCGAGAATAGCCGGCAGATCGGCTTGCGTGGCGTCGCGGAGCAGCATGATGCGGATGGGTCAGTGGGTCAGTGGGTCAGTGGGTCAGTGGGTCAGTGGGTCAGTGGGTCGGGTGCACCGCCAGAACGCGGCGCGAAAACGCCCAGCATACCAAGGCGAACACGATCAGCCCAAACCATTGCGCCGTGCCTTCAAACGAAGCGCCCACAATCGCGAGCGGCGCATCCTTGCCCGTGGCCCCGATGACGGCCGCCATCAGCACGCCCACCAGGCTTTCGCCCACGATCAGGCCCGAGGCCAGCAGCACGCCGTGGCGGTTCGGCACTTCGGCATAGCGCTCGTACGGCACACCAGCCGCTTGTGCGCGCTTGGCCAGAATTTTCTCGATCACCCACGCCAACACCGCGCCGGTCACCAGCACCGTGCTGATGGTTGGCGGCAGATAGATGCCGATGCCCACCGCCAGCACCGGCAGTCGGGCGACGCCGCCACGCTGCTTGAGCGCCCAGTCGACGGCGATCAGCAGCACGCCGATGACGACGCCGGCAATCACCATGTTCCATTCCAGCTGGTGCGTGAAGATGCCCGTGGCAATCGCCGTCATCAGCGTGGCCTGCGGCGCGGCCAGTGCTTGCGAGGCGTCCATGCCGACACGCGGCAGCGCGCCCGGAAAGCCGTATGCGTTGTACAGCAGCTCCAGCACCGGCGAGATGACTGCCGCACCGGCCACACAGCCGATCAGCAGGGCCACCTGCTGGCGCCACGGTGTGGCCCCGACCAGCCAGCCGGTCTTCAGATCCTGCAGGTTGTCGTTGGAGATGGTCGCCACGGCCACCACGGCAGACGTCGTAAAGATGGCCAGCGCGATGCCCAGCTTGCTCGCTTCCGGCGAACCGACGATGCCGTTGTCCGCGCCAATCGCCAACAACAGCAGCGACACCAACGTGATGGCAATGATGCCGATGCCCGAAATCGGGCTCGACGACGAACCGATCAGCCCGGCCATATAGCCGCATGCCGCCGCCACCAGAAAGCCGAACACCACCGCAAAGATCACGGCGCAGGTGATCAGCGTCCAGCGCGAGCCGGCCGACAGCATGGTCGGCGCCAGGAACGCGGCAAAGGTGATCACCAGCACCACGACCATCGCCAGCGTGACCAGCAGAATCCAGCGCGGTGCCATGTCCTGCTCGGTGCGCTGCGCGCCATCGGCTTTCGGGCGCACGCTGCCGAACGCACGCTTCACGCCGTGCACCACCGGGCCGATCAGCGTGCCCAGTGTCCACACGGCCGCCACGGCGATCACGCCCGCGCCGATGAAGCGCACCTGTGTGCGCCACACATCCGTGCCGAATGCGGAGAGTGCCTTGCCTGCCGGCATTGGCGTGATGGACGTCAGATACGGCACCGCGATGCCCCAGGCAATCACCAGGCCCACCAGCATTGCCAGCCCGGCCACCAGCCCGATCAGGTAACCGGCGCCCAGCAGCGCCGTTGAAAAACCCAGCGGCAAGCGCACCACCGCGGCGCCCGCTGCGAACCACCAGCTCGCCCCTTCGCCCAGCAGGCGCAGGCCACTGGTTGCAAACGCGACGACGGCCGCGACAATGCCGCCGGCAGCCAGATCGCGCATGCCGGTGGCGGCGGGCACGGCGTTATCGTCAGCGTCGGAGCCGTCCGCCGATTGGCCGCTGCCCACGCGCAGGATTTCTGCGGCGGCCACGCCTTCGGGGTAGGGCAGATCACTCTGCACCACCATCGCGTGGCGCAGCGGAATTGTGAACACCACGCCCAGCATGCCGCCAGCCATGCAGACACCAAACGTTTGCCAGAACGGAAAGCCCTGCCAGTGTCCGATCATCACCAGGCCCGGCAGGATGAAAATGATGGAAGACAGCGTCCCTGCCGCAGACGCCTGCGTCTGCACCATGTTGTTCTCAAGGATGTTGGCGCCGCCGAGCATGCGCAGCACCGCCATCGAAATGACCGCTGCGGGAATCGCCGAAGAAAACGTCAGGCCCACTTTCAGGCCGAGGTACACGTTGGAAGCGGTAAAGATCACGGTGATGATGGCACCGAGAATCATGCCGCGCAGCGTCAACTCCGGCAGGGTTGCTGCCGAAATGTGCTTGGGAGGATGGAGGGTTTGCATCCTGCGGGTCTCCGATGAGGGTTTTGTGGGCCGGATTATAGGAGGGCAGGGATGCGGTGGCCCGTTTCATACCCCGCCGGACATGACGCACTTTTCTTTGTCTGGCCAAAGGCACGCAGCAAAAGAACGACGCGCCGGAGATGACCGACTTCTCCTTGAATTCGCGCGGCCGTGCGGGGAAGCAAAATCCAAGACGCCATCCAAGGGCTCAGCGCCAAAGAAAAAAGGCCAACCCGTCGTGATGGTTGACCTTTTTTTTCTGGCTGGCGTGCTGATGGCTCAAGTCGCCACGGGTTTCTTTGCTGCGAGCAACCCCTTAAGCGCCCCTAACCGATCCTTGGGCGACATTGCCGGCATCGAGTCCTCCGGCGCAGGCCCATCCTCCTCTCCAAGCTTCATCTCCGCGATATATCGCGACGGCTCGCACACCACGGTTTCACGCGCCCGCTTGCGCTTCTTGCACCAACTGATATGCAAGCTGCGCTGCGCCCGCGTAATGCCTACATACATCAACCGCCGCTCTTCCTCGATCTTCTCGTCGGTCAGGTCGTCGTCTTCACGGCAGTGCGGCAGGATCCCTTCTTCCACGCCCACCAGAAACACGTGCGGATACTCCAGCCCCTTGCTCGCATGCAATGTCGAGAGCCGCACCGCATCCGGGTCCTCTTCCCTGCCTTCAAGCATGCTGATCAGCGCGATGGTCTGCGTGAGCTCCAGCAGGTTCTTGCCGGTGTCCATCAGGCCATCGGCGTTGTCGAAGTTGGTGGCGTCTTCGTCTTCGAGCTTCTCGGGCTTGGTGCCCTTGCGCTTGAGCCAATCCAGAAACTCCAGCACGTTGGTCCACTTGTTCTGGGCCTGCCGCTCGTCGTAGGTGTCGTACAGATAGGCCTCGTAGTGGATGCCTTCCATCATCTCGTCGAGCAGCGTGCCGGCGGGCTCCTTCGCAGCGCGGTCTGACAGGCGCACGATGAACTCGCAGAACACGCGCAGCGGCTCCAGTTGACGCGGCGCGAGCTGCGCCTCGATGCCGCCCATCATTGCCGCCTCGAACAACGACACCTTGGCCTGCCCAGCGAACGCGCCCAGCACTTCCAGCGTCGCATTCCCCACGCCGCGCTTGGGGCACGTGATGGCGCGGATGAACGCCGGGTCATCATCCGCGTTGGCGATCAGGCGCAGATACGCACACAAGTCCTTGATCTCGGCCTTGTCGAAAAAGCTCTGCCCGCCCGAAAGCACATACGGAATGCGCTCACGCCGCAGGATCTGCTCGAACAGGCGCGCCTGAAAGTTGCCGCGATACAGGATCGCGTAATCCCGAAACTGCGCGCGGCGCTCGAACTTGTGCGCGGAGAGCTTGAAGACCACGCTCTCGGCCTCGTGCTCTTCATCATTGGCGCCCGTCACGTTGATGGCGTCGCCCATGCCGTGCTCGCTCCACAGCGTCTTCTCGAACAGCTTTGGGTTCTGCGCGATGACGGCGTTGGCCGCATTCAGGATGCGCACCGTGGAGCGGTAGTTCTGCTCCAGCTTGATGACTTTCAGGTTCGGGAAATCGGTCTGCAGCAGCTTGAGGTTGTCCAGCGTGGCGCCGCGCCAGCCGTAGATGGCCTGGTCGTCGTCGCCCACTGCCGTGAAGGCCGGTGCGCGCAGGTGCGAGCCGCCCGCCAGCAGCTTCAGAAGCTGGTACTGGCAGGCATTCGTGTCTTGATATTCGTCGACGAGGAAATAGCGCAGGCGGTTCTGCCACTTCAGGCGCACGTCTTCATTGCGCGCGAACAGTTCGGCGGGAATGCGGATCAGGTCGTCAAAATCCACCGCCTGATACGCGTGCAGCGTGGCGACGTAGTTGCGGTAGACCAGCGCGGCCTGGTGATCGTCGGCGTTGTTGTTGGCGAGCGCCTCCGCAATGGCGGTTTCGGGGTCGACAAGACCGTTCTTCCACAATGAGATCGTGCTCTGCACGCGGCGGATCAGTTGCTTGTCGGTGGTCGCCAATTGCTCCTGGATCATGCCGAAGCAATCGTCCGAATCCATGATCGAGAAGCGCGGCTTGAGGCCCACGTGCTCGGCCTCCGCACGCAGAATCTGCACGCCCAGCGAGTGGAACGTACACACCGTGAGTTGCTTGATGGGGATACGCTTGCCGTCTTCGCGTGTCTTGCCATCCATCAGCTTGGCCACGCGCTCCTGCATCTCTTTGGCCGCCTTGTTGGTAAACGTGACGGCGGCGATGTGACGCGGCTCGAATCCCTTGTCGAGGATCAGGTGCGCGATCTTCTGCGTGATCACGCGCGTCTTGCCCGAGCCCGCCCCCGCCAGCACCAGGCATGGGCCATCGAGATAGTGCACACCTTCGGATTGAGCAGCGTTGAGCCCGTGGGCGAGACCAGAAGACATGGGAACAGGCGGGAGGAAATCGGGCGGGAACTGACAGCGGAGGGCGATGGTAGCACGCGGGGGCGACGCGCTTTGCGCGTCATCATGGCTGCCGCCAGCCGGGGTTTTGCGAGGGCCGCCGACGCTGCGCGCACACGCGTTTCTCACCCGCTTTTTGGATGGCGATAGCCTCGATTGCAAGCCGCACGCGTTTGCGCCCCTCGCTTTCTCCCGCCGCCGTTACACGGCTTACGCGCGGTTACACGACGGCCGTCAGCGTTCAGCCGAAACGGGCCGTTATTGGCAGCAGAGCGGCTGAATCGGTCAGCCGCCAATTGGGGGAAAACCATGAACCGCATCGTCAAAGTCCTGGCTGTGTCCGCTGTCGCTCTGTCCGCCGCCACCGGCGCCTTCGCGCAAACGCACTGGCAAAAGGAACACCCACGCCGCGCTGAAGTGAACAAGCGCCTGGCCAACCAGAACCGCCGCATCCACAACGAAGTGAAGGAAGGCGAGATCACCAAGGGCCAGGCCGCGACGCTGCGCAAGGACGATCGCCAGATCCGCCAGGAAGAGCGCGACATGGCCGCCCAGAACGGCGGCCACATCACCAAGCCGGAACAGCGCGTACTGAACCAGCAGGAAAACCAGGTGAGCCGCCAGATCGGCAACTGATCACCGGCTTTCCTTTGACCCGCTCACTGGCCACACGCAGAGCACTTCCCACGTTTCAGGGTTGATCTGACGGCCCTCCAGCACCATTGATACGAAGGCACCGATGCCATCCAGAAACCCGTGCCGATACTCGGGCGGGTGGATGCTGGCGTATGCGGGGCGGTGCCCGCTTCTGACAGATGGCATGTCGGCCTCGCCAAGTTGCATCGGAGGCTCGCCATCTCGTTGCTACACGGGGTGGCGGGCCTGACGGCGGGGGTAGCAAAACCGGCCCTTAGAGAACGACCGGCAGACCCGAAGGTCTCCTCGCCCGGCCCCCCAGGCACTACAACGGCCAGCCTCAGTTGCCAGCACTATCCGTTGGCGTATTGAACGAGTCCCGCAGCAGATAGCTCATCGGCACTTCCAGGTTCACCCCGTTGGGCGGAATCGGCTGCTGGAACCACTTCTTGTATAGCTTCGGCACCTCGCCGTCCACAATCAGCCGCGTCATCGACTGATCGATCAGCTTCTTGAATTCCGGGTCTTGCTTGCTGAGCATAATTGCGTACGACGACACCAACTGGGTCTTGCCCGCCAGGCGATAGTCGGCCGGATTCCTGGCCGTGGCGCGCATGCCCGAGAGCAGGATGTCGTCACCGGCGAACGCATTGGCGCGGCCATCGGCCAGCATCGCAAACGCGCTGCGCAGGTCGTTGGCATCCACCACGTGCATCGTCATACCGGTCTCGTTGAGCTTGCGTGCGAGGTCGGCATTGGTTGACCCGCGTGCGGCCACCACCGTCTTGCCGTTCAGGTCTTCCCATTGCTGGATGGGCGAGGCCGTCTTCACCAGCATGCGGCCCTTGGTGATGTAGTGCGGAATCGTAAAGGCCACCTTCTCGCGTCGATCGCGCGAGTTATTGGTTGAGCCACACTCCAGGTCGGCCTTGCCCGTGGCGATCACGTCCATGCGCGTTGCAGCCGTCACCGGCAGGTATTGCACCTTCAGGTCGGGGCGCTTCAGCGTGGTCTTGAGCGAGTCGATCAGATGCGAGCAGATGTCGATCGCGTAGCCCACTGGCTTGCTGCCGTCGAGGTACGAAAACGGAATCGAGTCTTCCCGATACGCCACGTGTACCGTGCCCGAGTCGCGGATGCGATCGAGTGTCGGGGTGGCGGCGAGGGCGTTGGATGAAGAGAGCGCGGCGGAAACAGCGGCAGGAATGGCAAACGCGGGCAGCAGCCACGTGCGCGCAGGGAACAGCATCGTCAAAGGTCCTGGGAGAGAGTTAGGGCTATATGGGCACGGCTGGCCCGAAGTGACCGTGCCGCTGCCGCTGTGCCCTGTCGGCGCGGCCGTCTTCGCAATCGTTTGCCGGGTCAGCCCGGATCGATCGCGTCGAACTGGCTTGCGCGCGCCACTCCCCCGGAGAATGCCAAACCGTGAAGCAATGTCACGCGCCGCCATGGGCGCGCATTATGCGCTGATTGCGGGTATACCCTCAAGCACCTTCTCGGTGCATGGTTGATGGGTGTTGCGTTAGTCCGCCACCTTGTCGGTCGGAAACTTGAACGAGTCGCGCAGCAGGAAGCTCATCGGAATCTCAAGCTTCACACCGTTGGGCGCAATGGGCTGCTGGAACCACTTCTTGTAGAGCTTCTCTGCATCGCCATCGAGGATCGTGCGCGACATTGCCAGGTCGACCACTTTCTTGAACGCCGCATCGTCCTTGCCGAGCATGATTGCGTAGGGCGCTACGGCCAGGTTGCTGCCGACCACCGCGTAGTCCGCCGGGTGGGGCGAAGTGGCGCGAAAGCCATAGAGCAGCACGTCGTCCATCGCAAACGCATCGGCCTTGCCAACTGCCACCATGCCAAAGGCTTCGGCGTGGTCCTTGGCTTCGATCACGTTGATCTTGAGCACGCGCGCATCGGCCATTGAGCGAATCTGCCCGCCGTTGGTACTGCCCCGCGTGGACACCACCGTCTTGTTGTTCAGGTCTTCCCAGCGGTGGATGCCCGAGGTGGTCTTGACCAACATGCGTCTGCTGGCAATGTAATGCGGGATAGTGAACGCTACCTTCTCACGCCGCTCGCGCGTGTTGTTGGTCGAGCCGCATTCCAGATCGGCCTTGCCCTCGGTGATGGCGGCAATGCGCGTGGCCGGTGTCACCGCCACATAGGCCACCTTCAGCTCCGGCCGCTTGAGCGCCACTTTGATCGCATCAACCAGCCGCGCGCAGAGGTCGATCGAATACCCCACCGGCTTGCCGCCATCGATGTAGGAGAACGGCACGGAGTTCTCGCGATACGCCAGCCGGACGGTGCCGGATTCGCGAATGCGGTCGAGAACGGGGCTGGTGGATGCGGCCAACGCCTGGAATGCGCACAACGCCAGGCCGGCCGCGGGCAATGCGCGGGTCGGATGCGGCACGGGGGATGTCTCCTGTCGGATTATTTTTCTGGTGCCGGCGCGCTTGCGCGGCTCCCCACCCTATGCGATGCGGTCTTTCATCCTGCTTTCATTGCCTTCGCCGCTTCCAACCTGTGGCCTCTTCACAGCGCGTTCACGCGGGCCATGCGCGCTGCAGCACGGCCCCCAGTTCCTGCGCGTGGCCGTCGAGCGTGCCAAACACGCGGCCATGCTGATGGTGAAAGCGGCTGGCGATAAAGCGTTCGGCGTCGTCCGGGTGGGCGTGCGCCAGCATCAGCGCGGCCTGCGCGGTCAGTGCCAGCCCCTGCGCGATGCGGCGCGCGGAGGTCTCCTGAATGTCGCCCGGCTGATGCAGCATCGCCTGCAGCGCAGCCAGTTCGGCACGCACGGCGCGGTGGCCCTGCGCGCGCTCGCCAATGTCGTGTACCAGGCGCAGCGCATCGTCCGGCGTGCGTGCGATGGCGCGCAGCACATCCAGGCACATCACGTTGCCCGAGCCTTCCCAGATGGAATTGACCGGCGCCTCGCGGTACAGGCGCGCCATCGGGCCTTCCTCGACATAGCCGTTGCCGCCCCAGACTTCCATCGCCTCGCCCGTGGCTTCGAGGGTGCGCTTGCAGACCCAGAACTTGGCCGCCGGCGTGACGATGCGCTTCCAGGCGGCGGCCAGCGGATCGACATCGGCGCGCTCGAACGCGCTGCCCAGTTCCATCATCAGCAAGGTCGCGGCCTGAGATTCAAGCGCGAGATCAGCCAGCACATTGCGCATCAGCGGCTGATCGACCAGCAAGCGGCCAAATGCCATGCGATGGCGCGCGTGGTGCAGCGCCTGCATCAGTGCGTGGCGCAGGATGGCCGCGCTGCCGATCACGCAGTCCAGGCGCGTGTGCGTCGCCATCTCGATGATGGTCGGAATGCCGCGCCCTTCCTCGCCGATGAGGATGCCCTCCGCGCCACGGAACTCCACCTCGCTGCTGGCGTTGGAGCGGTTGCCGAGCTTGTTCTTTAGGCGCTGGATCTCGATCGGGTTTTTGCTGCCGTCGTCGCGAAAGCGCGGCACGAAAAAGCACGACAGCGGACCATCTTCGGCGCCCATGCGCGCAACCACCAGGTGTGCATCGCACATCGGCGCCGAGAAGAACCACTTGTGCCCGGTGATGGCGTACGTCGCGCCGCGCCCCTCGCCGCGCAAGGCGGTGGCCACCGTGATGTTGCTGCGCACGTCGGAGCCGCCTTGCTTTTCCGTCATGCCCATGCCGATGAGGATGGCGTTCTTCTGGCGCCACGGCAGATCGCGCGCATCATGCTCACGGGCATACAGACGCGGGCCCAGATCAGCAAACAGCGCGGTCTCTTTCTGCAGCACGGGGATGCTGGCGAACGTCATCGTCGCCGGGCAGAGCGTGCCGGATTCGATCTGGGCCTGCATGAAATAGCCGGCGGTGCGGGCAATCCAGGCGCCGGGGCGTGGGTCGACAAACGGCAGAGCCTGCAGGCCCTGGCCGCGCATCAGGCTGAGCAGGGCGTGCCAGGCGGGGTCGAAGCGGATGGCGTCGATGCGCTCGCCGGTGCGGCTGTGGGTGTGGAGTTCGGGCTGGTATTCGTTGGCCTCGGCGGCCCACCGCAGGGTTTCGGGGGCGCCGAGCTGGTCACCGAAGGATCGCAACGCATCGGCGTTCCAGCCGCCGCCCAGGCGTTCGAGGGCGCTTTGCAGCGTGGCGTCGGACGTGAAGGGGTTGAAGCCGGTCAGATCCTGGACCTGATTGAAGACGCGGTGCGTGGCATCGGTGGGCATGGAGGGTCTCCTGGCGTGTCACATTTGGTTGTGAGGCCATGGTAGACCAGTGATGGCTGGGGCGGGTGGAGGGGGATTTCCATACGCGGTTTGGGTTTTTGAGGTTTGCGCATCCCGCATCCTGCATCCCGCATCCCTTGCATCGGCCCTTGCAGGGAGCCAACATCCAAACCTGCGAATCCCCCCACAGCCAACCACGAAACCAACGGCTACGCGCCAGCGCTTAAGATGACGGCACGTTTCATCAAGCCAACGCCCACGCCAACGCCCATGCAGATCTACCACAACCCCCGCTGCTCCAAATCCCGCGCCGCCCTTGAACAGGCCGAGGCCTTTGCCGCAGAAAAGGGCGAACAACTCGACGTCATCGAATACCTGAGCACGCCGCCCACGCTGGCTGATCTCAAGAGGCTCGCCGCGCAGCTCGACACTCCGCTGCGCACGCTCGTCCGAGAAAACGAAGACGAATACGCGCAACTCAATCTGGCCGATGCATCAGATGACGCGCTGCTCAAGGCCATTGCAGCACACCCGAAGCTGCTGCAGCGCCCCGTGCTCGTTCGCAACGACAGGGCCACCATCGGCCGCACACCCGAAGCACTCGACGCCTTCCTGAAGTAACTCCGGCGCCCCACAAAGTTGAACGGCCTGGCGATTTCCATCGGACAGGCCGTTCAGGGGTGGCCGTATCTCGCTTTGCGCGAGGGCCGGGGCTGCGTCCGTCAAGACGCGCAAGGGCACCGGATTATTCCAGGCCCATCCATCGGGCCATTTCTGACCCGAAGCCAATTGCCAGCAGGGCGGCAAGCACCACTGCCAGCGCCGCCACGGTAGACACCATGGCGACTTTCATCACCTCTGCGTCGTGGTGCGCGTTGCTGTGCGTGTGATGTAGATGCTGCGCACGCATGCTCAACGGGACCGCCTTCGCAGACGATTTGCGATGCCAATGCAAGCGCTCCGTCATCGCTCGCAAGTGTTGCGTGTCAAACGCGTCACGGGAAAATCGCATCGCGGAACCTCCCGTTGTTGGCTGATAGCCGACGCCGGCACGCACCGGCGTCGGGGGCACGTGCGGCCCGAAAACGATACGGCAAGCAAATGGCGTATGCGAGTGGCTTTGCTTGCCGGCGCCGGGTGGCGCAGTCGTCTGGTCGCCTCGCACAAGCCCAGCGTAGGCGCGGGTTTGCGGCGCTGCAAGTTGCGTTGCGGCATGGTGCGCGCATCACGCGGGCAAGACGCAAACGGTATGCGGCTCTTGGCGAAATGCGTGATGTGTCCGGCGCTCAATCCTGAGCAGATTGGTGGGGCACTTGTGCGGCGGCGCGCTGGGCTTCGCGCTCGGTTTGCCGTTGATGCAACTCGGCGAGCATGTTGCAGAAAAGTGCGCCTTGCTCTTTTGCGTCGTCCAGCGCGATATGCGTGTGCGGCAGCGGGTCGTGCCAGTGTTCGGGAAAGAGCGCCTTCACGTTGCGTCGATACGGCAGGCCCGTGAGCGCAAAGGCCAGCGTCTTGATGTCGAGCGCTGCCCAGCCGAACGGCGAGCGTCCGGCAAAACGCATCATGTACCAGAACATGTAGGTGAAATCGAAGCCTGCCGGAAACGCCACGAACACAGGCTTGCCGGGCAGGCTCTCGACCCATTCCACGTAGCGTGGCAGGGCCACTTCGGGGGCTTCGAGGTTGGTACGGCAGGCCGCCCACGCCTCGGGCTGCGTTTGCCACCATTGCATCTGGATCGGGTGGCCTTCAGCGCCCGGCAGCGTTTCCAGGTTGGCCTCAAACGTGCCGACGAGCGTCTTGTCGGCCAGGTACGCCGCGCTCGCGAAGCTCAGCATCGAGTGCGGCCCTGGAATGGGCCCATCGGCTTCAATGTCGGTGCTGACGTAGATTTCGGGCCGTGTGTCAGGCAGCTGGTTGCCGCGCTTGCGGCGAGGCTTGTCTGCCGGTGCGGCAGGCGCGGTGTCGGCGAAGATGTTGTCGCTGTCGTTATCTTGATCGCTCATGTTGTGCCTTCGTTGGCAAACAGGCGATCGGCAACGTACGGATTGGTCGCGCGCTCCTCGCCGAAGGTGGAGACCGGCCCGTGGCCCGGCACAAAGGTGACGTCGTCGCCGAGCGGCCAGAGCTTGGTGCGGATCGCGCGGATCAGGTCCGCATGATTGCCGCGCGGAAAATCCGTACGGCCAATTGAACCCGCGAACAGCACGTCGCCGACGATGGCGACGCGATCTTCCGCGCTGAAAAACACCACATGGCCGGGCGTGTGGCCGGGGCAGTGAAACACCTGCAGCGTGCGGCCAGCGGCTTCTACTGTGTCGCCATCATCCAGCCAGCGGTCGGGCACGAAGGCGTTGGCCGGCGGAAAGCCGAAGCGCTGGCTTTGCATCGGAAGCTGATCGATCCAGAACGCCTCGTCTTTGTGCGGGCCTTCGATGGGCACGCCAAGCTGTGTGCGCAGCGCATCGGCGGCGGCGCAGTGGTCAACATGACCGTGCGTGAGCAGGATCTTTTCGATGCGCGCGCCGTGCTGTTGGGCGGCGGCCAGGATGCGTTCGATATCGCCGCCCGGGTCGGTGACGGCGGCCGCGCCATCGTCGCCGATCAGCAGCGTGCAGTTCTGTTCAAACGGCGTAACGGGGATGACGACGACTTTCATGTGATCTTTGGCGCGCATTTGCGCATGTCAGGGATAACCCGATTGTATCGGGCCGAGCCCGCGCCAGCACTGGGCTCGCGGGGCGCACTGTTACATCGGAAAGAAAATATTACAAAATTGATGCGAGATGACAGCATGATGTGATCCTTTTAATAGGAAATGTAAATAATCGATCAAAGCATGCGTGTTAGACTCGCGGCCATGTTCCAGTTGACCCACCCGATCCCCAGCCTTTCGGCCGGCCGCACGCTGCGTGCCTGGCTGACGCATGGTGCCGCACTGCTGGCGCTCGCAGGCTGTGCCGCCGTACCCGGCGAACCGCCCACGGGTGGGCAGCCTGGCCTGCAGGCCAGCAAGCCTGCAGCCGCCGCGTTGAAGCCGGCCGACCCGCGCAACAACCCCGATGCCTGGGGCGCGCTGTCGTTTCGCGGCGTGCCGGATTCGAGCAGCCTCAAGCTTGACGAGAACGCAGATACGAGCCCCGGCCTGCGCGCCGACCTCGGTACGTTCGAGCAACGCGGCGTGGCTTCGTGGTACGGCCGCGGCTTCCACGGCCGCCGTACCGCCAGTGGCGAGCGCTTCGATATGAACGCCTTCACGGTGGCGCATCCGTCGCTGCCGCTGCAGAGCTGGGTGCTGGTGCGTAACCTTTCCAACGACCGCGTGGTGGTGGCCAAGGTGACGGATCGCGGCCCGTATCACGGCAAGCGCATCGTCGACATGTCGTATGCGGCGGCCAAGCGTCTGGACTTCGTGAAGCGCGGTTCGACGCAGGTGGAGATCCGCCGTCTGTCGCGCGCCGAAGTCGAAGCGTTGCGCCCCGAGTTGACGCAAACCGACGTCGCCAGCAATGACGGTGATGCCGATGTGGGCGGTGATGAGCCCGCACCCGCAAAGAAGAAGGCGATCAAGCGTCGCGCCAAGCGCCGCTGATTCAGCCGTCTTTCAGCACCGTCAATCCTTCCCCTCGTTTTTCAACGCCAGCGCGCTCTGATACAGCGCGTCTACCGGCGCACCCGTAATCGCCCCGGCCAGCTTGGCCGCGCGCTTGGCGGGCAGCTCGGCCAACAGCAAGCGCAAGACCTGATCCGCCGCCATGGCGGTCGGTGCCGCATCCTGCGTGCCTGCGCCTTCCACCACCAAGACGAACTCGCCCTTGCCGTGG
Source organism: Ralstonia sp. SET104 (assembly GCF_003851545.1). Lineage (GTDB taxonomy): Bacteria > Pseudomonadota > Gammaproteobacteria > Burkholderiales > Burkholderiaceae > Ralstonia. The sequence goes on along the minus strand of NZ_BHVX01000011.1, from coordinate 123,055 downwards.
GCGGCATCGGCGGCAAGCCATGCGGGTGCATCGGCTGCAGGCAGCACGACAATCTGCTCGAACAGCTTGGTCAGCTCACGACCGATGAGCAAACGCCGCGCTGGCAAATGCTCCGCCAGCGCGGCGAGAGTGGCGTCGATGCGATGCGGCGCCTCGTACAGCACCCACGCCGGCCCATGCGCCGCCCATTGACGGATGGCGGCGTCGCGCTGCCCAGCCTTGGGCGGCAGGAAGCCAACAAACGTGAATTGCCCATCCGACGTGTCGAGCAGCTCGCCGGCGGCGGAAAGCGCTGTGACCACCGCGCTCGCGCCCGGCAGCGGGATCACGCGCTGGCCCGCCGCACGCACCGCCTCGACAATGCGCGAGCCGGGGTCTGACACGCCGGGTGTGCCCGCATCAGACACATAGGCAATGCGCTCGCCCTGCGCCAGACGCGCGACGATGCGCGCCGCTGCCTCGCGCTCGTTGTGCTCGTGCGCCGCCAGCATCGGCCGCGACAAGCCCAGCCGATTGAGCAACTGCCCGGTGTTGCGCGTGTCCTCGCAGGCCACCGCATCAACGAGGCCGAGCACATGACGCGAGCGCAGCGACACGTCGGCGGCGTTTCCGATGGGGGTGGCCACCACATATAATGCGCCGGCGGGATAGTGCTGGTCGTGCGCCAGCAGGGTCCAGTCAGGATCACTCACGAGAACTTCTCTCAGTCACTTGGTTCAAACCGCAAATGCACGCGCCGCAGCCCGTTCCTGTGCCACACGACAACGCTACAACCGGCGAGGCCGGTGAAGATCGCGCGCTGCGCTATCTGCAGGCGCGCGGTTTGTCGGTGGTCACCCGCAATTATCGCTGCAAGGGCGGCGAGATTGATCTGGTGATGCGCGATGCGGCCGGTGTGTTGGTGTTTGTCGAGGTGCGCGCCCGCGTGGCGCGTTCCACGCAGCGTTTCGGCGGGGCGGCCGCGAGTGTCACGCCCGCCAAACAGCGCCGCCTGATTGCCGCAGCCGAAGATTTTCTCGCACGGCAGGCCGAGAATGTGCCCGCCTGCCGTTTTGACGTCATCGCCATCGATGGCACACGCATTGCATGGATGCGCGATGCCTTCGGTGTCGAAGCTTGAGCCTGGCTCTTCTTTCTTCCGGATTTCATCCAAGGACAGCATGAAACTCTCGTCGCCTACGTTTGCCAGCGCCCGCCGCATTGTCGTGCTGGCCGCCCTGGCCGGTGTCACCGCCACGCAGTTGACCGCCTGCTTCCCGCTGTTTGCCGGCGCCGTGGCCGGCGGCGTGGCGCTTGCCACCGACCGTCGCCCGACCGCTACCCAGACCATCGACCGCGGTTTGCAGATGGAAGCCGAGAGCACGCTGATCTCGCGCTACGACGGCCGCGCCCACGTCAACGTGACGGTCTACAACCGCAAGGTGCTGCTGACCGGCGAAGCCGGCACCGAGCAGACCAAGCAGGAGATCGGCCAGTACGCGCAGAAGCTGCAGAACGCACGCGAGGTCGTCAACGAGATCGTGGTGACGCCGGTGTCGAGCACGTTTGGCTCGCGCACCAACGATACGTACATCACCACCAAGGTGAAGAGCATGCTGGCCGGCACGGAAGGCGTGCCCTGGAACTCCATCAAGGTGACGACCGAAGCGCAGACCGTCTTCCTGCTGGGTGTGGTGACCGAGGCCGAAGGCAACAAGGCCACCGAGGCCGTGCGCACCGTGGGTGGCGTCAACAAGGTCGTGAAGGTGTTCGACTACGTGAGCGAAGACGAACGCAGGCGCCTGGATTCGAACGCCACGTCGACCAACCCGTCGACCGCGCCCGATGCATCGCAAGGCACGCCCGCGCCGGTGCAAGGCACGCCAACGGCCACGCAGGCACCGGCACCTGTGACGTCGGCCGCGCCGGGCGTTACCGTGTCACCGACCAACTCGCCGGCACTGCCGCCGGGCAAGCAATTGCCGTAAGCCATATCAGCGGCATCGGCAACATCGCTTCGCAGGGAACGCAGCCACCGCGCTGCGTTTTTTGTTGCCTGCGCGCATCACGGGGCACATAGCCAGCCGTGCGTGTTAGCGTATGACGCTTCCGCGACTTCGCAGCCCCCCATGCCCGTCGTCCACCGTTTTGTTGCCGCCGTTCTATTTGCGGCGCTGTCCACGGCCCAGGCGGCCGATCGCCCGCCCTCCAACTTGCAAGCCCGCACCTGGGCCGCTACGTGCGCCAGTTGTCATCACGCCGATGTTGCCCCCGCCACGCCGGGGGCCAGGCGCGCCGCGCAGACATTGCCGTCGCTGGCGGGCCGCTCGCAGGCCGAGCTGATCGATGCGTTGCAGGCGTTTCGCAACGGCACGCGCCCGTCCACGGTGATGGGCCAGATCGCACGTGGTTATGACGACGCACAGATGGCTGCCATTGCCGGCTGGCTGTCGCGCCAACCGCAGGAGGCGCCATGAGTGAGTCGCTGCGCAAGGATCGACGCGCCATGTTGCGCGCGCTTGGAGCAACGGCGCTGGCCGGGCCGCTGGCTGCGTGCGCATCGCTATCGGGCATGCGCAATGCGCGCGTGGTGGTGGTCGGCGGCGGGTATGGCGGCGCGACGGCGGCCAAGTACGTGCGCGTGTTCTCCGGTGGCCGTGTCGACGTGACGCTGGTCGAGCCGAACGCCGCGTTTGTCTCGTGCCCGCTGTCGAATCTCGTGCTGTCGGGCGACCGTGACATGGCGTCGATTACCGTGCCGTATGACGCCCTGGTCGAGCGCCATGGTGTGCGCTGGGTGCGCGACCGCGCATCGGCCATCGACCTCGGCGCGAAGCAGGTGCGGCTGGCCGGGGGCGGTACGCTCGATTACGACCGCCTGATTCTCTCGCCCGGGATTGATTTCATGCCCGGCGCGATTCCCGGCCTCGCCAACGCCGCTACGGCTGCGCAGGCTCCGCACGCATGGAAGGCCGGCATGCAGACGCTGGCACTGCGCCATCGGCTCGAAGCCATGCCCAATGGCGGCACGGTGGCGATCAGCATTCCGCTGGCGCCGTACCGCTGCCCGCCCGCGCCGTACGAGCGCGCCTGCCTGATCGCCAACTGGCTGCAGCGCGCCAAGCCGGATGCGCGCGTGCTCATCCTCGATGCCAATGACGACGTGACCTCCAAGGGCGCACTGTTCAAGCGCGTGTGGGCCGAGCGTTATCCGAGGCACATTGAATATCGCCCGCAGTACAACGCCGTCGACATTGATGCCAAGGCCCGCGTGCTCAAGTTCGACGTGCAGGACGATGTGCAGGCAGATGTGGTCAACCTGATCCCGCCGCAACGTGCAGGGGCGATTGCCGTGCAAGCCGGGTTGGCGACGGCCAACGGACGCTGGTGCGAGGTGGATTTCCTCTCGTTCGAATCGAAGGTGGCGCCGGGCGTGCATGTGATTGGCGATGCCATCCAGACCGCGCCGTTGATGCCCAAGTCGGGCCACATGGCCAATCAGCACGGCAAGGTGGCCGCCGCTGCAGTGGTGGCGATGCTCGCCGGGCACGCGCCCGATGCGTCGCCGCTCTACACCAACACCTGCTACAGCTTTGCCACGCCAGACGAGGCGATGCACGTGGCGACCGTCCACCGCTACGACCCGGCCGAGCACACCATGGTCACAGTGCCCGGTGCCGGCGGGTTGTCGGATGCGCCTTCCGCCGCCGAGGGCAAGCTCGCCCAAGGCTGGAGCCGCGCAATCTGGTCGGACATGCTCGGTTAGGCCCACGGCACAAACAATGCGCAAGATTGTGCAAGTCGTGCAGGCGGCCCGCGCCTACAGTGCGTCATATGGCCGCGCGGGCGGCCGTTTGAACATCTGACCCATCATGTCTCCAAAGGATCTGCTGCTGGCCCTGACCGTTGTGCTGGTGTGGGGCGTCAACTTCGTCGTCATCAAGGTGGGCCTGCACGGTGTGCCGCCCATGCTGCTGGGGGCGCTGCGCTTTGCGCTGGTCGCCTTCCCGGCGGTGCTGTTCGTGCCGCGCCCCAGGATTGCGCTTAAATGGCTGCTCGCCTATGGCGCCACCATCAGCTTCGGGCAGTTCGCTTTTCTGTTCTCGGCCATGTACGTGGGCATGCCGGCGGGGCTGGCCTCGCTGGTGCTGCAGTCGCAGGCGTTCTTTACGCTGACGATCGCGGCCATCGTGCTGCGCGAGCCGATCCGGTGGTTCCATTTGGCGGGCATGGGGGTGGCGGCCTGCGGCTTGGGCGTCATCGGCATGGCGGGCGGCGGCTCGGTCACGGGCATGACTACGGCCGGCTTCCTGCTGACGCTGTGCGCGGCGTTTTCGTGGGCCAGCGGCAACATCGTCACCAAACGCATCGGACCAGTGAATGTGGTGAGCCTGGTGGTGTGGGGTGCGGTGGTTCCGCCGATTCCGTTTCTGCTGCTGTCGTACTGGATGGAGGGCCCCGAGCAGATCGCCCGCAGTCTGGCGAACATCAGCGGGTCGAGCATTGGCGCGATCGTCTACCTGTCTTTTGGTGCCACCATCTTCGGCTACAGCCTGTGGAGCCGCCTGCTGGCGCGCTATGCGGCGAGCCAGGTCGCGCCGCTCACGCTGCTGGTGCCGGTCGTGGGGCTGGTGTCGGCCGCCGTGCTGCTCGGCGAGCGGCTGGTGCCCGCGCAATGGCTGGGGGGCGCGGTGGTCATGGCGGGGCTCTTGCTGAACGTATTCGGCGGCCGGCTGGTGCCGCGGCGGGCGGTGGCCTGAGCGCCGTATCCTCGCCAAACAAGCGCCCGGGCCGCGAGGTTCCGGGCGTTTTGCTTTTTGGGCGACATAGGATTTGGCCCACTTCGGGCACAATATTGGGTCCGATTCTGCCCACTGCGACCATTGGTCCGCACACGCAAGCGGGCAACCCCATCCTCTGGAGACCGCATGAAGTTCGCCCCCACGCTCGCCGCGAGCGCCGCGCTGGCCGGCCTGGCGCTGTCCGCCACGTCCGCGCTGGCCGCCGTTGATGCTGCCCGCGCGCAATCCATCGCCAATCAGAACGCCTGCATGGGCTGCCACGCCGTCGACCGCAAGCTCGTCGGCCCGGCCTACCAGGACGTCGCCGCCAAGTACAAGGGCGATGCCGGGGCGCAAGCCAAGCTCATCAAGAAGGTGCGCGAAGGCGGCATGGGCAACTGGGGCCAGATCCCGATGCCGGCCAATCCGAAGATCGCTGATGCCGATCTGAAAACCGTGATCGACTGGGTGCTCGCGGGCGCCCCGGCCAAGTGAGGGATGTGATGACGGATTCCGTGAACCTCTCCCGCCGGGACGTGCTGCGCGCGGGCGCCATGATGGCGCTTCTGGTATCCGCCGGCATTGCCACACCGGCACAGGCCGCCGAGTGGAACAAGGCCGCGTTCGCCGTCAAGGGCGTGAATGACGTGCTCAAGCAACTGGGCGGCGGCGCTGTCGACAAGGGCGGCGCTGGCATACAGCTCACCGCCCCGGATATCGCCGAGAACGGCGCCGTGGTGCCGCTGGTGGTGACCAGCACGCTGCCCGGCACCGACCTGATCGCCATCCTGGTCGAAAAGAACCCGAACACGCTGGCCGCCACGTTCGCCATTCCTGGCGGCACCGATCCGTTTGTCAGCACGCGCGTGAAGATGGGCGAGACCTCGATGGTCTACGCTGCCGTGCGTGCCAACGGCAAGTGGGTGCTCGCGAGCAAGGAGGTGAAGGTTACCCTCGGCGGCTGCGGCGGCTAAAGAACAAGGAGCACACCATGGCAGACCCGATGCGCATTCGCGCAATGGAAAACGGCGGCACGACCGACGTGAAAATCCTGATGAAGCACGACATGGAAACCGGCCAGCGCAAGGATGCGTCCGGCAAGGTCGTGCCGGCTTGGCACATCACCAACGTGACGGTGCTTCACAGCGGCAAGACGGTGCTCGACGCACAGTTCGGCCCGGCCGTATCGAAGGATCCGTTCCTCAATTTCAAGTTCAAGGGCGGCGCCAAGGGCGACAAGGTAACGGTCACGTGGGTTGATAACCACGGTGACAAGCGCACCGACGAGACGTCGATCCAGTAAGCGCCATCCAGTCAGGCAAGCACAGGAGTCCGAGATGCGACGCAGCTTCTTTCGTGTGACCGCCGCGCTGGCGGCCTTGGGCGTGGCCGGCAAGGCTGCTGCCCAGAATGCACCGCGCGCGGGCGGCGGCGCCCGCTACAAGGTGGTCTACCAGTTGAGCGAAGGCAATGACCAGGCCGTGCGCGCCATCGGCAACCTGCGCAACCACCTCAACGGTGCGCCCGGCACGAAGATTGTGGTGGTGGCGCTGGGGCACGGTATTGAGTTCCTGGTCGAAGGGGCCAAGGATGCGCAGGGCCGCACGTTTGACGCGCCCGTCGCCGCGCTGGCCAGCATGGGTGTGGAGTTTCGCGTGTGCCACAACTCGCTGATGGCCTTCAAGGTGCCGGAAGACAAGCTGCTGCTTGAAGCCAAAGTCGTGCCCGCCGGTGTGGTGGAAATCACCCGCTTGCAGCAGGAAGAAGGTTTCGCCTATATCAAACCGTAGGCGACCCGCGGAGGGGACTGTGAAACGCTTCAAACAAATCGTCACGCTGGGTGCGGCGCTGGCCGCTGGCGTTGCCCTCACGGCCAGCGCGCAGGACACCAAGGACAGCACCGCCGCCGGCATCGCGCAGTACCGCGAAATGCTGGCCGACGGTAATCCGGCCGAGCTTTGGGAAGCCGCCGGCGAGGATCTCTGGAAGAAGCCTGCCGGCCCGAAGCAGGCGTCGCTCGAAGCGTGTGACCTGGGCCTGGGCCCCGGCGTGGTGAAGGGCGCATACGCCAGGCTGCCGCGCTTCTTCAAGGACACCGGCCGTGTGATGGACGCCGAACAGCGCCTCATGTACTGCCGCATGACGCTGCAGGGGCTGACGAAGGAAGAGGCTTCGGCCCGACCGTTCTCGTCGCCAGGCAAGGCGTCGGATATTGAACGGCTGATGGCGTACGTCGCGTCAGAATCGCGCGGCGCTGCCATCGACATTCCGCTGGCACATCCCGAAGAAAAGCGCGTGTATGAAATCGGCCGCCGCATGTTCTTCTACCGCGGCGGCGCGTATGACTTTGCCTGCGCCACCTGCCACGCCCAGCCGGGCTTGCGCATCCGCCTGCAGGAATTGCCTAACCTGCTGACGGCCGATGGTGCGCGTTTTGCGTATTCCACGTGGCCGGGCTATCGCGTCTCACAAGGCGAGGTGCGCACGATGCAGCACCGCCTGTACGACTGCCTGCGCCAGCAGCGCTTTCCGGAACCGCTCTACGGCAGCGAGGTGATCACTGCGCTGGAGATGTTCCTCGCCCGCAACGCCAACGGCGGCAAGATGGACGCGCCGTCAATCAAACGATGAGGCCACGCATGATCCGACTGATCCCCATCGTTTTGACCGCTTTGACGCTGGTTGTGGGCACCGCGCAGGCGGCAGACGCATCCAAGGCTGTCACCCCGCCCAAGCCCGATGTGAAGGCCGACGCCGCACTCGCCAAGGTCATCCACGAGAGCTTTGTCTCCAAGGGCCCGGCCACCGTGGAAGGCGTGACCGAGCGCGACGACGTGCAGAAAATCTGCAGCCAATACGCAGACCGCAACGCCGTGCCCGCCGCCGTTGCCAAGAAGCTGGAAGACGCGCAGCTCAAGACCATCCGCTACCCGGCCGACGGCAAGTGGCTGGGCGACTGGAAGGCAGGCGAGAAGACCGCGCAGAGCGGCCATGGCATGCAGTTCTCCGACCCGCCCGGCGGCATGAATGGCGCCAATTGCTATGCGTGCCATCGCCTGTCAAAAGACGAGGTGTCGTACGGCACCATCGGCCCATCGCTATATCAGTACGGCAGGCTGCGCGGCGGGGTTGACGCTCAGGAAGCCATCCTGCGCTACACGTGGGGCAAGATCTACAACTCCAACGCGTATGCGGCGTGCTCCAACATGCCGCGCTTCGGGCACAAGGGCATCCTGACCGAGCAGCAGATCCGCGACGTGATGGCGCTGTTGTTTGACCCGGTCTCGCCGGTCAATCAGTAGGGATCGTCATGCAGGCCCTTCAACGGCTCGTGATGTTGGCGGCGGCGATGGTGTTCGCCGCTGGTGCCGTTAGTGCCGCGCAGGCCGTCGAAGTGGGCGATGTGGTGACGATGCCCGAAGTGCAATTGCTCGACGGCACGCGCGTGCCGGGTGAAGCGTGGCACGGGCATCCGGTCATCATCGCCACGTGGGCATCGTGGTGCCCGTTCTGCGCGCTGCAGAACCCGCGTCTGCAGAAGCTGTACGACGCCACACGCAACACCGATCTGCGCATCCTCACCATCAGCATTGATGCCAACCCGCAACTCGCCCGCGATTACGTCGCCAAGCGCGGCCTCACCTTTGCGGTGACGATGGAAACCGACGCGCTGTGCGCTGCCACCGGCCCGCGCAAGGGCTTGCCCGAGCTGCTCGTGCTCGATGATCGTGGCCGCGTCGTGCGCAAGGAAGTCGGCGAGATGCTCGAAGACGATGTAGCGGACCTCGCACGCTACGCGCACAGCACCACAAAATGAACCGCCGCGAATTCGTTCAAGCCCTGACGATTGCCGCAGCCGCCGGTCTGCGCCTGACCGATGCTCACGCTGACACGGTCCACTACGACGTGCCTCGCTTCGGCAACGTCCACCTGCTGCACTTCACCGATTGCCACGCGCAGTTGCTGCCCATCGAATACCGCGAACCCAGCGTCAACCTGGGCGTGGCGCAATGGGCCGGGCAGCCGCCGCATCTGGTTGGCCATGCGCTGCTCAAGCGCTATGGCATCGCGCCCGGCACACGTGCTGCGCACGCGTTCACCGCACTCGACTTCACAGAAGCCGCGCGCCGCTACGGCCGCATGGGCGGCTTCGCGCATCTGGCCACGCTCATCAAGCGCCTGCGCGCCACACGCCCGAACGCGCTGCTGCTCGACGGTGGTGATACGTGGCAGGGCTCGGCCACGTCGCTGTGGACCAACGGGCAGGACATGGTCGATGCTGCCCTCGCACTCGGCGTGGATGTCATGACCCCGCACTGGGAGATGACCTACGGCGCCGATCGCGTGCGCCACGTGGTCGATCACGACTTCAAGAACAAGGTCGCCTTCGTCGCGCAGAACATCCAGACCGCCGACTTTGGCGATCCGGTGTTCGACCCGTACGTGCTGCGCGAGCTCAACGGCGTGCCTGTCGCCATCATCGGTCAGGCCTTCCCGTACACGCCGATCGCGCATCCGGCTGATTTCACGCCCGACTGGACCTTCGGTATCCAGGAAGAGCGGCTGCAGAAGATGATTGACGAGGCGCGCGGCAAGGGCGCCAAGGTGGTCGTCCTGCTGTCGCATAACGGCATGGATGTGGACCTGAAGCTCGCGTCGCGCGTGCGCGGGCTGGATGCCATTCTCGGTGGGCACACGCACGATGCGGTGCCTGCGCCGGTCAAGGTCAGCAACCCCGGCGGCGTGACGCTTGTCACCAACGCGGGCGCCAACGGCAAGTTCGTCGGCGTGCTCGATCTGGACGTGCGCGGCGGCGCCGTGCGCGATATCCGCTACACGTTGCTGCCCGTCTTCGCTGATCTGCTGCCGCCCGATCCGGCCATGACTGCACTCATCGAGCGCGTGCGGGCGCCGTACAAGAGCAAGCTGGGCGAGACGCTCGCCGTCAACCGCGGCCTGCTGTACCGGCGCGGCAACTTCAACGGCACGTTCGACCAGCTCATCGTCGATGGCCTGATGCACGCGCAGGGCGCGGAGATCGCCTTCTCGCCCGGCTTCCGCTGGGGCACGTCACTGCTGCCCGGCGAGGCACTGACGATGGAAGCGCTGATGGCCCAGACCGCCATCACCTACCCGGCCACCACGCTCACCGAGATGACCGGCGCGACGATCAAAACCGTGCTTGAAGACGTGGCCGACAACCTGTTCAATCCCGACCCGTACTACCAGCAGGGCGGTGACATGGTGCGCACTGGCGGCCTGCGCTACACCATCGACCCTACGCGCCCGATGGGCCAGCGCATTACCGACATGCGCCTGGGGGACAAACCGCTCGACGCCGACCGCCGCTACAAGGTGGCTGGCTGGGCCGCCGTATCGCCCGAAGCGCGCAAGGCCGGTGGCCGCCCGGTGTGGGACGTGCTGGCTGATTGGCTGCGCGACCAGCGCGAAGTGACCGCGAGGCCGCTGAATACGCCGCGTATAGTCGGCATGGAGGGCAATCTCGGCATCGAAAACACAGGTTGACCCGCGATTGAAGGCAAGCCGGGAATTCGGGTAGACTAAATTTTCACGGGCCGATAGCTCAGCTGGGAGAGCGCCGCGTTCGCAATGCGGAGGTCGGGAGTTCGATCCTCCTTCGGTCCACCAACTCACTGGCAAAGTTTGCCAAGCGTTTGAGACAGGGACGATATTTTTGCAGCAGGTGCAAGGACATGCTTCTCTGACAAAGTGTGCAGTCTTATGCGTCAACAACAAAGCCGACCACGTGTCGGCTTTGTTGTTTCTCTGGTGTACCGAGCAAGGATTGCGCACGTTGAAGGCGCCTTAGCGGCCATCGACCGATGGAGCCTTGGCCGGCTGTTTCCGGCCATAAAGCGACAATCACTTTATGCCGCCAACTGCCCGGCGACCGCTACGAACGCTCGCTGTACGTTGGGGGCCAATGCGACGCCATGTCGCATCACGTCAGTAAGACTTGCCGTTGCGGGTTGCCTTTTCTGCGGTATTTACTCTCTATAATCAGCAGCAAATTCTTCGCCCGCATGTCTTTCGTCCGCCGCGTCCTCGTTTGGCTTGCACTGTTCGGTATGGCGCTGCATGCGCCGTTGCCGGCGATGGCCCATGAGCAGCAGGCGGAATGGTTGGCCGTTCACGCCGTTTGCAGTGCAAGCGGCAAGCCGATTGCCGGAATGGATGCCCAGGCACCCGACGGCCAGAATCATTCCGGCGCCAACCACGTCGGCATGCTGTGCTGCCTGTTCTGCTCGGACGTTGGCACGCTCCACGCGGCGCCGCCAGTGACATGGGCATTCATTGCGCAACGCGGCTTGCAGTTTGCCGTGCCGCTGCTTTCTTCATCGGCCTTCTACCGACATTCCCGCAGGTTCCTGGCGCCGGCTCGGGCACCGCCGGTGGCGTAGCGCACGTCGTCAATACGACCAATGGCGCGCTGCCCGCGCGTCTTTACGCTAAGGGCGGATACTCCGCCCACGATTTGCCAGGACTGTCATGAATCCGTTTCTTCGCGCCGGAGCCGTCGGCGCTGCCTTGTCGTTCCCCGCGTTTGCTTTTGCCTGCGCTACCTGCGGCTGTTCGCTCAGCACCGATGCCGCCATGGGCTACTCCGCGATCCCGGGCTGGCGCGTCAGCCTTGATTACACGTATCTCCCGCAGAACCAGTTGCGCCACGGCACGGGGTCGGTCACGCCGGCTGAGGTCGCGGCCATCAATGCCGCTGGCGGCAACCAGGAGGTGGAGCGCCAGACCATCAACCGCTACGCCATCCTCGGTATCTACTACAGCCCGAACAGTAGCTGGGGCTTTAGCGCGGCCGTGCCATATATCGACCGCAGCCATACCACCTACGGCAACGCCACGACCGACCAGCTCACCCCTGACAACCTGAGTGGCGCCACGGCCAGCGGCCTGGGCGACATCAAGCTGATCGCCAGCTACCAGGGCTTCCTGCCCACGCACAATCTGGGGGTGCAACTGGGCGTGAAGCTGCCGACCGGACGCTACGGCGGCCAGAATGTGAACACCGGCGCCACGGTCGGGCGCAATCCGGTCTTCTTCAACAGCGGCCCCAATGCAGCCGGCGGGCAGGCGCTCGATTCCAGCCTGCAGCCAGGTACCGGCAGCACCGACTTGATTCTCGGCGCCTACTACTACCAGCCCGTCAGCCAGGATTTCGATGCCTTCATCAACGGTCAATTCCAGGCGGCCGTGGCCCACAGGCTGCGTGATGCCGGCGCAGACTTCCGACCTGGCAATGCCGCCACGGCAAGCTTCGGTCTGCGCTATGAGGCGAATCCGCACATCGTGCCGCAACTGCAGGTCAACGTGACGCGCAAGAGCCCCGATCGGGGGGCGCTGGCCGACACTGTCAGCACGGGCGGCACGGCGGTCTATCTGTCGCCAGGCGTGACGGTTAGCGTGGCGCACAACATGCAGGTCTATGCCTTCCTGCAGAAGGCGCTGTACAGCAATCTGCAGGGCTATCAACTCTTCCCGCGCTGGTCGGGCACTATTGGGGCGAGCTATGCGTTCTGATGCGGACATGAACCCGGTGCAAGGGCCCGGGCCAAGGCGCGCGTGGCTGCGTGCGGCTGGCGCGCTGGCCTTAGGCGCCGGGCTGAGCGGACGACAGGCGGCGGCGCACGCGGCCAGTCTGGAAGTGGGGCGCCCCGCGCCTCCCCTCGTCCTTCACACCCTGGATGGGCGCAGCATTGCGACCGATGACCTGCGCGGTCAGGTGGTGGTGCTGACATTTTGGGCAACGTGGTGCGGCCCCTGCCGCACGGAGCTTCCCCTGCTATCGGCCTACGCCGCGCGCCATGCCGACAAGGGCCTGCGCGTATTGGGCTTCAGCCTGGACGAGCCAGACGAGCTGTCAGCCGTGCGCGATGTGGCGGCCAAGCTAAGCTTTCCGGTTGGCCTGCTCGGCAGCGCTTACGCGGGCGGCTACGGCCGTATCTGGCGCCTGCCCGTGAACTTCACGGTCGACCGCAAAGGCCTGCTGGCCGACAACGGTTGGGAATCGCGCGAGCCCGCCTGGACGGCCGAGCGCCTGGAGCGGATTGTCACGCCTTTGTTGCGCTGAAGCAGGCGGACGACTGCAAAGGCGTTCATACAGAGCCACGCGCCAGCATCGAGTAGCGTTGCGTCGGTGATTTGGTAGCGGACATTCGACGACAGGGAGCAACAGGCGGATTCGGGGCGGCTAACCACGCGGTTCTGTTCCGCTTGTTCGGCCATCTTTCCCGGTACGGTTGGGATGGGCCGACGAAGTCACCCGGTGCGAGGGCACGATTCCCGCTGTGGATAAACGCGTGCAGAACTTCAGGGACAACTGTGTTCGCTGTCCGGGGTCAGGTTGTCCACAGTTTGGGAATAACTTCGGCGTCTGCCGGTAGGGTGAGGCGCGCCCTGCACGAGTCATCCACGCAACGGCACATGCTGTCCGATGGGTTGTGCATTCCGCAAACGGTTGATGCGAAAGCGTTTTCTGCGGCTATCCACAGAAACCATCCACCGTTATCTACTACTACTATTTTTATATACAAAAGAAATAAAGAAGACAGCAAAGACAGGCGAGACGGACGCCCAGCGGTGCTTGAGCGGTTGTCGTGCGTCACGTGCGTTATGTGAGTGCGGCCGGCTGCCTTGGCGCGGTGCAGCGCGGCGTCGGCGGTTTCGACCAGCCGCGTGTCGATAGAGGGAGCGCCCTTGCTCGGCACGGACGTGGCGCAGCCAGCGCTGACGGTCACGTAGCGCGACGGTGTGGTGGCTTCTATGCGCAGGCGTAGCGCGACTTCACGCGCACGCTCGGCGAAGGCCTCGGCCTCGCGTGCATCGGTTTCGGGCAGCACAACCACGAACGCTTCGCCGCCGTAGCGGGCGATGAAATCCGCCGGGTGGCGCACCACACCGGCCAGCGCATCGGCCACGGCTGCGAGGCAGGCATCGCCCTTGAGGTGGCCGAAGGCGTCGTTGTAGCGCTTGAAGTGGTCGACATCGACCATCACCAGTGAGAACGCCTGGCCGTTGCGTTGGGCGGCGCTGATCTGCGTGCCGATCTGCTCGTTGAAGTCGCTGCGGTTGCACAGGCCGGTCAGCGCATCGTGCATGGAGGCCTGCTGCAGCAACACGTGCGCCTCGAGCGGGCGCCGGTACAGCGCCGTGACTTCCCATACCAGCACACGGTAAAGCGGCCGGTGCTCAGCAGGTTGAGGGTGGTATCGGTCAGGCAGGCCGGTGCGGCAAGTGTGCCTACATCACAGGCACCGGTAAGCGGTGGGAAAAGCCTGGGCAGTGATCGGGGCGCCGCTACGGCAGGCCTAAGTCTGGTGGCCTAGGCTTGCTCACAGGTTGGCCCCAAGGGAATTGAAGGGAATGTTCCGTACTGTGGGCCCGGCATTTCTGTCGTTGACGTTGAATCACTCGGGCCCGTTGGCCGACGCTGTATGGAATCACTCAATCACACGCTGTTTCTTTGGATGAACGCCCCGGCCGACCCTTCGGCCACCACCGTCTGGCTGGCGTTGGCCTTTGCTGAATATGCGATCTGGCTGGTGCCGCTTACGCTCGTGGCCGGCTGGCTATGGGGCGCGCCGACTACACGCCGTCAGGCATTGCAGACCGGCGTGGCGGCGGTGCTGGCTTTGTTGATCAACGTCGGCTTGAGCCTGGCGTGGTATCACCCGCGGCCGTTTGCGATTGACCTGGGGACCAATCTGCTGCCGCACGCCCCGGATTCATCATTCCCGAGCGACCACCTGACGGTGCTCTGGACTGTGGCGTTCAGCCTGATGTGGAACGCGCGGTTGCGTCGCGTAGGTGTGTTGCTGGCGCTGTTGGGCTTGCCGATGGCGTGGGCGCGCATTTACCTGGGCGTGCACTATCCGTTTGACATGTTGGGCGCGGCTGCCGTGTCGACCCTGAGTGCATGGCTGTGCAGCGGGCGCGTGGCGCATACGGTGTCGGAGCCGCTGCACCGCCTGGGGCTGGCGGTGCATGGTGTGGTATTGGCACCCTGCGTGCGGCGCGGCTGGGTGCGCAAGTAAGCGCAGGTTAAGCGTGCCGGCGCCATGCGCGCCAGAACAGTACGAAGGCGAGCACTGTCGCGCCCACGTTGTAGAGCGTTGCCAGAGCGAATGCGTGGCCGTAGTGCGCTGCGTGCGTAGCGTCCGTAGTGGCATCCATCGCAACCGTGCCGCTCAACCCATCCATCTGGCCGAGCAGCGAGAACAGCAGCACGCCCACCACCGTCACGCCCACCGCATTGCCGACGGCCTGCATGGTCGTTACCGTGCCGGCGCCCATGCCGGCCTGTGCGGTTTCCACGCCGCTCAGGATGGTGTTGAGCGACAGCGGAATCACCATGCCTTGCCCAAAGCCGTTGAGCACCAGCGGCACGATCAGCCACGCGGTGGCGACACCGGCCTGTGCCATTGTGGCCAGCAGCACGAGGCCCACCGCGAAGATCCCCACGCCCAGCAGCAATGCACGTTGCCCAATGCGTTCGGCCAGCCGCGGCGCCGTCAGCGAGCCGGTAAAAAACGCGATCGCTGCCGG
Source organism: Ralstonia sp. SET104 (assembly GCF_003851545.1). Lineage (GTDB taxonomy): Bacteria > Pseudomonadota > Gammaproteobacteria > Burkholderiales > Burkholderiaceae > Ralstonia. The sequence goes on along the minus strand of NZ_BHVX01000011.1, from coordinate 107,717 downwards.
CGTGAACACCAGCCCCGCTGCCAGCGCCGACAAGCCGCGCCCGAACTGCAGCAGAATCGTCAGCGCCAAAAAGTACGAGCTGATGGCTGTGTAGAACAGGAAGATTGCCAGCACGCCCAGCACAAAGCTGCGGTTGCGGAACAACGCCATCTCGATGATGGGCACGCGGCCCGCTGCGGACAGCGCCCGCTCCACTCGCACAAAGTGGCGGAACACCAGCAGCGAGGTCAGCGGCACCGCCCATGACCACCACGGCCAGCCGGACTCCCGCCCCTGCATGACGGGCACCAGCAGCATGGCCAGGGCCACCGCGCCCGCCACCGCGCCATGCACATCCAGCCGCGCAGCCACCGGCGCGCGCGATTCCGCCACGAAGCTGCGTGCGGCCAGCAGCGCGACGATGCCAATCGGCACATTCACCAGAAACACCGCGCGCCAGCCCGACACTTCTGCCGCCAATGGGTGGGCAATCAGCCAGCCGCCGATAATTTGCGACACCGATGCCGCCACGCCTTGCACCGCGCCCATGGTGCCGAACGCGCGCCGTCGCGCATCGCCGTCAAACAGCACGCGCAGCGACGCCATCACCTGCGGCATCAGAATGGCCGCGCCCAGGCCTTGGCCGACGCGCATGGCGATCAGCATCCACGGCGTGGTCGCCAGCCCGCACAAGGCCGATGCCAGCGTGAACAGCGCCATGCCAGCCAGGAACATGCGCTTGCGCCCGAACAAATCGCCCAGGCGCGCGCCGTTGAGCAGGAACACCGCATACGCCGCGCTGTAGCCGACCATCACGAGCTGGATCTCGGCAAAGCTCGCATGCAAGCTGGCGCGGATGTCCGGAATCGCCACGTTGACGATGAACAGGTCGAGAATGGTGACAAAGTTGCCGCTCAGCAGCGCCGCCAGCGCGGGCCAATGCCGTTTGGCAGGCGAGCTGGTAACGCGAGCGGCAGAAAGGGATTCCGTTGACATGGAGGGAGCACGCTTATTAATATACGGTCGTACGTATACTAGAGGGCGATTGGCTCACGTCAAGCGTCAATTCCATTGACCCCACGCACTGATAGGGCATTGCCATGAATGAAACCGACGGCCGCCGCCAGCGTGGCGAACGCGCGCGCGCCCAAGTGCTTGAGCACGCCACGGCCATTGCCTCCACCGACGGGCTGGAGGGGCTGACCATCGGCCGTGTCGCCACCGATGCGGGTGTGGGCAAGGGCAACATCCAGGTGCTCTTTGGCGACAAGGAAACGCTGCAACTCGCCACGCTGGATGCGGGCGTCGTGCAGTACCGGGCGATGGTGATCGAGCCCGCGCTGGCGCTGGAAAGCCCGCTCGCCCGTCTGCGTGCCTTGACCGAGGGCTGGTTCGATTACGTGGCCGGTGGAGCGTCGCCGGGCGGATGCTTTGTCTGCGCAGCCAGCTACGAATACCGCGCGCGCCCAGGCGTTATCCAGGACCGCGTACGTGGCCATCGTGAATCGGTGCGCGCACGCTTTCGCGACACGATTGCCGCCGGCCAGGCCGCCGGTGAATTGCGCGCCGATCTGGATGTCGAGCAGCTTGTCTTCGAGATTGAATCGTTTCGCTCGAACGCCAACGTGGCGTTTCTGATGGGTGACATGGCGGTGTTCGAGCGCGCGCGACGCAGCACGCGGGCGCGCATTGACGCTGCTGTCGCCTGAGCGCACGCCGGCACGCCCCGACGCGCGCAAGCAACGCCCGCGCGGCGCCCCGACGCTTCTGTGACGTCACCTTTGGTTACACTTGTGCGCGGTCGCACAAACACACCAAACAAAAAAGTCCCGGGGGAAAAGGGTATGACGAGCCGAACGATTGCCACGGCCATCGGAGTCGGTGGCGTGCTGTGGCTGGCGGGCTGCGCGGCGCCTTATACGGAGCCGCCTGCGGGCGCCAGGACTGCCACGGTGGATTTCGTCCGCCCGCTGGCCAGCACCAATGCCACCATCCTCGCGTTTGACGACGCCAAGCATTGCGGTAACCCGCGCACGGCGCTCAAGCCGGCAGATGCGACCCGGCCGATCCGCGTGCTGGCTGGCGTGCCGACCGCGCTGGGCGCCAGCTTCATCCGCACATCGGGCACGCTCGTCTACCGCTGCGGCGTGTCGGTGACGTTCGTGCCGCAACCAGGCAAGCAGTACCGGATGACGGCCAGCTACCCGACCACCGCGCATGCATGCCGCGCCGGCGTGGTCGAATCCGACGACGGCAGGTCGTGGCACGCCATCAATGCACGCTACCGCACCTACCGCATCAACCCATCCTGGGGCACCGGAAGCTGCCCCGACCTGACAGACGCCGATGTTGCCTTCCTGCGTGACAAGACGCGTTCCGACGACGGCTCCACCACGTTGAGCGACCTTTCTGATTTGCTGACGCCGCAATGACCCGCACTGCTTTGATGATCCGCTCACTCGTGGCTGCCGCGTCCGTGCTGGCTGCCTTGCCGACTGCCGCGCTGGAGCCTGCGGAAGTATTCGCCAAGGTCGCGCCCAGCATCTGGGAAGTGCGCGTGTCCAACGCCGCCGGCCAGCCGCTTGCCATCGGCAGCGCCGTGGTGATTGGCGACGGGCTTGCCGTCACCAACTGTCATGTGCTGCGCGGCGGCAAGCAGGTCAGCCTCAAGCGTGGCAACGCCAGCTTTGGCGCGCGCCTGCTGTACCCCGACGTCCAGCGCGACCTGTGCCAGCTCCGCATCGCCGATTTCCACTACCCCGCTGTCACCATCGCCCCCAGCAGCACGCTCGTGACGGGGCAGAAGGTCTATGCCATCGGCAATCCGCTGGGGTTTGACCTGACGATCAGCGAGGGCCTGATCTCATCGTTGCGCCACAACGAGAGCGGTCAGTTGCAGGCGATCCAGACCTCGGCGGCCATCTCGCAGGGCTCAAGCGGCGGCGGACTGTTCGACAGCAATGCGCGGCTGGTCGGCATTACGTCGCGGATGGTGCTCGCGGTCTATGGGCAAAACCTGAACTTTGCAGCGCCGGCCGAGTGGATTGACGATGTGCCCGCACGCGCGCAGAAGGCACTGGCCGAGCGGGCCGCTGCAGCATCGGCCGCGGTGGCCAACACGAACGCGGCGGCAACCGTGGCAACTGCCGCACCGCTGCCGCGCAAGGCCGGTGAACTCGGCCCGAAGTCGCAAGCGGCTTTTGGTCAATATCTGCACAAGCCCTGGCCGAAAATCTTCGTGGCAGCCGACGGCGATCAGTTCGTCTACGAATTCGGCCAGAACGCCGAATTCCGCGCGGTGTCGTCGTGCAAGGAACGCTATCAAAACTGTTCCATCTACGCCCGGGACGACACAATTGTCGAAAGCAAATAGGTTCCAGCGCCTTATGTAACAGTGATTGCATCTTGCTAAACACAGATCATAAAAGACATTAATATGTGATCTTTGTACGATGCAAAACACGGCTGCCGTTTGTCTAATAGCAGCGCAAATTTGTGCCTAAATGTTATATCTTGATGTAACGTTGTGGCACATTAGGGTCAGCCTACGCAGCGCCTTAAAACAAGTCGAATGAAACCTGCAACATGAACTGGACCGCGACCCGACCGATCCGCGTGATCGTGCTCGATGACCATGCGATCGTCCGCCATGGCTTGGCTGCGCGCCTGAAGCAGGAGGCGGACATCGATGTCACCGGCCTATTCGCGTCTGGCCGGGAAATCGTGCAGGCCCTCAAGGACAACGCCGTCGAGGTGGATGTTCTGCTGATGGATTATTCGCTCGGCCCGGCGGAAATCGATGGGCTCAACCTGATCCGCCTGATTCGCGTGCGTTATCCGGAATTGAAGATCCTGGTGGCTTCGGCGCATCACAACAAGGCGACGGTCGGCATGGTCATGCATGCTGGCGCACGCGGGTTTGTCGGCAAGGAAGAGGAACTGTCGGACTTGGTACGTGCCATCCGTACCGTGGCAGCCGGCGGCAAGCGCCTGAACGCCGCGCTGGCTGCCGAGATGGAGCGCGATGCTCTCGCGGCCGATGCACCGGCACCTGCGGCCAATAGCACCGAGCTTTCTGCGCTCGTGGATCGCCCGGAACTGAGCCCGCGCGAGCGCGAGGTGCTGCGCTGCTGCCTCGACGGCATGTCGGTGACAGAGATTGCCGAGAAGTTCGCGCGCAGCATCAAGACCATCAGCTCGCAAAAGCAATCCGCCTATCGCAAGCTGGGCATCCGCACGGATACCGAGCTGTTCAAGATCAAGCACGAGTTGGAGGGGCAGTGAGCGCCGGGCAACCCGGCCAACCTCGCCCGCGCGTGCTGGTGGTCGAAGACCAGCCGGCCAATCTGCTGATCCTCGAACACCAACTGCGTGCGCTCGATTGCGACGTTGAACTCGCTGCCGATGGTGCCCAGGCGCTGGAGAAAGCCGCTGCGCAGTCGTTTCACGTGATCCTGCTGGATTGCCAGTTGCCGGATGTCGACGGCTACGCCATTGCCGAACGCATCCGTGCGCGTGAAGGCGGTACGGGCGCTCACACACCCATCCTCGCCATCTCTTCGGCCACCGACGAAGAACACCAGCAGCGCGTTCTGGCCAGCGGCATGGACGGCATGCTGACCAAGCCGATTCGCGAAGATGTGCTGCGCGACCTGATCGCGCTGTGGTGTGACCGCACCGACGCTGCGCCGGTGCGTACGGCGGTCATGGCTGACGCCGGTCAGGATGTCTGGTCAATCTATCTGGATTCGCTGGACGACGATCTGGAGCGCCTTGCGCACGCCATTGCGGCGGGCGATCTGGAGGCGGCGCGTCACGCGGCGCATCGTGTCAAAGGCGCCGCGCTGGCGGTCGAGCAGGGCGCGATTGCGCAGCGCGCCGATGCATTGGAAGCGGTTCTGAAACAGGCCGTGACCGTTCCCGCCGATGCGCCAGACGCGCTGGCCGCACTGCGCCGCCAGCGCGACAACCTGCGCGCTGGCAACGCCGCCGGCTGAGACTGCTGAACCGCCAACGCCTGAACCGATCAGGCGTTGTGCAGCACACGCAGCAGCAGGTTCTCCAACTGCTTGACCTCGGGCTGCGAGAAACCCCGCAACAGGTGGTTCAGCACATCGATGATCAGCGGCCGGATTTCCGGATACAGCGCACGGCCCTGTTCGGTGAGCGAAACCACCACCGAGCGGCGATCCGCATCGCTGGGCGCGCGCTTGACGATGTTTTTCTTCTCCAGCCGATCAATCAGCCGCGTCATCGCACCCGGATCGTAGTGCAGCAGGCGCGAGAGTTCGGCCGGTGTGGTGGCGAGGTCTTCCGCCAGGTAGATGACGACCGTCCACTGCGCGGCGGTCAGGTCCAGCGATGCCAGGGCACTGTCGATGTGCGACACCAACTCGTGTCGGACCCGATGCACGAGCCGACCGATGTTGGTGTCGCGGTCCATGGTGTCAAGCTGGTAGGCGCCTTCACTGATGCTGGTGCCGGCGGCCTCAGGTGTCTGTACGTCGATGCTCATGATGGTGCTCCCCGTTCCGCCGGTGATCCGGCTTGTAAGGCGCGTCGCGTTTCCCGTAACGCCGAGCGTGCTTCATTGCACACTAATCGTCGCTTGCCCAGGCCGTCAAGCCGGGATCGACACCAACGCAGATCGTCAAATCTCGTTGGATACGGCTGCAAAACGATTGCGGCTGCCAAGGGTGATGGAGCTTCGTATCATGGTTGAAACGTCGCCTCCGCACCGTGTGGCGCGGCGTGCTCGTCCTCCCCCATATTCCTTTTTCGAACGCCATGAACCTCCACCTTCAGAACAAGCTTGCACTCGTAACGGGCTCTACCAAGGGCATCGGTCATGCCATTGCTGTAGCACTGGCTGCCGAAGGCGCCCGCGTGATCGTCAACGGCCGCACCGAAGCGTCGGTGGAAGACGCGATCGCGCGCCTGCGCGCCGAGGTGCCCGACGCCCAGGCCGAAGGCTTTGCCGGTGATCTGTCGAATCCGATACAGGTTGACGCGCTGCTTGGCCGCTTTCCCACGGTCGATATCCTCATCAACAACCTCGGCATCTTCGACCCCAAGCCGTTTGAGGAAATCGACGATGCCGAGTGGCAGCACTTCTTCAATGTGAACGTATTGAGCGGCGCGCGTCTGTCTCGCGCGTACCTGCCCGGCATGCGTGCGCAGAACTGGGGCCGCATCGTGTTTATCAGCAGCGAGAGCGGCGTGCAGATTCCGGTTGAGATGATTCACTACGGCGTGACGAAGACTGCGCTGCTGGGCCTCTCGCGCGGGCTGGCAGAACTGACGGCAGGCACCGCCATCACCGTGAATGCCGTGCTGCCGGGGCCGACACGTTCCGAAGGCGTGGATGCGTTTGTGGAGAAGCTCTCGGGCGGCCAGAGCTTCGATGCGTTCGAGAAGACTTTCTTCGAGACCGCCCGCCCGACCTCGCTTATCAAGCGTTTTGCCACCACGCAGGAGGTCGCCAGTCTGGTCGCATATGTGGCGAGCCCGCTGTCGTCCGCCACCACGGGCGCTGCACTGCGTGTGGATGGCGGGGTGGTGAAGTCGGCGTTCTAGAGCGCCAGCCCTGACGGATGCTCCATTTCAGTGCGCGGCTGCTGGAGGCGAGCCGATGTGCGCGACGCCGGGCCGATGTCCGAGGGTTTGGATAGTGTCCGGTTTGCCAGACAAAAGCCGCCTATGAAACGTTTGCTATCAAGCTTTTCCCCGTCGATCCGTTGTTAACCCGACTGACGACCCGCAGGGAAAAAAGCATGAGAGCGTCTGCGCCCCTTTCTGAATCTTCCCAAGCCCCAACGAGCTTGGGGACCCGGCTGGCCGTGATTGGCCTGATTGCCCTGGTGCTGGTATTTGGCATGTTTGCACTGGCGATTTCGCAGTCGAGCCTGCGCATGCTGGAAGCCAATATGCAATCGGCCATGCACAACCAGGAGGCCGCCATGCGCGACATGATCGGCTTGTTCGACGGCACCATGCGCACCGAAGCCGACCGTTTCCTTACGGCCTTTGCCGATGCCGCGCCCGGCCCCTACAGCGTAGAGCCGGCGCAAACCGTGGAGGTGGCCGGCAAGCCCACACCCACGTTCAAGAGCGGCGATACGGTGCTGAACCTCAACTTCACCGTGCCGGACACGTTCTTCGCGCGCACCGGCGGCACCATCGCCACCGTGTTCGCCCGCACAGGCGACGACTTCGTGCGCGTGACCACTTCGCTCAAGAAGGAAAACGGCGAACGCGCGATCGGCACGCTGCTCGACCGCGCCCACCCCAGCTACAAGGCGCTGATGGCCGGCGAGCCGTTCCGCGGCCTGGCCTGGTTGTTTGGCGTGCCCTACATGAGCAAGTACGAGCCCGTGCGTGATACATCGGGCAAGGTGATCGGCGCGTTGTATGTGGGGGTGGATGTGCGCTCGGAACTGGCGCTGCTCAAGGACAAAATCCGCTCGCACGGCCTCGGCAAGACGGGTGGCTATTTCGTCATCGATGGCAAGCCCGGCGTTGATCAGGGCAAGGTGTTGATCGACCACACCCAAGACCGCGAAGGCAAGAACCTGCTCGATGCCAAAGACACCGGTGGCCAAGCCTGGGTGCGCGAGATGATCGCGCGCAAGGACGGCACGCTGCGTCATATGCTGGCCGATGCGGAAGGCGGCATAGCGCGTGAGCGCCTCACCGTCTTCACGCAATACCCCGATTGGCAACTGGTGATTGCCGGCACGGCCTACGTGGATGAACTCGACGCCGATCTGGTTGCCGCCCGCAACCGCTTCCTGCTGCTGGGGCTTGCGCTGGGTGCGCTGCTGGCCGGCGGGCTGTACTGGATGCTGCGCCGCTCCGTCAGCGCGCCGTTGGCCGAAGTGGTGAACGTCACCCAACGTGTGGCCGCCGGTGACCTCACGCACCGCCTGCCGACGACCCGCCGCGACGAAATCGGCCAGGTGATGCGCGCCGTCAATGGCGTTGGCGACGGCCTCTCGGGCATCGTCGACAAGGTGCGCGCCAGCGCCTCCACCATCGCGTCGAGCACCGGCCAGATCGCTGCCGGCAATGCCGACCTCTCGGCCCGCACCGAAGCGCAGGCCGGCAACCTGGAACGCACCGCATCGAGCATCGAAGAACTGGCCGCCACCGTGCGCCAGAACGCCGAGAGCGCCCACCATGCGCACGACATGGTGCGGTCCGCCAGCGACGCGGCCAGCGCCGGCGGGCAGACCGTGGAGCGGTTGGTGGGCACCATGTCGGGCATCCACACCACGGCGCAGAAGATTGCCGACATCACCGGCATCATCGATGGCATCGCGTTTCAGACCAACATCCTCGCCTTGAATGCCGCCGTGGAAGCTGCCCGCGCAGGCGAACAGGGCCGCGGCTTTGCCGTCGTGGCCGGCGAGGTGCGCAGCCTCGCCCAGCGCAGCGCCGCAGCCGCCAAGGAGATCAAGGCGCTAATCAACCGCTCGGTCGAAGAAGTGCAGGCCGGTAACGAAGCCGCACGCGGCGCGGGCGATGCCATGCAGGACATCGTGGCGCGCGTGGAGCGTATCGCCGGCCTGATGGGCGAGATCAGCCACGCCTCGCGCGAGCAATCGCAGGGCATTGAAGAGGTCAACCATGCCGTCACGTCGATGGACGAGGTGACGCAGCAGAATGCCGCGCTGGTCGAAGAGGCCGCCGCCGCTGCCGAAAGCCTGCGCCAGCAAGCTCAGGAACTGCGCGGCGCGGTGGACGTATTCCGGCTCGCCTGAGCCGGCGAGTTGTCATGAGTGGATGGCGTGACGTTGCGATCGGTACAGCGTTTGGCGGGCAATCGGTCAGTGCAGGATAGCCCGCCGCACCAGTGCCACCAGCGGCGGCCGGATCGAGCGCTCGAAACCAGGCCGTAGCCGCAGCGGCTTGAGCAGCATCTTGGCCGCCATGTCGAGTGGCAGATACGAGCGCACCAGCGCACTGACGCGCGAGTTGAGCGCGCGTACGTCGGCCTCCGGCACGTCTTCTTGGCCGCGCTCGATACGAAGCACATTGCGCAGCGCGATCATCGAATCTTCGTTCTTGATTTCCCGCAGGCGTGACGCGAGCGCCTTGAGCACCCGCGCGCGGCCCACGCCCTCGCTTGCATTGCACTCGTTGAAGAAGCGCAGGAAGTGTTTGTAATGCCGGACTTCGTCGGCGGAAATGCGGCTGGCGAGGTCGCGCAGCACGGGCTCGTCGGCTTCGGCCGCCGCTTGGGCGATGGCGCGGTAGAAGGTGGCGGTGCCCATTTCGACCACGCAGCGCGCCACCATCTCCAGCGCCTGCGTGGGCTCGAACTGGTCGACCGAACAGGTGACGGAGTACTCGTCAAAGAAGCGGGTATAGCCGCGCTCCCAGTCGAACTCGGGCCAGACGGCTTCAACGTAGCTGCGCAGCGCACGGCCGTGCTGCAGCTCTTCGCGTTCCCAGTGGTGGATCAGCCAGCGCGCGGTTTCGGGACGATCGGCGTAGTACTGGGCGAGGTTGCCAGCGTAAAGGTCGGAGCCGCTCTCGACAAACGAGGCGCTGGCAACCAGATAGAACAGCGTACGGTTTTCACGCACACGTGCGATGTCGATGCTGCCGTAGGCGATCTCTTGGATCGACCACGGCATGCGCTCGCTCGCAGATGATGTTTGCTGATGAACCTGTGACAAAGCGCTTCCTCCGTTGGCGACTTCGCAAAAACCGGGCCGCCTCTATCATGAGAATGAAACATCACGTCTCAAGATTCAAGACAGATGTGCGCAAGCAAAGGTTCCTAAAAGCGAACTTCTGCGTACAAAGTGGTGAAGACGTCATGGCAATTCATGGCAATTGCCTCACCTCGGTGCGGGGGAGGTCTGTACCGCGGCGGTGCATCGGCGCCAGAAACACCGTGAAGGTGAAGTACAGCGTGCCCCACGAGACCATTTGCGCGAGGCCCAGTTGGAACACAAGGCGCCGGCCCTCGGGCGAGCCCGGCGAGAACATGGGAATCATGGAGGTGGAGGTGGAGGCGGTCGAGGCAGACAGAGCTGCGCGCAGCAGGAAAAACATTCTATCGGCGCGTGCCGGTGCACGCGTGCCCCATGCGGAGGGCCTGCTCAGCGAGCGTGGCCGCCGGTCAGCAACCGCAACGCTGCCGTGTCGACGATCTCGACCGTCCGGTAATGGCAGCGGACCCAGCCGGCGCGCTGCCAGGCCTGCAGATATTTGGAGATCGTCTGCCGCGAGCGTGCCAGCATGCGGCCCAGTTCTTCATTGCTGGCGGCTACGGTGCGGCCATCGCCGGCGCGGGCGAGTTGCAGCAGGCGTTGCGCAAGGCGCGCATCGGCAGGCATTTCGCTGGCGTGTTCGAACTCGTCGAAGATCAGGCGGATGCGCTGGCAGAGCTGCTGCATCAGCGCCCACATGCCAGCCGGGTAGACGGACACCACACGCGCAAATGCCGCGCTACCCAGCAGGATGAGTGTGGTCGGCCCTTGCGCGTGGGCGCTGTGCGTGCGGCCGCCGCCGTCGATGAGCGCGATCTCGCCAAACCATTCGCCCGCGCGCAGCACACCGTAGACAAGTTCGCTGCCGCCATCCGTCGTCCGGCTGATACGCACACGGCCGCGCACGATCAGGAACATGCCCTGTGCCGGCCCGCCGTGCGGGTGGATGCATTCGCCGTCGGGGTAGGTGATAAGGCGTGCGGCGGGCGCGATCTCGGCCAGCAGGTGGGCGGGGGCATCCCGCAGCCAGCCTTGCGCCAATTGCGCGGGCGTGGGAGCAGGGGCGGTATGGGAGGCGTCTGCGGGCATGACGGCAGGATGCGGCGAGGGCGGTTGGCGCATTGTCAAACGCTTGACAGTCTGCGTGCAAGGCCCCGGCAGAGAATGGCCAGCCAGCCGTGCAACCTGCCATTCAATACGACGCGGCACCGACGAGACCATTCCGGCGACGAAGGAGACACCCCATGACGCAACACACTGCCCCCGGCGCAACCCATGCGACGTTTTCTCACATGGAGCACGGCACCCGCGAGGACTGGGCCGCCATCTCGGCCGAGTTCATGCCCTACGCCCGCGCGCTGCCTGACCGCGTGCTCACGCATCTGAAGCTGCTCGATGGCGATTGCGGCGGCTTCCCCGTAGACCGCCTCACGCATTCGCTGCAGACCGCCACGCTTGCCCACCGCGATGGCCGCGACGAGGAATACGTGGTCTGCGCGCTGCTGCACGACATTGGCGACACGCTGGGCAGCTTCAACCACCCGGACATTGCCGCGGCCATCCTCAAGCCGTTCGTCAGCCCCGAAAACCTGTGGATGGTCGAGAAGCACGGCATCTTCCAGGGCTACTACTTCTTCCACCACCTCGGCCTGGACCGCAACCTGCGCGAGCAATACCGCAGCCAGCCCGAGCTGTTCGAGCGCACCGCCGAGTTCTGCGCCAAGTACGATGCCGCGGCCTTCATGGCCGACTACGACAACCTGCCGCTCTCGTTCTTCGAACCGATGGTGCGCCGCGTGCTGGCCAAGCCGCGCAATTCCATCTACGTGAAGGAAGGTGAGGCCGAGCTGTCCCAGCCGAAAGCCGAAGCGGCGTGATGCGGTGAGTGATTAAGCCTTCACCACATTGACGGGCGCGCCGGCTGCCCACGCCGCAACATTGGCGAGCGTGGTGTCGGCAATGCCCGCCAGCGCCTCACGCGTGAAGAACGCCTGATGCGCCGTGACGATGACGTTGGGAAAGCTCAGCAGCCGCGCCAGCACGTCGTCTTGCAGCACGTCGGCGGAGCGGTCTTCGAAGAAGAGGTCAGCTTCTTCTTCATACACGTCAAGCCCCAGGTGACCGAGCTGCCCGGTCTTGAGCGCATCGATCAGCGCAGGGCTGTCGACCAGACCGCCGCGGCTCGTGTTGATGAGCATCGCGCCGGTTTTCATGCTGGCAAGCGCACTGGCATCGATCAGGTGATGCGTATCGGCGGTGAGCGGACAGTGCAGGCTGACGATGTCGGCTTGCGCCAGCAATTCGGGCAGCGGCACGTAGCGTACGCCCAGCGCGGTGAGCGACGCCTGTGGAAACGGATCGAACGCCAGCAACTGGCAACCGAAGCCGGCCATGATGCGCGCGAATACCTGCCCGATCTGCCCGGTACCGACCACGCCAACCGTTTTGCCGGCCAGATCAAAGCCGAGCAAACCATCCAGTGAGAAATCGCCTTCGCGCGTGCGGTTGCAGGCACGGTGCAGGCGACGGTTGAGCGTGAGGATCATGCCGACCGCGTGTTCGGCCACGGCGTGCGGCGAATACGCGGGCACGCGCACCACTGTCAGCCCCAGGCGCTGCGCGGCGGATAGATCGACGTGGTTGAAGCCCGCCGAGCGCAGCGCGATCAACCGTGTGCCGCCCGCAGCCAGCGCGGTGAGCACGTCTGCGTTGAGCGCGTCGTTCACGAACGGGCACACCACTTCAAAGCCCGCAGCGAGCGGTGCCGTTTGCGCGTCCAGGTGCGCGCGCTGGAAGACGAGGTCGAAGCTGTGGCCTCCGCGCGCAAGCGAGGCACGGAAGCTGTCTTCGTCGTAACGGTGGCTGCTGAAGAAAAGGATGCGCATGGCGGTGGTCGGGGCGCTTGGAGCCAGTCTGGCGATCGCGCTAGCTTACTCCCGCTCCTGTCGGGTTTGCGCGGCCCGGCTCGGCAGGGCTGTTAGCATGCCGGCATCTTCAGCCTTTTCCTGCGAGTTACGCCTTGCCCGTCACCCAGACCTTCCTCTGGCACGACTACGAAACCTTTGGCGCCGTGCCGCGCCGCGATCGCCCGGCGCAGTTTGCGAGTATCCGCACCGATGCCGAACTCAACGAGATCGGCGAGCCGGTCGAGCTGTTCTGCCAGCCCTCCAACGACTGGCTGCCCGATCCGGTGTCGTGCCTCATCACCGGCATCACGCCACAGCAGTGCGCCAAGCAGGGCATCCCCGAATACCGCTTCGCGCAGGCCATCGAGCGCGAGCTGGGCACCCCCGGCACCATTGGCGTGGGCTACAACACCATCCGCTTTGATGACGAGATCACGCGCCACCTGTTCTGGCGCAACCTGATCGACCCGTACGCCCGCGAGTGGCAGAACGAATGCGGGCGGTGGGACTTGTTGGACGTGGTGCGCACCACATGGGCGCTGCGCCCCGAAGGTATCCAGTGGCCGACACACGAAGACGGCAAGCCGAGCTTCAAGCTGGAGCATCTGTCCAAGGCCAACGGCCTGGTGCATGAGGCCGCGCACGATGCGGTGTCCGACGTGCGCGCGACGATTGCGCTGGCACGCCTGATTCGCAACGCGCAGCCGCGCCTGTTCGACTTCTGCCTGGCGCTGCGCAAGAAAGACCGCGTAGTGGCCGAGATTGGCGATGCGCCACGGCCGCTGCTGCATATCTCTGGCATGTACGGTGTGGAGCGCGGCTGCATGGCCGTGGTCTGGCCGCTGGGCGGACACCCGACCAACAAGAACGAGCTGATCGTGTGGGACTTGGCGTTCGATCCGTCCGAGCTGTTCCACATGGACGTCGCCACGATCCGAGAGCGCATGTTCACGCGCACCGCCGATCTGGCCGAAGGCACCACGCGTTTGCCCATCAAATCGATCCACATCAACAAGTCGCCCATCGTCATCAGCAACATGAAGACGCTGCAGCCTGCGCAGGCGCAGCGCTGGGGTATCGACTTTGCCACCATCGAGCGCCACGCCGCTATCGCGCAGACTGCGCCGGATATGCGAGAAACGTGGCGCCAGGTCTACGCCCGTGATCTGGAGCCGATTGAGGATGTGGACCAGAACCTCTACGGCGGCTTCGTTGGTAATGAGGACCGCCGCACGCTCAACGAGTTGCGCACGCTCAGCGGCGAGCAGCTCGCACAACTGCACCCGGATTTCGCGGATGCACGGCTGCCCGAACTGCTGTTTCACTACCGCGCGCGCAACTTTCCTGACACGTTGAGCGAAGAGGAATACGAGCAGTGGGAGCAACTGCGCGCCGAGCGCCTGTTCGAGGGCAGCGGCGGCTATCTGACGCTGGATGCGTATATGGAGCGCATCGACCAACTCGGTGCTGAAGCTGCCGAGCGCGGCGATGCTCGTGCCGAGCGCATTCTTGCGGCGCTGCATGACTACGCTGAGATGGTTGCGCCGGAGTGAGTCTCCGGCGCGCAAGCCGAGTGAGCTGTCAGCATGCCGCCTGCGCCGACGGCGGCGCCGACAGATTTCTGAATTTAGATCAGAGAACGAATGAATCTGATCTTCATCAGAAGAGCTTCGCCTGTCGCCCCATAATCTGGTCCGGGCGTCCAATAAGCGGAACTGCCATCGGGATCGTCACTGCGAAGACCAATTTTTGTGCAGAGCCCAGCGCCCGCCTTGCCCCTGCCTGCCGGCAAACGTTAGACTCCCCGGGCTCGCGCAAAAAAAGCGTGAGCCGGGAGCGCAAAACCCGAATTAAGACTTTACCCGTGAGTGCCGTTATGGCCCTTGCGTGCTGTCGTTCGCCTATATGGGCGGGCCTCGGCAGGGAGGGCTTCGGCCCTGCCGGTTCTTGGTTGGTCTTATCGGTGTTTGCGCCCTTGTCGTGTGCCCGCCCACCCCTCGCGGTGGGTGGTTCCTCAATTCATCAGAGGACAGGACAATGGTTCTATCGACCGAGGCTGCGCTCATCACCAGTGGGCCTCGCTCCCCGCCGAGCCAGCACGATGCACCGGACTTGCAACACGAAGTCCAACGCCTGGTCGGCCGCTGCCTGCTTCGGCTCCAGCAATACGAAACGCTGATCAAGTATCTGGTTGCACATCACCAGCTTTCGGGGCCTGCATACGCGTTGGAAAGAATTCGTGTGCAGCGCGTCAAAGAACACGCGACCAAGCCGCTTGGTTACCAGATCGACGTTCTCCTGCGGTCTTTCTTTACAACCAGCGAAGCGCCGCATACACGCATCGACGATGCCTCACCTTTGATCGGATCGCCCGCGTTCGGCTATCGCAGTACGATGCGGCTATCTGCCGAAGACTATGCCCGGACAAAAGCGGAGCTGAGGCATCTGGTCGATGCACGCAATGATCTCGTGCATGACTTTGGCAGCCGGTTCGATCTCCACACGTGCGAAGGCTGTTCGGCTGCTTGCGACTATCTCGAAGGTTGCTACGCTCGCATTGATACCCAATACGGGAAGTTGTGCGCATGGGTGAAAGGCGTGGACGCGGCCAGAATCGCCGCTGCGGCCTTCATGCAAGCACCGGGGCTTTCGGGATGTTTTAACGA
This sequence comes from Ralstonia sp. SET104, assembly GCF_003851545.1. GTDB lineage: Bacteria > Pseudomonadota > Gammaproteobacteria > Burkholderiales > Burkholderiaceae > Ralstonia. The sequence goes on along the minus strand of NZ_BHVX01000011.1, from coordinate 92,444 downwards.
CGGCGCGGAGCCTGTCGCAACGACGCGGTGGGCGGAGGCCGAGATTGTCGGTGCGCTGCGCGAAGCAGCAGCGCTGAATGCTGGCGAGCGCGGGTGGACACGGCTCGACCATGCGATCGCTCTGATCCATCGCAAGCATCCGGGGCTGACACCGGACAGCTACGGTTGCAAGTCCTGGCGACACGTTCTGAATGAATCCCGGCGATTTGATCTGGAATACCGCGCCGATGAGAACGCTCGGCGGGCGGCGTGGTTCAAGGTGCGCGATCGGTAGGTCCGGTTTGGGTAGGAATTACCCAACAAAAAACCGGAGGCCAAAGCCTCCGGTTCCCTTTCTGCATTTTCCCGACCATCAATGCATCACGCGGCCCGCTGCGCCGCCGCCGGATCACGCCACTGCGCAAGCAGCTTGTTCCAGCGGATGCGTGCGGCGGCCAGATTGGCCTCCTTTACATGACCAAAGCCGCGGATGTCTTCCGGCAGGCGCGCCAGCTCCACCGCTTGCGGCAGCTTCTGCGCATTCAACCCCTTCACCAGTTCATCCACCAGCGCACGGTATTCGCCGATCAGGGCACGCTCGGTGCGGCGCTCTTCGGTCTTGCCGAAGATGTCGAGCGCCGTGCCGCGCAGGCCCTTGAGCTTGGCCAGCAGCTTGAAGATGCGCATGGTGTTCGGGCCGAAGCGCTGCTTGATCAGGTGGCCCTTTTCGTCGCGCTTGGCCGTCATGGGCGGGGCAAGCCAGAAGTTGAGCTGGTAGTCGCGGCCGGGTTCGCCTTCAAACTGCGCGCGCAGCTTGTCGAGGAAGGCCGGGTCGGTGTACAGGCGGGCGACTTCGTATTCGTCCTTGTACGCCATGAGCTTGGACAGGTTGCGCACCACGGCTTCGGTCAGTGCCAGCGGTTGGTTGGCGCCGACGACTGCCGTTTCCGCCGCACGCACACGCTCCACCACCGCGCGGAATTCCGCAGCATAGGCAGCATTCTGGTACGCGCCCAACAGATCGACGCGGCGGGCGATGAGCGTGTCCAGCGAGGGCATGGCAATCACGTCGGCCTTCGCACGCGGGGCGTCATCTGCCAGCTTGAGCACGGCGTCGCGGTCTTGCGCGAGGTGGCGGCCCCATTCGAACGCCGTCTTGTTCTTCTCGACCGCCACGCCGTTGAGTTCGATGGCGCGCAGGATCGCGTCGTGCGTCAGCGGAAGCCAGCCCTTCTGCCACGCAAAGCCCAATACCAGCGGGTTGGTGTAGATCGCATCGCCCAGCAGGCGCACAGCCAGCGTGTTGGCGTCTTCAAATGCGCAGGCATCGCCGATGGCGGCGCGGATGTCGGCCTCGGCCGAACTGCCCGGAAAGCGCCAGTTCGGATTCTTGATGAAGTCAGCCGTGGGCGATGCGGTGCTGTTGACGATGGCGCGCGTCTGGCCGTGCTGCACCTTCGACAGCACTTCGTCCGACGCCGAGACGATCGCATCGCAACCGATCACCAGATCTGCCTCGCCCATGGCGATGCGCGTGGCGTGAATGGAATCCGGACGCTCACCGATCTGCACGTGCGAGAGCACCGCACCGCCTTTCTGCGCCAGGCCCGCCATGTCGAGCACGGTCACGCCCTTGCCTTCGATGTGCGCGGCCATGCCAAGCAGCCCACCGATGGTCACCACACCCGTGCCGCCCACGCCGGTCACCAGCACGCCGTAGGCACGTTGGATGGCGGGCAGCTCCGGGTACGGCAGCAGCGGCAGATCACTCATCGACACGCCGCGCGATTCCGGCTTGCGTACCTGTGCGCCTTCGGCCGTCACAAAACTCGGGCAGAAGCCGTTCACGCACGAAAAGTCCTTGTTGCACGACGATTGGTTGATCTTGCGCTTGGTGCCCAGCTCCGTGTCCAGTGGCTCAACGGATAAGCAATTCGATTTGACCGAGCAATCGCCGCACCCTTCGCACACTGCATCGTTGATGAATGCGCGGCGTGCGGGGTCGGCCATCGTGCCGCGCTTGCGGCGGCGGCGCTTTTCCGTGGCGCAGGTCTGGTCGTAGATCAGCACGCTGGTGCCTTGCACTTCGCGCAGCTCGCGCTGAATCGCATCCAGGCGATCGCGGTGGTGCACGGTCACGCCTTCGGGCAGCTTGATCGCCGCGTTGTACTTCTCGGGCTCGTCCGTCACGATGACGATACGAGACGTGCCCTCGGCATACACCTGCGCGGCAATCTGCGGCACCGAGAGCGGGCCGTCCACCGGCTGGCCGCCGGTCATGGCCACCGCGTCGTTGTAGAGGATCTTGTAGGTGATGTTCACCTTGGCCGCGATGGAGGCGCGAATCGCCAGCAGGCCCGAGTGGTAGTACGTGCCGTCGCCCAGGTTGGCGAACACGTGCTGATCGCCCGAGAACGGCATCTGGCCGATCCATGCCACGCCTTCGCCGCCCATCTGGCTGAAGGTGTCGGTGCGGCGGTCCATCCACACGGTCATGTAATGGCAGCCGATGCCGGCCAGCGCGCGCGAGCCTTCCGGCACGTTGGTCGACGTATTGTGCGGGCAGCCCGAGCAGAACCACGGCTTGCGCTCGGCGGTGATGCGCGGCTTGGCCAGCGCCTTCTCTTTGGCGTCGATGATGGCGATGCGCGAGGCAATGCGCGCGCGCACATCCGACGGCAGCTCGAACTTCTCCAGACGCGTGGCGATGGCGCGGGCGATCAGCGCAGGCGACAGCTCGTAGTGCGCCGGCAGCAGCCAGTTGGCCATCGGCACCGACCATTCGCCGCCGGCATTGTCGCGCTCATCAAACTTGCCGTACACGCGCGGGCGCACGTCGTCGCGGTAGTTGTACAGCTCTTCCTTCAGTTGGTACTCAAGAATCTGGCGCTTCTCTTCCACCACCAGAATCTCTTGCAGCCCCTCGGCAAAGGCACGCGCGCCGTGCGCTTCGAGCGGCCACACGCAGCCCACCTTGTACAGGCGGATGCCGATGCGGCGGCAGGTGTCTTCATCCAGGCCCAGGTCGACCAGCGCCTGACGCACGTCCAGGTACGCCTTGCCCGCGGTCATGATGCCGAAGCGCGCCTGAGGCGAGTCCATCACCACGCGGTCGAGCTTGTTGGCACGCACGTACGACAGGCCGGCATACCACTTGTAGTCGAGCAGGCGGGCTTCCTGCACCAGCGGCGGGTCGGGCCAGCGGATGTTCAGACCGCCCTGCGGCATGATGAAATCTTCGGGCAGGATGATCTCGGCGCGGTGCGGGTCGACATCCACCGAAGCGGATGATTCCACCACGTCCGTCACGCACTTCATCGACACCCACAGGCCGGAGTAGCGGCTCATCGCCCAGCCGTGCAGGCCGTAGTCGAGGTATTCCTGCACATTGGACGGATACAGCACCGGAATGCCGGCCGCCTTGAAGACGTGTTCCGACTGGTGCGCCAGCGTGGATGACTTGGCGGCGTGGTCGTCGCCTGCCAGCACCAGCACCCCGCCATGCGCGGACGAACCCGCCGAGTTGGCGTGCTTGAATACGTCGATGGTGCGGTCAACACCCGGACCCTTGCCGTACCACATGCCGTACACGCCGCTGAACTTGGCGTTCGGATACAGATTGACCTGCTGCGAGCCCCAGACCGCCGTGGCGGCCAGGTCTTCATTGAGCCCCGCCTGGAAGACGATGTTGTGCCCGGCCAGGTGCTTCTTGGCCTTCCACAAGGCCTGGTCCAGCGCCCCCAGCGGCGAGCCGCGGTAGCCGGAGATGAAGCCCGCCGTATTCAGCCCTGCAGCGCGGTCGCGCTCCTGCTGCAGCATCGGCAGACGAACAAGCGCCTGCGTGCCGCTGATATAGATGCGGCCACGCTCGAGCGTGTACTTGTCGTCCAGGGAAACGGTTTCGAGCGCGCGGCGTAGCGCGTCGTTCAGAGGGGCATTCATGCGTGCTCCGTGTGGGTGTGCCGGGATCACCAGCAGCAGGTCTCTTTTGGTGCCGCCTGCGCCGCTTCTTGTGGAAACTGGCAGGCAGCCATGGGTCCGGGCATCGTAGCATCGCGTGACATTCCGAACACCGTGCAACGCAGCAAGAATAGGGGTGGGTTTTCCCGAGGTTGCGGCGTTCAATGCACGCAGGTGCATCGTTGCCGAGACCAGCGGCCCGCGTTGTGCGATGCGTGCAACTTTGCTGGCGGATCTGCTGATTGGGGAGGCACTGGCGGCTGCCCTCCAAGATGACCACCTGACGATCAGTTGGCAACGCTTTCGATCACGTCGCGCATGCGCATCACCAATCCGTCCATTGCTTGGGCAGGTACGTTGCCGTAGCCGAGCACGAGGCCGTTGTATTGCGCGGTCAGCGTGCCGGGCAGGCAGAAGCGCGACAGCGGCCGCAGCACCATGCCCCGCTCGCGGGCGACGCGGCTGACCTCGGTATCCGGCACCGGTGCGTCAAGCCGCGCGGAAAGATGCATGCCGCCCGCACCACCCGATACGGTGACGATGCCGCCCAGGTGTCGCTCGATTGCGGCTTGCAGCGCATCGCGGCGCTCGCCATATAGGCGGCGCATGCGCCGCAGGTGCCGCGTGAAATGTCCCGCTTCAATGAACTCCGCCAGCGCAAGCTGCTCGGCCACGCGCCCGCGCAGCATCAGTGCACCGGCAGTCTTTTTCAGCACGGGCGCCAGCGCTGGCGGCACCACCATGTAGCCCAGTCGCAGCGCCGGAAACAGCATCTTGCTGAACGTGCCGAGGTAGATGACCGGCGCGTCCTCAGTCAGACCTTGTACGGCGGACAGCGGCGCCCCCGTGTGGCGGAACTCGCTGTCGTAGTCGTCTTCGATGATCCACGCGCCGGCTGCGCGCGCGTGCTGGATGAGCGCGAGGCGGCGCTCCAGGCTCATCACCGCGCCGAGCGGGTATTGGTGCGATGGCGTGATGTAGATGAGCTTGGGTGGCGCGTTGCGCCAGTCTGCTTCACGCGGGGCGAGGCCATCGGCATCCACGCCGACCGGTACCAGCTTGAGGTCGGCGGCTTGCAGGGCTGCACGCGCACCGTAGTAGCCGGGGTTCTCGATCCACGCGGTGTCGCCCGCATCGGCCAGCGTGCGGGCGCACATGTCGAGGCTGTTCTGCGTGCCGTCGGTGATGAACACCTGCGCCGCGTCGCAGCGCACACCACGCGAGACGCGCAGGTATTCCGCCACCGCTTGCCGCAACGCGACGTTGCCTTCCACCGGGCCGTAGCCCATCTGGCCGGGCCCGACGCCGCGCCAGCCGCGTTCCATGCAGCGGCGCCATTGCGCGAGCGGGAATTCATCCAACGCAGGTGTGCCGGGCAGGAAGGGCAACAGGTCGCCCATGCCGCCGCGCGGGCGCTCCAGATCTTTGACGCGGTGCGACAGCACGGGTGGCGCTTCGGGCGCCGGCGCGGGCACTTGCTGCAGGCCCACGCGCGCCACCACCGTGCCTTGCCGACGGCTGAGCACGAAGCCCTCGGTGGCGAGCTGCTCGTAGGCATAGAGCACCGAGTTGCGTGCAATGCCCAGCTCTTCGGCCAGCGTGCGCGACGGCGCCAGGCGCGTGCCTTCTTCAATCTGTCCGCTCAGGATCGCCGCGCGCAAACACGCATACAGCCGGTGTTGTTGCGAGGCGCGAGCAACGCCTTCGCTGCGCATCACAGTCCGTTCGTAGTTCGACAGCAGGACGCCGTAGTCCATCGTGGCTCCAAGACATAGCATTTTGGTGGGTCTATGCATGGTGCCACGGTTTTCTTATCGTCGGCAGATCGATTGCCTATTCGGGGCCTTGTCATGACGACAGCTTCTGCAACCCCACCCACGGATCGCACGCGTGTAAACCGTGTCGCCCGCCGCAGCCACTACGATGCGGCCACGCTGCACGCCATCCTCGACGGTGCCTACGTTTGCCACATCGCCTTTGCGGACGGGCACGGCGTGCATTGCATCCCGACAGCATGCTGGCGCGATGGGGATCACCTCTACATCCACGGCTCCAACGGCAGCCGCATGCTCAGGCTGGCCGCCAGCGGAGCGCAGGTGTGTGTGACCATCACGCACGTCGATGGCCTGGTGCTGGCGCGCTCGGCGCTATGACGTTCGAGACGAACCGGGCAAGGTCACTTGGGTGAAACCGGGGTTGGTAGCGATATCACCTGCATGACCTGACCATTGATTAGCGTTCCAACCCCAACCCAGCCTCGGGTTGCAACCGGGCAGGCATTTCTGTGCGGCCAAGCTGACCGCGGCCGTGCGCCAGATCGGAAATGGCTTGCCGCTCGCGAGAGCCTGCGTTCGACTCCATGTGCTGAGATTTGTGATGATGGGCGTTTGCGCTTTCGGTATCTCGCGCATCTCTGCGCCCCACCTTCAAGGCATGCATTGTGTCTTGCTCGGGCAGATGCCGCGCCGCAGCCCCCGATAGCCGCCCCGAAGCAAGCTTTCGAATCTCGATACGGTCATGGCGCAAATCCTCAGAGACTGCCTGTTGACCGACTTCACCTGTGTGGCCGGACAGCGCTGCCGCCGCTTGGCTGCCCGCCGCGTGTGAGTTGATTGCTTGCTGATGCCACAGCGCAGCAGGCGCGGGCGTGCTGCGGGTCAGTGCATACAGGCCAGCCACCGCACCGGCCACTGCGTTAGGTGCTCGCAAGTGCCCCGAGCTCGCGGTATGCGGACGCGCTTGCGATGCATGTTCCTGCGCAAGGCGATGGAGCTCGGCACCTTCAATGGCCCAATTGTCCGACTTGCCCGGCTCGTATCGTTCGAATTCGAACCTGTCCTGCGATTGCCCAGCCGGTGGCTGTTTGCCCAACGCCAGCTCTTGGTGCTTGGGCCGTGGGGCGTAGCCTGACTCAGGCGGCGCACCATACGAACCAGCCGGACGAAATGTGCCGGAATCAGTCAACACTCGCACGCTTAACGTCAGCGTGTCGGCGTTGTTGACGGCATTGTTGAACGTAAAGGGTGCCAGATGGTTGCCATAGTTCGGACTTCGCCCACTTTCAGGGAAGGATTGGTACCACTGATCTTTAGCGCTTGCCCCTTTATGGGTGTGCTCGTGAATATTCAGTTCGGTAAAGGCACGCGCATTCAGGTCGCGCACTGCTCCACCAGAAAACTCAATGCGTCCGTTCGGGCGGCTGACTCCTATCGCGTCTGTGCCGTCGATGCCATTCCAGGCGATGGATTCATCCGCGCCATTGGTCGCGCGGCTGTATTTGATGGCGTTTAACGTTTTGATGAATTGTTGCTCGACGGCATCCTTGCCTTCTGGGGTCAGGATGCCTGGACCATACAGCCGGACCATGGCGTCACTCGTTCTGGGATCCCACGGCTCGTGCAGCCGGATAATCGCACGCTCGATTTTTTTGATGCCGTCGTCGTTCGCAAATGAAATGTGGCCCTCGGGCGTCGTGGCGTATAGGTTGTTTAGCGCATGTGCGGGTTCTATCGGTCGCCATGCGCCGCCCTGATTTTCCAGCCGAAGAACCTCGCCGCCCGTGCGGGGATTCATCAGGCCCCAAGTCGGTCTATTGCCTTCTTGCATTTGGAAATTGCCGAGTTGATAAGTATTGCCTTCAATGCGCGTGAAATGGCTTGTATTTCCGTGGGAATCGGTTCGGGTGTAAATACCTTGCTGGTCCGGCTGCAAGCCCAGCAGATTGCTGTCGGGCGTTCGATAGTTGAAGAGGCTCACACGATCTTGAGAAGGCGCGTGCTGGAATAACGGGGTTTCAAAGCCGGAGCCTCCGGTCCGTGAGGCGTTGCTCGGTTCAGGCGGCACACTCTGCGAATCGATTGGGTGATCAGAATTTGTGGCGGGAATGTACATGATGAGTCCTCAGTGACATGGATATGGCGCAGCCAATCGGTGACTGACGTTTTCTCGCGGCATCGGGTCAGTGCAGACCGACTTTCGAAAAGCGGGCGCAAGTCGCGCGGCAAGAGCGATGCCTGCGACATTCATTTAATCAATGTCTGAACTCAGCGGGGGTGATTTGACAAAAATGCATCTTCCTGATTAGTGGGTGGAGCATTCCACCGAAAAATCAGCGAACTTAGAAAAGAGAATCTTCTGATTAAGAAAACTCGACAGAATGAATCAATCGAGATTCACGGGCAGCCGATGGGTGTACCCATGGGAGCAGAGGCGGGAGACCGGTGCCGGGGCCGAGCGCTGCGGCATGCTCGTATGCAACGGTCCATTGCTCTTGAAAGCAACCCGCTGCCATTGGATTGGCCGCCTTCATGGTCTGGAGCGAACCACGCCAGACAACAGCGGTACTGCGCGTTGACGCAGGGGATGCACCAGCAAAAAGAGCCAGTCAGTGCACCAGCTGGTTGATCTCAATAATCGGCATCAACACGGCCAGCACGATGAGCAGCACCACAAGGCCCATCGTGAGAATCAGCGCCGGTTCCAGCAAGCCAGTCAGGAACAGCGTCCGCCGCTCAAGCTCTTGCGCTTCACCTTGCGCCGCACGCTCCAGCATCGCAGGCAGATTGCCTGTCGCTTCGCCGGAGCGAATCAAGTGCACCAGCACCGGCGGAAACTGATTCTGCGCCGCCAGCGCCCGCGCCAGTGACGTCCCTTCCCGCACGCGCGTAGACGCGTCTTCCACATTGGTTTTGAGCGCGACGTTATTCAACGTCTCCCCGGCGGCCTGCAATCCACGCAGAATCGGCACACCCGCGCTGGTCAGAATTGCCAACGTGCTCGCAAACCGTGCGGTGTTGTAGCCACGAACAAGCTTGCCGAACAGCGGCGCTGTCAGCAGCCATTTGTGCCACGACAAACGCAACGCCGGTTGCTTGAGCAGGTTGCGGATCAGCACCCCCAGCGCTGCCAGCACGATGGCTGCCAGCCAGCCCCAGTTCCGCACGAAGTCCGACAGCCACAGCATGATGATCGTGAGCGTCGGCAGCTTTTGCTTGGTGTTAGCAAATACGCTCACCACCTGCGGCACCACGTACGACAGCAGGAAGATCACGATCGCAAACGCCACCACCGTGACGATGGCCGGGTAGGTGAACGCCAGCTTGATCTTCGAGGTCAGCGCGTTGCGGCTTTCGATGTAATCGGCCAGACGTGAGAGCACGAGGCCCAGGTTGCCCGAGTGTTCGCCAGCGGAAACCAGCGCGCGGTAGATGTCCGGAAAATCCTTCGGATGCTGTGCCAGCGCGACTGACAACGCGCTGCCGCCCACCACTTCCGCGCGGATGGCGGCGAGCAATTCGCCCACATAGGCACGTTCGGCTTGATCGGCCAGCGCGGCGAGTGCCTCATCCAGCGGCAGGCCCGCAACCAACAGGCTGGCGAGCTGGCGCGTGACCAGTGCGTTTTCCTGTGCGGAAAGCCGCTTGCCCAAGCCCGAGCCGCTGCGCTTGGCGGCCTGCGCGCCCAGGGCGTCGACCACCAGCGGCGTGAGCCCGCGTGCGCGCAACAGCGTGCGCGCCTGGCGTGCGCTGTCAGCTTCGATGACACCTTTGTCGGTTTTGCCGGCGGCGTCGGCGGCTTCGTAGCGGAAGGCTGGCATGCGCTATTCGTTTGATCCCGCTTTATTTAGTCACGTGTGACGCGCAGCACTTCTTCCAGCGACGTGGCGCCCGTGTCGATCCAGCGCTGTGCGTCCATGCGCATGGTCTGCATGCCCTGGCCGATGGCGAACGCCTTGATCTCGGATTCAGCGGCCTGGCGGTGGATCATCGTTTGGATTTCGGGCGTGACGGTCAACAGTTCGTACACGCCGGTACGGCCCTGGTAGCCGGAGTTGCTGCAACGCTCGCAGCCGACGTGATGCCACACCGATTTGCGCGCCGGGGTCGCCACCGCCACCCCCTCTGCAACCGGCGTGCCGGCCACGGCTTCTACTTCAGCGGGCGTGAGTTCGAGCACTTCCTCGCGGCGGCAATGCACGCAAAGGCGGCGCACCAGCCGCTGCGCCAACACACCCAGCAATGACGACGACAGCAGGAACGGCTCGATCCCCATGTCGATCAGCCGCGTCACGGCAGAAGCCGAATCGTTCGTGTGCAGCGTCGCCAGCACCAGATGGCCGGTGAGCGAGGCCTGCACGGCAATCTGCGCGGTTTCCAGATCGCGGATTTCCCCGATCATGACCACGTCCGGGTCTTGACGCAGGATGGCGCGCAGGGCTTTGGCGAAGGTCATGTCGATCTTCGGGTTGACCTGCGTCTGGCCGATGCCGTCGAGGTCGTACTCGATCGGGTCTTCCACCGTCATGATGTTGGTGGATGCTGCATCGAGCCGCGACAGCGCCGCATACAGCGTGGTCGTCTTGCCCGAACCCGTCGGGCCGGTGACCAGCACGATGCCGTGCGGCTGATTGATCAGGTGGTCAAAGCGCGCCAGCGTGCCGGCGCCCATGCCGAGCCTGCCGAGGTCGAGCCGGCCGGCCTCTTTGTCGAGCAGACGCAGCACCGCGCGCTCGCCGTGGCCGGTGGGCAGCGTGCTCACACGCACATCCACCGGGCGACCGCCCACGCGCAGCGTGATGCGGCCGTCTTGCGGCAGGCGTTTCTCTGCAATGTCGAGCTGCGCCATGATCTTGATACGCGAGATCAGCGCACCATGCAGCGCCTTCTTCGGGCGCACCACGTCGCGCAGCGTGCCGTCCACCCGAAAGCGCACCACCGATGCGTTCTCGAACGGCTCGATGTGGATGTCCGATGCACCTTCGCGCGCGGCCTGTGTGAGCAGCGCGTTGATCATGCGGATGATCGGCGCGTCGTCTTCGGATTCGAGCAGGTCTTCCACGGCGGGAATGTCCTGCATCAGGCGCGAGAGATCGACCTCGCCTTCCACCTCGCCGACGACCTGCGCGGCGCTGCCGTCCTGCGCGTTGTACGCGGTTTGCGTCGCGGCGGAGACCGCTGCCGCGTCGAGCGTGACCAGTTCCAGTGCGCCAAATACGCGGCCGAGTTCGGCCAGCGCCGTGCGCGAGGTTTCGGGGCAGACCCACACTTCTAGCGTGTCGACGTCCTGGCGGGCGACGAGCAGCCTGGCGTCACGCGCAAACGCGTACGGCACAAGCCGCACGGCCGACTGCGAGGGCGGCTCAAGCGTGTTGACGTCGGTGGTCGGGGCTTGCGTCGTTGCCATGGTGTGGTGTCCTCAGCCGCCGTTCCTTGGTGCGTTGCTGTCGAAGCCGCCCGAAGTGGGGGGCGCAAAGTTCTGCAGGCGCGGCTGGCTGCGGGTGGTGCCTTGCGGCATCGGCATCGGGGCACCCGGAGGCACTTGCGTGCCGGCCGGCCCCTTCGGCACGATCGACACATCGCCGTAGTTGTCGGCCGGGCGCATGGCTGACGGCGCGGGCAGCACCGGTGTGTCTTTGTCGGAGGTAGTCGGCAACATGTTCGGCGAGACAAAACCCTGCTGCGTGTCGCGCATGTAGCTGTAGCGGTTGTCCGACAGCGCGCCGGTGGCATCCGCCGTGCGCAGGATGATCGGGCGCAGGAACACCAGCAGGTTGGTCTTCACACGCGTTTTGTTCTCCGAGCGGAACAGCGCGCCCAACAGCGGGATGTCGCCCAGGCCTGGCACCTTCTGTTCGCCGTCCTGGTAGTTGTCTTCCAGCAGGCCGCCCAGCACGACGACTTGGCCGTCATTTGCGAGCACATTGGTTTCAATCGACCGTACGTTGGTGGTCGGGCCTTGCGTCGCATTCTGCGTGCCTGGCACCACTGCCGACGATTCCTGGAAGATCTGCAGCTTCACCAGCCCGCCATCGGTGATCTGCGGCTTGACGCGCAGCGTGATGCCCACGTCCTTGCGGTCGAACGTCTGAAACGGCGTGACCGAGGCCGCGCTGCCGGTCTGCGCATACGAGCCCGTGGTGATCGGCACGTTCTGGCCGATCAGGATCTTGGCTTCCTCGTTATCCAGCGTGATCAGGTTGGGCGTGGACAGCACGTTGACCGAGCCGTCCGAACCGAGCGCCGACAGAAGCACGCCCAAGCCGCTGCCCCTGTTGAACACCCCGAAGTTACCGCCGTTGAGTTGGCCAACGTTGAGGTTACCCAGCGCCGTTTGTGCTGCTGTGCTGCCGATGCCGCCCGAGCCGATGGCGGCGATCGTACCGGCCAGGCTGATCAAGTTGCCCGAGCCGGTGCCGTAGTTGGTGCCGCCACCGACGAACGTGCCCGGTCCGCCTCCGCCCACCAGCCACTGGATGCCGAGCTGCGAGGCCTTGGTGGCCGTCACCTCGACGATCATCGATTCGATGTAGACCTGCGCGCGGCGCGCATCCAGGTCGTCGATCACGGCGCGCAGGTTGCGGTAGACCGGCTCGCTGGCAGTGATGATGAGTGCGTTGGTGGCCGGATCGGCCTGGATGATGCCGCCGGTGGTCGGCGTGTTGTTCTGCCCGAACGAGGCACGGAACGAAGAGCCGCTGCTCCCCGAGCCGCTGCCCGAGCCCGAGCCCGAGCCGTAGTTGGTGTTCTGCGTGTTCTGGTTTTGCGCGCTGCTCATGCCGCCCGTCGGCTGCGACGTGGCGCCTTGCGCGGCGCTCTGGCCGCCAGGGCTGGTGGCCGACGCTGCCGACAGCGTGGCATCCGCCGCCACGATGGCGCGCAGCGTGGTTGCCAGTTGCACCGCGTTGGCGTTCTTGAGCGGCACCACCCAGATATTGCCGGGGCGTGCGTTGGGCACGTCCAGCTTGGCAATCAGTTGCTTGGCCTGCGCCAGGCGTGCCGCGCTGGAAGCACGGATCATCACACTGTTCGAGCGCGGCTCGGCCACTACGGAGGTACGCAGGCTCGGGTCCGACAGCGCCGCGCCGGCGGCCGCGCCACCCGTGCCGCCGGCTGACGGGTCGAGCAGCTTTTGCAGCGTGGCGGCCACGTCGATCGCCACGGCGTTCTTCAGCGCAATCAGCTCGGTCTCGCCGGCTACGGGCGTGTCGATCGAGGCGATGATGCGGCCGATGCGGCGCAGGTTGTCGGCGTAGTCGGTAATGACCAGCGTGTTGTTGGCCGGGTACGCGGTGATCGTGTTGTTGGGCGCGATCATCGGGCGCAGCACCGGCACCAGGTTGTTGGCCGACTCATGCTGCAGGCGGAAGACCTGCGTGACGACCTGTTCACCGCCGCGTGAGCCCGCAGCGCCCACGCTGGTGGGGGAGCCCTGCAGCTTGGCGTCGGCTTCTGGCACAACCTTGGTGAAACCGTTGCCCTCGACAATCGCGTAGCCCTGCATGCGCAGGATTGAGCCGAGAGATTCCAGCGCCTGCGAGCGCGTCACCGGCTTTTCAGTGACGAGGTTGACAGTGCCTTTCACGCGCGGGTCGACGATGAAGTTCTTGCCGGTGGCCTGGCCCACGGCCTTGACCACCGAGTCCAGATCCGCGTTGACGAAATTCAGCGAGACCTCATCCCCCGGGTTGCCAGCGGCGCCGTTCTGGGCGGATGCCGTGCTCGGCGGGGCGGCAAAGACTGGCATCGAGCCGGCCACCATTGTTGCGCAGCATGCCAGGACGATGGCGCGAACGGTGAGTCGGGAAGAGGCGTTGTGCATGGTCTCGTTCATGGTTGTCGGCACGCTGGCTCGCGCGCCGGCTTGAGGATCAAAAGCGGAGTCGATGGTGCGACCCGTCGCGCGGGCCCAGCAGACTCAACAGGCCAATCAATTGCGGTTCCGATTCCGGCGTGGCACTGGCCACCCCGTCAAAATGCGCGCCCTGGCCAAGGGTGCCCTGGCCCTGCAAAGACAACGGCCCGGCCAGTGTCGACAGCGACAACTGCATCGGGCCGCCGCTCACGCCGCCAAACGACATCACCGCCTGGTAGCTGCCCAGCGGCCGTACACGACTGAGGCTGGATGATACCTGCTCAAGCGTGACAGTCAGCGCGCCCTGAGCGGTGTTTGGTTGGCCCTGACTACGTCCCGACGCGCGACCAAATTGGCCAGAGAGCGGCGTCCACTGCGCACGCAGCCGGCCGTCCAGCTTGAGCGTGTTGAACGGCGCACCAACGCCCTCCAGCAACGATGCCGGCAGCGTGACCGTGCCCGCCTCTGCTTCCCAATGCCCCGGCGCCACCATCAGCGTGACGGGCTTCTCCAGCGCGCGATCGTGCGTCAGATGCGCCCGCAGCGTGCCGGTCAGCAACGGCAGCATATCGACCGACCATGACAGCCGACCGGGCAGCACTGTCGCATCGGCACCGCCGTTGCCGGCTGTCAGCGCCAGTGTTGCGCTGCCGTGCCAGATACTGCCCTGGCTGTCGGCCAGCAACACGCGGTGTCCGGTGGCAGCGGCGACGCGCTCAGCCACCCATGCGGCCGGATACTGCGCCACCACGGTCACGCCCACGGCCAGCAGCGCTACGCCGCACCACAGCACGCGCCAGCCCAAGCTCGTGCGCTCGTCGGACTCGGCACGGCGGCGCAGGCGCAACGGCGGCAACGATTCAATCCCTATCGGCACGATCGAACCCGTCAGCGGCCTGCGGCGGCGGGGCCTTGCAGCGTCGCCGTCACGTTGACCAGGGCGGTCGCGCCCACGTACTTGATGTTCGTGTCGATCACCTTCATGCGCTGCGCCTGCCGCACTTCCTGCAGCCATTCGGCGACGGCGCCAAAGGGCACCTTGTCCAGTTGCACCTGCACGCTCTCGCCCGACATGGCCATCCGCGTGGCCTTCAGGCCATGGTTGGTCAGGCTCGTGTTGAGCGCCTGCTGCAGCTCCGCGCCGTGCGGCACGGGTGCGGCTGCAATGGCAGAGAGGCCGCGTGCTTCCTGGCCGAGCGTTTCCATCTCGGCCAGTTGGCTGCGCATTTGCGGCAGGGCCTTTTCAATGCGGTGCTGGCCTTCAAAGGCGGGCTCCCACAGCACAAGGTAGACGATGACGAGCAACAGGATGATGCCGCCGCCAGCCAGGATCTGGCGTTCGCGCGGCTCGCGCTGCATCCAGAACGTCGTGGCCGCATCGCGTACCGAGTCCGGCACGCCAAGGCGCGGCAAGCGGCGGGATGACGATCGGGCAGGGGAAGGGGAGGAAGTCGCCATGGAGGAATCGTTATTGGGCGATGGAGACAGTCCAGCGCGAGCCAGGCACGGTGGCCTCGGCGCCGCGCGGTGCCTCGGCGGTGTCCATGTTCAGGCCGACGTTGCGGGCGGCGGTGCGCAGGCTGGCGGTGTCGGTGCCGTCCTTGAGCGTGACTGTCAGCGCGCGGCCGTGGTAATCGAGCGCGAGCAGCGCGTCGGGCGCAAGGCTGGTGGCGGCCTGGGCAAAGCGATCAGCCAGCGGCAGGAAATCTTCCGGCGCCGATTTGCCGGCGGCCAGGCGCAATTGCTCGACCTGGCGGCGCATCTGCGCGGGCGGGTCGAGGATCACCGGCGTATTCGGGAAGGCCGTCTGCAACTGCGCGCGCATCGCGTTATCAAGCCGCTTTTGCTCGGCGCGCAGCGTGAGCCAGCGCGCGTTCATGCCGACGAGCTGCACCACCACCAGCAGCACGGCCAGGGCGATCGGCAGGCGCCAGCGGCTCCAGTCCATGCCAGCCACGCCGCCGCGTGCAAAGTCGAATTGGCAGAGATCGGCCTCGCCCGAGGCCAGGGCGTCGCGTGCGCCAGCGGCCCAGGTGGACCAATCCAGCGTGGCGGTGGCGGGGTCGACTGACAGGCCGGGTGCCAACTCAGTTGCCAATGCATGCAGTGCGGGCGACACCATCAGCGTGGCCGGCGTGGGCGCAATGCACAGCCAGTTGCCAACGTTGGCCGGCAGCAGGCGCAGGCCGTAGCCCTCGGCGCGGCTGGTGCGTACGGTGATGTCGACGGCGAGGGGCGCGTTCGGGTCGGACGGCGGCGCTGCATCAAGTGCAATGGTGGCCGGAGCGACCGCGGCAGAGGTTTCAACACCGGGTGCTTCGGGTGCCGGTTCAACAGCGGCATCGAGCGACGGCTCAGCGCGTTCGACGTCGTGTGTCGATTCTGCAATGGGCACCGTGGCTGCGGCAGGCGTTTCAAACGGCACGCAAAGCTGCGCAGGCAGCAAGTGGCAGGTACGGTGCTTGTGGCTGGCGAAGGTATCGAGAATGAAGCGAACCCACGCGCGGTCGGCAATCATCAGCGCGCGCGACTGCGGCTCGCGCGGCGCACGCCAGCCACGGGCCGGTGCATCGCCCAGGCGCGGGCCCAGGGCGATATGGCATTGCTGCGCGTCCTGCACGAGGCGGTCTTCCACCAGATTGGGCAGCGCCAGGCGCAACTTGGGGCTAGCCAGCGGCGGCACGTTGGCCGGCACCAGCAGCACATCGGCGGCGGGCAGTAGCAGGATCAGGCGGTCCGCCGCGGGCAGTTCATCGGGGCGCGACGTGCCTTCGCGCTGAACGCGTTGCGGCCCTTGCGCACCTTCTTCACGCACCAGCGCAAAAGGCACGGAAGCAAGCGCGCCCGCCGACCAACGTTCGGGCGATTGAATGGGCCGGTGCGGCAGGCGCACGTACAGGGAGGTCGTCAAACCGCTCCTCTATCGATCTTGAGAGTGTGAATGCGAACTGCCAACGGAGCCGCCGGATTGCGCAAGACCCGCGATGCTGAACGATGCGGATGACAATACGGCGAAGGCCAAGGTCTGTCTACAAGCGGCGCGCCCGCATGTGGAGGGGTATTGGTATTGCGCTGCCGTCATGACGGAATCTCGTCAACACGGCGGATCCAGACGATGCGGGTCGCGTTATTGTTGACCGGATCGCCACGTGAAACAAGCGCCACTTCCCCGATCCTCGCACGCTCGTGGCGGGCCATTCCATAGACCAGGAAATAGTGCGTCTGCACGTCCAGCAGGTTGGCCGCCGCAGTGGAGTCGGCCCCTGGGGCAAGGCCGCGCAACTGGTTGGTGACGTCGCCGATATTGCGGAAGTACGCGCGGTCGCGCGCCTGCACCAGCGAGCGGGCGCGATCCAGGCTCAGGTTCGGGATGACGGCGGCCAGCACTTCGGCGCTGGCCGTATTGGCGTTGATCTGTGTGCGGGTGGGCAACACCACCACGTAGGGGCGCAGCTTGGTGATCATGTCCGCCGTGTAACCAGGAATCGTCAGCAGGCTGCCAACGTCATCGAGCGGGCGCGGGCCATTGCTATTGCTGCCGCCGCCCCCGCTGCTGCTGTCTTCACCGCCTTGCTGGCCGCCCTGCGTGCCCTCGACCGAGTGGAAGCCGCCCAGCATCTGCGCCAGATATGTTGCCGTCAGGTTGGCCAGGCTCGGGTCGATGTTCAGCGATTGCAGCAGCAGGCCATACGCCTTGATGCCGTCCTTGTCGCGGCCGGTGATGATGGTGCGCGTGCCCAGCGTCTGCGCGGTCAGCAGGTTCATCAGGTTGAAGCGCGCCTGAGCATCGAAGATGCGGCCCGACAGGTACGACTCCTCGCCCGCCGTGTCGGTGCGCAGCGAACTGCCGAGGAAGTCCGACAGCTTGGTCTCCTGAATAGGTACGGCCCAGATTTCGCCCAGGTGATCGACGGCGCCGGTGCGGCGCTGGTCGTCGCGCAGGATGAGCCGCGCCCAGTCGATGCCTGCCCGCGCGATCCACGTGGCCTGCGCTTTCAGGCGCTGGTTTTCCACCGCGCGGATCTCCACCTGCTGGCGCCACAGCATGCCCGAGACGATCACCACCGCCAGCGTGACCACCAGCAGCGCGGTGATGATGGCCGCGCCGCGCTGGCGCCTGGCGTGTGGCATGCGTTGAGTCAGCCGACGAGAGCATCGCGCCATGTCAGAGCCCCGTCATGCAGATACGCGTAAAGCGCTGGGGCGCGCCCTGTGGCGTCATGCGCACGAGCAGCGCCAGCTCCACCGCGCGCACCGATGCCGCTGGCACCACCACGCCCTGGCTGTTGGCCGGCGGCGCCGACGCGCCGGGCGTGGACGCTGAAGGCAGGCCGGTGAGGGTAGTGGTGTTGCTACCGGCCGGAAACAGCGCCGCCGACAGCGCACCGGTGTTATCCATCCAGCCGCCGGGTTCGATCCAGGCGCGCGCGCTGATGCCGTCGACGTTGGTGGCGAGCAGGTAGCGCGCTGCGCCACCACCACCCTGGCCGCTCTGGCGCAGGTTGTCCAGCGCATTGCGCAAGTCCCCGCGGTTGGTGATCGGCTGGCTTTGCAGGCGTTCAAGTCGGCCGTCGATGATGCGATAGAGCACCACCTGCCACGCAGGTGGCTGACCATCGTCGCGGCGGTCGCGCACCATCAGCACGCGGTTGGCGTCCACCTCAATGGGCGAGCGCGACAGCGTGTTCGGATCGGCCAATTGGGTGCAATCGGCATCGAACTGGGCGTAGGCGGTTTTGAGCGCCTCGATGCGTTCGTCGCGCTGGGCCAGTGCTTCGTGCGTGCGGGTCATGCTGTCCAGCCCGCGCCAGGCGATCACGGCCAGAATGGCCAGCAGCGTGATCGCCACCAGCAGTTCGAGCAGGGTGAAGCCGCGCGCGCGGCGTTCAGAAGACATTGCGCGCATCGTTGGGGAGCAAGGTCACGAGCCAGGCCAGGCGCACGGATTTGCTCGCGTCCGGATAGACGGACACCTCCACGCGGCGGAACAGCGGGTTGGGCGTGGTGGCGATGGTTTCTTCGCACCACAGTTGCGTATCGCCCTGCGGGCACGCAAAGCCGCGCGCGCCGGGGTCAGGAAAAGTGCGTGCCAGGCGCAGGTTGGCCAAGTGGTTTTCCGCGCTCCAGGTGGCGATCATGCGCGTCTGCAAAGAATCGCTGGCGGTGGTCATGCTGCCCATGGCGCGCATGGTCGCAGTCAGCGCCACGGCCACAATGGTCAGCGCAACCAGCACTTCGAGCAGCGTGAAGCCGCGCGTATGCGCGGGGTGGAGGACCTGGCCGCGCGTCATTGCGTTTGCGTCTCCGTCAACACACGCGGGCCGCCGTCGGACACGACATCCACCCGCGCACCTTGCGAGGTCAACGCCACGCGCCACGGCAGGCCAATCGCCTCGCGGCCGAACACCAGCCGCTGCGGCGCGCCCGGCACCGAAGCCGCACCGGCGACGATCTGTACGTTGTCCATACCTTGTCGCCAGTGGCCCGGCGCCAGCACGTCGCGATTGAGCAAGCGCCAGCCGTTGGGTGTCGATTCATAGAAGCGCCAGCCCTGTGCGTCACCTTCCCACGCCACGGGCCGCGAGGTGAGCTGCGCCTCTTCCTGCGCGAGTTCGATCAGGCGGCCCAGTTTCTGCGCGTCATCGGCCAGTTGCGAGCGCGGGTTGGGCGTGGCGTTTACGGCCACCACGGCCAGCACGATGCCGATGATGACCACCACCACCAGCAACTCCAGTAGCGTAAAGCCACGAGTGTGCTGGCGGCGACGTGGATGGCCGAACATGGTGAGTGGGCAGGCTGGGCGTGAGCTTAGTTGTCCCAGTTGCCGATATCGGCGTCGTTGCCTGTGCCGCCGGCCTGGCCGTCGGCGCCAAAGCTGAAGACGTCCACTTCACCGCGCACGCCTGGGTTCAGATATTGGTACGGATGGCCCCATGGGTCTTTGGGCAGGCGTTCCAGATAGCCGCCGCCCTTCCAGTTGTTGGGGATCGGCTCGGTGGTGGGCTTGGCGACCAGCGCACCAATACCCTGCTCGGTGGTCGGATAGCGGCCGTTGTCCAGGCGATAGAGCTTGAGTGCCTGCGAAATGGACGCGATGTCCTGTTTGGCGGCGATGATGCGCGCCTCATCGGGGCGGCTCATGATCTTTGGCACCACCAGCGCGGCGAGGATGCCCAGGATCACCACCACCACCATGATCTCGATCAGGGTGAAGCCACGCGCCGTGCTGCGGGCGAGGGCGCGTTGGCGGAAAGAGGAGCGAAGTTGGCCTTGCATCATGGCGACAGAGTTGGCAATGAGGGGAAGAGGCACAGTATATCCGTGACATATGACCACAGATTGCGTGGCAGGGTCATGCTGCATTGGGTCTAGAGCCGCCCCTCCAAGCTGTTCACCGAACCGGCATGAAGGGCGGATAGAATCGGCGTATTCCTACGGTGTCTCGCCCTATTTCATGACCGCTCGACAGTCGTCCCGCCTGCTCAGTCTTGTACTGTTCGCTGCCCTGTGCGCGCTGCTGACGCATTGGGTGCTGACGCTGTGGTCGCTGCGCGCGCTCTCTGCGCCACGCGAGGCCCGTGTGGCCCAGACCGATGCGCTTGAGACCGGCGCGGCCGTCACGCTCTTTGGCGGTGGCCCGCAGAGCGGCCCGCGCGATGTACAGGTGATGGGTGTGGTGGCCGACTTGGCGGATGGCGGCGGCGCGGCCATCGTGTCAGTGGATGGCGGTGCCCCGCAGGCTGTGCGGGCTGGCAAGTCGCTGTCATCCAACCTCAAGCTGGTGGAAATCAAGGCGCGCTCGGTGGTGATCGAACGTAACGGCGCACGCCAGGAGATTGCGCTGCCGGCCAGCGCCGTGGCAGGGGTGTCGCCAGCCAACCGCAATGCGCCGCCGCTGCCGCTGCCGCCGTCGGGTGCCGCCGCTCCGTTGTCGACGCCAGCCATGCCGCCGTCAGCGCCGCCTGCGCCGCCCGTGGCCAACAACCCGGCCAACACGGCCATGCCGGGCGCCATGCTGCCCCTTGCGCCCGCGCAGACGAACATGGGCGACGAAGCCGGCAATCAGGGTGGCGGCATCGCCGGCCCGCGCCATCGCGCAGCGGCCGCAGCACGCAAGGGCGACGTGGCCCCGGCGGGTGGCCAGCAGTAGGTTTTTGCGGCTCGCCATGCGCTGGCGGGCGCATATTACAGCGCGTGTCATCGGGGTAACAGCGTGTAAAAGCCGGCAACGCGCTGGCATTGTCGGGTTCTAATCCGCTACACAGTCCATGTGAAAAGGAGCTGACCATGACCAACAAACGTGCTGTCCAAGCCTTCCTCGCCACCTCGGCCGTGTTCCTGGCCATGTCGGGCATGAACGCCCGCGCTCAGGACGCCAGCGCTCCCGCCCCCAGCGCACAAGCGCCTGCCACGGCACCAGCTACCGCACCAGCCGCACCAGCCGCACCAGCCGCACCAGCCGCCTCAACCAGCGCCCGCGCTGACAAGCCGGGGCACCACGGCGGCTTCAAGGCCATCGACACCAACGGCGACGGCCAGATCTCGCGCGACGAGGCAAAGGGCCACGCTTGGCTTGAGAAGAACTTCGACCAGATCGACACCAACCACGACGGCCAACTCAGCAAGGACGAGCTGGCTGCCTGGCACAAGGCCCACAAGGGCGAGATGCGCGAAAAGATGGCGCAACGCTTCGACGCCAAGTTCAAGGCTGCCGACAAGGACAATGACGGCTCCCTGACCAAGGACGAAGTGCAGGCCGGCTTGCCACGCCTGGCCAAGCACTTTGACGAGATCGACGCCAACCACGACGGCAAGATCACGCAAGACGAGATCCGCGCCTACATGAAGGCCCGTCACGATGCCCGCAAGGCGCAGAAGAACACCCCGGCAGCTGCGGCCATGCCGGGCGGGCCGTCGGCCACCAAGGGCGAGTAATTCTCCGCACCTGCGGTATGTGTTGTAAGCAAGCGGCGCCTTCGGGCGCCGTTTTTATTGATCGCGCCAATTTGCATCATCAATCTGGCGCAATACCGGCGTGGGTCGATTTGGCTACAGTGCGGTGTCACGGCACCATGTAACGGAGAAAACCATCATGAAGACCAGCGCACGCAACCACTTTTCGGGCGAAGTCACCGCCATCCACTCGGGCGCGGTCAATGACGAAGTGACGCTCAAGATCGGCAACGCGTCGGTCGTAGCCGTCATCACGCAAGCGAGCACCAAGTCGCTCGGCCTGGCCGTGGGCAGCAAGGCGTCGGCACTCATCAAGGCGTCGTCCGTGATCGTGATGGTGGATGCGGACGCATCGAAGGTGTCGGCCCGCAACGTGTTCGTGGGCACGGTGTTGAGCATCAAAGCCGGTGCGGTCAATTCTGACGTGACCATCTCGGCCGGCGCGTTGGAGATTGCCGCCATCATCACCAACGACAGCGTGGCGCGCCTGGGGTTGGCAACGGGCAAGCCGGTGGCGGCGGTGGTCAAGGCATCGAGCGTGATCCTGGCGGTGGACTGATCGACCATGCCGCAACTGCCCGCACTGAACATCCTGCTTGCCGGAGCACGCAATGCGCATGCGCCCGACACGCGATTGTTCGCGCGGCTGATTGCGGCGCGCATGGATGCGGGCGACCTCGCCGCACTCGGCCTCGGGCGCGAGGATCTTGCTGTGCTGATGACGCGGCACTTTCCCGATGCCGCCATCGACGTCGCCCTGCCCGAGCAGCCGTTGGCCGATGCGCCACCCTTTGTGGCAGAGCTGATCGCCTTGCTGGCGCAGTTTGATCACCCAGCGACACCGGCAGATGCGGCGGACGCCCGCTGCCTTGCCACCATCCTTGCCGCCGCGTGCTTGCGGCCGGACCATCTCTGGCGCGATCTCGGCCTCTCCGGCCGCGATGACGTGACCGACCTGCTCACGCGCCACTACCCCGCGCTCGTTGCACGCAACACCGCCAACCTGCGCTGGAAGGCGTTTCTCGCCCAGGAAGTGGCACGCGCCCATGGCCGTGTGCCCGGCCCCGCGCCGGGGTGCCCCGGCTGTGAAGACTTTGGCCACTGCTTCCCGGCACAGCGCGCATGAAAAAACACCCCGGTGGCGAACCAGCGGGGTGTGGAGCAAGCAAACCTGAAGTGAGGAACGTCAGGCCGGCTGATCGTCGGCTTTGAGCACGCCACGGCGCATCTGGTCGAGTTCGATCGACTCGAACAGCGCCTTGAAGTTGCCCTCGCCAAAGCCCTGGTTGCCCTTGCGCTGGATGAACTCGAAGAAGATCGGCCCAAGTTGGTTCTCGGAGAAGATCTGCAGCAGCAAGTCGCCCGGCGCGCCATCAATCAGAATCTTGCGCTTCTTCAGCTCCGCCACGTTTTCGCCATGGCCGGGGATGCGCTTGTCGACCAGCTCGTAATACGTGTCGATGGTGTCCAGCAGCTTGATGCCGTTGGCGCGCAGCGCGTCCACCGTCTTGTCCAGCGCGGTCGAACCCAGCGCAATGTGCTGGATGCCCTCGCCGTGGTACATGTCCAGATATTCCTGGATCTGGCCGGCCTTCTCCGTCCCTTCCTCGTTGATGGGGATGCGGATGTTGCCGCACGGGCTCGTCATCGCCTTGCTCTTCACGCCCGTGACCTGGCCTTCGATATCGAAGTAGCGCACCTCACGGAAGTTGAAGAAGCGTTCGTAAAACTCGGCCCATTCCTTCATGCGGCCACGGTAGACGTTGTGCGTCAGGTGGTCGATGTAGGTCAGGCCGTGCCCGGTGGGGTTTGGGTTGGCGCCCGCGATGGGCACGAAATCAACGTCATAGATGCTGATGTTGCCGATGTCGCCAGCCTTGGCGCCGTTCTTGCCAGCCCAGCGGTCCACCAGATAGATCAGCGAATCGCCAATGCCCTTGATGGCCGGAATGTTCAGCTCCATCGGGCCGCTGTGGGTGTCGAAACCCCAGGCGCCGAGTTCCAGCGCGCGCTTGTAGGCGAACGCGGCGTCTTGCACGCGGAACGCAATCGCGCAGATCGACGGGCCGTGCAGACGCGCAAAGCGCTGCGCGAACGAATCGGGCTCGGCGTTGATGATGAAGTTGATCTCGCCCTGCCGATACAGCGTCACGTTCTTGTGGCGGTGCTTCGCAATGGCGGTAAAGCCCATGTTCTCGAACAGCTTGCCCATGGCAACGGGGTCCGGCGCGGCGTATTCGATGAACTCGAAGCCGGCGGTGCCCATCGGGTTTTCCCAAGGCGTGAATTGCATAGCGGTCTCCTGCAGGGCTGGAGCGTTGGGGCGCTCAGGTCTTTGACGATCCTCGCAGTGTAGAAGTGTCAATCCACGCAAAAATTGCGAACTTGTGCCTACCTTGCTAAATTTGCGCAAGAAAATTGCCGAATTAATTGGTGCGGAGCAACAAAATGAATAAAGTGGAACTCGACAAGATCGACCGCAAGATCCTGGAAGTCCTGCAGAACAACGGCCGCCTCACCAACCTGGAAGTCGCCGAGCGGGTGAACCTGTCGCCCAGCCCGTGTTTGCGACGCATCCGCCGCCTCGAGGAGTCCGGCGTGATCCGCCAGTACGCCGCACTGCTCGACCCCGGCAAGATCGGCCTGGGGCTGTCGGCGTATATCAACGTGCGGCTGGAGAAGCAGGGCGGGGCGCCCAAGGGCAAGGCGCCGTCAGACCTGTTTCGCGCCGCCGTCGCCACCTGGCCCGAGGTGGTCACGTGCTACGCCATGACCGGCGAGATGGACTACCTGCTCAAGGTGTTCGTGGAAGACATGGAGCACTTCGCGCGGTTCATCCGCGACCAACTGCTCGCCCACCCGGCGGTGATTGATGTGAAGAGCAGTTTTGCGCTGGAGCGGATCAAGGATACGACGGCGTTGCCGGTGGTGGTTTGAGCCAATCCTCACTGTTCTAGCCAGGGCTTTCAGGCCACAGCCGGCTGAAATGCGTGGATGTGCGGCGCAATCAGACTAGTCGGATTTCGTCGTCAGGATGACGCTCGCTATAATCCGTCGGCCATCGCGCAAGTGGTGGCACGGGTCTGGCGATCCACCAAAAGTAGTTTCTACGGAGCGGCTTTTCGCGTAAGCGTTTTGTCCGTGCACTCGCACGCCCCTATGGCGGGCCGAGTGGGGAGACCTCCGGGTCTGCCGGTTCTCCGTAGGCCGGTTCGCCAGCCCCACTGTCGGGCCCGCCACCTCCGTCTGGCGATGAAGGAACGGGCCTCCTACGTTGTAGAACTACGGAGGTTCTATGTTGTTCGCATCCAGCGGGCACCGCCCCGCATCCTATCCATCCCCGCCTCGCACCCCTGCGCACACCGCTTACGGAGGTGCCCAATGACCCACCGCAAACGCCACTACCTGACCGGCGCACTGGCCGCGCGGGATTTCCTGCGTCGCACGCAAACCGATTTGCATGCGTACCGGCAATTCCGGCCTAAAGCGCTGCGCTGGGAATTCGCGTTCATCGTTGGGATGCATCCGCCCGAATATCGCGCGGGGTTTCTTGACGCGATTGGTGCGTATCTGTTGACCACGCTGGAGGGCGTGCTGGTCGATCCCGACCGGTGGGAATTGC
The DNA here is from genome assembly GCF_003851545.1 of Ralstonia sp. SET104. GTDB lineage: Bacteria > Pseudomonadota > Gammaproteobacteria > Burkholderiales > Burkholderiaceae > Ralstonia. The sequence continues at coordinate 67,300 of NZ_BHVX01000011.1, read as the reverse complement.
TGGACGTGCTTGAGCGGGAAGAGAACTAAAACAGCGGGAAGGCATCCTCGAGACGGGCGGGGATGCTGACAGTGAACACTCCGGCAGGCGCCATGTGCTTGGCCCGCACGCATTCACCAGGGTGGTCAAAGGAGGTTGACGCTGCCATGTCGCGCCAAATACAAACGCCCGGTCTGAGCCGGGCGTTTTTCGTGTGAGTAATGCGATCAGACCGCGCGTTTTTGCGGCGCCAGCGAGCGCCAGAAGCGCTGGCCGAAGCGGCGCACGTCGCGCAGGTTGCGCTTGAGCATGTAGTCGAGATCGGCGACTTGTTCATCGATGGCTTCGGTCAGCAGGCTCATCGTGTCGGCGGGCGGCAGCTCCAGGTAGGCATCGGCTTCGCCGTAGGCGTACTGCACGCGCATGCCGGCCTTCTTGGCGATGTGCATCATGGCCGCGTTGCGCGACAGGCAGTGCATATACAGCGTGCGCACCTTGGTGTTCTGGCCGTGCATGGCGGCACGCTGGAACAGCGCGCTGCCCACGCCCTTGCCGCGCGCCGATTCCGACACCGACACGCCGAACTCCGCCACGCGCCCCTGCGGGTTGTCGCGCAGGTAGGCGAGGTGGCCCACGCCAACCAGCTCCAGGCGCTCGTTGTAGACGCCAAAGACCTTGTCGTGGTCGAAGTCGATGCTGTCGACGTATGCCTCGATGACGTGATCCCGCACCACCTGGCCGAAACGCAGCAGGCGGTCTTCTTCGCCCAGGGCGAGCAGGTGTTTGAGCAGGCGCGACCGATGGTGCGCAGCAAGCTCGCGCACCAGCACGGTGGAACGCGGCGCGCCTTGCACTGCTTCCGTTTTGTCGATGTCGTCCTGGGTGACGACGCCGATGGCCTTGCTCAGTTCGAGCGGGTTCACGACACGGTTCCTGTTCTGATCGCGCCCTTCAGTACAGGGCGGCGAAGTGATAAGTCGGAGGTGCGGATGGCACCTCCGGGGCACTCAATCGGGTGCAACTGAGTGTTGTGCAACGCACCATGCCATTGTAGTGCAATCAGGGTTTCCCCGTAAGTCTGGTGTCAGACTTTCTACAGGGTTTCCCGATAAATCATTGATTTAGCGCAGCGGAACCGAGGCTCAAGGGTTGTGGTGCATCAACAACGTAAGATGCTGCATCGCGCAAAAGCGTGGAGTGAGGCGCTTTCTCAAGTGCAGTGCACACTGCATCACCGCTGGCGCTAGGGTTCTGTTCGTAACGCGGCTCAACAATAGCCATGCGAAGATGCGCCATCAAGACGCACCCGCCTCCTGATTTTCCATGACGCCCTCGCGCATTCTTGTGATCTACGCACATCCTGCGCCACGCCGTTCGCGCGCCAACAAGCCGCTCGCGCGTGCGCTGGCCAGCCTGCCCGGCGTCGCCATGCATGATTTGTACTGGCATTACCCTGATTTCGACATCGATGTGCGTACCGAGCAGGAAGCGGCGGAAGGGGCGGAGCTGATCGTCTTCCAGTTTCCGGTGCAGTGGTACGCCACGCCGTCGCTGCTCAAAGAGTGGCTGGACGTGGTGCTCGAGATGGGCTGGGCCTACGGACCGGGCGGTACGGCGCTGCGCGGCAAGCACGTGATGGTGCTGGCCACCACCGGCGGCCGCGCGCATGCCTACAACCCGGACGGCATCCACGGCCACACGTTCGACATGTTCCTCCTGCCGCTGCAGCAGACTGCCGCGCTGTGCGGCATGCAATGGCAGCCGCCGCACGTGCTGCACGACGCCGACGACGCCACGCCCGAGGCGATCGCCGCGCATATCGATCGCATCCGCGCCGCCCTGCAGCCATGGCTGCCGGTTGACCTTGACTGATTCTCCTTCGTTCATGCAATCGCACGACTTGCTCGTCAATTTCGTCATCTACCTGGCTGCGGCCGTGGTGGCGGTGCCGTTGGCACGACGGCTGGGGTTGGGTTCGGTGCTGGGTTATCTGCTGGCCGGGGTGATCGTGGGCCCGTGGGGGTTGCGCCTCATTACCAATGTGCAGTCGATTCTGGATTTCTCGGAATTTGGCGTCGTGCTGATGATGTTTGTGATTGGGCTGGAGCTGGAGCCCGCGCGGCTGTGGTCGCTCCGGCGCAGCATCTTTGGCTATGGCGGGCTGCAGCTCGCGGTGTGTGCGCTTGCCGTCGGGCTGGCGGTAATGGCGGTGAGTCATCCGTGGCGCGCGGCAGTGGTGGCCGGGCTGGGTTTGGCGCTGTCATCCACAGCCATTGCGCTGGCGACGCTCTCCGAGCGCAACCTGATGCGCACGCCGGCGGGCACGGCCAGCTTTGGCATCCTGCTGTTCCAGGACATTGCGGCCATCCCGCTGATTGCGCTGCTGCCGCTGCTGGCGCCCGAAATGGGGGAGGCGGGTGATGCCGCAGGCGGCGCCCATTGGCTTGCCGCGCTCAAGGCCGTGGGCGTGGTGGCGGCCGTGATCTTTGGCGGGCGCACGCTGCTGCGGCCTGTGCTGCGCGCGATTGCCCGCACCAACATGCGCGAGATGTTCACGTCGTTCTCGTTGCTGCTGGTCGTGGGCATTGCGCTGCTGATGCACAGCGTGGGTTTGTCGATGGCGCTGGGCGCCTTCATTGCCGGGGTGCTGCTGGCCGATTCCGAATACCGCCACGCGCTGGAAACCGATATCGAGCCGTTCAAAGGGCTGCTGCTCGGCCTGTTCTTTCTGGCCGTTGGCATGTCGATCGACTTTGGCGTGCTGATGCGCCAGCCGCTGGCGGTGATCGGCCTGGTTGCCGTCTTTCTGGCGGTGAAGATTGGCGCGCTGCGCCTGCTGGCCACGCGCTTTGGCATTGCGCGCGGACAGGCGTGGCTGTTTGCGTTCCTGCTCTCGCAGGGCGGCGAATTTGCGTTTGTGGTGTTCGGCCCCGGCGTGGCGGGCAATGTGCTCGGTGCCGAAACGGCTGCCGCGCTGAACCTCGTGGTTGCCTTGTCGATGGCGGCCACGCCGCTTTTGCTGCTCTTCCATGACAAGGTTCTCGTGCCGCGCCTGATGGATGGCAAGAAGCGTGCGCCCGATGCGATCGAGCCGCAAGACAACGAAGTCATCATCGTGGGTTTCGGCCGCTTCGGGCAGATCGTTGGCCGCATGCTCTACAGCCAGGGCTATCGCCCCACCGTGCTCGACCACGACCCTGACCAGATCGACATGCTGCGCCGTTTCGGTTTCAAGGTCTTCTATGGCGACGCCACGCGCATGGACTTGCTCGAGACCGCCGGCGCCGACCGTGCCCGCATGATGGTTGTCGCCATCGACGACATGGACACGAACCTGGAAGTGGTCGACCGCGTGCGCGAACGCTTTCCGCACCTGAAGCTGTATGTGCGGGCGCGCAACGTGTCACACGTGTACCAGTTGCGCGACCGCGGCGTAGAGGTGATCGAGCGGGAGATGTTCGAGGGCTCGCTTATGCTCAGCCGCCGGGTGCTGGAGGGCCTGGGCAAGGCGCCGTACGAGGCGCATCGCATTGCGCAGACGTTCCGCCGCCACACGCTCAACTCGATGGAGCAGGTCTACCCGGTCTACCGCGATCAGAAGAAGCTCGTGTCGCTCGCGCAGCAGGGCCGTGACGAACTGGCCGAGATGTTCCAGCGCGACCGCACGCAGCGCAAGCGCCTGCGCGAATCCGGCATGCCGTGGGGCGAAGGCGATATACACAACGACGTGCAAGACGTGCAGCCCGATGCGGACCTCGCCAACGAAATCGACACTGGTGAATCTGCCGATACAGGCACGCCTATCGATTGCCCGGCCCGCGCGGGCATCCGCCGCGACGGCTGATGCCCGCCCGCCGCAGTGGCAGCCGTATGAAGAAATGTCCACGGTTGCCCCCGGAATGGGACAGTGGGTGTTGTTTCCGGATTGACGGCCAAAGTGCGGCCGCCTGCAGGCGCATCTTGCGAAGACGGCGTGAACAAAAAAAAAGGAGCGCTTTGGGCGCTCCTGCTTCTGATGTCCAAATTGGCCGGATTGGCGCGGGCTTAAACCGCCACGCTCACGTTGCGGCGCAGCTCGCAGGTCGTGAGCGAATCAGCCTCGCCGCGCAGCAGCAGTTGGCCGTTGCTGACCAGCTCGCGGCAGCGCCAGAAGACGAACCAGTCGCTGGCGAGCAACCCGTCGATGGCGCCCATGATGCTGGCGACCACGTCGCGCGCGCTGGCCCAGTCGGTCGGCACGTGTTCCAGGATCACCTCGTCCACCGTGCCGTACGACACCGGCACCAGCGTATTGCCCTTCCACAGCCGCGTATCGGCATTCTCGCGCACGGTCTGCTGCCATTCGTAGGCCAGGCGGCCGATGCGCAACACCGACACGGGTGCGATGGTCGAAAACCGCCGCGCCAGCCGTGCGCCCGAATACATGCCGATGGTGGTGAGCGGCCCCTGGCCGTTGGGTGCCTCAAGTTCGCGCACATCCATGCCGACTTCATTGATGCGCTGGGGCGATTGGTGCAGGTGGAAGGCCACCCGGCGCAGCATGAGTTGGTCAGACGCGCTCTGGCCGTGCCAGATGGCGACTTCCGTGGCGGCATCGCGCAGGTCAGCCAGCGACGCGAGTGCATCGCGCATCTCGGCGGCGAAGTCGATGTTGCTGTTGGGCGCTACGCGCTGCCAGAAGCCGGAGCGTGCCATCGCCACGCTGTCGACGTCGGCCAGCGGCCCGACGGCAAGATCGTCGCGCAGTACGACTACGGAATCGGGGCGGCCAGCCTGTGCGAGCGCCTGCTTGAGCGTGGCGCCGGCAACATCGCCGTTGACGACATGGATGTATTGCATGGCAGCAATTGTAGCGAGAGTGTCAGCGCGGCGCTTTCGTTTTACGTATGTCTATCAGTATTCCCTTGCGCGGTGTCATGGTGCCCCTCCAAAGGGCGGATGGCCCGGGGGCAATCCTCAGGTGGGCGTGCGAAAATCGCCGCTTTGTTGCAGACCATAACTAAGAACAGGTGAGGAAACATTCATGAGAGCCCCGTTGGTGCCCAAGGGCATGCGCACGGCAATGCTAGCCGTTGCTGCAATGGTGGGTGCGCTGGCTGCCGGTCAGGCCGCCGCGGTGCCGCCCGCTGAAATCTACAAGCACGCCCAGCAGGAAAAGCCCGCGCTGATCGACACCATGAAGACCCTGGTCTCGATCGAATCGGGCAGCAAGGACATCGAAGGGCTGGACAAGATTGCCGGCGTGATTGCCGACCGCCTGCGCGGCATGGGCGGCGACGTCAAGCTCATCGACCCGAGCGACCACGCCTACCGCATGGCGGATACGCCCGAGAAGGTCGGCAAGATGGTGCTCGCGCGCTTCAAGGGCGAGGGCAAGCGCAACATCATGCTGATTGCGCACATGGATACCGTCTACCTGAAGGGCATGCTCGCGCAGCAGCCGTTCCGCATCGACGGGGACCGCGCCTATGGCCTGGGCATTGCCGACGACAAGAACGGCGTGGCGGTCATCCTGCACACAGTGTCGATCCTGCAGGCGGTCAACTTCAAGCAGTACGGCACGCTCACGGTGCTGATCAACGGTGACGAAGAGATCAGCTCGCCCGGCGCGCGCGCGATGCAGGCCAAGCTGGGCGCCGAGCAGGACGCCGTGTTCTCGTGCGAGGGCACGCGCGTGACGTCTGACAAGCTGTCGCTGGCCACCAGCGGCATCGGCGCGATCCTGCTGGAGGTGAAGGGCAAGGCCTCGCACGCGGGCGGCGCGCCGGAGCAGGGCCGCAATGCACTGTACGAGCTGTCGCACCAGGTGCTGCAGATGCGCGATCTGTCCAGGCCTGAAAGCGGCCTGAAGGTGAACTGGACGGTGGCGCAGGCGGGCACCAATCGCAACGTGATCCCGGCCGTGGCCAGTGCCCAGGCAGATGTGCGCCTGCTGCGCGCGGCCGATGCCGACAAGCTGGAAGAAACCGTCAACGAGCGCATCCGGAGCAAGCTGATTCCGGACACACAGGTGAGCGCCAGGTTCGAGCGCCGCCGCCCGCCGCTGGAAGCCACGCCCGCCTCGCGCGCGCTGGCTGAGCACGCCCAGAAGATCTACGGCGAACTCGGCAAGACGCTGGAGGTTGACGACAAGGCCGAAGGCGGCGGTACCGATGCCGCGTTTGCCGCATCGAAGACCAAGGCGCCTGTGATCGAACGCTTTGGCCTGGCGAGCTTTGGCGCGCACTCCAACGACGCCGAATACGTCGATCTGAACTCGATCGTGCCGCGCTTGTACCTGCTGACACGCATGGTGATGGACGTGTCGCGCGATCGCGCCGGTCTGGCCAAGTAACACGGCTGCAACGCGGCGCGTAAGGCTTACACGCGCCGCAGCAAATCGCCTCTGCGAAGCCACGGTTCAGTGGCTTCCTTCCCGTCGCTTCCGTCCCGTTGCTTTGCCCGGGTGCCGGGTATTGCGCTTGCTTTCCCCTGACGCATGTTCCCCGTTTCCGGCCGCGTGGCCGGTGGAGCGCGCGTCATGTCTGAACATTCCCCCGCAGCATCGAGTGACCCCGCCCATGAACCGGATGGATCGCCCGCGCGGCCCAGCCGCCGTGGTTTTCTGCAAAGCGCGGCGGCGGCAGCCTCGGCGTTTGCGCTGCCGCATGAGTCTGAATTGGCAGGTGCGCGCGCTTCCGGGCAGCCCCCGGCACGCCCGGCTGCGTTGGCGCCGGCGCGGCCGGTATCGCTCAATATCAACGGCAAGCCGTATGCGTTGTCTCTGGAGCCGCGTGTAACGCTGCTCGATGCATTGCGCGAAGTGCTGGGCCTGACCGGCACCAAGAAAGGCTGCGACCGCGGCCAGTGCGGCGCGTGCACCGTCCTCGTGAACGGCCGCCGCATCAACAGTTGCCTGACGCTGGCCATCATGCACGAGGGCGAGGCCGTCACCACCATAGAAGGGCTGGCGCGTGCGCATGACGGCACCATCGAACGGGCAGCGCTGCATCCGGTGCAGGCGGCCTTCCTTGAGCACGACGCGTTTCAATGCGGGTACTGCACGCCGGGGCAGATCTGTTCGGCGGTGGCGGTGCTGGAGGAGGCGCGGCACGGCATGCCGAGCACAGTCACGCCGCCTGCGGCGCTGGGCAATGATGGCCCGGTTGCGCTGACGGAAGAGGAAATCCGCGAGCGCATGAGTGGCAACCTCTGCCGCTGCGGCGCGTATCCCAACATCGTGGCGGCGATTCGCGTAGTGGCTGCCAAACCTGGCAACACTGTTTGAGGGGCCGCCATGCAATCGATTGCCTATGACCGTGCGTCTTCCGTCGAAGCGGCAGTGCGACTGGGCCGGGAGCCGGGCGCCCGCTATATCGGCGGCGGGACGAACCTGCTGGACTTGATGAAGGGCGGCGTCGAGCAGCCCCAGCGGCTGGTGGATGTGAGTCGCCTGCCGCTGGCGCAGATCCGTGCGTTGCCCGACGGCGGCCTGCGCCTGGGCGCGATGGCGCGCAATGCTGATACGGCGGCGCATTCGCTGGTGCGCTCACGCTATCCGCTGCTGACCGAGGCAATCGTGTCAGGCGCTTCGGGCCAACTGCGCAACATGGCCACCAACGGCGGCAATCTGCTGCAGCGCACGCGCTGTCACTACTTCTATGACACGGCATACCCGGCGTGCAACAAGCGGCAGCCCGGCTCCGGCTGTGCGGCGCGCGAAGGGTTCAACCGCATGCACGCCATCTTCGGCGCGAGCGAGGCCTGCGTGGCGACGCATCCGTCGGACATGGCCGTTGCGCTGGCGGCATTGGATGCCAGCGTGGTGGTGCACGGTGCACACGGCGAGCGGCGCATTCCCATTGAGACGTTTCACCGTCTGCCGCAAGCGCATCCTGAAATCGATACGACGCTTGGCCCCGGTGAATTGATCATCGCCATTGATCTGCCGCCGCCGGTGTTCGGCGCGCACGTGCACTACCTGAAGGTGCGCGACCGGGCGAGTTATGCGTTTGCGCTGGTGTCGGTGGCAGCGGCGCTGGCGTTGCAGACGGATGGGCGGACGATCCGCGAGGCGCGTATTGCGCTGGGCGGCGTGGCGCACAAGCCGTGGCGCGCGCATGCGGCCGAGCAGATGCTGGTGGGGCAGGTGCTCGACGCGCAGTTGTTTGCCCAGGCCGGTGCATTGGCCGTGCAGGGTGCGCAGCCGCTGCGCGACAACGGCTTCAAGGTGCCGCTTGCGCAGCGCGCGGTGGCACGGGCGCTGGGTGTGGCCGCGGATTTGAATGCGAATGCCACAGGAGGTGTGGCATGAGCAACGTTGGTCAACCGCTGGACCGTACCGACGGTCTGCTCAAGGTCACGGGCCAGGCGCGCTACTCAGCGGAATCTCAGGTGCCGCGCTTGGTGCATGCCGTGCTGGTGCAGAGCACCGTGCCTGCCGGACGCATCGGTCGTGTCGACACGCACGTCGCGCAGGCCATGCCCGGCGTGCTGCTGGTGATGACGCACGAGAACGCGCCGCGCCTGCCCAATGGCGGCAAGCCCGCGCTGGAGCCGCCGGCGGGCCGCGTACTGTCATTGCTGCAGGACGACCAAGTGCACTACAACGGCCAGCCCGTCGCGCTGGTGGTGGGCGATACGCTGGAACACGCGCAGGCCGCCGCGCGCATGGTGCGGCTGGAAGTCGTGCCGCAGCCGGCGAGGCTCGATTTCGAAACTGCCCGCGCTGATGCCCATTCGCCCGGCAAAGTCCAGACGCAATCGGCGGATACCACCCGCGGCGATATGGCGGCCGGCATGGCGCAGGCCGCGCGTCGCATCGAGGCCGTCTACGGCACGCCCATGGAAACGCACAATCCCATGGAGCCGCATGCCACCATCGCCGTATGGGACGGCGACGCGCTCACGCTGTACGACAGCACGCAATATGTCTCGGGCGTGCGGCGCACCGTCGCCAAGACGCTTGGCCTGTCGCCCGAGAAGTTGCGCGTGGTGTGCCCGTTCGTGGGTGGCGGGTTTGGCTGCAAGGGCTCGGTCTGGTCGCACGTGGTGCTGGCGGCGATGGCCGCGCGGCAGGTCGGGCAGCCCGTCAAGCTGGTGCTGGAACGCCCGCAGATGTTCGGCCCCGTCGGGGGCCGCCCGCGCACCGAGCAGCGCATCGCCTTGGGCGCCACCCGCGATGGCCGCTTTACCGCCATCTCGCACGACTCGCTGACCACCACGTCGATGATCGAAGACTGGACCGAGCCGTGCGCCATCGTCACGCGCATGCTCTACGACACGCCCAACCAGAAGACCACGCACCGGCTGGCGCGGCTCAACGTCGGCACACCGACTTTCCAGCGCGCCCCAGGTGAAGCCACCGGCACGTTCGCGCTGGAAGTGGCGCTTGATGAAATGGCCTGCGCGCTTGGTATCGACCCGGTGGAACTGCGCCTGCGCAACGACGCCGCGCAGGATCCTGAAAGACACATTCCGTGGTCGAGCAAATCCCTCGCTGCGTGCTACCGCGCCGGCGCCGAACGCTTTGGCTGGGGGCGCCGCAACCCGCAACCCGGCAGCATGCGCGAGGGCAACACGCGCGTCGGCTGGGGCATGGCCACCGCCACGTATCCGGCCAACCGTAGCGCGGCCGGCGCCACCGCGCGCTACTTGCCGGATGGCACCGCGCAGGTCGAGTCCGGCTCGCAGGATCTCGGCACCGGCACCTACACGGTGATGACGCAAGTGGCGGCGGACGCCATGGGCATGCCTGTTGACCGCGTGCGCTTCAGCCTGGGCGACACGCGCATGCCCGAAGCGCCGGTGTCGGGCGGCTCGCAGAGCGCGGCCAGCGTGTCGCCCGCCGTGCAGGCGGCCGGTGTGCAGGCGCGCGATGCGTTGATTGCCGCGGCCATTGCAGATGCGGGCTCACCGCTGCATGGGCAGGCTGCGGGTGACATTACCGTGGTTGATGGTTTCCTGAGCGGACGCAGCGGCGCGCGTGAACCCGTGGCGGCGGTTGTCGCGCGCCATGGTCGGCCCATTGAAGCGACCGCCAAAGTGCAGCCCGGCGATGAAAAGCAGAAGTTCTCGATGCACTCGTTCGGCGCGGTGTTTGCCGAGGTACATGTCGACGCAGATCTGGGCGTGATCCGCGTCTCGCGCATCGTGGCCAGCTATGGCGTGGGGCGGCTGCTCAACGCCAAGACCGGGCGCAGCCAGCTCATGGGCGGCATCGTCTGGGGCATGGGCATGGCGCTGTTTGAAGAGAGCCTGTTCGACCCGCGCTACGGTCGCATCGTCAACAACAACCTGGCGGAGTACCACGTGCCCGTCAACGCCGATGTGCCCGACATCGACATCCTCGTGCTCGACGAGGTGGACCCGCATATCAACCCGCTCGGCGCCAAGGGCATCGGAGAGATCGGCATCACCGGCGTGCCGGCGGCCATCGCCAACGCCGTCTATCACGCCACCGGCCGGCGCGTGCGCGAGTTGCCGATTACGCTCGACAAGCTCATCTGAGCGCGCATGAAAAAGCCCCGCGGGCGCATCACCAGCGGGGCCAGAATGGGCCAAGAGGCGGAAAACGGAGGATGCCTGGAGACCGGCCCGTAAGTGGTTGCCGATCAAGGCATCAATTGGGTACCGGATACCCGTAGACCGTGCCGCCACCTTCGCGGTTGCGGCCGGCCGGGTCACTGCGCATGCCATCCGAATACGGGTCGAAGCGACCGCTGCGCGCGCCCTCTGTATACGTGTCGAAACGTCCGGTGCGGGTACCGTCGCTATAGACGTCAAACCGTTCGGCCCGTGCGTCCTGGCCGAACACCTCCACGCGGCTGGACTGCGCCCAAGCGCTGCCCGCCGCGAGGGCCCCGACCGCCAGCATGGCGGCCAACCCCATTTGCCTGAGTCGCATGGCGAACTCCTTCTTCAACTGATTTTCGGTGCTGTTTTAGGCGTGGTCATTTGATGTCCTGCCACGGTCTACAGCCTAGGTCAGGCGGCATGCCGTATCCACGGTGGTGCGACGAACGGTTTGTTGTCGGCGCCGAAATGATGCGAGTCAGCGTGAATGGCGCCCAAAAACGCGCCAACGGCGTAACCCCCTACGGCGGCCCCCAACCTTTTTGTCTAATCAAGAGACCGGTTGAAAGGCGGCGGCCAGCCTTGGTGCACCACAGCAGGGCGCCATGCGCTGGCAAGCCTTGCAGCAAGCCGATTTGGTGCGATGCATTAAGAGCGATGCGCGCTTACCACACTTGGTAGAACGATTCCGTGAATTGCTTTGCCGCACATATAGGCTTTTGTTAAATTTGCGCGGCACTTCCGACACGGAAGTTAAGGAAACGGAGGAGCCCTACCTCATGCACACGGGGTCGGGCGGTTTGAGACAACTCTTTTATTACGAGCCCACATGAAAAAGTCTGCCATTCTGGTTGCAGTTGGCGCCCTGTTCGCAGGTTCTGCCTATGCCCAATCGAGCGTGACGCTGTACGGTATTGTCGATACCAGCATTCACTACATCAACAACGCGAACCAAGCTGGCAACAGCGTGACCCAGATGGAAAGCGGTGCTGTGTCGAACAGCCGCTGGGGCCTGAAGGGCTCGGAAGACCTGGGCGGCGGCAACAAGGCGCTGTTCGTGCTGGAAAGCGGCTTCAATTCCGACACGGGCCGCATGAGCAGCACCGGTACGCTGTTCAACCGTCAATCGTTCGTGGGCCTGTCCAACAAGGACCTGGGCACCATTACGCTGGGCCGTCAATACAACTTCGGCTTCACGACCGGCGGCAACTTCGACCCGCTGGGCGTGGGCAACTACGACGGCAACTCGTGGATGTACTACGGCCTGACCGGTCTGCGTGAATCCAACATGCTGAAGTACGAAGGCAAGTGGAACGGCCTGTCGGTCGGCCTGGCCTACGGCTTTGGCGAAGTGGCTGGCGCTCCAAGCCAGAACTCGTTCGTTGGCGGCACGGTGGCCTATGAATTCGGCCCGGCATATATCGGCGCCTTCGCACAGCAGCACAAAGACGTTGCTGGCAACAAGCAAACCGTGTGGGGTATCGGTGGTAACTACACCATCGCCGCTGCCAAGCTGTTCGCAGGCTACATCGACAGCAGCGACGCCACGGGTTGCGTGAACAGCTCGGCCAACTGCGTTGGCGGCAGCGCCTTCGGCCTGAACATCTACGGCAATGCCACGTCGGGCGCTGGCCTGACCCCGGGCGCCACGAAGCGTCGTGACCACGTCGGCATCCTGGGCGTGACGTACAACGTCACCCCGGCTCTGGCTCTGACGGGCGCGTTCTACTACGACAGCATCAATAACGCTGCGCTGACCGCCGGCAACGACGGCAAGCGCTACACCGGTGTGCTGCTGGCCGAGTACGCTCTGTCCAAGCGCACGCAAGTGTATGGCACGGTCGACTACAACAAGGTCAAGGACGCAGCTCTGCCGGAACTGTCGGGTGGCGGCAACGCAGCCGGCACTGGCAAGTCGAACCAGACCAGCGTTGGCGTGGGTATCCGCCACATCTTCTAATCGACGCTGTTACTCGATTGGGAATGGGAAAGGCGCCTTCGGGCGCCTTTTCTTTTGCCTGCGGTTTTTGCACGCGGTCCGGCGAGCTTGCCTGGGCATCCGCCTACAATGTCGACTCCCGTTTTCGACTCCCGGTTTCGCTCCCCCTGACATTGCGCCATGACTTCCGCACGTACTGCCCGTCGTCGCCTGATTGCTTCTGCCGCGCTGCTGTGCGCCGGCCTGCCGCTGTTTGCCGCTATACCTGCGCAGGCGCAGGATTATCCGGCCAAGCCGATCCGCATCATCGTCGCGTATCCGACCGGTGGCATTTCCGACAACGTGGCGCGTGCGCTGGGTGAAAAACTGTCGGCGCAACTTGGCCAGCCGGTGGTGGTGGAAAACCGCGCCGGTGCCGGGGGCAGCATCGGCATGGACGCCGTGGCCAAGGCGGCCCCCGATGGCTATACGCTCGGCTTCTCCTCGGTGAGCCCGCTCACGTTGAACCCGCATTTCGGCAAGCTGCCATACGACCCGCAGAAAGATATCGCGCCCGTGGCCAACGTCATGTATGCGCCAATGATCCTGCTGGGCACGCCGTCGTTCACGGGCAAGAGCTTTGCCGACATGCTGAGCCAGTCGCGCGCCAAGCCGGGTTCGATCCGCTGGTCGACCTCAGGCCCGGGTACGGTGGGGCATCTCGCGCTGGAACAGATCAAGACGCAGGCGCGCGTAGACATCACGCTGATCCCATACAAGGGCGGTGGCCAGCAACTGACGGATGCGCTGGGCGGCCAGGTGGAGGTCATGTCGACCAACGTCGGCCCGACCCTGATGCAACACATCACGAGCGGCAAGCTGCGCCCGCTGGCGGTGGGCGCGCCGCACCGGCTGGAGGCGCTGCCCAATGTGCCGACTTTTACCGAGCTGGGCTATGCCAAGGCCAACATGGCATCGACTTTTGGCGTGTTCGCGCCCGCCAGGACACCCGCGCCCGTGGTTACCCGACTGAACGCAGAGATCAACAAGGCGCTGGCTGCGCCTGATCTGCGCGAGCGCCTCATGCAGGCCGCCGTGGTGCCGGCCGGTGGCATACCCGCGCAGTTTGCTGCGGCCATCCGCGCGGAATACGACAGCAACAGCCGCATCGTGCGCGCTGCAGGTATCAACGAACAGTGAGCCTGCGCCTGAGCTGTTTCAAGCGGTAAAGCGGTACCCGACGCCGACTTCGGTCAGCAGGTGCTCGGGCCGCGCCGGGTCGCGCTCCAGCTTGTGGCGCAGATGGCCCATGTAGATGCGCAGATAGTGGCTGCTGTCGGAATGCGCGGGGCCCCAGACTTCGCGCAGCAGTTCGCGGTGCGTCATCACCGTGCCGCGCCGGCCGAGCAGCACGGCCAGCAACCGGTATTCGATTGGCGTGAGATGCAACGCCTCGCCGTTGCGGCTGACCAGGCGCCGCGCCAGGTCGACTTCCACCTCGCCAAAGCGGATGATGCTGCCGCCGTCTTCGCCGCGCTTGGCGTGTCGGCGCAGCAGCACGCGCAAGCGTGCAATCAACTCGCCAACGCCAAAGGGCTTGGTCAGGTAATCATCAGCGCCGGCATCAAGGGCGTCGATCTTGTCGCGCTCATCCACGCGGGCAGAGAGCACCAGCACCGGCACCTCCGTCCAGGTGCGCAGCTCGCGGATCAACCGCATGCCATCTCCATCAGGCAGGCCGAGATCAAGGATGACCGCATCAGGCTGGCGCGTTCCGGCCTCGATCAGGCCGCGTTCAACGCGGTCGGCTTCGTGGACTTCGCAGCCTTCTTCCTCCAACGCAGCGCGCACGAAGCGGCGGATGTGCGGCTCGTCGTCGATGACGAGGACGGTGGGCGTGAATGTGAACGGCATGGCACGCATTGTAGAGCGAGCGCCCATGAAAAACGGACCCCGAAGGGTCCGTTGCGTTGATGCTCAGTCGCTTAGGCTTTCTTGGCCCAGGCGCTGCACCAACCCTTGTTGGCGACATCCTTGCCGGCAAACAGCGGGCAGCCGCCTTGCGCTGCCGTACCGCCTTGGTACAGGGCGCAGTTGCCGCAGTGCTGATCCGGCGTGTGCTTCGGGAACTTGGCCTTGTCGGCCTTGGTGGTGTCAGCCACGTAGCCCAGTGCCTTGGCTTGCGGATCGGCTTCCGCCACCATCGGTGCAGCCAGGGCCAGGTCCGACATCGACATGACGGCGCCCGCGGCGGCCACGATCGGGATGCTCTTCAGGAATTGACGACGATTGGACATGCTGATTCCTTTTGTGGGAGTGTGTTGTGTGGCGTCCCGTGCTGCGCCCGTGCATTGCGCAGGCTTGCCCTATGGGACAGCGGACGGCGTCGGCGCGCCATTTTCCCGCTCGTGCATTCTGGCACAGCAATCGGCCGGCGGCATCTGCTCATGGTCAATGTTCCGCATACCTGAGTGCAGCAATCGCTTGCTTTCGTGGCCTTCCATCCACACAGGGCAATGCCGCGGGCGCACCGTGTGGTTGAAGGAGGCAGACATCAGCGCGAGCGTGGCCCCCCGAATGGCTGGTCAACCCGGTGGCAATTTGCCGCACGTGTGTAAATGCTTACGCCAGCAGACCTTGCAGCGCCTTTAAGAATGCGTCGCATTCATCGTCGGTGCCAACAGTGATGCGCAGATGCTGATCGATGCGCGGCAGCTTGAAGTGGCGCACAAAGATGGCCTGGTCTTTCAGGCGTGCCGCCAGCGTTGCTGCGTCGTGGGCCGGGTGTCGCGCGAAGACGAAGTTCGCCATTGACGGCACCACCTCGAACCCCAGCGACTGCAGTGATTGCGTCAACCGCGCGCGGCTCGCAACCACGCGCGCGCACGTGGCGCGAAAGTACGCGTCGTCTTCATAAGCCGCTTGGGCGGCGGCCTGCGCGAGACGGTCCAGCGGGTACGAATTGAAGCTGTCCTTCACGCGATTGAGCGCTTCGATGAGCGCCGCATGCCCGAACGCGAAGCCAACGCGCATGCCGGCCAGCGAACGCGACTTCGACGTCGTGTGCACAACGAGCAGGTTCGGGTAGCGCTCGATGAGCGCAATGGCGGAACTGGCGCCGAAATCCACATAGGCCTCGTCCACCACGACCACCGACGACGGGTTCGCAGCGACGATCCGTTCGATCTCCGCCAGCGGCAGCGCATGACCGGTCGGCGCGTTGGGGTTCGGGAACAGCACGCCGCCCGCATCGCCAAGATAGTCATCTGCGCGGATGGAGAAATCATCCGCCAGGGGCACCACTTCGCAGTGCACGCCGTACAGCCGCGCGTAGGTCGGATAGAAGCTGTACGAGATGTCAGGAAAGCGCAGCGGCTTGTCGTGCTTGAGCAGCGCCTGAAAGACATGCGCCAGCACTTCGTCTGAACCGTTGCCTGCGAAGACCTGCTCAGGCTTCAGGCCGACTTGGGCGGCCACCGTTTCGCGCAACCGGCGCGACAACGGATCTGGATAGCGGCGCAGGTTGTCGCCCGTGTCGCCCAGTTCCGCAGAGATTGCCGCCACCACGCGTGGTGACGGTGGGTACGGGTTCTCATTGGTGTTGAGCTTGATGGGCCGCGCGATGGCCGGTTGTTCGCCCGGCACGTAGGGCACAAGCTGCTGAACGATATCGCTCCAGTAACGGCTCATGGGTCGACTCCTGATGGGTGGCTATGTTTCAGCGTGCCCGCAGCGCGATCGACGAATCGAAAAATGCTGGAAGGACTGAATAGCGTTTGGAAACGGGCAAACCGGCATGTTGCGGCAGAAGCGCAGTTCTGGCGGGAAAAACTGTGGCGTTAGCTGCAATTTAGCTACAGTCGGTAGGGCAGGGAGAGGGGAAGGTACTGCGAAGCGTTGTCAGGCTTGGCGCGCCCGGCTGGGATCGAACCAGCAACCCCTGCCTTCGGAGGGCAGTACTCTATCCATTGAGCTACGGGCGCACATCGGCACAGAACGCACCGAAAGAGAAGCCCCGCAGGATAGCGCATTTGGGGTCAAGCGTCCATCGCGCGCCCGTGAACGCACCGGTACGAGGCGCGCTGGCGCAACGTTCCGTTGGGTTTTTGACGCAAGTCGAAAAGCGGCGCCTAGGGCTGTCCCGCGTGTCAAAGGCCTAAGCATTGCGGATATAATCGCGCGTTATTTGCCAGAAGAAAGACGGGGACAGGTCTGTTTGGGCCGACGCGGCAATTGAATTGCCACGGTCTTCCTGCCCTCATCACGATCCAATGCGGCCCCCACGCACTGCCGGCGATGCTCGTGACCTTGCCAGCGGCGCTCTGAGGGCTCCAAGAGCGGTTTCACCATCCTGAGAGTTGAGCATGAGCGACGCGCAACACGACGAACACGAGCCTCTGATCAAGACCCCCAAGCAGCTGATCATCGCGGTGATCGCCGCCTTTGTCGTTCCCATTCTCATCATCATCCTGCTGGCCAATTACGTTGGCCTGGGCGCCAAGGAAGGCGCTGGCGGCTCCGGCATGTCGGAAGAGGCCGTCAACGATCGCATCAAGCCTGTTGCGCGACTCGAGCTGAAAGACCCGAACGCGCCGCGCGTCTTCAAGACGGGCGAGCAGCTGTATAAGGAAGTCTGCGCGACCTGCCACGCGGCAGGTGTGGCCGGTGCGCCCAAGTTTGGCGATGCGGCAAGCTGGGGCCCGCGCCTGTCGCAAGGCCTGGATGGCCTGACGAAGGTGGCGCTGGCCGGCAAGGGCGGCATGCCCGCTCGCGGCGGCACGTCGCCGGATGACGTGAGCGACTACGAAATCGAACGCGCCATTGTCTACATGGCCAACTCCGGCGGCGGCAAGCTGCAGGAACCGGCCGCACCGGCTGGCGCTGCACCGGCCCCTGCTGCTGCGCCGGCTCCGGGCGCCGCGGCCCCCGCTGCTGCCGCCCCGGCAGCGCCGGCTGCTGCTGCGGCCCCGCAAGCCTCCGCAGGCGAAGTCGGCAAGAAGGTCTACGACTCGACCTGCCAGATGTGTCACGCCGCTGGCATGGCTGGCGCGCCGAAGTTTGGCGACAAGGCTGCTTGGGCTCCGCGTATTGCCGAAGGCAAGGCCAAGATGTACGACATTGCACTGCACGGCAAGGGTGCGATGCCGCCCAAGGGCACCTACTCCGGTTCTGACGACGATGTGAAGGCCGCCGTTGATTACATGGCCGCTGCCGCCAAGTAAGCGAAGCCGCGTTTTCGCGCATCCCTGAAGGCCCGCCCCGTGCGGGCCTTTTTGCTGCTTGCCGCGGCAGTGGCACGCGCGGCATGCCGTTTGCTATGACCATCTCTGATGTGCGGAGAACGATGCAACCATCCTGCATTGCTCCGCATACGTCTGTGCAACGAGGCAAACGGAGGTTGCAATGCGAACGGAACGAACGACGCTGATCTACTGGGTAGCTGCTGCGCTGGCAATCGGTGGCTCGACGGCCATGGCGGCCGACAACTGGGTCAAGCTCGCCCCGCTGGCCGACAACGGCGGCTCGCTCTATCTGGACAAAGACTCCATCGAGCACAACAAGGATGGCACCGTACGCGCCACGACGCGCGACGCCTATGACGCGCCGCGCAAGCTCTCAGACGGCAAGGCGTATCAGTACGACACGCGCACGTCCGTCTACGACTGCAAGGAGGGGCGCATCCTGCCGGTCAGCGCGCTGATCCAGGACGGGCAGCACGCCACGGTGCTCACCAAAAACGTCGACGGCCCCCGCTGGGAAGCCGTCGTGCCGCGCTCAGAGGGCGAGGCGATCCTGCACGCTGTCTGCCAGAAGTAATGCGCTGACGACGGCGTTACTGGAGGGCCGCTGCCGGCGCGAGGTCGACGCGCAGCGTGCCGTCTGCATCCATGTGCGTGGTGCCGCGCGCGGCGGCCTCGCGGTAGTGATACAGGTCGAAGCGCAGCGGCCCGCGCGTCGATGTATCGGTGACGAGCACGCGGCTGTTGGTCACCAGCACGTTGTACATCTTCAGGTCGCCGGATTGGATCCAGATGCGGCTGGCGGCGTCGGTTGGCGCGGGCGCGCACGTAGCGGGCGCGGGGCCGAAGCTGAGCACCAGCCCATCGGGCGTAACACGCGCCGTTTTCATCCGGCCGACCAGGCGCGGCGGCGGGAACACTGTGTATTGGTCCAGCACCATGTCATTGCCCTCCAGCTTGGCGCCGGTGCGATTGAGCGGCGCAAGCTGCGACAACTCCAGCCCCATCCCCTTGAGCAGCGCCAGCGTTTGAATGCCCATCACGCGGGCCTCGGTGGGCGTATAGACGAGATAACGCGATTCCTTGAGCGCCAATGTGCCGCGCATGCCGAACGGCAGCCACACGCCCGGAAAATGGTTGCGCAGCTTGAGCCCGCCCGATACGTCGAGCACGCCGTCGCCCGGCGTGAGCGACAGCGCATTGAGCGAGCGCGGGGAGTAATCCAGCAGATACCGATTGAACAGCGCGTCGAGCGAATCCTTTGGCACCGTCACTTCGCCGCCGAGGATGCGGATGTCGAACTGGCCGGGGTCGTCCATGTCGACAGGCTGCCCCGGCTTATGCGGCACGAGTTGCGCGGTGAGCTGGTGCACGTGAAAGCCGATGTTGCCGGTAATGCGGAAATCCACATCGCGCATCTGCACGACGGGCGGTGCGGTGCCCGAGTCGCGCGCAACGGCGGGGCCGCTGGCATTGGGTGCACCGGAAGACGGATCGCAGCGCTGCGCCCACTGCTGGCGCACGCTGGTCCACTCCTTGTGCTGGGCGCTGGCCATCGGGGGCTCTGCGGCGCGGGCGAGCGCGCTGGCCAGGAGGCCGGCCAAGCCGAGCGACACCAATGCCAGGCGCACCATCAAAGCAGCGAGAGCGAAGGCGGGGACGATCATGGCGCGGTCCTCTTGGCGAGTTGCAGGGCGGGCTTGGCCACGTTGTCCGCCGGCGTTGCTTTCGTGGCCCTGGCGGCGGAGAGCGTGTCAAACGACGGCATCAGCACGCGGATGCTCCCATCGGGCGAGAAGCGCAGTGACCCCGCCACAAGCTGATCCCGGTAGCGGTACAGGTTGAATACGAACGGCTTGGCCGGGTCTGCCACAACGATATCGATGCGCGCGTTCATCGGCATCGAGCGCAGGAAGCGGATATCGCCGCCGCGGAAGAGGATGTACGGGCGCTGCGCGTCAGCGGCGTTGGCCAGCGGCGGCATCTGCGGGTTGCCGTCACCGATCTGCATGCGCAGCCCATCGCGCGTGACGCGGATGGCGGAGAGCTTTAAATCCAGCGCGGGCGGCGGAAACAGCTTGGGCACCTGCATGACGATCTCGCTGCCGGTCAGTTGCACGGCGGGCGTGGAGACCGGAAGCAGATCGGCCAGCTCGATATGCGCGGCGCCCATCAGCGCACCGGCGTCTTGGCCGCGCACTTTGACGACATTGGGGCGGAACACGATGGTCTGCGGATCACGCAACACCAGCGGGCCGCGCAATTCGATCGGCACCCACGCGCCGCGCCGGTGCATCTCGGCGCGCATGTCGAGCGTGCCGTCGTCGAGCGAGAAGCTGAAGTTCCTTAATGGTGGCTGAGGTGAATCCCCGCCCGACCCGCGCGCAAAGACCACGGTATTGAACAGCGCGGCCATGCTCTGTGCCGTCACCCGCACCGATCCGCTCACCGGCTGCAGCGCGTAGGACGATACATCGTCGAGCCACACCGGGTCTCCCGGCGCACGCGGCACCATGCGCAGCGCGAGCTGATCGACCTGGAAGCCGACACCGCCGTCAAAGCGGAAATCGACATGCCGCAGATACGAGATCGCATCGGGCTGGCCGGAGTCGCGCAGCGTGGCGGGCCGCACTTCGCGCGTGGCGAGATTGCCGGCCTGGAACGGCGCGCGTGCCTGAGTGCGGGCGTCTTCCAACTGTTTGGCCTTCTCGGCTTCGATGCCGCCGTGTCCATCGCCGGCGGTGGCGCAGCTTTGCAGCAACAGCGCCGCCACCACGGCGCCCGCAGCCCGGAGCGCACTCTTGCCGAAATTGCGGTAATGCAAGGTCAGGTCCCACATCGACGGCCTCCTCGTCGTGAGCACCGGAAAGGCTCCGGCAACTGGCGCGTTGTTTTGCCGCGCTCGTGTAGAATTTTTTGCATGCCTGCCCGCAAACCAACCGGCGATGCCGGTCCGCCTGCTGCCCCACCCGCCCGCGAGTTCACCATCGATGAACTGGCGCGCGCGGCTGAAACCACTGTCCGCAACGTCCGCTCGTACCAGGACCGCGGCCTGATCGACCCGCCCGAGCGGCGCGGCCGCGTGGGGATCTACACGCAGGCGCATCTGGGACGGCTCAAGCTCATCAATCACCTGTTGGGGCGCGGCTACACGCTCGCCAACATCCAGGAACTGCTCAAGGCCATCGTCGAAGGCCATGACCTGCGCTCCATCCTCGGCCTCGAATCCGCCATTGCCAGCCCGTGGTCGGACGAGCCGCCCAAGCACTATTCGCTTCTGGCGCTGGCCAAGCTGTTCGGCAGGGCCATGTCGCGTCAGGCGCTGGCGCGGGCCATCTCGCTTGGCCTGCTTGAACCCGATGGCCTCGGCTATCTGGCGCGCAGCCCGAAGGCACTGCTGGCCGGGGCCCAGATGGCGAAGGCCGGCTTCCCGCTGATCGAAGTGCTCGACATCATCGAGCGTGCCCGGCCGCATACCCAGGCGCTGGCCGACGATCTCGTCTCCATGGTCGTGCGCGAACTCGACAAATACGGCAGCGACTTGCCGCCGGTCGAAGACGTGCCGCGTCTGGTCGACGTGATCTGGCGCATTCGTCCGCTGGCGCTGGTGGCGGTTGAAGCCGAGCTGATGCGTGCGCTCGAAACTGCCGCCAACAAATATCTGGGCGACCGTGTGGCGCAGGTCATCGAGCACCTGCACGAACCGCCGGGCAACGCGCCCAGGCCGGACAAAGGCTAGTGTCTCCGGCGCGCCCGTGCGTGGGGCGCGCCTTATGTATTTCTAGTTCCAGTTTGATCCCGTTGCAGTGGGTACCGCAGGTGTTTTGAATGCCTGTTCAAGAACCGGCTGCACCTGCCGCCGACAACTTGCGGCGGATCGACGGCGACGGCGCTTCGCCATTGGCGGCTGCGTAGGCTTCGATTTCCGAGATCAGCTTGGGCAAACGCTCCAGCGCCGCGCGGTTGTCCTCATCCCACGGGTGGAATGATGGCCGGAAGAAATCGAAGAACTCCGGAATGATCTTGCGCAGCGGCGCCGGGTAGATCCAAAGGTAGTGGAATGCCTTGCCCAGCCCCAGGAATTTGCGCTTGCAGGTGCGATCGGCAAAGATCAGCCGCATGTGCACGTAGAACACCATCGACCAGAACAGCACCGTGGTGGTCAGCATCACGGAGGTGCGCAGGATATAGCTGCGCAAGCCTGGCTTGGCGGCGAGATTCCATACGTCATAGCTGACCGCTTTGTGTTCAGTTTCTTCCATGGCGTGCCACATCCAGACCTGGCGATAGCCGGGTTGCGAATTGCGGCCCAGGCCGTCTTCATGGGCGAGCACCTGACCAGCCAGCATGGCGGTGTAGTGCTCCAGCGCCACCGTCACGGCCAACTGGTGCTTCTTGGGCGTGTACTTGCGCAGCACGTTCAGGAACTTGCCGACAAAGCGGTCGATGCGGGTGGCGGGCAGGCCGGCGCGGTCGAGCAGGTCGTTGTACAGCACGTGCTCACGCGTATGCATGGCTTCCTGGCCGATGAACCCTGCCACGGCCTGCTTGAGTTCGGGATCGGTCACCAGATGGCGGTAGTTGCGCACGCTGTCCATGAAGAAGCGCTCTCCGGTGGGGAAGAAGATCGACAGCGCGTTCAGGAAGTGGGTGACGTGCGTGCCTCGCTCGTGCCAGTTGCTGATGCGATCAGCCGGCAGGTGAGGATGCACGTCGCGGCGGACTGGCATCATGGGCGGTTCTCCAGATATGTGGTTTCTGCAAGACAGGGTGTGGCCAATTCGGCTGCACGCCCTTGATCGAGGAAGGCACAGAGGTCGGTCCCCACGCGCACGGGGTCTTCCTCCATTGGGATATGGCCGAGGGCCGGATACATGCGCAGCGTGGCGCCGGGGATGCGGCGGGCAAATTCACCAGCATGCGCGGGCGGGATCCACCGGTCGCGCTGGCCCCACAGAATGAGCGTCGGCACGCGGATGGCGGCCAGCCCGCTCGTATCAACATCGTCAAAATGGAACTTCGGCACCATCCTGCCGATGGCCTGGCGTGCACCGTCGGCGTAGAAGAAATCGGCGTAGCGGCGCAGCGTGGGTTCGGACACGCGTGACGGGTCGCCATACACATCGCGCGTAGCGGCGCGGATGATGCCCTCGGGCAGCATCCACGGCGAGGTCAGCCGCACACCAAGGTGGTTGAACAGATCGATATAGATCGGCAGCTTCATCGGAAAGCCGGCCGAATCAATCAGCACGAGCTTTTCCACCCGGCCAGGGTGCCGCACCGCAAAGTCCCACGACACCATGCCGCCGAGCGAATTGCCGATCAGCGTGAGCTGGGACAAACCGAGCGTGTCGACAAACGCGTCGATGAAGTCGCGGTACAGCGGCAGCGCCATCGTGCGCGGGCGGCCTTGCGCATCGCGCAGCGGGCCGGTGATGCCGAACGGCGGCAAGTCGAGCCGGATGACGCGATAGCGCCGCGTGAGCTGCGGCAGCACGCCGTCCCACGTGTGCAACGAAGCGCCAAAGCCGTGGATCAGCAGCAGCGTGCCCTCCGGGTTGGCGGCGCCCTCATCGGTGTAATGCACGCGCGTGCCCATCAGCGGCAGGTAGCGCGATTGCGGCTTGGCGTAACGGGCGATCAGCACGTCGCGCCCAACGCTGCGCAGGCCGATGCGGCCGGGGCGCAGCATGGCGCGTGCAACGTTCAACAGATTCGCGCGTGGGGGGCTGGCGAATTGTTCAAGTTCAACGGTGGTGGCCGTGTTCATTGGCGGCCTCTTATTTGGCGCGGGCGGTGGTCGGGGCGCTATCGCCTTGCACGTCGCGCAGCGCCTTCTTGCGCGTGCGGCGCGCCTCGCGCACGACCAGCGCCTGGTACGCGGCGGGCAGCACGCGGGCCATCACGTCAGCGGCGTGGGCGTCGGGGCCGATCAGCACGCGGCGCTTGTTTTTGCGCACGCCATCGAGGATCACGCTCGCGGCTTTCTCGGCCGTGGTGATGAAGAACTTCTCGAATTCGGCCTTGCCTTGCTGTTCGTCGCGCACCAGGAAGCCGTTCATGCTGGGTGACACGCGGCTTGACTTGGCGATGTTGGTCTTGATGCCGCCGGGGTGCACGCACGTGGCAGAGACACCGCAGTTCATCAGGTCCAGTTCCTGGCGCAGCGCCTCCGTGTAGCCGCGCACGGCGTACTTGCTGGCGTTGTAGGCGCCCATGCCAGGCTGCGCGAAGATGCCAAAGATGCTCGACGTGTTGACGATGTGCCCATCGCCACTCGCCTTGAGCAGCGGCAGGAACGCCTTGGTGCCGTGCACGACGCCCCAGAAGTTGATGTTCATGATCCAGGCCAGCTCGTCGTCGTCCATGCCTTCGATCGTGCTGGACAGGGCCACGCCCGCGTTGTTGAAGATCAGGTTGACCTTGCCGTGCGCGGCGGCGGCTTCTTCGGCCCAGCGGTGGACGGCGGCGCGGTCAGCCACGTCGACAGCGTGCGTGGTTACGCGGATGCGGTCGCCCGAATGTTCACCATTCAGTGCGCGCACCAGTTGCAGCGTCTGCGCAAGCGCGGCCTCGTTGCGATCGGCCAGCGCGAGGTGACAGCCCTCGCGTGCGAGCTGCAGTGCCAGCGTGCGGCCCATGCCCGATGCGGCACCAGTAATGGCGGCAACCTTGTTGTTGAATGACTTCATGACGTGGTCTCCTGATGGCCGGCGCGTCAGACGCGGTCGAGCGCTTCTTCGTTAGGGGTGTTCTGGGCAGTGGCTGGCACAGTGCGGGCAGGCACGCGCAGCGGCACCCCCTTGGGCACGGCCATCGGGCGCGTGCGGTAATCGGCCAAACGGAAATGTGCGGTCGCACGGCGGAACTGCCACGTGAATCCCGGCCACAGCGTGGTGTTCTTGCCGGTCTTCGGATCGAGATACCAGCTCACGCAGCCACCGGCCGACCAGATGGCGTTCGACAGCCGTTTCTGGATGCCGTCATTGAAGCGGCGCTGCACGTCGGGGCGCACGTCGATGGCCGCAACGTTGTGCGCGCGCATCGACTTGAGCGCATCGACGATGTACGCCACCTGCGACTCGATCATGAACACCATCGACGAGTGGCCGAGCCCCGTATTCGGGCCCACCACCATGAAGAAATTCGGGAATCCCGATACCGTGGTGCCCAGGTAGGCCTCGGCGCCGCGCTTGTCCCAGACATCGACGATGTCTGCGCCCTGGCTGCCGAGCAGCACGCCGCGCGGGAACGGATCGGTGGCGTGGAAGCCGGTGCCGAAGATCAGGCAATCGACCTCGCGCCGCGTGCCGTCGGCGGTGACGATGGCGTTGGGCTCCACACGCGCGATGCCGGTGGTGATCACGTCGACGTTCTCGCGCGTGAGCGCCGGGTAGTAATCGTTCGAGATCAGGATGCGCTTGCAGCCAATGGTGTAGTCGGGCGTGACCTTCTCGCGCAGCACCGGATCAGCGATGCGGCGCTTGATGTGGCCGCGCGCCATGCGCTCGACCGCTTTCATCAGCTTCGGGTGAATCACAAAGCCCAGCACGCGCGATTCAAGCATCCAGTAGATGCTGGTGCGCATGAGCTTTTGCGTGAACGGCAGGTGGCGGAACAGCCAGTGCTCCGCGCGTGACACCTTGCGGTCGGGTTTGGGCAGGATCCACGGCGGGGTGCGCTGGTACAGGTCAACGCGGCCGGCCTTGGGGGCGATCTGCGGGACGAACTGGATGGCCGACGCGCCCGTGCCGATCACGGCAACGCGCTTGCCACGCAGGTCGTAGTCGTGTTCCCACAACTGCGAGTGGAACGCCTTGCCCTGGAAGGTTTCGATGCCCGGAATGTTGGGCCACGCCGGACGGCTCAGGCCGCCCATGCCGGAGATGAGCGCGCGGGCGCGGTAGCGACGGCCGTCCGCCATGTCCAGGTTCCACACGCCGGCGGCTTCGTCAAAGGCTGCGCGTGCCAGTTCGTGGTTGAAGCGCACATGCGGGCGCACGCCAAATTTATCGGTGCAGCGCTCCAGGTACGCGCGGATTTCCGGCTGCGGCGAATACATGCGCGACCAGTCCGGATTGGGCGCGAACGAAAACGAATACAGATGCGATTGCACGTCGCACGCGCAACCGGGGTAATGGTTGTCGCGCCATGTGCCGCCCACCGAACCGGCTTTCTCGAAGACGAGAAAGTTGTCGATGCCGTGCTGCTTGAGCTGGATGGCCATGCCCAGGCCGGCAAAGCCCGTCCCGATGATGGCAACATCGATCAGGGCTGGGGCCTCGGCACTCGGGTGAGGGCGGGGGAAATCGGACCGTGCATTCACGTGGCGTCTCCGTGGGCACCACATGATGGGCGCCTCTTAATGTGACATTGATCGATGTCATCGTAGGAGGCGCCTCGGGGCGAGTCAATCGCCCGATTGGAACGGTTGATCTAGAAGCGGCGCATTCGCCGCTTGAAACGGATTTCCCTTATGAATCCGCAACTTGCGTGCGCTGCACAACGGATGGGGAGGGCGGCTTTATCGCTGTCAGTTGCTGTTTGATGTGAGCAAGGCGCCGTATTGCGTTGGCGCCCGCCGCTTGGAGTTCGGCGTCCGTCCCGTTGTGAATAGCGTGGCGGAAGGCCTTCACCATGGCGTCCACCGTCGGGTTGCGCAGCAGCGCGAGCGCACCGCCCGTGCGGTGTACCCATTTGCGCAACGCTGCGCGGTCGAGCGTTTCGAGCAGCGGGCGCAGCCGTTGGGCATCGTCGTCCAGGGAAGACAGGAAAACCTGCGCCAGGCTGATCGCGGCGGGGCCTGTTCCTAACGTGCCGCGCAGATCGTCGAGCGACAGGGCGATTGGTGCATCGCTTGACGCTTCGGCTGCCGGTGGTGCGTTGGTCCACAGCGTCGATAGCGCCTCCTGCAGCGTCGCCAGCGTGGTCGGCTTGAGCAGGCTCGCGTCCATGCCGACGGTGCGGCAGCGTGCGTGTTCTTCGGCCAGTGTCGTTGCCGTGATGGCGATGATGGGCAGACGCGGGCCGCCGGCATGCTCTTTCGTGCGGATGTGCCGGGCCAGGTCGAAGCCGTCCATGCGCGGCATGTGACAGTCGGTGAGCAGCGCGTCGAATCGGCCCTCGCGCAAGCGTTCGAGCGCAACGACGCCGTCTTCGGCCAGCGTTGCGCGGTAGCCCAGCAGCCGCAATTGCTTGGCGATCAGTTCGCGATTGATGGGGTGGTCTTCTGCCACCAGAATGTGTGCGCCCGGGGCTTCGCTGCCTGCGGCCGCCTGCACCGCACGGGTGGGCACGCTGGGTGGTGTCAGCCGCGCCGCTGGTGCCGGTTGTGGCAATGCGTGTTCGCAGGCTTGTACGAAGGCGTGCCAGCTCAACGGATTGATGCTCAGCGTCGCACCGCGTTCTGCGTAGCGCGCTTCACGTGTGATGCGGATGACGCCTTTGCCGGCCCGCGATGATGCGGTGACCAGGATGTCAGCATTGGCTGCAGGTGCGGCGTGCAGGCCCGCCGCCATCGCCAACTGCGTAAGAGTGCGCCGTTCGTCGGGGTTGTCGACGGCCATGGCAATGCTGCGTCCGGCCAGGCGCGGCAGCGCGTAGCGGGCATTGATGATGGGCAAGGCCAGCCGCAGTGTGACGGTGGTCCCGTAACCGAGCGTGCTCTCCATGACCAGCGAGCCGCCCATCAGGCCGGCAAGCTGGCGTGAGATCGCCAGCCCCAGGCCGGTACCGCCATAGCGGCGCGTGGTGGACCGCTCTGCCTGCACGAACGGCGCGAACAGCGTCGTCTGCACTTCGGGGGCGATGCCGATGCCGGTGTCGGTCACCTGAATGGCGACGTGGGCCACGTTACGCTTGATGGCAGTGCACTGCGCCCTCAGCGCTACGGTGCCGTTGTCCGTGAACTTGATCGCGTTAGAGAGCAGGTTGAAGAGGATCTGGCGCACGCGCACGCTGTCGACCGACACCGTGGCCGGCACGTCGGCCGCGACATCCACACGCACCGCCAGCGATTTTTCGTGCGCGCGGCTGGCGAGCAGACCGACCGTGCTGTCAAACAGCGCACGCAGATCAGTCTCCACCGGCGCGATATCGAGCCGGCCAGCCTCGATCTTGGCGTAGTCCAGGATGTCATCAAGGATCTGCAGCAGCGCGCGGCCCGAATCCTGCACCAGCGACACCATCTGCCTCTGCTCGCCTTCAAGCCTGGTCTGCTGCAGCAACTCGACCAGACCCAGCACGCCGTTCATGGGCGTGCGGATCTCGTGGCTCATCATGGCCAGGAAGCGGTCCTTTGCCTGCAGCGCCGATTCCGCCGCGTTCTTGGCGGCTTCCAGCGCATCGGCCTGTTCACGCTCGGTGGTGACGTCGCTCATGTAGCCGTTCCACACCGTATTGCCGTTCGACTCGCGGTGCGGCGTGGCGCGGGCATGCAGCCAGCGGATCGTGCCGTCTTCACCCACATGGCGGAATTGCACATCAAACGGAATCAGGTGCTGCGCAGAGGTGAGCGTCATCTCCTCCACGCGCTGGCGGTCGTCTTCATGCACAAGCTGCCCAGGCGTTGACAGATAGGTCAGCAAATCGTCGGGCTGCGCGCGCAGCGTCTCGTATGCCTTGCCGGCCACGTAGGTCATGCGGCCCTGCTGGTCGCCCGCAGGCAGTTCGAACTGATAGACCAGCGCCGGCAGCGATTCAGTCACCTCGCGCAGCCGGCGCTCCAGGCGTTCGGCGCGCGCTTGAGCCTCGCGGATCTCGCTGATATCGATCAGCGAGGCCACCGTGCCGGCCGGCTGGCCGTCAGGCAGATGGAACGGCTCGATCCAGTACAGCATCTGGCGCGACTGGCCGTCGGGCGTGACGATGGTGATCTCTTCGCGCGAGCTCTCATCCATTTCGATGGCACGGTGGTTGGTCTCGAACAGGTAGGCAGCGTTCTGCGCCGAATACAGCCCAAGCTGCTGCGGCGTGCGGCCCAACAGCGATTCGCGCGGACGGTCGAACATGTTGCAGAACGCGGCGTTGACGGCCAAGTAGCGGTGACCCGCGTCTTTGGCCACCAGCGGAAACGGGACCGACTCCATCAGCGCACGCTGAAAGCTCAGTTGCTGCGCCAGCGTTTGCTCGGCACGGCGGCGTTGACGGTTTTCACGCCGCAGTTGCAACTGTTTGATGAACAGCGCGACGACCGCGATCAAGACGAGTGCCGCAGCCGGCCCGAACTTGGCCACCACAGCAGAAGTTGACGGCCCCAACTGATAGCTTACCGACAGCCATTTGTTACGGATACTGGCCTGCTCGCCCTCGGGCATGGCAAACAGCGCGCGGTTGATCAGCGGAACCAACGCTCCATAGCGTGCAGACACTCCCACGCCGATGCTCTCGACAGTGTTGGCCGAGCCCGTCACCTTCAGCACCCCCGGAAAGTGATGGCGGATCAGGGCATCGGCTACGGGCAGGTTGGCGATAGTGAAGTCGGCCGCGCCGGCCGCCACCATCGACAGCGCATCATTGATGGATTCGGCCGACACGATGCGGATCTTGGGAACGTTTTGGTGCAGCAGGCTGGCGAGCGAATCGCTCATGGGAAGCGCAACCGTCTTGCCCGCCAGTTCGGACAGCGCGGCCACGCTCAACGCGTCGTTGCGGCCGACGACCACCATGGGTGTGGCATCGACAGGGTGGCTGAGCGAGAAGCCGGGCGGGCGCGCGTCCTGGTCGGACATACCGAGCAGGATGTCGATCTCCCCGGCGCGGGCCTTGGCGAGCGCCTCCGACCAGTCGTGCACCTGCACGCGCTCAAAGCGCAGGCCGAGCGTGCGGGCCAGAAAGTTCTGATACTCGGGCAGGATGCCCATCACCTCGCCACGCACCTCGTTGAAGGTGTAGGGCATGTAATCGGGGTCGGCCGCGTAGCGCAGCGGCGGCAACGACGCCAGCATCGCACGCTCACCTGCAGACAGCGGCAGCGCCACGGTGCGGGCGCTACCGTGGGTGATCCAGCGTGCGCGCAACTCGGCCAGCGTTGTGTCGGGCAACTGCGCGAGACGACGGTCGAGATGGCGAATGAGCGCAGCTTGTGCGCGCGGCGTGGCAAAGTGCAGCGCGTCGACCCGCTGGTTGACCAACTGCACGATCGACAACTGTCGGAAACGCGGTTGGGCCAGCAGCTCACGTGTTGTGTGGGTTACGCCCACATAGGTGTCTGCCGCGCCGCGCAGCACGGCATCGAGCGCATCACCCGCGGTAGGGGTGCTCACCATGTGCACGCCCGGATACTCGCGGGCCAGTTCCGCCTCCAGCGGCGAGCCTTGTTCCACTGCGACACGCGTGTCGGCCGAGAACGCGTTCTGCCGAACGCGATCGTTGTCGATGCGGGCCACCACGGCAGTGGCGCGTTCCAGATAGGGCGCAGAGTATTCCAGGCAACGGTCGTACTGCGAGCGCGGCACCACGCTCATGATGATGTCGACATCGCCGCTGCAGGCCGCCCTGAGCAGATCGTCGCGGCGCTCGAACACGCGCGGCACGACGCGCGTCTGATCGTGTGAGATCAACTGCATCAGCAGGTCGCCTGAGAAGCCGGTGAGCCGGTTGGCGGCCACGCCCTCGAGCGGCATCATCGCGTTGCCGATCACCCCCACCGTGAGCCGGGATGGCATCGGGCTCAGGCGCTGCGCAGCCTGAGCCGCGTCTTCCGCATGAACCTCGCGCGTGCCGCCCAGCCAGGCGAGCATGGCAACGCAGGCCAGAACGCCCGCGCCAATGCTGATGCGAAGCCGTGTCAGCGCAGAGCGTTTCATGCGCGCGGTCATGGCGTCAGGCCTCGCCGCTGCCCAGCAGCCCGTGGCGCACGGCAAAGTCGAACAGCGCCGCCTCGGTGTCGAGGTCGAGCTTGCGCATGGCGGTCTGCTTTTGTGCGCTGATGGTCTTCACGCTGCGGTTGAGCTGCACGGCGATCTCGCTGATCGTCTGGCCGGTCACGTACATGCGCAGCACTTCCAGCTCGCGCTTGCCGAGCGTGGCGATCGGGTCGTCCTCGAGGGGCTCGGGTTCGGGCGTGCGCCGGATCAGCTTGGCATCGAGCTGCGGTGACAGATAGATGCGGTCGTTCAGCGCCGCCCGCATGCCTTCAAGGATGTGCTGCGGCTCGTCGGATTTGCTGACGATGACCTTGATGCCCGCGCGCAGGATATTGCTCATCAGGGCGCGCGTTTCGAGCATGGTCAGCACCATCACGCGCAGGTCTGGGTGACGGCGCACCAGGAATTCGAGCAGGATGATGCCGTCGCCATACCGGCTGCCCGGCATGGCGTAGTCCGTGATGGCAATGTCGCAGCGCACGCGGCCCAGCACGGCGATGAGTTCGTCGGCGTTGCTGGCTTCGCCCACGACCTCGAAGCCGTCAACCGCCGACACGAGCTGCCGCACGGCGGCCACCACGCCAGGGTGATCATCTGCAATGACGAGTTGGATGGGGGCCTGCATGTCGACGTATCTCCGAGCGTGTAACGTGCGGCAACCTGTTTGCCGCATTGCTGAGAATCGCCGATGCCGCCAGCGTGGAACATCGGAAAAGTCTTATTAGTACGCCCTGTTCTGCGCGCTTTTGGTGCAAATCTGTTGCAGTACGTTGTGATTGTGGCTTGCGGTCCGGGTCAGGGCGGCGCCCGGGTGCGTGGCACAATGCTCGCAATTTCTTCGCACGCGCTACGTTCCGACTTCCGATGACGCTCACTCCCCCGACAGCACTTTCTGCGGCCGCGCGCCAGCAGAGCGCCGAACGCTCCACGCTGGTGAGCGCGGGCGTCAATTGCCTGCTCTCGGTGGGGCAGATTGCGGCGGGGCTGTGGTCGCATTCGCAGGGCCTGGTGGCCGATGGGCTGCACACGCTGTCGGACCTGATTGCCGATGGCATCGTCTTCATTGCCAACCGCAACAGCCACAAGGGGCCGGACGAAGATCACCAGTACGGTCACGCGCGCTACGAGAACGCAGCGTCGCTGGGGCTGGGGTTGCTGCTGGTCGGGGCGGGCGCGGGCATGATTTGGGCCGCGGTGCAAAGCCTGCGCTCGCCGCAAGGGCCGGCGCCGGTGCATGGCCTGGCGCTGGTGGTGGCGCTGATTGCGCTGGCGGCCAAGGAGGGGCTCTTCCGTTACATGCTGGCCGTGGCCAAGCGCATCAACTCACGCATGTTGATCGCGAATGCATGGCATGCGCGCTCCGATGCGGTGTCGTCATTGGTGGCGGCGATCGGCGTGGCTGGCAACCTGATGGGCTATCACTGGCTCGACCCGGTGGCAGCGTGCGTGGTGGGGCTGATGATCGGCCGCGTGGGCGTGCGCTTTGGCTGGGAAGCGCTCAACGACCTGATGGATCGCGCATTGCCGCCATCGCAGGTGGAAGCTGTCCATGCGAGCCTTGCCGCCACGCCGGGCGTAATCAACGTGCATGACCTGCGTACGCGCGTGACGGGCGACCAGGCGCTGGTCGATGCGCATATCGAGGTGGATCCGCGCGTCTCTGTGAGCGAAGGCCACGCGATTGCCGTGCGTGCGCGCGTTAATGCGCTGGCCGCACATACGGCGATGGCCGTGCTCGACGTGCAGATCCACGTTGACCCGCGCGAGCGCATCGCCACCGACCCCGTCCCGCTACCGGATCGTGATGCGCTGCGCGCCGCGCTGGCGCCACTCCTGCCGTCCGGCACGCCGCTCGATGCGCGCCACTGTGTGTTGCACTACGTGGATGGCTTTGTGGAAATGGACTTGATCCTGCCGCCCGCGTTGGCCGCTGAGCACGCCCGCATTGCCGAGGCCATCCACGCCAAGTGGAACGGCCTCGTGCACCTGCGCGTGCTGATTGCCGCCGCTTAAGCCTCCAGCATTAGCGGCACTGGTCGATCGCGTTGACCGGCTGCGCCTTGGTTGGGTCGAAGCGCAACTGCTCCAGCCCCTTCTCTGTCAGTGACAGCCAATCGAGCGCGCCCGAGGTGCGCTGCAAGCCGGTGCTGCCCACCGGGCGCCAATGCACGCGCTTGCCGTCGGTGTTCATCAGCGTGGCAGACAGCGTGAGCGAATCCGGCCCCGCTTGCAGTTGCAGCAGGCGGCCGTCAGCGGCGGGTGTGTAAGCGGTGTTCTGGTTCACGGCGATGCCCGCTTCGCGCACGATTGCCGGCATGCACGGAATGGACGCGCGCACCTTGCCCGTGGGATCGATCAGATCGGCAAAGCCGTTGCCCTTGGCCACGCCCACCAGCAGGAAGCGCTCGATCGCCGGCATCCACGTGATGCTGTAGGTGTAGTACTGCAGATGCTTGTGCAGGAGTTGCTCGCCGGTAACGCGCCCGCTGACCGGATCAAAGATGGCGACCTTCAGGTTGGCTTCGGTCTGCCCCGGCACGAACTGCTGCCAGGCCAGTAGCGCATTCGTGTTGCCGCCGGCCACCACGGGCCACCATTCGCGGCGTTGATCTGCAACATCGACGTTGTGCAGGCGGCGGCCCCGCCCGTCATAAACCTTCAGGTAGACGCCGTTGCCACTGCCGAGGTTATCGACGCCGCCGCCCGTGATCCAGCCATCGGAATAGAACACCACGAAGCGATCGCCCACGGCCGCGATATGGCCCGAGTGGCCGCCCGATTCCACCTGCTGCGGATACGGCTTGATGGGCCGCAGCGCCGTGTCGTAGATGCCAAAGCGCTGCGTGACGTTTTCCGGCGCCTTCCAGCCGTCTTCAAACGACACCATCACCTGGCCCGAGCGGTTGCGCGCCACTGTCACAGGCTCTTGCGCTTCTGGCTTTTGGATGAAGATACGCGGGGCATCGAGCACGCCCGTATCGGCATGCCATTGCGCGACATACACGTCGTGCGGCCAACTGCCGCTGCGGTCGGCCCCGCGCGGCGGCAGACCCGACGCGCTGAAGAACACGTTGAAAGTGTTGGCGGCCGCAGCGGGTACCGCGCTGATGCCGTGCATGTACTGGCGCGGATCAGGCGCGCTGGCAGTAGCAACGGCAGGTACGGCCAACGCGCAGGCGAGGGCCAACAGGGTACGGCGCAGGAAAGACAATCGGGACACGTGACGCTCCATCTTCATCGGTGGCTAGGTGGCGGTTCCAGAAACCATTGGGCCACAGGCACCCGCCGAAGTTGCTGCGCGGATGGGGGAGCCCGTTTGGCGGAGTGCCGCGGCCGCGCTGGTTTTACCCCCCGCCGTGGCAATCAAGTTTCGGTCCCGTATGCCGTTCTTCACAAACAAGAGCGGAACTCATTCCGCCAATCCCTTCCCAGCGCGGCCACAGCGGGTACAAGCTCGCCGCTGATCGCGCAAAAAAACCGGGCGCCAGAACCGACCCAGCGAGAACAACATGACCCAGCGACTCGACGCCCGATGGCGAAGCGAAGTGACCGAGGCTCTACGTACCGTGGAGGCGCAGTTCGGCGTGGCACTGCAAAGCCTGCCGCGCGAGGCGCTTGTCGCGGCCCTGACCGACGCCGTCTGGGCGCAGCGTGCCGCCTATGCACGTGTGCGCCAGAGCCTGGTCGCATGTCCTGAGCTGGCAGATGAATCGATGTAACCGGCGCGCCCCGGTGCCGCCGTTGTTTTCAAGAAGGTGAAGTGATGCGGTACTGCGGTTCGCTGGATCTGGACCATCTGCTGCGCCAGCCGTTTGCCCAGCTCGGCCGGCTAGTGCGCGATCAGGACTCGGGGCAGCCTTTGCCTCCGGTGGAGGTGGCCGCGCGCGCGGTCTTGCTGCGTGCTGCCGGCTACGAGGTCATGCCCACCTGCGGGCACCATGACCGACGCGGCTTCTGCCTCGGCCACGCAGACCAGATCATCGGGATGTAAGCGCCCCGCCTACGACGCATGCGCCACGTGCGCGCAGCCCTGCGCACACGCTGTTGCGAGCGCGCGTCACGGCATTCAAAAACGGCATGACCGCGTGGTGTGTGGAGCACCCGCAAAGCGTTGACTGGCGCACCTTTGCGGGCAATCCGTTGCCAAAAAGCAAACGGTAAAAATGACTTACATTCCGGTCCTTTTTCGGCCCTTGGTTCTGGTGCATCCTGAATCAAGATAGATCGCACGGATGGCAGAGTGTGCGACGTCGGACGCAACGTCAGGCCGGAAGTCGGAAGTGAATCGAATCGGCGACGCCTGCAGACCTGGGGTCAGGGGAAAGAACATGAAAACGCAATATCTCAGCAAACAAGAAATCTACGACGGCGCAGTCCGCCATCTGTTTGGCCAGGGCGGCGCCGCCATCCTGCCGCGCGGCGGTGCCGCGTATCACGGCCAGGGCGGCCGCTGCTGCCCCATCGGCAACCTGATTGGCGTGCGTGACTACACGACGTCGATGGAGAGCGTGCCGGTGCGCTACATCCTCAAGCCGACCAACGAGATTCCGCGTTACATGGACGCCGGCGTCATCGCGCTGCGCCGTGCGCTCAAGCGTGCCCGCATCGACGTGGACGATCGTGACACGGTTGAGCTGCTCTCCAAGCTGCAGAACGCGCACGACGTGTTCGGCACGTGGGAGTGGAAGGAACGCCTGCAGTCGATCGCGCGCCAGTTCGGCCTGAGCGGCGCCGTTGTCGATACTGTCGAATCATTCTGACCGGCCGGCCGGTCACAGATCACCCTATAGAAGGTGACGCCATGCAAGGGAAGGGGACGTTCCTCGCTATCGAGGACATTTTTGAACGCGTGCGCACGCACCTGCTCGCGCAGCAATGCCGCTCCGAAGATGCCGACGGCGAGCCGCGTTACCGCGGGCTGGACAATCGCCGCTGCGGCGTCGGCATTCTCATTGACGACGCGTTTTATTGCAGCGCGATCGAGCGTCTGGGTGTGAGCCTGCTGCGCGTGCCCAGTGACGATCCGCTCGCGCGGGCGCTGCGCTGCTCCGGCGTGAATGTCGACGATGATCAGGTGGTCGATCTGCTGATCGATCTGCAGGACATCCACGATCTGGCGGCCATCGAGCGTTGGCCTGCTGCGCTGGAAGACATCCAGCGTCGGTTGCCCGCTACGCCGATAGCGGCCTGAACGATTCCACCTCCGTGCGAACCCGGCCCTGCGCCGGGTTTGTCATTTCAGCGCATCCAGTTCGGGGTAGTGGCGGAAGATGCCCATTGTGTTGAACGGAATGCGCCGCGGCGATTCCAGATACGCCGCGATGTTCGGTTGCGCCGCTACGCGGTCATGCAGCGCCACAAGGTGCGGCAGCTGGCGCGCGTAGCGCTGCATGTGACGCGGGAAGGCGTAGCGCAGCCCCGCCACGATCTGGAACAGTGATAGGTCCACATACGTCAGCGCATCGCGCACGGCCCAGGTCGGGCCAGCGGGGTTGCGCTCGAGCACGCGCTCGAAGTAGCGCAGGAACTTGGGCGCGCGATGATCCAGAAAGTCCTGCGTGCGGCGCTTCGCTTCAGCTTGCTGGTCTTCGTAGTACTCGCCTGAGGCGATGGGGTGATGCGTATCGTGAATCTCCACCACGAAATCGGCAATGGTCAGTTGCAGACCGTGCGACCACAGGCCACCTGCTTCGTCGTGCGGAGCCAGGCCGTAGTGCTGGCCCAGGTAGAGCAGGATGTTGGCCGTCTGCGCGATCACCAGTTGGCCGGTCACCAGAAACGGCGGCGCGAACGGCGGTGTGGGGATTCCCGCGTCGTCGAGAAACGCTTTGATGGCGGCTTCGTCTTCGCGGCCGAGGTCGGTGTAGGGCACGGCGGCCTGTTCCAGCGCGAGCCGGACGAATTCGCCGCGGCCCTGGATTTCGGGCCAGTAGTAGAGCGTGGTTTCCATGGTCGGGCGGATGAACGCGATGGCAGTTGCGCAGCAAGATCAATGCCCCTGCCGCACTGCAGCAGGCGTGGCGGTTGAGAACGATAATAGGCGGTCGCCCCTGAACTGCCAGCCGCCGTGAACGCCCCGCTTTCCTCTTCGCCTGCCCCTGTGCCCGCCATCGAACCCGCCGATCCTTCCCGCTGGCTGGTCCGGGGCCATCCCGGTTATCTGCGCGCCAATCTGGCGTTGTTTGCAGCGGGCTTCTCCACGTTCTCGCTGCTGTATTGCGTGCAGCCGCTGATGCCGATGCTGGCGCACGACTTTGGCCTCACGCCTGCGCAGACGAGCCTCGTGCTGTCGGTGTCCACGCTGTTGCTGGCGTTCGCGATTCTGTTTGCGGGGCTGCTGTCGGAGTCGATCCATCGCAAGACGCTGATGGGGGTGTCGCTGGCGCTGTCGTCGGCGTTCACGCTGGCGGCCGCGGTGTTGCCGGGCTGGCACGGGTTGCTGGCCACGCGGGCACTGCTTGGCATTGTGCTGGGCGGTGTGCCGGCGGTGGCGATGGCCTATCTGGCCGAAGAGGTGCATCCACAAGGGCTGGGCATGGCGATGGGCCTGTACATCGGCGGGACAGCGTTCGGCGGCATGGCTGGCCGCGTGCTGACAGGCGCCGTGGCCGACCACTTCGGCTGGCGCGCCGCCATGGGTTTTACCGGCACTCTGGGTCTGCTGGCAGCGCTGGCTTTTGTGTGGCTGCTGCCGCCGTCGCGCCGCTTTGTGCCGCGCAAGGGCGTGGCGCTGGGCGATCTGTTCGAAACGCTGGCCGCACATCTGCGTGAGCCGGGTCTGCGCGCGCTGTTTGCCATGGGCTTTCTGCTGATGGGTGGCTTCGTCACGATCTACAACTACGCGAGCTTCCACTTGCTTGATGCGCCGTATGCCCTCAGCCAGACGGCGGTGGGCGGCATCTTTATGGTGTACCTGCTGGGCATTGGCGCATCGGCATGGTTCGGCCGATTGGCCGATCGCCATGGCCGGGGCCGCATGCTGCTGGCGGGCACGGTGCTGATGTCGGCTGGCGTGCTGCTGACGCTGGCCGCGCCGCTGGTGCTGGTGATTGGCGGCATCGCGCTGCTGACCTTTGGCTTCTTTGGTGCGCACGCGGTGGCCAGCGGCTGGGTGGGACGCCGCGCGCAGCGTGCCAAGGGGCAGGCTGCGGCCCTGTATTTGCTGGCGTACTACCTGGGCTCCAGCCTGATCGGCACAACAGGCGGCAAGCTCTATGCGCCGTGGGGCTGGCCCGGTGTGGTGGCGCTGGTGATGGCTTGCATGGCCTGTGCGCTCGGCACGGCGGCCTGGCTCTGGCGTCGGGCTCCACTGCCGCCGGGTGCCAAGCGCTGAGGTTGTGCGCCCAGGGAATTCGCGTATCGTGCCGTGATCGATGTCTGCACGATTGCTTTCCCCCTGTCATGCGTACTCATTCTTTATGTTGGATGCGGCGACTGTGGCCGCTCGCATTGGTCCTGTTTGTTCTGATGGCCGGCGCGGCCCACGTGGCCGACGCTGCACCGGTGTCGTTTGCCAAGCTCGCCGGGTTGTCGACTTCCACCGCGAGCGCATCGGCACCGGCGGCGGATCCTGCGCAGACGCGCCAGTCGCTCGACACCGTCATCACGCTGCTCAACAACGACGAGCAGCGCGCCGCCCTCGTCAATGAACTGAAGCAATTGCGCGACGGCATGAGCGCACAGCAGAAGGTGCAGGCCGAACAGGCTCCCGGCCTGCTGGGCGCGGTGGCCTCGCTCATCGAGAGCGGCTCGCTGCAGGCCGACGTGCAAGCCGGGGCCCCGCGTTACTGGCTGCGCCGTATCGAGGCGGCCAGCGGTAACGCCAGCCTGCTCATCGCGCCCGACAAACGCATGCCGCTTATTGCCGACTTTGCGGGCACTGTTGGCATCTGGGCCGCCATTGCCGGTGGCTTGCTTGGCCTGGGTTGGCTCATCCGCCGTGTGTTCGGCCTCACCACCGGCCTCGGGCCGCACCCGACCACGCGTGCGTTGTTTATCGATGCGCTGCGCAAGATCGGCCCATGGGCCATTTCCTTTGCCGTGATCATGCGGCTGGAGCACGATGCCTCGCCTGGGTTTGTGCTGGCGCTGGTGCTGGCTTACGCCATCGTCTGGGGCGCGATCATTACGGCGGGCGTGGCGATGCTGTTCTCGCTCTTCTCCGGCAGCGCGCACCGGCGCGTGGCGGTGGAGTATCTCTTCAAGCACGGCATGTGGCCGATCTTCCTGACGGCCAGCCTGGGCGCTTGCGGCGATGCGCTGGTCGACCCGCGTGTTGCCCTGGTGCTGGGCGGCTCGCTCAGTCTGCTGCTGGCCACGGTGTGCAACGTGGTGTCGTCATTGATGCTGGCGGTGGGCGCGTTGTGGGCACGTCGGCCGATCGGCCAACTGATCGCCAATCGCCCGCTGGAACTGCGCAGCGGCGAGCACACGGGCAACCAGGTCCGCCGGCTGTTGGCAGCGTTCTGGCCGGTGCCGGTGGTGGTGCTGGCCGGCGCCACCATGGTGGCCACGCTGACGATGCCCGGCAACGTTGATGTCGTGGCGCGCCGCGCGGTGATGACCTCTTTGCTGCTGGTGGCGGCGTTCTTCCTGTCGGCGCTGATCCGCCCGCGCGCGAACTGGCGCTCGCATCTGCGTCTGGCGCGCAGCTCGCCCTACGTAGAGCGGCTCAAGCATTTCGTTGGCGCGCTGGTGAAGCTCGCCATCTGGATCGCTTTCCTGGAGCTGGTGCTGCGCGTGTGGGGCCACACACTGGTGGAGGTGACGCACAGCTCGGTCAATGGCAAGCGCATCGCCGATGCCATGGTGGGGCTGATCGGCACTGTGTTTGCCACCTGGCTCGTCTGGATTCTGCTCGACACGGCGATCCTGCGGGCGCTGTCACCGGCCTCGGCGCGGGCGCAGCCCAGCACCCGCGCGCTTACCATCCTGCCGCTGCTGCGCAACGGCCTGAAGGTGACGCTGGTGGTGACGGCCAGCATTGGCGTGCTGGCCAATCTGGGCGTGAACGTGACGCCGCTGGTCGCGGGTGCCGGGGTGATCGGCCTGGCGGTGGGTTTTGGTGCGCAGTCGCTTGCGCAGGATTTCATCACCGGCATCTTTATCCTGATGGAAGACACCATCAGCGTGGGCGATACGGTGGACGTGGGGGTGGCGTCAGGCACCGTCATCAACCTGACCATTCGCACGGTGCGGCTGCGCGACGGCACGGGCGCGGTGCTGTCGATTCCGTTCAGCCAGATCAAGACGGTGCGCAACCTCTCGCGCGACTACTCGTTTGCCGACTTTGAGGTGCGCGTGGCGATGGATGCCGAGCCGCAGCAGGCGATTGATCTCGTGCGCGCAGCGGCTGACCAGATTGCCGGCGAGCCGCGCTTTGCCTATACGTTGCTCGGCGGTGCGGAAGTCTTCGGGCTGGATCGCTTTGACGGCGGGGCGATGATCGTCAAGGGGCGGTTCAAGACGCGGCCGCAGAAGCAGGCGGATGTGCTGCGGGCGTTCAATGTCGTGCTCAAGGCCATGTTTGATCAGGCGCATGTGCCGCTGGCGACGCCGGGGACGGTGTTGCGGACGTCTCCGGCGTTTGAGCAGTGGATGACGCAGGTTTCGCCAAATGCGGAGAAAGGGGCGTCCGCTTCCCATGAGCCGCCTGCCGCTGCGCCGGCTTAAGGGCGCTGGTGGTTTGCTGATGTTTCGTCCCCTGCGGGGGGCGACTCCAGGGCGCCATCCAGGGCAGGGTACGGCCACACCGGCTGGGCGCATGTGTTGGCGCCAAGGTTGTTCGGGTGGCCGTGTGCCGGGTTTTAGAACCCGTGGCGCATGCCCACCATCACGCCGGTCTGCGAGGCCTTTGGCAATGCGGCGGCCAGCACGGTGCCGGCGTCTTTCTGGTGGGTGTAGTCCATGCCGACGTACAGCCACGTGCGCTTGCTGACCACGTAATTCATGATCGCGTAGGCGGTGTAGCGCAGGCCGTCGGGGTCGCGCTGGCGGGTCGCCATGCCGCCCACTACCAGGTTGTATTGCCCGCTGAAGTCGTACTTCACGCCGCCGAGGATGAGGTCGTTCCTGGTGGGTGTGCCGTCGCGGTAGTTGATGTAGCCGAGCATCAGCTTGGCCGGCCCGAGCTGTACGCTGCCGCCTGTCGTCCATGTGCGGGTGCCGACCGATTGCAGGTCTTTCTGCTGTTCCCATGCGCCGCCAAAGGCGAACGGGCCGCTGGCGTAGTTGAGCGACAGCGCGCTGTAGTTGCCCGCCGAGAACGCGCCCGCCTGTTCGCCCATGCCGACCATCACGCCTGGGCGCCAGCCGTTGAAATCACCCACGTACTTGACCGCGTTGTCGATGCGCACACCGGTGGCGGTGACGTGCCAGGCCGTCGCGCCAAGATTGCCGATGGAGAGCGCGTCGTACTGGCCGGCCGTGTTGAAGACGAGGTTCTCTTGCCGGCCGAACGTTAGCGAGCCGAAGCCGCCTTCCAGCCCGACATATGCCTGACGCCCGAATAAGCGCGACGTCGCCGGTGTGGTGGGCTTGTAGCCGCCCAAGCCCATGTCGTTGGTGGAACCCACACCCGTATCCGGTGCGAAACCGCTGACCAGGTGGAACACGGCCTTCAACCCGTTGCCCAGGTCTTCGGAACCACGAATGCCGAAGCGGCTGCCGCTGTAGTAGCCGCCCGCCATTTCAGCCTTGCCGTGGCCGGCTGCGTCGTTGTTGGTGCTGTAGCGCAGGCCGGTTTCCATCACGCCGTACAGCGTGACGCTGGATTGCGCGTGCGCCGCGCTGCAGGCGAGCAGTGCCGACAGTGCCGTCAGTCTGATCGCCGACAGCGGCATGGAACGGATCGAAGTGGTCATGTGGCTCCCTTATTGTCGTAACGACTGTTGTATCGCCGGAATGGGTTTCCGGATTGGCTCGGGGGCCGACTCTCGGGCAAGTTGCGTCTGTAAGGTTTGAAGTTACGCAGGCACTGGCAAAGCGCCGCACACGTCGCGTGCGATGGGGTGTCGCGGGCCCTGCATCTGACGGGCGTAAACCGCAGACTTACAGATTCTTGGGGGTTTTCCCTCGGGCAGGCGGCGTGGTGCGGGGCTGCCGCTACACTGGCGGCGCTGATTTCCGATCGCCACTCCGCGCACTGCCATGCTTTCGCTCTCCGTTCCCGTGCTCAATGCCCTGCGTGACAAGCTGCCCGCGCTCTCGCCGGCGCAGCAGGGCGTGGCACGGCTGATCCTGGAGGCGCCGGAGCTGTCGCTGGAGCAATCGGTGGAGACGTTGGCCGTGCGTGCCGGTGTGTCGATGCCGACCATCGTGCGGATGTGCCAGGCGCTCGGCTTTGAAGGCC
Source organism: Ralstonia sp. SET104 (assembly GCF_003851545.1). Taxonomy (GTDB): domain Bacteria; phylum Pseudomonadota; class Gammaproteobacteria; order Burkholderiales; family Burkholderiaceae; genus Ralstonia. The sequence continues at coordinate 25,393 of NZ_BHVX01000011.1, read as the reverse complement.
TGCGCGAGTTCAAGGCCACGCTGGCCGCAGAGCTGGCGCACGCGCAGCCGACACTGCCCGGCCACATTGGCCGGGCCGATCCGCCGGCGCTGGTGGCCAGCAAGGTCATCGACGGGGCCACGCGGGCGCTGGCCAAGCTGCGGGAGTCGCTGTCCATCGCGCAAGTCGACGCCGCTGCCGAGCGCATCGCCCGCGCGCGCCGCGTCGATTGCTATGCCGCCGGTGCCGCGTCATCGTTCATGGCCAACGATATGCAAGCGCGGTTGATGCGGCTGGGGCTGGCGTCCAATGCCTACTTCGATGCGCACCTGCAACTGGTGTCGGCTGCCATGCTGGGCGCGTCCGATGTTGTGGTCGCGTTCTCGCACGTGGGGCGCATGCCGTATCTGCTGGAGTCGATTGCCTATGCGGCCGAGCAGGGTGCCTGCGTGATCGCCATCACCCAGGCGGGCACACCGTTGGCTGAGCGCGCACAGATCGCGCTGACGGTGGATGTGCCGGAAGATGCGGTGATGCGGGTGGGCACCGAGGCGTACCTGGTGCATCTGACCGTCATCGAGATTCTGATGACCTGCGTGGCGCAACGCCGCGATGAAATGGTGCGCTCGCGCATGCGGGCGATCCAGCGGCTGCTGACCGAGCGCAGCGTCGACCGCCCATAGAAACGCGATCAGGACGATGCTGGCGGTCCCGCAGCGCCTTGCCGTACTGCTTGTACTGTCTGCGGTGCCGCTAAACCACCAGAACCGCTTCGCCTCGCCCTGATCGCATTTCTGACATCAGAGCCGCGTCACCGCCAGCCCGATCGCCAACAAGCCCCCCAGTCCGAAGATCGTCCAGCCGACCGTGCGGCGCTTGGTGGTCATCACCCATAGCCACAAGCCCGAGATCGACAGAAAGAGGATGCAGCCGGCCAGCGTGTCGACCAGCAAAATCCACGGCGCCGTCATGCCGCGGCCCAGGTGCAGGCTGATCAGCTTGCCCAGGATGCCGTTGTCAGTCTGCCGGGCTTGCGCCCAATGGTTGCTGACCCAGTACTCCACCTGAAGCTGTGTGCTGGCGTTACCGAAGCTGAAGCTCCACTGCTCGGGCTGCATCGGCGCTTGGGCGGCGATGCGCCCGCCGTCGGTCTGATCAGCGGGTTCAGCCCAAGGGACCGGCTTGGCGCGTTCGACGCGGATGCGGCTGGGCGGCTCCCGCAATTGCAACGCCTGCTGCAACCTGGCGCCCATCGCCTCCGGCGTGCCCGGCAACGGATCGGACAGAGCGATCCGCTTGGTGGTCTTCTGCTGGGCCACCGGCAGTTTCATCACCGCGCGGTGGTTCAGCCAAATGCCCGACACGCCGAAGATCAGCCCCATCACCGCGCCCCACAGGCCGAACCAGCCGTGCGTCTTGCGCAGCCAGCGGACGACCGTGGCGCGGCGGTTGGCGGGGTGTTCGGCTTTGGCTTTGGCCGGGCGCGCGTTGGCAGCCGGTTTGGCGGCGGGCTCAGCCGAAAGCGGGGGATGGAGCAGGTCGGTCATGAAGCACAAGGCAGCGCAAGGGCTGCCCGAGGGGGCAAATCGGCCGGCCAATATAAATGAGAATGATTCTCGCTGCAATCAAGCGCGGGTTACAGCGTAATACGCTCCAACGCGCGCCGCGATGCTTCATCTGCCGGGTAGAAGCATTCGATGCGCATCTCCTGCAGCCCTGCATCGCGCGGCGTGCCCAGCGTGGTGAGCGTGCTGAACAATGAGATCGTCACGCCGTCCCGCTGCAGCGTGACGGGCAGGAAGGGCGGCGGATCGCCAGCGTCCGGCATGGGGGAAGATTGCGCAGGCGCATCCGCCGCGTCAAACAGCGCCGGCTGCAGCGCGCGAATGTCCGTCAGCAAGCGCTGCGTGGCCGGGTCGATGGCGTGCAGTGCCAGTTCCTGCCGCACGCGCCGGGCCAAGTAGCGGCCGACGGCCTCACGGTTGACGATGGCCGGCCAAAGCGCAGCCGGGTCGAACACCAGCTTCATCATGTTGACGGCACCCGCAGTGGGTTCGGCCCCGCCTTCGGCCCGGTCGTCGCCGATGGCCCATCGCATCAGGCGGCGGTGCGCGGCGTTGGCGTCGAGCACGTGCCAGAAACGGTCGAGCACGATGGCCGGATACGGCGCCTGCTTGTCGAGGATCAGCTTCACCGCATGACGCACCGCCAGCATCATCGGCGAGGCCGCGTCGGCGGCTGTGGAGAGGCCCTGTTCCGAATAGGCTGGGGCGAAACCGCCGGCGAGCAGCATCTGATTGCGATGGCGCAGCGGCACGTTCAGCTCCTCGGCCAATTGCAGGATCATGTTGCGGCTGGGGGTGGCGCGCGCCGATTCCAGAAAGCTCACGTGCCGCTGCGACACGCCGGCCGCCAGCGCCAGAGCGAGCTGGCTGTAACCACGCCGGGTGCGCCAGAAACGCAGCAACTGCGGAAAGCGCGAGAGCGCGGCTGGGGGTGGCTCAAGCGGCGCGATCGCTACCTGGGCGGTATGGGCGTCATCAAGCGCGAGCGTGTCAGCGGACGAAGGCTGGGCGGGTTTCATGTCACCTATTGAAGCAGAGTCAGGTAGGTGCGGCGATTACCTGTCGCGTAATTGTGACCGCACCCGCCGCTGCCAATACTGCATCCATTCCGCTTAATTCGATGCGCCCCCAAGTCGAGCACCTCATGCAGCGCGAACCGATCGATTACCCCGCCGATGCCCTTCCCACGCGCGAAGACCACGTCCGCACGGCAGACGGTTGGACGCTGCCAGTCACCATTACCAGCCCCGGCCTGGGTGCGCGCGGTACGGTGGTGATCTGCTCAGCGCTCGGCGTGCCGCGCCCGTTCTACGGCGCGTTTGCGCGCGCGCTGTGCTTGGCCGGGTGGCGTGTGGTGACGTTCGACTATCGCGGCATTGGTGAGGCGGTTGCCACTGGGCCAGGCACGCCGCACTTTGCCGACTGGGGCCGGCAGGATATCGACGCGGTGCTGAAATGGGTGCACGACACGCTCGTCCCCGAAGGTTGTGGCGGCCGCAAGCTGGTGGTGCTGGGCCACAGCGCGGGCGGGCAACTGGCGGGATTGGCGCCGCACATCGTGCATGCCGATGGGCTGGTGCATGTGGCAGTGTCGCTGGCGAATGCGCGGTTGTGGCCGTGGCGCGGGCCGCTGACCCGGCCGCAACTCACGTGGTTGTTGCGCGTGCGGATTCCGCTGGCGGTGGCGCGCGCACGCGGCGGCATGCTGCCGCTGGCGGCTGTCGGGATGGGGCCGATGTCGATTCCCGCCACCATCCTGGGCGACTGGGCGCGCTTTGCCCGCCGGCGCGGTTACCTCTTTGCGCCGCGCGCCGGGCTGGATACGTCGCGTTACGCGAGGCTTGCCGTACCGCTGCTCGCCTGGGGGTTTGACGATGACCCGATGGCGCCGGCCAACGCCGTCGATGCATGGGTGGCGCGCTTTCCTGCTGCACGCCTCACCCGCCGCCAAGTGCGTGGCGGCGCGCTGGGCGCTGGGGGCGTCGGTCACATGGGTTTCTTCCGGGCATCGTCCGGCGCGCCGTGGTGGCACGAAACGGTGGCGTGGCTGAATGCCCTCGTCTGAGTGTCCTCGTCTGCGTGCCGGCGCGCTCAGAACGTGTAGACGATGCCCGTGCCGCCAAAGTCGCTCTGCTCGTTCTGCACGGTTGGGTTCGTGGCCACTTTGCCCAGCAGGCGCGAGGTGCCAACGCCGTCTGCACCGCCCGGTGGCGCGCGCTGTGCGGTGCTGCTGCCCGCCATGGCGATTCCGTCGCAGCAGGTGCAGCAGGCGCAGCAGGATCGGCTAACCGCAGGATCAGGCGCCGTCGCTGCCCGGCCGATGCAGAAATGCGCTCGGGCTGCTGCCGAACGCGCGGCGGAACATCGCCGAGAACGCACTCTGGCTGTTGTAGCCCAGTTCCTGCGCAACGCGCGACAGCGGCATCCCCTGCGACATCATCGGGATGGCGCTGGCCAGCACCGCCTGTTGGCGCCACTGCGAAAAGCTCACGCCCAGCTCGTCCCGGAAACGCCGCGCCAGCGTGCGGGCGCTGGCGCCCACGTCGCGGGCGAGAGCGTCGAAGGTGAGCGAGGTGCCAGGGTCGGCCATTACGCGTTCGCACAGGGCGCGCAGGCGCTTGTCGGCGGGCATGGGCAAGTCCAGCGGCAGCGGGGCGCTGCGGCGCAGCTCATCCAGAATGAGCATGGCGAGCGCCTGCTCGCGCGCGGCGGGCAGCGTCTGGCGTACGTCCATCGCGGCAATCAGTTCTCGCAGCAGCGGCGATACCTCCATCACCCGACACTGCGCCAGCGCGCCCGTGACCACCGATGGGTCGGCATACAGCGTGCGCAGGAAGGCCGCCTCCACCACCCACACCTCGTGCTCGATGCCGGGCGGAATCCAGATCGCGCGCGACGGTGGCACCACCCAGGCCGTGTTGCCCGCCTGCACGCGCAGCACGCTGTTGTGGCTGTACGCAACCTGTGCCCACGGATGCGTGTGGCGCGGAAACCGCGTGTTGGCGTCCATCTGCCGCGTGTAGAGCCGCACCGGATGCGCCGCAGAGGGCGGCGTACGGCCTTCGATGTCTGTGGGCAGGAGGCGCTGTGGCATGGCGGGTTGGCGACAAAAAGAGTCGGGCCAGTGTAAATCCGCCCGCAGGACTTGTCGAAGCCACGACGCAATGGCAGGCTAACGCCCGCGCCAGTTATGTTTGGCGCGACACAATAAAGCGGATCGCTCAAGCGGTCTCGACAAAACGCGGTTACCCACGAGGCACGCCGTGAAATGGGTGCGAACAATGCAAACGGGAAATTACACGCGTAGCCGGGGGGCGCGCGGGGCCGGGGCGATGGCGAGCGTGCGGCCGTGGGCCGCGCTTGCCATGTGCGTGGCATACAGTGCGGCGTTGATGGCGCCGGCCGCCCACGCCGATATCAGCGTCATCCAGTCTTTGCCGCTGTCGGGCTCGCAAGCGCTGACGGGGCGGGCGCTGAATGCCGGGGCTCGGCTGTACTTCGACTGGCTCAATCTTGATGGCGGCATCAACGGCGAAATCATTCGCCTGGTGGCTCGCGATGACGAGCAGAAGGTCGAGCAGACCCTGCGCAACGTGCGCGACATGGCCAAGATCGATAACCCTGTGGCGGCGCTCACCGTGGTCGGCACCGCCAATGTGGAAGCGCTCATGCGCAACGGCGTGCTGGCCGAAGCCAACCTGCCGCTGGTCGGGCCCGCCACGGGTGCCTCCAGCATGACCGGCGATCCGCTGGTGTTCCCCATCAAGGCCAGCTACCAGCAGGAAATGGACAAAATGGTGGGCGCGCTCGTCACCATCGGCGTCACGCGCATCGGCGTGCTGTACCAGGACGACGCGCTGGGCAAGGAGGTGCTGGCCGGCGTGGAGCGCACGCTCAAGCCGCACAGGCTAACGATCGCGGCCACGGCCTCGTACCCGCGCAACACCGCCTCGGTAAGCGCCGCTGTGGACAAGCTGCTTGGCGCCGATGTGCAGGCCGTCTTCCTGGGCGCCACGGCGGAACCCGCCGCGCAGTTCGTCAAGCAATACCGCGCACGTGGTGGCGGTGCCCAGCTCCTGGGGCTGTCGTCTATTGATCCCGGCATCCTGCTCAAGGTGGCTGGCATCGACGCGGTGCGCGGCTATTCGCTCGCGCTGGTGATGCCCAACCCCGGCAAGGGCGTGAACCCCGTCATCCGCGAATTCAACCGCGCGCGCACCGCCGTGGGCGCCAAGGACGTCGAACTGTCATTCCGTGCCGTGGAAGGCTTTGTTGCCGCCAAGGTGCTCGCCGAGGCCGTGCGCCGCGCGGGCCCCAAGCCCACGCGCGACCAGGTGCGCCACGAGCTGGCCCGCCTGCGCAACTTTGATGTGGGCGGCGGGTTTGTGGTGGATTTTTCTGACCGCGCGCGACCGGGCTCGCACTATGTGGAGTTGGGCGTGGTGGGGCCGAATGGGCTGGTGATTCAGTAAAGCCTCATGGCTTTTGACTTGGAAGGTACGGCCCAGAGCCCGAAGCGCGAGAGTTTGGGGCTCGCACGCGGTGCCCGGTGCTCAGGCCGGCTGCGCTGGCCCGACGCGGTAATGGTAGGCATAGGCGTTGGCAAAGCCGAGCGAGCGGTACAGGCTGATCGCCGCCACGTTGTCGGCGCCGACCTGTAGATAGGCGGTCAGCCCATCGGCGACATTCTGACGGCGTGCCCAGCCCAGCATGGCTTCAGTGACGGCGTGCCCAGCCCAGCATGGCTTCAGTGACGGCGCGGCCCAGGCCCCGCCCGCGCGCGGCGCTTGCCACGCGCACGTCGAACAGGCCGACGTATGTGCCCGCATGCGCAACGTCCTGCACGGCCAGGCCGATCCCCAGTGTGGTGCCTTGATCATCGCGCAGCGTGATCGCAGCATGTGGGCGGTCGAGCGCGCCGAGCATGGTGCGGCGCGTGGCACGTCCGTGCGCGTTGAGCCCATCGAACTGCGCAAAGGCGTCGTGCCAGGCGTTGGAGATGGCCGTATCGACGCTAATGGTGATGCCGTCGGGCGGTGCGGCGGGGGCCGTGGGCGCTGTGGGCGCGAGCTGTGCCGTCATGACGAAGCTGCTGTCGGCGATGCGGTAGCCGCGCGCTTCAAGCAGCGCATCGACCTCGGGCGAGGCCAGCGGCGTGACGCGCACGATGGGGCAGAGGCCCGCGTGGCGGTAGCAGGTTTCGATGCGGTCCAGGCGGGCCGCATCCAGCGCAGCGCCCGGTGCGCGCGGGTTGGCGGAGTTGGCCCGTTTGGCCAGGCCGCCCGCCATACGCAGCACCCAAGAGCCGTCTTCAATGCTGTGTTCGGGCGGCAGCGCGGCAAAGCCGCAGTGCTCAAGCGCGACGATGTCGGCGATATCGCTCAGGCCGCCCGGGTTGCGCATCGGCGCTCAGGCGGCCGTTGCGGTGCCTGCGCTGTGTTCGTGCTTGCCCGCCGGCTTGACGATCGCCAGCGTGGCAACCAGCCCGCACAGCGCGGCAAACGACACCCACACGCCGGGCATCGCCTTGTTGCCGGTGGTGTGGATCAGCCACGTGGCAATCGCCGGGGTGAAGCCGCCGAAGATGGCCGTGGCCAGGCTGTACGCCAGCGAGAAGCCGGTGGTACGCACTTCCGGCGGCATGATTTCGGTGAGCGTGACGACCATCGCGCCGTTGTAGCTGCCATACAGGAAAGACAGCCACAGCAGCACGGTCAGCATGCGGGCGAACGAAGGTGCGGCCACCAGCCACTGCATGGCCGGGTAGGCCGTCAGCAGCATCAGCACCGTGAAGAGGATCAGCAGCGGGCGGCGGCCGACGCGGTCAGACACTGCGCCCATCACCGGCAGCCAGAAGAAGTTGGATGCGCCCACGCACAGCGTGACGATCAGGCTGTCCATGTTCGACAGGTGCAGCACGCTCTTGCCGAAAGTCGGCGTGTAGGCGGTGATCAGGTAGAACGACACGGTGGTCATCACCACCATCAGTGTGCCTGCGCCCACCAGGCGCCAGTTCTGGCCCATCGAGCGGAACACGGCGGCCAGATCGGGGCGATGCTTGCGCTTCTGAAACTCCTCCGTCTCTTGCAGCGAGCGGCGGATGATGAACAGGAACGGCACGATCAGGCAGCCGATCAGGAACGGCACGCGCCAGCCCCATGCGCTCATTTCAGACGGCGGCAGCAAAGACGACATCAGCACGCCCAGCAGCGCGGCAAACATGACAGCCACCTGCTGGCTGGCCGATTGCCAGCTCACGAAGAAGCCCTTCTTGCCCGGCGTGGAAATCTCCGCCAGGTAGACCGACACACCGCCCAGCTCCACACCGGCCGAGAAGCCCTGCAGCAGCCGGCCGATCAGCACCAGCAGCGGCGCGGCCAGCCCGATGGTGGCGTAGCCCGGCACCAGTGCGATCAGCAGCGTGCCGCACGCCATCAGCGCCAGCGTGACGATCAGGCCTGTGCGGCGGCCATGGCGGTCGATGTAGGCACCCAGGAAGATCGCGCCCAGCGGCCGCATCAGGAAGCCGGCGCCAAAGGTCACCAGCGACAGCATCAGCGAGAGGAACTCGTTGCCGGCGGGGAAGAAGGTATCGGCAATGGCCTTGGCGTAGTAGCCGTAGACCATGAAGTCGTACATCTCCAGGAAGTTGCCGCTGACCACCCGGAAGATGGTGCGGGCCTTGGATTCGTTGGGGTTGTGGGTATGCATGCGGGTCTCACTCAACAGCTTGGGTACAACGTGCGGGCGCGCCGGCTAGCGAATTGCGGGCCGCTTCGTAAAAGGTGGTGATGTGGTAGGGCGTGCTCGACGGCATGTCGGCGCGCAGGCGCTGTCCGGCGGGGTCGATGACTTCGTTCCAGCCGTGCGCGTGCAGGAAGCGCGCCGACCACGCCGGCAGCAGGCGCGCGAGCATGACGCCCTGCGTTTCGGTGCAGAGGGCCAGCGCGCGGCCGTACTCGGTCTGCGCCCAGATGCGCTGGCTGGCATCGCGCATTGTGCCGTCCAGGTTGAGCGACAGGCAGACGCCCTGCGTGTCGGCGTCCACGCCGGCGGCACAGGCGGCATTCACCGCGCGGGCTAGCGTTTCGGCCAGATGCTGGCCGGCTTGGGACTGCGCAAACACATTGGCGTGCGCACGCACGAGGTAGAACCATTCGAACTGGTGGCCGGGCTCGATGCGGTTATTGGCGATGACCTCGGCGCTGGCTTCATCCGCAGTTTCATCAACGGGCAACTCGGCGATGCTGCCCGTGCGTGCGTCGATAAAGCGCGCGAGGATGCCTTCGGCCAGCGTGCGCACACCGGCTTCGGCCCAGGCGGGCGGTTCGGCCAGCGCGGCGGCGGCAAGATACGCCTCGGTCAGGTGCATCACCGGGTTTTGCGCGACGCCGGCCAGCGTGGTGCTGAACGTGGCGTCCATCGATGCGACCGGCAGCGGTTTGGCGCCGGTGCGTGCAAAGCGGCAAGCGATCACGTCGTGCGCGTCGTGCATCAGCGCGGCGGCACGCGGGTCGTCGCTCACGGCCAGCCAATGCGCGGCGGCAAACAGCACGAAGGCGTGCGTGTACAAGTCCTTGGTGGTGTCCTGTGGCGCCAGCGCGCTGTCGATGGCAAACAGCCAGCCGCCTTGGAGGGTGTCGCGAAAGCGCGTATCCAGCGCATGGCACAGGGCGGCGGCACGTTCGGCGCAGAGATCGCGGTGGCGCCCGGAGAGCTGCGTCGCGCGGGCGAAGGTATACAGTTGCCGCGCACATGCCATCGTCCGGTAGCGGGCGGTCGATGCCGGTACCAGCGCGCCGTTGTCGATGACGAGCGCCTCGTAGCAGAGACCGGCTTGCGCGTTCCAGCCCGGGCCTAGCCACATGGGCAGCAGAACGTCGTCGTAGTAGCGCTCGAATGACTCCAGGGCAGCCGCAATGGTGGCGGACGGTTCGGCCGTGGCCGTATCGGGCAGCGGGGGCGTGGAGGATTGTGAAAGCATGTGCGCCGTGATGATCGTGGCGGGCGTCGGCCTGTCGAAAGCGCAGACCGGCAGCTCGGATCTGCTCACCATAGGCGACGTGCGGCTGCATACGGCGACGCGCAGGCGTTCTACATGTGAACAGACCCGGGATTGTGCTCCAACTGGCGGTCCAGCGCCACGCACAACTGCCTCAATCCCGGTCGCGGCGCAGGGTTGTGGGTCCAATGAAAGGTTTTTGCCGGATGCTGCCTGGGCGTGGGTTATGCGAAGATGATTCACCCTTGGCTCACCCTGGTCCTGCCCTGATCCATGCACCGTCGCGACCTGCTCAAGCAGTTGGCCGCCGGGCTGCTTGCCGTGGCTCCTGGTTTGTCCCGCAGCGCCCCGGCCCGCACCGCCGTTAGTGCCCCCGAACCGTTTGACGAGGCCCGCTTGCTGGCGCGCGCACGGGCTTTGGCCAGCGGGCCATACCGGCCCCGCAGCACGCAGTTGCCCAAGCCACTGGCCACGTTGGGCTGGGACGGTTACCAATCCATCGGCTATCGGCCCGATCACGCTCTGTGGGCCGGACAGCACTTGCCGTTCGAGGCCAAATTCTTTCACTTGGGATTGTTCTTCAAGTCGCCCGTGCAGATGTACGAGGTGGTCGACGGTCATGCCCGGCTGATCGCCTACAGCCCGACCCTGTTCGATTACGGCAAGAGTGGGCTGGATCACCAGGCGCTGCCGTCCGATCTTGGCTTCGCCGGTTTTCGGCTGACGACCCGGGCGGATCCGACACGTGATGTGGCGGCCTTTCTGGGCGCGAGCTACTTCCGCGCGGTTGGCGGGCAGTGGCAGTACGGCATGTCAGCGCGCGGGCTGGCGATCGACACCGGTTTACCGCGCGCGGAAGAGTTTCCCGATTTCACTGAGTTCTGGCTGGTGCGGCCAGCGGCCGATGCCGATGCCGTGCGCATTTATGCGTTGCTCGATTCGCCCAGCGTGGCCGGCATCTATCGTTTTGACATCCGGCCGGGCGGCACGCTGGTGATGGACGTGGCCGCCACGCTCTACATACGCAAGCCGATTGAGCGCTTGGGTATCGCACCGCTCACCAGCATGTTCCTCTATGGCGAGAACGACCGCGCCGACCGCGCCGGCGATCGCCACAGCGCGGCCCGGCGCTGGCGTGCGTCGGATTGGCGCCCCGAGATTCACGACTCCGACGGCCTGGCCATCTGGCGCGGCTCGGGCGAATGGGTCTGGCGGCCGTTGGCCAATCCGCCCGTGCTGCGCAGCCAGCGCTTTGTCGACGACAGCCCGCGCGGCTTCGGCCTGCTGCAGCGTGACCGCAATCCCGATCACTATCAGGACGACGGCGTGTTCTACGAGAAGCGCCCGAGCGTGTGGGTCGAGCCCACGCACGATTGGGGTGAGGGCGCGGTTGAGCTGGTCGAGTTGTCGGCCAATGATGAAACCTTCGACAACATCGTCGCGTTCTGGCGGCCGGCTGTGGCGCCGCATGCGGGGCAGGAACTGGCGTTCGGCTATCGGCTGACGTGGGGCGCGCAGCCTGCTGCGGCCTCGCCGCTGGCGCGGGTTGTGGCAACACGCACGGGCATCGGCGGCATCGTTGGGCAGCCGCGCAAATATTTCTCCTGGCGCTTCGTGGTGGACTTTGCGGGTGGGGAGCTGGCGCGGCTGGGGCGCAGTACAACGGGGTCGACCGTGGAGCCGGTGATTCGTGCTTCGCGCGGGCGGGTGGAGATTGCGTCCGCTCGGCCGCTGGCCAGCATTGATGGTGTGCGGGCGATGTTCGATGTGGTGCCGGATGCCAGCAATGCGCCGATTGAGCTGTCGCTGACGTTGCAGTCTGGCGAGCGGTTGTTGTCGGAGACTTGGGTGTATCAGTGGACACCGCCGGTGGATCGGGGGGTGTGAATTTTCTTGCGCTCAATCAGCGCGGATGGTGCATCCCTTGTTTCAAGCCTTTGCAGGGCGCCATCCGGGGCAGGTACGTCAAAGGCCAAACCAACGCAGGGCGGAGGTGAACGCCAAGGCTTGCTGCGTGAGCGTTCAGCCGCGAGTTGGCTTCTCACTGAACCTCGCTGCCATCTCCGCCCAGCCTTCCGGCCCCAGCCGCTCCATCGTCGCGATGTTCCGCTCGTAGATGTCCGCGGCATCTGGTACGGCTGCGGTGGCGCGGGCGATGCTGTCTTCGCGCAGTAAATGCAGGATGGGGGCGGGGGCCCGGTTGGTGGCGTTGGCGATGTCGTCGGGGTCGGCATCGGCGAAGACGAAGTCAGGGTGGAAGCTGGCGAGTTGGAGTTCGCCGTCAAAGCCCGCTTTGGCGAGCAGCGCTTCGGCGCGGTCTGTGAGGGTGTGGAAATCGAAGAAGTCGGCCAGCGCGGGGACGATCAGCAGGGTGGTGTCGATGTCGGCGGCTGGGGTGGTGCGCAGCAGGTCGGCTTCGGCGCGCAGGTGGTCGAGCACGTCGCCGTCTGTGGTGGCGCGGCTGACGACGTAGCGGACTTGGCGTTTGATGTGGACGGCCTTGGCAAAGGGGCAGAGGTTCAGGCCGATCACGGCATCTTCGAGCCAGCGCTGTATGCGTTTGACGTGGCCGGCTGCGGCGTCTTCGGCCAAGGGCAGGGCGTCGGCAGGCGGGTCGAGCAGGATGAAGTCGGGAGCGGAATCAGGCACGTAGTGGTGGCAGCGGCGGCAGCAAGAGGAGACCAGCGCGCAGTGTAGTTCATGGGGCGGGAGCGCTTCTTGCGGCAGCAAGGGTGTTGTGTTTGCAACGTTCCGGCACGTGACCTTTGATGCGCGCCGAGACCGCTTTGGCGCATGCCACATGCGCCACTTGAGTGGTCAGATATTCCCCTGACTGTGTAAAAGAAGGAGCCCAACCATGATGGAACTGCGCCCGACCAAGACCACACTTCAAACCGCTCTTGCGATGGCCGCTGCGTTGGCAGCGTCGGCAGCCTTTGCCCAGATGACGCCGGCGCCACAGACCTCACCGCAAACCACCGGTACGGTGCAGGCGGCGCCGGGCGGTCAAGCGCCGGCGGCATCGTCGTCTGATCCGCTGGTGCAAAAGCGCATTGACGACAAGGCGGCCAGCGATGAATACAAGGCCCGCAAGTCAGACGCCAAGGCCGCCTACAAGGAAGAAAAGAACGCCGCCAGGGCCAACCGCAGGGCCGAGCGCAAGGAAGCCCGCGCCAAGCGCAAGGAAGCCATGAGCGAACAGGGCGGCGCGGCGCAAACGCCGAGCAGTGAAGGCAAGTAAGCCGCGGCGCTCTCTATGAAGAACAAAGGCGACCCTCGGGTCGCCTGGCGGGCTGTCTGAAAACCAAGGTTCAGGCTTCTTGCTCGCGTCTTCTAATCTGCGGAGGGCAACGACTTGCGTTGAGCCACTCGAGCAGCGCCTGCGTGACAAATGTCTGGTTCTCCAGGTTTGAAATATGCCCTGCGTTAGGCACCAACCGGTATTGGCAGCCGATCACGCGCGCCATCTCTGCCGTTTCGGCGGGTGGCCGCGCTATGTCGTGCTCGCCACACATCAGCAGTGTTCGGTCCCCCTTCAGCGCAGCCAACGTCGCCAATGCATCTGGCCGCCCGAAGATTACTTTACCCAGCGGCACGATCGACTGTCGCAACTGGCTTTCGGACAAATTTGCAAGCGAGTGACGAAATGCGGCGGGCACTTCGCTAGTCAGATCTGTGTCCGGCTGGAAGAACAACGGCACGATTGCATCGAGTAGCTTCGGGGGGATATGGCCCGCAGTCTCAATGGTGTCGAGCATTTGAAAGTAGCGCGTACGAGTCAATTCGGGCTCGGCAGCGAGCGATGTGTCCATCAACACCAGCGATCGCACGCGCTCAGGTTCGCGCAGTGCGAGCTGCGCCCCCCACATGCCGCCAACGCTCAGACCAACGACCGCGCAGTGTTCAATGTCCAGCGCGTCGAGTAACGTGCTGACCTGGGCGGCCAGATCTTCCAGCGTGCGTGTCCCGTCAGGGAGTGGGCCAGATTGCCCATGCCCCCATAGGTCTGGCGCAATGACCCGGTAAGGCTGAGACAGCGCGTCGATCTGCGGTGCCCACATGGCGGCATCCCATAAATAGCTATGCCCGAGCAATACCGGAAAACCGGTGCCTCGATCTTGATAGTGCAATGTCCTGCCTTGAATGATGCATGTGGGCATGTTTGTCTCCGGATCGAAGGGGGGTGAGAAAGCCTCCCAAAGAACTTGGCGGCAAACGGCAAATGCGTCAATCAGCCTGGGACTATTTCGGGTGGGGTGCGTACAAAATTGCGCTTGTCGGCTGAAACCGTTGAGCAAGAAAATCTGTACCCGGAAAAACTGTGGGTGTTCGCACTAGTCCGGCGCGACATTCTGTGTGCGATGCTTTGACGCCCAATCCGCGCGCGTGGTCGGCAGGCGCACTTGGGCGACGGCCATTTCCCACTGCGCCATGCGGCTCAGTGCCTCGTCCCGGCTGATGACCGGGTGGAAGGTGCGCGAGGCGCGCCATTGCTGCGCGACTTCGGCTTCATCGCGATAGAAGCCGGTGGCGATGCCGGCAAGGTATGCCGCACCCAGCGCGGTGGTCTCAATGATCTCCGGGCGCACGACCGGAATGCCGAGCAGGTCCGCCTGGAACTGCAGTAGCAGGTTGTTGGCCGAGGCGCCGCCGTCCACGCGCAGCTCCGAGATGGTGGAGACAGCGTCGCGCGTCATGGCCTGCAGCAGCGCCGTGCTTTGGAATGCGATCGACTCCAAAGCTGCCCGTGCGATGTGGCCGATGGTTGTGCCGCGCGACAGACCGACGATGGCTCCCTGTGCAGTCGGGTCCCAGTACGGCGCACCCAAGCCCGTGAACGACGGCACGAACACCACGTTGCCGGAATCGGGCACCGAGGCGGCAAGGCCCTCCACATCGGCCGAGCGCTGGATGGCGCGCAGGCCGTCACGCAGCCACTGCACCACCGCACCGCCCACAAACACGCTGCCTTCCAGTGCGTAGCTGCGCGTGATGCCGCTCTGGCAGGCGGCCGTGCTGATCAGCCCATTGTGCGACTGCACCGCCTTGTCGCCCGTGTTAAGCAGCATGAAGCAGCCGGTGCCGTAGGTGTTTTTGGCCATGCCGGGCTTGAAGCAGGCCTGGCCGAACAGCGCTGATTGCTGATCGCCCGCAATGCCGCCGATGGTGAGCGAGGCACCGAGCCAATCCGCATCGGTCTGCCCAAATTGATACGCCGAGGGATGCACTTCGGGCAGCAGGCTCGGGTGGATGTCGAGCGCGCGCATGAGGTCAGCATCCCACTGGCCGGTGTGGATGTTCCACAGCATCGTGCGCGAGGCGTTGGACACGTCGGTCACGTGCAGGCGGCCGCGCGTGAGTTGCCACACGAGCCAGCTGTCGATGGTGCCGAAGGCAAGTTCGCCACGCGCGGCGCGTTCCCGGGCGCCTTCGACGTGGTCGAGAATCCATCGCAGCTTGGTGGCGGAGAAGTACGGGTCGATGATGAGGCCCGTGCGCTTGCGCACTTCGTCTTCCAGGCCTTCGGCGCGCAGGCGTTCGCAGATCGCTTCTGTGCGGCGGTCCTGCCACACGATCGCGTTGAAGATGGGTTTGCCGGTGGCGCGCTCCCACACCATGGTGGTTTCGCGCTGGTTGGTGATGCCGAGCGCAGCCATGTCGGCGGCTGTCAGCTTGGCTTGTTCGAGTGCGGCGCGGCAGGTGGCAAGCTGGCTGTTCCAGATGTCGAACGGGTCATGCTCGACCCAGCCGGGCTGCGGAAAATGCTGCGGAAACTCCTGCTGGGCGCTTGCGACGATCTGGCCGGCGCGGTTGAAGACGATGGCGCGTGAACTGGACGTGCCCTGGTCGAGTGCGAGGAGGTATTCCATAAGGCAGATTCAGGTGACCGCCGGGCAGGCGATGGTGTGGTCGGGCCCGGCGGTAGGTAAAACGGAAGCTGGCATGGTAGCCCGCCGGCCGACGGTTGGTCGACCGGCAGGCACGCGAATTAACGCACCTTGCCAGCCTTCCAGGCTGCCAGCAGCTTGTCGTACGCCACCGTCTCGCCCTTCGGACGCTCGTTGTCGAGCTTCTTCCACGGGGCATGCTCAGCCGACAGCCACTTGGATGGATCGCTTTCCGGGTTCAGCTTGGGCGCGCAGTTCTTCATGCCGGCACGCTGCAGGCGGCCCATCACCTGATCCATTTCCTTGGCCAGGTTGTCCATCGCACCTTGCGGCGTCTTCTCCCCCGTGACGGCCGTGGCGACGTTCTTCCACCAGAGCTGCGCCAGCTTCGGATAGTCGGGCACGTTGTTGCCGGTCGGCGTCCAGGCCACGCGGGCCGGGCTGCGGTAGAACTCGATCAGGCCGCCGTACTTGGCTGCGTTCTTGGTGAAGTAGTCGCTGTGGATGTCCGAATCACGAATGAACGTGAGGCCGGTGATCGACTTCTTGAGCGACACGGTCTTCGACGTGACGAACTGGGCGTACAGCCACGCAGCCGAGCGGCGCTCGAACGGGGTGGATTTGAAGAACGTCCACGAGCCGACGTCCTGGTAGCCGTTCTGCATGCCGTCTTTCCAGTACGGGCCGTGCGGCGACGGGGCCATGCGCCACTTGGGCGAGCCGTCGGCGTTCACGACCGGGCCCGGTTTGGTCATCGGCGCGGTGAAGGCGCTGTACCAGAACACCTGCTGGGCGATGTGGCCTTGTGCGGGCACCGGGCCGGCTTCGTTGAAGGTCATGCCGGTCGCCTCGGGCGGGGCGTACTTCTTCATCCAGTCGATGTACTTGGTGAGGGCGTACACGGCAGCCGGGCTGTTGGTGGCCCCGCCACGC
This sequence comes from Ralstonia sp. SET104, assembly GCF_003851545.1. Taxonomy (GTDB): domain Bacteria; phylum Pseudomonadota; class Gammaproteobacteria; order Burkholderiales; family Burkholderiaceae; genus Ralstonia. The sequence goes on along the minus strand of NZ_BHVX01000011.1, from coordinate 9,026 downwards.
GACATCGAGGCGCCCACCGGTGCGCAGTTTTCCGCGCGGATGCCCCATTCGTCGACGGGCAGGCCGTTCGGGATGCCCTTGTCGGCGGAGCCAGCCATCGACAGCCACGCATCGGTAAAGCGCCAGCCCAGCGACGGGTCTTTCTTGCCGTAATCCATGTGGCCGTAGACGCGCTTGCCATCCAGCTCCTTCACGTCGTTCGTGAAGAAGTTGGCGATGTCTTCATACGCCGTCCAGTTGACGGGCACGCCCAGGTCGTAGCCGTACTTGGCCTTGAACTTCTCTTGCAGGTCTTTGCGGGCGAACCAGTCGGCGCGGAACCAGTACAGGTTGGCGAACTGCTGGTCGGGCAACTGATACAGCTTGCCGTCAGATGCGGTAGTAAAGCTCGTGCCGATGAAGTCCTTCAGATCCAGGCCGGGGTTGGTGAAGTCCTTGCCTTCGCCGGTCATGTAATCCGACAGCGGCATCACCACGCCGTAGCGGTAGTGCGTGCCGATCAGGTCGGAGTCGGAGATCCAGCCGTCATAGATGCTCTTGCCGGATTGCATCGAGGTCTGCAGTTTTTCGACGACATCGCCTTCCTGCATGATGTCGTGCTTGACCTTGATGCCCGTGATTTCTTCGAAGGCCTTGGCCAGCGTCTTCGATTCGTAGGCATGCACGTCGAGCGTTTCCGACACGACGTGGATCTCGGTCACGCCGCGGGCCTTGAGCTTGGCTGCGGCGTCGATGAACCACTTCATTTCCGCCATCTGCTTGTCTTGAGACAGCGTGCTGGGCTGGAATTCGCTGCTGACCCACTTCTTGGCTTCGGCTTCGCCGGCGTGTGCAGCGCCGACAGCCAGGGCGCTTGCCAGTGCGATGGCACTGATCTGAAGCGTCATGCGCCAGGATGTTTTCATCGGTATCTCCTCGTGCTTGTTGGCTTGTTGTTCTCCCCGCAGCGAAAACATCCGGCATTCCGACGCGGGGAGCGTGATGGAATGCCTGTGCCCGTACGTCAATTTGGGCGTGGAAGCGTCAGCCCGTGCTGACGCCCCCGGACCTGCAAATTCATAGGCGATGCAATTGCCTCAGCCGCGCCACATCACGATCACCAGCACCACCATCGAGGCGATGAAACCGCCCCAGGCGCTGGTCTCTTCTGACGTGAGCCCCACCCACGCCAGGTTGATATAGGCGGCGGTCAGCAACCCGATGAAGAGGCGATCGCCGCGCGTGGTGGCAATGGGCAGGAAGCCCTTGCGCTCCACCGTCGGGCGGGTCACTTCCCACACTGTCATGCTGGCCAGCATCAAGGCGATGCAGCCGAAGAAGGTCGCCACTTCGGGCGTCCAGGCCATCCAGCTGAACATGGCTGTGTCTCCCGTTGTTCTTTTAGACGCGGCCCATCGCAAAACCCTTTGCGATGTAGTTCCGCACAAACCAGATCACCAGCGCGCCGGGAATGATCGTCAGCACACCGGCCGCGGCCAGCACGCCCCAGTCCATGCCCGAGGCTGACACCGTGCGCGTCATCACCGCGGTGATGGGTTTGGCATCGACCGAGGTGAGCGTGCGAGCGAGCAGCAGTTCCACCCAACTGAACATGAAGCAGAAGAACGCCGTCACGCCCACGCCTGCCTTGATCAGCGGCAGGAAGATCTTCAGGAAGAATGCGGGGAAGCTGTAGCCGTCGATGTAGGCCGTCTCATCAATCTCGCGCGGGATGCCCGACATGAAGCCTTCCAGAATCCACACCGCCAGCGGCACGTTGAACAGCATGTGCGCCAGCGCCACGCCCAGGTGGGTGTCCATCAGGCCGACCGTCGAATACAACTGGAAGAACGGCAGCAGGAACACCGCAGGCGGCGTCATGCGGTTGGTCAGCAGCCAGAAGAACATGTGCTTGTCGCCCAGGAAGCGGTAGCGCGAAAAGGCATAAGCCGCCGGCAGCGCCACCACGGTCGAGAGCACCGTGTTCATCGTCACGTAGATGATGGAGTTGATGTAACCCCAGTACCACGACGGGTCGGTGAAGATGATCTTGTAGTTGTCGAACGTGACGAGGTTCGGCCAGAGCGAGAAGCCGGCCAGCGTCTCCTCGTTGGTCTTGAGCGACATGCTCAGCATCCAGTACAGCGGCAGCACGGCAAAGGCCACGTACACCGCCAGCGTGATGGCGCGCGCGATCTTGCGCTGGCCTTCGTTGTTTTGATTACGCATGGTCGTCTCCCACGGCCGCGCTGGCGCTGCCCATGCGCTGCATCCAGTTGTAGAGGACGAAGCAGAACAGCAGGATGATGAGGAAGTACACGATCGAGAACGCCGCCGCCGGGCCCAGGTCAAACTGGCCCACGGCCTTCTGCGTCAGGTACTGCGACAGGAAGGTCGTGGCATTGCCCGGGCCGCCGCCGGTGAGCACGAACGGCTCGGTGTAGATCATGAAGCTGTCCATGAAGCGCAGTAGCACGCCGATCATCAGCACGCCGCGCATCTTCGGCAACTGGATGTAGCGGAACACGGCCAGGCGGCTTGCGCCGTCAATCTCGGCGGCCTGGTAGAACGCATCCGGAATCGAGCGCAGGCCGGCATAGGCCAGCAGCGCCACCAGCGGTGTCCAGTGCCATACGTCCATGATCAGCACAGTGATCCACGCGTCGAACGAGTGCGAGGTGTAGTTGTAGTCGATGCCCATCTGGTTAAGCCAGTAACCGGCCAGGCCGATATCGGAGCGTCCGAAGATCTGCCAGATCGTGCCGACCACGTTCCAGGGAATCAGCAGCGGCATGGCGAGCACCACCAGCGCCGCCGAGGCCTTCCAGCCTTTGCTCGGCATCGACAGCGCCAGGCCGATGCCAAGCGGAATCTCCACCGCCAGTACGCACAACGAGAAGATCAACTGGCGGGTGAGGGCATCCTGCAGATCGCCGTCGCGCAGGATCTGGCGGAACCAGTCCACACCCACGAACACGTGCTGCTCGGGGCTGATGATGTCCTGTACCGAGTAGTTCACCACCGTCATCAGCGGCAGGATGGCGGAGAACGCCACGCACAGGAACACCGGCAGGATCAGGAACCACGCCTTGTTGTTGAGCGGCTTGTTCATCGGCCGATCCTCTCGTCATTGCTGTAGTACAGCGTCTGCGGCGCATCCAGGCGCAGCCACACGCGCGATTCGGTCACGCTGACTTCATTGGGCAGCTTGGCCTTGATGGGTAACCCGCCCGCTTCACCCAGACTGGCCGTCAACAACTGGTGCGTGCCAAGCTGCTGCACTTGATGCACGTTGGCCGCTACCGTGCCAACTTCACCCGGCGCCGCCAGTTGCACGAACTCAGGACGAATCCCGAGCTTGAGCGAACCGTTTGCGTTTTTGAGCGTGGCCAGCGTGTCGCGGCTCACGGACAGACGCTGGTCGCCCAGCGCAATGACGTCGCCATCCACCGCCACCGGGTAGAGGTTCATGCCGGGGCTGCCGATGAAGTAACCGACGAAGGTGTGGTCCGGCCGCTCGAACAGCGCTTCCGGGCCGCCTTGCTGTACCACCTTGCCCTCAGTCATGACGACCACTTCATCGGCAAAGGTCAGTGCTTCCACCTGATCGTGCGTCACGTAGATCAACGTGAGCTTGAGCTGTTGGTGAATCTTCTTGAGCTGGCGGCGCAGTTGCCACTTCAGATGCGGATCAATGACGGTGAGCGGCTCGTCGAACAGGATGGCCGCCACGTCCTTACGCACCAGGCCGCGACCCAGCGAGATCTTCTGCTTGGCGTCTGCTGCCAGACCCGAGGCACGGCGCTTGAGCGCGTGCTGCAGCTCGAGAATCTCGGCCACTTCTTCCACGCGCTTTTTCACCTCGGCTTCCGGCGTCTTGCGATTGCGCAGCGGGAAGGCGAGGTTGTCGAACACGGTCATCGTGTCGTAGATGACCGGGAACTGGAACACCTGGGCGATGTTGCGCTCGCGCGGGCTGGCGTGCGTGACGTCGCGGTCGTCAAACAGCACCTGGCCTTCGGACGGCGTCAGCAGCCCCGAGATGATGTTCAGCAGCGTGGACTTGCCGCAGCCCGACGGGCCCAGCAGCGCGTAGGCACCGCCGTCGCGCCACGTCATGTTCATCGGCTGCAGCGCGTAGTCCGATAGGTTTTGCGGGTTGGGCCGGTAGCTGTGCCCCAGATTGCGGAATTCAATGCGCGCCATGTGCGCCTCCCTGCTTGGGCGCGCTCACCAGCTTGCCCGCATCATCGAACAGGAACAGCTCGGCCGGATCGACAAACACATCCAGCGCTGCACCCAATTCGAATTCGTGCACGCCCGGCAGTTGTGCGACCAGGCCGATGCTGTTCGGCTGGCCGGCCGCATGCGCGCGCACGTGCAGATAGGTCTCCGAACCCGACAGCTCGGCCAGCTCCACCGAACCCGGCAGCGCGACGCTGCCGCCGTTGCGCGGCGACAGGCGAATATGGCTCGGGCGCAGGCCGATGCGGCAGCGCGTGCCGGCCGCCATGGGCAGCGGGCGCGTCCACGGCACATCAATCCCTTGGGGCAGGCGGATATGGTTGCCTTCGGCCACGGTGGCATCCAGCACGTTCATCGGCGGGTCGTTGAAGATGGCGGCGGCGCTCACCGACACCGGCACTTCATACATGTCGAGCGTCGGGCCGTCCTGCAGCACGCGGCCTTCATGCATGACGACCGTGTGGCCGCCCAGCAGCAGCGCTTCCTGCGGTTCGGTGGTGGCGTACACCACGGTCGTGCCGCCGTCGGCAAAGAGCGACGCCAGTTCGGCACGCAGTTCTTCGCGCAGCTTGTAGTCGAGGTTGACCAGCGGCTCGTCCAGCAGCACCAGCGGCGCGCGCTTGACCAGCGCCCGCGCCAGCGCGCAACGCTGCTGCTGACCGCCAGACAGCTCGGCCGGCAGGCGCTGCAGCAGGTGTTCGATATGCAGCTTGGCGGCCACGGCGCGCACGCGCGTGTCGATCTCGCCTTTCTTGGTGCCCTGCAGGCGCAGCGGCGAGGCGATGTTGTCGAACACCGTCATCGCCGGGTAATTGATGAATTGCTGGTACACCATCGCCAGATTGCGATCGCGCACCCCCACGCCCGTCATGTCCTTGCCGTCGACCAGCACACGGCCGGTGGTCGGCCGGTCCAGCCCGGCCATGATGCGCATCAGCGTGGTCTTGCCGGCCTGCGTCGGCCCGAGCAGCACGTTGATGGCGCCGGGCGCCAGCCTCAGGCTGGTCGGGTACAGATGCGTCTGCGCCCCGACCACGGCCGTAACCTGGTCCAGTTCCAGAATCAATTGAAGTCTCCCGTCTTATTGCTTTGATTTCTTGGTATTGCGGTTCGGGCGCCCAGTCCCGTGTTTTTAGGGCGCCCGTTCTGCAACCGGGGTGGTCTCGCCTTCCGGCAGATGCCGCCTCAGCCAGCCTTCCAGGCGGCTGCGGTCGGCATCGCTGGCGTGCAGCCCCAGCTTGGTCCGCCGCCACAGGATGTCCTGTGCCGTGCGGGCCCATTCGTGTGCGATCAGGTAATGGATTTCGGCTTCATACAGACCGGGCGTCACCTCGGAGCCCAGCGCTTCCAGCCGCGTGGCCCCTGCCAGCAACGTGTTCATGCGCGTGCCGTACTGGTGCGCGTAGCGCATTGCCAACCGGGTCGGCAGCCACGGCAAACGTTTTTGCAGGCGCGTCACAAAATCGTCGAAGGTGTATTCAGCAACGAGCTGCCCCGGCGCTTCCAGATCGCCCCCGGGCAGCGATGCAGCGGCCGTCCACGAAGGCTTGCCGGCCAGCGGCAGGTGCGGGGCCAGTTGGTCCAGCGCTTCTTCGGCCAGCTTGCGGTAGGTCGTGATCTTGCCGCCCCATACGTTGATGAGCGGCGCGCTGTTGCCGTCGGCACCGGTCTCGCATTCGACCAGGTAGTCGCGCGTGATGGCCGAGGCGTTGGCGGCGCTGTCATCCAGCAGCGGCCGCACGCCCGAGTAGCTCCACACCACGTCGGATGGCGTGAGCTGCCGGGTGAAATAGCGGCTTGCCATCTCGCACAGGTATTGAATCTCGTCCGCGTCGATGGCCACTTGGTCCACCGAGCCCTTGTATTCCAGGTCGGTCGTGCCAATCAGCGTGAAATCGTTCTGATACGGGATCGCAAACACGATCCGCCCATCGGGGTTCTGGAAGATATAGGCGAACGGGTGGTCGAACATCCGCCGCACGACGATATGGCTGCCCTTGATCAGGCGCAGGCCGCGCGTGCTCGGCAGCGCATGCGCCGAGCGGGCGAATTCCGCCGCCCACGGCCCGGCTGCATTGACGATGGCTTTGGCGCGCACCGAGCGGATGCCATCCGGCCCCGCCAGCGAGGCATGCCAGCCATCCGTGCGGCGTTCTGCGTTCAGGCAGCGCGTGCGGGTGAAGATCTGTGCGCCGCGATCCGCCGCGTCGCGGGCGTTGAGCACCACCAGGCGGGCGTCGTCGACCCAGCCGTCGGAGTAGACAAAGCCGCGCGTGTAACCCGGCTTGAGCGGCTTGCCCGCCGGGTGTTGCGCCAGCTTGATCGACTTTGAACCCGGCAGAAAGCGTCGGCGCGCGAGATGGTCATATAGGAAGAGGCCCGCGCGGATCATCCACGCTGGGCGCTGGGCCGCGTCGTGCGGCATCACGAAGCGTAGCGGCCACATGATGTGCGGCGCCATGCGCAGCAGCACCTCGCGCTCCTGCAGCGCCTTGCGTACGAGGCCGAATTCGTAATATTCGAGGTAGCGCAGCCCGCCGTGGATCAGCTTGGTCGAGGCCGAAGAGGTGTGCTGGGCCAGGTCGTCCTTTTCACACAAGACCACCGACAGGCCACGGCCCACGGCATCGCGCGCGATGCCCACGCCGTTGATGCCGCCTCCGACCACCAGCAGATCACAGTCCAGATGCGCGGCATCGGTGTGTTGCATGGTTGCTTTATGTTGGTTTGCTCACCCTTTCTTGCGAAGTGTGACGCGTTAGCGGATAGTGTAGTGAAAGGCGAAAATAAAGCAACATAGGGAATCGCCTAATCCGCTCATATGTGTTCATTTGTGCTCGTTTGATGAATTGATGCTGCCTAGACACCGCCAGATCCTCGAATACGTCCGCCAGCACGGCGATGCTTCCGTCGATGCGCTTGCCCGCGTGCTCGGCGTCACTACGCAAACCATCCGCCGCGATATCCGCCAGCTCGAAGATGAGCGCCTGCTCGCGCGCTACCATGGCGGCGTCGGCCTGCCATCGTCAGTCGAAAATATCGACTACGACCAGCGTCAGGTGCTGCACATCGACGCCAAGCGCCGCATTGCCGAAGTCGTCGCGCGCCATGTCGAGCCCGGTCGCTCGCTCATCATCAATATCGGAACGACCACCGAAGAGATCTCCAAGGCGTTGGTTGGTCGCAAGGGCCTGCGCGTGATCACCAACAACCTGAACGTTGCATCCATCCTGTCGGGCAGCCCGGATGCGGAAGTCATCGTCGCCGGCGGCCTCGTGCGCAACCGCGACCGTGGCATCGTCGGCGAGGCCACCATCGACTTCATGAAGCAGTTCCGCGTCGACATCGGCATCATCGGCGTCTCCAGCATCGATGAAGACGGCACGCTCCTCGACTACGACTACCGCGAGGTACGCGTCGCACAGGCCATCATTGAGCAGTCGCGCGAAGTCTGGCTGGCGGCGGACCACTCCAAGTTCGGCCGCCGTGCTGTCGTTCGCCTTGGCCACGTCTCGCAGATCGACAAGTTCTTTACCGACGTGCCCGTCCCCGAGCCGATGGCCGAAGTCTTCCGCGCTGCCGAGGTCGATGTGGTCGTCGCCAGCGAAATGCTTTGACGTTTGATCTGATGCTCCCGCAGTCTTGTCCCCGTCGACTACAGTGAAATGATCAGGCGCGCACCTTGCGTGCCTTCCTGCCATCCAGACACGTCATATGGGGAGCATCGTGAGCAAGCACTCACATGCGGCAATCCTTTCGGTCTTCGGGAGCATCGTCACTGAGCACATCGCCGCCCTGCGCGATGCCCTCGCCAAACTGGCCGCGCCCAGCCCCAGTGATGAAGATCTCCATCAGTTCCGCGTCACCCTGCGCCGGCTGCGTTCCGCCTGGGTGACGTTCGCACCCGTCTTGCCGACCTCTTTTGTTGCAAAGTGGAAGCCCCGCTTGCGCGCGCTCGCTGCATCCACAGGCCCCGTGCGCGAGTGGGATGTGCTGCTCTCGGATTGGCTTCCCGCCGCCCAGCAGTCCGTGCCCGACAATGAAGAGACCAGCCGGGCGTGGCTGGACGAAGCGCTTGCAAAATCCAGGGGCGCGCGCCACCGCGCCTGGGAAGCGTTGCGCGCCGAGCTGGCCTCCCCGGATGTGCTGGAAACGCTGCGCGAACTGGAACAGGCAGTCGCGCCGTTTCATATAGAAGATGAGTCTGAGCGGCATTCCCGTTTCGCCCGCACTCGGGCCGAGGCGCTCAGAAAGAAGCTGATCCGCCGGGGGCGTCACCCCAAACAGTCGCCTGCACCGCAGTTGCATCGCGCCCGCATCGCGGCCAAGCAATGGCGCTATCTGTATGAATCGTTCTACCCGGCGCTCGGTGCCCGGGCGGGCAAGCGTTACCGGACGCATTTGCGCAAACTGCAGGACGCTTTGGGCGAAGTGCACGATGCAAGCGTGTCCCTCGATTGCGTTGCAGACTTATTGGATATCCCGCCGCCGCCCTCCATAGTGAGCACCTTTCACAAGCGCGCTCGCACTGCACGAAAGCGGGCCGCCAAGAGGCTCCGCTGGATACGGTCCCACAAGGCGTCGTAACCGCAGAAAAAGCGCAGAAAGACCCGCAGTAAGAAAGGGCTTGCGCCGTTCGAGAAACCCGCCTAATATTCGCCCCTCGCTGCACAACGCAGCGCCGAAACGCAGGTTGCGGCGGCGGTGTTGAGGTGGTGGAGAAGTAGATGTGGTGCGGATTTCCGGGCGATTGGGTGGTTGGTGATCGGCTGGGGGTTGCGAGGTGGTTGGCAGCGAGTTGA
>NZ_BHVX01000010.1 GCF_003851545.1 Ralstonia sp. SET104 | reverse complement strand
ATAGTCGCACTGGGATCAAGCTCGTATCGCTGCGCATAATCCGGCGCTGCGCATAATCGCAAAAAATCCGCCACATCTTCGGTAAGCGATTGATTTTAAAAGAGAATCAATTGCCTTGGAGCGCGCCGCAGCAGATTCGGTAGGCAGTCGACGAGATCCTTCCGGGACGCCGATGGAACCTTGGATCGGGGCTGACCTGTCCGCTCAGCGGCTTCATCCGGCAGGAAACGATGCCCGCGGACGCCTGCCAGTTCAATCGCGAATGCCCGCAGTCCAGGGTGAGGAGTTGCTGAGCCGAAGGTAGGCGACGGCGGCATGTTTTAGCCGGTCGCCTCTGTTTCGTGCCCGCCCGTGCAGCAGCAAATTGGGGTGCTGCGGTTAGCTCTACCTCCGCTGCACGGGTTCGCGTTTTCCAAAACGCGGAGGTTCAAGACTCATTGCATGCCGAACCAGCGCTTGCGCAGCCAGGCATCGATCGAAAAGCCGCCGGCACCGCGGCACAGCAGCACCAGCAGCATGGCCGCCCACTGAATGTGGGTGGGCCATGCCAGCGGATAGACGAACACTTCGATCACCGTTGTCATGCCGAGCAGGATCAGCGCGACCGGCCGCGTCGCCAATCCCAGCACGAGCAGAATGGGTGCCGTCAGCTCAATCGATGCCGCCAGGTAGGCGGCCGGATCGGGCGGAAGCAACGGTAGCCGATAGTCTTCGCGAAACAGTTCAAGGGAGGTTTCCCAATTCGCCAGTTTCGTCATCGCCGAATTCCAGAAGACCGTGGCAACAGCGAGCCGCAGGGGCAGCGCAAGGACCGTATGTGGAACTCGGTCCAGCCATGCCACTATGCGTCGTACACGCAAGGCAAAGCCGGTGGATGGGAGCGTGGGTTGTGTCGGGTAGGTCATGGGTTCCAGCTCCAAAGGGTCGAATCGGGAGTCCGGCTGCCGAGGTCAATGGCGGCAAAGCATCCATCTGCCAGCAGCCCGCCGAGCCACGCCTGTGCTTCGGAAGAGGCGGCGTCCTCAAGTGCCGCGTGCAACGGGCGTCCGGCGAACAGCGCGGTCGCAAAGCGCCACTGAGGCTCCTCCAGCCGGCCGACATCGACGCCGACGGGCGTTCGCAAGACACGTAGCCAGACCGGACCCTCGGCCAAGTCGAGAGCCCCCAGGGCACCGTCATCGCGGTTCAGCACCGCCCGCCAGATCGTGTCCACAGGAAAGTTGGATTGGAGCAACCGCACAGCCGGATGCGGCACGAAAACGATGTCTGCCGGTTTGGCTTGAGCCTGTTGCGCTAAGCGTTCCAGATCGAGCGGCTGCATGTCGGGCGCATGCAGTACGGTGTTGACGGCCCACTCGAGCCTTGCGGTGTCCGGCAGGTAGGCAAGCGAGGCCGCTTCTGGCATCTGCGCCAGAAAATCGGGAAAGGCTGAGCCATACGCATCCAGCCAAGCACTTTGTGGTGGCGAGGCTTCAATGAACAGACGCGCCGCGCCTTCGAAGAATTCGGTGCCCACCAGCGATTGAATTGCCGGGAAGGAGAGCTGCAGCGCTTTGACCAGCGTACTGGTGGCGGTGTTGTCGTAGATGCCGAGCCGCTTGTGCGGCTCCAGCCCGTCCGCAGCCACGTAATCCAGGACGTCGCTGACCGCGTCGACGCCGGCACTGCGCAGCAGGTTCCGGCTGATCGCACGCTGCAGCTCAGAGAGTGTCGGGGCACAAGCTTTCATTGCGCTGGATTTCCAATACCGCCTCTGCGATTGCCGCCTCTTCCATCAGGACGTTCAGTTCCGGCACATCGGTGTCCCATTCGATCAGCGTGGGAACCGGGCCAAAGCGCCTGAGCGCTTCTGCGTAAAGCGCCCACACCGCCGGGCAGACCCGCGAGCCGTGATCGTCGATGCGCAGGATCTGCCCCTGTTCGAGCTGCCTGACGCTGTGGCCGGCCAGATGGATCTCGCCGATGGCCGACACCGGCAACGCGTTGAGGTAGGTCGTCGCATCCCAGCCGTGATTGCTGGCGCTGACAAAGATATTGTTGACGTCGCACAAGATGCCGCAACCGGTGCGGCGCGCGACTTCGGCGAGGAATTCCCATTCGGGAATCGTCGAGTGCGGGTAACGCAGGTAAGTCGACGGGTTTTCCACCAGGATGCGCCGCTTGAGCGCGCTCTGGAACTGATCGATATGCCGGCAGACGACGTTCAGGGCTTCGACCGTCATCGGCAGCGGCAGCAGGTCGGCGAAGTAGGTTCCGCCGGCCACGCTCCAGGACAAATGCTCGGAAACCAGGCCGGGGTCGACCCGTTGGACGACCTCGCGCACGCGTGCCAGGTGGCCGGCGTCCAGCCCGTCCGCGCTGCCCAGCGACAGGCCCACGCCATGCAGCGAGATCGGATAGTCCTGGCGGATCGCGTCCAGATACGCGGGCGCGCCGCCCCCGCCCATGTAGTTCTCGGTATGGACCTCGAACCACGCAACGGCCGGACGCGTCTCAACCACCGCCTGGTGGTGCTTGAAGCGCAGCCCGACCCCGGCGCGCGCCGGAATCGGGCTGGGCTCGCGTTGCGTTGCAACACGCGCGACAGTCATCGCTTGCCCCTGGCTCAGGCCGGCTTGACGCTGCCACCTTGAATCTTGCTGCAGTCGCCGGCAGGCAGCATCACAAACGACTTCGGATCGCGCGCCTGGGTCGCTTGTCCGGCGCAGGAGTGGGCACCTTCCGCGCAATCGTTCTTCGATACGGCGTTGATGCCATAACATTTTTCCAGGTGGTTCTTCGCCATCTTGGCCATGTTGTCCTTGACGATCTGCGGCATCCCGCTCATGTCTTTCGTGGCCTGCGCCTGAGCTGGCAAGGCTGCCGCGCCGAAGGCGAGCCCGAGTGCGGCCGACAGCGTGGTGGCGGCCAATGCATGCTTGTCCATCTTGCGTTCTCCTAAGGGTTCCGGTCTGGAATCGTGACCGCGTAAGAAAATTCGTCCAAGCCCGACCAAAGGTTACCGGTTCGACGGAATCTATTTGGGCGACAAATAGCTGGCTATGACACAGAATGCAAGCATGCTCCTCTACCCGCGAGACAGTGCCATGCGTGACATGAACGAGGCTCACGGCGCGGCTGGGCCTGACGGCCATTCGTCCGATGCAGCGACATCGCGGGCTGATGGTACGACAGACTGGTCGGTCGCCATGGCCCAGGCACAAGGCGGCAACCGAGAAGCCTATCGGCGCCTGCTCGAAGAAATCACCCCCTATCTGCGAGCGTTCGCTGCGCGTTATTTCCGCAACCGCAGCGATGTCGAAGACACGGTGCAAGACGTGCTGCTGACCATACATGCGGTCCGCCACACCTACGATCCGGCGAGGCCGTTCGGACCTTGGCTGGTTGCCATCGCGAAGCGGCGCATTATCGATTGCTTGCGCCGGCAGGGGCGCATCGGGCTGCACGAAACCGCACTCGATGCCGAGTTGGAAACCTTTTTTGCCGATGAATCGAACTTATCAGAGAGGACAGTGGATGCGCGCGTTGTGCACGAGGCGGTGGCGCGCCTGCCCAAAGGACAGCGCGAGGCAGTGCGGATGTTGAAACTCGAGGAGATGTCGTTGAAGGAGGCCGCCGCGGCCAGCGGGATGTCCGTTGCCGCGTTGAAAGTGGCAACGCATCGCGCACTGAAGACACTGCGCAAACTGTTGGAATCACGAGATAGCAAGCCGTAATGCGGACCCTAGATCTGATCGAATCCTTGGCGGCCGATGCGAGGCCGGTACGGCGGCTGCGGCCGCCCGTCGTGCGGGCTGCGTCCTGGTTGCTGCTTGCCATGCTGGTACTGGCGCTTGTCGCGCTCGTGCATGGCGTGCGGCCGGATTTGGCGCTCAAGCTGCGGCAGCCGGTGTTCTCAGTCGGTGTCGCGGCCGCCGCATTGACGGGTGTATTGGCTGCCGTAGCAACATTCGTTGCAAGCATCCCGGGGCGTTCGCGCCGATGGCTGCTCCTGCCTGCGCCGGCCCTGGCGGTCTGGGTCACCACGATCGGCTACGGGTGCCTCACCGATTGGGTCAATATCGGACCGGACGGCATCTGGCTCGGGGAAACGGCGCGTTGCTTCGGCACGCTGGTGATGGTCAGCGTGCCGCTTTCAGGTGCCTTGCTGATGATGCTGCGTTATGTGGCGTGGCTCTCGCCCGCGCCTGTGGCGATGTGCGGCAGCTTGGCCATTGCCGCACTGGCGGCAGTAGCGCTGTCCATCCTTCACCCGCTGGATGCCACGGCCTTGATTCTGCTATGGAACTTCGGGGCCACGCTGGTATTGGTCGGTATCAGTGGCGTGTGTGGTCAGCGGCTGTGGGACTGGCTAGCGCCACGCTGAGGGTGCCGAACGCGCGGGTTCAACCTCGAGCGCGCCCGTGCTCTTCGTGATCTGCGAGTCAGGGCTCAGGCGGGCGACATCGTGACAGCATGCACCCCAATCCCTTCCACAGGATCCAGTTTGTCTCGCCAAGGGGCGAGCTCGATCGTTCGCCTAGTGGCACGATAACCGGCTTCCCAACGTGCCAGTAACTGCGCGGCGCTGAAATCGATATCCTTGGCGTGATCGTCGTTGTCCAAATGCGGTGCCTGCAGCTGGATGACCTGTATCGTGGTCCCGCATCCCCATTGCAACAGCGCCTTGACCGCCGGCGAATCAATCTCGGCCGGCGCAATGTATTGGGCGAGTTCGCGGATGACGTGCCGCAAGCGATGAATCTGGCGCTGGCGTGCCAGTTGGGTTTCGGCCTTGCTTGCGTACTGAATGTCCTTTTGGCGGCCGATCACCTCCCAGATGGTTTCCGGTTCGGTGCCTTGCGGCGACCATAATTGCACCGCAAAGATGACCGAGCTGCGTCGGGGATTGTCATCAAGCACTGCCTCGAGCGGCGTATTGGAATGGATGCCGCCGTCCCAGTAGCTTTCCCCGTTAATGCGCACGGCAGGAAATGCCGGCGGAAGCGCGGCGGAGGCCATCACGTGTTCCAGCGTCAGCGTGGTATCGCGGTTCGTGAAATAGTGTTGGTTGCCGGTGCGCACATTCACCGTGCCCACGGTCAGCCGCACATGGCGTTCACGCAAATAATCGAAGTCCACCAGCGTGGCGAGCGACTCGCGCAGCGGCGCCGTAGAGTAATACGCGGCCGCGTCGGGGCCGAGTTGCAATTGTGGGCTGAGCCATGCACGGGGCTGGGGCCGGAAAAATCCAGGAAGTCCGTTGAGGACCGCGCTTAACTTGCAAAGGGCGCTCTCGGCCGCTGCGGAGGTGCTGGCCAGCGGGGACGAGACGCCGCACGTCACGCTATCCCAGAAGCGGTGCAAACGGTCCAGCCGTTCGGCCGGCGGGTTGCCGGCGATGATCGCCCCGTTGATGGCGCCGATCGACGTGCCGATGACCCAGTCCGGTTCGATGCCGGCTTCGTGAAGCGCCTGATAGACGCCCGCCTGGTAGCTTCCCAGTGCGCCGCCTCCCTGCAGGACCAGCACCACTTGTCCAGGCAGTGCCAAGTCCTCGCGAGGATTTGTACCGCCCCCGCTGGTGGAGGCTGATACGTTGATGTCGTCCACGGCACGTCTCCTGTTGCGCCCGACGCGGCCAGGCCTGATCAACGCCCACCGTAGCCGTAGAGGCTTTCCTTTAGCAGCGCGTCCATGCGGGCGACCGCGTTGCCTTTCATGACGATCGTGGTGCCGTCCTTGGTTTCCAGCACCTGCCCTTCTTTTACCCGGACCGCACGCCCGAATTTGCTCTCGACGCCCATTTTCCCATCTCTGAAGACATACACGGTCGAGCCGTCCTTGAGCTCATAGGTTTTCACGACATCGCGCATGTCAATGTCAGCCGCGAAAGCGAACAACGGTGCCACGGCAACGACGGCGGCAATGACGAAATCCCGATACATGGCTAGCCTCCATTCGTAACATAACGTGTGAGACGGGACGGCGAATCGGGCTACCGCTTCGCGTAGGCGCCTTGCCTGAGGCACGTCTGCGCAGGCACAGCTGCTTGCTTTCCAGACTGCGTGCTGTCAGCAAACGGACGGGCATTCGAACCTCTCCTTACCAAAAGATTCGCTCGCGGGACTCAAAAGGTTTCCCTCCTCGATTGAACGGCGGCACTTGTGCGGGGCATCGGCGGTAGCTCAGGTTATGGCGCAGGCTCGTGATCGAGGTCGGAACATGGCGCTGCGCGCGCGCAGGGCTGTCGCGCGGGATGTAATCCCGGGGAACGCCAGGCACTTGTGCGATGAAGTTTTTTTTACTGTCGCCGGCGTGCTCGGCGAGCAGGCGCTCAGCCATCAGCAAGCCGTAGGCGGCAATGCTCAGGCTGGCGTGGTGATGGAATCCTCGCCAGCCACGTCCTTCGTAATGGTCCAGGCCACAGTCTTGCTGCAGATCCTGGTGGTCACGCTCGATGCGCCAGCGCCGATGGGCGGTGCGAACCAACTCGTCGAGTGGCGTGTCCTCGGGCATCAGCATGACGTGCCCACCGTGCGCCGGCGGCGCCACCTCTGTCTAGTGTCCTACCTATGACAGATGCGCGCCGCGCTCGCCGGCGCTGAAGGCGGCCTGCAGCGCCGGATGCACGACGGTGCGCCAGTGAGGTCCGGTAAAAAGCCCGTAGTGGTCGCACGCCTCGACATCCAGATGATACCGCCTCGCGTCGTCGATCCCTGCGCACAGCCCGTGCGCGGCATGTGTCTGCCCGGCGCCCGTGATCGGGTCGAGACGCCCCTCGATGGTGATAAGCACGGTGTCGCGCAACGCGTCGGGCCGCACCGCTTCGCCGTCGACACGCCACGTGCAGTTCGCGAGACAGGCCCGCTGGAATACCTGATCAACGATGTCGAGAAAATATTCGGCGGGCATGTCGAGCAGTGCCATGTAATCACGCAGCGCGCACTGTGCGTCGGCGAGCGCGTCGGGGTCGTCGTGCGACGTCGCGTCCGCGTAGCTGTCGATGAGCGACAAATAGCGAAACGGATAGACGGCAACGATTTCCGCCAGCTGCAGATACGCGGGAAACACATCGCGTCCGTGTCCGGCGAAGCCGGCGGGCACGATGTCAAACAGGTTGCGTCGGCACCATTCGAGCGAACGCGATTCGGCCGCGCGGCCGAGCATGCTCGGATTGCGCCGCGCGTCGAGCGGGCCGCCGATCATCGCAACGCTAACGGGCGGCCTGAAGCCACTGCTCGCACGCAGCGCGAGCGCGCCGAGCGCCGGATACGTCGCCTGACAGACCGCAACGACGTGCAGCGGCCGTCTGTCGGCGGACAACGTGCCGAGAAAGCCGTCGAGCATCCGCACGTAGTCGTTGAGACTGAAGCGGCCCGCGTCGAGCGGCACGTCGCGCGCGTTCAGCCAGTCGGTAACGTACACGTCGCCGTCCTCGAGCAACAGTGCGACCGTCTCGCGCATCATCACGGCCGCGTGGCCCGACAGTGGCACGCAAAGCAGGATTGCGCGGGGCGCGGGCGTGCGGCCGACGCACGAGAAGCGGCGCAGCGCACAGAACGGTGCGTCGACCACGACCGTTTCGGCAATCGCGTGTTGGCGGCCGTCGAGCACGAGCTGCCCGAGCGCGAAAGGCGGCGGTGCCACCGCAGGGTGAAGCAACGACGCGAACAGATCGTCGTAATACGACGCTGCCACATGCGGCTGCGTCGTGGCCGGCCACATGCTCAGCGCCTGCCGTGCCGACTCGCTGCACAGGCGCAGCCAGTGACGTTGCTGTTCGACGAGCGCATACCACATGGAGCGATCCTCGGAGGATGGCCAAATCCACTGTTGCAAACCTGTGGGAGGGGCGATTGATTTATACCAAGTGGCGCGGCGGGCGTGCTCGCGCTGACCGGCTCGCGATGGCGGCCAGCCAGAGCGCCGCGTCGGCGCGGGAGCAAACCGTCGCACGCGCGCTGCATATCGGCTACAGCGATGCGATGAACTCTTTCCAGGGGGTGCCTTGCAGCGTCTCCGTGGTCGCATGCCCTGTCCTTGGCAAAATCACGGCGTGCCCGAAAGCGGCCGCCGGCACAAAAACCAGGTTTTAGGGTGCTGGTTCCGGAATTGCTTTGCGTCGCCGATCGCGCCGACAATGGCCGTGGCGGTGATGGGGCCGACGCCATGGACGGCGGCAATTTTCTTACACAGCGCATGACGTCGTCCACGGCACTCCTCCTGTTGCGCCCCGCGAGGCCTAATCTCAATACCCATAACGTCTCTGCTTGAGCAGCGCGTCCATGCGGGCGACCTCGTTGCCTTTCATGACGATCGTGGTGCCGTCCTTGGCTTCCATCACTTGCCCTTCCTTTACCCCGCCGACCGCCAGGCCAAATTTGCTCTCGACGCCCATTTTTCCGTCCCTGAATACATACACGGTCGAGCCGTCCTTGAGCTCATAGGTTTTCACGACATCGCGCATGTCGATGGGAGCCGCGAAGGCGAACAACGGTGCCGCGGCAACGACGGCGGCAATGACGAAATCCCGATACATGGCTAACCTCCATTGGTAACGTAACGTGTGAGTCGGGTCGGCGAATCGAGCCACCTGTTAGGAGGCGCCGGCACGTTGATGTCGTCCACGGTGCTCCCCCTCTTGCGCCCCGCGCGGCCTAATCTCTCAATACCCGTAACGGTTCCGCCTGAGGAGCAGCACCTCCACGCGGGCGAGCTCGTTGCCTTTCATGACGATCGTGGTGCCGTCCTTGGTTTCCATCACCTGCCCCTCCTTTACTCTGACCGCCTGGCCGAATTTGTTCTCGACGCCCATGTTTCCGTTCTTGAAGACATACACGGTCGAGCCGTTCTTGAGCTCGTAGGTTTTCACGACGTCGGTCATGTCAGCTGCGAAGGCGAACAACGGAGCGACGGCAACGACGGCGGCAATGACGAAATCCCGATACATGGCTAGCCTCCATTGGTAAGTAACGTAACACCGGCCCGAAGTGGTAGCCCGATTTGCCGACCCGACTCACAGCCTTGCCTGAGGCACGTGTGGCGCGTTCGGATGCACAGGCACAACCGCTTGCTTGCCAGACTGCGTACTGTCAGCAAACGAAAGGACATTCGAGCCTCTGTCCCTGTCCAAAGATTCGCTTGCGGGCCCCAAAAGGTTTCCTCCTCGATTGAACGGCGACGCGTGCCGGGGGGCATCGTGCCTTCAGACGGATGCAAAGCACTTGCCCTCGGTCGCGCGTAACCTTTGCAGGCGTGGTGGCGAATCTATGGATGACAACGACTTCGATCGAGGGCTCGCCGCTCCCGGCGAAGAGGTTGGTCCCTGATCGCTGGAGGTGCCCAAATGATCAAACAACTCTTGCTTCTCGTCGGCGCGGTGATCGCCCTTGGCGCGGGCGTCGCGTATGGCCGCACGACGTGGGATGTCTATACGGATGGCGCCAGTCTTTCCGGTCCGCGCGACCCCTATACCGATGGTGGAAAAGCCGGGAAATACGACGTCTATACCGACGGCGCCAAAATCGGCGACAAACGCGACCCATTCACTGACGGGGCATAGTCAAGACGTCTACGGCGCGACTGACGAGGGGGCGGTGCGCCGTCTTTTTTTTTTTGCGCGAACGGGCCAGCCGCCCGTCGCATACCTTGCACCCACGAGAGAAAACCCTACAGCGCGGGGCGCCTCTAGCGTTGTCGCTTTTTTCCGCGCGGGGCAGGATCACGCTTCAGGAGACGAGCTCAAGTCGTGACTTTCTTCTGCTGGCAGATCGGCCCACTCCAGGTTTTTGTAGTCCAGCCTTTGTGGGGCGCCCGGCTTGATGACCTCAAAATAGGGCGACACGTCGAAATCGCGCGGCACGAACAGGCTGTGATGGCGGATGTGGAGTATCTCTTTGACGCACGCCTCGCACATCGGATCGTTCGCCATGCGGCGCGTGATGATCGGCAGTATCGGATACCGCACGGCTTGGAAGGCTTGCGCGATGAGCGTCGAGCAGATCGCCTGAGTTGGATCGCCGCTTCCCAAGGCCAGCATTTTTCGGCGCCAGCGCGTCGGCACCGGCGGCGTGGGAATCAGGTAACGCGCCAGATCGAAGACATTCTTCAGGTCGTAGCGTTGACCGAGACGTGCGATCGCGTAGTCGACAACCCGCATCGCGTCGGCTGGCGTGATCGCGAAAGGCCGGCAGATCCGCGTGTGCAAGCCGCTGAATTCCGCGATTGACACGCCTCGTACTCCCTCCACGGTGTCGGCTTCAATAAAAACCAGTGGCTCGCCGTTGCGATCGTGGCCAAGATCACGGCCAACATAGAGCGCCGCGTGCGACCACGTCGACTGCGTAAGGTACTTGATCGCGGTACTGATGCGCCGGTTCCCCTCCACCAGCAAGACATCGCATGGCTGAATCGCATCGGCAAGCAGAGCGGGATCAGTGGGTGGGTTCGGATATGGACCCGGCGAAACACCCGTCAGGTAGCGCGCCAGCCACTTCCCGAAGGTTTGGAGAGGCGTTCTCATACTGACCTCCGGGGGCGTTTCAGCGAGTCGATCAACGGGCAGGAGACCGTGCCCCCTGTAGCGCCACAGGCGCGCACCAAGCCGGCGAGCGCCGCCTCGATGCGGCGCAGGTCACGCAGTTTGTCGCGCACGTCGCGCAGCTTGTGCTCAGCCAGCACGCGGGCCTCCTCACAGTGGGCGCCATCTTCCAGCTTCAACAATCCGGCGATCTCTTCGAGGCTGAACCCCAGCCGCTGCGCTGCCTTGATGAAACTGACCCGCGCCACATCCGCCGCACCGTAGCGCCGGATGCTTCCGAACGCCCGCTCGGGCGCCAAAAGCAAGCCCTTGCGCTGATAAAAGCGGATCGTCTCCACATTGACCCCAGCCGCCTCAGCAAAGGCGCCGATGGTCAGGTTCTTCAACCTGTTTTCCATCCCGCTTGACTCCGTACTTGACTACGGAACTAACGTTACTGCACGAGCCGAAACCTCGAAAGGAGAATCTGATGCCGGAACCGCAAACCGGGCGTGGTGCCCTCGCTGCCGGCGGGCTGGCCGCCCTCCTTGCTTCCACCTGTTGCCTGGGACCATTGGTTTTGGTCGCCTTGGGGGTCAGCGGCGCCTGGATCGGCAACCTGACCGCGCTGGAACCGTATCGCCCGATCTTCATTGGAACGGCGCTGGTTGCCTTGTTCTTCGCCAGGCGGCGAATCTTCCGGCCGGCAACGGCGTGCAAGCCGGGCGAGGTCTGCGCGATTCCGCAGGTGCGCGCCACCTACAAGCTGATTTTCTGGATCGTGGCCGCGCTCGTGTTGGTCGCGCTTGGCTTCCCCTATGTGTTGCCTTTCTTCTACTGATCAGGAGTCCACTATGAAAACGCTGTTCGCCACGATCGCCCTCGCCACTGCCGTCGTTCCCGCATGGGCCGCCACGCAGACGGTGACGCTTTCCGTGCCCGGCATGACCTGCGCGGCCTGCCCGATCACGGTCAAGAAGGCGCTCTCCAAGGTCGAGGGCGTCAGCCAGGTGGACGTGAGCTTCGAGAGGCGGGAAGCCGTGGTGACCTTCGATGACGCCAAAGCCAACGTCCAGAAGCTGGCCCGTGCGACCGAGGACGCCGGCTATCCGTCCAGCCTCAAGCGCTGAACCGGGAGCGACGCCATGAAACCGATCGCGCGGATTGCCGACAAGGCCGGAGTGCTTGGAGCCGTCGTCTCGGCGATGGGCTGCGCCGCCTGTTTTCCCGCCCTCGCCAGCCTGGGGGCGGCCATCGGCCTCGGTTTCCTGCAGCAATGGGAGGGGCTATTCATCACTATCCTGATCCCGCTGTTCGCTGCCCTTGCGCTGCTGGCGAACGCGCTGGGCTGGCTGCGCCATCGGCAATGGCATCGCAGCCTGCTCGGCATGATTGGCCCGCTCCTGGTGCTGGCAGCGGTGTATTTGACTGATGGCTGGCGGAGCGAATTGCTGCTCTACGTCGGCTTGGCCTTGATGGTCGGGGTGTCGATCTGGGATCTCGTTTCGCCCGCGCACCGTCGCTGCGGGCCGAATGGCTGCGAGCTGCCCGCGAAGCACGGCTGACGGCCATGGCCCCCCACGCATTGAGAGGTACGACTCTATGACACAGTTAAAGATCGCCGGCATGACCTGCGACTCCTGCGCGGCTCACGTTAAGGAGGCGCTGGAAAACGTGCCCGGCGTGCAATCGGCGCAGGTGTCTTACGCCGAGGGCAGCGCCCAGCTCGCCATCGACGCCGGCACGTCACCCGAAGCCCTGATTGCCGCGGTAACCGGACTCGGCTATCGCGCGGCGCTGGCCGATGCCCCGACCACGCCAGCGCGCAGCGGGCTGCTCGGCCGAGTGCGTGATTGGGTCGGTGGCGGCGACAAGGCCGGACACAACGATGGCGGGCTGCATATCGCAGTCATCGGTAGCGGCGGGGCCGCGATGGCGGCGGCGCTGAAAGCTACGGAGCTTGGCGCGCGCGCGACGCTGATCGAGCGCGGCACGATTGGCGGCACCTGCGTCAACGTCGGCTGCGTGCCCTCGAAGATCATGATCCGCGCCGCCCACATCGCCCACCTGCGTCGGGCAAGCCCCTTCGATGCGGGCCTGCCGCCCACGCCGCCAGCGATCCTGCGCGAGAAGCTG
Source organism: Ralstonia sp. SET104 (assembly GCF_003851545.1). Classification (GTDB taxonomy): domain Bacteria; phylum Pseudomonadota; class Gammaproteobacteria; order Burkholderiales; family Burkholderiaceae; genus Ralstonia. The sequence goes on along the minus strand of NZ_BHVX01000010.1, from coordinate 152,370 downwards.
CTGGACCAGCAGCAGAAACGTGTCGATGAACTGCGACATGCCAAGTACGAAAGCATCCTCGCCGGCAACTCGGCCATCACTGTGCTGCATGGCGAAGCGCGCTTCCAGGACGACCGCAACCTCACAGTGCGGCTGATCGAGGACTTCGAGCGCACGGTGGCCTTCGACCGGTGCCTCATCGCCACCGGGGCGAGCCCCGCCATTCCGCCAATCTCCGGCCTCAAGGACACCCCCTACTGGACATCGCTTGAGGCGCTGGCGAGCGACGCGATCCCGGAGCGTCTGGCCGTGATCGGCTCGTCGGTAGTGGCCGTCGAACTGGCGCAAGCCTTCGCCCGGCTGGGCAGCCAAGTCACTATCTTGGCGCGTAGCACGCTGTTCTTCCGCGAAGACCCGAGTATCGGCGAAGCGCTCACCGCGGCGTTCCGCGCCGAGGGTATTGAAGTGCTGGAGCATACGCAGGCCAGCCAGGTCACGTATGCGGACGGCGAATTCATGCTGACCACCGCGCATGGCGAAGTGCGCGCCGAAAAGCTGCTGGTCGCTACCGGCCGTACGCCCAATACTCGCGATCTGAACCTGGAGGCGGCGGGCGTCAACGTCAATGCGCAGGGGGCCATCGTGATCGACCCCGGCATGCGCACCAGCAGCCCTGACATTTATGCGGCGGGCGACTGCACCGACCAGCCGCAGTTCGTCTACGTCGCGGCAGCGGCTGGCACCCGCGCGGCGGTCAACATGACCGGCGGTGAAGTCAAACTCGATCTGACTGCCATGCCAGCGGTGGTGTTCACCGATCCGCAGGTCGCGACCGTGGGCTACAGCGAGGCTGAAGCGCATCACGATGGCATCGAGACCGACAGCCGTCTGCTCACGCTCGAAAACGTGCCGCGCGCGCTCGCCAACTTCGACACACGCGGCTTCATAAAGCTGGTCATTGAGGAAGGCAGCCGGCAGCTGATCGGCGTGCAGGCGGTCGCCCCGGAAGCCGGCGAGCTGATCCAGACTGCGGCACTCGCCATCCGCGCGCGCATGACGGCGCAGGAGCTGGCCGACCAGTTGTTCCCCTATCTGACGATGGTGGAAGGGCTGAAGCTCGCGGCACAGACCTTCAGCAAGGACGTGAAGCAACTGTCCTGCTGCGCCGGGTAGCGGGAAGAAAGGAGGATGCCGTGGGCAGCTACCTCAAGCCGAGCTGGCGCGGCTACGCCATGCGCTGGATGGCGGGGACGGAGACGCCAACGAATGCCTGGCGCACTTGCGCGCGCTGGTCGCGGCAAGGCGCGAAGCGCTGGCGGTGCGCGATCGGCGGCTGGCGAGGATGATGTCCGCTGCACGCCGGTATGCCGAAATGGATTCTCATCATGGATAGCCCCAACGGCGGCGACCATGAACGTTAGAAGTTGAGACGGAAGCCGGTAGTCAGGATGTAATTGTTCTTGAGTGCGGTGCCGTTCAGGTGCTGCGAAATAGGAATCTGGATGCCGGCTTCAAGCACCCATTTGCGGGTCACATACTGCAGGGTCGGGGTTAGAAACAGCGTGGTGCCGCCCGAGTTCGGATCACCCATCCCGTTCACCCGATCCTTGGCGGTATGGATGAGGTTGGCCTCCAACCCGCCATAGAGGAAGCCGGGGACGCCTTCGCTCAGCGTGCCGGGCCACAGCCGGCGCTGGACCGACAGATCAAGACGGGTGATCGCGCCGGCCCGGAAGCCGTTGGCTTTGCCATTGGATTGATGCGCAAGCTGCACATCCCCTCCCCAATCCAGGGATTGGTAGGACGCCACCACACCGCCTTGCCAGTCCCACGAGCCGGAGCCCGGCTGCAGCATCGGCGGCAGGCGCCCGAAACGATCCGATGCGTGGTCGTTGCCGGTCGGTGCTTTGACACCGAGAAACGGCGCGACGCGGATGGTGCTCCCAGGTGCGTTGTCCTCATAGGCCGTGTATCGGCCCAGGAACATCGCATCGCCGAAGCCCGCCTGGCTGCGTGACACGTCCGACCCGCCCATGTTCATCGACAAGCGCCTGTCCATATATGGCAATACTGCAAACACCGCGAGGTCGCGGGTCACGCCATAGCCGAGCATCGTCATGAGACCCGACACCTCCATGCGGCGGTTCATCGGCGTCGGGTCGTTGGCGCTTTTCATGAATACGAACTGCTCGCGCAGAATCCATTCGTCCTGGGAAATGGGCAGGGCTGTATTGAAGGTAATCGGCGCAGCGCAAACCACGCCTCCCCAGACACCCAGCACGGCTATCCAGGCTTTATGCATGGAAGAGCGTTTCATTTAACTTCCTCGGTAGCGACATGCGCCTCGCCGGGCGTAAAGCCGGCGTCGTGGATGAGCTGCTTGTAGCGACCGATGTCGGGCTGCGCGCCAGCTCTAAGCACGATGTGCACGTTCTGCTCCTTCAGGCTCGCAGCGGCGTGATCGACGTTGCTCGCCTTGCCCAGGTTCTTCTCCAGCCCGTAGGCGCAGAACGGGCAGGTCATGCCCTTGACCGCGATGTCCACCACTTGGCGCTCAGCGCCGAACGCCAGAAGCGGCAGGCTGAGCGCCAAGGCCGCTGCTATGTGTCTCAGATGAAACCTTTCCATGATGATCTCCTTTGAGAATGAACGGCTCAGTAGCCGAGCCAGATACGGATCGGCAGCGCCAGATAGGCGGCGAAGAAGCCGACGCCCCAGACGGCTGCCGAGAATCCATGAATCCGCCGGTTCCAGCGCTGGGCACGCGCGCACAGGCGTCCCAGTTCCGGGTCGCTCGGACAGGCACGACCGGGCCGGTAGAGCAACCAGCCGGAGACGAACAGCATCAGCCCGGAACCGGCGAACGCCCAGATCTTGTGCAGGGCCAAGGTAACCAGGAACGGTACGGCGCTGGTGGCCGCCGCCACGGTTGCGCCCAGACCCACGGTGACGAACAGGATCGGCAGCGCGCAGCAGATCAGCGTGCCGGTCGAGGCGAACAGCGCCAGCCAACTGGCACTGCGTTGCCCAAACTGCGAGGAATCGGTTTTCATAGCGTTCTGCTACCAAGTCAGCCAAGGGAAAACGGCGAAGTAGCCATTGAGTAGATACAGGCCGGTAACGATCAGCAGCAGGCTCCCCAGCAGCTCGAAAGCGCGGCGGAAACGCCCGAGTGGTTTCAGTTGCTCGATCCACTCCATCGCAGCCGACGCCAAGGCCAGGGGGATCGCGCGGCCGACGGCGAAACTGGTCAGCATGGCCGCCCCGGTAAGCGGCGAGCCGCTGGCAGCCGCCGCGCCCATCAGCACGACGAGCGCCGGGGTGCAGGACGGGCAGATGGCGACCGAGAATGGGATGCCGAGCACAAACGCGCCCCAGGCACTGCCAACCCGATGGGCCTTGAACCCGATCGCCGGCAACGGCAGCCTGATCCATCCGGTCCACAAGAGTCCCAGAACGATCAGCCAGGGTCCGAGCAGTAACCCCCACCAGCGCCCCAGCAGTGCTTGCGCGCTTTGACCGCCGAGCCCCGCCACGGCGCCCAGGAGCGCGTGCGTGCCGATCAGACCAGCAATGAAGGCAAGGCCGTAACGAGCAGCCTCCCGAGGCTCGCGGGCACGGGTCACGTAGGCCAGCGGCACCGGCAGCGCGGCGATGGCCAAGGGGCTCACACTGAACAACACCCCTGCCAGCAGGCTGATCCCGCTGGCAGCCCATAGTCCTTGGGAGGCAAGCTGTCGCAGCGTCTCAAGTTCCATGGCCGCGCTCCGCGTGACGGCGGCGCAGCGCGACTGCGAGCTGCGTGGGCGACGGCAGTGCGGTGAACACCAACTCGCCATCCACGGCGAGCGCGGGCAGTGTCAGTACCCCAAGCTCGACCGCGCGGTCGAGGGAGTCGAGTACGTTCACTTCCTGCCACTCCACGCCGGATACGGCGGCCAGGGCCGCGGCCTTGAGCGCCGCTGTCGCGGCCACGCACTTGGCACAGCCGGGGGAATAAAACAGCTCGATCTTCATGGCGCGCGCTCCGAACCGTCATCGAGCCGCTCCAGCGCAGCCAGGATCGGGCAGTCATCGACCGCTTGCGTGCCATCGGCGCATTCGGCGATCAGCAGATCAAGCGCCGCCGACATCGCCTGCATGGCGCGAATCTTGGCGGCAAGTTGGAGCTTCTTTTCGACGGCGCGGCTGCGTACATCGCTACAGCAGGCCATATCAGCCTGCCGCAGGTGCAAGAGGTCCCTGATTTCCGCCAGCGTGAAGCCGCACGCCTGGGCGTGGTGGATGAAGCGCACCCGGCGCACCGCGTCCTCCCCATAGAGGCGATAGCCGCTGTCTGTCTTGGCCGCCGGGGCGAGTAGCCCCTCGCGCTCGTAATAGCGCAGCGCGTCGGGGCTGATGTCGCCCGCCTTGGCGAGCTTGCCGATGGTCAGCATCACGGTTGGCCGAGGCCGGCGGCGCGCAGGCTGGCTTCATCGACGCCGCGTCCTGCGCAGCAGCCGGCGAGCTGACCGTTGATCACCACGGCCGGCACCGAGCGCACGCCCGACGCCTTGGCGCGTTCCGCCACGGCGATATCGCGCATGTCGAGCACATCGATTTCGCACAACGGGCAGGCCAGGCGTTTCACAAGGGCTTCTACATCGGCGCAGGCCGGGCAGCCGGCGCTGAATACTTCAACTTTGCGTTTGATAGTCATATCCGGGCTCCTTTCCTTCTCCGCGATGGACGCAGCCATGCGGCCGCTCTTCCATCGCCATTTCAGGATAAACCTTGGAGCACACTCCAGAGTCAAGTCGAATATGAGGACGGAAGAATGCGACCATGTCTGCTCCCGTCAGTCTCGAAATCGTTTCCGGTTTCAACATGTTCGTGTGTCTGCATGCGAAGGAGCACGCGACGAGACATTCGTACTTTCAATGCATGCGCGGGTAACACTCGCATGTCCGTAACCTTTTCAGAATCGCCCGCGAACTTATTCGTAGGGAGGTCATGCGTGGGCCGCTTCCTCCGGGAATTGGTCCGTCTTGATGACTGGAGGTGCGGAAATGGCAAAGCGAATCTTGCTTCTGGTGATGGCGGGTGCCGCTCTTGGCACGGGGGCGGCGTATGCCGGCATGACGCGCGACGTTTACACGGACGGCGCACGCATTACGGACGCGCGTTCTCCCTATACCGATGGTGGCAAGGCAGGGAAATTTGACGTCTACACGGAAGGTGCATGGCGTGGCGACACGCGTTACCCCTCCACCGAAGGCTCGCCCAGTTAAGACGTTACAGAGCGCCTGCGCGATCAGGGCCCGCTGCTTGGGTTGGCGGGCCCTGATCGTATCTGGCGCCCTATGTTTAGGGCGAAGTCCCAATGTCCGGTGATGGCCGGAGACTTTGTCCGCCCTGATGGGAACCCAGCGGGCGTCAAGTTCGCCGGATCAGCTTCAGTAGGCGTCGGTCACCGGAACGCGAAGCGCGGCCTCGCCCCAGCAATCGCGCACATCCGCGTTGCCCGGCATCTCGGCGATCAGTTCCTCGATGGCACCGTCCATCTTCGGCCCCAGGGCGAACGGCATGACGATTTCGTAGCGGGCTCCGTGCGCATTGGTTCCGGCCCGCAAGGCACATTTTGCCCACCCCGGGACTTGACCTTGGAGTACACGCCAAGGTCTAAAGTGAATCCAGGAAACGCCAGAGCTAGCCATGAAGACCATCACATTCAAGGTCGAGGGTATGCACTGCACTGGCTGCGCGGCCATGATCCAGGTCTTGTTGGAGCGCAGCGCTGGCGTGCGCAAAGCCTCCGTATCGTTTGACGAGGGTGAGGCGCGTGTCCTCTACGATCCGCAGACCATCTGCGAAGCGCGTCTGGCGGCGCTGATCGAGCAAGGCGGTTACCAGGTTGTGGGGCAACACCGAGGCTGAAAGGCCTGCTACGAACGGGGGCATCATGACGAGCGAAACTTCTGCCGCATCCGTTCCCCGCTATTGGAGCGAGGAGCCCTCCAATCGTCCCGGCCGGGCGCGCATCCGAGCGCGCATCGGCGGGCTGCACTGCTCGCTGTGCACCGGCACCATCGAGAAAGCCCTGGGCAAGCGCGCGGGCGTCGAAAAGGTCGCGGTGAGCCTCACCCATGAGCAGGCCCTGATCGAATACGATCCGCGCCTCGTCCAGCCGGAGGAACTGCTGCAAACGCTCAAGGATATCGGCTACACGATCTCCGATCCGCGCAAAGTGCGCCCGTTTGAGGAGGAAGAAGCCGCCCTGGTGCGCGAAGGCCGGCGCTTCATCGCCGCAGTCGGCTGCAGCTTGGCGGCGATCGCGCTGGTGGCCAACCCCGTTGGCTTGTGGTCGACTGTACTCGCTGTGGTGGTCTTTGCCAGCTTGGTTGTCTTTCTGTTCATGGCCTTGAAGCCACGCGGCACCGGCGTCGCGCTCGGCTGGACTCTCGCGCTATGCGCGGTCGGCTTCGCGCTTTACGCCGTGCGGCGCACAGGCGGGCTGGTATCGGCCGCGCCGTGGATCACTGGCGCGCTGGCGCTTGTCCTCGTTTTCGGCATCGGCAGCCACATCCTTTTGATGGCCTTCCAAGCGTTCAGGCGCGGCATCCTCAATCAGCACGTGCTCCTCGAGATCGGCGCCTTCTCCGGCATCGCGGGCGGCGTGATCGGTCTGGTTTGGCGCCTGCCGGCCTACCCCACGGCGCCATTCTTCGCCGTGTCGGTGATGATGGCGACCTACCACATCTTTTCGGAATGGCTTTCGCTTATTGTCAAGACGCGCAGTTCGCAGGCCGTCAAAAAACTGCTCGACCTGCAGCCAGCAACAGCGCGCGTGGTGCGTAGCGATCGCGAAATGGAGTTGCCGATCGAGCAGGTTGCATTCGGCGACCAGGTCCGTATCCGCCCAGGCGAGCGTATTCCGGTCGACGGCAAGGTGGTGAGCGGGCATTCGGCAGTCGACGAATCGATCGTCACCGGCGAACCCGTACCGGTGGAAAAGACCGAGGGCAGCCGGGTGGTCGGCGGGTCGATCAACCAGGCGGGCACCTTGCTGGTTTGGGTGACGGCGATCGGGGAAGAAACGTTTCTGCAGCAAGTCATCCGCCAAGTGGAAGACGCGCGTGCGCTCAAGCCGGGCCTGCTCCATCTGGTGGACCGGATCCTGCGTGTGTACACCCCTTCGGTGCTGGTGGTGGCTGCATTGGCAGTCGTCGGCTGGCTCCTCGGCTCGTATCTCGTCACCGGACACGCGGACGTCCAACGCGCTGTGTTTGCCGGCCTGAGCGTGCTGGTGATGGGCTATCCATGCGCCGTGGGGATCTCGGCGCCGCTTTCCATCGTGCGCGGCGCCGGGGAAGCGGCCGAGCGCGGCATCCTGATGCGCACCGGCGAAGCATTCCAGGGTTATCGGCTGGTGAAGAGAATCGTACTGGACAAGACCGGCACCTTGACCGAAGGCCATCCGCTGGTGCGCGAGATCGTGCCGCTTGCGGCCAGTGAAGAAGAACTGCTCGCCGTGGCCGCCGCGGCCGAATCCACCTCCGAGCATCCGCTCGCCCAGGCGATCGTCGATGCCGCTTTCGAGCGCAGGATCACGCCGCCCGCCGTGCAAGCCTTTTCTGCACAGGCCGGCCGGGGCGTGACGGCGACCCTCGACGGGCGGGAGGTGCTGGTCGGCAGCCCCGCCTTTCTCGCGGAACGCGGCATCACCCTCGCGCCGCTGGCTGAGCGCATCCACGCGCTGGAGGATGCGGGACGCACCGTGATCGCGGTGGCGCGCGATAGCCGGGCGCTGGGCGTGATCGCGCTGGGCGACCGGCTGCGCGAGGATGCGGCCAAGACCGTGGCCGCACTGCGCCGCGCCGGCCTCACGCCGGTGCTGCTCACCGGCGACAACGAGCGCGCGGCCCGCCGCATTGCTGCCGAGGCCGGCATTGACGAAGTTCACGCCGGGGTGTTGCCAAAACGCAAGGCAGAGATCATCCGCACGCTGCAGAAAACCGGCCGGGTGGCGATGGTAGGCGACGGCATCAACGATGCCCCCGCGCTCATGCAGGCCGACGTGGGCATTGCCATGAGCAGCGGCACCGACATTGCGATCGAGTCGGCCGACATCATCATTCTCAACTCACGCATCGAATCCGTGCTCATCGCGCACGAGATCAGCCACCGCGGCTACCGCAAGATGCTGCAGAACGTGGCGCTGGCGTTCTGTTTCAACGGCATCGGTATCCCGGTGGCCGCCACCGGCCTGATCTACCCGGTGTGGGCCATGGCGGCGATGGCCGGCAGCGTGACGGCGATCTTTTTCAACTCGCTGTGGGGCAAGCCTTCGCTCTTCTTCAATGCGGTGATGAGCGTGGGGCGGCAGCTTGATATCAATGAAAAGAACGCGTGAGCATCCCGGCAACCCCGCACCTGGGGCGCCCACCGCCCTCATGATCTGGCTGGTCGCGCTGGCCTACGCCTTCGAGCCCGGCTTTCTGGCGCGGCGCAGGACCATCAGCCCTCCAAAGACGGCGGCAACAAGGCTGATCGCCAGCCAGCCCAAGAACGGGACGGCTAGGATGCGGTCCCCCAGTACGGCGAGCAGAATCGTCAGAGGCAGAATGCCGAGCGCGGTGGTCCATAGAAAGGTCCACCACGAGAGGCCGGCCAGCGCGGCCGCGTAATTGATGAGGTTGAAGGCAATCGCTGGCATCAAGCGGCAGGCCAGCAGCACGGTAGCGCCATGCAAGTGTGACCAGCGCGCCAACTGATCTCGGGCATCCGGAGATAGCAAGCGCTCCACAAACGGATAGCCCAGCCGTCGGGTCAGTCCGAAGGCGGTTGCCGCCCCCAGCATTGCCCCGCACCAGGTGATGACGGCTCCCCAGAGCGGGCCGTAGACCATGCCATTGGCCAGTGCCACTATCTCGGCGGGGAACGGCAGAAACGAATGCGCGACCATCAGCGCAAGCGAGCCGAGTACGCCCCAAGCGCCTCGTGCGCGCACCCATCTCACCGCACCTTGCTCGGTGATAGGGAAATCGAATGACAAGCGATGCGACGCCAACCAAAGCGCCACGGCGCAGCCACTTGCCACCAACAACACCGCCACAATCGCCCATCGCCGCCGTCGTAATAGGCGGCGGTCAGTCGGCGCAGCGCGATTGGCCCACATGGTTCGTTCCTGTGCCGTAAGGACACCGAAGATTCGCTGCGCAGCTCAGAGATAGTCGCGAATCAACGTGTCCAGACGCGCCCGGGTTGCCTGATCCATCGTGGCTGGCTGCGTGACGAGCCCGGCGGCCAGCGCGCGATGCGCCTGCGAAGGTGGCCAGTCTCGCGCCACAAGCCGTACGGCCTGGCTGACCACGCGCTGCGCATTGGCTGCGTTCTGCAACAGATTGGCGATGGCGAGTTCAGCGGTGACCGGCGCCTCGCGCGGGTGCCAGCAGTCGTAGTCGGTGACCAAGGCCAGTGTGGCATAGGCCATCTCCGCTTCGCGTGCGAGCTTGGCTTCCGGCATGTTGGTCATCCCGATCACGCTGCCGCCGATGTTGCGGTACCACTGCGACTCGGCGTAGGTCGAGAACGCCGGGCCTTCGATGCAGACATAGGTGCCACCCCGATGCAGGTTGGTACCTTCGAGCCCGGCATCAAGGAATGCCTGCGCAATCATGTCGGCGAATACAGGGCAGACGGGCTGCGCCATTGAGACATGCGCAACGGCTCCGTTGCCGAAAAAGGTGCTCTCGCGGCGCCGGGTCAGGTCGATGAATTGATCGGGCAGAACCATGTCCAACGGGCGCACAGACTCCTGCAGCGACCCGACTGCCGAGATCGCAATCAGATAGCGTACGCCAAACGCCTTCAGCGCGTAGATGTTGGCGCGGTATGGAACCTCGCCCGGAAGATAGCGGTGGCCGCGACCATGGCGCGCCAGAAACGCAACCGGCGCCCCGTGCAGGACTCCGGTCACGATACGGTCGGATGGCGCGCCGTACGGGGTGGCCACCTCGTGTTCCTGCACCTGCTCGATTCCTTCCATTTGATACAGCCCGCTACCGCCGATGATGCCGATCCTGATGTCCGACACGGTTCGTCCTCCTGTCTTGCCGAGATTTGGAACGTAGTCGTCGGAACGGTGGTGGATCTTACAGAGCGGCTGTAAGAAACCGCGGCCTTGGCGCGACTACCGTTCGATCGAAATATCGAGAGGGGAATGGCCATGCTTTCGGCCTTAACGCGTGGACGCGACCGCTGCGCCACAAACGGGACAGGCGGGCACGTATGAAGCGCCTGATCCTGGCCGGCGGCGGGCATGCTCACTTGGGTGTGCTCCGCGCGTTGGCACGGTGCCCACTCCGGTCGGTCGAGGTCGTTCTGGTAACGCCCGAGCCACAATTGATTTACTCCGGTATGCTGCCAGGCTGGATGGCCGGGCACTACCGGCTTGAGCAGTGCTGCATCGACTTGCTGCCGTTAGCGGAGGCAGCCGGCGCTCGGCTGGTTCTGGCACCGGTGGCGGGGCTGGACGCCGAGCGCCGCTGCATCGCTTTGCCAGATGGCACGCATATCGAGTACGACCTCCTGTCGCTCGATGTCGGCGGCGAGGCGGATTTGTCCTGGTTGCACGCCGCGCACCAGCGGTTGCTGCCGGTGCGCCCAATCGGCGCCTTCGTGCTTTCCTGGCAGAAATTGATCGAATATTCGGTAGCTGGGGCTGATTTGCGTTTGGCCGTCGTCGGCGGCGGAGCGGCTGGCGTGGAATTGGCGTTTGCCGCGTCCCAGGCATTCAAGCAGCGCGACCTGCGCGTGCAAGTCGAACTGGTGACGTCCGGGTCAGCCATGTTGGCGGGTCATTCGTCGTCGGTCGTTGCGCGGGTCGAGCGCCTGCTGGCCGCTCGCGGCATCGCCGTGCATCGCTCGCGTGCCGCCGCGACGGAATCCGGGCTGCTGCTAGCCAATGGCCGCCACTTGGCAGCCGATCGCATCATCGCCGCCACCGGCACCCAGGCGCCGTGCTGGCTCGCCTTGTCCAAACTGGCGCTTGATCCGGATGGGTATGTCGCGGTGGATGCCACCCAGCGCAGCCGCTCGCATGCGAACGTATTCGCCGCTGGCGACGTCTGCACACGCGTGGACGCGACAATGGCGCGCTCTGGTGTGCATGCGGTACACGCCGGCCCTGTGCTGGCCAACAACTTGCGCGCGGCAATCGGCGGTGGCCCAATGCGGGCATACACGCCGCGCGCCTGCTCGCTCTATCTGATTTCCACTGGCTCCAAGTACGCCATCGCCTCTTGGGGCGGCTGGAGTGCCGAGGGAGCCTGGGTCTGGCAATGGAAGAGCTGGATCGACCGTCGTTTCATCAGCCGTCACTGCATATCTCGCACGCCGGCAAAGCCTTTTGACCGGCTCCGCAGACAGTGATGACCTGCATTCCACTTATAGTGCGGCAAAGAACGAAATCGAGAAAAGGTCTGGGCATGAACCATGAAAGCAGCCAGCCCGCGTCCTCGGCATGGAACGCGTTGCAGGACAGTTCCTTCATCGAGGATCTGCGCCGGCAGATGCTCAAGTTTGCCACGCTGCAACTCGGCGATTCGCACCAGGCGGAAGATGCCGTACAGGAAGCATTGATCGGTGCGCTGAAGAACGCCGATTCGTTCGGCGGCAGGGCCGCACTCAAGACCTGGGTGCTGGCGATCCTGAAAAACAAGATCGCCGATGTTCTGCGGCGGAATCAGCGGTTGGTCAATGCCAGCAGCCTGCTGCGCGAGGACGAGGAAGATGAAGACTTCACTGCGCTGTTCGACCGCAAGGGTTTCTGGGAGCCTGACGAGCGTCCGATCCCGTGGAGCGACCCGGTAGCGTCGTTCAACCAAAAACAATTTTGGAAAATCTTCGAAGCCTGCCTTGAGCGGCTGCCGCCGAAGCAGGCACGGGTGTTCATGATGCGTGAAGTGGTCGAGCTCGAGAAAGAAGAAATCTGCGAGGCCGTCGGCATCACCACCAGCAATCTGTTCGTCATGCTGCACCGAGCGCGCCTGCGCTTGCGCGAGTGTCTGGAAGACAACTGGTTTGCTCAGGGAGCCCAATGATGTTGAACTGCTTCGATGCCACCCGTCTGCTCTCCGAGTCGATGGAACGCCGCCTGACCATCAAAGAACGCGCCACGCTGAACATACACACGATGATGTGCTCCGGCTGCCGTAATGCCGGTAAGCAGATGCATACGATGCGCCTAATCGCCAGGACCTACGCGCGCAAACCGGACCCGGACGAAGAAGCGCCCGGCACGCCGCAAGATCGCTAGAGCGCAGCGCGATTGGCTCGCTACGCGCGGCGTCGCGGCAATCGAGACCGCCAGGGTAAATACCGCTCTCTCACCGACCCAATTGATCGGCAACCCGTAGAAACGTCTCTGGCTCGGGGCGAAGGCGGTAATTGTCGGTGAGATCAGCAAACGAGATCGTGCCACTGGCGTCCGTCATCACAACGGTCGGAAACACGGTATCCGAATCGTACCCCTGCGTCTGCAGCCCGGCCGGCAGGCCATGCTTGGCCAAAATGCCGAGCTTCTCCGCTGCACGGTTGCCACGGTCGACGTAAAAGTGGAAAGGCACCGAGAACTTCGCGGCGAGTTCGCGGGTATTGTCGTGCGGCTGCGGACTGATCAGGACCACCTGAATGCCGCGCCGGTCGAGTTCCCTATACTGCGCCGCGACCTCGCGGATCTGCGCCATGCACAGCGGACACCAATTGCCGCGGAAGAACAGCAACAGCACCGGTTTGCCGAGGAACTGGCTGGAATCGACAGTGGTGCCGGCCACATCTTCCAACTCGAAACGCGGCAACGGCAGCCCAACCTTGAGATGCGGGTTATCCGCGCGGCCGAGCCTCGAATACCAGAATACGTAGAGCAGACAGCCGATGACGGCGAGGCCCGCATAGAGCACAGGAAGGACTTCTGCCGGCCCGGGGCCGGTGGCCACACTCCAGACGGTTCCCAGCCCTCCGGCCACCGTTGCCGCCAGCAACGGTAACAGGCGCTCCGACGTCCGCGCCGAGTCGCTGGTGAACAACCGGGCGAAAAAGCCCAAGTTGGCTGCCGCCGCGAACCCGACGCCCAACCAGGCTGCGGCGGTCAGTCCCCGCTGCAACAGCATATAGCAGGCATGGCCGAGTGCTGCGACCAGAAACACCATGAAGGTACTGACAAAAATGGATTTCAGTCGATTCACAGGTGGTTCCTTCTTTGTCTTGTCGGATCAGCCCAGCCGACCGGCTTGCGTCGGGGTATCGGCTCTATCCGTTCACGACCGTGGCATTGGCCGCGACTGAAGCGATGCGTCACCCCACCTTATAGGCCGCAAATCTCGCATCGACTTCGGTTCCGAAGGCGTGGTTCGAGTAATTGCTCAGGACTTTAACGGCGACGGCCAGGATGATGTAAAGCGCATCTTGCTCTTTGTAGCCGGCTTCAAGAAAGGCGGCGACCTTGCCTTCGCTGGGCTGGCCGTACGTCCGAACAATTTCTTGGGTCAGGCTGAAAAGAGCGGCCAGCTTGGTGTCGGGGATGGGCTGCCCCTCCCGAATGGCCCTCAGCACAGGCGCGGGAACGCCGGACATCTTGTCAGCAATCATGCTGTGCGCTGCCGTGCAGTAGGTACAGCCGTTGACCTGGCTCACAGCCAGAAAGACGACCTCTTGCTCTGCCGGGGAAAAACCAGATTCTCCCCGGAAAAGCCCGTAGCCATGCAGATAGGTGCTGAGAACCGCCGGCGCATTGACCATGTTGGCATACATGTTGGGAATGAAGCCAACCTGTTTGAGGGCAGCGTCGAGTATTTCCTTTTGCTTGCCTTCTGCGGTTCCATGATCAACGGCTGCAAGTGTTTTGAGGTAGGACATGCTCATCTTCCTTGAACGAAGAAAAAAAATGGGTTGCGGTCGCTTACCGCGTGTCGGGGCCCAACATGTATTCGCGTACCAGTTCCCGTGCGCGGTGCAACCGGCTCTTGATGGCGCCTTGTGGCTCGCCCAGGTGTTCCGCTATCTCGGCAATCGTCAGCTCTTCGAAATCGCGTAGCAGAACCACTTCCAGATAGTGCGCGGGGAGGGACTCGAGAGCGTTAGCAAGGTCCACGCGCAGTGCATCGTCACTTCTGCGGGCGAGGAGTTCCTCCGCGTGTTCTTCCGACAGCGGTTCGTGTCTGAACATCATCCGCTCAAGCTTGCGGCACTCGCGCTTGATGACCGTGAAGAGCCAGGCGGAAAAGGCCGCCGCCGCCTTCAGTCCTTTGACCTTGCGCGAGACGACAAGCAGCGATTCCTGTATGGCATCGTCGACATCGCCGGCTCGGCAGTGCTTGTAGGCATAGCGCCGGGCATCGGCCTGACAGACGGCCAACAGCCGAGAGATGGCAGCCGGGTCTCCCGTCTGCGCTGCCAGTACCAGATTGTCACGCTCGACGCCGCTTGCCGCCATGGCTCAGTGCCTCTTATCCAAATTGCGACCCACCATCGCGCACATGGGGCAGAACCCGACCAGGCCGGTCATGGCCAGCATCGCGCCCATGATGCCCAGGCCTACGGCCAGTCCTGAATGCGCCCAGTTCACGATGGCGTAGCCCAGGCCCATCAGACCCAAGATGACGCGCAAGACGTGCTCCCAATTTGGAACATTCTTCACATAGAACATGGCGATTTCCTTTTATCTGTTCGTGGTTGAGGACAGTCCTCGAAAACTAAGAGGTGTCCACCAGGCAGAACGGTTCGCGGCTGAGGCAGGAAGTTGTCACGGGGAGGATAAGGCATCAGGATCAAAAACGCGTGGTCAATGCGGTGAGCCATGCGGGAGAATGGCTCACCAGCCAGGCCTCGATGGTTTTATCGGACCCACTCAGGATCAGTCCGGCAATGGCCACCATGATGACGCCCATCAGAATCTTGCCAGTCTTTCCCGCCCGGATGAGTTTGCCGCGCATTTTGCCCATGGCGCTCCGGGAGACGTAAGCCAAGGCCACCACGGGCAAGGCAGCGCCGATTCCAAACACGCCCATGAGCAGTGCAGCCTGCGGCAAATGAGAGCCCTGGCTGGCCAGCACGACGGCCGCACCCAGGGTTGGGCCCACGCAGGGACTCCACACCACCCCCAACACGACACCGATGACGAACTGCCCCCAGAGGCCGTCGGGTTGCACCTTGGAAATCAGGCCGTTTCCGGCGTCGCCGAGGCCCGATGTGGCGGTGGCGAAACGCTGCTGCAGGCTACTTGACATCAGGACGACGCCAAGCAGAGCGAGCGCCGCCGCGCCCGCATAGCGGAAAACACCCGCGTCGATGTCCAGTGCGGCCCCTGCCCAAGCGAGCGGGGTTCCGATGGTCGCGTAGGAAAGCGCCAACCCACCGGCGAGCGCAAGCGGCGCGCGCGGGTGCACACTCGTAGCCGACCCCAGCAGGATGGGAACGAGCGGCAGCACGCAAGGCGACAGCGTCGAAAGCAGCCCTGCCAGCAAGCCAAAACCGTAGGCGCCAAGACCGAATTCCATCAGTTGACCGTCTGCCTGATGAGGCTTTCGATGCCGGTCGGCGTTGTGTCGCCGACCGTGCGCGCCACCTCCGATACTCCCTTGAAGGCCACAAGCGTGCTTTGCGTGCCGACCTTGAATTTCTTCAGGGCGGTCTTGTCGGTGTCGAAATCAACGGTCAGCACTGTCACGTCTTGGTAGGCAGGCTGCTTCATGAGGCCCTCGAGAATGGGCTTTTGTGCCTTGCAGGTCGGGCACCAGCTTGCGCTGACCTCAACCACGACGGGCTTGCCCGCATGGGTCAGTTGGTCAAACGCCTGTGCACTGTAGGGCTTGATTTCACCCGCCATGGCCAACGAGGCCAAGGCGGCAAGGGCAATCGCAATGGCGGTTCGCAGCATTCTCATAACGTCTCCTTTAACGTTTCACGGGGTTGAAGGTCTTTTGCTCTTGTTCGACGAACGCAACCAGCGCTGCCAATTCCTTCGAGTCCCAAGGTAGCGGCTTGGCTGCCATGGGCATGATCATGCAGGCTTGAATCATCTCGTCCAGGTAGACCTGCTTGCGGCCCAACTGGTCCCTGGCCATGGCAACGGTATGGGGATAGGGCTTGGCGAAGCTGTCCGAATAGGAAGCGTGGTTGGCGTGGCAGGACGCACAGGACATGCCATTCGTCGAAAGCTTGGGGTCGTTGAAGAGCTTTTCGCCGAGCTTGGCGTCGCCCGGGCGGGGCTTGTAGCCGGCGGGGCGCACGGTCAGCGCACCTGCATCATCTGCCGCCGAAGCGGAGGAGGAAAACAGAGTCGAGGCGGCGCATAGCGCCGTCAGGATGGCGAGCGAGTGTTTCGTCATTGCAATCCTTTCGTGGGAGTGACACCCACTAAGAGGCGGTCAGGTGCGAGAACGGTTCGCGGCCCCCAAAAAATATTTGATGTTGCGCGAACCCGTTTGGTGATTCGGACCCTCTTAGTGGGCGAGGAAGCCTTCTGCAGCCTCAAACGACACCTTACCAAGGAACCATTATGAAGACATCGTTGAAACTCGCATCCCTGGCCGCCCTGACCGCTGCGACTCTGGCATTGCCGGCTGCCGCACAGGAGACGAAAGGCACGGCAAAGTGCCACCCCAAGGCTGAGATGGCCAAGTGCGGTGCAAAATGCGCGGGCAAGTGTGCTCCCAAGAAGAGCATGGAAAAGGCGAAGTGCGGCGCGAACAAGTGCGCGCCCAAGAGCTGATATCCGTGGCGCGGACCCGACGTTCAAAGAGTCCGGCCAGTGACGCCGCGCGCGTCGCTGGCTTGCGCTTGCTCGGTGTCTATGCGGGCCTGGCCCAGCAAGGTACACATCTTTTGAGTGGCCTGTTAGCCGGCCAGGTTCCGAGACAATGGGCGCACTATCCGGACGACGACGCCATCGATGCGAATGGCGGTTACCAGTGGTTTTATCACTCGCACTCCCCGGACGACCGGCCCGGCACCTCGGAGCATGGACATATTCATTTGTTTGCACGACGCAAGCTGTGGTCGCGGCGGCTGCAGTCGAAGCGGGAACTGGCGTTCGCGGAACTTGCCATTGGGGCCCAGTGTCTCGCCGACACGAGGCACCTGCTGGGCATCGGCTTTGATGCGAAAGGGCTCCCGATAAGCCTTTTTACAGTCAATAGCTGGGTGACGGGTGATTTGATGCTCAGCGCCGATACAACAGCCGAGCTGCTGGACCGTATGTTCCTGGACACCGGCAACGTGGGGGTCGATGCGGTCATCGAATCGGTGGTGCGCCTTTTCAGACTCGAAATACAGGACTTGCTTGTCAGGCGAGACGAGGTGCTTTTCGGATTCGAGGGTAGCAATGTTCTTTCCAACGAATCGCTCGAGGTGCTCTCAGCGCATGCCATTAATGTTGATGCGAAGCTGGATCGGCTCTAACAACGAGCGGCCGGCGGCGTAGATAACGGAATCGTTCAAGCGCCGCCGGTTTCTCCGGCACGGGCGGGCGACGGGCGATGGTCTGGCTGTAAGAATCCCTTCCTCCAATACCACTACGGCTTGTGCTTGTCGTCCAGAGACGAGAGCAATACGTCGTGAAAACGAGAACCTGCGATGCAGTCGGTCCGAATCATCATCTTCGCTAAAGCCCCATACCCTGGGCTTGCCAAAACGCGTCTGATCCCGGCACTCGGTACCCTCGGTGCCGCCCGGATCGCGCAGCGCATGCTCGACAGCACGCTGGCCAGCGCGCTGGCGGCCAGACTGGGGCCGGTAGAGCTGCGGGTGACACCCACAATCGACGCACCAGAGTGGCAAGGCGTCAGACTGCCCGACACGGTCGCGGTGCAGGAGCAAGGCAATGGCGACCTGGGCGCACGGCTTGCACGCGCGGCAGCGCTGGCGGTCGGACTTGGCCAAGCCGTGCTGCTGATCGGTACCGATTGCGTCGAATTGAGCGCGGTGTTGTTGCGCGCAGCCGCCACGGCGCTTCGCCAGCACGACGCGGTGCTGTATCCCGCCGCCGACGGCGGCTATGCTTTGCTTGGACTCTCCCGTTATCACCCTTCGCTGTTCACCGACATTGCCTGGAGCACAGATTGCGTCGCGTTCGACACCGCGTCTCGCATCGCGCGGCTCGGCTGGTCGCTGCATCAGGGGGCCATGCTGCACGACGTCGACGAACCGGCTGACCTGGCCCGGCTGCCCGCGGACTGGGCGCTGCCGAAAGGGCGCAGTGCCACCATCGTGTAAGCAAAGCTCGCTGGAGGACGACCAATGGGTAGGTTTGTCCGATTTCAAGGAAGACGCACCATGCACGATCTCGTCAAAGACTATTACGGGCGCCAGCTTCAACATTCCGACGACCTGAAGACCTCCGCGTGTTGCGACCCGTCGGACACCCCCGCCTGGCTCAAGCCGCTCCTGGCTCGCATTCATCCTGAAGTCTCCGCTCGCTACTACGGCTGCGGGCTGGTTTGTCCACCGCTGCTGGAGGGCTGCCGCATACTCGACCTCGGTTGCGGCGCCGGACGCGACGTGTACCTGCTGTCTCAGTTGGTCGGTGCATGTGGCCAGGTGGTCGGCGTTGACATGACCGAGGAGCAGCTTGCCGTCGCCGAGCAGTACCTCACCCACCACAGCAGGCAGTTCGGTTTCGCCAATGTGGCGTTCCGACAAGGCTATATCGAGCATCTCGACGCAATGGGATTGGAACACGACAGCTTCGACGTGATCGTGTCGAACTGCGTGGTCAACCTGTCGCCGGACAAGGCGGCGGTACTGCGCGAGGTCCATCGGCTGTTAAAGCCGGGCGGCGAATTCTATTTCTCCGACGTCTACGCCGACCGGCGCGTGCCGGAAGCGGTACGCAACGACCCCGTGCTCTACGGTGAATGCCTGGGCGGGGCGCTGTACTGGAACGATTTTCTGCGGCTTGCCCATGCGTGCGGCTTTACCGACCCACGGCTGGTGACGGATCGCCCGCTGGTCATCGACGATCCGCAGTTGGCCGGCAAGGCCGGCAACCTCCGCTTCTATTCGGCCACCTGGCGTCTGTTCAAGCTGGCTGGGCTGGAAAGTGCCTGCGAAGACTACGGGCAGGCAGTGATCTACCGGGGCACGGTTCCTAATCAGCCGCACCGTTTCGTGCTAGACAAACACCACGGCATTGAAACCGGTCGCGTGTTTCCAGTGTGCGGCAATACCTGGCACATGTTGCACGACAGCCGCTTTGCCCCGCACTTCGACTTTATCGGCGACTTTTCGCACCACTACGGGCTGTTCGCAGGATGCGGCGGCGGATTGCCATTCGACCAGAACGCTGCGCCATGCGGCAGCGGTTGCTGCTGAACGCGACCGCATCAAGGAGCACACCATGGACACCCTGTTGATCGGCGCCGCCCTGTTCGTCGCATTCAGCAACGGCGCCAACGACAACTTCAAGGGGTTCGCCACCGTCTGGGGGGCGGGGACGCTGAACTATCGCACCGCGCTCCTTCTGGCCACTGTCGCCACGGTAGCCGGCAGCGTGGCGTCGCTGCTGCTGGCCGATACACTGGTACAACAGTTTTCCGGCAAGGCGCTGGTGCCCGACGCCATCGCCAGCGCACCGCTGTTTCTCGCAAGTGTCGGGACGGGCGCTGCGCTGACAGTCTTCATCGCGACGCGCGCCGGCCTTCCTGTGTCGACCACCCACGCGCTGATCGGCGGCTTGATTGGTGCGGCACTCGGCCAGCACGGCGGCGAAATCCACTACGGCAAACTTGCCAGCAACTTCCTGTTGCCGATGGTCACGAGCCCCCTGATTGCTGCCGCCCTCGGTTTCGCGATCACTCCCTTGGTTCGTCTGCGCCGGGCCTCACAGCGCGATTGCGCCTGCGTGCTGCCGCCCGTTGCCTTGGCGGAGCCCCTGGCAAATGGCACCGCCCGATGGCAGGCAGCCGCGCCGAGCCTAGTGATTGCGCCGGCGGCGCACTGCAATACGCTGCCGCAGCCGGTCGCACGTTTCTCGCTCGGCAGGCTGGCCGACCACGTTCACACGCTGTCCGGCGCACTGATCTGCTTCGCGCGCGGGGTGAACGACACGCCAAAGCTGGCGGCCTTGCTGCTGGCCGCACATGGGGTCCGAGCGTCGGTGTCGGTGGTGGCGATCGCCGCGATCATGGCGGCCGGCGGCCTGCTTTACGCGCGGCAGGTCGCCCTCACGATGAGTCAACGCATGACGCGGATGGACAGTGCGCAAGGGCTGACCGCCAACCTGATCACCGCCGCCCTGGTGCTGTTTGCCAGCAAATTCGGTCTGCCGGCGTCCACCACCCATGTCGCAGTCGGTTCGATCGCCGGGGCGGGCGCGCGCAATCTCGACTGGGCGACCGTACGCAATGTCGGGCTGTCTTGGGTCGCAACCTTACCGTTGGCTGCCACGTTGGCCTGGTTGGCAACGCAAGCCGTGCGCGCGCTGTAGGGCGGTCAGGAGAGGAGTTCACCATGCATGCCACGCTGCCATTGCTGCAAGTCACCGACTTCCCTGCGATCCGTCGCACGACGCTCGACACCTTGCAGGTCAACCTGGGCTATAGGTGCAACCAGGCCTGCGTGCATTGTCACGTCAACGCGGGACCGAACCGCACCGAGATGATGGACCGCGACACGGTCGAACTGGTGCTGGCTGTGCTCGCCGCGCGCCGGCTCACGGCGCTCGACCTGACAGGCGGCGCGCCGGAGCTTAGCCCGCATTTCCGGGATCTGGTGAGCCGCGCACGAGCGCTCGGGGTTCGGGTGATCGACCGCTGCAACCTGACCATCCTGTTCGAGCCGGGCCAACAGGATCTGGCCGACTTCCTGGCCCACAAGCAGGTCGAAGTGGTTGCGTCGTTACCGTGCTACGAGTCCGATAACGTTGACCGCCAGCGCGGCGCCGGCGTGTTCGACAAGAGTATCGCGGCATTGCGAGAACTGAATGCGCGCGGTTACGGTCGGCCCGGCAGCGCGCTCACGCTCAATCTGGTCTACAACCCGCAAGGACCGGTATTGCCACCAGCCCAGGCGAAACTCCAAGCGGCGTATCAACGCGAGCTATCCGAGCGATACGGCATTGTCTTCAACCAGTTGTATGTGCTCGCTAATATGCCGATCCAACGCTTCGGCAGCATGCTGGTCTCGAAGGGGCTGTTCGCCAGCTACATGCAGCAACTGCGCGAGAACCATTGCGCGGCCAATCTTGAGGGAGTGATGTGCCGCCACCTGATCAGCGTCGACTGGCAAGGCTATCTGTACGACTGTGACTTCAACCAGATGCTGCAACTGCCGCTGCGCTGGTCGGGCACGCCCCATCCGCATCTGCGCGACCTGCTAAAGCAAGACATGATCGGGCAGCCGATCGTGATCGCTGACCACTGCTACGGTTGTACCGCTGGACAAGGTAGCAGTTGCGGCGGCGCGCTCATGTAACAGGGGAGCGACACATGAAACGATCCAAGCTTGTGCTGCTGCTCCTGGTCGTGACGCTGCTGGCGGGCTTCTGGGGGCTGGGCCTCGAGCGCTATCTGAGCTTCGATTCCCTCAAGGCGGGTGAGGCAGCGATTCGGGCGTTGGCTGAGCGCCATCCGTGGCTGGCTCCGCTGCTTTATCTCGCGCTCTACATTGCGCTTACCGGCCTGTCTCTGCCGGGTGCCGCGGTGCTAACGCTGGCCGGTGGCGCTTTGTTTGGGCTGGGAGCAGGCACGCTGCTGGTGTCCTTCGCGTCGAGCTTCGGCGCCTTGTTGGCGTTTTTGCTGGCGCGTTATCTGTTCCGCGACACCGTCCGGCAACGCTTTGGCGACAGGCTTGCGACAATCGAACAGGGTTTCGCGCGCGAGGGCCCCCTCTATCTGTTCGCGCTGCGGCTGGTCCCACTGTTTCCTTTCTTCCTGGTCAACCTGGTGGCCGGTCTGTTGCCGCTGCGTGCGTGGACGTTTTACTGGGTGAGCCAGATCGGCATGCTGCCAGGGACGCTGGCCTACGTGAACGCCGGCACCCGGCTGGCCCAGTTGACCAGCGTGCGCGGCATCCTGACGCCGGGTGTGCTGTTGTCGTTCGTCGTGCTCGGCGTGCTGCCGCTGCTCGCGCGCCGGCTATTGGCATGGTTCCGGCAGCGGCGTGTCTACCGGCGCTGGTCAAGGCCGCGCCGCTTCGATCGCAACCTTATTGTGATCGGCGGCGGTGCTGCCGGGCTGGTCACTGCGTATGTTGGCGCATCGACCAAGGCCAAGGTTACCTTGATCGAAGGCCACAAAATGGGCGGCGACTGCCTCAACACCGGCTGTGTACCGTCCAAGGCTTTGATCCGTACCGCCAGGTTTCTGCACCAATGTCATCACGCCAGCGCGCTCGGTGTCCGAGCAGTCGAGGTGAAGTTTGATTTCGCCGAGGCAATGGCGCGCATCGCACGGGTAGTCCAAGCGGTGGAGCCGCACGATTCGGCCGAACGCTATCGGCAACTGGGCGTCGATGTGATCCGCGGCCATGCGCGCATCACATCGCCATGGTCGGTCGAAGTCGACGGCCGCACGCTGACGGGCCGGGCGATCGTGATCGCCAGCGGTGCGCGCCCGGTCGTGCCGGACATCCCCGGGTTGCTGGAGGCCGGCTTCCTCACCTCGGAAACGCTGTGGTCGCTGACCGAACAGCCCGCGCGACTGGTCGTGCTCGGCGGCGGTCCGATCGGCTGCGAACTGGCGCAGGCATTTGCCCGCCTCGGCAGCCGGGTGACCCAGATCCAACGTGCACCGCAGCTATTGGTGCGCGAAGACGGTGAGGTTTCGCACGCCGTGCGCACGGCGCTCGAACGCGATGGGGTCAGGGTGCTGACTGGCTGCCGGACGCTACGCGTCGAACGCAACGGCCAATGCAAGCGGCTGAGGTTGAGGCAAGGCGATGAAGACATCACGGTCGAATGCGATGCCGTGCTCTGTGCAGTCGGCCGAAAAGCGCGTACTGAAGGATTCGGGCTCGAAGCGCTGGGCATCCCGCTGACCGACAAGAAGACTATCGAAACCGATGGCTATCTGCAGACGCTGTACCCGAATATCTACGCTTGCGGCGACGTAGCTGGCCCGTATCAGTTCACCCACACTGCCGCTCACCAGGCGTGGTACGCGAGCGTCAATGCACTGTTTGGTCGCTTCAGGCGCTTCAAGGTTGACCACTCGGTGATCCCGTGGATCACATTCACCGATCCGGAGGTCGCCCGCGTCGGTTTGTCTGAGCGGGAAGCGAGCGAGCGCGGCATCGCCTATGAGGTCACGTGCTATCGGCTCGATGAGCTGGATCGTGCCATCGCAGATGAAGCCGCCGGTGGCTTCGTCAAGGTGCTGACGCCACCCGGGCGGGATCGCGTTCTCGGCGCGGTCATCGTCGGGGCGCACGCAGGCGAACTGCTCGCCGAGTTCGTGCTGGCAATGCGTCATGGACTCGGCCTGCGCCAGATCCTGCGCACAATACATGCTTATCCGACCTGGGCCGAGGCGAATCGGCACACGGCCGGCGCGTGGCAGCGAGCGCATGTGCCGGCGTGGCTGCTCTATTGGGCCGAGCATTACCACGCCTGGCAAAGGAAGGGCGCATGACGTGGCTATCGATTGTCATACCCACGCTGAACGAAGCTGGGCAGATCGAGCACACCCTCTCGGCGTTGCTGCCGCTGCGCCGGGAAGGGGTGGAGGTGATCGTAGTCGATGGCGGGAGCCGCGATGACACGGCCGCGCTGGCCGTGCCGCTGGCTGACCGGGTGCTACGCTCGCCGCGCGGTCGGGCAAATCAGATGAACGCAGGTGCTGCCGAGGCAACCGGGCAGGTGCTGCTGTTCTTGCACGCCGACACGCGGCTGCCCGAGCGTGCCGACAAGCTGGTTCTGGCAGCGCTCACCGGAAGCGGCCGAGCGTGGGGGCGCTTCGACGTGCGCATTACCGGCCGGCCGCCAATGCTGTGGCTGATTGCCCGCATGATGAACTCGCGTTCGCGTCTGACCGGTATCGCGACTGGCGATCAGGCGATGTTCGTGCTACGGGACGTCTTTGCCGAGGTTGGCGGTTTTCCGGCGCAGCCGCTGATGGAAGACGTCGAGTTGTCACGCCGCCTCAAACGGCTGTCGCCTCCGCTATGCCTTCACTCGACGGCTGTGACCTCGGGCCGGCGGTGGGAGATGCATGGCGTATGGCGAACTGTGCTGCTGATGTGGGGGCTGCGGTTGGCTTATTTTGCGGGTGTCAGCGCGGCAAGGCTGGCCCGGCTTTATCGCTGAGGTGGGTGTTCGCACTGTTTTTCTATGATTGAAGGTCGACGGTAAGCATAGGCAAAACCATAGCGACAAGCGCTGCGTATCGCCTCGGCCGATGCTACGGTTGGCGTTTTCTTTTTGGCTTGATCGGTCTGGCCCTGCTGCGAATCCTGGCGAGCGCGCTCCCATAGACTGAGCGCCAAGCCCGCAAAGATTACGGGTAGCCAACGTGCCTTTGACTGGCTGGTCGGGGCATCATTCGCTTATACCCAAGCCCATCGACAAGCGTGCAAGCGGCTAGCCGTTGTCAAGGCAATTTCGGCTCGTTCAGTGTCGCCGCATTGCGAGCCAAGGCAGTGCGGGACATTTCGCGGCTCGATGCGGTACGCACTTTTTCTTGGAGATTGAAACTTTTCCAGCCTTGCGAGCGAACCTCTCGTTGGGAGGTACTTTCACCTGCTATCAACCTTAGGCTAGGCGGCAACAACCGAACACCGGCACAACGGCATCCGCTACGTCAGCCCTGCGCAGCGTCATGCGGGCGACGACACCGCAATCCGCGCCGCTGGTCAGGCGCTATCCGGAACTGGAGACCCTTTGAGGCAGTGATCTTGAACCCCGAACGGGACTCCATCGTCAAGACTCGTTCGGGATTCGTTGATAGACAGCTGCTGGCTACATGAACGAGGCGACAACTACCTTGACGCGCGCCGCTCATCAAGCCTAGCCTTCTGGGCCAACAACTCTTTGTGTGTGGCCACAATGTTCTCCGTGATTTCGTTGCCCCGTATGCGACCCGGCCGGCATGGGGCGCTGGGTTGGTCAAAGCGAAGCGCTGTGCGATCTGCTGACCGACGCGCTGCGCTGGTACGTGATGGCGGCGACCAAACTGCACGCGGACGACACGCCGATCTCCATACTTGCGCCCGTCAACAAGAAGAGGAAAAGAGGCCCGCAGTGGGTCTATGTGGGGGACGTCAGCAGATCCAGCTCGCAAGAGCCGGCCATATGATTATCAGAACCAACAAGGGAATCACAATGGAGCTACCACGCCGCCGGCCCGGATCCGTTCCGGCGATCCACCCCGTTCCGGAATACGAGGCCGAGGGCGCCCTCAAGCAGCGCTACGAAGCCATGAAGACAATCTTCCAAGTGCCATGGATGGGCGTGATCACCATGGCCTACGCGCATTACCGCACCTTCTATGACACGCTGTGGGACGGCTTAATTAAGCTCTGCGCCAGCAGTGCCTTCGTCGAGGGATTCCAGGATCTGCGCCGCCTGACCGAAGCCGGTGTGACAGCCGTCGATCCTCCGCCGATCGCGGCCCGTTTGGCCGCGATCGGCTATGCACCGCGCGAGATCGATGACATTCGCGCCATGATCGAGGTTTTCTCGCATGGCAATTTTCCCTATCTACTCGTCGCCACTATCACCCGCTACCTGCTCGAGGGGGGAGCAATGGACGGCGATCGCTCCGTGGAGGTCTTTACAGGCCGCCATGCTCCAGAATTCCGCGTGCCGTTCGTCTTGATGGAAGCGCACCACGCCGATGTGCCGACTCGGATGGTTTATGAAGACGTCAAAGCGACGCTGGGGCTGCCCTTCGTGAACACCGATTATCGTGCCCTTGCACGCTGGCCGAGCTATTTCGCGATGGCCTGGGGCGACTTGAGAAGGATTGTTGGCACGCCGGCCCATGAGGAGCTGGCCCAGTTGGTCCATGACCGTGCCGTGGAGATCGCCCGTACACTGCCCAATCCCGGCGGCATCACCTCTCAGACGCTCCGCGCGGCAGCCGAAAGGGATGCGCCGTTCGAGGAGATATTGGAAATGACACGCCTGTTCCAATGGTTGCTGCCTGGCCTCGTTACCAACATCGCTTATTTCCGTCTGCAGCTGTGAGGTAGGTTCGTCTGGCTGTTCAGGAAGCTTCCGCTGGCCAAGACCGCCGATAACTATGCCGCGCTCTTGCCGTGGGCGATGACAACTTCTCGCTGAGAGGCGTTGTTGAAGGACTGCTTACAATAAAGCTACTTAGTCGAACCTGATGCCCAGCCAAGGGCCTGGGGATCAGTAGATTGAGGTTCTACAAGCACGCTAACCCTTGGAGACCAATCCTTCGGCGTTTGCTCTTGCTAGCACACCTGCGACGATCCGATCGCAGCGTGCGCCAGCGAAGGCGAAGGCGTCGTTCAGCGCGACATCGACTTGGCTGGCCAAGCCCTCACGCAGCATGCTGCGGGCGCGGAAGAATCGGGTTCGCACCGTGGCCTCAGGAATGTCCAACGCCTGTGAAACCTCTTCCACACTCATTTCTTCGACCGCGCGCAACATGAACACGGCGCGGAAAGTCTCAGGCAACATGTCGATACGCGCCTCAAGCAGCTTGCGCATCTGGGCACGCATGACGAGGTTTTCAGGTCGATAGTCAGGGTCATCGGTCAGCGATGACTGGATTTCTGGCTCGATGGAGTTCATGGCGGCATCCAGTGGAATGACTTGCGCAACCTTTCGTCTCAGGCGGCCAAGCGCCTCGTTGGCGACGATCCGCACCAGCCAGGTTGAGAGCTTGGCGTCCGAACGGAAACCCTCCAATGCGCGCCAGGCACGCAGGTAGGCCTCCTGAAGCGCCTCCTCGGCGTCCAGGTCGCTTTTCAGAATGCTGCGCGCCGTACGAAACAACAGCCGGTTGTGGCGGCGCATGATTGCCTCGAAAGCAGCTTCGTCTCCTTGGGCGGCGCGTGACACGAGCTCGGTCTCTGTGGTGAGCGACGAAATGGGAGCTGGCGTCTGGTGTTGTGTGTTCAACTGGTTGTCTCCTGGACATCGAACGAATGGGGCGAGCCACGATCTACCGCCGTGGCCGTGGCCGGCTCTGACGGACAAGACCTTGACTCAGTAACCATAGAACTCCTCGCTGCGCACATTGTCCTCGTCCATACCGGCTGCCACCAACGTCTGGCGCATGGCCTCAACCATGGCCGGTGGGCCCGAAACATAGAAAATCGGATCGGCCAGCCCCTCGATAGCATGTTTGATCCATGCACTGTCCATTTTTCTGGTTACACCATCCCAGCTTTGCGCCGAGTGTTCCATGTCCGTCATGGTTGCCATGAGGCGGAACCTTGGGTTTTGCTTTTCGAGCTGCTGTAGTTCGGTGAGAAATGCCGCGTCTTCAGGGCGGCGGTTGGAATACAGCAGCAGCAGATCTTGCGGTATCTGGAGCTTCGTCGCGTCCCGCAGTATGCTCATGAACGGAGTCACCCCGATCCCGCCGGCGATGAGTACACCCGCGCGCGCCGTATTTTTGTGCAGAGTGAGCGAGCCGAAGGGGCCGTCGATCTGAACTTCTGTGCTGATGGGCAGGTTACCTAGCGTTCGTTTGAATACGCTGTCGCGCATGCGGGTGGCGATAATTAGTTCGTCTTCGTGCGGTGCGCTGACGATGGAAAAGACATGGCGGACGTCTGAAGAATTAGCGTCAGCATGCTGCCCCGGCAGGATGAGCTCCATGGCCTGTCCCGGTCTGAATTCAAAACCAGCAGGTTTTTCGAGGTGAAAGGCCATAGTGCCCTCAGCAACCCGACGATGGGCGGTGAGTCTAACGGTGTACTCAGACATGATGAACCCTCAGGTGTTAAATAGCCGGCTATACCCACAGGATGGGACCGGCCGACAAAATATTCGCACCATCAACGATGGCTCCCGAGCAGGCTCAAGAACTCACCCCGTAGCGTCGCGTCTTTCAAGAACGTCCCCCGCATGACGGAGTTCCGCATCAGCGCACCATCGTCCTTGACCCCGCGCCAGTGCATGCAGAAGTGGTTGGCTTCCATGACGATGGCCAGGCCGTCGGGTCGGATGCGTTGCTCCAACTCGTCAGCCAGCATGACCACGGCCTCCTCTTGAATCTGCGGCCGGTTCATCACCCATTCGGCCAGGCGCGCATACTTGGACAGGCCGATCAGATCGGACGACGCATTGGGCAGCAAGCCAATCCACACCTTGCCCAGGATCGGACACAAATGATGGGAGCACGCGCTGCGCACCGTCACCGGGCCGACGATCATCAGTTCGTTGAGCTGCGACACGTTCGGAAACGCCGTAGCCGCCGGCGCTGCTTCATAGCGGCCCCGAAATACCTCGTGCACGAACATCTTGGCGACCCGCTTCGCCGTCTCGGCGGTGTTGTGGTCGTTCCGGGTATCAATCACCAGTGAGCGCAGCACGCCTTGCAACTCATGTTCAACCTCTATACGCAGTTCGTCCAACTCGCCGTCACGGATGAAGTCGGCGATATTGTCGTTCGCATGGAAACGTTGCCCTGCCTCGATGAGGCGACGACAGATGCGGTCGGATACGCTCGCTTTAGTTACGGTAGGCTTTTCCTGGAGTACAGGTTCGAGCAGCATGGATAAATTCCTCTATCAATAATTTGCGATAGCGACGCGCACACAACCTAGTTGCTGGAGCGTCCGACGCCGTGGTGATACACCAGTTTTCCGCCAAGCCAGCCGCCGCCGACCAAACAGATAAAGCCGCCCGCATCCATCAGCAACGAAATCGTGTTAGGTTCCAGCGGCCGCAGGTCTTCCAGCCGCAGCAGCAGGCGAGTGCAAAATAGTGTGCAGGCAACGAGCACCGCGCCCATGTGCCAGTAAGCAGTCCGCATAGCGGGGCCTTCGGGCACATGAGACAGTTCGATCAAGCCTGTGAGCATGGCCACAAAGGCCATGCCACAGCCAACTGCGAAGAGTCCGCCTGACCAACGCCAAGCGACCTCGCCGAGCCAGAGGCCGGTGAAATCTGCCACCACAGCCAGCGACCAGCAGGCGATGGGGAAATGCACCAGTGCCGGATGCAGAGGATGGCGCGACATCACAGCAGCACGCTTGCCAGCGTCAGAAAGCCCGCGACTGCGACGCCGGCATGAATCACCACCACGGCCTTGGACGGTAGCTTCTTACGCACATGGAACGAGGCCAGGAAGAATCCACCCAGCGCTGCCACCAGCATCAGCACGAAGCTGATCAGCACTTTCTGCGGCGCATTGCCCTGGACGAGCAGTGCGATCAGCAAAGCCAGGCCCGCTGCGCCGAGCAGTGCGTGCAATAGCGACAACACCCAAGGGGCGAACTTATCGCGCAGCACATGCGCGGCCAGCACCAAGCCACCAACGGCGGCGATGGCAAATACGACGATGGCGTAGTTAAGCATTTGTTTTTCTCCAGAGAAGTTGGGGAGATTGCTTGCAAGTCACCGTCTTGGGCTTGCAGAGATCTCCTCTGAGTTGTTGGATTAGCTCTTGAACTTGTCGGGGAATGCGGCAATCAATCCGGCGCTGAGCGCGTCGGCCATGTGCAACATGTGGGCTTCAGCCTTGCCGTATTCGGCAATTCCTTCGGCGTAATTGCCTTGAATCACCGCCGTGGCGTAGACCAGCGCCGTATCGATGTGGCCCTTCATCATTGAGCGAACCGTCTCCCGGGGCCAGTTTTTGTTGGCTTTGGCGAGGAAGTCCGCGATTTCTTGCGCGTTGGCGTAGGCTGCCGCCACTGTCTTATCGAGCGCAGGCTTGTTACCGGCCTTGGCCTGTTTGACCACCTCGACCGCTGCGCCAATGTGCTCCTTGAGCAGCTTGCTCAAAGCATCGCCGGCAGCTTCACCGTAAAACGGCTTGATCGCATTGCCGATGTCTTCCTGATTTTTGAGCAAACGCGCGGCCGTTGCGTCAAAGGCAGCCGGGTTGGAGACGTACGCCGTTACCGCTGCGTAAGTCCACTCCATGTGCTGAGCCCACAGAGTCTGCATGGCAGAGTACAGCGCGTTCATGCTCGCACTGCGTTGACCGGCCGATACCGCCTTTCCGACCACCCGTCCGGTTGGTGCGTGCGCAGTCGCGTCATGGGCGCTGACGCTCCCAGAGGCGAAGGTGAACAAGGCCAAACAGGCTGCGGCTGCGGAAAGCGTGAATCGAAGCGAAGGCGCTGGTTGCGGTGCTGATAAGTAGGTCATAGTGATCGCCAGTAGAAAATGCCGTGATGGACGCAGCGCCTGACGCTGTTTGGCAGGTTGTTTTAGCCTGCGTCTGACCATTGGATGGAGTGAGGTTTAGCCACGTTCCGGAATGCAGGATGCCTTGGGCGGGTGCTGTCACGTTAGCGAGGCGGCCGCATAAGATGACGGGATGACGAAGACCAAATCGCTCTATCACGGCCACCGATTTCCGGCGGCGGTCATCAGCCACGCGGTGCGCAGGTATTTCCGCTTCAACCTGAGCCTGCGCGACATCGAGGAACTGCTGTTCGAGCGAGGTTGGTCGTTCCCTACGAGACAATTCGCCGCTGGTGTGACAAATTTGGCGCCGGCTATGCCCATCGCGTGAAGGCTGCACGGCGCAAACCAGGCAGCACCTGGCCTCTCGATGAGATGTTCGTGACGCTGCGCGGCGAGCCATATCTGCTGTGGCGAGCGGTCGACGAGCATGGCGCCGAACTGGAGATCTTGTTGCAGAAGCGGCGCGACAAGGCTGCCGCCAAACGCTTCTTCCAGCGCGTGCTTCGCTCATGTCCGGCGCCCCGCAAGATCGTCACCGATCAGTTACGCAGCTACCCGGCCGCAATGGCCGACATTCCAGAGCTGGCCAGCGTCAAGCACGTGTTCGTGAGAGCCGCCGCGCGCGTGAACAATCGAGCCGAGAATAACCACCAGCCGACCCGCGAACGCGAGCGGCGTATGCGAGGCTTTCGCGACCGCAAACGTACGCAGGCTTTCCTTTCGAGCTTCGGTCCGATCCGACAACACTTCGCGCTGAAACGGCATCTGCTGCGTGCTTCGCTCTACCGCAAACACCTTGCAGCGAGATTCGCTGCCTGGCAAGAATTCACTGAAGTGGCCCAAAATCCGTCAACTGCCTTCTGATCAGTGTCCCCCGTGCCACTGCCTTGCCTTGCTATCGACAAGTTGACAGCGCCTTCCAGTCTGCAAGCCTTTTCCTCGACAGCCTCTCGCGGGCGTGGAACGACAACGGGAAGAATTGAGAATCGCCCGATTCCCCGGCCGCAGCTCTGCAGTGGCATCGCCACAGAATTCCGGGTGCCGCAGGTTGAGTGGCCAGTTTTTATGGGCACCGCCTCTGAATGAAGGTCGAGATTTCCTCGGGGCGTGCGAACACCACGGCGGCGCGGTCACCTTGCATGCCTGTGCCGATCAGCACAGGCTGACCGGCAGCCGGGCCCGCAGCGCTGCCATCGGTTTTGAATCGCAGGTTGAACTCCCAAAAGGCCTGGGTCTTCCGGTCGGCGGTGGTCAGGCGATAGGTATCGCCACAGTAGCGGATTGAGGTGACCCGCGACGCCGCGTCGAGCTCCTTCAAGTTCGGCAGGCCACGATCGGGCACCTTCACGCGCCCCGTGGAAACGGCTTCAAGGTAGGCGACCAGATCGGCTCGCGTGCGTACATCGGCAATACCGGGAAAGGTCATCGCGTTACCCGGCACCAGCGCCGCCGGATTCTTGAGCCACGCGTCCAGGTTCCGCTTGTCCCAGACCAGACCTGATTGCTTGAGGGCGTCAGAGTAGCGCGCGAAACCGTCGGCTGTGCCGGCTTTGCGGCCCAAAACGCCCGCCAAGCTCGGGCCCGTCATGTGGCGGCCCGGTGCAAACGAATGGCAGGCCATGCACGCGCGGGCGGCTTGTGCGCCATGCGCAAGGTCACTCTCGGCGCGCGCCGGCGCGTTAAAGACAAGTGGGGCCAAAGCGGCCGCGATCACACGAAGATCGGGACGTTGAATCATTTGACGGCTCCTGTTTGCGTATCGGATCACCTTCGAGCCGCTAGCCAGGGAACGATGAAGGAATACTCATACAGCATATAGAGGCGGGACAGAGTCAGCACGATCGCACGACATCTCGCCAGGCGGCGAACTGGGGCTGCGCAGGGTTGGCTGGCGCGGGTTACGGACCGCGGCGCGCTCCTTCTTCCGGCTGTGAGGAAGTGACGCTCGGCAAGCATCACAGGAATCATGCCTTTGTCGGGGTTTCGTACCGAAGGCCCGGCCCTGAGCCTCCCTCGCAGGCGTTCACACGTGATAATCCACCATTATCGTGTGTGAAAAATTACCAGAATTCTGTAGCTTGACGCCTCAATTTGGTACGTATATACATGGTACGTATTACGGTATCAAATTGTAGGAGCACCATGGCCCGTGCAGGACTGAGCCGCTTGGACGTGAAGCGCGCCCGCGATTCGCTGGCTGCCCAAGGGCAGCACCCCTCGATCGATGCGATACGTATCGCGCTAGGCAACACCGGCTCGAAAACGACCATCCACCGCTACCTGAAGGAACTGGAAGAGGAGGACGGCACGGCGCTGACGCGCACCGGTTCGCTCTCCGACGCCATCCAGGATCTGGTGGCCCGGCTGGCGGCGCGCCTGCACGAAGAGGCGCAGGCGACAATTGATCAGCAAATCACCGCCGCGGCCGCGCAGCGCCAACAGGCCCAGGCGGAGGCCGACAAGCTGTCCGCAGATCTCGCCGCGCTGCGCGCCGAGTTGGCGCAGGCTCACTCCAACATTGCCAACGTGCGGGCCGCGCACAGTGACACGCAGACGGCGCTGCAGCAGCGCACCATCGAGGCTGAGCGCTCGGCACAGCAGGTTCAGGACCTCACGGCCCGGCTGGCCGAGCATGAAGGCTTCCGCCGCTCGCTGGAGGAGAAGCTGCAGCATGCCCACCAGGCACTGGACCACTTCCGCAACGCTAGCAAAGAGCAACGGGATCAGGACGCGCGCCGGCACGAGCAGCAGGTCCAACAACTGCAGGCGGAAATCCGGCAGGCCAATCAGGCACTGATCATCAAGCAGGGAGAGATCACGCAGTTGAACAAGGATGGCGCGAGGCTGGTAGCCGAAGCCGGGGCCGCGGCGAAGCGTGTCCGTGAGTCGGAGGCACGTGGCGAACAGACTCTGACGGCGCTGAACCAGGCGCGCGCAGACTTGGCCCGAGCAGAAGCGGAACGGGACGCGCTGCGCACAACGGTGCAGACGCAGACGGACGGGTTCGCGGCCGTGCGTGCGGAACGTGAGCAGATGGCAGCAGAGTTGGCCAAACTGGCGGCACGCCTGGAAGCCCAGCAGACGCTACTGACCGACTACCGGGCGCAGCTCGGCTTGGCTGGGCCGGCGACCTGAAACGCTAAGATTTTGCGCGCGAAGGATGCTCCTTGACGGTCCGTCCGTCGCAATTGACCACTCACGCCCGAATCGACCAAAGAAGAAACCAAGCGAGATACAGCAGGCCGATTGCGATAAGGAAGGCGGCAACCCCAAGGTAGTAGCGGCTGCCATAATGTGGCTCGGCTGAACGATACGCGCGATGCGAATGCTGAATGTGCGGCTTCATGATGTGCGGGGGAGGTGCACGGGTGATGGTTGAAGAATAGGTCATTCTTCCCATGCAAGTTCTGCGCCCACGTGTGGCCGCGCTGGAGTTCGCCTGACAATGAAAAAGGCCTCTAGGCAAAGGGGAATACTGCGCGGCTCGGTCGTATGACGGCGACCCCGTTGATGTCGAAGTGATAGGCTTGACCATTCGATTCGAAGGACAGGCAGCGTGGTGTCCAGCCCAAGGCCAGCAGTTGCCGCACCTCGACGCCATCGACGGTGAGGCCGCCCGGCGCGACGGTAATGCTCTCGCAGTCAAGGCGCAACGAGGCAGCCCCCTCTGCAAGGCGAGCTTCTTCGATCAGGATTGTCCTCGGGAAGCGGATAGGCATGACCGACCGACTCGAATCAAGTGCCGCAGTAGCGTTCGAGCAAAGCTGCTTCCGTTTCATGCACTTCAACCGGAAAGCTCGTAGCGCCGGCAAACACTATGTAGCGCGCACGATGCTGGCCGTTTCGGAAGGAGGCGACACCTTCCTTGTCCAAGCCAATTAGACCGAGCAGTGTGCGCCTGTTTCGCACCCTGAAAGTGACATAGGGCATCTCAGGGATTCTTGCTTGGCTAGGATCGAGGAACTCACAGATGCCGCGGACCTTGCCCGGATACCAGTCCTCCACCCTTGGCAGCACGTAGTCCGTGGTGTCGCGATCTGCACAGGAGAGCAATTTCTTGGCATCGACCATCACGACCCGGTGGCGCGAATCGTCGGATACAAACGCACGCTTCAGGCGCGTGAACGCATACGGCTCATGGTTGCGAAGCCGGACATTCCAAATCTCGATGTCGCTGCAATGCGCCTGATCGACTTCCACCCCATTCCCCGAAAGATGAATTTTTGCCCAGCAATTATGCCAACGGGTGATGAAAAAGTGGTTCTGCTCCCACCGAACGCACCTCGGCATAGCGGGCCCAGCAGCGTAACGGGCAACTCGCTGGACGGCGCGGCCAGCGTCAATATTCGGCAAAAACGGCATATTCACTGCGCAGTGAACATGCTGCCCGCCGCAGCCGCGCCCAACTGGCCAGAGCCGTGAAACCGTAAGAAATCGCACGAAAAGGACGGCTTGCGCGAAATCGTCAAATCCGTAACCCGCTGAATAAAAAGAGGATTCCGGACGAAGCCGTAAGAAAATGCACGAAAAGGACGACTACCCCGCTTTGCGCTGACCGACCTGCCGCCCTTCCTGATGATGGGCTCGCGCTTTCTGGCAGCAGCCCTGTTGCTCGCCCCACTGGTTCTCTTGCGCCAGCGCGGGAAGCCGGAAAACCGGCCAAGCTGGCGCCAGATCCGCAACTGTGCACTGATCGGTACATTCATGCTGGTGGGCGGCATGGGCATGACAGCGGTGGCCGAGCAGACGATTTCATCGGGTGCCACCACGGTGATGATCGCGTCGATGCCGCTGTTCTCCACGCTGTGGACGCTGCTGGCGGGCGGCCGTTTGCGCCCCTATGAGATTGGCGCCATTGCGCTGGGCAGCATCGGCATTGCCGTGCTGTTTCGCGGGGCGGAGTTCCAGGCCAGCACGGTTGGCGTGCTGGCGCTCACAACTGCCATCGCTTCGTGGTCATTCGGCTCACAGCTCTCCAAGCGCATCGACATGCCACGCGGCACCACCGCCTTCGTGCTGGAGATGGCCTTTGGCGGCGTCGCGCTGGTGCTGCTCAGCCTGATCACGGGTGAGCCATGGCCCAAGCACATCGGCATGCATGCGGCGCTGGCGTGGGGCTATCTGGTGGTGTTCGGCTCGGCCATCGCATTCACGGCCTACATGGCGCTGGTGGAACGCGTGTCCACTGTCATGGCGACGAGCTATGTGTATGTGAACCCGCCCATCGCCCTGCTGATGGGCGCATGGCTGGCCGATGAAGTGGTCGCACCGCAAACGCTGGGCGCGACGGGCATCATCCTGGCGGCAGTGGTCGTGCTGACAGCGGGGGCCACGCGAGCGGCACGGCGGGCGGCAGCCTGAGGTGGCCTGAACCCGCCTGCCCCCCAAGCGCCCGAGTTCTATCCGCCCAGCGACGACGGCAACGTCCCGGCTTCCACCCACTCTGCGCCGGCAGCTTCGGGCGGCTCACCCTCGGCATCGCCATCCAGGCGGTTAAGCCATGCCATCAGTGCCTCGGCCTGCTGCGGGCGCGAGAAAAGGTAGCCCTGCCCCAGGTCGCAGCCGGCGTCGCGCAGCAGCGCGAGTTGCTCGGGGTCTTCCACGCCTTCGGCCACCACCTGCATGCGCAGGCTGTGCGCCATGGCGATGATCGCACCGGCAATCGCTTCGCCGTCGCCAGGCATGCGCTGCACGAAGCTGCGGTCGATCTTGAGCTTCTGGATCGGGAAGCGCTGCAGATACGCCAGCGACGAATACCCCGTGCCGAAATCGTCAATCGACAGGCTGATGCCCGCCGCGTGCAGCGATTGGAGCAGCGCGATGTTGTCTTCGATGTCTTCCATCAGCACGCTCTCGGTAATTTCGAGTTCGAGCAGATGCGCGGGCATGCCGGTTTCGCGCAACACGTCCATGACGTTTTCCATCAGCGCCGGATCACGCGTTTGCCGGGCAGACAGATTGACGGCCACACGCAGCGTGATGCCGTCTTCGCGCATCCAGCGCACGGCCTGTTCGCACGCGGTACGCAGCACCCACAGGCCGAGCGGCACGATCAACCCGGTTTCTTCGGCCACGGCGATGAACTCGCCGGGGCCGATCACCCCGATCTCCGGATGGCGCCAGCGCACCAGCGCTTCCACGCCGTAGACGTTCGCTTTGGAGATCGCCGCATCGTGTGCGTCTTCAGTGCGCAGGCGCACTTGCGGCTGATAGGCAAGCAGCAGTTCTTCGCGGTCGAGCGCGCGACGCAGGTCGGCTTCCACACGCAGGCGGCGGCGCGCCTGCTGGTCCATATCCGACGTGAAGCTGGCGGCAGCATTCTTGCCGTGGTTCTTGGCGTGATACATCGCCGTATCCGCATTGCGCGTGAGCGCCTGCACGTCGCGCGCGTCATGCGGATACAAGCTGACACCCACGCTGGCCGTCACGTAAATCTGGTGCAGGTCGAGTGCAAACGGCGCGGCCAGCGCGGCAAGAATGCGCTTGGCCAGCCCGTCGGCCAGCGTGGCGGCTTCCGCCTCGGCAATCTGCGCACGGCCCGACAGCTCGGCAATCACGGCAAACTCGTCGCCGCCGATGCGGCACAGCACGGCACGCAGGTTGGCCTGGTCGATCACGTCGTTCAAGCGCCGCGCCACCTGACGCAGCAGGCGGTCGCCATTGTTGTGGCCCAGCGTGTCATTGACGACCTTGAAGTTGTCCAGATCCAGCAAAAGCAGCCCCACCGCGCCCACTTGGCCCGCGCGCTTGAGCGACACCTGCAGGCGTTCGTTGAAGGCGTGCCGGTTCGGCAGTTCCGTGACCGAATCGATGTGGGCGAGGTAGTCCAGGTGAGCCTCTGCCTGCAGCACCGCCCGGCGCATGCGGGCGATCACCAGATACGCGAGCCCCATCGCGCCAATGCCCACCGACACCGTCAGCACGGCATAGCCAAGCAGTTGCCTGTACAGCTCGGTCAGGCTTGAGCGCACCACCACGTAGCCGATCACGCGCCGCTCCGACTCCACCGGCTCCACCACCTCCAGCGTGGTCAGCGCGGAGACATCGGACTCGCGCAGCATGGCGGCATCGGGCGCGCGCACGGGCGCGGCGTCGCCATGCTGATACAGCGCCAGCGGCTTGCGCAGCGCACTGAAAATGCCGGCCGCCCGCAGCGACGGTGATGCCTCCAGCGCGCCCAACGTTTCTTCCGCCGCGCGGCGGTCATTGAACAGCAGCGCGGCCACGCTGTTGGCACCAACAATACGCGCCTGCACATGCACGTCGCGCACCAGCGCCGCATGCAGCGCGATGAACTGGAACACGATGAGCAGGAAGCCGGCAATGGCCAGCGCGGCACCGGCACCGGCCATATTGGCCCGCACCATGGACTGCCCCAGTCGGGGCCGTTGGGTCATGAGGGACTGGCTCATTGCACGGTCCTTGCCAAGCGCAGCAATTGCGAACTCAGCCGCAGACGGGCTTGCCGCGCGGCCACAGCGTCGATGTCGAAGACCACGCGGTCATCATGCAGCGTCAACGCGATCATCGGTTCCAGGCTGCCCGCAGCGCGCCCGCTGCCTGGGCTGTCGGACACCGTCAGCACGGGCATGGCAGGATCAACGCGCACACCGTTCGCGGTGCGGGCATCGAACACCAGGACATGACAGCCTGCGACGGCGCCGTCGTTGATCTTTCTGATCTCCAGGCGGTGTCCGCGCACGGGTTTTCCTGTCAGTTTTTCCAATGCCGCCTGCAACGGATGCTGGGCGGTTACACACACCACGATCGGGGCGTCGACCTGCATGGCGTCGGCCGGCCAGTCGGTGAAGAGCGCAAAGTTGTAGATGAACGCCGCCTTGACCTGCGCCTCGCTGGCCTGCATCTGGGCGTGCACGACGCCCACCGTGCCCATGCATGCCGCGCCCGCCAGCGCAACGCCCAGCGCCGCGCACAGCCTGCGCGGGCGTGACCATCGGGCGCGTCGGGCGGTGCCGTGCGGGGTGCTCATCGGAAGGTGTAGGTGAATTTCAGGCGGCAGGCACGGCCATCCTGCTGGATGGAGGGCTGCGCTTGTTCCGGCCCGACCGGATCGGCATAGCGCCGATCGAACACGTTGTAGAGGCTTGCCGACATCTCCAGATTGGGCGCCAACCGCGTCGCCAGCAACGTCAGGTTGGCGATCCAGTAGCCGCCGACCGCGCCCGATGCCGTGAGCCGGTTGCTGATGTACTGTGCCTCGACGCCCGCGCGCCAGTCATCGCGCCACAGCGGTGCCGTGGCGTTGATCTTGAGCATGTGACGCGGCGAGTTGCTCAGTGTCTGGCCCGTATCGATATCTTCAGAGTGCTGGAAGCTGTAGCTCGTGCGCAGCCGCGTGCCGCCCGGCCAGTTCTGCTCGTAGCCGAGTTCTGCGCCGCGCGTGCGCACCCGCGCCACGTTGCTGAAATAGAGCAGCCCGGTGTTCGGGTCTGCGCTCTGGCTGATCAGGTTGGTAATGTAATTCTGAAACACCGACAACGTTGCCTTACCGCCCACGGCCACTTGCTGCTCGACCACCGTTTCATACGTGCGGATGCGCTCGGCAGACAGCCCTGTGTTCACCTGCTGGCCGCCAGGCGCGCTGGTCTGGTAGTTCAGTTCGTAATCGTTGGGCGCGCGATAGGCCATGCCATAGATCGCCTTGACGGTGGTCGTGGGGGCGGCATGCCAGATCAGGCCCACGCGCGGGCTCAAGATGCCCGGTGCGAAGCTCGTGTGGTCGTAGCGCAGGCCCGTGTCCAGCACCCAACTCGGATGGAGCACAAATTGATCCTGCACGTACACGCCCACGCGATTGTTGCTGCGGTGATCGTCTAGGTAGCTGGCGTAAGGCACCGTATCGAAATTGCGCATTGCGTCGCGGTAGTCGCGCTGCAGCTCTGCCCCGACGACCAGCGTGTGCCGTTCAATGCGGCGCGTTACGAGCTTGGCTTCGGTGCCATACCACGCGGTGTCGAACACGTCGCGGTTGATGCCGGCGGGAGGCGGGTTGTAGGTGTAATCCCCCAGCGAGACATAGCGGCCCCAGTACACCCGCGCCGACACGTCGGTCATGTCGTCCACCACGTGTTGCCAGGTGCCGTTGAACATTTGACGCGTGTCGACGGTGCGCGAGCGCGGGTCGTTGAAACTCTGGGCGTATGGCGCTGTCGGCACACCCTTCGTGCGATCGACGTAGCCGAAGGTCAGCCCGAACTCGCCAAAGCTGCCCTTGGCAAACAGCCGCTTGGCGCGGTCGAAATCCATGCCGCGCGCAACGCCATCGCTCACGCCGGGCTTGTCGAACGCGGCGAAGTACAGATCGCGGCCCGGCGAATCGTCGACGCTGGCCGAGAGCAGCCATTCCGCGCCGTTCTCCGCGCGCTTGCCCCAGGTGACTCGGCCTTCACGGGTGTTTGGCGCATTGGAGCTGCCGGTGGATCCGCTCACCTGCACGCCGCCGATATCGCGCCCGCGCTTGGTGATGACGTTAATCACGCCAAACAACGCGTTCGACCCGTACGCTGCAGAACCCGCGCCCGGCACGTATTCCACGCGCTCGATCAGGTCGACGTTGAGCATCGATTCGGTGCCCACCGATGCCTGGTCAAAGATCGGGTCGTTGGTGCGGTAGCCGTCGATCAGCAGGAGCAGGCGGGTGTCGTAGTCGCCGGTGCGCAGGAAACCACGCGCGCCGAGCGTGGTGTAGTTGCGGTCGTAGCTTGTGTAGAGCCCCGGCAGGCTGCGCAGGATGTCGGCCAGCGTGCGCCAGCCGTAGGCCTTGATATCAGCCGCCGTGATGACCGAAACGTTGGCGGGTGCCTCACTGGCCGTTTGCGCATACTTGGATACGCCCGTCACCACCACCTGCACTTGCATGAGCTGCTCGATGGGCAACTCGGTCAGGTCTGCCGGTGCGCTCTGCGCGCGCGCCGTTGTGCAAAGCAACGCACCGAGCATCGCAAACATTTGCGCTTGCCGCTTTCGCGCAAAATTCTGCCGCGACGGTGGCAGCAGCAGCGCAATTGAAAACTTGGCCAGCAACTGCTTTCGGCAGCCAAGCACAAGCGCACGGGCAATCACAACGAAGGGCGACATCAGCAAGTCAAGCAGAAGCAATCACGTCTCTGAAGGACGTTCCACGGGAATTCGATGGTTCTGCTCTAAAACGGAGGCCCAGCGCGATTCTTTACCCCTCCGTGGGCGGGGCGATATGCCCTGACACGGTGGTAATGCGCGGACTCAGCGCCGGCGCTTGCGCAAACGCTCGATGGCGGCCAGTTGCGCAACGGCTTCGGCCAGCTCGGACTGCGCGCGAGCGTAATCGAATTTGCTGTTGCTGTTCTGCAAGTGCTCTTCTGCGGCCTTGCGCGCCTGCTGTGCCTTGGCCTCGTCCAGGTCGTGCGCCCGGAC
This sequence comes from Ralstonia sp. SET104, assembly GCF_003851545.1. Classification (GTDB taxonomy): domain Bacteria; phylum Pseudomonadota; class Gammaproteobacteria; order Burkholderiales; family Burkholderiaceae; genus Ralstonia. The sequence continues at coordinate 111,662 of NZ_BHVX01000010.1, read as the reverse complement.
GGCGGTGTCGGCCAGCACTATCACCTGTTCAGGTTGCACGTCGACAAAGCCGCCGGCCACAAAAAGGATCACCTCTTCGCCGTTCTCTTGCGTGACGCGCACGGTGCCGGGGCGCATGCGCGTGAGCAGACGTTCATGGCCGGGCAGGATGCCGAGTTCACCCTCGGTGCCAGGGATGACCACAAACTTGGCGTTGCCTTCGTACAGGCGCTCTTCTGCCGTGACGACATCGACCTTCAGCACCGGCATGGTGTCTCCTCTGTTTCGCGCACAGGTTCACAAGGTAGCACGATGTGCGCCCGGCGCCCTGCTCGAAAAGCGCTTCTATTGAGCGCACGCCGTGTTGACATGCGCATGGCAATTGCCCCGGGCGCGCAGGCGGCCGTGGCTGACCGTAAGGTTTCACGGTGTGAGCCGTCACAAACGCTGCCTAAACTGTGCGCCCGACCTCCAGACAGACATATCAGGGAAACACAAGCATGCTGGGCTATCTATTGATGTCGTTCTTTGAGGTGGCACGCCAGGGCAGCGTCACGTCTGCCGCCAAACGCTTGCGCCTGTCGCAGCCCACTGTGACCGGGCGCATCCGCCAACTGGAAGAGATGTACGGTGTGGAGCTGTTCCACCGCCGCGGCAGCCGCCTGGACTTGTCTGACCTGGGTGTGAGCCTCATGCCCATCGTCGAGCGGCTCGCACAGCAGGAAGGCGACGTCGATTTCCTGCTGCGCAATGCCGGCGATTTGCGCACCGGCAACCTGCGCGTGGGCGCCACGGGCCCGTACTACATCCTGCCCAGTGTGGCGGCGTTTCGCGCGCGCCATCCGACCATTGAGATCACCATCGAATTCGGCAACTCGCAGCAAATGCTCGAGGCGCTGTCGGAAGTGCGTATCGACCTGGCTGTCTCGTCGCACGCCGTGGATGACGAACGCCTGCACCGCATTACCCTGGCAGAAGACACGATGGTGCTGGTGGTGCCGTTGGACCACCCGCTCGCACGACGCCCGAACATTGCGCTGGGCGACATTGCCGGCTGCCAGTTGCTGATGCGCGAGCCCGGCTCCGTCACCCGCCGCGTGACCGAAGACGCCTTTGCCGCGGCCGGGGTGGAGCCCGCCAACACGAGCATCATCGGCAGCCGCGAAGCCATTTACGAGGCAATCAGCCTTGGGCTGGGCTGCAGCATCGTTCCGGCGCGTGAAGCACCGCGCCGGCCCGACGTGCGGGTGCTGCCGTTTGCCGACAATGCACCGGTCATCCACGAATATCTGTACTTCCTGAAGGAGCGCAAGGACGCCCGGCTCGTGCGCGCATTCCTTGACTGCCTTGACTCGCCTCTTGCCCAGGGGCCCAAGAAAAAAGCTGATGCGTTTATCGCCAAAGTTATGGCAATGGACACAACCGCGACGCGCTAGGGACATAACCTCGCGGTTTTTCAACCGCCGCTGCCTGTCTGCTGTATGCAATCGCTTGCCCTGTTCGACCTGGACCACACCCTGCTGCCCATTGACAGCGAATACGAATGGGGCCGCTTCCTGGTCGCCCAGGGCGCAGTAGATCGAAGTGCCTTTGAACAGGCCAACGAGCGCTGGATGCGCGAGTACCGCGACGGCACGTTGGATTTCGGCCGCCACGCGCGCTTCTCGCTCGGCCTGCTGGCCCAGCATCCGCGCACGCGGCTCGACGCATGGCGCGCCACGTTCCTGCGCGAAGTCATCACGCCCGTCATGCTGCCGCGCGCACGGCAACTGGTCGACACGCACCTGCGCGACGGCGATCTCTGCTGCATCGTCACCGCCACGCACCGCTATCTGACCGAGCCAATTGCTGCGGCCTTCAATGTGCCGCATCTGCTGGCGCTGGAAGGCGAAACCATCAACGGCCGCAGCGATGGCGCGTTCACGGGCAAGCTGCAGGGCACCGCCACGTTTGGCGCCGGCAAAATCGTGCGCGTGACGGAATGGCTTGCGCAGCGCGGCCAGCGCATGGCGGACTTCTCGCGCACCGTGTTCTATAGCGATTCGCGCAACGATCTGCCGCTGCTCGAAGCCGTCTCGCACCCCGTGGCCGTGAGCCCAGACACCACCTTGCGCGCCGTGGCCGAATCGCGCGGCTGGCCCATCATCGATCTCTTCGCTGCTTGAATACAAAACGCCCGCACGGCGCAAACCCTGCGGGCGTTTTCGTTTTGTACCGAGTGAAGCTGCGCAGCAAAGCCGCGCAGTGAAGCCACGTCAGGCGGCAACCGTTGTTGCTGGCAGGCTGGCAGGCGGCGTCCACTGCGGCAGCGCCGTGCCGTCGACCAGCGCATCGACATGCCGATGTGCCAGTGCCGGGCCCACGCTCATGCCAATACCGCTGTGCATCAGCGCGACGGTGGTGCGGTCGTCAACGCGGGTGATCGAGAACGCGCCGCTGCCGGGCACGTGGCACTTGGCGCCGTACACGCCCTGCCAGCGCTCTACCACGCGCAGCTTGCTGCCGAAGGTGTCACGCGCCAGGTCCAGCATGATGTTGTCAACCGACTCGGCATTGAACGGGCGGGCGTCCTGGCCGTAGTCGTGCGAATCGCCAACGATCCAGTCGCCGTATGGCGTGGGACTCACCAGCAGGTGTATGCCGTGGCGTTGCAGCTCGGGGCGTTGATGCTCGATCTGCATAGCGAGCGCCTGGGCGGTCGGCAGATCGGCAAATGCACCGTAATGCGTGCACGAGAGGCCCGTCAGCACCGCGTGCTCCAGGCGGAAGCCGTCTTCGGGGGTCACACGCAGCATCTGCAGGCGGCAGACCTGCGGTTGCAGCGCGCGAAGCTGATCTGCGCACAGCGTCTGATAATCGTGGCCGCTGCAGACGATCACGCGCTGGGCGTTGCACACGCCCGCGGTTGTCTCCAGCCGGCCGCCATCCACGTGGCGCACCAGGGTACCGAAATGAAAGCGCACGCCTTGCGTGGCAAGCCACGAAGCCAGCGCCGGAATGGCTTCACGCGAATAGAGTTGCAAATCATCAAAACCCTGCAGCGCGGCGCGGTGGCGCATGAAACGGCCATCATAGAGACCGGCCAGATCGGCGCTGCGCAGCAGACGCACGTTGTAGCCAAAGGCCGCTGCGCGCGTGGACATGAATTCATCCAGCACGGCCTCTTCTGCTGCATTGCGGGCAAACAGCAGCGCACCGTTGGCACGCGCGAAGATGCCAGCCTTGTCAGCCCACTCGAGATACAGGGCGCGGCTTTCGCGCGCGAGGTCGAGCATGATGCCGGGTGGCTGGCCGGTCACCAGCATCTGCCCAAAATTGCGAATGGACGCGCCAACGGCAATATCACTGCGTTCGAACACCGTCACACGCAGGCCGCGTTTGACGGCAGCCGCTGCATGCGCCAAGCCCAAAATGCCAGCCCCGACGATTGCGACGTCGGTGCTGGCATCCAGGCTCCCTTGAGCCGCAGGAATCAGGGGAGCTTCAATCACTTACTTCTTCTCCGACTTGCCGTCGTAGCGCTTGGTCCACTCGGCGAGGATACGGTCGCGGTTGGCGCTGGCCCACGCGAAGTCGTTCTTGATCAGATGCTTCTCGTAGTCGGCCGGCAGCAGCGGGTCGGGCTTGGAGAAGCCCGGCGTGGCAACCACGGCAAAGTTCTTTTCGTACAGTGCCATGGCAACCGGGCTGGCCGAGAAGTCAGCCAGCTTCTTGGCGGCGTCCAGGTTTTTGGTGCCCTTCATGATGCCAGTGGCTTCCACGTCCCAGCCCAGCCCTTCCGACGGCAGCACGATATCGATCGGTGCGCCTTCCTTCTTCGACTTCACAGCACGGTATTCAAACGCAATGCCGATCGGAAATTCACCCGACGCCGCCATCTTGCAAGGCTTCGAGCCCGAGTGCGTGTACTGACCGATGTTCTGGTGCAGGGCGTCCATGTAAGCCCAGCCCTTCTGCTCGCCCAGCATCTGCAGCCATGCGCTTACGTCCAGGTAGCCCGTGCCCGACGAGGCCGGGTTCGGCATGACAATCTTGCCGGCGTACACGGGCTTGGTCAGGTCAGCCCACGAGGTCGGCTTCGGCAGGTGCTGCTTTTCGGCTTCGACCGTGTTGAAGCAGATGGCGGCGCCCCAGGCATCCATACCCACCCATGCCGGCGGGTTGGCGTGGTCGCGGTACGTGGCGCCGATCTTCGACAGGTCGGCCGGTGCGTACGGCGTCAGCATGCCTTCCTTGTCCAGGATGGCCAGGCTCGATGCGGCCAGGCCCCACACCACGTCAGCGCGCGGGTTGGCTTTCTCGGCCAGCAGCTTGGCGGTAACAACGCCGGTGGAGTCACGCACCCACTTGATTTCGATGTCCGGATTGGCCTTCTCGAAGGCGTCCTGATACGCCTTCACTTGGTCAGCTTCCAGCGCCGTGTACACAGTCAGCGTGGTCTTGGCAAAAGCCGACGTGGCAAACGCCATCGTAGCGGCAACAGCCAGCAGGGAAAGACGTGCGGTCATGGTTTCCTCGGTATGGTGTGATGCAGGGGAAAGGACAACAAACAGGACAACAAACTCAAATGCACTGTGGGCGTTCACCGCGCGCCAGGCGGCGGTTGATGTCGGCCACAACCTCGGGCAGATCGGCAATCGTGTCGACCTCGTAATGCGGGCGGCAGGCGGCAAAACCCGCCGAAATGGCCACGCGATGGCGCGCGCGTTCATCCGCAGACAGCGCGGCGTATTGCGCATACGGCAGGCCCAGCGCATTACCCGACATCAGCAGCGCAACAGTCCACATGCCGGCGCGGCGGCCTTCTTCGATACCGGGCACGGTGTCGTCCACCTTTACGCACGCAGCCACATCGCCAATGGCGAGATCAACCACGCAGCGCAGTGCCTGCGCAGGCCACGGACGGGCACGCGGCACCTCATCGGACGCGACAACGCAATCGGGCGTGTAACCGGCCGTGGCGGCCAGATCAACCACGCGGTCCATCACCACGCGCGGGTAGCCCGAGCACGTGCCGATCTTCAAGCCCGCTTCGCGCAGCGCGGCGATGGTGTCCAGCGCGCCAGGAATCATTGCTGAATGCGCACCCACCTTTTCGATCTGCAACGGCATGAAGCGGTTGTAGATGGCAGTCACGTCATCATCGGTGGGCATGCGCCCGTGCGCGAGCGAGAAGCGCGCCGCAATCGCGCCGTCATTGCACAGCGCGCGGATGTGATCCCACTTGCCAAGGCCCATCGGGCCACGCGCTTCTTCCAGCGTGATGGCCACGCCGAACTCGCCAAACGCTTCCACGAAGATCTGCGTGGGGGCAAACGAGCCGAAATCGACCACGGTGCCAGCCCAGTCGAGCACGGCGGCCTCCAGCCGCAGCGGCGTGCTCCCGGGGTTAAGGCGGTCTGCGCCAGCCTGGCGCGCCGTGATTAGGGAGGAATCACTCATGTTCATGCTTCCTTTCTGCTTTGTGCTGTTAGGGACGACAAATTCAATGGGCCGCCGTGCGCCAGGCCTGCGTGCGGCGCACGATGCCGCGCGTGGCCAGCTCCAGCAGCAGCGATACAACGATCGACGTGACAAGAATGAGCGTGGACATGGCCGCAGCCGGACCGATGTCGCCGGCATCATCCATATTCAGCACGGCCACGGACGCCAGCACGGTGTCGGGGCTGTAGAGGAAGATCACCGCCGACACAGTGGTCATGGCCGACACGAACAGATAGCGCGCGCACGACAGCACGGCCGGCACGCACATCGGCAGCGTCACGCGCCAGTACGTGCGCAGCGCCGATACCTTGAGCGAGGCCGATACCGCCTCGAACACCGGATCAAGCTGCCCCAGCGAAGCCACCGACGTGAGGTGCGCGGCCGTGGCGCAATGCATGATCGTGCAGAGCACCATCAACGCCATGCCGCCATACAGGCCATTGAGCGGATTGGCCGGATGGTTGAAGAAGAACACGTAACCCAGGCCCAGCACGAGGCCCGGCACGGCCATCGGCAGCAGCACCGCAAAGCGGATGGCGGAATGCAGCCCGGATTGCAACCATCCTGCAGCGCGTGTTTTTTCGACCAGCCATGCGCCGGTAAAGATCAGTGCGGTGCCGAACACGGTGGTCAGCGCGGCAAGCTTCAGGCTGTTGCGATACGCCAGCCAGCCGCCGCCATCCATGTTGTCGAAGTCGTAGTTGCGCAGCGACAGCTCAAGGTTGTATGGCCACAGCTTGACCAGCGATGCACCAACCGCCGTGGCCAGCATCAGCAAAATGCCGCCGACCACCAAGGCACTCAGCAACAGGAAGAGCCCATCGCGCACGCGATCCGGCTGCGGGTAATACGGCTGCGCGCGACTGGCCAGCGCCGCATGCTGGCGGCGCTGCACGAGCCGCTCCACGGCAAACGTCAGCAACGCGGGCAGCAGGAGCATCAGGCCAATAACGGCGCCGCGCGCAAACTGCTGCTGCCCCACCACCGCCTTGTAGGCCTCTACGGCCAGCACCTGGTAGCTGCCGCCCACCACGGTCGGCACACCAAAGTCGGTGGCAACCAACGTAAAGACCAGCGCGAAGGCACCGAACAGGCCGTAGCGTGCGCCCGGCAGCGTGACCGTGCGGAACGTGCGCCACGGGTTTGCGCCCATTGCACGTGCGGCGTCATACAGGCGGCCGTCTGCCAGCGTGAGCGTGGCGAGCAGCAGCATCAGCGCGTAGGGGAAGGTGTAAAACACCTCGCCCAGCACGATGCCCCAAAAGCCGTAGATATTGGTGCCGTTCATCCAGGCTTTGAACACGCCCTGGTTGCCGAACAGATAGACCAGCGCAATGCCCGGCAGCAGCGACGGCGCAAACAGCGGCAGCATCGCCAGCGTGCGCATCGTGCCGCGCAGCGGCATGCGCGTGCGTTGCACCGCGTAGGCCAGGGCAAACGCAAGCGGCACCACGATGAAAGCCACTGCGCCGGACACGGCCAGCGTGCGGCCCACCATGGCAAGAAAATTGGGCGCCCCCACCACGTGCGCGACCAGCGCCAGGCCGTGCTCGTCCGTGCTGCGGGCGCTGGCGACCAGGCCCGTGGCCTGCAACAGCATCATCGCCGTGGGCAACAGCAGGCCGACGGTCAGCAACAGCAGCCAGCCGAGCTTCATGCCAGTCAGCACCGGTGCGTCGGTACGCCAGAACACTGTGCGTGCGGTGCGAGCCGGTTCGCGGGGGGATTCGGATCGGGTGGCCGCAACCACGTTGGCCTCAGGGGGCAGCATCGACATGGCGGTCTCAGGCATACACACGCAGGCCGTTACGCTCGAGCGCGATCCACAGCTTGCTGTCACCCAGGCCACCGCGACCGGCTTGCAGCGCGCTCGATGCCACTTCAGCCACCAGGAGGGCATCGGCCAAACCGTCAATCGACAACGTCACGCGCGTGCGGCTGCCCAGGTAAATCTGGTCGACCACGCGGGCGAGATGGCGGTTGGGGGCATCATCGTCGGGGTGCAGCGTGACGGCTTCGGGGCGGCAGAACAGGCGGCCCTGAGCCCATGCCGACCCGGAAGAACCTGCGGCGAAAGCCGGATCGAGCAGCAGCGGCTGGCCGGCCAGGGTGGGCGTGCCATCTTCCGCGTGCTGCAGCGGCAGCCAGTTGGCCTGCCCGACAAAGCCGGCAACAAACCCGGTGGCTGGGCGCGAATAGATCTCCGCCGGTGAGCCCGTCTGCTCGATGCGCCCGTTGGACATGACGGCGATGCGATCAGCCATCGCCATCGCCTCGTCCTGGTCGTGCGTGACCATCAGCGTGGTCACGTTCAGCTTGCGCTGCAGGCGGCGCAGCTCGACGCGCAAATGCTCGCGCACTTGGGCGTCCAGTGCCGACATCGGCTCATCCAGCAGCAACAGCGACGGTGCAGGCGCCAGCGCGCGGGCCAGCGCCACACGCTGCTGCTGCCCGCCGGACAACTGCGACGGGTACTTCGCCTCGCTGCCGGTCAGGCCGACCAGCGCGAGCATCTCCGAGACCCGCTCCTGCATGCGCGCACGGTTGCCGTTGCTGGTATCCAGCCCATAGGCAACGTTCTGCGCAACCGTCAGATTAGGAAACAGCGCGTACGACTGGAAGACGATGCCGTAGTCACGCTCGCGCGGCGGCAGATTGGAAATATCGCGGCTGCCCGCCACGATCTGGCCGCCGTCTTGCGCCTCCAGCCCTGCAATGATGCGCAGCAAGGTCGTCTTGCCGCAGCCTGAGGGGCCCAGCAAGCAGACAAATTCGCCCTGCGCCACATCCAGCGACACCCCGTCGAGTGCCGTGAACGCGCCAAAGCGGCGCGAGACCTGCCGCACGGACAGGAACGGCGTGGCGGAACCCGAAGTCGGGTTGGTAACAAGCTGGGGTATGGGCACGGGGGCGCGGGCAGTAGCAAAATCGGTCGCCACTGTAGCCAGCCGACATGTACCCCATGTGGCAGTTACCCTAAAAACGCCAATGCGCGCATTTCAGGATTTTGGTCCGGCCCATGACGAAACCGGCCGGACTTCACTCAGGAAGGCGGCAATCAAGCGTGCCTCACGCCGATCCTGCAGGCAGTACAGGTATTCGCTCAACTCCGGCACGCCACCCTCGATGCCCTCGAACGGCAGTACACGCAGATCAGCGTGGCTCGGCACCTCCTGGCGGGCGATCACGCTCACGCCAAGGTTGCGCGTGATGGCCTCGCGGATGGACTCCCGGCTGCCGATCTCCACCGTAGACGCCGGCGTCACGCCCGCATGGGCCATCATCGTTTCAGTCATTGCGCGGGTGGTCGAGCCCACTTCGCGCACCAGCAGCCGGCATTGCGACAGCGCGGACACGGGCACGCTCGTCTGCGCGGCCAGCGCGTGGCTGCGGTGCACCACCAGCACAAGCGGATCACGCGCCAGCTCAATGCGTAGAAAGCGCGCATCATCCACCCGCTGCGACGACGATGCCACGTCCACCCGATACTCCTGCAACGCTTCGAGCATCTGCACCGAGTTGCCCGCTTCGATACTCACGTCGATGCCGGGGTGGCTCTTGCAGAACCGGTCAACAATGTCGAGCACGTAGTACGGTGCTGTGGCGCCGATGCGCAGGTGGCCCGAGCCCATGTCGCCGGAGTTACGCAGGAAGAAATCGATCTCGGTTTCCTGGCGTACGAGCTGGTCGACCAGCGGCATCAGCCGCACACCTGCGTCTGCCAGGGCCAGCCGGCGCCCGCCGCGGTAGAACAGCTCCACGCCATAAGCCTCTTCCAGGGCGCGTATCTGTGAAGTCACGGTCGGCTGCGACAGGCCGAGCTGCTTGGCGGCCAGCGTGATGCTGCCCAGGCGAGCAACCATGAAGAACGATTTGAGCTGCGCAACGAGCATCGGCGGGGAAAGTATTGAGCGCCCCCTCCGAGACGAGGAAGGCGCTATCTATGAATGCGCTGGGAACAAGAAGCGGCCCATTCTAGCGGACCGGCGCGTCGCTCAAGTGGCGCTGGGTGCCCTCCTCCGTTTTCTGCTTCTACACCCCGGGGCTACGACTTTTTCAACCTTTTCGACAATGCAAACTTCGCGCACCCCCACATTGGGGGGAATTGAGGGCTGTGAGGCCGTTATTTCCACGAATCGAATCCGCCACGTCACCTTGAGAATCCGTCCGCATGTTGCGCTTGAGGGCAGTCACGAGCCGCCCCCGCGCCGGCATTCGGTACTTGCGGATTTGGAGAGAAGTGGATGGAACGCAGCAGCAACAACGTGCGCGGCACGAAGCAATGGACCATCGCGATGATGGTGGCAGCAACAGGCGCCCTGGCTGCATGCGGCGGGGGCGGTGGGGGCGGCAACTCGGGGGCCACCCCGGCTGCCACGCAACGCTCATCGGCCAATATCACCGTGGCATCGGCGTGCAGCGGGTCGAACTGCGGTGCGCTGGGCAATACGTATGCTGGCTCGGGCGTGGGCGTGTGGCAGGCCACCAATACGGGCGGCTCGGCCGGCTCGGTTCCGGTGTCGATTGCAGGGCTCACGGGCCAGAGCGTGACGCTCATCTACACAAACCAGAGCGCAGCGGCGCAGCCGATGCCGTCCGTATCGCTCTCGGGCCTGGGTCTGCTGAACGCCACCGGCACACCGATCCCCAAGACCGCCGCGGACGTGGCCGGCAATGACGCCAACGCCGCGTTCGACCGCCAGATCTCCGGCTTCAACCTCCACGCGCTGGACGGCTACGCCACCGGTGCCGGCCCGCTCAAGACGCAGGGCGCGTCCAACAGCACGGCGCTCCGCCCGCAGTCGGTGTCCAGCGTCGGCACCCAGCGCACGTGGAACCACCAGCAACCAGACGGCACTGCCACCGTGCGCACCACCACACTGCGTCAGCAGGCCACGGCTGCCGATGGCCGCATCGTCAACCTGTGGGTGGAAGACAGCGAATACGGCACCGGCAAGATCACCGACGGCACCATCAACACGCTCATCACCAAGTTTGCTTCGGGCACGCAGTCGATCTACACACTGGCCACCTCCCTGGTCGGCCAGCCGTGGGGTAGCTACTCCAGCTCGGCCAGCCTGATCGATCCGAACCAGGCACTCGACATCGTGGTGCTGAACATCCAGCCCGATGGCCAGCCCTATGGCCGCATCGGTTACTTCTGGGCGCGCAACAACTTCACCACCAGCTCGCAGCCGCTGTCGAATCAGTCGCTGTCGCTGTATGTGGATTCGGAAACCGTCTACCTGGGTGGCACAGACGGGCTGAATACCGTCATCTCGACGCTCGGCCACGAGTTCACGCATATGGCCAACTTCTACCAGCGCGGCGTGCTGCACGGCTCGCAGTACATGTACGGCACGTGGCTGGAAGAAATGACGGCGATGACGATGGAAGACGTGCTCTCCAGCCAGATCGACCCGAACTTCAACAACGTGCGTGACAGCCGCTTCCCGGCCTGGCTGCAAAGCGCGTACGACTGCTCGCTGACGGCGTTCGATCCGTCGCTGTCGTCGTCGTGCCCGGGGTATCCGATCTCGGGCAGCCTGGGCGGCTTCCTGCTGCGCCAGTACGGCATTGCGTACTACACCAACCTGCTGCAGAACTTCTCATCGACGGATTCGGCCACGGTGCTGAGCGGCGCCATCCAGGCCGGCGGCGGTACGGGCCTGGGCGACGCGCTTGGCCGCTGGGGCACGGCAGTGGCATTGCTGCCGGTGCCGGGCAGCCCATCGGGCTTCGCGTATCCGGCACGCTCGGACAGCGGCTTCTCGATTCCCGCGCTGAACGGCCCGAACTACAGCGGCCAGCGCACCATGCCGACCTCCGTGCCGGCCACGCTGCAAGGCTTCGGCCAGTTCCCGGTCGCACGTGGCACGAAGGCCGGCACGTATAGCGAGACCATCACGGTACCGGCGTACTCAACGGTATCGATCATCATCCACTGACGCGCCGTACGGCCGAGGGAGACCGCTCCCTTGGCCCGTCACCCGTCCGTTCAGCCTGCGCACCGCCGCAGGAAAAAAAAAGGTTCTTCGACGAATTCCGTGGGTCTGAATTGCCACATTCCGTATGCTGACGCCGACAAGGACAGGTGTTGGGAGGAGGAATGCTGGATCGCAAGACACTGCAGGCGTTGGGATGCTGGAAGGGTTACCGCCTGGAACGCGTGGAGTGGCCGCAAGGCGAGAGCCATACGCTATCGCTCTATCTGAAGCCAGTGAGCAAGGTCATGCACTGCGAGCAGTGCGGTGCGCGTTGCTCGCAGATCCATGAGACGACGGTTCGGCGGGTACGTGATCTGCCGCTATTCGAGTACCGGGTGGTGCTTCACGTCCCGCGCCGGCGCGTCTGGTGCGAACGTTGCGGCGGACCGCGACTGGAGAAGCTGGACTGGCTGGGCCGCTACCAAAGAGTGACGCAGCGATTCGCAGAGGCGTGCGAGAAGCTACTGCAGTCGAGTAGCGTACAGGCGGTGGCCGCGTTCTACGATCTAGGCTGGCACACGGTCAAATCGATCGACAAGATGCGCTTGCGAGCGCGTGTGGCCGAACCGGACTGGTCGACGATCCGTTATCTGGCCATGGACGAATTCGCACTCCATAAAGGCCATCGCTATGCCACGGTGGTGGTCGATCCGATCGGGCGGCAGGTGCTCTGGGTCGGCCCAGGGCGTTCTCGCGAGACCGCCCGCGCCTTCTTCGAACAGCTTCCCGAAGGTGTCGCCCAGCGCATCGAGGCGGTGGCAATCGACATGACGACTGCCTACGAACTGGAGATCAATGAGCATTGCCCGCAAGCCGAGGTGGTCTACGACTTGTTCCACGTCGTGGCCAAGTACGGGCGTGAGGTGATCGACCGGGTGCGGGTGGACCAGGCCAATCAACTCCGGCATGACAAGCCGGCCCGCAAGGTTCTGAAGTCGAGCCGGTGGCTGTTGCTGCGCAATCGCCACAACCTGAGACCCGAGCAGGCGGTGCACTTGAAGGAGCTGCTGAGCGCCAACCAGCCACTGTTGTGCGTCTACGTGCTACGCGACGAACTCAAACGGCTCTGGTTCTATCGCAAGCCCGCGTGGGCGCAGAAGGCTTGGGAGCAATGGTTTGAGCAGGCGCGGCAGAGCGGGATCGCCGCTTTGCAATTGTTCGCCCAGCGCCTGCAAGTCTATTGGCATGGAATTCTGGCCCGCTGCCGCCACCCGCTCAACACCAGCGTCGTTGAAGGCATCAACAACACCATCAAGGTCATCAAACGCCGGGCTTATGGGTACCGCGACGAGGAATACTTCTTCCTCAAGATCCGCGCCGCGTTCCCCGGAATTCCTCGATGAACCAAAAAAAAGGCGCCGCAGGCATTCAGCCGACGGCGCCTTTTTCATACCGCTACGGCAAAAACAACCCGCCGTAGCCGCGACAACGCACTTACATCTTCACGGTGTCGGCCACTTCCTTGAAGTCCTCGATCTGATCGAAGTTCATGTACTTGTAGATCTGGTCGCCGTTGGCACTGAGCACGCCCATATCGGCCATGTACTCGTCCTTGCTCGGGATCTTGCCCAAGCGCGAGCAGATCGCCGCCAGTTCTGCCGAGCCCAGGTACACGTTCGTGTTCTTGCCCAGACGGTTCGGGAAGTTGCGGGTCGACGTCGACATGACCGTCGCGCCTTCGCGCACTTGTGCCTGGTTGCCCATGCACAGCGAGCAGCCCGGCATTTCGGTGCGCGCACCGGCCGTGCCGAACACGCCGTAATGGCCTTCTTCCGTCAGTTGCTTCTGGTCCATCTTGGTGGGCGGTGCGACCCACAGCTTGACCGGAATGTCGCGCTTGCCTTCGAGCAGCTTCGACGCGGCACGGAAGTGACCAATGTTGGTCATGCACGAGCCGATGAACACTTCATCGATCGTCGCGCCTGCAACGTCAGACAGCGTCTTCACGTCGTCCGGGTCGTTCGGGCAGGCCACGATGGGTTCGTGGATATCGGCCAGGTCGATCTCGATGACGGCCGCGTATTCGGCGTCGGCATCCGGTTGCAGCAGTTGCGGGTCGGCCAGCCACTGCTCCATCGCCGCGATACGGCGCTGCAGGCTGCGCGGGTCCTGATAGCCCTGGGCAATCATCCACTTCAGCAGCGTGATGTTGCTGTTCAGGTACTCGATGATCGGTTCCTTGTTCAGGTGGACCGTGCAACCGGCGGCCGAGCGCTCGGCAGACGCATCCGACAATTCAAACGCCTGCTCGACCTTCAGGTCGGGCAGACCTTCGATTTCGAGAATGCGGCCGGAGAAGATGTTCTTCTTGCCTTGCTTGGCGACCGTCAGCATGCCCTGCTTGATCGCGTACAGCGGGATCGCGTTGACGAGGTCACGCAGCGTGACGCCCGGCTGCATCTTGCCCTTGAAGCGGACCAGCACGGACTCCGGCATGTCCAGCGGCATCGTGCCAGTGGCGGCCGCGAACGCGACCAGGCCCGAGCCTGCCGGGAAGCTGATGCCGATCGGGAAGCGCGTGTGCGAATCCCCGCCGGTGCCGACGGTGTCGGGCAGCAGCATGCGGTTGAGCCACGAGTGGATCACGCCATCGCCGGGGCGCAGCGCAATGCCGCCACGGTTGCTGATGAAGTTCGGCAGCGTCTGGTGCGTTTTCACGTCCACCGGCTTCGGATACGCGGCCGTGTGGCAGAACGACTGCATCACGAGGTCGGCCGAGAAGCCGAGGCAAGCGAGGTCCTTCAATTCGTCGCGGGTCATCGGGCCCGTGGTGTCTTGCGAGCCGACCGAGGTCATCTTCGGTTCGCAGTACGTGCCCGGGCGCACGCCCTGGCCTTCCGGCAGACCGCACGCGCGGCCGACCATCTTCTGGGCCAGCGAGAAACCCTTGCCGCTGTTGGCCGGCTGATGTGGCAGGCGGAACAGCGTGGACGGTGCAAGGCCCAGCGCTTCACGCGCCTTGGCGGTCAGGCCGCGGCCGATGATCAGCGGAATGCGGCCGCCGGCGCGCACTTCGTCAAACAGCACGTCGGACTTGACCTGGAATTCGGCGATCACGGCGCCGTTCTTCAGCGCCTTGCCTTCGTACGGGCGCAGTTCGACCACGTCGCCCATTTCCATCTGCGACACGTCGAGCTCAATTGGCAGCGCACCGGCGTCTTCCATCGTGTTGTAGAAGATCGGGGCGATCTTGCCGCCCAGGCACACGCCGCCGAAACGCTTGTTCGGGACGAACGGGATATCTTCGCCCGTGAACCACAGCACAGAGTTGGTGGCCGACTTGCGCGAGGAGCCGGTGCCGACCACGTCGCCCACGTACGCAACCAGGTGGCCCTTTTCCTTCAGTGATTCGATGAACTTGACCGGGCCGCGCTTGCCGTCTTCTTCGGGCGTGATGCCAGGGCGCGCGTTCTTCAGCATCGCCAGTGCGTGCATCGGAATGTCCGGGCGGGTGGTGGCGTCCGGGGCCGGCGACAGGTCATCGGTGTTGGTTTCGCCCGTGACCTTGAACACGGTAATGGTCAGGCTTTCCGGCACTTCCGGACGACTGGTGAACCACTCGGCGTCGGCCCAGCTTTGCAGCACGGCCTTTGCGTGCACGTTGCCCTTGTCGGCGAGTTCCTTCACGTCATGGAACTGGTCGAACATCAACAGGGTTTTCTTCAGCGCATCGGCAGCCACGGCGGCCACGGCGTCATCCGACAGCAGCTCGATCAGCGGGGCGATGTTATAGCCGCCCAGCATCGTGCCGAGCAGCTCGGTGGCGCGCTGGCGCGAGATCAGCGGGCAGGCGGTTTCGCCCTTGGCCACGGCGGCCAGGAAGCCGGCCTTCACGCGGGCGGCTTCGTCCACGCCAGCAGGCACGCGGTGAGTGATCAGGTCGAGCAGGGTCTGCTCTTCGCCTGCGGGCGGGTTCGTCAGCAGCTCCACCAGTTCGGCGGTTTGCTGAGCCGTCAGCGGCAGGGGAGGAATACCGAGCGCGGCGCGGGCGGCCACGTGAGCGCGAAAGTTTTCAAGCATGGGAGACCTGCTGAGATGACGTTACCGGGGAAGTCTTTTCAGGCGCCCGAAGCTGTTCCGGGCGCCGCTTGGGCGCGATTCTAATCGCAATACCCCCACGCGGTCAAATGTCTTATATCTTATATAAGAGTCAACGATGCGAGCCCCTGTGGGGCTCAGATCGATGCTGCATGGTTCTGGGCGATTTCTGCACACCCCCGCACAGCACGTCACGAGCGTGACCGCCCTACAGATTGCGCTGAATCACGTGCCGTGCTGCCACCCATTCCTCATTTGTCGGCTCTACCGCCACGCGAATCCCGCTCGCTGAACTGGAAATGATTGCTGCATGCGCCTGGTTGGCCGCGTCATCCAGTGCAGCGCCCAAATAACCGAGTGCGCCCACAACGCGTTCGCGCAGTACGGCGTTGTGTTCACCAATACCTGCCGTAAACACCAAAAAATCCAGGCCACCGAGCACCGCCACCAGGGCGCCGATCTCACGCACAATCCGGCGCACGTATAGCGCCAGCGCTGCCTTTGCCCGCGGGTTGTCGGCCTCGTGCGCAATCAGATCGCGCGGGTCGGAAGACAACCCTGACACGCCCAGCAGCCCCGATTCGTGATACAGCACGTTGCCGACCTGTGCGGGGGAAAGATGCTCCGTCTCCATCATGTAGAGCACCGCACCCGGATCAAGCGAGCCGCACCGCGTTCCCATCATCAGGCCATCCAGCGCGGAAAACCCCATGGTTGTAGCCACGCTCTTCAGCCCATGCATTGCACACAGGCTGGCACCGCTGCCCAGGTGCGCGACGATGGTGCGCCCCAGGGCGATATCGCCGTGCCGTTGCGGCAAAGCAATCGACATGTATTCGTACGACAACCCATGAAAGCCATAACGCCGCAGACCACGCTCCCATGCGGCGTAGGGCAGTGGCAGCATCGTCTCGACCTGTGGCAGCGTGCTGTGGAACGCCGTATCGAAGCAGGCCACCTGCGGCACGTCAGGCAAGCTCGACAGAAGCGCCTCGATGGCCTCCAGTGCAAACGGTTGATGCAGCGGCGCCAGCGGAATGTAGCTGCGTAGATCGGAAAGCACCTCCGCGTTCACACGTACCGGCGCGAAATACTTGGAGCCGCCGTGCACGACCCGATGTGCCACGGCCAGCAGCCGACGGCCGCCCAGCCTTTGCTCGACACGCTGGCGAATGTGCATGAGCGCCGCGTGATACGGCTGCGCAGCGTCAAGCTCCAGCGCCTGCGTCGGCGCGCTAGCCGCTGTCGCCGTGGGGTGGTCAGTGCCGATGCCCTCCACTTTCCCGCTCCACATGGGCGTGCGCGGCAATGGATGCAGGGTGGCATCGAACAACGCAAACTTGATGCTCGACGAGCCGCAGTTCAGTACGGCGATGCAATCGTTCATGGGGGTAAGTTGCGGTAGCGGTGAGCCAGCAACGTGGCAATGGCGCACGACGCGATGCGCGATTCGCGCGAGTCAGCGCGGCTGGTCAAAACAATGGGCACGCGGGCGCCGAGCACAATGCCCGCGCTGGCGGCCCCACCCAGGTATTCCAACTGTTTGGCGAGCATGTTGCCGCTTTCCAAATCGGGCACCACCAGCACATCGGCCTGCCCTGCCACTTCCGAAACAATGCCCTTGATGCGCGCTGCGGCGGCTGATACCGCGTTATCGAAAGCCAGTGGCCCGTCCAGCACACCGCCCTCAATCTGGCCGCGGTCTGCCATCTTGCACAGCGCGGCCGCATCGAGCGTGGCGGGCATACGCGGGTTCACGGTCTCGACCGCTGCAAGAATCGCCACCCGAGGCCGTTCAACGCCAATCGCATGGGCCAGATCGATGGCGTTGCGGATGATGTCCGCCTTTTGCTCCAGGGTCGGTGCGATGTTGATGGCAGCATCCGTGACGATAAACGGCCGCGGATACGCTGGCGACTGCATCAAAAAGCAATGACTGATCCGACGTTTGGTACGCAGCCCTGACTCCGCGCACACCACCGCCGCCATCAGCTCGTCGGTATGCAGGCTGCCCTTCATGAGCGCTTCTGCCCTGCCCTGCGTGACAAGCTCCACTGCGCGGCTGGCAGCAGCGCTGCTGTGCGGCACATCTTCGATTTCCATGTCGCTGAGGTCCAGGCCGGCCTCGGCGGCTATGCGCATCAACTTGGCACGGGGTGCGACCAGACAGGGCACGATGAGGCCTTCAGTGCGCGCGTCCATCACGGCAGACAGGCTCAGCGCATCGCACGGGTGAACCACAGCCATACGGATCGCCCCAAGGGGGCGCACATGGTCGAGCAGCCGGTGGATGCCGTCACCGCTGGTGGTAATACGCACATCAGGCAGCGTGGTACGCGCACGCTCAATCCGTTCGGTGGGCGCGATGACTTCGGCCTCCCCCGTGATGGCGACCGTGCCGCTGTCATTTGTGCAAGTACATGCCAGCTTGAGCCGCTTTTTTTCCTCCTCCTTGCTGACCACCGTCACGCGGATCGTCAAGGTGTCGCCAACGCGCACCGGTGCAAGGAATTGCAGCGTCTGCCCAAGGTAGATCGTTCCCGGCCCCGGCAACCGGGTCCCAAGCAAAGCGGAAATCAGTGCACCGCCCAGCATGCCGTGCGCAATCACGCCATGAAAGCGCGTGGATGCCGCAAATTCCGGGTCCAGATGCTGCGGGTTGACGTCCCCCGACAGCACCGCAAAGAGCTGGATATCTTCCGCCGTTAGCGTGCGCAGCATGGCGGCAGTGTCGCCAATGGCGATTTCGTCAAAGGTGCGATTGCGCACCACGCTCAGATCACCGGCCGGCAGCAACGCCGGCGGTGCAGGCAAATGATCGGGGCCCATGCGTGTTCGTCAGGAAGCTTTGTGAAGTTGACCGTTGCTCTTGCCGGGCGCAGGCACAAGGTTTGGCTGCACGAATGCGGAGCGGATGAATGTGTCGCCCTGCGCGCCCAACGCCGACAGCATGCCCTGCAGCGCCGTGTGCACCGGCATGGCATTGCCCGCCGTGCTCAGTGCGCGTACGCAAGCCTGCTGCCATTCCAGCATGACGCGCTGAGAATCTGCCACCAGGCTCGATTGGTTCGAGATAGCCGTCTGCAGCACACCCTGCAGCACCTGCACGGCACGCTGATTGGTCTGCCAGAATGCATTGGGCAGCAATGCTGCAAACGCGTTCCAGTCTTCAACGCTTTGCAGCGCAGCCAGTGCAGACTCCGTGCGGGCAACGTCTTCGGCCAGCAGCTCGGCACCCAGTTCATACCAGCGCTGCCGCGCTGCCTTGAGCAAACCCAACGTCTGCAGGCCACATGCGAGGTGCGCCTTTTGGAGCGCGAGAGGAAGGTTGGCGGATGTATCCATATTGGCTCCTTAAGCCATCTGGCTGATGGTTTGGCGAAAGCGCGTCAGTGATGCGACAAACAGCACGGCGCCGATTACGCAGATGGCCAGACACTGCGGCCACACGACCCCCAGCCCCGCACCCCGGTACAGAATGGCTTGCGACGCCGAGACAAATTGCGTGGTCGGCGCGGCGAACATGATGTACTGCACCACAGTGGGCATGCTCTCGCGCGGGGTGGTACCGCCCGAGAGCAACTCCAGCGGCAGCAGCACCAGAACCAACAGCATGCCGAACTGCGGCATGGACCGCGCCACCGTGGCAAGAAAGATCCCCATGGAGGTTGTGGCAAAAAGATGCAGCGTGGTCACCAGCATGAACAGCAGGATCGAGCCCTCGATCGGTACATGCAGCGCGCCCTGCACCACGCACACCAGTGCTACCAGCGCGGCCAGCACCACCACCAGCCCCATCGACCAGACCTTGGACATCATGATCTCGAACGGCGTGACAGGCATCACCAGCAGATGCTCGATCGTGCCGTGCTCGCGTTCGCGGATCAGTGCGGCGCCGGTCAGGATGATCGACAGCATGGTCACGTTGTTAATGATCTCCATCAACGAGCCGAACCACGTCTGTTCCAGATTGGGGTTGAAGCGCGTGCGCAGCACCAGATCGACCGGCGTGGCGGGCGCGGCGCGGTGACGCTGCAGGAACGCGTTCACCTCGCCCGAGACGATTTGCTGGATGTAGCCGTTGCCGGTAAAGGCCTGGCTCATGCGCGTGGCGTCAATGTTGAGCTGGATTGACGGAGCGCGCCCGGCAAGCACGTCACGCTGGAAATCGGGCGGAATATCGAGCACGAATGTGTAGCGGCCGCTGTCCATGCCCGGGTCCACCTCGGTGAGCGGAATGAGCGCCGGTGTGCGGAAATGCGGCGGATAGAAGCTCGAGACAATGCGCGCTGACAGCGGCGAGCTGTCTTCATCGACGATGGCGATCGAGGCATTGTGCAGGCTCTCGGGCATGGCGGTGGCCGCCACGTAGATCGACAGCGTGAAGGTGTAGACGATCAGCACCATCATCATCGGGTCGCGCAACAGGCTTCGCAATTCCTTGATGCCCAGCCGGAAGATGTTGCTCAGGCGAGCGGTGCGGCGATCGGTCAGAAGGCTTGGCATGGCGTGGTGCTCCTACCGGTCCTGCTTGCGCAGCATCAGCAATGTGGCACCCAGAATGACCGGCACCGCCGCCAGGAGCGGCCAGAATGCGCTGCCCAGCGCGCCCATATCCAGCGCCTTGCTGAACACGCCCCGGCTGATGGTCAGGAAATGCGTGGCCGGATACACGCGCCCGATCAGCGCACCCGCCCCTTCCAGCGACGACACAGGATTGAGCAGCCCGGCAAATTGCACGCATGGAATGATCGTGCCGATCATGGTGACGAACATGGCCGCGATCTGGCTTTGCGTGAAGGTGGAGGCAAACAGCCCGAAACCCGTCGAGCACGTCACGAAGATCAGCGCCCCCAATGCGAGCGTCGCAAAGCTGCCCTTGATCGGCACACCGAACACCGTCACCGCCAGCAGCGCCAGCAAGAGAAAGTTCAGCATGGCCAGCACGATATATGGCACCTGCTTGCCCAACACGAATTCCGCACGCGTCACCGGTGTCACGTAAAAATTGATGATGGAGCCCAGCTCCTTTTCCCGCACCACCGACAACGCCGCCAGCATGGCGGGAATCATCATCAGCAGCATTGGGATCACAGCGGGCACCATGGCGGGCAGGCTCTTCACGTCGGGGTTGTAGCGATAGCGCGTTTCAACGGTACTTGGCAGCGTGAGCCGCATGCCCAGCCGGTGCACGGCCGCATCGGCCAGCCAGAGCTGGTGGATGGCCTGCACGTAACCGCGCACGGTTTCGGCGCGGGTGGGCATGGCGCCATCCACCCAGGCACCGATCTGCACGGCCGCGCCGCGTTCCACGTCGCGCGCAAAGCCCGGCGGGATCTCAATCGCCAGCGACAACTCGCCGCTGCGCATGCGGCGGTCCAGCTCAGCGTAGTCGTGAATCGGAGGTTTTTCGATGAAATAACGCGAGCCCGCCAGATTGAGCGTGTAGTCGCGCGAGAGCGCGGTCTGGTCGCGGTCGAGCACGGCGTAGGTCAGGTTCTCCACATCCAGGCTGATGCCGTATCCGATGATGAACATCAGGATGGCTGTGCCCAGCAGCGCCAGCGTGGCGCGCACGCGGTCGCGGCGCAGTTCCAGCGTCTCACGGTGCGAATAGCTCAATGCGCGCGCAAAACTGAAGCGGCGGTGGGCGGACGTTCCGCTCAGCGCGTTGGCTTCGGCTGCGCGCGCCGGCAGCGGTGCGGCAACCTCGTCGGCGCCCGCAGCCGCTTCGGCAGCCTCCTGCAGATAGGCAATGAACGCCTGCTCCAGCGTCTGTGTGCCACGCGCGTGCACCAGCGCCGCAGGCGCATCGCTCACCAGCACGCGGCCGGCATGCATGAGCGAGATGCGGTCGCATCGTTCGGCCTCGTTCATGAAGTGCGTTGAGATGAAGATGGTCACGCGATCCCGCCGGGCGAGGTCGATCATCAGGCGCCAGAACATGTCACGCGCGACCGGGTCCACACCGGAGGTCGGCTCATCCAGGATCAGCAGTTCAGGCTTGTGCACCATCGCCACGGCCAGCGACAGGCGCTGCCGCATGCCCAGCGGCAAGCTCTGGGGCAGGCTGTCGGACACCTCCTGGAGCCCGAAGCGGGTCAGCATCTCAGCCACACGCGACTGCAGCTCGAGTTCGGGCACCTGGAACAGGCGCGCATGCAGCACGAGGTTCTGTCGCACGGTGAGTTCGCCATACAGCGAGAACGCCTGCGACATGTAGCCCACGCGCCGGCGTGTGTCGATGTCTTTCGGGTCGACCGGATGGCCGAACAACCACGCCTGACCTTCGCTGGCAGGCAGCAGGCCGGTGAGCATCTTCATGGTGGTCGATTTGCCGCAGCCGTTGGAGCCGAGAAAACCGAAGATCTCTCCGCGACGGATACGGAAGTCGACGTGGTCAACCGCCACAAAGTCGCCAAAGCGCATGGTCAGGCCGTTCGCCTGCACGGCCACATCGTCTTCTGCGGCGGCCAACAAGGGCGGCACCACCACGGCCTGATGCCCCTGCCGGCGCGTCAGCGGCAGCAGTGCAATGAACGCGGCTTCAAGGGAATCGGTACCGGCGCGGCTGCGCAGGCCGGCTGGTGTGCCGGTGGCAAGCACCCGCCCCGCGTCCATGGCGACCAGCCAGTCAAAACGTTCGGCCTCTTCCATGTACGCCGTGGCCACAATCACGCTCATGCCTGGGCGGCCAGCGCGAATACGGGCAATCAAGTCCCAAAACTGCCTGCGCGAGAGCGGATCAACGCCCGTGGTCGGCTCGTCGAGGATCAGCAGGTCCGGATCATGGATGAGCGCGCAGCACAACGCCAGCTTCTGTTTCATGCCGCCCGACAGCTTGCCCGCAGGCCGCGAGAGGAACGGCCGCAGGCCAGTGCTGGCCGTGAGTGCATCAATGCGGCGGCGACGCTCGGCAGCATCGTGGCCGAACAGGCGCCCGAAGAACTGAAGGTTCTCCTCGATCGACAGCGTGGGGTACAGGTTGCGCCCCAACCCTTGCGGCATGTAAGCGATGCGCGGGCCGACCGCGGCGCGCGCACGGCGATCGGCCATGTTGCTGCCCAGCACATGCACGGTGCCGTCCTGCAGGGCCCGCGCGCCGGCCACCAATGACAGCAGGCTGGACTTGCCCACGCCGTCCGGACCGATCAGCCCGACCATGCAGCCGGCAGGCAGGTCGAGCGTCAGACCATCCAGCGCCAGCGTCTTTCGGTAGCGCAGGCTCACGCCAGCAAGGCTGGCGACCGGTGCCACAAGGCGCGCGTCGTGCAAGGCGGGCGGATCGGCAAGCGTGGTCACTGCGGCACCTTGATTGCCAGGTTGGGCGGCCATTCGGCTTGCGCGTCGAGCTTGAGCCACGCCATGCCGGGCAGGCCCGTCTTCACCAGCTTCAGGTGCTTGCGCAGCAGATCGCGGTCAATCTGCGCCTTGACGCGGAACATCAGCTTCTGGCGCTCGCTGGCCGTCTCAACGGTCTTGGGGGTGAATTGCGCGGTGCTGGCCACAAACGACACGCGCGCAGGAATCACATACTGCGGCGCGGCGTCGAGCACGATACGCACCTCGCTGCCCATGGCGATGCGGCCGGCGTCCGTCTCCGGCACGAAGAAGGTCATGTAGACGTCGGACAGATCCACCAGGTTGAGCAGGCGTCCGCCGCCAGCCAGCACCTCGCCAGGCTGGGCGATGCGGTATTGCACGCGTGCGTCGCGCGGGGCGGTCAAGGCACTGTCATCGATATCGGCCTTGATGCGCAGTACGGTTGCGTCTGCCGCCTTGACGGTGGCACCGGCGCCCGCCACCTGTGTACGGGCTGCCGATACCGCTGCCTGCGCCGCCTCGGCTTGCGCGCGGGCCGCCACCAGTGCGGCCTTGGCGCTGTGCACGCGGGCGCGGTCGTCATCCAGCTCCTGCATCGACGATGCCCCCTCGTGCGACAGCGTTTCGGAACGCGCCAGCCGCCGCTGCGCGGCATCCAGGTCGCTCTCGCGCAGGGCGATCTGCGCCAGTGCGGCCTGCCGATCCGCCTCGCGTACGGCCACCTGGGCCTGTGCGCTCGCCACGCCAGAGACAGCTTGCTGCTGCCGCGCCTGGGCCTCGTCGCGCTGCGCCTCCAGCGTCTGCACCTGCATGTGCGCAAGCGGCTGGCCGGCCGTCACGAAGTCGCCCTCATCCACCAGGATGTCCTGCACGCGACCGGGTAGCTTGGTGGCCACGTCGATTTCGGTGGCCTCGATGCGGCCGTTGCCGCTCACAAAGCCCTTGCCGGGCCCCTCTTGCCGTAAAGCCTTCCACGCGAACACCCCACCGGCCACCACCAGGGCGGCAGCGAGCAGCGCAATCCATCGTTGTTGGGAAGTTATGGTCATGGTGTTGTTCCGCCCGGTACGCGCGGGGGCGGCGTCAGGCTCAGATGGGGTTGCGGTTCGGATGCGGACTCAGCGGCTTGCGTGCCGCCACCCAGCGCCGCATACAGGCCAACGCGGCTAGAGAGAAGCGCACGGCGCACCTGCACCAGTTGCTGCTGCGCAGCCAGCAGATCGCGCTGGGCGTCGAGCACTTCCAGGAACGTCGATGCGCCTGCGTCAAAGCGCAGTTGCGACAACCGCGCGCGTTCAGTCTGCGCTGCCAGTGCGGCCTGCGCGATGTCAAGCTGTTCGGCAAGCCACTTGCGTGCGGAGAGCGCGTCGGACACGTCGCGGAAAGCGTTCTGCACGGTCTTCTCGTAACCCGCCACGGCAAGGTCCCGGCGGGCTTCTGCCAGGTCGAGGTTGCTGCGCAGCTTGCCGCCCTCAAACAGCGGGAGACTGATGCTCGGGGCAAAAACCCAGGCGCGTGTGCCGGGTGCAAACAGATTGCCCAGTTCCGGACCGATCGTGCCGTAAGCGCCGGTCAGCGCCACGCGCGGGAAGAACGCTGCGCGGGCGGCGCCAATGCTGGCATGCGCGGCACGCAGCCGGTGCTCTGCGGCAACAATGTCCGGGCGCTGGGTCAGCAGATCGGAAGGCAAGCCTGCGCGCAGTTCGGCCAGCATGCGGTGTTCATCAAGCGGCTCTGCCAGCGGCGGCAAGTCGATGGGCTTGCCGACAAGCAACGCCAGCCCGTGCGCCTGCGCGTCGCGCGCCTGCTGCAATTGCGTCAGCAGTGCCTGCGCCTGGGTCAGCAGGGTCTCAACCTGCGTTTGGTTCAATCGTGAAGTCGCCCCCACCGCCACACGGCGCGAGAAGATGCGCAGGGTCTCGGTCCGGCTGTCCACGGTTTGTTGCGCCAGCGCGATGCGCTCGTCCAGTTCACGCAGCACCAGATAGCTGTCGGCCACCTGTGCGATCAGCCCAAGCGCCACCGCACGGCGCGCGGCGTCGGAAGCCACGTAGCTTTCCAGTGCGGCGTCGTTGAGGTTGCGCACGCGCCCCCAGAAATCGATCTCCCAACTGGAGACACCGGCCCCCACCTGGTATTGGCTTACACGTATCGGCATGCCGAAGGGGCTCAGGTCCGACGGAATGCTCAGGCGGTTGATGCCAGCCTGAGCGTCGAGGTGCGGAAATGCCTCCGCCCGCTGGATGCCAAACGCAGCACGCGCTTCTTCCACGCGCAGCACGGCAGTGCGCAGGTCGCGGTTGTTCTCCAGCGCCTGCCCGATCAACGCTTGCAGGCGCGTGTCCG
This sequence comes from Ralstonia sp. SET104, assembly GCF_003851545.1. Lineage (GTDB taxonomy): Bacteria > Pseudomonadota > Gammaproteobacteria > Burkholderiales > Burkholderiaceae > Ralstonia. The sequence goes on along the minus strand of NZ_BHVX01000010.1, from coordinate 86,505 downwards.
TAAAGTACGCCTGCCAGCCGGTGGCCGCGGCTGACAGGCCGTCACGGCCATCGTCGGCTTCGTAGTGCTGGGCCACGGGCAGCACGGGCGCCTCGTAAGGCGGCGCCATCGAGATGCAACCCGACAGTGCCAGCACAGTGGTGGTGACCGCCGTAGTGACCACACGCATGCCGGCGCCCCTGCCACACGCCCCGCGTTGTTTCTGCACACGCATTTATTTCTCCAGCACGTAGCTGCCGGGCGCATCGGCCAGTGGCGGCAGTCCTGGGGCGCCCATCGTCGGTGGCTTCACCAGTGTCGCGCCCGATGCATGCCCGACCAGCCATGCATGCCATGCCGGCCACCACGAACCGTCGGTCGTGGGTGCGGATACCAGCCAGTCATCTGGCGCCGCCGATGTCTCGCCGACGTGGCGCGTCTGCATCTGAAACCGCCGATGCGAATTGACCGGCGGGCTGACGATGCCGGCGTTATGGCCGCCGCTTGTCAACACGAACGTGAGCGCCGCCTCGGTCAGGTGATGCAGCTTGTAGACCGAGCGCCACGGCGCCACGTGGTCGGTCAGCGTGCCCACCACGAAAATGGGAAGGTCGATATCGTTCAAGGCCACCGGCTTGCCGTTGACGGGGTAACGGCCCTCGCTCAGGTCGTCGTTCAGGAACAGGTGCCGCAGGTACTGGCTGTGCATGCGTGCGGGCATGCGCGTGGCATCAGCGTTCCAGGCCATCAGATCGTTCATGGGCGCGCGATCGCCCAGCAGGTATTCACCCACCACGCGCGACCACAGCAAGTCGTACGACCGAAGCATCTGGAAGGCTCCGGCCATCTGGCTGGCGCGCAGATAGCCGGTCTGCTCCATCTGTGCTTCAAGCAGACTGACCTGCGCCTCGTCGATGAACAGGCCCAGTTCGCCCGGCTCGCAGAAGTCTGTCTGCGCGGCAAAGAGCGTCATGGACGCCAGCCGAGCATCGCCATCGCGTGCCATGGCGGCCGCGGCAATGGCCAGCAGCGTGCCACCAAGGCAGTAGCCGGTAGCGTGTACGCGCTGGCCCGGCACGATGGTATTCACGGCATCGAGCGCGGCAAAAACACCGAGCTTGAGGTAGTCGTCCATGTCGAGGTCACGATCAGCCTCGTCCGGGTTCTTCCAGGAGATGCAGAACACGGTATGGCCCTGCTCTACCAGATAGCGGATCAGCGAGTTCTGCGGTGACAGATCCAGGATGTAGTACTTCATGATCCATGCCGGAACGATCAGGATGGGCTCGGCCTGGACCTTGCGCGTGGTCGGCGTGTACTGGATCAGCTCGATCAGGCGGTTGCGCAGAACCACCTTGCCGGGCGTTATGGCCACGTCGCGGCCCACCATAAAGCGTTCAGTACCCGCAGCCGGTGCGCCGCTCATGGAGCGCTCCAGATCGTCAAGCGCATTGAGCGCGCCGCGCACAAGGTTGGTGCCGTGCTGCTCAAAGGTCCGACGCAGGACAACGGGGTTGGTTGCCAGTTGGTTGCCTGGCGACATCATGTCGAGCCATTGACGCGCAGCAAAGGCAACCACGTCCTCATGGTGCTTGGCGACACCCCACACACCGTGCGTGGCCGCCTCCCACCATTGCTCGGTCAACAGGAAGGACTGATGCAGCACGTTGAACGGCCACAGGCGCCACTCGTCAGCCAGAAAACGACGGTCGCGTGCCGGCGGCTGGATGCAAAGACACACGTCCTGCGGGCCGCAGGCCATGCAGTTCCGGATGTAGCCGTCGAGTCGTTCGGCCTGCGTCAGCGCCAGGCGGCACAGATCCAGACACTTGCCGGGCGAAACGGCCAGATGCAGTGCCCAATCGAGCAGCGCCAGTTGCATGGATGCAAGCGACAGCGAATTCGAAGTGCGAGCAAGGGCGGCGTGAAACGGCAGATCGATTTGCTCTGCAGTCGGCAAAGACGGCACGGGGGCGGTGCGCATGGTTCGGGGGCGTCAAACGATTGCCAATATGCAATCCATTAGATGCCAGCAGCCACCGCCCAGAGTTGACACATCTCAAACCGAGACAAGAGTGCGGACTCTAGACAGTTTCACAGAAACGACATCTGCGGTTTCTTGCAGTTGCCACAGCAGTTGTGGTGGCAACACACGGCGGTGGCGCGCGAAGTGGTCTTACCGCAATCGGGTTGACTACAGCACAACGACACGCTCATAACCCGTTTTCGGATGCCCCTATTCTTTGACGAGAAGAACGGGACATGGCGCCCGCGCGACAACGCGATTGGCCACGGACCCCAGCACGGCATCAACGAATGCACCGCGTCCATGTGAACCCATGACGATTGCTCCGGCCTGAACCGAACGGCTGTATTGAACAATGCGCTCTGGAGCGAACCCGATCAATCCATGCGCTTCAAAGGGAATACCTGCGTTGCGCAGGATCTCGACGGCAGAGGCCATCGCCTTTTCGCTCTCCTCCCGATGCCACGCGGCAAGATCAGCCTTTCCGAGAAAGGTCTTCACTTCTCCACTGACCTCCGGCGTGCAATGAAGCACATGCACCGTAATGTCTTGCATGAGCAATTGGCGGCTGGCGATGCAACGCGCAGCTGCATCTGAGTAAGCAGAACCGTCAGTGGCCAAAACAATGTTCTGGGTCATCTCGATAGCCTTTCCGAGTCGGTGGATACTGACAACGTACTGCATGCGCGATCGTACGCGCTGATCTCAATCAACAGACGTCGAGGCGGCGCTCCCGCATGAGCGGCCCCGCCTAACGGACCAGCAGCACCGGCAACGACGACGACCGGGCTACGCTTTCAGCGACACTGCCCAGCAGCGCTCGCCGTACGCCCCTTCTGCCGTGAGTACCCAGCACCATGACCTGCGCCTCAACCTGCAATGCCAGCTTCTCGAGTTCCGTTGCGACCTCGATGTAAGCCAGCGGGTCGTCTGTGGTCACGACTGAGGCCTCAATACCCGCTTGTTGCGCGGTGTGCAGCGCCTGTGCCACAAGCGTGTGCCCTTGCCGGATCAACGTATCGGTAATCTGTCGCGTGCTCAGAGAGCCAAGATCCCATTTGACATGGGCATTGTCGATGACATGTGCGATGACCAGCTTTGAGCCAAGCGCAGCCGCCAACCGGATCGCCTCATCCAGAGCGCGCTGCGATGTTGGGCTGCCGTCGATTGCGACCAAGATGATGTTGTACATGTCGATCTCCTGAAATTGCGCCTTGGGTGGCGATACAGAGAAGAAGCAGATCAGCGTTCTGCTTTGGTTCGTGCATCTTTGGAAGATGCTGCAACGGATTCTGGTTGCCGCCAGCGCAAGCGCTTCGCTTGCAAGAAGTACCGCCAATCCACTTTGGCGAACCCATAAACCAACGCCAGAAACACGACCTGGGACACGACAAAGTACGCTCCCATATAGACCCCGCCCACCTCGGTCTCGTCAGCCAGATAGCGGGCGCCAATCTGGGCAATGTGCGTCCAGGTCAGATAGCTTATCCAGCGGCCAGCAAAGAACGGAAGCCCGATCAACCATAGCCGCATCCCGGTCAAACCGTATGCAATGAAGATGTAATTGGAGGGGAACGGGCTGAATGCGTACGCCAGCATCAGCCCGACCGTCATACCTTTGCGGGCTTCCAGCCAGGCGCGCACAACATCGATGTTCTGACGATCGGCCTCACGCATCCAGCGGTTGCGCACAAGCGCGCAAGAGAGCCGCGCCAACACCAGGCGGCCGACGGTTGCTGCGCAAGCGGCAATGCCCGCAAGAAGCACTGCATTGGCATCTGGCCGCGAGAAGCCGATCCACGACATCACCATCCACGTCGGCGGCGCAAAGGCCGGCATCACGTTCAACAAAAGGATGGTTGCGAACAATACGAGCAGGTTTGCCATGACGATCAAGCCTCAGCACCGAGCACATGGAACATCTCGTCTTCCTGCGCGCAATGCAACCGCAGGATGGCATCCAGCCCATACAACAAGCGCTGCAGCTCTTGTGTGACAACGGCATCGGGGCCATCGGCGGAAACATCCGCAACGATCCTGCCCAGCAGGTTCGTCACGCGGAATATCTCGCGATGCATGGCGCTCATTGCGGCCATCGGATCGTTTCCGCCAAGCAGGCGGGCCACGTCAGGATAGAGCTGGGTATCGTCTCGGCGTTCATGCGGCAACAAGACGTCTGCCAAAGATTGATTCAACGCTAACAACTCGGCTCTCGCAGTACCGCCCGCCATATGGGGTAGCGAGTCTGCAATCAGGCGGATTCGGCTCATGATGGGCTCAAGCTCTGCGTGTTCGGCCTTGAGGCGCTCAACCTCGGCAGAGGCGAGTAACCGTGCCGCTTCATCTTCGGTTGGCCGCAGCGCTCGCAGCGCATTGGCGATGGCCAGGACGTCGATGACCTCCTGCAGCATTGCGCCTGCCAACGCCGGGAGGTAACCGAGCGCTGCGACAACCATGGCTAGCAGCGACAGCGACATGCCGATCATCACGCTCTGCAGCGCTACCCGGCGTGTGCGGTGCGCAATCCGGACGGCGTCAACCAGGCGATCCAGGCGATCCACCAACAAGACAATGTCAGCGGCTTCCGAAGAGGCTGCAGCGCCGCGCGCGCCCATTGCCACGCCAATGTCGGCAGCGGCGAGCGCGGGCGCATCGTTGACGCCATCGCCAACCATGATCACCTTGCCGTCAGCGCGGGCACCCCGAATCGCTGCAAGCTTGGCCGCAGGTGACAGTGCCGCATAAACCTCTGTCACCCCCAACATGGCGCCCACGGATTCGGCAACGTCCGGCCGATCGCCGGTCAACATCGCCTGTCGTGTGATGCCATCTTGACGCAAAAGCCGCAGCGCACGAGGCGCCTCAAGGCGGACGCGGTCAATCAACTGCAATCCGCCCACCAGTTCACCGTCTACACCGACAAAGACAGCCGCCGCACCGGCGTAGCTCACGCGCTTGACGAACCCTTTTATCCAGGAAGGCACATCAGACGAGCCCAAGACATAAGGCAACGTGCCGATGGAAATGATGTGTCCGTCAACGTGGCCGCGAACACCTGCGCCGGGGCTTTCGACGACCGCGCTCGGCAGCCCCAGCGTGGCGCCACGTTCGCGCGCGGCCTTGGCGACGGCCTCTGCCGTGACGTGATTCGATGCTTGTGCGAGTGACCCTGCCAAACTCAGTACAACATCGGACGCATATTGCGGCGCACACTCAATGTCGACAAGTCGTGCATATCCGCTGGTCAGCGTCCCTGTTTTGTCGAAAAACAGCGTGTCGGCCAACGCAAGCCGTTCCAGAGCGCCCCCGCCTTTGACCAGCACGCCTCGCTTGGCGCAACGCGACAGGCCTGACACGATCGCGACAGGTACGGCCAGGATCAGCGGACACGGCGTGGCCACGACGAGTATGGCTAGACAGCGGGCCGAATCACCGGTGAGCATCCAGCTTGCCCCCGCCAGGAAAACCGTGAAGCCCACAAAAGCAAACGCGTAGCGATCCGCCAGCCTGACGGAAGGGCTCCGCTCGGCCTGCGCAACACTGACCAACCGGACAACGCCCGCGAACGTACTCTTCTCGGCCGACGCGCTTGCGATCATTTCAAAAGCGGCGCCCACATTCAGCACGCCGCTGCAAACTGCATCTGCCGCCAGGCGATGGCTGGTGAGTGATTCTCCCGTCAACGTGGATTCATCAAGATCGGCAGGCTCAGACAAGGTGCCGTCCACCGGCACGACTTCGCCGTGCCGAACCAGCAACCGGTCACCCGCTTGAACCTTCTCCAGACTGACTTGGCGCCACTGTCCGCCATCGAAGCGATTGGCCCACTTGGGCACGTGGCTGAGCAACGCAGTCATTTCGCGCTGCGCACGCGCTTGAGCAAAATCTTCCAGCGCGCGCCCGCTCGCGAGCATCAATGCAATCACCGCGGCGACCAGCACCTCGCCTGACAAGAGCGCAAAGCTGATCGACATGACCGCCAGAATGTCTACCCCAGCCTGCCGCCGCATCAGCGATCGGACAATCGTGACAACCAGCGCCAGCCAGTTCGGAACGACCCCAATCAGCCAGAGTTGCCGCGCCAGTGCATCAACACCGAGGTACTGCGCCCATAACCCCGCCACCAAGGTCAGCGCCGACAAGGCAAGCAATGCAACGTTGGCCAGCAGGCGCGTGGCGCGCATTGTCGAGTTTCCTGTCGGGGCCATTTTCATGCGCACTAGATCATGCGGCGCAGCAGCCGGTCTTTCAGGATGAACTCGTGCCAGAGCGCCGCGGCGGCATGCAGCCCGACCGCGATATAGACGAGCGTGGCACCCGACTCATGAACCTCTTTGGACAAGTTCGCCAACGTCTTGTCTTGCGTGAGCGCCAGCGTCAAATTCAACCCGAACGGTTGAATCGGCTTGCCTCCCCAGGCCAGTGCCAACAGGCCCAGAACGGGCATCCCGACCATCAGGACATAGAGCACGCCGTGAGTGAGTCGTGCTGCAAGCTGCATCAACGGTGAGCCAGGGACGGGGGGCGGCGCCTGAATGCCAAATCGGGCCAACAAGCGCAGCACCATCAGCGCGAGCACAGTCAGCCCCGCAGTCTGATGGACCATGAACAGCGCGGCACGCGTGGCGCTGCCTTTAGGGAAGAAGTCGAGAATTTCGATGGCCACAACGGCGACCAACACCGCCAGAACCACCAGCCAATGGAGCGAGCGCATGGGGAGGGCGTATTTCAGTTCGGATTGCATAGCGTTATCCAGGATGCGTTGAGGGAGGGGCCAGGCTGTTGCAGATCAATCATCAAAGTCCCACATCTGATGCAGATCAAGCTTGAGGCGGCTGTCTGCCTCAAGCAGGTCGATGCGGGCGAGCCGTTCGGCCAGCAGGGCCTCGGCCAGACTACGGCGTGCCGCCAGCAGTTCAGGCAAGCCCGACTCACCTGCACGATATGCGCGCGTTGCCCTGTCGGATGCGCTTCTCTGCAGCGTAGCCGCTTCCATCTGCGCTTGCGTGCTCGTCCGTTTGCCTTGCAAGTTGCCGTAAAGCACATCGAATTCGGCGCCCAGCCGACGCGCAGCACCCAGCCTGCGCTGTGCAGCCGTTTCTGCGTCAGCAGCGGCCGCCTCAGCCGCTGAGCGCCGATGCGCCGACCCGATCGGCATGGCAACGCTCACGCCCATGATGCGTTCCGCACCGCCGCGCTCCACCGTAACGAACATGCCGACAGTCGGGTCAGGCCGACGCTCCAGATCTGCGCGCTTTGCCTGTTGCTGTGCCTGAGCCTCTTCTGCCATGGCAAGCCGGTATTCGTGGCTATCTTGAATGTACTCGGTACGTAATCGATCTGGTGGCTCCTGCGGCAATGGGGGCAGCGCGGTATCGGCGCCAAACGCGGGATGGCTCAGCCCCGGAAACCGGGCTTGCAACTCCGCCTGCGCTGTCTGTTCCGCTGCGGCGGCTGTCGCCAGCGCGGCTTGCATGCGCGCGCGGTCGGCTGCGGCCAGTTCGGCATCCAGGCGTGAGGCATCGCCAAGTTGAACCCTTCGGGCCGTCAGCGCCGCCAAATCGGCGGCCGCTTTGGCATTCTCCTGTGCGGTCTGGCGTGCCTGCCCTGCGCGCACGGCACCAAACCAGAGGGCCAGAATCTGACGCGATGCCTCATGGCGCGCATCCTTCACGGCAAGCTGACCGGTCTCGGCAGCCGCATCGGCAAGCTGCCCATCGGCTTGTGCTTTGCCCCACAGCCGCAATGGCCGCTCCACAGTGATCTGCCCTTCGGCATGGCGCTCGGAAGGGTCGCGCACCCGGCGCCCTTGGCCGATTGCGCGCACAACAGTTTCCGCCGTGCCGGCGCGAATGCCTTCAGCCCGGGCCAGTACGGCATCACGGCGGGCCTCTGCCGCCAGCACGTCTGGCGACTGCGCGACGGCCTCGCGCACCGCGCTCTCCGGGGGGAGATAGCCTGGCGAAACCTGCGCTTGCGCTATGGCACTCCAAAGCAGCGTCGTGCTCGCTCCAGCCAATGCGATGCGAAACAGATCCAACCTCATTGCGAATCTCCCTGCCCGGCGGCCGCACGCAGCCGTGGCAACCCAAAGCGTTCAAACAGCAGGGGCAGAACCAGCAGCGTCAGCGCGGTCGAAGAGATCAGTCCGCCCGATACAACGATCGCCAGCGGCCGCTGAATTTCTGACCCTGGCCCGCTGGCCAGCAGTAGCGGAATCATCCCCAGTGCGGTAATGCAGGCCGTCATCAGGACGGGCCGCAGACGGTCTCGCACGCCCGCGCGTACGGTTTCTGCCATGCTCAGGCCAGACTCCAGCAGCGTGTTGAAGTGCGAAACCAGCACCACACCGTTAAGCACCGCGATCCCGAGCAACGCGATGAAACCTACGGAGGCTGGCACTGACATGTACTCGCCCGACATCCGCAACGCTGCAATGCCCCCCACTAGCGCGAACGGAATGTTGGCGACCACGAGCACCGCCTGCCGCACAGAGCGGAACGTCAACATCAGCAAAAGAAAGATGGCGCCCAGGGCCAACGGGACAACCAAGGCAAGGCGCGCTGCGGCGCGTTGCTGGTTCTCGAACTGGCCGCCCCACACTACCCGCAACCCCTTTGGCAACGTGCCAATGCCAGCAACTGCTGCCTGGGCTTCCTGCACGAAACCTGCCAGGTCTCGGCCATCCACATTGACCTGGATGACGGCAAAGCGGGCACCGTCTTCATGGTTGATGCGCACAGGTCCATCCACGCGTTCGATACGCGCCAGAGAGGTGAGCGGCCATGCTTTGCCATCTGGTGCCGTTACCAGGAGGTTGGTCAGGTTTTCTGGTGCCTGCCGCAAGCCTGCGCCGCCACGCAAGATCAACGGCGTGCGGACGATGCCCTCGGGCACCACGCCAATCCGGTCGCCCTCGATCAGCGCGCGCAGTTGCGCCTGCAGCGCATCGCCGGAAAAGCCCGCCTGGCCGACCGCAGCCCGGTCCAGCGACACCTTCAGGTATTGCACGCCGCTGTTGCTGGGCGCGATCACCTCAGCCGCACCCGGGATGGTGCGGACCTTGGTAGCAATGGCCTGCGCCGCCGCATCGATAGCGGCAAGATCGCTGCCAAAAAGCTTGATGGCAACGTCACCGCGCGTGCCGGTCAGCATCTCCGAGACGCGCATCTCAATGGGCTGTGTGAACCCGTAGATCACGCCGGGGAAGCGCTCCATCACGCGCCGGATCGCAATCGCAATGTCTTCCTTGCTGCCGCGCCACTGATCCTTGGGCTTGAGCACGAGGAACGTATCGGTTTCGTTCAGGCCCATCGGGTCCAGGCCAAGATCATCCGAACCCGAGCGTGCGACGATCGAGCGTATTTCCGGCACCGCCTTGAGCAGCGCCTGCTGCACGCGTTGGTCGATGTCCAGCGATGCCGCTAGCGAAACGGATGGCGCTTTCTGCAGTTGCACAATCAGATCGCCCTCATCCATCGTCGGCATGAACGTTTTGCCGACCGACATGTACAACACCACGGCCAGCGCCAACGCCGCCGCTGCCAGACTGAATACAATGCGGCGATGCGTTGTTGTCCATGCCTGGATTCGCGCAAAACCGCTCGCGACCTTACGCATCAACCAAGGCGGCTCATCTGCATGCGCAAGCAAAAGCAAAGACGCGAGCGCCGGAACCACCGTAAAGGCAATCACCACGGACGAGGCCAGCGCCAGCACGATGGTGAGCGCCACCGGCCCGAAGAGCTTGCCCTCCAGACCTTGCAATGACAGCAGCGGCAGAAACACGATGGCAATCACCGAAACACCGGACAGCATGGGTGCCGCTACCGTTGCCACTGCATGGCGGATGACCGCTCCGCGTAGCGCAGGATCTGTCTTGTGGTCTTGCGCGCGCGCCATGGCCGTTTCGATGTTCTCGACCACCACCACGGCTGCGTCTACGAGCATGCCCAGTGCAATGGCGAGCCCACCAAGACTCATCAGGTTGGCCGTCAAGCCCACATAGCGCATCAGGAGGAAGGTCGCCAGCATCGACAGCGGTAGTGTGGCTGCCACTACCAGCGCCGCCCGCACGCCGCCCAGGAACAGGTACAACGTGATGACGACCAGCACGCTGGCTTCAATCAAGGCGCGAACCACGGTATTGGCCGCGCGCGTCACCAGCTCGCCGCGGTTGTAAAAAACGTGGGTCGACATGCCCTTTGGCAACTGTGGGCCGAGCGCATCCAGCCGCTCCTGCACTGCCTCAACCAGCTTGCGGGCATCGGTGCCACGCAGGCCCAGCACCAATCCTTCAACCGCTTCGCCGTTGCCGTCTTTGCTGACAGCGCCGTTGCGCGTGGCCTCGCCCAGCCGCACGGTCGCCACATCGCCAACCGTGACAGCAGGGGCGAAAGACTGGCTCTGTGCCGGCACCACGACAATCGCACGCAAATCATCCAGCCCGCGTACGCCACCTTCTACGCGCACGACCCAATGCTCGTCCCCGCGATCCAGCCGTCCTGCCCCGTCGTTACGATTGTTGGCGTCCAGCGCCTGACGCAATTGCTCGAGGGTGATGGAGCGGGCGCGTAACCGGGCCGGGTCCGGTGTCACCTCATAGCTGCGCACTTCGCCGCCGAGGGCGTTGACGTCGGCCACGCCTGCCACGGTGCGCAGCGCCGGCCGAATCACCCAGTCCAGCACGCGGCGCCGCTCGGCCAATGAGTAGCCATCGCCCTCCACCGTGAACATGAACATCTCGCCCAGCGGCGTGGTGATGGGCGCCAGCCCGCCCACAGCGGTCGACGGCAGATCGCGCGCCAAGCCGGCCAGACGCTCCGATACTTGCTGGCGCGCCCAATAGACGTCCTGCCCCTCTTCAAAATCGACGGTGACGTCGCTGATGCCGTATTTGGACACCGAGCGCACGATCGTCTTGTGCGGCAGGCCGAGCAACTCCTGCTCAATTGGCGTCGAGACCCGCTGCTCAACCTCCTCCGGGGTCATGCCCGGCACTTTGAGCACAACCTTGACCTGTGTCGGCGAGATATCGGGAAACGCGTCGATCGGCAGGTTCAGATACGCCCAGACGCCGGCCGCAGCAAGCACACCGGCCGCGATCAGCACCAGCACGCGTTGGCGCAAAGAGAACTCAATCAGGCGGGGCAACATCACTGTTCTCCTGCCAGCAAGCCCTTAAGCGCCCCAACACCTGTCACCACTACGCGTGTACCCGCTGGCAGGTTGGCACGAATGACGGCGACAGCCTCGTCTGTACTGGCAACTGCGACATCCTGGAAGCGGACGCCCTTGTCGGTCGCGACGAATACGCCCGGCACGCCTCGCACGTAGGCCAACGCAGCCACAGGAACCCGCAACAGTCCCGAGCCGCTTGCATTGGCCGGACCGCGCAGCTTGAGCGTGACGTTGACGCTCTCTCCTGCGCGCAAGTCCCCACGTCGCTCCAGCGATGCGCGCACACGCACACCTGCTGTGCCATCACCGGAGGGCGAAACGCCAATGACGACACCGGCCGCGCCGCGTTGCGCGACCTCCACGCGGTCACCTGTAGGGGGCACCGGTATATCGCGGCCGACAAGCATGTCCAGTTCCAGCGCGGTCGGATCAACGATCCTGAAAAGCGGTGCCGCCGCTTCTACTCGCGTGCCCGGAACAGCATTGACTTCGGCCACCACGCCGCCACGGCTCGCGACCAATTGCGCTTCGCCACCCGCGCCACTGAATGCGATGCCCGCGGAGGCCAGCTCTGCCCGGCGCGCCTTGACCATGGCATTGGCTTCGCCGGCCCTCGCCTGCGTTGCCTGCCAGCGGCTTGCAGCGATGATGCCGTCGTCGTACAGCGCCTTGTCGCGGGCGAGCGATTGCTGTGCGAGCCGCGCCTGCGAATTGGCCTCCGTCAGTGCGCGGCTGGTCTCGAAGAGCTGCGGGCTCAGAAAGCCTGCCAGCGGCTGGCCCGCGCGAACGGTTTGCCCCACCGACACCAACACCCGGGGCACCATGCCCGCGTATGGGGCCGCCACCACATACTGCGCATCCGGCTTGAAGACAACGCGCGCGTGCGTGCCGACCTCCAACCCCGAAGAAGCGGCGACCGGGCTCAAGCGCACACCGAGCGCGCGCGCCTGTTCAGCCGACAGTGGCAGCGTCTGAGCAACTGCTTGGGCAGCGGCTTGCTCAAGAGGAAACGCAGTCAGGGCAATACACGCACTGGCCGCGACGATTCGTTTGAAATACATGCCTGACTCCAATCCTCGGAGGCAACGCTATGGACGCCACCTCTGATTGCCGCGCATACGCGAGCGACCTGAAGACCAACCGTCGTTCAACAGCTCCATGCGATGCGAACGACCAACTTTTTCGGGTGGATGGCCAGTGGAAAGCGGAGTCACTACCGCCGTGCAGCGTTGGACGAGCCCAACGCACCAGAAGGCAGCGCTTCTGACACATTCATCATCGCCAATGCAAACACGAGGAGCTTGTTGCAAGTCAACAAGTTGCGGTGCAACACGCCCCGCCGGCCGTCAACCGGATACGGATCAGGACTGCAGCGGGGGCGCTTGGGCTGGAGGGGGCCGATTGACGCGGTCGCGCGAGCGCGCTCGAACTGGCGTTGGCCGATAGGCGGGACGTAAGACAGCGGCGCCAGCAAGCGCCGCAAGCAGCAGGAACGTTAAAGCGGATACCCCGGCGGCCGACGCTGCCCACAGAAATGCGGCTAGCTTCGCCGGACCAATGGCAGGCTCGACATCCACCTCGAAGGGTTCATGGCTCGTCAACGCCCAGTCATGAAGACCGGTCCAGACCGATTCATCAGAGGGGGAACGGTGGGCAAACGACGTGAATTGGAAATGAGAATCAACCGCGGCAGGAAGTGCGGCGTGCACGTGCAGGCCAGATTGTTTCGGAGTTCCGAGATGGCCGTGCAGAAGCGGGCTTAGCAGCTGCATCAACACGATGGTCAACAACAGCATGGCCCGAAGCGAGATGCTTGCGGTCGCACGTGGCATTTTTGAATTGTAACGCAATGTGCCATGGGTATGGCGGCGCCGGGCAACCGGCTCACCCGGCGGCGGCTGGCATGCAACTCGCATGCGTATCGTTACGTGTTCAGGAGCTGCAGCCAACGATGCGGCAAGCACGTCTTCAATCGATACGCTGCCCCGGGCTTCATGGGCATGCATCAAGACAGCTTGAGGTCAGACGATTCCCATTGGGGACAGACCCACCACAGAATGCGTCAACGCATATGCCGAGGAATACTCCAGCTCGCCCGAGGCTTGTGCGTGGATGGTGAACATCGGTTGCCCCACACTCACCTGATCGCGCAGTCGCACATGCATCTGCACACCCGCGACTTGGCGCATCGGCGCGCCCGCAAGTTTTGCGATGCGCGCAAGGTGGCGATTATCGATGTTGGTGACGATGCCATCTTGCTCGGCAACGACGTCGCGGCGGAAGACGGCCTCTCCGGGGATGCGCAAGCCACCCTGCGCTTCGCAGATCGCCTCGAACTTTCGCCATGCATTACCGCTATCCAGCAAGCCGGTTGCCATGTCGAGGCCGGTTCCGGCGGCGGCTGTCCCGCAAAACTCAAGTAATGCGCCAGCCAGTAATAGAGATCGCTCCCGCAAGTCGAATGGCGCCGTTGGAGACCTCTGGAGCACAGCCAAAACGTCTTTCGCTTCCAGCGCGGGGCCAATCCCCCGACCAATCGGCTGCGTGCCCTCCGTACGCAGCATCAGCACCTGAACGCCAAACGCTTGGGCCACACGTTTGAGCAGCATTTCAAGGCGCTCAAGGTCTTCAACACTGCGGACTTTGGCCGTGGGACCCACAGGCACATCGATCAGCACATGGGTCGATCCCGCTGCAATCTTCTTCGAGAGAATAGACGCCACGAGCTGTGCATCGCTGTCGACATCCAGCGCCCTTTCCACGCGAATCAATACATCGTCTGCCGGGCTGAGGCTCAACGCCCCGCCCCACGCGAGCGACGCGCCAACCTGCCCCACAACAGCGCGCAGCTCCGCGGCGCTCAAGTTGACGCGGGTGAGTGTTTCCATCATGTCAGCGGTGCCCGCTGGCGAGGTGATGGCGCGTGACGAGGTCTTGGGCAACAACAGCCCTGCCGCCGCGCAGACGGCAACAACGATGGGACTGGTGCGATTGCCGGGCAGACCGCCCACGCAGTGCTTGTCCGCCACGACCGCGCGATCCCACTGCAAGCGCTCGCCAGAATCGACCATTGCTTGTGTCAGGTCGATGGTCTCTCTGACTGTCATGCGGCCAGCCGCGCAAGCACTCAGGAATGCTGCGATATGCACATCGGCATAGCGCTCGTGCGAGATGTCAGCGATGATCTCCTGCAATTGCCTTGCGTCCAGATGCGCGCCATAGATCTTGGCACGCAGGGCCCGCAGAGACTCAAGCGACGGCGCATGCGTGACGCCCACTTCGTCCCCGGGGCGCGCCATCAACGAATCCACCGCGCTGGCTGACAGACTGACCTCATGCTTCTCCAGCAGCCCCGACCCCACCAGGTTCAGCGTAGCGATCAGCGATCGTTGCCCAATGCGGACTTCCACACGCGCCTGCGCGGCAAAACCCTCTGATCGACAGATCGCGCTGTCGGGGTGCATGTAGATGACATGTTCTTGCCATGTGTCGACCCCAAGCGCCTTGAACGTGAGGTGCTCACATGGCGTCGTCGGCGCATCAACCGAGGGCAGCGTGGCAGCACGCATGGCACTCATGGCACGCGCGTCAGCCGGCAAAGCGAAAATGCCCGCTGTGCAGCGTGATCTCCTTGGAACCTGTCTGCTCGAACAATGCACGTGCGACGTTTTCGATATCACCGCGGTGCACCCGGAACGCGCTGAGCAGGTCGTCCGACTGACAGGAGCGCGCGCCAAAGTGGTCCTCCAGAGCCTCCGCCGTGATTGCGTAGCTTGCGAAGCTGCCGTCGACCGACGCGCCGCATTGCAGACGTGGCCCTGCTGCGCAATATGTCGGGTCGTCAGGCAGGAAGCGGATCTGTTTCATGATGACCTCCAGATGCGAAAGCGCGCTTATCGGACAAGCACCTGCTTGCTCGAAGGCAGCGGGTAATCAAACATGCGTGAAATGGCGTCGGCCAGCGGCCCCGTCAACGCAATCCGGTTCGAGGGATGCTGGACGGTGTCGCACGTGACGACATCCGCGCTGGCAGCACACAGTTGGCTGTACGCGTCGGCGGCGAACACGGCGTGCACCCCAATGCAAACGGGCTGCGGTTGGGCGGCTTGCCGCAGCAAATCCGCTGCGGCAAGCATCGTGCGCCCGGTCGAGATGATGTCGTCCACAAGCACGGGCACGCACCCTGGCGGAATGTGTGGCAACGCCGCAATTTCCACCCGCCACGCGCTGTGCCGCGTCTTGGCCAATGCTGCCCATGGCGCCTGGCAAATGCCGGCCACATGCTCGACCCACTGCCTGCTTTCGTCGTCGGGCCCGATCAGGAACGGCGCCTGTACATGGGACTGTATCCATGCGGCAATGGCAGGCGCAGCCTCCACAGCGACCGTCGGCATCCGATAGACATTCGACAAATGCGAAATGCGATGCAAGTGCGGATCCACCGTGACAAGCCAGTCGAATACGGGATTCAGCAAGCCAGCAAAGTGTTCTGCAGCGCGAATCTCGCCCACATTGAAGATGACGTCCTGTCGCATATACGGCAGGTACGGCGCAATCAGTCCAACGCGCAGCGCGCCGCTCTCGCGGGCGGCAATCGCCAGCCAAAGCAGCGGCAACAGTTTCTCGTCCGGATGATCGAGGGTGCAGACAATGGCGACTTCCACGCCACGCACCGGCGTGTAGAGCCGCACGTAGGATTCGCCATCCGGAAAGTGGCTGACTGCGGCATGCCCCAACTCCGCACGCAGCGGGATGGCAAGTCGCTTGGTGGCGGCTTCACAGCCCGGCATGGCAATCAGCACACGCTGCGGGTCCAAACCCACGGCCGGGGCGGTCATGCGCCCTCCAGATCGTAAGACTGGCGATACTCCGGCATGCAGACGGGCCACTGCAGTTCATGCTCGATGCGCTGGCGCAAGGCGTCGCTGGCGGCCGGCTCGCCATGCACGATAAAGGTCTGCCGTGGCGGCTGCGTGAAACCGCGCAACCAGGTCATCAGTTCATTGGCATCCGCATGGGCGGAAAGATTCTGGATCTGCTCGACTGAAGCACGAATAGCCACCTCACGGCCATGCACGCGCAACGCCCGCTGGCCCGCCAGCAAAGCGGCGCCCCGGGTGCCGGCCGCCTGGAAGCCTGACATCAGGATGGCGTTGCGCTTGCCGCCACCCACGCTCTTGAGGTGATGCAGCACGCGGCCACCCGTTGCCATGCCGCTGGCCGCAAGAATGATCTTGGGCGCGCGATCGTTCCCCAGATGCATCGACTGCTCCGGGCTCTGCACCGGGATGGCCAACGCACAAGCAGCCTGGCAGTCGGCAGCCCCAATATGCAGATCGTCAACGTGACGCGCAAACACCTCGGTCGCCAGTTCGGCCATCGGGCTGTCGAGGTAGATCGGCACATGCGCAATCCGGTGCTCGCGGATCAGCGTATAGAGGCAATACAACAGTTCTTGCGTACGGCCCACGGCAAAAGCAGGAATCAGCAGCGTGCCGCCCTGCCCGATTGTCCGCTGCACAATCTGCTGGAGCGCATCGAGCGGGTCACCTTCTGGATGCACGCGATCGCCATACGTCGATTCGACCAGCAGGGTATCGGCCTGCGCTATCAGCTCCGGTGGCCGCATGACCGGATCGACCTGCCGCCCCAGATCGCCAGAAAAGACGATGCGACGGCCTTCGGCCAACAATGTCGCCGTGGCCGCCCCGATGATGTGCCCTGCACGGTGGAACTCGGCTTCCACGCCGTCGACAACGGGAAAGCGCTCGCCATAGCTAACAGGATGCAAGCGGCGTAATGCCTTGGCAGCGTCTTTCTCGTCATAGAGCGGCAAGGCGGGATGATGGCGCGAGAACCCGTGGGCATTTGCGTACTCTGCATCCTCCTGCGCAAGCCGAGCGCTATCAGGCAAGAGGATGTTGCACAGCTCTGCCGTACCTTTCGTGCAATAGACCGGGCCGTGGAACCCGTTACGGACCAGCAGCGGCAAGTAGCCGCTGTGGTCGATATGGGCATGCGTTAGCACAACCGCATTGATGTGGTGCGGGTTGACGGCAAGCTTGTCCCAGTTGCGCAAGCGCAGAGACTTGTAGCCCTGAAACAGCCCGCAGTCGACCATGACACGGTGCTCGCCGGTCTCGAGCACATATTTCGAGCCGGTCACCGTGTCGGTCGCGCCAAGAAATTGCAGCCGCATGCCGCACCCCCTGGCGCTCAGCGAATCGTGACGCGCTGCTGTGGTGACGCTTCCTTCTTGGGCAGCGTCACACGCAGCAACCCATTCTCGTACGTGGCGTCAACCTTGTTTTCATCGACTGCCGCATCCAGCGTGAACATGCGCTGCATCGAGCCGCTATAGCGTTCGCTGCGGATCACGCGTTCGCCTTCTTTCTGCTCGGACTGGCGCTCCACCTTGGCCGAGATCATGACCGTCCCGCGATCGACCGTCACGTCGATATCTTCTTTCTTCGCGCCCGGGATTTCCGCAACCACGCTGTACGCCTTCTCAGACTCTGTCACATCCACCTTGAACGGCAGCGCGCCATCCATGCCGCCGCGGAACGAGCGCAGAAGCCCTTGGAAAATGTCGCCAACCGGTTCAATGGCGAACGGGTCATAACGCTTGAGTTGACTCATGACTGCCTCCTGATGAACGGCCCTTGGGGATCTTGGGACCAGCAGATTCATCGTGGCACGGTGGTGCCGGAGCGCCTTGCGGCAGATCAACGGCGGCGCACGGTGGCCGTCGCGTGGGTGTCTTGGGGCTCGTATCGAGCACATCGCTTCTGAGGTGCCGGCCACCTTGTCAGGCTTTCCTGACATGAGAACCCGCAGTTCCGACAGCATTCTCAGCACAGCCTGCATGACGCTGGCGAGCGTGCCGCCAATACTGGTGGCAGGCCAACAAGCAACGCAGCGCCTTGTCGAATCGCCCCCCGGTGCCCGACACCGCCCAGCCAGCACAACGGAGCGCGCCATGAGCCAGAACATTGAATGCATCGTCCAGTGGAACGACTCGCACGACCTTGCCGCTTTTGACACAGTGCTTCCCGTTGGCGCACACCTTGTGGCAGAACGCGATGGATACGAACACCATGGCATC
Organism: Ralstonia sp. SET104; assembly: GCF_003851545.1. Classification (GTDB taxonomy): domain Bacteria; phylum Pseudomonadota; class Gammaproteobacteria; order Burkholderiales; family Burkholderiaceae; genus Ralstonia. The sequence continues at coordinate 68,215 of NZ_BHVX01000010.1, read as the reverse complement.
TATGTCGGCAACGGGCAGGTGATTCACTACGCCGGCTTTTCTCGCCGTCAGCGCCGGGGGCCGGTGGAGCGTATCTCCATTGGCAGCTTTGCATGCGGTTTTGCAGTGAGCATCCAGCGCGACGCCAGCCCCTGCTACAACGGCGACGAAGTCGCCCGCCGTGCCGGTTCGCGCCTGGGCGAAAGCGATTATCGGCTGCTGACCAACAACTGCGAGCACTTCTGTTCGTGGTGCCTGTTTGGAGAATGCCGCAGCGCACAGGTGGAGGCGTGCCTGAAAAGCCCCCTGCGGGCTGCGCGCACGCTATTCAAGCTGATGCTGCTGACACTGCCCTCCGATTGGCGGACTGCGCAGCCACAGGCTCAGGCCGCATGACACCGGCAAGCACCATGCCCCAATACGACACCTCGTTGCGCGAGCTGATTGCCAAGTGGTTTGGCCTGAGCGACACACCGCATCTGCAAATCACGCGCCTGCATTGCCCTGGCGTTGATTGCGGCTGCGTGCGGGTGGAGCTGACGACATCCGCCCGCCCGTTTGTCATCATCTTCTTCCGTCATCAGGCGGGCTGCTGGAGGCTGTTTCCGCCGCCGCACGTCCGCCGCACGTCCGCCGCACGTCCGCCACACGTCCGCCACCAATAGCGGCAAAGCAAGTCTTCCTTCGGGAAGGCAACACCGACTTGGGGCCTGATTGATCCGCATCAACCGACTTTCCGGCCCAAGCACGAACATCAAGGTTCGACCGGGATATCGGCTGGCGGACGAGACCATGCGAAGGTGAGAAAGTGAAAGAGAGTATGAAGCCGCAGCAACAAAGGTTTTCGCTCTGGTACGCCGTCATCGTCGCGTTGAGCATGCTGGCGTTCCAAACGCTGTTCATGTCCGAGCAGGTCAACACCCTTCCCTACAGCGACTTCAAGCTCCTCTTGCATGCGGGCAAGATCAAGGACGTTGCCATTGGTGACCAGGACATCACCGGCACCTTCTCGACGGAAGGCGTCGAGGCGTTGCTGACGCAGCAGCAGATCGATGTCATCCGGCGTACGGGCAAGGGCGACCATCCTTTCCAGACCCTTCGCGTGAATGACCCGGCCCTTGTTCAGGAACTGGAGGCGGCCAAGGTGCGGTTTGTCGGCCGGCCAGACAACAAATGGTTGAGCACGCTCCTGTCGTGGGTTGTGCCTGCGCTCCTGTTTTTCGCTGTTTGGAGCTTTCTGATCCGGCGCATGGGCGGGGCAGCCGCCGGCGGGCTGATGGAAATCGGCAAGAGCAAGGCAAAGATCTACATGCAAAAGGAAACCGGCGTGACTTTCGCCGACGTTGCCGGCATTGACGAAGCCAAGGAAGAGCTGTCGGAAATCGTCAGTTTTCTGAAAGAGCCCCTGCGGTATCAGCTCTTGGGCGGCAGGATTCCCAAGGGTGTGTTGCTTGTGGGTGCGCCCGGAACGGGCAAGACGCTGCTTGCCAAGGCAGTTGCTGGTGAGGCAGCCGTGCCATTTTTCAGCATGAGCGGGTCGGAGTTTGTTGAGATGTTCGTTGGCGTAGGTGCGGCGCGCGTGCGGGATTTGTTCAGTCAGGCTGAAGCCATGGCGCCGTGCATCATCTTCATCGATGAACTCGATGCCTTGGGCAAGACGCGTGCGTTCAACCTGGTTGGCGGCAATGAAGAGCGCGAACAGACGCTGAACCAGCTTCTGGTCGAGATGGACGGCTTTGACAGCGACAAGGGCGTCATCATCATGGCCGCAACGAACCGGCCCGAAATACTCGACCCTGCCCTGCTTCGTCCCGGCCGGTTTGACCGCCATGTCGCCCTTGACCGTCCAGACCTCAAAGGGCGAGAGCAGATTCTCAAGGTCCACGCCAGAAACGTCACGCTGGGGGCCGATGTCGACCTGAGCAAGATCGCCGCTCGAACGCCGGGCTTTGCTGGTGCCGACCTGGCCAACCTGGTCAATGAAGCGGCACTTCTTGCCGCGCGCGACGGTAAACCCGCCGTGCAGACCGCCGACTTTGACGAGGCGCTTGACCGCATCGTGGGCGGCCTGGAGAAGAAGAACCGCGTGATGAACGCCAAGGAAAAGGAGACCATCGCCTACCACGAAGCAGGCCATGCCATCGTGGCCGAGCACAGGCCCCTGGCCGATCGCGTTTCGAAGGTTTCCATCATTCCAAGAGGTATCGCCGCCCTGGGCTACACGCAACAGACCCCGGCGGAGGACCGCTACCTGCTCAAGCACAGTGAATTGCTGGACCGGCTCGACGTGCTGCTGGGCGGTTACATTGCCGAGCAGATCGTGTACCACGACGTATCGACCGGTGCGCAAAATGACTTGCAACGCGCAACTGACATGGCCCGCCAGATGATCACCCAGTTCGGCATGAGCGAACAGCTTGGTCTGGCCACTTATGAGCAGACACCGAACCCGCTGCTCGCCGGGGCAGGCTTGATGCAGCGCGAGCGCAAGGAATATAGCGAAGACACAGCGCAGTTGATCGATGCGGAAGTCCGCAAGGTGTTGTCCGATGCCAGTGCCCGCGTGAGGGCCACGCTCGAAGGCCAGCGCCCCAAACTGGAAGCGCTGTCACGCATGCTGCTGGACAAAGAGGTGGCTGACCGCCACGACCTGGACATGATTCTGGCTGGCAACGTGACCCCAATGCCGACTCCGAAGTCAGAAGCGGGCGCCCCCGCCAGCGCTCACGCGCCGTTGCCCGCGCAACAGCCGCAGTAACCTGCACTGGCCAAATGACACATGACACATGACACACGCAATGCAACCCGGCGGACACGTGTGGTCACGGTAGCAGCGCGGTGCTCAAAGTGCTCAAAGGCTCGATGGCAGAGGTTTCGTCCAGATGGACCAGCGCGTCAAACTGCGCGCCGATGGCCGCATCGAAATAGTGCGAGGCGTACTCGGTCTTCGGCAAGTACAGCACACCGATTGCCCGTTCCAGCAGCGGCTCGCGAAACACATCTGCCGCCGCATCGCCAAGCGGAAGGAAGAAGCGATCCAGCCCAGTGCTGTGGAACAGATGCTCCCAACTGTCCGGCCGCGCTGGCCGCACCCATTTCCGCTCGGCCTCGCCGCCCCACTCGGATGCGGCGCATACGTGGCCGGTATAGGTCGTAAAGCCGACAAGCAATGCGGCACCGCCAACCTGCTCACGCACGAGTTGCCCAAGGTTCCATTCATGCCGGCTGGCGGATTCCGTTGCCCGCGCATCACCCACATGGGAGTTGTGCGCCCACACGACGATCCGCCCGTCGCCGCCACGGCGCTGCCGATACGCAGCCAAACCGAACAGCGTTTGTGCCATGTGCGCATCGCGCAGGTTCCACGTATTGACGCGGCGTCCGAATGATTCGCGGTAGTACGCTTCTGCGTTGACAACGACGATGGCGTTTTGCTCGGCAAAGAAATGCGAGTCGATGGCGGCGGTGCCATCCTGCTCGATCAACCTGGCCTCGCTCGCCCGAAACCGGCGCAGTTGCTCGATCACCTCGCGTTGCGCTGGCAACCTCAAACCTGCGGCAGCTTCGTAGCCGTACGTCATTGGTTCACGCACGTGGTCCAGCGCCGCATAGTGCATGCGTGCCACCGCTGCCTGTTCCGGATCGGTCTTCTGCAGGTATTCGACGACAGCCTCGGCGGACCGGTACAGGCTGTACAGATCCAACCCATAAACGCCCACACGTTGCGGGGTAGCAAGGGCCGCGTTGTGCGCATGCAGCCAAGTGATGAAGTCGAGCATCTCCCGATTGCGCCACATCCACTCAGGAAACCGCTGGAAATCGCCTAGCGCCTCGGCAGCGGTGTCTGTGCCCTCGCCCTGAACATAGCGGTTGATGCGCCAGGCGTCGGGCCAGTCGCCCTCAATAGCGACGGCGTCAAAGCCGCCTTGCACAATCAACTGCCGCGTGATGTCTGCACGTGTCTGATAGAACTCGCGTGTTCCGTGCGTAGCCTCGCCAAGAAGAACGTAGCGCTTTGCGCGGGCCATCTCCAGCAGGTGGTCGTAGTCGGCGGCGCTGCCGGTGAGGCGGCTGGCCACTTCGCGCACGCCAAGGAAAGGTGTGAGAGGGGCAGACACGGGCGATGGGCTCCACGGATGCAGCGGTGGTATCTGCAGTCTAGACAGCGCCGCCGCACATTGATTGCGCTATCGCAAGCTGCGGGCGACTCGGCGTGGGCGTCTGGACGCCATGGAAGATGCACCCCACTTGAACGCCGCCCGAACCGCTGCTTGCCGTGTTGGCTGTGGTGCCTGCTGGCGCGATGCGGCTCGACTGAAGCCTGGCTCGATGGGCACTGTTACGCACGGACTTGACTCAGCCCAAATTGCGTCGCGCGGCGGGAAGTACTCTGAGAATTGTCCACCGCCACCGTGTTGCAGATTCTGCTCTGCAGCAGGCCGGAGGAATTCGCCCTCACAGGAGTCAATATGAAACAACGCTCTCAATCCGAACGAGTGCGGCCGGCACGCTGGAGCCCATTTGCCGTTGAGCCGATCCACAACCGGTATCGGCAACCCGACAAGGCACCGGCCGCAAGCTGTTGCCCGGTTTGCGGTGCCGTTTACCTCAAGGGCCGCTGGTTGTGGCGCAGTCCACCACCGGGGGCAACTTCATTGATCTGCTCGGCATGCCAGCGTGCCGCCGACCAGATGCCGGCAGCCCGAATCCACCTGTCGGGGGACTTTGAGGCGGCCCATCGGGAAGAGATCCTGACGCTCGCTCGCCACCGCGAGGCAGATCTGCGCCTGGATCATCCGATGGAACGCATCATGGCTGTCGAATGCACGAGCAGCGGCACGGACATCCTGACGACCGGTTTTCATCTGGCGCGCGACATCGGCCACGCAATCCACCATGCATTCCACGGGCACCTGACGTTTGACTATGGCAACGCAGAAACCGAACTGCACGTGAAATGGAGCCGGTAGCATCAGGAGGGACGCTCCGTAACGCCACCAGCCGCCCTTGCAAGCCAAGCGGCGGCTTGCCCCGATCCATCAAGCTCAGGCAGGCGCGCCTCAAGACACGGAGACCTCTGCATAGCGCTGCTCGATCTCGGCGGCGCTGCCAAGTTCAGTACCGGCATGGCCCAACGCTGCTGCAGCGGCGGCCATGCCGTATCGAAATGCCTCGTGTATCCCGGCATTCCGGTTAAGCGCCCACACCATTGCGCCCACGAAGCTGTCACCCGCCCCAATGGTGCTCAGGCATGACGTTGCGACCGCACGTGAGCGGACAACATCTTTTTGCGTGACGAGCATGGCCCCGCCTGCGCCCAGCGTGAGCGCGACGGCATGCGCGTGCCCATTGCGGACAATCTCTCGAGCAGCTTGCCTGCAATCCGCTTCCGTCTCCAACGCGCGCCCTGTGAGTTGTCGGAGCTCGTTCAGGCTGGGCTTGATCAGGTATGGCGCATGCGGCAATGCCATGCGCAATGCCGGACCCGAGGCATCCAGTACGACGCGGCTGCCATGAACCTTGGCCCTGTCAATGGCGCGCGCGTAGAAATCGTCGGCCACCCCGAGCGGCAGGCTTCCGCTTAGCACGAGGTAGCGCGGCGCAGGTTGCAGCGCATCCAGATACTCCAGGCAGCGCTGCCATTCCGCTTCCGAGACGGCCGGCCCCGGCATCACGAACCGGAACTCGCGGTGGCTGCACAGTTCCGTCACGGAAAAATTCTCGCGCGTCTGCCCTTCGATCCCGAGGGCGACGAACGATAAGCCCTCTGCCGACAGAAGACGCCCCAATCGCTCGGCCACCGGGCCGCCGGCAAGGTAAATGGCCAGGCAATCCCCACCCAGGCGATGAACAACGCGGGCAACGTTGATTCCGCCGCCTCCGGGGTCACAGCGCGCCGGGGTGCAGCGCATCTTGTGGGTATCCGTCAAGCGCTCCACCGACGTGGCGATGTCGATTGCGGGATTGACCGTAAGCGTGACAATTTCCGGCATTGCACACCTCAAGAAGCTGCGGAGGGCAGCCGGTGGTCATGCTGCACATCCGCGTTTCGATCCCGTCGCCCTCTTAGGGAAATCAACCCAGGCTCAACAGCGAAGCCGCATCAAAGCGAACTGATCTATTAGCCTATTGGGCACTGCGTCGCGCGCGTTGACCTGCCTCAACAACGCAATACCTGCTTACGTCAAGCACACCCGGCGCCGGCCGTGTCCACCGATGCGTTTGCACGGGCTGTCTCGAACAGGCGAGCGGGTGCATGCACAGAAACGCCCGGCTTGATACAGGAACCATCGCTCGACTTCGGTTCTGCCAGCACTGCACCCTGATCATCAAGCTTTGCTTACGATCAAGTGCGCTTCCAGGCAGTCTCCTACAGTGGTGGCAAGACACTTTGACACGCCGCCTTCGCCATGATCGCTCCCGCAGCCATCCATCATCAGCTCGCGAAAGCGGCACCCGTTCGGCACATCAACGAAGATGCGCTGGCAACGGTATTTCTTCCGGATGCCAATGCCTGTCTGCTCCCTGATCCGGCGCTTGCCGTCTTGGCAAAGACGGCCGCCAACTGGTTTGCCCCGACGTTGGCAAACGAAATCCATATCAGCGCTGAGCATGGACGCATTCGCATGACTGGCCACGTCTGCAATGCCCGCCCACTGACCTACCTGAAGATGGCCCTGCTCCGCTTGCCTGGCGTTGGTGGGCTGGAGATGACGGTGACGGTGGACGCCATCGCCAATCCGCTGCGCGCGTATTCCGTCGCCACGCACCCTCAGCACGTCGGATAACCGGGGCGCGCGAACATGCGTACGACATATTTCTGTGAGACCGATTGCCCGTGCCCCCATGTCGCCTTCAATCCGGCGTGTCCAGAGTCAGTGGAAGAGATTCTCCGGGCGTATGCGGCGCTCTTCTGGTTCAACCTCTACTTGAGGTGCCCCGATTTTTCTCCCGCCGATGGCATGTTTCCGCGAGAACCAGACATGCGCCAGAGGTATCTGGCTGTTCATTCAAAAGTCTTTACACACTGGGCAACGGCAGCCAATCGCATGGGCATCAGCACTGCGCGGTTTCGTGACGTCTGCGCGAACGTGCGCGCGGCCTGGATTGGACCGGACGACCCGCTGCTCGCATGCCGCTCGCGGGCTGACGTTCTGTCGGACTATCCAGCGTGGGATCTGGATTAGGCGCCGGTCTGCCCAGCAGATCCGATGCCGGACACTGCCATCCGAAGTTTTTTCTGGGGGGGCTCAGGCAGCCAATCGCCTCAGGAAAACCGTCCTGTCAGGGGCATACGGCAAGCCGATCCAGAGACTTGCGTCAGGTCAATTCCGGCCACGGCGAAGTGCCTACCCTGCAGTCTTATCAACCGGAGATCGTGATGCCGCAGCCTACTGATGCAGTCTGTAACCTTGCCCGAGCCACCATGCGCGACGCCAGCCGCGCAGCCGAGTTCTTCGTCGGTAGCCAGCTTCAGCTCGCGCGCCTTCGCGTCAAGATGGCAGAAACCGCGCTAGAGAATCTGCGCCAACTGGAAGACCAGTTGGATGCCATCAAAGACTGGAACGCACTGGCCTCGGCGCAGAGCGCATACATGGAGCTGCAAGCCAGCCTGGGCGCAAACGCTGCCCGCCAGTGGGGCGACCTTCTCAATGACGCACAGCAGTCTTATCTGCGCCAGGCGACAGAGTGGAGCACCCCGTTCCAACATCGGCCCGGGGCGGCTGCGCCTGCCGCACAACTGTTGACCGCGTCCCTCGACGCCTGGCAGACGTTGGTCAACACCTTCAACGTGATAGCCGCATCGGCTACGCAAACCCGATCGCTGTCGCAGCCGCAAACAACGCCCAAGAGCGCGCAAGGCGCCTGACGGCTGTCCGGGCGAATGGGAATACGGCGGCCAAAACAAAAGCCGAACGCCTAATGCCGAACGCCTAATGCCTAATGCCGAAAACCATGTGCCATGCATGGCATCGACGAAAGAAAGCCGCTTGATTCCTGTCAACGAGGGTCTCTAGCAGCTGCCTATTCTTGAAATAGCCATCGGGCAAGCACGTGGTGGATAGAACAGGTTTTTGATCCAGCGGTTGGATTTGATTTGTTTGCAGGAGCACAAAATGCGCAGAAAACTCATGATGACTCTGCTCGTGGTCGCAGCGGCTTCCACTGCAGCGTACGCACAGAGTAAGCCCGACGCGGCACAGAACGGCGAAGGACAGGCGGCCCGCAAGGTGGACCCCTACACGGACGGCGCTAAACAAGCCAAACGCGACCCGTACACAGAGGGATCAAGACGCGGCAAGTTTGATCCGTACACAGAGGGTGCAAAGGGCAAACGTGACCCGTACACAGAAGGGTCGAGGCGCGGCAAGTTTGACCCGTACACAGAAGGCGCAAAGGGCAAACGTGACCCATACACGGATGGCGGCAATCAGATGAAGTAGCAGCATCTGTTATTGCCCCAGCGGGCTCCATCTGCGCGCGTGGCTGCCATCGTCAATAGAGCAAATAGGGCGCTCGCTGCGAGAGAAAGGCATCGGTCTGTGCGCTGTAGGCATGCTCGATCGCGTCTAGCGAAACGCCATCACGCAGCATCGCCCAGACCGTCTCCGACGCAACGGACGTGCGGATCGCCTCCAACTTGAAATGCTCCGGATAGCGTTGCGACAGTACCCGGGCCAGCGCCAAACCGATGCGGCCCGGGCGCGTCAGCGCTGACGTCCGGTGGATCGCCACACCCGAGCACGAGCGGCCATGGTATGGCCCCTCCGCTGGAACGAAATGGACGGGTGTATAGGTGGCGCCGGTATCCAGGGCATTGAGTGCTTCCGCTACCGCTGTGCCGTCCATCCACGGTGCTCCCACCATGCCGAACGGCGCCGACGTGCCCCTGCCCACGCTGACACTTGCGCCCTCGATCAACCCCACATCCGGATACCGCTCCAAGGCAGCAAAATCGCGCAGGTTTGGTGATGGCGGAACCCAACCCAGCCCGGTATTGGCAAAGCGCATTGCGCGGTCGTACTGCTCCATGGCCACGACATGCAGCGCTGCGCCGATGTGCAACTGATCATTCAGCAATCTGGCAAGCTCGCCGATCGTCATGCCGTGCACAAGCGGCAGAGGCACATAGTTTGTCAATGAGCGGTCAGCCGTATCGGATACCGGCCCACCAACGAGATCACCGCGTATCGGATTGGGACGGTCCAGCACCAGCACCGGGATGTGGGCCTTAGCTGCGGCTTCCAGCGTCGCCCCCAGGGTGGCAAGGTAGGTAAAGAAGCGTACGCCGGCGTCCTGGAGGTCAAACACCAGAACGTCGATATCGGCCAGCGCGCTGCGTGGTATGTCTTTGCTGTTGCCATACAGGCTATGGACGACCACGTTGGTGCGTGTGTCGATCGTGTCGCCAAAGCGCGCGTCGAGATCCGTACCGATGCCATGCTCCGGTGCAAAGATCGCCGTCAACCGCACGCCCGGCGCCTGACTGAGTACGTCGATGGTGCGCCGCCCCTGCGCATCCAGGCCACTGTGGTTCGTGACCAAGCCGACCCGCTTTCCGGCAAGCGGTGCGAAGCCGCTGGCCTCCAATACATCGATACCTGATCGCACGGGGCCGACCGCCATGGGTAAGCGGCGTCCGGCACTGTTCACCGCATCGGCCATGGTGGGGGCGCGCACTGCGATCTGCTCGCCGGAGAGCGGCGGCGCGGTGCTCGACACCAGATTCAGCACGGCTTCACGCAACGGCATGGCGTTACCCTGCTCGTCCGGATACAGCCGGCTTGTGAGCACAATCACGAATCTGCGCGTTACCAAGTCGATCCATAAGCCGGTGCCGGTATAGCCCAGGTGCTGGAGGAGCCCCGCGCGCGGCGCGCGATAGCGGTTGGGCGTCAACGGCGCCTGGACTTCCCATCCCAGCGTGCGTGTTGCCTCCACTGCAGTCGAGGCGTCTGGCGTCAACAGCAGGGCAACGCTGTCCGGTTGCAGGATACGGCGCCCCTCGAAGCGGCCCCCGTTGAGGAGCATCCTGGCGAACTGCGCGAGGTCATCCGCCGTGGAGAACAGGCCCGCGTTGCCGGAGACACCACCCAGTGCAGCGGCCGTCGGATCATGCACTTTGCCGCGAAGCCATCGTCCGTTGCGAATGATGGTTGGCGCGATGCGGGTGATCGCTTTGTGGCTCGGACGGAATGCGGTGTCGCGCATGCCAAGCGGTCGAAAGATCTGCTGCGCACACCATGCGTCCAGCCCGATCCCGCTGACACGCTGGACGATCTCGCCCAGCACAACATAGTTGAGATCACTGTAGATGACACGGAGCCCCGGCTCCGCAATCGGCGGCATGATCCCGATCGCGTGAAGCACCGTGGCGCGACTCCGGAGTTCCGCTCGGGCGGCCAGGCCGGGAGGCAAACCGGATGTGTGAATGAGCAACTGCCGTATTGTGATGCGCGCCTTGCCTCCGTCTGCGAAGGCGGGCCAGTAACGGCTGGCAGGTGCATCCAACTCCAAACGTCCTCGCTCTGCCAACTGCAATACCGCCGTGGCAGTGGCCACTGCCTTGGTGAGCGATGCCAGATCGAAGATGGTGTCTTCGGTCATCGGCTCAGCGGCGAGTCCAACAGATCGCTCGCCCAGCGCGACGCGTTCGCGCAACCCGCTGGCATCACCGATCGCCACGACCGCCCCGGGCACATTGGCATCGGCAATCTGCGCCGCCACCACGGCTTCCAGTTCGCGCATGGGCACAGGCGTGCCCAGCGGCCCAAGGCCGGTGGCGGCGGGCTCGGCGCGCAGGGTCTGCGTGCAGGCCAGCAGCACCACCGCCAGTACCGCGACTATCGCGGCAAATTGGCTGGGTCGTAACGATTGCGCGCGTTCCATAGCATCCACCCGTTGGTACCTTCCGCATCGGCAGCGTCGACTTGGGCGCGAATCATCTCGGCATTGAACTCACGACGATCAAAAGCATAGTCCCGGAACGCCTGCAGCCATGGCCGGAACCTCACGCCCGGCAAACCTGTGCGGCGCTTCGCTTCCGCCAGGGAACGCGAGACGATCTCGCCAGGCTTTTCGGTGGGGTTTCTGCTGCCGGGCAAGCCCCACGTGAAGCCAGATGGATAGAGCATGGGCGAGATGTAGTCGACCACAGCGCCCAGTGTGTTGATCTGCTGGCCGATCGCTGTGTCGTCGGTGTTCCAGCAAACGTAGCCGAAAATGTCCGCCGCCAGGTAAATGTTGTACGGCCGCAGCCGCTCTCTGGCCCGCGCAAGAAAACCCGTAACGGCCGCAACCCGGTGTGCTTGCGTGTTGGCTTGGTGAAACTGCAAGCCATTGGCGTCCGGAAAACGAAGATAGTCGAACTGGATCTCATCAAACCCGAGTCTTGCAGCCTCTTCCGCCACGTCAAGCGTGCTGGCCCAGGCGGCCTGCACACCGGGGTCGATCCATTGTTGGTCTTCACGATCGCGCCAGACCTCTCCATCGCGGTCTCGCACGGCCCATTCGGGATGCGCCCGGGCCAAGCGGTCGTCCTTGAAGACGACGATGCGCGCAATCAGATACAGGCCACGTAGACGGAGTTGCCGAATCACGGCGGCGAACTGGTTGATCCGGGCCACACCGTTGTTCTGTTCGGGGGCCGCGCCCGCTGTCACACGGGCTGCACTCGGATAAGGTGTATCTCCCCGGTCGCCCTTCATGTCGATCACCAGCGCATTGATGGCCGTCTCGCCCTGAAGGGCGACAGCCGCATCGCGCAAGGATCGGTTGGATACGCCCTGTACCGACAGATAAACCGCCTTCGGCCTGATCGGCTTGAGCGATATCCCGACTGCGGGCTGCGGGCCGCCAAGCACCAGCTCGGCACGTGCATAGCCAGGCGCGCGGACGCTGACCACCGCGCGTGCATCCACCGCCGATGCCGGAATGGCGACCAGGCCGGCAGCATCGGTCGTTCCGCTCTCGCCCTGAACGAATGTGAAAGCGCCTTCCACAGGAAGGTGAGTCTGTGCGTCGACCACCCTGATCTCGGCCGCGCCCGCAAACTGCGCGCAAGAGAGCCACACCGCTGCAAGCCACAGGCACAAGCGGCTACTCATGATTGCCCCCGGCTGCATTGAGAATGCGCGTCATGCATCGCGCTCCACAGTCATCGGTAATCAGGTATCGAGGCAGTGCCAGGGCGGGTTGACTCGCCCGCAGCGGCCGCGCGTCCAGAGTGAACGCGGCGGTATAGCCCGCCTCTCGGGCGATGCGCTCCAGTTCAGGATCGTGGATGCCGAACGGCCACGCCAGTACGTGCACCGGGACCCCGATCTCTGTTTCGATGCGCGCCTTTGCGCGGCGCAACTGGTCGTGGGCGAACTTGACGAAATCATCGGCGCCTCGGTGCATACGTTCCACGCGAAAATTCGGATGCCAGTAGGTGTGAGACTGCACCTCAAACTGGCCGGTGCGGGCAAGCTCTCGCAACTGGGGCCAGGTCATCGCGTATGCGGCATTTGAGATTGCAGACGGGTACACAAACAGCGTCACGGGTATGCTCCGGCCGCGCAGCGCGGGCCACAACGTCTCGTACACAGACCGATGGCCGTCATCCACCGTAATGGCAACAGCCTTCGCGGGCAGTGCGTCTTGCTTGCCTTCGTGCCAGCGCAGAATGTCCGCTAGCGGAACGATGCGATAACCAGCCGCCTCGATCGCATGTAGATGCGCCTCGAATGTCTGCATCCGAACCGTCATGGTGCTATCTGCCGTCAATGCAAAGCGGTGATAAACGAGCACCACCACATGTGGCTCCATGGCGGGCGTCTCTGCGTTGGCACCGGGGCACGCAAGCATCAGAAGCGCGCAACACAACGAGAAGACCCAGGTGTTCATCAGCCGCAGCTCCGAAGGAGGATGAATGGATAGCCCGCCTCGTCTACCCTGCACAGCCTATGACCTATGACTCGCGTGGTGTGCCGCGCAACCACTGCCAAAGCAGCACCCCGCTGCCCGCCATGCCGCCCAGATGGGCAAAGTGCGCGACATCGACTTCGGTTCCGCTCACGCCGAGTGTCAGCTCCACGATTGCATAGAGCGTTGCAAACGCCCACGCAGGCATCGGGATGGGCGGGATCAACGGAACGATCATGCGATTGGGAAACAGGACGGCGTAAGCGAGAAGCAATCCGAATACGCCCCCGGACGCGCCAATGACCGGACCCGCCGGCAGAACGCTGAAGACTGTAAAAGCGATTTGCGCGAACGCCGCACTCAAGATGCTGGATAGATAGAGCAGCCAAGTCCGAGGCGCTCCCACGGTGCGTTCCACGTCGCGCCCGAACATGTAGAGACCGAACATGTTGAGCGCCAGATGCGCACCATTTGCATGCAGGAAGGCGTATGTCAGCGGTTGCCACGGCATGAATCCGCTCCGCATGCCGCCGCCCGATATGCCGAGTGGCCAGAGCGCAAAGGTACGCAGCAACTCGTCTCCCGCAAAAAGTTCCGCAACGAACACCACCACGTTCATCAGGATGAGCAGCTTGATCATGAAAGCACCCTTGATCTCTGCCCACGATACGGCGGCGCGCGTTTGCCGGGTTGATCTCGCGCAAGCCGGTTCGACAGCGTTTCGTGATCCTGCAAAGCCACGCGCGGCATTGAATGCAGCCCGGCAAAGTCGGAAGGTGCGCTTGTACGTGGCTGGGGCAAGCAAACGGACTCAATGCGCACTCGCTCGACACGCTGCGTCCGTTGTTGAAGCGGACCATGTGACGACCGAACTCACACACCACCTCGGGCTATTTGTGTCTGCACCGCAACATGCCGCCGGCCGCGCCGGTTGGTTTGATCCGAGTCAAGGTGCCGGAAATCGTGCGATCAAAAATGAAGCATCAATGTCCACACCAGCAACCAGACCAACCGGAGCCAAACCATGAGCGTGCCAGTCGATATTTCGTTCCAGGGGATTCCGCATTCCAAGGCCGTCGAAGAAGCGGTTATCGACCGTGTGGAGCGCCTGAAGCGTCTTCGTGGCGATCTGCTGCGCTGCCGCGTCAGCCTGGCCGTGGGAGCCAAGCATCAGCACCATGGCAAGCCATTCGACGTCCACATCCACGTGTTCACACCGCATCAGACGCATGTTTCGAGCAACACGTCCAACGAAGACCCATACGTCGCGCTTCACGAAGCTTTCACGCATGTGGAACGCATGCTCGTGCAAGCCAATGGCAAACGCTCGTCACAGTCTTGAGGCATATCGTGGGCGTGCAAACGCGCTATTGCATGTGCAAGCCACCATTCACGGCCAGGTTGGCACCCGTAACGTAGGCAGCGTCCTCGCCGCACAAAAAGGCCACCAAGGCAGCCACTTCTTCCGGCCTGCCCAGGCGTCCTATCGGGATTTGCGGAAGAATCCGCTCTTGCATGATTTCGTCAGGAATATCGCGCGTCATTCGGGTGGCGAGATAACCGGGCGAAATCGTGTTCACGGTTACACCCCTTGCGGCGCACTCAAGGGCCAGTGCCTTGGTGAACCCGTGTATGCCGGCCTTGGCCGCCGCGTAGTTCGTCTGCCCGAACGCGCCCCGCGATCCGTTGACCGACGAGATGTTGATGATGCGGCCCCAACCGCGCTCGATCATGCCTGCGTACAGCGGCTTGGTCATGTTGAAGACGGAGTCGAGATCGGTGGCAAGCACGTTCCGCCAGGCATCCAGCGTCATGCGCTTGAAGGTCATGTCCTGCGTGATACCGGCGTTGTTCACCAGTATGTCGACCGGGCCCACGATCGAAAGCACCTCAGATGCACAGCGTTGGCAAGCGTCGTAGTCAGCCACATCCACCGAAAACGTCTGAAACAGACGCCCTTGGGCATGCTGCTCTGCCACCCATGAGGTCACATGCGTATTGCCCAGCGAATGGGTGACCACAACCCGATGCCCTTGCGCGTAAAGACGGATGGCAATGGCTTCCCCCAGCCCGCCCATGCCACCGGTGATAAGCGCAATGCGCTGTGCTGTCATGACGGCCTCATCGCGCTATCGCCGGATGTCGGCCGGCGCGGGGGCAACCACGCTTACACAAGAGCCACCGGTCTGTTCCCGGTTCGACACGCAACCGCACAACGGCATCAACCGGCTGCGCGCCTGCGCGAACGCTCAGGGTCTGCATTACACCTTGATACGCAGCCGTTATCTGATAGCGCCCGCGAGGCAATTGCATATACAAAAGCGGCCCCTCCGTGCGCACGCGCAAACGGAGTTTGCCGCGATCATCCGCAACCGAGACATCCACATCCGACAGCGCCTCGCCGGTTTTGACCGACACCACGTTCAGCCGCACATTGAAACGACGCGCCATCGCGCGCATGGTGTCGCGCTCGTCGCTCCCCACACCGCCCGACACATACGCGATTTCGTTCTGGGAGCGGACCTCCGGAGCCGCCACCGCGTCCGGCCCAACTGCACCCGCGTGCGCGCTCGCGGCCAAAGCCAACGCGGCCAGAAGGCAGCGTGGCAAAAGACGACATGCTTGGCTCATTTCATACCTCATTGCTCTGCGCCAGGGCGGCCGATCGTCTGTGCCAGCACCGGAACTTCATCTTCATTGAGTGACAAGGCTTCTGCCAAAAGACGCTGATTAAGCCAGCCACGCACTACACAGCCCAGCCCGGCCGAGGCACAGTAAAGCGACACGTTTTGCGAGATCGCCCCCGCCGCTACGCCGGCAAAGGTTTCGCGCACGGCTTCTGGCATCTGATCTGCACGCGCATGGTTCACCACGTACACCAGATCCAGCGGCGCCCTGCCCACAAAATCCTGATACCCGGTGAGGTTGCGCGCGTCCACGGCATGCTTGAGCCGCAAGCGGTGCGCCACAGGTTCGTATTGATAAACGCCTTCTGGCAGGGCGACGTAGATATCGATCTCGTTCAGGCCATGCGCCGAAGGTGCGGTGCGCCCGCCTGTTGCCGGGCGGTTGATGCCGTTCGCCGCCCACAGCAATTCGCTCAGTTGCTGCAATGACAGTGGCGTGGGCGCAAACGCGCGCACGCTTTTCCGCTTGGTCAGCGCCGCGGTCAGAGTGTTGCCGCCATCCAGTAGCGGCGGCGCCAGCGCAATGGTTGACGGCGCGGCGTGAGACGTTGGCTGCGGCAGTAGATGTTGCACAGGGTCATAAGACAGAAGCACCGCCTCGCTCATGGCATCCCCCTCACAAAACTGAAAACCCGTCGGACACGTGTTGCCGCCTAGGCGGAGATGATCACCTTGAGCGCCTGAGTCTTCGCGGCGTTGCGGAAGGTGTCGTAGGCGGTGAGGATGTCATCGAGCCTGAACCGGTGCGTAATGAGCTGCCCCGGAAGCAGCTTGCCTGCGCGCACCGTTTTGAGGAGCATCGGTGTGCTGACCGTATCCACCAGCCGCGTGGTGATGGCAATGTTCTGGCTCCACAACGTTTCCAGATGCAGATCGGCCTTCACGCCATGCACGCCAATGTTCGCAATCACCCCGCCTGGCGCAACCAGTTGCTGGCAGAGTTCGAACGTGGTTGGCACGCCCACCGCCTCGATCGCACAATCGACCCCCACGCCATCCGTCAGCCGCTTCACGGCGGCAACTGCGTCTTCACCGGAGACGTCGATGCAGGCCGTTGCGCCCAGCCGGCCGGCCACTTCCAGCCGCGCCGCGTTCGTGTCGATCATGATGATCTGCGCCGGCGAGTAGAACTGCGCCGTCAGCAACGAGGCCAGCCCAATGGGTCCCGCACCGACAATTGCCACGCTGTTGCCAGGCTGGACGCGGCCATTGAGTACGCCGCATTCGAACCCGGTCGGGAAGATGTCTGACAGCATGACCAGCGCCTCTTCATCGACGCCAGGCGGCAGTTTGTAAAGGCTGGTCTCGGCGTGCGGAATCCTGACGTATTCGGCCTGCACACCGTCGATGCGATTGCCCAGGATCCAGCCGCCCGTCTCGCAGTGCGAGTACATGCCGCGCCGGCAGTTGGTACATTTTCCGCAAGACGAAATGCATGAGATCAGCACGTGGTCACCCGGCTGGAGCGATGTCACGGCCGCACCGACTGATTCCACCACGCCCACGCCTTCGTGGCCCAGCGTGCGCCCTGGCTCGCAGGTCGGCACGTCGCCCTTGATGATGTGCAGATCGGTACCGCAGATGGTCGTCAACGTTACGCGCACCACTGCGTCTCCGGGTGTCTGCAATTCCGGCTTCGGCTTCTCTGACAGCGTGATTTTGCCGGGCCCTTCGTAGACGAGTGCTTTCATGGGAATCACCGAAGAGGACGATGACTCCATGCTAGGCAACCACCCTGCGCGGACGTTGATCTACGTCAGGGCGCATGGCAGCAACCGCGCGATATTGATCTCCAGTATCAGGAGGCGAGACCCGCGCATGGCCGAACAAGCCACCACCATTGCACGCACGCAGCCAGCCGACGCGTTGGTCACTCGCATGCTTGAAGCGGCAGCGTATCCGCACCCCGCTGCGGATTTGCAGATGATCGAAACCCATCTGTCGTGGGTCCTCCTGGCCGGAGAATTTGCGTACAAGGTGCGCAAGCCGATCAAGCTGGACTTCGTCGATTTTTCGACGCTCCGCGCGCGGCAAAACGATTGCGAGGAGGAATGCCGCCTCAACCGCCGCCTTGCCCCTGCGCTGTACCTTGGCGTGGTGCCCATTTCGCTCGATCCGGCCACGGGCGCCATCCGCGTCAATGGGCAAGGCACACCTTGTGAGTACGCGGTCTGCATGCGCCGGTTTGCCCAGCAGGACGTACTGAGTGCATTGGCGCATGATGGGCGACTCCGCCCGGAAGAGATCGACGCGCTGGCCGACCTGATTGCAGACTTCCACGCAACCGCGCCTGTCTGCGGCCCTGGGTCAGACGATGGAACACCGGCAAGCATTCGGCGCGTGCTTGAGGACTGCGCAGCGGGGGTCATTGCCCTCAGCACTGAACCGCTGATTGCGGCGGCCACCGTATCGCTTCTTCGCCAGCGCGCAGATCGCCTCGAAGAGACATTCGCGTCACGCCGGCGCAGCCGCCACATCCGCGAATGCCATGGCGATCTGCACTTGGGCAACATCGTGTTGATCAGTGGCCAGCCAACGCCGTTCGACTGCCTGGAATTCTCACCGTCGCTTCGGTCGATCGACACCATGTACGACACCGCCTTTTTATTCATGGACTTGCTCGCCGCGGGTCTGCATGGGCTGGCGTATCGCCTGATCAACCGTTATCTCGAACGATGTGGCGACTATGGCGGGTTGGCGGTACTGCCCTTCTACGCATCGATGCGCGCGCTCGTGCGCGCCCGGGTGCTGCTGGAGCGCGCCCATCAGTTGGAGGGAACACCCGATTTGGCTGCCAGGCCGCGCGGCGAGGCACACCGCATGCTTGAGCTGTGCCGGGCGCTGCTCTGCCGAGACGACGCCTGCATTCTTCTCATGCATGGCCTTGCCGGCAGCGGAAAATCCACCCGCGCCGCACAGCTTGCCGAAGCAGAAGGGATGATCCGCGTGCGCTCCGACGTGGAACGCCAACGCTTCCGGTATGTTGCCGCTGTCGATCGGTACCTGCCGCGTGCAGTCGAACGTACCTATCGACGCTTGGCCGCTGTCTGCAAGCTGGGGGCACGCGCCGGTTTTCCGATGCTTGCCGATGCCACGTTCCTGGCCGAGCACCAGCGCAGACGATTCTTCTCGCTGGCCCGCCGATTGGGCGTGGCAGTGGCCATCGTAGACTGCGTTGCCGACGTCCAAACGCTGCGCACGCGCATCCGCGCTCGCATGCGCAGCGGGCTCGACGCATCCGAGGCAGACCTGCATGTGCTGGAAGCCCAGATCGCCACACAACAACCGCTCAACATGCAAGAGCGGGCACATGTCGTCCTTGGCGACATGTCCAACGTGGTGCCTTACATCAGAAGCAGAGGGCAGTGATTTCACCAGGCAGGCTCAGGCAATCAAGTGCCTTGAAACCAAGCGCTGGAGCGATGATGTTTCGCGCGCGGCCGCCAATTTGCGCCATATCAACGCACACACTTGCAGAGTGCCTACGCTGCATAGGGATACCGCATTCAGCGGCCCTGCTCACCTGCCCGCCAAAACCCCACCGGAGATCACAATGCAACAACCCGCTGATATGGCATGCAACCTGGCATGCGCCGCCATGCGCGATATGAGCCGCACCGCCAGCTTCATGCTCGAGGTGCAAATCGACCTGGCCCAATTCCGCCTCAAGCTGGCCGAGGCTGCGCTGGAAGATGTGCGCGAGCTGGAACATGAACTGAGCGGCACGCATGACTGGACATCGCTGGCCACCGCACAAAGCATCTTTATGAAAATGCAATCGACCCACGGCGCCGCGGCGCTGCAGACATGGATCGACTTTACGAACAAGCTCCAGGCCGCCTATTTGCGCCGGTTGACGGAATGGACTCAGCAGATGCAACAACCGGAAGGGCAATCGTCCTCCCAACTGTTTGCCGCCTCTTCCGATTCGCTGAAGGCCTTCTTTGACAGTTTCAACCTCATGGCTCTGCCAGACTCCGAGGCGAAGAAGAACGGACCGGCACGCCCCGCAAAGGCAAGAGCTGAGCAGGCCGCCTGATCGACAGGCCAAGGAGCCCATCATGCGAGTTCAGGACGTCTATTCACACAATGCAGTCCACATTCCGCTCTCGTGCACGCTCCAGGAGGCGGCGCAGCAGATGCGCCAAAAACATGTCGGTGCGCTGGTGGTGACGGAGAACACCCCCTCTGGGGCTCGCGCGATCGGCGTCATCACGGATCGCGACATGGTGCTCGATGCGGTCGCCGTTGGCATTGACCCGTCTCAGACCTGCGTGGCCGATGTCATGAGCCGCGGCATCCTCAACGTACCGCTCGATGCAAGCCTGAGCGACGCGTTGCAGGAAATGCTTTCCGCCGGCGTCCGGCGTGTTGGCGTGACGTCTGACGGCGCACTGATTGGCGTGCTGTCTCTGGACGATGTGCTGAGCGCGATGGCCACAGAATGGAGCCTGATCGCCCGCCTCGTTCATAACGAGCGTGAGCGCGAAACGACCGGTAGCGTCCAGCCGCCGCTGAGCGTGTAATCCGGCTGCCACCCCAATTTCAGGAACTCCGCTCCATGAACGCCGAGCCGCTTTCTCTAAGCATGGACATCGTGGCTGACGACGCCGTGCTCCAGGGCAGCCTGACTTGCCCGGTCAACGCGGTCGGCTTGGTGATTTTTGCGCATGGAAGCGGCAGTTCACGGCTCAGCCCGCGCAACAGGTATGTTGCCGATCAACTCCACGCTGCCAGACTGGGCACACTGCTGTTCGACCTGCTGAGCGCCGAAGAGGCGGCACACGCCTCATGCCGGTTCGACATCGCTCTCCTGGCGCGGCGGCTGCATACAGCCACACACGCGGTAGGCAGCATTGCCCGCGAACGCAGGTTGCGCCTCGGATACTTCGGCGCCAGCACCGGTGCCGCAGCCGCGATCCTGGCGGCAGCCGAGCCGGACGACGCCTGCCCGATCGAAGCGGTCGTCAGCCGCGGCGGCCGCCCGGATCTTGCCGGCCAGCGCGCGCTGGGCAAACTCGCCTGCCCGACCCTGCTGATCGTCGGCGCAGCCGATTTGGACGTCCTCGACCTCAACCGGCAAGCTTTGAGCCAGATGCATTGTGAGAAAGCCCTCGACACGGTGCCCGGCGCAACGCACCTTTTTGAAGAAGCAGGCGCGCTCGAACAAGTGGCCGAACTGGCGCGGGCATGGTTTGTCCGTCATCTGAGCTCGGTCACGCAACCCCAACAACACGCGAGGTAACCCCATGCGATTCAAAGATCGATTGGATGCAGCGCGCATGCTGGCGAATGCGTTGGACCAGTACAGGGGCACGCATCCTCTGGTGTTGGCCATCCCGCGGGGCGCCGTTCCCATGGGCGCACTTATCGCAACCGCACTCGATGGTCAGCTTGATGTCGTGCTGGTTCGCAAGCTCGGGGCGCCTTTCAATCCCGAACTGGCGGTTGGCTCCGTTGAGGAAGGCGGCTGGAGTTACATCGCGCCGTACGCGGGCCGCATCGGCGCGGATGCGACATATCTCGAGCAGGAAAGCGCCGAACAGATGGACGTCATCCGCCGGCGCCGTGCGCTCTATACCCCCCACCGTGAGCCATATGACGTACAGGGGCGCGTTGTGATCGTGGTCGATGATGGCCTGGCGACCGGGGCGTCCATGAAGGCGGCACTCCACGCCATCCGCCAGCGTCATCCGCAACGCCTCATCTGCGCGGTGCCTGTGGCCGCACCCGATAGCCTGGAAGACATTCGGCCGCTGGCCGACGATGTCGTCTGCCTCTACGCGCCGCAGGGCTTCCGCGCGGTCGGCCTCCACTACGACAACTTTCCGCAAGTCGAAGATGCCGAGGTGCGTGCAGCGCTGGGCGCATCCGCGCAAACCGAACGCAAGGCGAGCTGACCCGACTTCGGCAACCGCGTCACGCCCGGCATCAATCCAGACCATACCTGCGCACATACCAAGCTTTTGTCACGTAAGCGCACAACCCATAGGCCAACACGATTGCCGCCAAGCAGGGCCAGTAGGCCGCTGGCAGCGGAACAAAGCCAAACAATGCGCCGACCGGGGTTAGCGGCATGGCTACGCCCACACAGGCAATGGCAACGCTGGTCAGCACCAGGGCAGTGCTTGCACGGCTTTGCACAAACGGCACCTTGCTCGTACGGATGATGTGGATGATGAGTGTCTGCGTGAGGAGCGATTCAACAAACCACCCCGACTGGAAGAGCGACGGATCGGCCCACGCGTGAAAAACGCCAAGCAGCAGCGCGTAGGTCGCAAAGTCAAACAACGAACTGACGGGGCCCATGTACAGCATGAATTTCAGGATGCTGCCGATCTCCCAGCGTCGCGGCCTGACGAGGTAATCGTCGTCCACGTTGTCGGTCGGAATGGCGGTTTGCGAGAAGTCGTAGAGCAGGTTGTTGAGCAGCACCTGCACCGGTGCCATTGGCAGAAAGGGCAGAAACAGGCTGGCGCCCAGCACGCTGAACATGTTTCCGAAGTTTGAGCTGGCGCCCATCTTGATGTACTTGACGATGTTGCCGAACACCTTGCGCCCTTCCGTCACGCCCTCCCCCAGCACGGCCAGGCTTTTCTCCAGCAGGATGATGTCGGCGGACTCCTTGGCAATATCGACCGCGCTATCCACGGAGATGCCGACATCCGCGGCCTTGAGCGCCGGCCCGTCGTTAATGCCATCGCCCATGAACCCCACGACATGGCCCCTGCGATGCAGGGCCTCGACAATGGCCGCCTTCTGCGCGGGCGACACCTTGGCGAAGACCGACGCGCGTTCAGCCATATCGGCCATCTGGTCGGGTGACATGGCAGCCAGCTCGGTGCCAAGCACCACCGGTTCCACGGCCAGCCCGACCTCGCGACAGATCTTGCGCGCAACAATGGCGTTGTCCCCCGTCAGGATCTTGACTGCCACGCCGCTGGCCTTCAAGGCTGCAATGGCTGGCGCAGCCGTATCACGTGGTGGGTCGAGAAAGGCGATATACCCCAGCAACGTCAACCCCGACTCGTCCGCCATGGCGTACTGGCTTTGCTCGGGCGGCATCTCCTTGTAAGCAACAGCCACGACACGGAAGCCGTCGGCATTCAGGTTCTCCGCCAGTTGCCGCGTCTGTTCGAGATGACTTGCCTCCAGCGGGCCAGCCTCGTCACCGCTGACGTAACGCGCACTGACGGCCAGCACCTCTTCCACAGCACCCTTGCAGATCAGCACGTGCGTGCCGTCGTCCCGCGCCAGTACCACCGACATGCGCCGGCGCTCGAAGTCAAACGGCAGTTCATCGATTTTCTGGAAACGCGCATGCACATCCAGGCTCTGCTCCAGCTCCACGTGCTTGAGCACGGCCACGTCCAGCAGGTTCTTCAGGCCCGACTGATAGAAGCTGTTAAGAAATGCATACTCCAGCACCTGGTCGGATTCTTCGCCACGCAAATCCAGGTGATGCTTGAGGATGATGCGGTCTTGCGTGAGCGTGCCGGTCTTGTCGGTGCACAGCACATCCATCGCACCGAAGTTCTGGATGGCATTCAGCCGCTTCACGATGACCTTCTTGCGTGACATGGCAATGGCGCC
Source organism: Ralstonia sp. SET104 (assembly GCF_003851545.1). Classification (GTDB taxonomy): domain Bacteria; phylum Pseudomonadota; class Gammaproteobacteria; order Burkholderiales; family Burkholderiaceae; genus Ralstonia. The sequence goes on along the minus strand of NZ_BHVX01000010.1, from coordinate 45,050 downwards.
CTTGGCCAGATTGACGGTAACGATCATCGGCAGCATCTCGGGCGTCAGGCCAACGGCCACGGCCACCGCAAACAACAGGGCCTCGAACCAGTTGCCCTTGGTCAGTCCATTGATCAGAAAGACGGTGGGCGCCATCACCAAAATCAGCGCCAGCATCAGCCAGGTGAACCGGGTAATGCCGCGATCAAAGCTGGTCTGCACGCGTTGCGCGGCAATCAGGTTGGCCACATGACCAAAGGCGGTCCGGTGGCCGGTGGTCAGGACAACGCCCGTCGCGTAGCCGCTCACCACGGCGCTGCCCATGAAGCACAGATTGGGCCGATCGAAATCTGCTGCAGGGTGGCTGTCGGAAGGCTCCGCATGCTTTTCCTGTGGCATGGCCTCGCCAGTCAGGGCAGACTGGTTGACGAACACGTCCTTCGCGCTGAGCAGCCGCAAGTCTGCCGGCACCATGTCACCGGCGCAAAGCTGGACGATATCGCCCGGCACCAATTGCTCGATAGGAATTTCCTGGCTCGTTTCAGCGCCGTCTGAGCCGATGCGCCTTACCGTTGCCGTTGTATGCACCATGCGGCGCAGTGCCTCCGCCGCCCGGTTCGAGCGATGCTCCTGCAGAAAGCCCAGCACAACGCTCAGCACCACCATGACGGCAATCAGCACGGCTGCCCGTACATCGCCCAACACCGCCGAGACGCCCGCCAGCGAAATCAGCAGCAGATTCAGCGGATTCACCGAACGGCGCGCCAGCTCAATCAGCACAGCCTCGTGATGGCCATTGGCCACACGGTTGAGCCCGTATTCACGCAGGCGCTGTGCGGCGGCTTGCTGCGTCAGGCCGTGCGGCTGCGTCTCCAGCCGCTCCAGCACGTCTTGCGAGGCTAGTGCCGACCACATCGAGAGATCGTCGGCCGGTGAATGTGCGGACAACACATTGGGCAGCGCTTGCCAGCGTGGCTTGCCGCGCATCAGTAGCCTCCTGGCGCGCAGGCCGTATGGCGAACCGCGAAGCGCACAGATCGGCGCGGCGCGGCGGCACGATCCCGGCACCGATGGCGCCGCCCAGGTATTCGAGCTGCTTGGCGATGGCCGGGCAACGCGGCAATCAACGCACTGCGCAGCATATTCGGCACCGCTGCGTGCGCCACCACAACACGCTTTCCCTGAACATTCTGAGGCGATACCGGCTGCATCGACACCCACGCCATGGGCACGTATGGAGGCAAGCCGATCTTGACTGCAGCAGATTGAGACGGCGTTGGCATGGTGTGCATGGGAAATTGCGGGCAAAGCACCCGGATGTGCAAATCATTAGAGCGCAGGACGCGCGTCAGGGCTTGATGCAACGCAACGGTCGTCGTCACCTGGGGGGGGTTGCCGTGCGTGCTCCGCCAATTGCACAGCGAGACTTAACTCGCTGGCATGTGCCATGGCACCGGCTTCGGCCTGCGCGCTACAGCGTATCGTCGTCAGAAAACAAACGATGACGTATGGCGTAACGCACGAGCGCGGCTTCGCTGGAGAGCCTCAGCTTGTCCATCAGCCGCATCTTGTAGGTGCTGATGGTCTTTGCGCTTACGCACAGGCTGGCGGCGATGTCGGTTTGCGGCTCGCCACGCACCAGCCGGCGATAGACCTCCATCTCGCGGTCGGACAATCGGGTGTGCGCAGCTTCCTCGCTGGGCTCGCCCAGGCTGTGTGCAAGCTTCTCCGCCATGGGCGGACTGACATACGTGCCGCCCATGGCCACCTTCTGCAGAGCGGTGACCAGTTCAGTTGCGGCGCTCTCCTTGGTCAGATAAGCGGCCGCGCCCGCACGGAAGGCGCGCGCCACGTACTGTTCTTCAGCGTGCATGGTCAGCACCAGCACGCGCACTCTCGGGTGATCATCGTGCAGTTGCCGCAGCAGCTCCAGTCCGCTGCGTCCGGGCAGCGAGAGGTCGAGCACGATCACCTGGGGTTGATGGTCACGCACCAGTTGCAGGACCTGCGTACCATCCGAGGCTTCGCATGCGACCTCGAAATCCCCGGCGCGCTCCAGAATATGACGCACGCCATCGCGCATCACAGCGTGATCGTCGGCAATCATTACGCGGATCATATCCTGGCCTCCGCGTCAGTTTCATGAACGGCGGGAAAGCGCACGGCCAGGCGAAAGCCGCCCTCCGGTGTGTGTGTGATCGTCGCTTGCCCACCCAGGAGCCGAGCCCGCTCGCGGATACCAAGCAACCCCAGCGGCTTGCGTTCGCCCGCTGCCGGAGGCGCCCCGCTCCAGCCGTGTCCATTGTCCTGAATGAACAATTCGAGCATGTCGTCCTGTTGCGAAAACTCGATTTCCACACGGGTGGCATCTGCATGGCGCACGACATTGTTGAGCGCCTCCTGCACGATCCGAAAGACCGAGATTGCGGCGTGCTCCGGCATCGACATCTCTTGCGCATGCACGTTGACCACCAAGCCAAAGCGCTGACGAAAATTCTTGGCCATCCACTCAATGGACGGCACAAGGCCCAGCTCGTCAAGCAGCGGCGGCCGAAGGTCTGCGGAGATCTGCCGCACGGCTGCAATCGTTTCGTCGATGACATGCTGCATCGCCCGGGTCTGGTCAATCAAACCTTTGTCGCTCCCTGCAGCCTGGAGATCGCCCGCCAGCAACGAGATATCCATCTTGAGCGCGCTCAGACGCTGGCCCAGATCATCGTGCAGCTCGCGTGCAATACGATGCCGCTCCTCTTCCCGCGTGGCCAGAATGCTGTCCGACAGATGCTGCAACTCCTCTTGCGAGCGCCGCAGCGCCGTTTCTGCGCGGACACGCTCTGTGGTGTCCCGCAGCATCACGGTGAAAAGCTTGCCGCCGTTCACTTCGATCTGGGAAATCGACGCCTCGATCGGGAACTCTCGCCCGTCCGTATGCAAGGCAAATAGCGGACGTTGCTTGCCCATTTGGCGCTCCGATACCCCCGTCACCCCAAAGCGCCGCACGTGCGCCTCGTGCGCGCCGCGAAAGCGCTCGGGAATGAAGTCAGACAGCCGGCGGCCGATGGCATGACGGGCCGGGCATCCGAACAGTGTTTCGGCCATGGGGTTGAACAGCACGATGCGTTGCGTTTCATCCACCGAAATGATCGCTTCCATGGACGAGCGGATGATGCCGGCCAGCCGCGCTTCGCTCTTCTCCAGGTGGGTCAGATCACGTGCCACGGCGGCGCGTAGCTTCCTGAGCCGGAGCCAGTAGAACACCAGCGCCAGGATCGCAGCGATACTTGCCGAGGCTAGAAAAATAAACGCGGCGTCTCTGGCCTGAAGTGCCAGCGCCAACCGCATGACGGACGCTGCCAGCAGCAGGATCGCCAGCACCCCAACCACGAGTTCTGCTGAGCTGGATTGCAACTGCAACAGGCGCCTGCGCGTTGCCTTCGAGGATTGACTGTCTTGATCCGCCACCGAACGCCGCCAAAAGGTCGGGATGCAGACAACATAGTCCATTCCGGGGGCGAGAGATACTAGCCATGTGATGGAGACGCCCTCTGAAAAACCCTGCCACCGCTGTCAGGAAACCCTGACAAGGGCATGGAGCATCCCGACGCGCATCTCAGCGCCGCCTGATTTCGCGCAAACGCCGCGCCTCCGATACTGGACTTACGGACACCGGCGTTGATGAAGCGCAGTGGCCGGATACCCACCACCTCACCCGGGGTGCGTGCCAAAAGACCACAGATACCTTCCCGGAGCCGCCCCATGATCCCGCATACTGCAGAGCACCAAGCACCCGTCGACACCCGCCGTCCTGCCACGCTTGCCCCGCTCAGGCTTGTGCGCGATGCAACGCAGGCCCATCTGACAACGCCGCTGGTTCCCAACAGCCAGTGCAGCAGTTGCGTGATGCAATGGGCGTGCATCGCGAGCGCCGTGCCCTCCGCGCAACGAGATAGCCTGGACAGAATGGTTCACACCTGGCGCAAGATCGCCAAAGGCGAAGCCCTCTTTCGCGCCGGCGATAGCTTCCATGCGCTGTATGCCGTCCGCTCAGGCTCGTTCAAGACTGTGGTGTCGCATCCCAACGGCGCAAGCCACGTCAGCGGCTTCCAGTTGTCGGGCGAAACGCTTGGCCTCGACGGCATTGCCGCCGACCGTCACACTTGCGATGCAATTGCCCTGGAAGACAGTACCGTCTGCTCTATGCCCTTCCATTGCATTGAAGACCTGTGCCAGGACATCCGCCCACTGCAACATCGCCTTCACCAACTGATGGCCGAAGAGATCGTGCGCGAGTCAGGACTCATGCTGCTGCTTGCGGGGCTGAGCGCGGAAGCGCGTGTTGCGACCTTCCTGCTGAACCTCTCTACGCGCATGCAGGACCGCGGTTACTCCGCTTCGAGTTTCACGCTGCGCATGACCCGCGAAGAAATTGGCAGCTACCTTGGCATGCAGCTTGAGACTGTCAGCCGTGCGCTGTCGAAGTTCCACCGCGAAGGCTGGATCGTCGTGAGCGGCAAGAACATCGAACTGACTGACAAGGCGGCACTGACGGAGCTTTGATCGCTCCGCTCACTACAAACACAAAAAACGCCGCCCCACTTTTTTCTGGTGGGGCGGCGTGTTTGTTTTCCTGCCTGGTTTGCAACCTTACGTCGCGATCTGGAGATGATCGATGACTTCTGTCACACCAGGCGCGGACCATGCCGCGCCTTTGGCCGCACGCCGCTCCGATGCGGAACCGATGTGGCCGCTGAGCGTCACCGTGCCACCCTGGACGGAGACGCGGATGTGGCCGGCCTCACGCGCGGCATGCCGCTTGAGTGCGGCGCCGATCTGCTCGGCGACATTGGCCGGCGCCACGCGCGTCTTGATACTTAACCGGTTGATCAGGCCCGCCACACCACGCAGCGACCCCACGGCGTGAGCGGCCAGTTCGCTCTGGTAGGGCCAGTCCACCTCACCCGACAGCGTCACCCAGCCATTCTCGACCAGAACCTCAATACGGTTGGACGGCAGGCTGACATGCCATTCAAGTGCGGAGCGGGCCGCCTGAGCAACGTCCGCATCGGTGTACGCGCCCGGCAGGCGGACTTCGATCTTCTGCACGACACCACGCACACCAGCAACACGTTCGGCTGCGTGCTCGGCTGCGAGCTTCTCCATGTAACTGTGCACGTGGCCGGTCAGTGTCACCACGCCGTTGTCCACTTCTACACCCACCGCTGCGGCATCCACCGCAGGCTCCCAAAGCAGTTCGTCGTTGACGTCCTGCTTGATACCCAGATCGCTTTTCATACCTTGCTCCTGCTAGATAGAGTCGCCTCGCTATGCCCAGCGGCGCTCACGCGCTGTTTGGCAAGGCAGACAGCGCGTGGCAGTCGGCTGGGCTTGCAGGCGTAAAAACGGAATCGCTTCGCCACAATCGACGCAGATACCGTAGCTGTTCTGCTGCATACGCTCGCGTGCAGCGTTCAGTTGCTCAAGCTCGCTTCGGTAACGGGCGAGCATGACGTCGTTCGTTTGGTCCCCGGCCTCTTCATCGGCAAGATCTGCGTTTTCGAACGGTGCCTCACGCGGCACCGGCACCACCGATGGACTCAGCGCCGACAACTGGCGCTGCACGCGTGCTTCCTCTTCGTCGAGCAAGCTCCTCAGCCGTTTCCATTGCGCCTCGGTAAAGCGGGTCATGCCCAGTCTCCTTCTGTTGATTCAGCGTCGAGCGGTGTATGCGGCTTCAGGCTTCCGTTGGCGACAGCCACGCTGGACGCTGTCTCGATTGCTCCCACCGGCCGGCGGTCTTCACCTGATCGATAAAGCCCGCGATCTCCTCCTGCGACAACCCGCTGAGCACGTCGCGCTGGAACAGCGCGAGCACCGGCGCAGGAATAGTGGCGGTGATACGCATGATTTCTTCGACAGCACTGAATGCCCCGCGGGCCGCCATGACACAAATCACGGACAGGTGCCTGGACACCGGCAATTGATCAACCAGGAAGTCCCGCATGGGCGAAGCCAGGTGGCCCATCCAGATCGGTGCGATCACGATCACGTGCTCGACTTCACCAAGCGGCGGACCTTCATAGCGATATTTGGCGCGTGCATGGAATATCGTTTCGATGACACAACGCGCATCTCCCAGGAAGCCGGCGCGCGGATGCTCGTCCGTCACCTCGGCAAGCTGCCATCCGCTCTGCGCAGCCATCTGCTCGGCCACCTGACGTGCCGTACCGGTGCGCGAGTAGTACACAATCAGCTTCTTTTCCATCTCGTACTCCAGGGATTTCGAAAGCAGTGGAACGGGGCAATCGCCTCTAGGAGCCAACCCACATCTGATCGACGACGGCACGCACGCCCGGTGCGTCCCATGCGGCCTCGCGGGCCGCACGGCACTCGTTGAGGTTGCGCAGCGGCCCATACAGGGTCACCGTTCCGTCCGCCACGGAAACATTGAGGCGCGAGGCGTCGACCGCAGCCAGGCGTTGCAGAGCCTTTGCAATGCGATCGTTCAGATCGGCCGGGCCGGAAGCGGCGCGCAATGTCAGCGCATTGGCCACGGACTTCACGCCGCGCACTCTGCGCACGGTGTCCAGCGCGGCACGGCGCTGGAAGTCCTGGTTGACTTCACCGCGCAGCGTCACGGCTCCGTCTTCGACAGTGATCTGGACAGCATCCGGCGGCACCGATGCATTCCAATGCAACGCACTGCTGATCGCCTGCGCAATCTCATCATCCGGGCGCTCCATATTGGGCGGTATACGCACATCCACATGGATGACAAGCGCGGTCACGCCGGCAACACGCCCAATCGCTCCCTCCGCGGCATGCTTGTCGGCGAACGAGTCGACGCTGCCGGAGAGCGTGACGACGCCGTCCTTGGCCTGCACCGCAAAGCGGCTGGCATCTACCGCCGGGTCCCATTGCAATTCTTCTTCGACATCGTGCTTGAGCTGGATATCGTTCTTCATGGTGATCTCCTGATGCGCAATCGGGATCAAGGCTTAGTGCGACATCAGCACCGGCACGGTCATTGTCTTCAGCAGGGTGCGCGTCACCCCACCCAGCACGAGTTCGCGCAGGCGGCTGTGCCCGTAGGCGCCCATCACGATCAGATCGGCATTGAAGTCGGCCGCTCGCGAGAGCAGCAACTCACCCACGGCAGTGTCGGAATCTGCGCAGTTGGCCTCTTCCACCGTGGCATGAATGCCGCGCGCGTTTAGCGCACGCGCCACCTGACCCACCGTGGTTTCTTCGGCCCAGTGCTTTGGCTGCGTGCTGCTGATCTGCAGCACGTGCACATTTGCGCCCGTCATCATCGGCATGGCGTCGTGCAGCGCGCGGGCCGATTCGCGGCCACCGCTCCAGGCCACCAGAACGCGCTGCGGCAATGCCGTGAAGTTGCCCGCATACGGCACCACCAGCACCGGGCGGCCCGACTCCAGGATCAGGGTTTCCACAAAATCGCCGGCGACAAATTCATCCGGCTCATCATGGTTGCGTTGTCCGACGACAAGAAGATCAGTCTCCCGCGCTTCGCGCAGTACGAGTGCCACGGGGTCGCCTTCCATTGCACGCCATTCGGTTTCCACCCCAAGGCTCTGCGTCGCCTGGCGAAAGCGCGCGTGCACGGCGTCCCGGATGCTGTCGCGCCGGATACGGTCTTCCTCCAGATAGCGTGCAGCGTTCTCCATCATGTAGAACCAGCTGAGGCTTGGCGCAAAGCTCGCATAGATGCCGACGAGTTTGGCGCCGTGCGCCTGTGCGTACTGGGCCGCAAGGTTGAGGCGGTGGCTGGCGCGTTCGCTGCGGTCCAGATGCACCATCACGCTGGCATAGCTCATGATCAGATCCCGATGTCGTGTCAAAGGATGCGGTGCCCGGCTAGGCAATGACGGCATTGCTCAGCGGTTCCGTAGGCACGTGCGGTGTTTCCGTCTGCACCGCACGAACGAGCAGCACCGGCAGCGTGCTCCGGCGCACAACGCTCTCGGCCACACTGCCCAGGAACAAACGCTGGAAACCGCGACGCCCGTGCGTGCCCAGCACCAGGGCTTGAGCGCCGACGTTGTGGGCCGCCTGCTCAATGGCAGTGCCAATATCAAAGGTTCCGATGGGATCATCAACCACCACGCTGTGCACGTGCACACCTGCCTTTTCGGCTTTGGCCCGCGCGTCGGCAACGATTTGCTTGCCTTGTTTGACCAATGCCTCGGTAAAGGCGCCGACATCGATGTAGCCAACGTCGTACATCAGATACGAGTTGTCGACCACGTGAGCAATGACCAGCTCAGACCCAAGCTTTTGTGCAAGTTGAATTGCCTCGTCCAGCGCACGATCTGCCGTAGGGCTGCCATCCACCGCTACCAGAATCCTGTCGTACATGATGTGCCTCCATCGAATCCGTGATCTGCCCCAAGCGGGCTCGCTAAATTCCATGTTGGACCACCAGGCGGATCACCCCTTGATTTACATCAGCGTTTGGCTCACAGCCCCCCCGCGCAACGCCACTTGATCTGCCTCAATGGCTTAAGCCGAGTGCTCGATAGACTCGTCCGCTATCCGCTGCCCTTTTGGCGCAGTCTTGGAAAGCTCACGGCACCTTGTGCGGGATCAACTTCTGACACCGGCCCGTTCTTATAGTGAAAACGTACGCGCATCGGAGTTCAGCATGAGGGTCGACGAGATTTGCTCCCGCCGCATCGTCCACGTCCAAGCGACGGCGACGCTGCAGCAGGCCGCCCGTTTGATGCGGGACGAAAGCGTGCGGGCGTTGCTTATTACGGAACACACCGCCGGCGGTTCGCGCGTGGTGGGCATCGTGACAGACCGGGACATGGTGGTGCACGGCATTGCCAGCCGCAGCGATTGCACCCAGACCGCCGTATCGGAAGTCATGACCCGGGGCCTTCTGACCATCCACGATGACGCCGTGATCAGTGAAGCCTTGCGCTCGATGCTGAGCCACGGCCTGCACCGTCTGGCAGTGATCGATCGTCAGCAGCGGCTGGTGGGCATGCTCAGCCTGGACGACACCATCCGCGCGATGGGCGGCGAATGGACCTTGCTGGCCGGCATTCTGGGCCGAGACAACGCGACCGAATCTCGCCAGCACGTGCCGTCCGATCTGATTCTCTGAGCCATCACCCAGCCATTCCTCAGGAGAATTGCCATGTTTCCCAATGTCGGAACCGCGGATCGCGTCGTCCGCATCTTGATCGGCATCGTCATGATCCTGCTGGCGTTTTTTGGCAAGGTACCTGCATGGGTGGGCTGGCTGGGGCTGATACCGCTGGTGACGGGCCTGATCCGCATGTGTCCGCTCTATTGGGTGCTGGGCATTGGGCGTGATTGACTAGGCGACAAACCAGAACACTGCCCAGCTAGACAGGAGCATGGTCAGCAGACCGGCAGTCACCTTGCCGGCAAAAGCACGGCCTCCGCTGATGGCCACAACAACCTTCGAGAACGTGTTGGCTGTCAGCGCAAGCATCGCCAGCGCACCTGCCGTCGAGGTCTGCAGCGTGTGGACAGCAACCTGCGTCGCAATGGATGCGGTCGCGGCATGCACATCGGCAAACGCACCAAACACGGTGACGGCCACCACCGCTGCTGTCCCGAACGATGCGCGCGCGGCGGCTGCGGCAAGCAGCAACGCCGCCGTCCATAGCGCAAAACCGATCGCAACGCGCCAGTTGATGGATGACGCCGAGCTCTCAGGCGCCTCCTGCCCCTGAAGCGGCTCACTGCCGCGCCATATCCATGGAGCAGACCATGCCACGATCGCTATCATGCCCGCCGCCAGCGGACCAGCCAGCACGCGCAGCAAGTCGATGTTGATGGCGGCAATCAGCAGCAGCATCTGCACCAGCGTGGCAACGTTGGACAGCAGCGCTGCGGCAACCGCACCGTCAACGCGGCGATGATCTTTTCGGACGCGCGCGGCCATGGCCGTGATTGTTGCCACACTCGATGCAAACCCGCTGAACAGGCCCGCAAGCGGCAAGCCGATACGTTCTCCAAACCATCGCGTCGCAAAATGGCCTGCGTTGCCGGTCAGCATGACCAGCAGCGCAACCAGCCAGAGCGTATGCAGATTCCAGGCGTTCAATGGCCCCATGGCTCGATCCGGAACCGCAGGCCAGATCAGCAATGCCGCCACGGCAAGGATCAGCAGGTCGGCAAGTTCACGCTGAGTAATGACAGAGCGTGCGAACCGGTGCAAGCCCGCTTTGGCGTAGAGCAGGACGAGCAGGACTGTGCCAAGACCGGCCGCCATCTCAGGTTCACTCACGGCATAGGCGCCCAATAGCGTCGTCACAACCAGCGCAAGTTCCGTTGTCACACCAGGGTCAACATTGGCTGAATGGTGATACCCCAGGGCCGCCAACACCGAGACCGTCAGCAAGACGGTTGGCACAGAAAACGGTATCGGCAAGCTCGCCGCAATGGCACCAGCCAGTGCGCCAATCGCAAACGTTCGCATGCCTGCCGGCAGCTCTGTACTGGCGGCGTGACTACGCTCGCGCTCAAGGCCAATCGCCAGCCCCACGCCCAAGGCAACCGAGAAAGACAGCAGTGAAGACATTCAGTGGATACGGATGGCAGTTGCGTTGCGTTTATTCAGTATCGCGCGCGGCAACGCTTTCCGATTGATCTGGCGCAGTCGATGGTCGAGCGCAAGAGCGACAGCCCCGCGCGCCCCATCCATACTGGACAGACGCGCCACACTCGGAGACGGCCATGTCTGAACCAATGCAGGCCATGGTGATGGAAGAAGCAAGAAAACCATTGGTCTGGCGCCGTGTGCCGATGCCCACACCCGGGCCGGGAGAAGTCCGGATCGCTGTGTCTGTGTGTGGCGTCTGCCGCACCGATCTCCATATCGTGGACGGCGAACTGACCACCCCGAAGCCCTCCCTCATTCCCGGTCACGAAATCGTCGGCATCGTCGAATCGTGCGGCGAAGGCGTGACGACGCCTGCCCCAGGCGAGCGCGTCGGCGTGCCGTGGCTCGGCTGGACATGCGGAGTCTGCCCGTACTGCATGCACGGCCACGAAAACCTGTGCGACCACCCCGCCTTCACCGGATATACGCGCGATGGCGGGTATGCGCAGTATGTCGTCTGCGACGCGCGGTATTGCCTGCCGATTCCCGAGCGGTACGACGATGCCCATGCTGCTCCGCTGCTCTGCGCCGGCCTGATCGGCTACCGCACGCTGCGCATGGCCGGAGATGTGCGCCGGATTGGCATCTACGGCTTTGGCGCCGCAGCCCATCTCATCACGCAGATTGCCGTGGCGGAGCAACGCGAAGTCTTTGCCTTCACCCGGGCCGGCGACACTGCAGCTCAGCAACTTGCGCTGGACACCGGTGCCAGGTGGGCAGGCGCCAGCGGCACCCCCGCACCGGAACCGCTCGACGCCGCGCTGATCTTCGCACCGATCGGCGCGCTCGTACCGCAAGCGCTGCAGGCCGTGGTCAAAGGTGGCACGGTCGTTTGCGGCGGCATTCACATGAGTGACATCCCGGCGTTTCCGTACCGGTTGCTATGGGAAGAGCGCAAGCTTGTCTCCGTCGCAAACCTGACGCGAGCTGATGGACTCGCGCTCATGCGCCTCGCGGCGAAAATCCCCTTGCAGGTTCACGTCACACCCTATCGATTGCAAAACGCCAACACCGCGTTGGAAGACCTCCGCGCCGGGCGGGTGGCCGGCGCTGCCGTTCTGCGGGTGTCTTCGGAAGACATTTGACACGCATCAACAGCCTGGGCGCTACGCTGTCTACGCTGATAACAAGCGGTGCCCGACTGTGCAACGCGTTGGAGATCACCATGTATCAGCGAATTCTGCTCGCCGTCGACGGCAGCCACGCGTCCTACCTTGCGCTGCACCAAGCCATTGTGGTCAGCAAGGCGACGGGCGCGGAAGTCGAAGCCCTGTTTGTCGCCGACAGCAGCGACGTGACCTTCGACATGGTTGGAGCCGACTCGATTGCCTACGCCAGGCAAGTGGTCGAATATGGCCGAGACACGTTGGCCGAGGTATCAAAGAAGCTGGACGCAGCGGGCGTCAAGCATTCGACCAAGTTGCTGGAAAAATCCATTGTGCCGGGGCAGATCTCCGCAACGATTGTTGCGGAAGCCAATGAAACCAACACCGACCTGATCGTGCTGGGCACACATGGCCGACGTGGGCTCAAGCATCTGGTGCTGGGCAGCGTGGCCGAAGGCGTGGTGCGCAAAACCAACAAGCCGGTGTTGATGGTCCGCAGCGAAATCGATGAGTGACGCGGCTGGCAATCATGATTTGCCGACGTTTTTGCGTGATTTTTCGCCCCGAAAAACACGAGCGGCACAATGCCGGGCTGAGCGAGCGTGCATGGGCAGCGCATTGACTTCTCGCGCTGCTGCAGACATCACGTAAAGCGAGCTGGCACTCATAACGATGGTCTGATGCAACAAAGCTGCAATGATTGCCCCGCCACGGGTCAGCCGGTTGCCAGCCTGATCGGTTTGCCTTCCTGCGCGGATGCATAAACGCCGCGTACCAGGGCGACCGTATTGCGTGCCTGCGTGGCGTCGATCGTCAGTGCCGCTCCAGTGCGTATTGCGTCAATCAGCTCTTCAATCTGCTTCCGATGCCCGTCCATATTGATCTGGTTCGGCGCCCCTGCGCCCGACGCCGAGCCCGCCTGGGAGGATTGCGCGACGAGCGCGGCATCCTCTGGATCGGGTTGCGCAAAATCCCAGCACACGATGCGGTCATCCTCGATCGCAACGGAACCACGCTCACCGCAGACCTCAATGCGCCGTTCCCATCCCGGGTAGGCAGCCGTCGTCGCCTCAAGCACGCCGAGCGCGCCGTTCGCAAACTTGAACGTAGCGCATGCGGTGTCTTCTGCTTCAATCGCAACATGCACGCGCCGGGTCGTCCAGGCGAACACTTCGGTCGGCATCCCGGCAAACCACTGTAACAAGTCGAGCGCGTGAATTGCCTGGTTCATCACCGCGCCGCCGCCGTCCAGCGCTAAGGTGCCCTTCCAGCCGCGATAGTAATCAACGCTGCGATGCCATTTGACATACGCGCTACAGAGGCAGAGGCGGCCGAAGCGGCCGGCGTCGAGTGCTGCCCGGACGGCTTGCGCGCCGCGCCCGAAGCGCGCCTGAAAAATCGCGGCGAGCTTGACGTCAGCCAGATTGGCCGCCGCGATCATCTCGTCCACCCGCTGCAACGTCACTTCGAGCGGCTTTTCAACAATCACGTGCTTGCCAGCACGAATGGCCTTGAGCGCGGGCTCCAGATGGGCGCCGCTCGGGGTCACGATACACACCACGTGAACGTCAGGGCGCGCGAGCAATGCATCAAGCTCCGTCGTATGGAACGGAATGTCATGATGCATGGCGAAATCGCGGACACGCGCCTCGTTCAAACCCGCCACGCCTACGAGCCGGATATTGTGCGAGTGGCTCGCCGCATGAATGGCCCGCGCGTGATAACCGGCAATCATCCCGGCTCCGACCAGCCCGAAGCCGATCGTTTGTTGTTGATCAGTGGCGCTCATGTTGATTTTCCTGACGCAAGCGATTTCCAATAGACCTGATGCCCTACAGCAACCCGTTGCGCTGTCCGCTTCAGGACTGCCCCGCGCACAATGTGAGCTGCATTGTCAGCCGTAATGCCTGACCAGGCGCGAGCGCACGCAAACCGGTCCCCTCCCACCCATCGGCAGCCAGGTTAAGCGCATCCGCCACGTGCGAGACCGGTTCGAGGCAGAAGTAAGGACTGCCCCCGGGGGCGTGCAGGATGAAGTGCGTGAGCGGATCATCCGCACGCAACGTCAGCGTGGATCCGCCGTCTCCAAACACGCTGGCCACCTGATGCCAATCGCCGTAATAAACGCTGAAGCTATCCTCGGGAAGCAAGCGTCCATCATGGAAATCCTCATCGGGGCCGATAGGCCTGCGCCCTGTGGCGACCTCTTCCGCATCCATTGGCCACACCGTGTCGGCATCGAATTGCACCCGCGTGCGCGGCGTGCGCGCGAAGTACGGGTGAAAGCCACCACCTGCGGGCATATCGCTGTCGCTCTCGTTGTGCAGCACCATCTCCGCTTGCAGCCCCTCAGGCGTCAATACGAATGTGAGCATGGCGAAGAAAGCCCATGGCCAACCACCCGGCGTGGGTGAGTAGCGCAGGCTAAGCTGGATGGACGACTGCGTCAGTTGCTCGACCTGCCAAGCGCGTGCGTGGGCAATGCCGTGCATGGCATGGGCTTGCCCAGGATGCGGGGCCAGGCAGATTTCGCGCCCCCGCCAAAGAAAGCGGCCACCCCGGATACGATTGGAAAACGGCAGCAGCGGATAGCAACCCGCTTTGGGCCATGCCAGCCCATCGAAACCGTTTTGCAGGCAAGCGTCCGGCATCGGCACAAGCCAGTCAATACGATTGCCGGTTGCCGTGGTCGAACTCAGCGAGCCAATGCGCCCGCCCGCGGCGGGTGCAATCGTCATCGTCAGCGCACCAGCTCGCAGTGTATGAACCGGACCTGGCGCCAGCCAGGCAGGGCCCGGCGCGAGGGCACCTGAAATACGAGACGGAATTGCGCGCATCTACAGCCCCTTTTTAAATCGGTTGCGCAAGGCATCGGAGGACGGCTTCAGCGTCTGCCAACAAGCCAAAGCCCGCCCGAAACGCATAAGAAAAAAAGAGGCACGCCGTTAAGGCATGCCCCTCCCGACTCTCTTCGTCGACCCTCTGCGCGCCGAGCGAAAAGCAATACGCTAGAAAACCGGGTGCCCTGTGATCAACGATGGCAACCACGTAGAAAACGCCGGAACGTAGGTCACGAGGGTGATCGCAGCACATATTGCCAAGTAGTACGGCCACGCAGTCTTTGTCGCTTCGCCAATTGAAATCTTACCGATTGCGCAGCCGACAAATTGCACGGTTCCCACCGGAGGATGCACCAGCCCCAGTGCGCAATTGAGCAACAGCATCATGCCGAATTGCACCGGACCAACACCCATCGCAATCGCGATCGGGAGAAACAGCGGCGTCGTGATCAGGATATGCGCCGCCATATCCAGGAAGATGCCCAGGATGATCTGAATGATGTTGATGTACAGCAACATCAGCCATGGCGTCGTCGTGGCATGCATCAAAGCGGCCTCGATCGCTTCCGGGATTTCCAGATACGCCATCTGCCAGCGCAGCATGTTAGACACGCCAATCAGCAACAGGATGATGCCGGTGGTCTTCGATGCCTTGATCAACGATTCGACCAGCCTTTTGCGACTCATGGTGCGGTAGACGATCACCGTCAGAAACAACGAGTAGCACACCGCGATTGCTGCCGCCTCGGTGGCCGTTGTGATCCCGCCCATCACACACACAAGAATCACAGCGATCACCAGCAGACCTGGCACCGCAGCAACCAGGTAGGTCAGCACCGCGCGCCAGCCCGGGAATTTCTCGACGAGCGAGGAACCGTCTGCACGCTTGGGGTAACCGTTTCGCACGGCTTGCCAGTACGCGGCAATCAACATGCACACCATGATCCAGAACACCGGGATCAACCCGGCGAACATGAGATCGCCGATGGAAACACCCTTGATCGTGTGCCCAGCGATGGCGCCTGCTGCGCCTTGAGCCGCAAAGGCGTAAATGATCAGATTGTGCGAGGTCGGCATCAGCGCGCCGGCAAGCGACGCGTGGGTGGTGACGTTCACTGCGTAATCGGCGCTATAGCCTTCACGCTTCATGATCGGGATCATGACCCCGCCCATTGCCGAAGTGTCGGCAACCGGCGAGCCTGAAACCCCGCCGAATAGCGTGCTGGCCATGACGTTTGCCAGACCCAGCCCGCCACGCCAGTGGCCGACCAGGCTTCGCGCAAAATTCATGATCCGGTCCGCAATGCCGCCATGCAGCATCAGCTCGCCAGAAAAGATGAAGAACGGAATGGCGAGGAATGAGAAGACATTCATTCCGGAAACCATCATCTGAATCGACGTTTCCAGCGGCAGGCCCTCAACCAGATAAGTGGCGAGGCAGGCCAGGCCGATGCCGAATGCAACCGGCACGCCCAGCAGCAGGAAGGCGACAAAGCTCAGGCACAGTACAGTCAATTCCAAGATACCACTCCCTTGTCCTTGGCAAAGGCATCCTTGGCAAAGGCATTCAACAAGCGTTCAAGTGAGAACAGCGCGATAAGCACACTCGCCACAATCGGCGCGATATAGCGCGAGGCCTCCGAGATGCCCAGCGTCGGGATCATGTCGTGACGCGTGGAGAGGCTCATCTGCACGCTTCCGGTGAACAAACCCACTGCGAACACGATGATCAGCACATCAACCGCGACACCACACCAGAATTGCGCGAGCTTTGGCAGCCGGTTCACAAGCGAATCCAATCCGATGTGACCGGCTTCGCGTACCGTGGCTGCCGCTCCAAACATGGCCACTGCGATCACCAGCAGCAGAGCCAATTGCTCCACATATGGCGGTGAGGCGTTGAACACATACCGCAGCACCACGCCGTAGACCACAATGATCCCCAATCCTGCGAGGCATGCTCCGGCGACATAGAGCACGCCCCGTTCGAGGATCGCATTGCACTTCTTTAACCAACCCATGATGAAGGCCATCGGACTCAAGCTTTACTTTGTATTCACGATTTCACTCACCAGATTCTTGAGTTCTGGCGTCGTGGCAAACTTGTCCCAAACCGGACGCTCGGCATCGACAAAGCTCTTGCGATCAATCTTGGCCGCCGGAATGATCTTGGCCCCACCCTTGACCACGGCTTGCGCGGCATCCTTCTCGCGGACGCTCCACTGCTTCACGTAGTAGTCCACCGATTCCCGCGCGGCCTTGCGAATCGCAGTCTGCTCTTCCTTGGACAAGGTATCCCAGACCTTCTTCGAGAACACCAACACCTCAGGCGTCATGACGTGCATGGTTTCCGAGAAGACAGGAGCCGCTTCAAAATGCTTGGCTTCTTCGTAAGACGGAATATTGTTTTCAGCAGCGTCGATCAGGCCGGTCTTGAGGCCGGTGTAGACCTCGCCAAACGGCATCGGCGTGGGCGATGCCCCGGCGGCATTCACCAGGCTCACAAACAAATCTGAAGGTTGCACACGAATCTTCAGCCCCTTCATGTCGGCCACCGAGTAGATGGGCTTCTTCGCGTACACCGACCGCGCGCCACTTTCATAGAGCGCCAGCCCGATGAAACCCGCCTTTTCGAAGGCGGCGAGAATCTTGTCGCCCTGCGGGCCGTACATGGTCTTGCGGAAGTGCTCCATATCACGGAACAAGAAGGGCAAGGACGGAATGACGGACTCGGGCACGATGCCGTGAAACGACGCTGAACTCACACGCACCATGTCCAGCGCCCCGATCTTGACCTGCTCGACCGTGTCCTTTTCAGAGCCCAGCGCGCCATCAGCAAAAACCTTGATCTGGTCCTTTCCGCCGGTAGCCTGCGAAAGCTTCTCACCCATGAACCGAACCGCCTGGGTGGTCGGAAAATCCTTGTTGTGAACTTCCGAAGAACGGAATACACGCGCCATTGCTGATGAAGCCGAAAGCGCAAGCACGGTTGCACCAATCAGGCCCGCAATGATCTTAGACTGAACTTTCATGTGATCTCCTATCTTATACGTCATGAATTTCTAATTCTGGTGGCTTAAATTTTACTCAAGCACATATTCATTATTTCGTTCAATCGATTCAACCGAATCATCCGCCAGGCCGACAGGCATCAAAACGTCGTTTGCCTTTGCCAATACGCCGGAGAAAAACCACGGCACATCAACCCGACTTGCCTTTGCTAAGAATGAATGCCGATATACGTCGCGTCCATCCAAGCCAAAAGTTTTAACCGACAAAGACGACTTATCACGGTTCCCGCTATCACACGCTGGCCGGCAAGACGGACAAGCAACACCGCCATACTTCACGCGAGCCATCCCGTTGCAAGCATCAAGGGAAACCACCTGCCCTTTCCCTTACTCCTAGCCTCTTAGTCTTTTCCACCAACCATGTTATATGTTGTCATATGACTAGGAAGTCTATCATCCCGGCCGAGAATTATGGTCTAGCGTTTACCCGCAGAAAAAATGCAAGCCTGCACCACTCACCCTGGTGCCCAGGAGCGCCCGGACAGACTGGAATCGGCGCCGTACTGAGCGTCAAACAACAAATCTAGCGAGCAGGCGACTGCGCCAGCAATCAGTGCTGCCCCTAGGGTCGACCCCCTTGCAATCCACTGTAAAAAAAGGGGGTTCCCTCGCTAATCGATCTAACGTATAGTTGTACGACGTCATCTAACAAGTGCAATACCATGCCAACATCAGCCAATACCCCCACCATCACTCAAATTCAGGTGATCCCCGTTGCGGGTCACGACAGCATGCTGCTCAACCTGAGCGGCGCCCATGGTCCGTATTTCACACGCAACCTTGTCATCCTGACGGATTCCAGCGGCAATACCGGCGTGGGCGAAGTCCCGGGCGGCGAAAAGATTCGCCAGACACTTGAGGATGCGCGCCCATTGCTTGAGGGTCAGCCTATTGGTGACTACAACCGCATCCTCAATAGCGTTCGTGCCGCATTTGCGGACCGCGACGCAGGCGGCCGAGGCCAACAGACCTTTGACTTGCGTATCACGATTCACGCGGTCACTGCGGTGGAAAGCGCCTTGCTCGACCTGGTCGGCAAACACCTGAACGTGCCTGTGGCAGCCCTGCTTGGCGAAGGCCAACAGCGCGAACGCGTGCAAATTCTGGGGTACCTGTTCTACGTCGGCGATCGCACCAAGACAGCGCTGCCATACCAAAGCAATCCGGACGCCGAAGACGAGTGGCTGCGCATTCGCCATGAAGTCGCAATCACGCCCGAAGCCGTGGTGCGCCTCGCCGAGGCGGCGCAGGCCCGCTACGGGTTCCAGGATTTCAAACTCAAGGGCGGCGTGCTGCGGGGTGAAGAGGAAGTGGAAGCCATCGTCGCCCTGCACGAGCGCTTTCCTGAAGCCCGCATCACGCTCGATCCGAACGGCGGCTGGTATCTGAAAGATGCGATCCGACTGCTGCGCGATCGATCGAAGGAATTGGCCTATGCCGAAGATCCTTGCGGCGCTGAAGGCGGGTTCTCGGGTCGCGAGGTCATGGCGGAATTCCGCCGCGCCACCGGATTGCCGACCGCAACCAACATGATTGCCACCGACTGGCGTGAAATGTCTCACAGCATTCAGCTCCAGTCGGTCGACATTCCGTTGGCCGACCCGCATTTCTGGACGCTGCAAGGCTCGGTGCGCGTGGCGCAGCTTTGCCAGATGTTCGATCTGACCTGGGGCTCGCACTCCAATAACCATTTCGATATCTCGCTGGCCATGTTTACGCACTGCGCGGCCGCGGCGCCCGGCAAGGTCACTGCCATTGATACGCACTGGATCTGGCAAGACGGCCAGTCCCTGACCAAGAATCCGTTGCAAATCAAGGATGGCTATATCGAGGTTCCGAAAAAACCTGGCCTTGGCATCGAGCTCGACATGACAGCGGTCATGAAAGCGAACCAGCTTTATCTTCAGCATGGCCTCGGCGCCCGTAACGACGCCGCAGCAATGCAGTACCTGATCCCGGGCTGGCAGTACAACAACAAGATGCCTTGCATGGTCCGATAAGGCACGCGCAACGCTATACGATATTTCCTTCATTAGGAGCGGAATAATGAAACTAGGCTTCATCGGTTTGGGGATCATGGGCGCGCCCATGGCAAGCCATCTACTGGCTGCTGGCCACACGTTATTCGCCCAGTCTCGCAGCGGAGTGCCCGCGGAGCTATTGGAGCAAGGTGCCACGCCGTGCACCACGGCAGCGGAAGTCGGGCAGGCTGCAGACATCGTTTTCCTGATGGTTCCGGATACGCCGCACGTAGAAGAAGTGCTCTTCGGCGAGTCGGGCTTGGTCAAAGGACTGAGCGCCGGGAAAACCGTTGTGGACATGAGCTCCATTTCGCCCATCGCCACCAAGGCTTTTGCCAAAAAGATCAACAGCCTGGGTTGCGATTACCTCGATGCCCCGGTTTCCGGCGGCGAATTGGGCGCCAAGGCCGCCAGCCTCACCATCATGGTGGGGGGCAGTGAAACCGCCTTTGCAAGGGTGCGCCCGCTCTTCGAGCGCATGGGCAAGAACATCACGCTAGTCGGCGGCAACGGTGATGGCCAAACCTGCAAGGTCGCCAATCAGATCATCGTGGCACTCAACATCGAGGCAGTTGGTGAAGCGCTGCTCTTTGCTGCCAAAGCCGGGGCCGATCCAGCCAAAGTGCGCGAGGCGCTGATGGGCGGTTTTGCCGCAAGCCGCATTCTGGAAGTGCATGGCGAACGCATGATCAAGCGCACGTTTAATCCGGGGTTCCGCATCGAGCTTCACCAGAAAGATCTCAATCTCGCCCTGGAAGGCGCGCGAACCTTGGGGTTAAGCCTGCCGCATACCGCGAGTGCGCAGCAGTTGATGAGCAGTTGCGTCGCACATGGCGGTGCCGGGTGGGATCACTCCGGTCTGGTTCGGGCGCTCGAGTTTGCAGCCAACTTTCAAATTGCCGGTAACTAAGTCGATACGGAAGGGCACCGTTTTCTTCGGTGCCCTCGATCACGCGGCAACCACGGGGCTTGCGTGAATCCATCTCAACGATTTGCAGGCCGCTGATCCAGACTGCGCTGGCAACCGACGCGCCAACTCGCTCCTATCAACGGTCCCACTCGGCTGCGCACACCATGGAACTACCCATCAACCGTTTCAAACACGCAATCCTGGCCGGTGAAAAACAGATTGGCTTGTGGTCGCACTTGTGCAGCAACATCAGTACAGAGATCCTGGCGGGCTGCGGCTTTGATTGGCTGCTGCTCGACATGGAGCATTCTCCCAATGAAGTGCCTGACATCCTTGCACAACTGCAGGCCATGACCGGTGGCACGGCGGCACCTATTGTGCGGCCGCCCTGGAATGACATGGTGACTATGAAACGGCTGCTGGACGTCGGTGTCCAGACGCTGTTGGTGCCCTACGTGCAGACCGAGGAAGAAGCACGCAATGCCGTCGCCTATACGCGCTACCCACCGCATGGTGTGCGCGGTTTCGCAGGCGCACCGCGCGCCAGCCATTACGGTCGCGTCAAAGACTACGGGCAGCGCTGCACAGAGGAGTTGTGCGTGCTCGTGCAAGTGGAGACGGTACAGGGGCTGCAAAATCTGGAGGCCATCGCCAATGTCGACGGCATCGACGGCGTCTTCATTGGCCCAGGGGATCTGTCGGCCGCGCTCGGGCACTTGGGCAATCCCAAACATCCGGTAGTGTTGGCCGCGATTGACGATGCGATCCAGCGTATCCGCGCGTGCGGCAAAGCCGCAGGCATCCTGACCGGAGATGAGTCATTGGCGCGCCATTTTGTTGAACAAGGCTGCCTGTTCGTTGCCGTCGGCGCAGACCAAAATCTATTGCGCGACAGCGCCCAGAATCTGGCCGCTCGCTTCCGGGCGTGAGACGTTGTGAACCCTTAAGAACCGTTTCAGGCATGATGCTGAACCTACAGAACACCGCGCTGCGCGTGCCACGGCTGCTACTGACCGGCGCCGCCGGCAACCTCGGGCGAGAACTGCGCCCTCGCCTCAAAGCCTATTGCGACACACTGCGCCTGAGTCATCGCAGCCCCATGGGCGAAGCGCAACCCGACGAGGAGATCGTCATCGCTGCGCTTGAAGACAAAGCGCAGGTGACAGACCTGTTGGAAGGCGTCGATGCAGTCGTCCATATGGGCGGCGTGTCGACCGAACAGCCCTGGGAACCGATTCTGGCCGGCAATATTGTCGGCATGGTCAACCTCTACGAAGCTGCGCGCAAGCACCGAACCAAGCGCATCGTGTTCGCCAGCTCGAATCACGTCACCGGCTTCTATCGTCAAGATGAGGTGATCGACACACGTATGCCCGCCAAGCCCGACGGCTATTACGGCTTGTCCAAGGTATTCGGCGAAAATCTGGCCGAGCTCTATTGGAATCGATGGGGCATCGAAACCGTCAGCTTGCGCATCGGGTCTTCATACACGGAACCACAGGACCGACGCATGCTATCGACCTGGCTGAGTTTCGATGACCTGGAACGACTGATCGTCTCGGCGCTCACAGCACCGATCGTTGGACACACGATCATTTATGGCGTCTCGGACAATCAAAGCAGCTGGTGGGACAACCGCCACGCCAGGCACATCGGTTATCGACCGCAGGACACCTCAGATAACTTCCGTGCCACGGTCGAAGCGCGCCAACCGACAATCGACCCGCTGGATCCCGCCGCCATTTATCAAGGGGGGAAATTCGTGACGGTCACCCCGCGCGACTGAGATGCGCGATTCACGCCTGTTGCGCACCGGACAAATGCCGCGATAACGCAGGCGAGCACATCTTGCGCAACTTGCGGCAAGCGCGGGCCACTGGCTAATTGCAGGCAGCAATCGGGCGCAGATGATCAGGTAGATCGTCGTGCTCCAAAGGCCGTCGAAATCTTTCTGGATGACGAGGTTGCGCACGACGGCGGCGTAGTATGCACGTCGAATCACTCAAATTGCGCAGCGCGGAGTGTACGGTCCGCAGCGCCCGGTGCGTGTCGCCGCGTGGCACGCGCAGGACTATAATTATGACAATGATGCAATCAAACCCTCGGCGAACTCGGAACCCACGCACCGGAGACGGCATGCTCACCCCTGGCGCCCCAGAACCGTTCGTGCGGCGGACCCAAAGCTTGGCGGAGGTCGTCGTCGACCACGTCAAAGAACGCATTCTCTCAGGAGCCCTGCGCCCTGGCGACAAGCTGCCCACCGAATCCGAGCTGATGGACGCGTTGGGCGTGAGCCGCACGGTGGTGCGCGAAGCCATTTCGCGACTGCAGGCCAACGCGCTCGTTGAAACGAGGCACGGTATCGGTAGCTTCGTGCTGGAGCCTCGCACAGAAAACACGATCCAGCTGGGAACCGCCTCCACGCTGCAGGACATTCTGGCGATGCTGGAGTTGCGCGTTGCGCTCGAGACCGAATGCGCCGGTCTGGCTGCACAGCGGGCCACCCCTGAAAACCTTGAGACCATCCGCGCTGCATTGGACGCGCTTGAACAGGATAAGGCCGCCGGCAACGACAGCATGGCGTCGGATCTGCGCTTTCACCTGGCCATTGCGCGCTCTACCGGTAACCAGCATTTCGTTACCGTGCTCTCTCAACTCGACAAGACGCTGATTCCGCGCAGCCGGATCGATCCGTCGCAGGTTAGCTACCTGAATTCACCGGAAGCACGCGCCACTGTCATCCGCGAGCACCGCAGCATTTTCGATGCCATTTTCCATCGGGATTCGGAGGCGGCCCGGGCCGCGATGCGCATGCATCTGACGAACAGCCGTGACAGATTGCGCCGAGCCCACGCGCAATCCAGCACGTCTGCCCTTGATGCGTCTGTGCCGAACAGCGTCTGAGCGTTCCCGACAGACTGCCGCTGAAGCCGGGTCAAGGTAATGTGACAATCTCCACCCAGTTCGCGCCACGCCCCACCGGAATGCGACCAACGCATTCCAACTCACCGTTATCCCGGTCGATCCTGTAGACCGCCAAACGGTCAGATTTTTCGCCAGCTACGATGAGGTACGTTCCGCTCGGGTCAATACGCATGCCGCGCGGCTGGGTCTCAGTCGGGTAGTTCTTGACGTACTTCAGCTTGCCGGTGCCCGCCTCTACAGCAAGCAGCGCGATCTTGCTGTCGGTGCGCTCGGACGCGTAGAGGAATTTCCCGTCCGGCGTGATCTGAAGATCGGCCGCCCAGATGCGCGCCTTCTCGTCACCGGCAGTCTGCGCGTTCTTCGCAGGCGATACCGCAGCCGCGATCGTTGTGCGCGCAAAACCTGGTTCGAGTGGCGAATCGGGAGGCACCGTCCCGGTATAAGCCACTTCTGTCAGCACGCCGCTTGCGTCGTCGATCGAAAATTGCGCGACATTCCCCGACAGCTCGTTCAGGACATACAGAGACGTGTTGTCTGGCGAGAACACGAGGTGGCGCGGGCCCTCTCCAGGCCGCGCTTTGACCCGTGGGGTGGGGTTCTCGGTCAATCTGCCGCTATTGGCATCAAATCGAAATTGCTGAATCTGGTTGCTGCCAAGATTCGCTGCGTAGCCATACCTGTTTGAGCGGTCCACGCGAATGCAGTGCGCGTTCTCTCCGCTTGGAATGACTTGGGTCGCACCGGACTCCACCAAACCGGAGGCTTCGATTGGGTTGACCGCAATCTTGTTACCACCATACGACGCCGTGAACAGGAATCGCCCCGTCAAGTCAGTGGAAACATACGCCATGCTGTCGGGCAACGGCGCGCTTGCTTGCTGCGAAAGATGTCCGGTCAGCGCATCGATCGCATAAGTCAGGACGACGAAGGGCTGCGAGCGGATCACGGCGTAGAGGTGCCTCTTGTCTACGCTGAGCGCCATTGGCATTACCAGCTTGCCAGCCTGCGTTTTTCCAATCGAGGTTAAAGATCCGGTCGAGACGTCCATCTCGTAACCGTCGATATTGCCGTCCTCGGCGTTCGAGACATAAACGTAGGTCTTGCCACGTGCGCCCGCCACGCCGGCGGAGGTCAGTGGCATCACTGGCGCTGCCGGAAAAATCATTCGCCTCAGTTGTTGCATAGTTGTTTCTGCTCGGGTGCTTGTTGAAACACGCCTCCTTCGATAGAAAGGTTGGCCACGCAGTGGGCCAATCCATTCAACGATGACTCCGAAGGCGGATGTTCGCGGATTGTGAACCAACCGATCAGGCCCACCCTCCCAACGCAGCCCAACGATGGCACAGCCACGACGCCAGGTCGCGGCTCGCAAAATCCATTCAGATGGCGGATGTTGTCTGGATGCGCCCCCTCCCTGCCCCCACCAGGCAGCCGGGCTCGAGCGCAAGCATGACTCAGAACTTGTGGCGCAGCCCTGCCATGACACCCAGCCGGGTGCTATTCCCGAAGAATGGCGTGGTGAAATTGGATTGCCCAGCCAGCGTGGTCCAGGCGCCGTTCAGCTTGGTGTAGTCGGACTCGATATACACATCGGTGCGCTTGCTGAAAGCGTAATCAAGCATCACCGCGCCGGTAAAACGCCGGCCTGAGTTCCCCGCATGCTGGAGTCGATCGTAGTTGCCAAGTGCCATCAGTGACACTGCCTGCGTGATTGCGTAGTTCACACCCAGGTCAATCGTCTGGTTCCGGTAGTCTGCGGCGTCCACACGGTTATTGACGTAATTTGCAAAGAGCGTGGCCGGCCCGATCTTATAGGTGCCGCCCAGCATCCACACCTTCTGATCGCTGTTCGGGGTCGGCACGAAATACGTCGTGGTGTTGCGGATGACTTGATAGCCGCCAACCACCTTGAAGGGGCCATCGGCATAAGTCACGCTGCCCCCTGTGGACGACGACCTGGTGAAGCTCCCCGCAACCTCGCCAAACGCGTGCTGGGCTGCCAGAGTCCATCCGCCAAAGACGCCCGTGTACTTGAGCATGTTGTCCTGACGTACGCCGCCGGTGTAATTACCTCCCTGGAATCCCACCAGCCCCAGGTTCGCCAGCGCCATGACATCGGTACTCGCGATCGCTTCGTGAATGACCGTGTACTGGCGGCCCAGCGTGATCGTTCCAAAGTCTCCCTGCAGACCAACGTAGGCTTTGCGGCCAAACAGCCTGCCCCCTTGCAAGCTGTTGCCGGTGTCCGGGGCAAAGCCCGATTCCAGAACAAAGATGGCTTGGTAGTTGCCGCCCAGGTCCTCAGCACCGTACATACCCCAACGGCTGCCAGTCAGAACGCCGTCGGTCATTTGCAGCTTGCTGTTTCCTGCTGCGCTCTCATTCGTGCTGTATCGGATGGTGGTGTCTACCAACCCATACAGATTGACACCCGATGGTGCGGCATGCGCGCAAGTCGCCAGCGCTCCGAATGCTGCAAACGTCGTGATCTGCTTTTTCAAGTTCTCCTCCTGTCGTTTTAGATTGGACCGAGCTTCGGCTCAACACCCTTTTCGCAGTGTTTTCCGCACACTCATGTCATGTGACATCCTACATATTGACATCCGATCACGCAACATCAACACTCACCCAATCGCAGCCTCGTAGCGCCTTACCGACAACCGCTATAACTAGTCTAATGGCTGTATAGCGCGGTACTTATAGCCATTTAATGGAATACACCTAGATCCTTGAGCTTGCCCTCAAGTTGTCTGATCACTACCATCAGTCGTACGTCATAGTATGACAAGGGAGCGCACTGGCCGGATGCATCGCCGAGTGACAGGCACACCAGCGCCCGGACCGGGAGACGGTTCATGCACGACAGTAGGCCCGGTCGGCATTTCGAAATATCGGTCCTTCGCCACGCGACCAAACATGCAATTGGGTGTCATCCCGCCGCTCGACACGAGGCACGTGATTGGCACAGGCCACGCATTGAGATCACGAGAGCGCCCGCCTTGAATAAGCGCGCCATTCAACCGCAATCAGCAACAACCACCCCGCAGAGGAGACGGAAGCATGAGCAAGAAAATCGGCAAGCCCCTGGCGCTTTGGGGTTCAGCCTTAGGCGTGGCGCTGGGCATCACCGCTTGCGGTGGCGGTGAATCCGATGCGAACAATCAGGCAGCAAGCGATCAACCCGCGCTTTCGGCGCGCGCCAAGCCCGCGGTACTGCTCCTGGATTGATACAACAACGCACCATTCAATCGCAATCGGCAACCACCACCAAAAGAGGAGTGAGACTATGAAAAGATTTTCTTTGAATAAGCGAACAGCGATTGCCGCTGGCATCGCAATATTTGTGGCCGCATGCGGCGGCGGCTCGGATAGCACGACCGCCTCGACTGACGCATGGATGAATACCGCGCTCGCACCGGAGCAGCGCGCCGCCCTGCTGGTGGCGGCAATGGCCCTGGCCGACAAGGAAGAGCAGCTCGTCGGTGCACCCGGAGTCATTGCCGAACTCCCCCAATGCTATGGAGCCCGTCACGTTCCTGGATTGCCCAAATATCACATTCCGACGCTGCGCATCACGAACGGTCCGGTTGGCATCGGCCAAAACGACTGCGTATCCACATCCACCGCAGGCGGCTTCGCAGCGTTCACCGATCCGAGTTCAGCGAAGGCCACTGCATTGCCGTCCGCAATTGCGGTTTCGGCCTCTTTCGACCCTGGTGTGGCAACTCAGTTTGGCAATGTCATCGGAACGGAAGGCAACAATCTCGCGCTTCACGTTTTCGAGGCACCTGGCGTTAACCTGGCCAGATTGCCGGTTGGCGGTCGAAATTTCGAGTACATGGGCGAAGACCCCTATCTGGCGGGTGCCATGGCGACCGCGGAAATCCAGGCCGTGCAGTCGCACGGGATGATCGCGATGGCGAAGCACCTGGTCGCGAACGAACAGGAAACGAATCGCATGACGATTCAGGAGAACATCGACGACCGCACTTTGCATGAACTCTATCTGCTGCCGTTTGAAATGGCGGTCAAGGACGGCCAGGTTGGCGCAGCCATGTGCTCGTACAACGCCGTCAACGGGCTCTCGATGTGCGAGAACAAGCAGATTCTCACCACGATCCTGCGCGACCAATGGGGTTTCAAAGGCTACGTGCAGTCCGACTTTTTTGCTGCGCATAGCACTGCCGCGACGATGCTCGCTGGCATGGACCACGAGATGCCTGGCGTGAACATCCCGGGCGTGACGACGTGGTGGACATCGGACAAACTCAACGCGGCACTCGCGGCCGGGCAGATCAAGGAATCCGATATGAACACTGCGTTGACACGGCGATACACGCAAATGTTCAAGGCAGGCATCTTTGATCGGCCACTGGTACAGACCCCGATCGATAAAGCCGCCGGCGGCGCAAGCGCCAAGACAATTGGCGAGCAATCTGCCGTGCTGCTGCAGAACAATGGCGTGCTGCCATTGAGCAAGTCGGTGCAAAACGTGGTGGTGATCGGAAAAGCCTCCCAGGTTTATGCGCAGCAGGCCGTGGCCGGCGGAAGTACCGTGGGCCAAGTGATGGGGGCTGGTGGCGGCAGTTCCGATGTGGTCCCGTTCTACACGGTGTCGCCGGTGCAAGGCATTCAAGACGTGCTGACGAGCCTTGGAAATTCGGGGGCAAAAGTGCATCTCGCCCTGGTCGACGATGCCAATGTCAATGCAACCATCGACGGTGTATCGGTCAGTTTTGCCCAGGTGCAATCGACGGCGGCTGGCGCCGATGCTGTGATCGTGATGGCCGGCGCGATCGCTGAAGAAGGTGCGGACCAGACAACGTTCACGGACAGCACGGGCTTGACTCTGGATCCGGGAAAATATCTGAATACGCTGGATTGGTATGGCCCGAAAGCCAACAAGCTGACCACGACCAGCACGGTTAAGAGCAGCAATACCTTCGCAATGGTTCAGAGCATCGTCGCGGCAAACAAGAACACGGTTCTGGTTCTCAAGGACAACGCGGCCGAATCGCTTGATCCATCGCTCCTGACGGGCGGCACGTCTGCCCCTGCCGCCATTCTTGAAGCGTGGTTCCCTGGCCAGGAAGACGGGCATATCGTCGCGGACCTGCTCTTTGGCGTAACCAACCCCTCCGGCAAACTGCCCGTAACCATTCCGCAAGCCGGACAAGGTTTCATGGATGCGATCTCGGCAGTGCAGTACCCCGGCGTCGCAATCAACGGCGTCCCGACGGTCTCCTATTCGGAAGGACTGAACATGGGGTACCGCTGGTATGACGCCATGAACAAGAATCCTGCCTTCGAATTTGGCTTCGGGCTGTCATACACCAGCTTCACGATCACGAATGCCACGGTCTCACCTGGGGCGAACGGTACGTACAACGTCACGGCTGTCGTAACGAATACTGGCAAGCTGCGAGGCGCCGAAGTACCGCAGGTGTACGTTGCATTGCCGTCCGCGACCGGAGAGCCTCCGAAGCGCTTGATCGGCTTCCAGAAAGTCTGGCTCGATGCGGGTGCGTCAAAAACCGTGTCGATCACGATCGACCCGAATGCGAGCAACCATCCTTTGAGCACGTGGGACAAGGACGCACAACTCTGGAAACCCGCGAGCGGCGCGTCTTCTGTATTTGTCGGGAATTCGTCCAGAAAGCTGACGCTGGCCGGCACGATCACACAATAAGCTGGAAAGGTTTCAACAAAGACTGCTGACATCAATCACGCAACGCCTAATTGCAAAGCTGTCTCCTCCTTGACGCCACGATTTGCATCGTGGCGTTTTTCTTTCGCCTCCTCTGCGAGACGATATAGGCGAACAGCAGACCGCCCAGCATTGCCCGACGACTGGCACGCGCAGTTCAACGGCGGCGTGGCCGCGCGCTCAGCGGAGGAGGCTGGAGTCACGATCACGAGAATCTGTACTTTGCCAGCACGGGCGTCTTACCCACAGCCGGCACCTGCAATTCCACCGAAAACGGCCTTGCCGTTGCGCTGCGCACGGTGGCACACATCCTTGCAACGCAAGGTGGTACGAAGCCTGCGTCGTAACGCCACGCGTATCCCGTGTCGGAGGGGGCCGGCGATACGCAGTGTGCGAACCACCGATCGCGCGAACTACTTCAAGACGCGCTGCAGTCCTGCAACCATGGCAATCACCGCGCAGGCGAATGCGAGGAGCGCCAACAGGTTGCCAGTGCCGATCAGCGTTGCTTGCTGATCGATCAATCGTGACAAGCGCACCAACTCTGAGGGCTCGATTACCCCCTTTAAATCGTAGGGCGTAACCTTCGCCACTAGATGCGTGCGCGCCATGACCTGCTCATATTGCAGCCAGAGGCTTGCCATCCCTGTTCCCGCAGCCGACGCGATCTGCCGCACTACGTTCTTGAATTGGTAGCCATGGGCGAAATCTTCCACTGTGAATTCGGCCCATGTCAGCCCCGCCACAAGCATCAGGATGAACGGCAGCGTCAAGCTTTGCAGGGCAAGCACCGGTAAGATGACCGCGATCGACGCGCCTGGCATCATCCGCTGCGCGAGCAGCCAGGCCGCGAAGGCAAAGATCAGATAGCCGAGCGCGATATAGCGGCGCGCACCGGGCAATGCTGTACCCCAGATGGTAAATATGGCGGCTGCGCCAAACCCCAGTAACGAGGTGGCGCTCAAGACCGTGCCCGTAGTTTGGAACGTGAACCCGAGTCCGCTCTGTAGCATCGTCGAAATGACATAGGTCCACAGGCCGCTCAGGAAATAATAGAGTGCGTAGAAAGCGAGTCCGACTAAAAAACGGCGGCCCAGCAACAGCATTGGATTGAGCCACGGGTCCGGATGGCGGAATAAATAGAAGAAACCCAGAACAAAGAGCATGACCCCAATGATCGGAGTCAGCGCCACCGAGGGGGAACTGGCCAGCTCGTAAAACCGTAGATCGCCCAATCCGTGCAACAGAACCAGGGCGCCGGCGCCAAACAGGATCACGGTGGCCCAGTCCATCGCGTGGTACTCAACATCCCAAGGCGATAGTGTGGCGGTCAACCGTGGCGGATACGTGGTTAAGACAAAAACCAGCGTCACCAGGGCGATCGCCGCTTGGACAACGAAGATCATCTGCCAGTCTGCGTTCTCTACCAGTTGTGCGGTGATCCACGGCGCCGCCGCTGGCAGCCCCATGCTACCCGCGTTGAACCCGATAAACAGAGGGAGCCGCTCCTGCCGGGCCGCAACAAGTTGGATGATAATGCGTGAGGCAGCAAACAAGCCGCCAGCTCCGAACCCTTGGACAGCGCGCGCAAGAGCCAATTCGAGCGGATTACGACTCAAGGCGCAAAGTACGGCGCCTGCGGCGGCAATCGCCAAGCCAGTCACGGTGAAGCCGCGGTAGCTGATGTCGTGCGCGAGGCGGCGCAGCATAAGGTTCGCCACCACTGCCGCCGCCGCATATGACGTCATGGCCCAGAGAAAGTCTTCGGGCGAGGCGTGCACGCCGCCACGAATATGGGTGCCGGCGACACCCATCATGGCGCTCGCCCAGAAATCGACGCCCGTGGAGCAACCGAGCGCGAGTCCGATGAGATAGACGCGCACCGCAGACAACTCCGGATGGCTGCTCAGCAATGGCCTGTGTTGCATTGGGAAGAACAACCTTTAGAACCTTCAATGAAGGCAAACCCCGATGACAATCCTTGCTCTCGATGCAAAGACAGATGCTTGTTGCCAAAAGAATCCCGCTTCCGACAAGAAACCGTGTCGGTGAAAAGCAATGGACGTTGCAGAAAGCTCCTGCGCCAAGCATCGCCAGTTCCACTTCTTTGCCAAGTCAGGTAGCGACTAGAGTTATTAAATTATAACGACGTCGGCGTTCGCTGTTGGGGCAGATCATCATCAAGCAATGGCGCGGACTACAACACAGCACCATTCAATAATTTCTCGCCATATCACAAGAGACGCGTCGGATTGCCGTTCACGTTAGGGATGCTGTTAAAAACTGGCAAAGGTCCGCATGTTCAGCAAGTCGGTTGCGCTGGCACATGACGCTCGATGCGTTTTGATCCATATACAAATGCGCACCCGAGGTCGCCTTATGGCTGCAAACCGCCATGCTCTTAGCTCTCATTTCCGGCCAGGACCGCTCAACCATCCGGAACTGGCAGCTCAGCTATAGCTGCCTCAAACAAGGGCATATAGACACAAAAGCTTTGCTCGGCCACACCTCGGACGAGATGGCCGCATTGCATGCAGACTCGCGCGGACTGCCCCCTGTCAGAGTTCAGATCGATGCGGCATAATTTCGAACGCGTTTTGAACAGATTTTGAACACCCCGCGCCGTTATGCCCTATGTCGTCACCGAATCCTGCATCCAGTGCAAATACACCGATTGCGTGGCGGTCTGCCCCATGGACTGCTTCCACGCTGGCCCGAACTTCCTGGTGATCGATCCGGATGAATGCATCGACTGCTCGATCTGCGTGCCGGAATGCCCGGTGGGCGCAATTTATCCGGCAGCCGAAGTGCCGGCCGATCAGCAAGACTTCATCGCCTTGAACGCGCAGCTCTCACGCCGCGCCGACTGGCCGCGCCTGACCAAAGTGCAACCGCCACTGGTCGACCATGCTCGCTGGGCGCAGGTAAAGGACAAGCGCAACGCATTGGTCATCGCCCCCGAATAAATCCGAGGACAACGCTCCCCATGACTGATCGCATCCTGCTCAGCATCAACGCTGGCGTGGCCGAAGTCCGGCTCAACCGCCCCGAGAAGATGAACGCCATCGACCCGACCATGTTCGAGGCGCTCGTCACCATTGGGCAGCGCCTGATGAACGAAGCAGACCTGCGCGCCGTGGTGCTGTCCGGTGAGGGGCGCGCCTTCTGCGCAGGGCTGGACATGGGCAGCATGGCCAGCTTGGGCAACCACGACGCCAACGCAGATATCAGCGCCGGCCGTCTCGCCAAGCGCACGCATGGCGTCGCCAATCTGCCGCAGTACGCCTGCACGGTATGGCGCGATCTGCCGGTACCGGTGCTGGCCGCAGTGCATGGCGTTGCCTACGGCGGCGGGTTGCAGATCGCGCTGGGCGCAGACGTGCGCTACGTGAGCGCCGACACGCGCCTGTCTGTCATGGAAATCAAATGGGGGCTGGTGCCCGACATGGGCGGCATGGCGCTCACGCGCGGCCTGGTGCGCCCGGACCAGTTGCGCGAGCTGATCTACAGCGGCCGCGTCATCAACGGCGAAGAAGCCTGCGCCCTGGGCCTGGCGACACACGTAGTGGACGATCCACGCGCAGCGGCACTGGCGGCTGCGCGTGACATCGCGCAAAAAAGCCCAGACGCCATTCGCGCCGGCAAGCGCCTGATGCGTGTGGTGCAAGATGGCGACACTGCGGCCATTCTGCTGGCCGAGTCGGTCGAGCAAGACCGGCTGATCGGCGGGGCGAACCAGCGCGAGGCGGTGTTGGCTGGGATGCAGAACCGCGCGCCGCTCTTTCAACCGGCCACGCAATTCGAAAGAAAATAAGCGCAAGCGATACGCTCAGGCGGTAGCGTGCTTGCTCCCCATCGAGGCACGCATCGCGCGCGAGCGGCTGATCACCTCGTCGCGCAGCTTTGTTCGCAAACCCAGAGCAAACGCTGTTTCCGCGACCAGGAACAACGGCCCGATCACCAAACCCGCCAGATCGTCGACAAACGCCGGTTTGCGCCCTTCGTAATAATGGCCGACAAACTGGATGATCCAGCCGATCACAAACAGGCCAATGCCCACTGACAACCAAGCCGCCGTTGAATGCGCGGCCACACGGTTACCCGCCCATACACACACGCCGATGAGTGCGAACATCACCACGCCGAACATCGCATCCAGACGCAGGTAAAACAGCGTCGTTAGCGCTAGCGCAATCAACGCGGGCGTCACGGCCACGCTCGACAGGTCTGCCAGCACAGGCCGAGACAGCAGCACCGCTACCGCCAGCACAATCGCCGGAATGCCGACGAAATGCGTGGCGATATTGCGGCCGTCCTGGTGATAGGCGGCGTAGTTGGAAAGATGATCAGACAGGGTCCGCATGAGGGTCTCCGGTTTTTGTGCGTTTGCAGCATGGACGCTCCAGCCGCGCGCTCGTTATGATCATTTCATCCTAGTCAGTGGATGGCACAGCGCTCTGTCGCATAGCCGACAAATTCCACGTTTCCGAGGTTTTCCTCAGCCCCATGGATCGCCCCGCCACACTGTCCACGCTGGACGCAGCGCCGTACCGCGAACGCCTGCACGCAAGCAGTTGGTTCGGCACGCTGGAGGCGCCCTTGCAGGACGCGCTGATCGGCATTGCTGCTGTGCGACGCCTGGGGGCGGGAGAAATCCTCTTCCTGCGCGGCGACCCGCCCGACGGCCTGTACTGCGTGGTGGAAGGCATGATCCGCATTGGCGCCACCAGCGCAGATGGGCGCGAAGCCCTGCTGGCGGTGCTCGAACCCGTCAACTGGTTTGGCGAGATCGGCGTGTTCGATCGCCAGCCGCGCACGCACGACGCCCGCGCCGACGGCACTACGACATTGCTGCATATGCCACAAACCGCGCTGATCGCCTTGCTGGACGACACTCCGGCCCTGGTGCACGCCTTCGCGCTGCTGCTGACCCACAAGCTGCGGTTGACCTTTGCGGTGCTGGAAGAAACCGCCCTGCTGCCCGCCCCTGTGCGCGTGGCGCGGCGCCTGCTACTCATGGCCGACGGTTATGGCGACCTGCGCCTGGGCAGCCGCCGAGTGCTGCGCGTGCCACAGGAGCAGCTTGCGCAACTGCTGGCGCTGTCTCGTCAGACCGTCAACCACGTGCTCAAGGATTTCCAGGCGCGTGGCATTCTCAAACTTGCCTATGGGGAAATCGAGTTGCTGGACTTTGCCGGCCTGCGTGAAGTGGCGCATAAGCTGGCATATGAGGCCGCACGAGGGTGAAATTCCGACCAATACCCCTACAGGCGATGAGATAGGACCAATCCTATAATGTGTTCCCACTCGCACATTCGCCCTTCGCATGGTGCGGAGTCGGCGTTGCGAGTGTCCTTCAAGGGAAGAGAAACATCATGCCCCGCCAGACCCCCATCGAGCGCTATCGCAACATCGGCATCTCGGCGCACATCGACGCCGGTAAAACCACCACGACCGAGCGCATCCTGTTCTACACCGGGGTCAATCACAAGATAGGCGAGGTGCATGACGGCGCGGCCACGATGGACTGGATGGAGCAGGAGCAGGAGCGCGGCATCACCATCACGTCGGCGGCCACGCACTGCATGTGGCGCGGCATGGCCGGCGACCGCCCGGAATACCGCATCAACATCATCGACACCCCAGGACACGTCGATTTCACCATCGAGGTGGAACGCTCCATGCGCGTGCTCGACGGCGCGTGCATGGTGTACGACTCCGTGGGCGGCGTGCAGCCGCAGTCTGAAACCGTCTGGCGCCAGGCCAACAAGTACAAGGTGCCGCGCATCGCGTTCGTCAACAAGATGGACCGCATTGGCGCAGACTTCTTCCGTGTCGAGCGCCAAATGCGCGAGCGCCTGAAGGGCAACCCGGTGCCGATCCAGATTCCTGTTGGCGCAGAAGACGGATTTCGCGGCGTGGTCGATCTCGTCAAGATGAAAGAGATCCTGTGGGACGATGCCTCGCAGGGCGTGAAGTTCGAGTACACCGACATTGATCCCGCCCTGCTGGCCACCGCACAGGAATGGCGCGAAAAAATGGTCGAAGCCGCAGCGGAGGCGGATGAAGATCTGCTCAACAAATACCTCGGGGGCGAAGAGCTGACCGAGGCAGAAATCAAGCGCGCTCTGCGCAAGCGCACCATTGCCGGCGAAATCCAACCGATGCTGTGCGGCTCTGCGTTCAAGAACAAGGGCGTGCAAGCCATGCTCGACGCGGTGGTCGACTACCTGCCCTCGCCGGTAGACATTCCGTCTATCCAGGGTCATGGCGAGAAGGACGAACCGCTCGAGCGCCACGCCAGTGACAGCGAGCCCTTCTCGGCTCTGGCTTTCAAGATCATGACCGACCCGTTTGTCGGCCAGCTCGCGTTCTTCCGCGTGTATTCGGGCAAGATCAATTCGGGCGACACCGTCTACAACTCGGTCAAGCAGAAAAAGGAGCGTCTGGGCCGCATCCTGCAGATGCACGCCAATCAGCGCGAAGAAATCAAGGAAGTGCTGGCCGGCGACATCGCCGCCGCCGTGGGCCTGAAAGATGTGACGACCGGCGAAACGCTGTGCGACCCGGAACACGTGATCGTGCTGGAGCGCATGGAATTTCCCGAGCCCGTCATCAGCCAGGCCGTGGAGCCCAAGACCAAGGCCGACCAGGAAAAGATGGGCATTGCCCTGAACCGCCTGGCGCAGGAAGACCCGTCGTTCCGCGTGAAGACCGACGAGGAATCCGGCCAGACCATCATCTCGGGCATGGGCGAGCTCCATCTGGAAATCCTGGTCGATCGCATGAAGCGCGAATTTGGTGTGGAAGCAACGGTCGGCAAACCGCAGGTGGCCTACCGCGAAACCATCAAGAAGGCCGCCGAAGACGTCGAAGGCAAGTTCGTCAAACAATCGGGCGGACGCGGCCAGTACGGTCACGCGGTCATCACGCTGGAGCCGAACGAGGGCAAGGGCTACGAGTTTGTCGACGAGATCAAGGGTGGTGTGATTCCGCGCGAGTTCATCCCGGCGGTGGACAAGGGCATTCGCGACACGCTCAATACAGGTGTGCTGGCCGGCTACCCGGTGGTGGACGTGAAGGTGCGCCTGACCTTCGGCTCGTACCACGACGTGGACTCGAACGAAAACGCGTTCCGCATGGCCGGCTCAATGGCTTTCAAAGACGCGATGCGCAAGGCTGGCCCCATCCTGCTCGAACCAATGATGGCCGTGGAAGTGGAAACGCCCGAAGACTACATGGGCAACGTGATGGGCGACTTGTCTTCGCGGCGCGGCATGGTGCAGGGCACGGAAGATATTGCGGGCGGCGGCGGCAAGATCGTCAAGGCTGAGGTGCCGCTGGCAGAGATGTTTGGGTACTCCACCGCGCTGCGTTCCGCCACACAAGGCCGCGCAACCTACACGATGGAGTTCAAGCACTACGCTGAGGCCCCGCGTAATGTGTCTGAGGCGGTGATATCAGCCAAGAAAGTCTGATACGCCGTTCGCTTTATCCAGCGCGGCCGCCTTGTGCGGCCGCACTGCTTTACGAAGATTGGGATACCGTGCCGGCCTAACGCAACCACACCAGCCACGTATACACGAGGCCCGCCGCAGCGAGCAGAAACGGCATCGAGTACGCATGAAACACCCACCAGGCACGCCGCTCGCCCAGCATGCGCAACGCAATCAGGTTGGCTAATGACCCGAGGAGCGTGCCGAACCCGCCCACGCTCACCGCAAAGGCAATCATCGGCCAGTCATGCGAATACTCAGCCAGCAAGATCGCCGCCGGCACGTTGCTGATGAACTGGGACACGCCAATGCCGGCCCAGTACAGATGCATCGGATTGTTCAACGTCAGCGCGTCCAGCGCCTGCCGCACGATGCCAAGCTGAGCCACCAGCCGCAGGTCGATGAACATCAACATAAACACCAGTAGCAGCCCCCAGTCCACCCGCGCCAGCACATAGCGCGCCCCGACGAGGTAGAGCACGATCAGTCCGCCGGCCGCCACCAGCGGGTGGCCCAGGTCGGTCAGCACCAGAAACGGCACGTACAACACGAGTGCCGGCACCAACAGACGCTTGTGCAATTCCACGTCGTCGGTTTCGGCATGCAGATGGATTTCATGCGAGGCAAACGCGAGCCACGTCACCGCCAGCAACAAGGCCATCAGCAACAAGACCATCGGCGCCATCTGCCAGACAAACGCGCCAAACGACAGCCCCGATTGATGCCACAGGAAGAGGTTCTGCGGGTTGCCGATCGGCGTGAGTGCCGAACCCGCATTGACCGCCAGCGCTTCGAATATCACCAGCCGCGCCACCGGCAGGCTGGCGACCCGCCGCAAGCCGACGGTAAGCGGCACGATCACGAACAACGCCACGTCGTTGGTCAGCACCGTCGAGAGCACCGCCGAAGCCGCCACCAGGCTGAGCGCAAGCACGCGCTGGCTGCTGACCACATCGACGAGGCGTCGGCCAAGCAGTTGAAGCATGCCGCTCGCCTCCACCGCCTTGGTCAGGATCAGCAAACCGGCCAACGCGGCAATGGTGTGCCAGTCAATCAGTGCTGGATATTCAACGATGCGCTTGGGCGCTGCGAGCGTCAGCGCACTGCAGATAGCCAGCAGCGACCAGAAGAAAACGTCTTGTTTGAGGTTGTGCCAGAACGGCGGGTGTTGCGGCACGGCTTGCGCGATGGACATGCGTGACCGCGTGCGAGACAAATCGTCCTGCATACAGAGGAAGGAGAAAACGTTGGCGCAAACGCGCACAAACCAACAGGGCGCGGTTTGCCCGGCTGATTGTACGTGCGCCTGCCTCGTGCGCTCAATCGCAAACCGGGCGCGCGCCTGCGTGCCCGGCATGTACGAGAGGGTTCAGCTTACGATTCGCGCGAGCCCGAGCCGCCCGAGCCGCCCGGGCGATCCGAGCTGCCCGCGGAACCGCCAGCGGCCGGTCTGTCGGAAGACGTCATGCGCGAACGGTCTTCGGCGCTGCCGCCGGCATGCGGTGCACCTTGCTGGCCGGCTTGGCTATGCGTGGCGCCCGGATGATAGGCCGACTGCGGATGGCGTTCCGGCCCGCGATACTGGCCTGCCAAACCATGACCACCGCCCGCGCCTCCCATCGAACCGTGTTCTGAACGCTCGTGGCCGGCTTCCGTCCCACTGCCACCTTGGGTCGGCTGGGTCGGGTGACTGGCGATCACGCGTTCGATCTCGGCCACGGCTTCACGCGGAGCCAGAACGACCTCCAGCCCCAGCGCGCCGGCCACGGCCATCAGCGTCGACAGGCGGGGATCGGCACGACCGGATTCCGCGCGCAAATACGCCTCGCGGGAGATACCGGCCATCTTGGCGACATCTTCCTGTTTGAGCTTGCGCGACTTGCGCAGACTGTGTAACTGCTTGAAAGGCTGTTCCATCTGTTCGCTCCTGCACCTGAGATGGGAAACACCGCCGGGCCTGAACCCGAACGATGGGCTGAAAATATGCGGGTCGGGTGGGCTGCACCTTCATCCGCGGTCGTACACAGCGCGGCAGCGGCGGTGGTTGCGTCTATGCACGCCGTTGCACACATTTTGGGGAGGCTGCCTCCGTGATGTGTTTTCTACAGAGTAGACGTAATTTCGACTGCACCCAATATCGACGCGTGATGAAAACGCATCTCATCCACCCCATTGATGGGGACAAGGCGCCTTGAAGGTCAGTTCCCTCATAAATGCCGTTTTCTTCGCTTGGCATGCCATTTTTGTGACGCTCCAAGCGCAAATCCTTACACCCGTATCACGTTCCGTCGATCCGCGCTTGCCCTATCCACCGATTGGAGGGGGCGCAACCGATGAAAGCTGCGTGGGCCCTCTACGTCACGGCCAGACGGCTGCGCGTGCCTTTCATCACGCAATTGCCGTGCCGGAGGTGACGCGGCGGTCGGTTCGGCCTGGGTGGGAATCAATGAAAATCGCGGCTGGAAGTGGCGAGGCGCCCCAGAAGTGGGGTCAGATCCACCAGATGCTGGGCGACCAGATGCCGAGTTTCGCGCTCACATTGCCATTTGCCGTAGACGCCCAGCAATTGCGCATTCAGCAGCTCGCGGCGCTGGCGCTCGACCAAGCGCGGCCAGAGGATGACGTTGATGGCGCCCGTCTCGTCTTCAATGGAAACGAAGATCGTGCCGTTGGCTGTGCCCGGCCGCTGCCGCACTGTGACAATGCCGCAGGCGCGTGCCAGTTGCCCGTTACGATAGCCGGCCAGCGTCGCGGCGGTGGCAAAGCGCATGCGTTCGAGCTTTGCGCGCAGCAGCCCGACAGGATGGCTCTGCAACGACAGCCCCAGGCTGCCGTAATCGGCCATCACCTCTTCGCCGATGGGGGGGGCCGGCAGAACGAGCGGCGCTTCCACCGGACGTGCCTGGCGCAGCAACACGTGATCCTGTCCGGGCTCCTGCAATGCGAGTGTTTGCCATAACGCCTGGCGACGGTGCCCAGCCAACGGCTTGAGCGCATTGGCAGCGGCCAGCACATTCAAGTCATGGCGATCGAGCGCCGCACGATGAGCGAGATCCTCCACGCTAATAAACGGCGCTTGAGCGCGAGCCGCTTCGATGCGCTCGGCAGCCGGCTTGCGCATGCCGCGGATGCGACTCAGGCCAAGGCGGATGTCAGGCTGCTCCACGCCATCGACACCGGGATCGGTACGGGGATGCAACGTGCTGTCCCAGACGCTGGCCGTCACATCTGCCGGCAGCACACGCACCCGGCTACGCTGCGCCTCCTGCACCAGTTGTGACGGCGAATAGAATCCCATCGGCTGACTGTTGAGCAACGCAGCAAAGAACGCCGCAGGCTCGTGGCATTTCAGAAAGCTACTGACGTAGGCCAACTTGGCAAAGCCCGCCGCATGACTTTCTGGGAAGCCGTATTCGGCAAAGCCCTCCATCTGGCTGCACAGCGCTTCAACAAAAGTACGGTCATAGCCTTTTTTCTCGACCATCACCCTCAGCAATCGCTCCTGGTGCTCTGTGAGATTCCCCTTGCGATTCCAGTTGGCCATGTCGCGACGCAGGCGGTCGGCATCATCGGCCGTGAAATCGCCCGCCTCCATGGCGATCTCCATGACCTGCTCTTGAAAAATCGGCACACCCAGCGTGCGCTCGAGCACCGCCTTCACCTCGGGGCCGGGGTACGTCACGCAATCGGTATTGCCATTACGCACGGCCTCACGTCGCTGCAGGTATGGATGCACCATGCCGCCCTGAATCGGCCCAGGGCGAACGATGGCCACCTGGATGACCAGATCGTAGTATTCGCGTGGACGCAAGCGCGGCAGCATCGATTGCTGCGCGCGCGATTCGATCTGGAATACGCCGATGGTCTCGGCGCGGCAAATCATGTTGTAGGTTTTTTCGTCCTCGCCCGGCAGGTTCTGCATGGCGAGCTTGTCGGTCGTTTTGTAATGCGCTCGGCGGCCCGGCAGTGCATCCACCATATCGAGCGTGCGCCGAATCGCCGTCAACATGCCTAACGCCAGCACGTCGACCTTCAATAGACGCAGTGACTCGAGATCGTTTTTGTCCCACTGAATGACGCGGCGGTTTTCCATGGCCGCGTTCTCAATCGGCACCAAGCGAGAGAGCTTGTTCTGCGCGATCACAAATCCACCAACGTGCTGCGACAGGTGGCGCGGAAACCCACGCAACTGATCCACCATTTGAGCCCAGCGCAACACCAGCGGGGATTCGGGGTCCAGCCCCTGCTGGCCTGCACGCTGGGCAAATTCCTTGCGGGTGTCCCACCATGCTTGGCCCTTGGCTACCTGCTCGACAATCCCCAAGTCAATGCCCAACGCGCGGCCCACGTCACGGAGTGCGCTACGCGTGCGATAAGTGATGAGCGCGGCCGCCAAAGCCGTGCGTGTCACGCCGTACTTGTTGTAGATGTATTGGATGACCTCTTCACGGCGCTGGTGCTCAAAATCGACGTCAATGTCGGGCGGCTCATTGCGTGCGCGCGAGAGAAAGCGTGCGAACAACGTATTGCCGTCACTCGGATCCACTTCGGTGATTCCCAGACAGAAACACACCGCCGAATTGGCCGCCGAGCCGCGCCCCTGGCACAGGATCCCCTCATTACGGGCAAACTTCACCACGTCATAGACGGTGAGGAAGAATGGCTCGTACTCCAGTTCGGCAATCAGCTCGAGCTCTTCCTCAATTTGCGCGACGACCTTATCGGGCACACCATTCGGATAGCGTCGCGCGGCACCGGCCATGGTCTGCGCACGCAGATACGCGGCAGGTGTCATGTCGTCGGGCACAACTTCGCGTGGGTATTCGTATTTGATCTGGTCTAGCTCGAATGTGCACAGGCTGGCCAACTCCACCGCACGCTGCAAAGCCTTCTCACCACGCTCACCCCGATAGAAAAACCCGAGCTGCATGCGCGTGCGCATCGCCTGTTCAGCGCTGGGGGCGAGTTCCAACCCGCATTCAGAAAGTGGTTTGGACAGGCGGATAGCGGTCAGCACGTCGTGCAGCGGCTTGCGCTGGCGCGTGTGCATCTGCACGCCACCGGTCGCAACCATGGGCACATCGATCTGTTCCGACACTGCCGCGACCGTGCCGCGATGACGATCATCCGCATGGCGTAGCGGCAACTCCAGTGCAATCGATAGCCGATCATCGAATACGTGCTGGCACCACCACGTCTGGGCCAGCAGTTGCTGCGGATCAGGGTCGTAGTCAGGCAGCAGGATTGCCAGGCAGTCGGGCACACCGCGCAGGTGGGCAAGCTCACCTTTGGGCGCGGCCAAGTCATCGGCCAACAAACGATACTCGCCCTTGGGTGCCGCCAATCGCGCATGCGTGATGACCTCGCTCAGGTTGCCGTAACCCTCGATGTTCTGCGCCAGCAGCACCAGCCGCAGCCAGGGTTCTCCATCGGCATCACGCACGGTGAAACGGCTACCGATGATGAGCTTCAGGTCGTGCTCTTTCGACGCCACGAGCGCGCGCGCTGTGCCCGCCACAGAACATTCGTCGGTCAGCGCCAGTGCTTGATAGCCATACAGCTTGGCACGCTCCACCAATTCGTGCGGGTGCGACGCG
The DNA here is from genome assembly GCF_003851545.1 of Ralstonia sp. SET104. Classification (GTDB taxonomy): domain Bacteria; phylum Pseudomonadota; class Gammaproteobacteria; order Burkholderiales; family Burkholderiaceae; genus Ralstonia. Next base: position 2,738 of record NZ_BHVX01000010.1, on the reverse strand, counting down.
CCGATCAGAAACGTGAAGTTGCTGATGCAATACAGCTCGGCATAGTCGGGCAGAGCGGGGAGTGGTGTAGCTGTCGCCATGATGCGCTTAACCAAACAGGCCGTGCAGATACCAGCGGGCGTCTTCATCTCCCGCGCTGACCTTGCCAGCAGAAACGCGCTCGCGATACACCCAATAGCGCACGCCCCGCTCTCCCTCCGCGATGAAATAATCGCGCTTGATGAGGTCGTCGTCCCACCAGCCGGATTCGATGCGCTCGGGCATCGACACCAGCCGCAACAGCCCGCGGTAATACGGATAGTGTTGACGTGTCAGCAGCGGAATCGGCTTCTCCAGCAGCCACAGCGGCCGTTCCGGCTGCTGCGCGTGCCATTGCGCCAATGCCTGACGCGCCGCGGCACGACTCTGCGCGGTGGTCGCGGCATTCACCTCAACCCAGTGGTTGGCGCGCTCGGGACGATGGTCAGCACACGGCTGTGGGTAACGCACGTTCTCAGCACCCAGCCGGGCGATGAGCGTGTCGATCAGGCGCGCAGCATCTTCAGCGCGGCCGCCAGGTTCGGGAAACAGCGATGCCGTGGGCGGCACAAGCGGCGTAGCGTCAGTCACCGTCAGGCGCAGTTCAACCACGGGGGCGATCAGCGTGAGCCGATGCACGCGCTCATGCAGCACCCGCGACAAGTGCGCCAGCGTACGAACCGGCTGCGCCAGCGCGATCTCCACAGGCGTGGATGAGGCTGCACCCTCACTGCTCCGACCGCGCCGGCGTTCATGCTCCAGCGTGAGCCGATACGTCTTGGCGCCCAATTGAAGCGCCGACAGCCAACCGACCAACTGCAACAACAACTGCTCCGATGCGGCCAGCACACCTTCCGCACTATCGATGCGGCCCAACAATTCCAACGACACATCGAAACGCAGTGGCGCAGTAAACCACGCAAAGCTCTCGTAGCCGTCGCCATACGCCGCATCGAGCGTATCCACCAGCAATGGCCCGCAGCGCCGGCGCAGGCCACTACGCGGTAAATCACGCAAATCGGCAAGCGTGCGACAGCCCAGGCCCTCAAGCCAATCGGGCCGCGTGAGACGCGCCACCGCATCGACCGGCAATTGATCAAGCAATGCAGACAAGCGTTCCTGCCGCACCGCTCGCCGCGCACACCCCTGACGCGCTACTGTGCGACGACGCCCACGTAATGGCGCCGGCTGCCCACTGGCAAGCCATGCTGCACCACGTGCCGTCGGCCCGGAGCCAAGCTGCGGTAGGGCGCCCAACCGAACCGCGCAATACTTCACGGCTCGACACAGCGCACGATGCCCGCCGAACAAACGCAAGCTGGCCTCGACCTCCAGCAACACGGTCGCCTCATCCACCACGTCCAACGTGACATACGGCGTAAATGCCAACAGCGCCAGCGCCAACGATTGCATCAATCGCGCCTCGGCCCCCACGTCACGGTCAAGCTGTATGGCGTGCGGCGCCAATGCCTGTGCGCCCGCCCGGCGCAGGCCCACATGTACGCCTTCACGCATCGCCAGACGGTTGGCCGACACCACACGCTCCTGCTCCAGCACCATTACCGGCAAAGGTAGCGCGGCTGGGTCAGGCCACTGGGGTCGAAGCGCGTCGAGTGGGAGACGGGGCAGATGCACCGCGATCCAGAACGGCATGGTCGGGAATGTTTTGATCGGAAGCGCCTGACAAAGAATCAAACGCAGCAGAAGCCGAAGAAGACGAAGAAGACGAAAGCGCAGCCAGCAGCCTCGCCGTGGCTGGATCCATGGTGAACGGTTCGGCAGGCTGCGCAGGCAACGGACGGACGGAAGCGCGACCAGCCTGAAGAGGATCAGCCAGCGGCAGCAACAACGGCGATTCACGCAACGGCCCACGTCGCTTGTGGAGGAGGATGGACAGCGCATCGGCACCGGCGGGCTCCAGCCCCAACCGCAGCACCGCTGGCGATGATTCGCGCAACGCCTGTGCCGGCCGGAACACCCAGATGGCACTCTCGCCAGCCTGCGCCAGCACTTGCAGCCTGCGCAGCGCCCCGGGGCGCACCTGATTCAGCCAAATCAGCACACCACCGAAGGCTTGGCTGCGCAGAACCTGCTCGGCTGCCCATAGCAAATCGGTCGGTTTGTCAGTGCGCACCCAGGCGATTTGTTCAGGAGAAAAATCCCACCCAACCAACCGCACCGCATTCGGCAAATACGGCGGGGCAATAAGCGCGATGCGCCCTGCGCTTGTGCACAACGTAGACAAAGCTGGGCGCAGCAACCGACACTCACCGATGCCGGATTGCGAGCACAGCAGCTCGGTCAATCCGCCAAGAGGCCAGCCACCGCCGGGCAGCTCGGCATTCAACAGATCATAACCGGTAGTCAGAACGCGTCCGCCGCCCCCCGCCAGACGGCCCGCACGCCATAACGCTGGGTGCAGCGTTTCGGGCAAGGACACCGTTCGGATTTTCGACGCAGGCGAGCGCGGCCCCGGCACCGCGCATCCAGCGGTGACAGGAGATTCCGCCTTATCTTCGGCGAGAAAAAGAGATGGGGACAGCGCAAACATGGGAACGCCAAGACAAGCCGATGAATACTGTATAAATATACAGTATCACAAGTAAGCGAGTGTATTGACCCAGTGAAAAACCTGCTCACGTCACAATAGGAGAAACGACGATGAGCACGAAGATGGAAGAAGACATCAAGCGCTGGACGGCCAAGCGCAAGAGCGCGCT
>NZ_BHVX01000009.1 GCF_003851545.1 Ralstonia sp. SET104 | reverse complement strand
GATGAAAACCCCGGCTGAGGCGTTTGCTTTAGCCGCTTAACTTGTGCAGGTTTCGCTGGGTCAATACACATGCGCCAACCACAACAGCGGCTAACAGAAGCGTCGGAGCAAGGATTCTCACGACCCCTACTTTGCGTAAAATCGTTTCTCCTTCACGCGTTTAGAGTGAGATAAACCCACGGCAATGTCCTCCGGGCTGACCATGCCAAAGGCTGACCACCGAGGGTCATAGGCAACGATTCCCACCAAGTTCAGCACGTCGGCTACGTTTTTGACGAACAACTGTTATCCAGAAGGCTGTCCGTCACTCCTGAATCTCGAATTGAAAGGGGATCTCAGGGCGCGTGAATCGTAATCGAAGCTCGTCGTGGATGGGCACAAAGCGTTGATGCTCAAAGGTGTAGTACGACAATTGCAACCCCACGCGGCTCTCTTGTTGAGCATCAAGCAGATAGGTGTTCTTCGGAAAGGCAATCTTCCCATCCTTTGTTACCGTGATCGCACGGCATGACGAAAGCAAGCTCGGCAAATGCAGGAACGTCGCTTTTCCATTGGCCGATATTGGATTGAGTAGCAGATAGATCTGTGTGTGTCGAGCGGCCTCGCCTGAACCATTACTTGCACCCTCTACGCAGAGAGCGGCCGGATGATCGTTTGTCTTTGAAGCTAGAAATACATCTGCGCTGGGTGGGTAAATATCTGATGGATGCTCCTCAGGAAAGGTTGTCGCTCGCGCAAAGCGATAGGTTGCGCCGTTGACTACGATACGATTTCGCGCAATTTCGATGCGCGCGGGCTTGCCTTCCAGAGAGGCTTGAAGTTTCACGTAGCTACCGAGCTCTCCAGGAATGGCATAGATGGAGTCCCTATCGAACTTGATTGCTTCGCTGAACACTGCATGAGATTGCGTGGCATAAAAGCTGCCGTAATCTTCAAAAATTTCCGTGGCGCAAGCATTCTTAGCCAAGGCGATCAATGTCACTGCCAAGGTCACTGAGAATCTCATCGGTATGCCTTTCCTCCCGTGGCGCTCAGGTAGTCTGGGTTGTGTTTCCAGAACACTGCCTAGAGACATGGATAGAAAAATGCCGCTGAGAAACGGATTTACTTCTATCTCTGTTTTTCTTTATTCTTCCTCTTCTTTACCATTGCGACATCTCTAATAGATTGTTAAGAAATGAATTTTGTGTCTTCCTGAGTTCATAGAGGCATCCCTCATAAATTGCAGGATACATAGTTCCGTCGGAATCATTTTCCCATTTTGCGCCCGCATCTCGTTGTAGCGCGCAAAATTTCTCGGCGTGCGATTGCGAGGTCATGTATTCGTCCAATAGTCGAGCATGAGAATTTCCGTGGGGAATTGATTTGGAAACGCTCTTGTAAATTCTCGCGTTCTCTTTGGTGAGATTAATTCTTAGTGCTTGGTAACATTGTGCATCCCCATATCCGCCCCCAAGGTGCTTCAGGCAATCGGATTTGTTATCTGCAGCCGAAAAAGCGAAGCCCGATAAGGTTATCAGGATTGGTGCGACTATTTTAGTGAGATGCATCATAAACGCCGGTTGTGAAAAGTCGTGCCTCCGAAGCGCGCCTTGCGCGGACTCGGGTGTTGCTCCCGACGCGCCAGGTCGGCAAGAACGCCCCTCTTGTCACGTAGTCAGCCGTGGATGCGGCCGCTACATGCAGGAGCGCGGAGGAGAGGAGCTTGCGCATTGAGGACAGCCAAGCTCGCTTATCTCTTGGTAGACATGTCGCCGTCAGAGCAGCACGGGTTGGGGCACGCAGGCAAGATCGAGATCTCGACTCGCCGTCCGTTTTCTACATCATCTGACCGGTAGACGCCGTAGTGTTCATCCACCGGCACTTGGTTGAAGTGTTGGGTTTTCAGGATGGACACGACGGCTTGTAAGCGTGCTTTTGCCAGCGCACGCGCGTTACGCTCATGGTCTTCTGCCCGCCCATCGACCTGAAGCACCTCTTGCGTCGGATACTTGATGCGCTGATCTACCATCCAATTCGCTAGGCGAAGTATTTCCGACGAAGATACCGCAGCGGAACCCGAAGAAAAGTACACATCAAAATTCTGACCTGGCATGCAGGCATACGTGACGCCAGCACTCAAGAGCAGAAACGCCGCCAGCGTATTTCTAATCTTCATAGATGACATAACCGGCGATGCTATCGGCGTTATGGAGCGTGATCTCCGGGTTGGATTTCGCAAGGTCTCGGCACTTCCTCATGAAGTAAACAGGATCTCCGGTGTTCATGGTGTCGTGGAAGTGCGATACCTCATGAATTAGCGTAGATACCTGCGAGTCCATGCTGTAGGCGAAGTCTCGTAGCTCGCAGAAATCCAAATGAATGGCGATCGTATGCGTTGCCGTATCGGGTGCGCATACCTCTGCGACAACCCCGAGTTTTCTCTTTGAGTCTGAAACGCAGCCGACATGCGCCATGGCCGCCCCAGAATAGCGAACAAAATTGTTTGGAGTTAGCCCACCGAGTATATGACGTATGCGGGCAAGTCCACCGGCTAGATAGTCCCGCGTTACACCGTCGCTATTACCGAACCACTGGGCGACGCGAACCCGGGCGGCGGTAGACCATCCTGCTAATTCGGTTAGGCGCTTATCGATAAGCGACACAGCTTTGTCTCGTCGCTGCATGACCATCTGAGCGAACTCCGCGTTGCTCATGTTGGGGCAGATCAATTGGGGATCGTCTTCAAGCGTCGATTTCTGATCTGTCTCTTTGAGCGACGATGAGGGCAACGACACCCGGTTATGGCCTCCCAGCGGCGCGGTGAAGGCTGACTTCGCACTCACCGAAACAGGCATTCCACTGCCCGCTCGATTCACCGCAACCCGAAACTTGTCCGTCGAAGCAATCGCGCGAGGGGGATTGGCGCATTTGCAGAAGATCCACGCACCTTGAATGGCGAGCTGGCGACCGCCCGGAAGCCCGAACGCTGGGTAGGCGTCATTGACTAGGCGGCCCATGGATTTGCAGGCTGGGCAAGTTGTCAGATCCCCTTCCGCAGCCACCTCTTTGCCGTGGAACCGCATCCTGCCGGTGGCAGTTATGACGCCACCCGTCGTAGTTAAGTCACCATGCCTGAGGCCGGGGCGCATGTCTTCCATGATCGGCCCCCTCAGATCACGCTGCCGGTCGCCGGCTCCGGATGGTACGCCGGGTCAAGCAGGCCGATGATGGGCGCGTCCGCCGGTTCATCGAAAGTCAGGGCCGTGATTGGCGACGAAACAATGGTGTCGCCGTTGCTCAGTGGGCTGCCAATAATCGCAACGGGACGATCGTCGTCCACCATCGCCATGCCCGCACCCGCGGTAATGGCAGTCACGCTGCCGTCTGGGTGGACAGCTTCATCGCCCACGAGCAGGAGCGTGTGTCCGCTATCTTGGACGCTGCAAGAGCCCTGAATGACCTCGCCGCCGTTGGCTGTTTTCGCGCCGTTGAACGCCGCAACGTAGACCTTGCCGGATTGTGTGTCTTGCATCTGCCATCTCCAATGGAGGACTTCGCTGAAGTGCTCCATTGGAGCAGCGCCATGCGCTGACTTTCAATCAGACAATTCCAATTCAATGGGTGTTTGAAATCAGCGCAGGGCGCATGCTGGCCGGAGGCTACTAGTTGAGCCTTAACACGCGCGACGTGCTGGTAAATGCTGAGCGCCGATACGTTCGGCCGCAAATAGAAACGCCCTGAACAATTCAGGGCGTTTCTGTGCAACAAGGTTTCGCAGGACGTTATCCCAACAGCGCATCCGCAAATTCGCGCGCAGAGAACGGCTGCAAATCCTCCACCTGCTCGCCCACACCAATGAAGTACACCGGCACCGGCCGCTGCCGCGCGATGGCGGCGAGGATGCCGCCCTTGGCGGTGCCATCCAGCTTGGTAACGATCAGGCCCGTCAGGCCCAATGCTTCGTCAAACGCTTTCACTTGCGCCAGCGCGTTCTGGCCGGTATTGCCGTCAATCACCAGCAGCGTTTCGTGCGGTGCCGTGGCCATGGCCTTGGCGGTCACGCGGCGCACCTTCTTGAGTTCTTCCATCAGATGCAACTGCGTTGGCAGGCGGCCGGCGGTGTCGGCCATGACGATGTCGATGCCGCGTGCGCGCGCTGCGTTTACGGCATCGAAGATCACGGCGGCCGGGTCGCCCGATTCCTGCGCCACCACCGTCACGTTGTTGCGCTCACCCCAGATCACGAGCTGCTCGCGCGCGGCGGCGCGGAATGTGTCGCCTGCGGCCAGCAGCACTGATTGGCCGTAGGTCTGGAAGTGCTTGCACAGCTTGCCGATGCTGGTCGTTTTGCCGGCGCCGTTCACGCCTGCAATCATGATCACCATCGGCTGCTCGCGGCCGAGCACCATGGTTTTTTCCAGCGGATGCAGCAGTTCGACCAGCAGGTTGCGCAGGGCGGTCTTCACGCCTTCGGCGGTTTCAATGCGCTCGGCCTTGATGCGGCGGCGCAGTTCGCCCAGCAGGTATTCGGTGGCGTCGACACCGGCGTCGGCCATCAGCAGCGCGGTCTCCAACTCTTCGAACAGCGCTTCGTCCACCTTCACGCCAACGAATAGCGTGGTCAGGCCTTTGCTCGTCTTCGACAGCCCCGAGCGCAGGCGCGACATCCAGCCCTTGCGGGCCTGTTCGATCACGGCGGGCGTGGGCACGGTTTCGATATCGTCGACTTGCACGTCGAGTGCGGGCTGCGTGACAGGTGCATCTGGCACGGCGATCGGGGCCGGTGCGGCGATAGGTGCGGGTGCTGCAACCGGGGCAGGGGCGGCGGCCGGGGTAGATACCGGCGCAGGTATCGGTGCCTGAGCGGCCTCGGGCGCCGCTGCGGGTGTTGGCTCGGCGGCCGGCTGGGGCTCTGCCTTGCGCTTTTTCCAGAAACTAAACATCGTAAAAGGCAGTCTATTTCGCCGTTAGAATCAAGCGTCGAATTTTATCAGACAGCCCTTATGCGCTCTTCCATGCGAATTGTTTCAAACCGGGCCCGGTCGCGAGCCTGGAAAGTGGCCGCGATGGCCCTGGCGGCGGGCCTGTTGGCCGGCCATGTTGGCGCGCAAGAGCTGGCGGCTGTACCGGGGCGCTCGGTGGCGGCCGCCAGCGGCGCCAAGGTGGGCGCCAGCCAGTCCGATACGCACGAATACAAGCTGCCCAACGGGCTGCAATTGATCGTCAAGGAAGATCACCGCGCGCCCACCGTGGCGCACATGGTCTGGTATCACGCGGGCAGCATCGATGAGCACAACGGCACCACGGGTGTCGCGCACATGCTCGAGCACATGATGTTCAAGGGCACCAAGGCTGTCGGCCCCGGCGAGTTCTCGCGCCGCGTGGCGGCCCTGGGTGGCCGCGAAAACGCCATGACCACGCGCGATTTCACGATGTACTTCCAGCAGATCGAGAAATCGCACCTGGCCGATGTGATGGGGCTTGAAGCCGATCGCATGGCCAATCTCCAGCTGACCGACAAGGAGTTCAAGCCGGAGATGAACGTGGTGAAGGAAGAGCGCCGCATGCGCATTGATGATTCCGCCCGTTCGACCGTCTACGAGCAGATGCTCGCTACGCTGTTCAACGCCGCGCCGTACCGCAACCCGACCATCGGCTGGCCGGGCGATCTCGACACGATGACGGTGCAGGACGCGCAGAACTGGTACCACGCCTGGTACACGCCCAACAACGTCACCGTGATTGTCGCGGGCGATGTGAACCCCGATGAAGTCTTCCGCCTTGCGCAACGCACTTACGGCAAGCTCAAGCAGCACGCGCTGCCGCGCCGCTACGCGCAGGAAGAGCCCAAGCAGATCGGCGTGAAGCGCATCTGGGTCAAGGCGCCGGCCGAGAACCCGTACGTGGTGCTGGCCTACAAGGCGCCGCGCCTGAATGATGTGGAGAAGGACGTCGATCCGTACGCGCTGGAAGTTCTCTCGGCCGTGCTCGATGGTTATGACAACGCGCGCCTGCCGAGCCAGCTTGTCAAAGGTGAAAAGCGCATCGCCGATGACGTCAACGCCGGCTACGACGGACTGAACCGTGGCCCGTCGATCTTCCTGATGGACGGCACGCCCACCGACGGCCACACCACCGCCGAGATCGAACAGGCCCTGCGCGCGCAGATCGAGCGCATTGCCAAGGAGGGCGTGACCGATGCCGAACTGAAGCGCGTCAAGGCGCAGGTCGTGGCCGCGCAGATCTATAAGCGCGATTCAGTGTTCGGCCAGGGCATGGAGATCGGCATGAACGAGATGAGCGGCCTGTCATGGCGCACGCTCGACCGCCAGCTCGAGAAGGTCAAGGCGGTTACGTCGGAGCAGATCCAGCACGTTGCCAAGACGTACTTCAGCGAAGACAACCTCGTTGTGGCCACGTTGCTGCCGCAACCGATCGATCCCAACAAACCGGCGCGCAAGCCTGTTCCCGGCATGCGCGAAGAAGGAGGGCTGCGTTGATGCGCGCCATATCCGTGACCCTGAAGACGGCGCTGGTCGCCATTGTTGCCGCGGCGGCACAGAGCGCGCTGGCCGCGCTGCCCATCGAACACTGGACAGCCCCGACCGGTGCGCGCGTGTTCTTCGTGCCGAGCCCGTCGATCCCGATGCTCGACATCAACCTCGATGTGGATGCAGGCTCCCGCTATGAGCCGGCGGCGAAGGTAGGCTTGGCTTCATTGACCGCAGGCATGCTCGATAAAGGCATCGCTGCCCAGGGCAACGCCCCGGCACGCGATGAAGCGGCGATTGCCGATGCGTTTGCCGATGTGGGTGCGAGCTTTGGCGGCGGCGCGGGTGGGGATCGCACGAGCCTGCGCCTGCGCACGCTGTCGGACCCGGTTGAGCGCGGCCCGGCCATCGCACTGATGACGCAGATCGTCTCGGCACCGACTTTTCCCGATGCCGTGCTCGCGCGCGACAAGCAGCGTCTGGTGGCATCCATCCGCGAATCGCTGACCAAGCCTTCAGTGCTGGCCGAGCGCGCGTTCGGCAAGGCCATCTACGGCACGCATCCGTACGGGCAGACGGCTTCGCCGGAAACCGTAGAGAGCATCACGCGCGACGACATCGTGCAGTATTACCAGGCCAACTACACGGCCAAGCGCGCGGTGGTGACGCTGATCGGTGCGATCAGCCGCCAGGAAGCCGAATCCATCGCCGAGCAGATCACACGTGGCCTGCCTGCTGACGGTGCCACGCCCCCGGCGCTGCCCGAGGTGAAGATGCCGTTGGCGAAGGCCGAGACGACCCGCATTCCACACCCGGCGCTGCAGGCCACCATCATCCTCGGCCAGCCCGGCATCACCCGCAGGGACAAGGATTACTTCCCGCTGCTGGTTGGCAACTACGTGCTGGGCGGCGGCGGCTTCAGCGCGCGACTGACCAACGAGGTGCGTGAAAAGCGCGGCCTGACCTACAGCATCGGCAGCTACTTCGCGCCTGCCGCGCAGCCCGGCCCGTTCGAGCTGGCCCTGCAGACGCGAAAGGACCAGACCGAGGCAGCGCTGACCGTGGTGCGTGACACCGTCGCCAGGTTCGTCGCCGACGGCCCGACCGATGTGGAGTTGAAGGCGGCCAAGGACAACCTCGTCAACGGCTTCCCGCTGCGCCTGGACAGCAACCGCAAGCTGTTGGACAACGTGGCCAACATCGGCTGGTACAACCTGCCGCTCGACTACCTCGATACGTGGACGCAGCGCATTGCCGCTGTCACGCGTGACGAGGTGCGTACGGCGTTCCAGCGTGTGCTGCAGCCGCAAACCATGGCGACGATCGTGGTGGGCGGTCCGGAGAAACAGGCAGCGAACTGACGTTCCCGCGCTCCGACCGAAAAAAACCGGCGGTTCTCCGCCGGTTTTTGTTTGCGAGGCAAGAGCCCCTACAATCGCGCCCATGGCATCCCGCACTCCAAATCGTTCGATTAGCGCCAAGGGCCCGAAGGGGCCCAAGGCCAAGACCGCCACGTCGCATGCGCGCGCACCGCAACAGGTGCGCATCATCGGCGGGCAGTACAAGCGCACGCCGCTGCCGGTGGTCGACGCCGACGGCCTGCGCCCGACCAGCGACCGCGTCCGTGAAACCGTCTTCAACTGGCTCGGCCAGGATCTGGGCGGCTGGCGCTGCGCCGATATCTTTGCCGGCACCGGCGCGCTCGGCTTTGAAGCGGCTTCGCGCGGCGCCGCCCAGGTGACGTTGATCGAAAACCATGCGCCCGCCGTGCGCGCGTTGCACGCCATACGCGACAAGCTGGGCGCAAACATGGTCGACATCGTCTCTGGCGACGCTTTTGCCTGGCTGGCCCGCCAGCCCGATGCTGTGTTCGATGCAGTGTTCATCGATCCGCCGTTTGCGCAGGATTGGACGCTGCGCGCACTCGAAGTGGCGACCCGCGTGGTCAAGCCCGGTGGGGTGATCTACCTTGAAGCTGCGCAGCCGCTGGTGAGTGTGAGCACTGATTCACATGGCGACGCGCCGCCCGCTGGTATCCCGCTGCCTGCCGATTTGGTGGTGCACAAATACCTGCGCGCTGGCGCCGTACATGCACATTTGCTGCTCCGCAAAAACGGTTAAACTACGCCGCTCGCAACCGATGCATGGGCATCGGGAGGCACCTGCAACGCAGGCGCCTTCTCGCCCGATATCTGGTGGCGCAGGCGGCAGGTTCGGGACCTGCTGCGCTCGATAACGCAACGGTGTCCGAACGCAGTACAGGCGCGGCCATGTCCCACGCCGCGCCAACGGATGCTCTTTTCCCCTTGGTGGAGGAACCATGGTGATCGCGGTTTATCCCGGCACTTTCGATCCGTTCACGCGCGGCCACGAAGACCTCGTGCGGCGCGCATCCAATATCTTCGACGAACTGATCGTCGGTGTAGCGCAGAGCCCGAACAAGCGGCCATTCTTCGCGCTGGAGGAGCGCATCGAGATCGCCCGTGAAGTGCTTGGCCATTACCCGAACGTGCGGGTCGAAGGGTTTTCCGGCCTGTTGAAGGATTTCGTGCGCAAGAACGGCGCACGCGTGATCGTCCGGGGGCTGCGTGCCGTGTCGGACTTCGAATACGAATTCCAGATGGCCGGCATGAACCGTTATCTGCTGCCGGACGTGGAAACCATGTTCCTCACGCCGTCGGATCAGTACCAGTTCATTTCGGGCACCTTCGTGCGCGAGATCGCTATTCTGGGGGGCGACGTCAGCAAGTTCGTGTTCCCCTCGGTTGAAAAGTGGCTCAACGAAAAGACCGGCAAGACGGAAGGGTCTGGCAAATCGGAATAAAATGACGCTTTGGCGGGCGTGTTCCCCATGCGCCCGCCGGTCATTTCAAGGAAGGCATCATGGCGCTCATAATTACCGATGAGTGCATCAATTGCGACGTATGCGAGCCTGAGTGTCCTAACGGCGCGATTTCGATGGGCCCGGAGATCTACGTGATCGACCCGGGTAAATGTACTGAATGCGTCGGCCACTTTGACGAGCCTCAGTGCCAGCAGGTGTGTCCAGTGGAGTGCATCCCCAAGGACCCGGCCCATGAGGAAACGCGCGAGCAGTTGATGCAGAAGTACATCAAGCTCACCTCCACGCCACGTGCGGCGTGAGCAAAAAAGAAGAGACGGCCCATGCCGTCTCTTTTCATTGGTGTGTGCTGTTCCGTTGCTAAGACGCTTACTGGATCGGCAACAGATCTTCCGGCCCGTCATACGCGTAGCCCGGCTCGCAGACGATGCGGTAGTACGGGAAATGCGGGTGGGGTGGGCGCGGCAAGATCGGTGTTGGTGCCACGGGCGCTTGCGCGAATGGCTTGGGGCCAATGCCAGGTTGGCGTAGCGTGGGCGGCTGGCGGATCACTGGCATCGGCGTTGGATAGGGCTGCGGATACGGCTGCGGATAAGGCTGCGGGTATGGCACTGGCCCCACGTAGACGCGATGGCAGTAGCGAACGCCTTCCTGCGCGACTACCACTTTCTGCCGTTGCTCGCGGCGCGCCTGTTCAGCGGCCTGCGCCGCGATCTGGGCTTGGCGGGCGTCTTCAGCGGCCTGTGCCTTGAGCCGGGCGGTTTCCATCTCCTGAACTTGCGCAGCCTCAGTGCTCGCGCGCTCGCGTGCGGCTTTCTGGTCAGCGGCAGTCGGTGTGTTGTCGATGAGCGGCACCGCCACGGAGCGCGGTCCGCAAGGGTGATCCGAGTACACCGTCTGCCCGCCTTCCTTGCAGCGATACACCTGCGCGTGCGCCGGCAGGCTGGTCGCCAAGCCGAGTGCCAGACCCGCCAGCGCGGCGGCGCGTGAGGTGAGCGTGGCGAGCGGCGTCATGGTATGTCCTGGATGGTATGGGCGGATCAGCGTGCCGTATGCAGACGCATCATGGCTTTCTCAGCGTTGCCGGCAATCAGTTCGGGCAGCGCATCCAGACTGTGATCGATGGCACGATCGATGAGGTCCTGCTCTTCCTTGCGCGGCGCTTTGAGCACGAAGTTGGCGACGTCGTGCTGGCCGGACGCTGCTGTGCCGGGGGGCAACAGGTTGCGTGGATGACCGATGCCCAGCCGCAGGCGCCAGAACTGCTGCGTGGTCAGATGCGCGGCAATGTCCTTCAGACCATTGTGACCACCTGAGCCACCGCCGAGCTTGAGCTTGACTGCGCCGGGCGGCAAATCCAGTTCGTCATGCACGACCAGGATTTCATCCGGCATCACCTTGTAGAAGCGGGCCAGGGCCACAGTGGCCAGGCCCGAGCGGTTCATGAAAGTTTGCGGCTGCAGCAGCCATACCTCGTTGCCCCAAAGGTTGGCGCGGGCCGCATAGCCGTGAAAGCGTGTCTCATTGCGCAGCGTCACGTTGCCCATGCGCGCGAGTTGGTCGACCAGCCAGAAGCCGGCGTTATGCCGCGTCGCCGCATATTCGGCGCCCGGATTACCGAGGCCGACGATGAGTTTGATCATGCGATTGGTGTCAGGTTGAGGTGCGGGAAGCGCCCCTTGATCGTACAAGCATAGCTGCTTTCCTCCGCCTGAAGGCGGGGTGGTTCCTGCCGCTCAGGCAGAAAAAAAGCCCGGCGAGACTGGCTCGGCGGGCTTTTTTTGACTCGCACCGAAGTGCGAGGTGCGGCACTTAGGCTGCCGGCTTGTCTTCGCCTGCAGGAGCAGCGCCTTCTTCTGCGGCAGCGGACTTTTCGCCGGCCGGCACGCTGATGTTGGCAACAGCCGGGTTCTCATCGCCACCGTGGGTGAGGATAGTCACGCCCTTCGGCAGCTTCAGGTCTGCAATGTGCAGGGTCTGGCCGATTTCCAGGTTGCCCAGGTCCACTTCGATGAACTCCGGCAGGTCGGCCGGCAGGCACGACACTTCCACGTCGTTCAGGATGTGGTTCACGATGCCGTGGCCCAGCTTCACGCCCGGTGCGGTTTCCTGGTTCAGGAAGTGCAGCGGCACCTTGACGTGGATCTTTTCCTTGGCCGACACGCGTTGGAAATCAACGTGCAGAACCAGTTGCTTGAACGGGTGCAGTTGGAAGTCGCGCAGCAGCGCTTTTTCCACCTTGCCGGCCACTTCGATGTCGAGGATCGACGAGTGGAAGGCTTCCTTCTTCAGCGCGTGGTACAGCGCGTTGTGATCGAGTTCGATCAGCTTCGGCTCGGTGCCTGCGCCGTAAATGATGGCCGGGGTCTTGCCCGAATTGCGCAGGCGGCGGCTCGCACCAGTGCCCTGAACGCTACGCTCGAAAGCGACAACTTTCATGATTGCTCCAAACGAAAAAGACGACTCGCGACCAAGCCGTCTGGTGAACGGGGCGCCATATTGCGCCCCGCGGACACCGCAGAAGTACCGTCTAGCCGACGTTTTCTGCAGTAAAGCCTTGGATTATAACAGTAAGCCGATGAACTGCTGCCGATTTATTCAGCAAACAGCGACATGATCGAATCGCCGCGCACGATGCGGGTGAAGGTCTCGGCCAGCAGCGGCGCCGTCGAGAGCTGGCGGATCTTGCCGCACTTGATGGCGTCTTCGCGCAGCGGGATGGTGTCGGTCACGACCACTTCGTCGAGCGCCGAGTCCGCAATGCGGGCCGCCGCGCCACCCGACAGCACCGGGTGCGTGCAATACGAGAACACTTGCTTGGCCCCGCGCTCCTTGAGCACCTGCGCGGCTTTGCACAGTGTGCCGCCAGTGTCGATCATGTCGTCCATGATCACGCAGTTGCGGCCGTCGACTTCACCAATGATGTTCATCACCTCAGCCACGTTGGCTTTCGGGCGGCGCTTGTCGATGATTGCCAGATCCACGCCGAGTTGCTTGGCGAGTGCACGTGCGCGCACCACGCCGCCCACATCGGGCGACACCACCAGCAGGTCTTCGTAGTTCTTCTTGCGCAGGTCTTCGAGCAGGACCGGCGACGCGTAGATGTTGTCGACCGGGATATCGAAGAAGCCTTGGATTTGGTCAGCGTGGAGGTCCATCGTCAGCACGCGCTCGACACCGGCGACTTCCAGCATGTTGGCCACGACCTTGGCCGTGATCGCCACACGCGCCGAACGCGGGCGACGGTCCTGGCGAGCGTAGCCGAAGTAGGGGATGGCGGCCGTGATGCGGCGGGCGGACGCGCGCTTGAGCGCATCGACCATCACCATCAGTTCCATCAGGTTGTCGTTGGTCGGGGCGCAGGTGGATTGCAGGATGAACACGTGCTTGCCGCGCACGTTTTCCTGGATCTCGACCTGAACTTCACCATCGGAGAATCGGCCGACGAGGGCCTTGCCGAGCGGGATGCCTAGGTGCTTGACGACAGCTTCGGCGAGTTTCGGGTTGGCGTTGCCGGTAAAAACCATCAAGCCTTCGCTGCTCATCGGGGCACCTGTTTTTCGACTTCAGACGCGCCGGTCAGTTGAAGCACCAACCGGGCTATTGCTGGGAACATGAGGAAGAAAATGGCAGGGGCGGAAGGATTCGAACCTACGCATGCCGGAATCAAAATCCGGTGCCTTAACCAGCTTGGCGACGCCCCTACACAACCTTTCGGTTACTGCCTCCATTGCAGAAGCAATAACTGCAAACCTTACACAGCAAATCGTGCGAGCGGGTGATGCGTCAGACTTGCCGCACACCGACCTTCCCACTCGGAAGGCACCTGATCGGCCACCGCTTGCGCGTGCTCAACGCTATCGAACGGAGCAAACACGCAGGCGCCGGATCCGGTCATTCTTGCCAGAGGGCTGAACTGACGCAGCCAGGCAAGTGCTCGGGCGATTTCGCCGTATTTCCTTTCCGCCACCGCTTGGAGGTCGTTGCGACCGTAAGCGAAAACAATTTGTTGGTCAGGAAAGTCCGTAATTATGGTGAGTGGCGTATCGCGTGTCAACCCTTCATCGGAAAAAATTGCGGGGGTGGGCACATGCACGCGTGGATGAATCACCACGAACGTGGTCGGCGGCAGCGTAACGGGCGTGAGTTTTTCGCCGATACCCTCGGCGAAGGCGTTCTGGCCGAACACGAAGAAGGGCACGTCGGCGCCGAGCCTGAGGCCGAGCGCCATCAGTTGCGTGCGCGGCAGATCGAGACCCCAAAGACGGTTGAGCGCGAGCAGCGTGGTGGCTGCATCAGACGAGCCGCCGCCGATGCCGCCGCCCATCGGCAGACGTTTCTCGATAGCGATGTCGACGCCGTAGGTGCAGCCGGTTTCCGCTTGCAGCAGGCGCGCGGCGCGGATCACGAGGTCGTCCTCGGCGGGCACGCCAGGGATGTCGGTGGTGCGCGCGAGGCGGCCGTCGGCGCGGCGCGCGAAATGCAGCGTGTCGCTCCAGTCGATCAACTGGAAGACGGTTTGCAGCAGGTGGTAGCCATCGGGTCGGCGGCCGACCACGTGCAGGAAGAGATTGAGCTTGGCGGGTGCGGGGCAATCACGCAGTTCGACGGGCGCGCAAGACATGGCGAAGCGAGGGGTTACTGGTCTAGCACGAGCCGCACCGAGAGCGGGCCGCTGGTGCCGTGCGGGCGGTCAAGATCGAGCCGGCGGATGCGCGCCTTGGCGGCATCAGCGCTGTCGCCGTCGTCAGTCCACGCGACGTAGTGGACGGTCCAGCCATTCTGTTCGATGGTTTCGGGGCGCGACTGCCCGTTGTGTACCGTGCGTTCCACGCGGGCCGGTGTGCCGGGGGCGGGGCGGGCGCGCAGCCAGTCACGCAGCCCGGAGACCGGCAGCGAGAAGCCAAGTGCGTCTTGCATCAGCGTGTCGACTTCGGGGGCGCGTCGCGGTGGCTGGTTCGGTAGTTCAAGCGTGGCGCCCTGGTTGCTCTGGCTGACGATGGCCAGCGTCTGGCCCAGCGGCGAAATCAGCTCCAGTTGCACGTCCGGCCCGCGCTCGCGCCAGAGGAAGCTGCCGACGGCGCTTTGCTCGGCGTTGCCCTGCGTATAGCGGGCCGAGAAGCGGCCCTGATAGCGCGTGACGGTGGTGTCGGTGTCTTGCGCGCCAGCGAAGAGGTCGTTGGCGGGGCGCAGGCTCGTACAGCCGGTAAACAGCGTGCAGCCGGCGCCCAGCACCAGCGCGCCGAGCGCGCGCGAAAACCGTGCGGCCATCAGTTTGTGCTCATGGGAACGTTGGGCACCGGCTGGCCGAAGCGACGCAGCGTGTCGCGCAGGGTGATGTCGTTGACGTCGAGCTTGGACGCTTCGGTCCAGATCTGCCGCGCGTCGTCCTGCTTGCCCGATTGCCACAGCACTTCGCCCAGGTGCGCGCCAATTTCGGCTTGCGGGGCGGCAGTCCATGCCTTGCGCAGGATGTCGGTGGCGGCGGGCAGATCGCCGCGACGGTATTTGACCCAGCCAAGGCTGTCGGCGATGTAGGGATCATCCGGCGCCAGCGACACCGCTTTCTCCAGCAGTTCCTGCGCTTCCTGCAGGCGCACGTTGCGATCGGCCAGCGAGTAGCCCAGCGCGTTGTAGCCGATGGCTTGGCCGGGGCGCAGGTCAATCACCTTGCGCAGCAGCGTTTCCATGTTGTCGTAGTGGCCGTCGTGCTCTTCGAGCATCGCCAGTTGGTACGTGTATTCGACGTTGTCCGGGTCGCTCTTCAGCAGTTCGTTGACGCGGGCGCGGGCCCGGCCATAGGCCTTGGCGTCCATCAGCATGCCGATCTCGGCTTGGCGGATGCCGTCCATCAGGGCTTGGCGACGTGGGCCGTCAGGAACATCTTCGGCGTCGGCGACGAGTTCGTCGAAGGTCTGCTGTGCCTCGTCTATGCGACGCAGCTTGCCGAGCAACTGGCCGCGCTTGATACCGGCCGCCAGTGCGGTCTGGCCATCTGCGTCGCCGTTGGCGGAGCCTGTAATCTTGTCGACCCAGCCCAGCGCTGCGGCGTAGTCGTGCTTCTCTTCGGCCAACTGGGCGAGGCCCTGGTAGCCAGGCTCGGGGCTCAGCGTGGGCGACTTGGCGGTGGCCGTGACGTATTCCTTCAGGTACCGCTCGGCGTCGTCGTACTGGCGTTGCTGCAGGTTCAGCAGGCCCAGCGCGAGCGTGATGCGCGCGTCTTTGGGGGCGATTTTCTTGAGCGTTTCGAATTCGGCGCGCGCGTTATCCTGCTGATTGCGCACGAGGTATATGCGGGCGAGCGCCAGGTGCCCGTCGATGGAAGCCGGCGCGGCCTTCAGGAAGGTGCGCAGGCCTGCGATGGCGGCATCGGGGTTGCCGTCGGCACGCAGTTCGGCGGCGAGGATGGCGGCGTCTTCATAGCCAGGGCGCAGCTTGAGTGCGGTATCCAGTTCCGTCAGCGCGCCGGGCATGTCTTTGGCGGCAACCTTCGCGCGCGCCAGGGCCAGATGCGTTTCGGGGCGCTGCATGTCGTGCGAAGCGATGCGCTGCAGCGCAGCTACGGCGCCTTCCGGATCGCTGCTTTTGGACATCTGCTGTTGCAATTGCAGCAGGGCGTCTGCACGTTGGCCCGGTGAGACTTTGTTCAACTGCGCCTGCAGCATCGGTTCGACTTCCGACCACTGGCCCGTTGCCACCAGCAAGAGCTGCTGCACCTGGCGTGCCGGCATGGATGTTGGCGACAGCGTCACCCAGAGGCGTGCGGCGGTCAGGGCCTGTGCGGGGGAGCGTGTCAGGAAGGCGATTTCAGTGGCGCGCTGGGCGAAACGCGGGTCGCGCGTGTCCTGCGCGAGGCCAAGATAGGTGCGGTATGCCGGCTCGACCAGCCCGCGTTGCAGCGACACTTCCGACGCCAGCACGCGGTACATGATGTCTTCATTGAGCGCGACGCGCGGCAGATCGGTGCGCTCCGAACTCGGCAGACCGGTGCGCGGGCGTGAACGCTCGATCTGGATGGCGGCGTGGCCACCGGTGCCGCCTCCCTGTGCGGCTTGGGCGATCAGCGGGGCGGCCGCAGCGGACTGCGTCGCCCATACCGGCAAGCTCGTCAGCCCTCCCGCCACCAGCGCGGCCAGCAGGGCCGTTCGGCTGCGCGAAAATCGCCGCGGGCGTTGCGTCGCGGGCGAACGGGAGAAAGCTTGGGGCATGGTCTCGAAGCTCCGGGTGAGGGTTCGGGGCATTGTAGCCTGACCGCTACAATCGCCCGCATCGTAAAAAAGGTTGGAGCAGCACATGGGATGGAGGTTCGATGCCTGAGTTGCCAGAGGTCGAGGTCACGCGCCTGGGTTTGCTACCGCATATTACGGGGCGACGTATCGTGCGCGCCGTGGTGCGCCATCATGGGCTGCGCTGGCCGGTCGATCCGCGGCTGCCCGAGTTGCTCGCCGGCCTGACCGTCACGCGTCTGCTGCGCCGGGGCAAATACCTGCTCATCGAATGCATGCCCGAGGCGAACCAATCCGAACGCTCCGACGCGGTTGGCGGCTGGCTGCTGATTCACCTGGGCATGACCGGCACTTTGCGGGTGCTGGAAACGCCCGTGCCGCCTGGCCCGCACGATCACGTCGACATCGAACTCGCCGACGCAACTGGCGTGCTGATCACACTGCGCTACCGTGATCCACGCCGTTTTGGTGCTGTGCTCTGGCACCCGGGTGACGAAGCTGGCTTGGCCGAACATCCGCTGCTGCGCAATCTCGGCATCGAGCCGTTCAACGCGCAGTTCGACGGCGACTGGATGTTTTCCCGCACGCGTGGGCGCGGGGTTGCCATTAAATCAGCGCTATTGGCGGGCGATATCGTGGTCGGCGTGGGCAATATCTATTGTTCGGAGAGCCTGTTTCGCGCCGGTATCCGGCCCACCACGGCTGCGGGCCGCATCAGCCGGCAGCGCTATGCGGCGCTGGCGGAAGCCATTCGCGCGACGCTGGCTGATGCCATTGCGCGGGGCGGCAGCACGCTGCGCGATTTTGTCGGCTCGGACGGACAAAGCGGTTACTTTCAGCTCGAAGCGTTTGTGTACGACCGCGCCGGTCTGCCATGCCGGACGTGTGGCACACCAATCCGCCAGATCGTGCAGGGGCAGCGCTCTACGTTCTACTGCCCGAGCTGCCAGCGCTGAGCCCCCGCCAAGGGCATCCGAAGCCGCCTGAAAATGCGGCGCTGGAGCGATCTGGCCGCCATTTCGCAAGGTTTTCGAAGTGGGGTGTCCGGCGGCCGATGGCATCCCGCAACACTTGGCTGCCTGGGCCGGGGAACCTCGTGGAAAGTTCGCCCGAAAGCCGACGGTTCCCTGTATCGTTCCACCTAAATTTGTGCATTTCGTGCGACACGCACGCTCGTGTCCGGCCTAGTCCCACGTTACGGGGCGGTCTGTGAGGGTGTTTCGAGTCGGGAGGTTGGTCTCCTGGTTTGGTTCCCTCTCAAACCCACTTAGCTGCAAGTGAGAAGCAGCCGACTGTTCGCGTGCCTCTTCAATGGGTCACGCTAATGAAAGCAGAAGTCCGGCCGATAGTTGGATAACTGCATTGCAATAGTCCGATTACCGTCGGACTCCGCCCCGTTAGCGGCTTCATCTCCGCTAACCGGCGGGATGAATGTTTGCAATTCCTGGCCCATGGGCTAGGAGTCGCTAGATGGAAACGAGCGAAAGCTCTGCGCGTTATTGTTCGACCGATCTTGCTCGTGAGGGCACATCGATAGTGAACCTGCTATGCGACTAGCAGTAGCCTACGGAGACAGGCGCTACTGGCAACGGCGGCGTCTGAAGCTCTCCTGACAATGTAGCCCCCGCGAGGGTGTCGCCTCACCGTGAGGTGGCGCGGCAGAGATCCCAAGCAGCAACGGGGTCGAGGAGCTAGGCTGGCTGGTACGGGTAATGTAAGTGAACTGCTGGTAAACATCGTTACAAATGAGATGCCAAAGCTGATGACAGGCATTAACCAAAAGGTGCGTGGTCGGTTGCTCCGTTGGAATGTCGGAGTACGTCGCTGTTAGACCACCGGTGAAAAGGCAGGCCCTAACCCAGTCGTGTAATGCGCAGGGAACGTGGTAAGCCCGTATGGCTGCCCGAGTGCTGTTGGATCAGGCAGGCGAACCGCAAGGAACGCTGTTGGCTGTGCGGGTATGGGAGGTTGGAAAAAGCGAATGCCGGACTGTAATGGTCCGGATAGGGGTTGAAACATCACCCCACGCGAAAGCGGGCAGACTTCCAATAGGTCTTTCGTCGCATGACGGCTGACCGAGTCCATTTGTTGAAATTTCTTCCCTTGAGGGGCAATACGTCCCTCAAGGGGCGTGGTGTCTCTGCTGTCGGGGAAGGTTCTCAAGACAGGAGAGCAGCATGGAAGAATTGATCGGAAACGATCAGTCTGCGCTCTCCGGCGCGCCGCAAGGCTGGACGACCATCAATTGGCGTCGAGTTGAGCGGAACGTCCGGACGATGCAGATACGAATTGCGAAGGCAACACAGGAAGGGGATTGGCGCCGGGTGAAAGCCCTGCAACGGTCCTTGACCCGCTCGTTCAGCGCGAAAGCGCTGGCAGTACGACGAGTGACGGAGAACCAAGGCAAGCGAACGGCAGGCGTCGATCGTGAGCTGTGGAACTCGCCTGAAGTCCGGTGGGAAGCCATCGGGCGGTTGAAGCGCCGGGGATACCGGCCCATGCCATTACGGCGGGTCTTTATCCCAAAGGCCAACGGGAAGGAGCGCCCACTAGGCATTCCGACCATGTGGGATCGAGCCATGCAGGCCCTATACCTGCTGGCGCTGGAACCGGTGTCCGAAGGGACGAGCGATCCGAACTCATATGGGTTCCGGATCAATCGCTCCACAGCGGACGCCATGTCGCAGCTATTTGTTTCCCTTGCCCAGAAGGCTTCGGCCCAATGGGTGTTGGAGGCGGATATCAAAGGCTGTTTTGACCATATCAGCCATGACTGGTTGGAGCGCAATGTCCCGATGGACAAAACGATCCTCCGGAAGTGGTTGAAGGCTGGCGTGGTATTTCAAGGCCAGTTTCAGGCGACCGAGGCTGGAACGCCGCAAGGGGGCATCATTTCCCCGACATTGGCGAACGTGGCGTTGAACGGGCTGGAGAGCCAACTGCTTGCGCATCTAAAGGCAAAGCTGGGGGTGGTCCAGACGAAGAAGTTGAAGGTCTATGTGGTGCGATACGCGGATGATTTCGTGATTACTGGCGCTTCTCCGGAACTGCTCGAAAGCGAGATCAAACCGTGGGTGGAGCAGTTCCTTGCTGTACGAGGGCTGTCCCTGTCCACGGAGAAAACGCGGATCGTCAACATCGACCACGGCTTCGACTTCCTGGGGTGGAATTTCCGGAAGTACTCGGGAAAACTGCTCATCAAGCCGAGCAAGAAAAACGCGCAAGCGTTCTACCGCAAGGTGAAGGCAGTCATCAATGCCAGCAAGACGGCGAAGCAGGAGAACTTGATTCAATTGCTGAACCCGATGTTGCGGGGCTGGGCGCAGTACCACCGCCCCGTAGTAGCCAAGGAAGCGTTCAGCCGCATGGATCACGTGGTATTTCGTGCTCTATTGCGGTGGGCCAAACGGCGGCACTCCAACAAGTCCGCTGACTGGGTGCGGAAGAAGTATTTCGCAATCGTTGAAGGACGGAGTTGGGTGTTTGGAACCACAGTTGTTAAAGACGATGGTGACAAGCATTGGGTGGAGTTGTACTCGCTCGCGAGCACACCCATAGTGCGTCACAAGAAGGTCAAAGGGGGGTACAACCCCTTCGATCCCTCGCAGGAGATGTATGGCGAAACCTTGCGTCAGGAGCGATTGCTGCAAAGCATGTCGCATCGGAAGCAGTGGATCAAACTGTATGTCGATCAACGAGGCTTGTGCGCGCTGTGCAAGTGCAAGATGACCAAGGAGACAGGGTGGCACGACCACCACATTGAGTACCGTGTACACGGTGGCTCGGACGCCCTCGGAAATCGAGTGTTGATACACCCAGCCTGTCATATGCAAGTTCATGCTAGAGGTGTCACTGTTGTGAAACCGGCCCCTTTATAAACTGGGGCTCTGTAAAGGCTTGAGCCGTGTGCGGGGAAACTCGCACGCACGGTTCTTAGGGGGGGATGGGTCAGAAATGACCTGTCCCTACCCTCCTGTGCCGTAAGTGGGCGGTAACAGCGATGTCGAGGGAGCGCGCGTTTTTGCGGTCGGGTCGCGCACGAAAATAAGACAGAACGATGAACAACACACTGAGCACACAGTTCGAGCAGTACAGCACGTGGCGTGCTTCGGTACTGCAGTCGGTAGGGGAATTTCAGGACTGGCTGCAGGCCCAGGAACTCTACGACGCGCAGGCCGACATGCGTGCGCAGCGCATCCGCGGTGTCTTGCGCAGCGACAAGCTCAAGGTCGCTTTCATTGCCGAGTTCTCCCGTGGCAAGAGCGAGCTGATCAACGCCATCTTCTTTGCCGACTTCGGCCGCCGCATCCTGCCGTCGTCGGCGGGCCGGACCACGATGTGTCCGACCGAGTTGATGTACGACGAAAGCTATCCGCCGTCGATCCGCCTGCTGCCGATCGAGACGCGCCTGCACGATGCATCGACGGCCGACTTTCGTGATGCCGGCAGCCACTGGCTGTCGGTGCCGCTCGATCCGTCCTCGCCCGAGGGCATGCTCGAAGCGTTCCGCCACGTGGTGGAAACCGTGCGCGTGCCCAAGGAAGAAGCCGAGCAGTTGGGCCTCTACAACGACGCCGATCCCGACGCCGCATTCTCGGTAGACGCTGCCGGTACGGTGGAAGTGTCGAAGTGGCGTCACGCGATCATCAATTTCCCGCACCCGATGCTCAAGCAGGGTCTGGTGATCCTGGATACGCCGGGCCTGAATGCCATCGGTACCGAGCCCGAACTGACGCTACGCCTGATTCCGGATGCGCATGTCGTCGTGTTCGTGCTGGCCGCCGATGCCGGCGTGACCAAAAGCGATCTGGAACTGTGGCGCTCCCACGTGGGCGGCGGCCAGCGCAAGGGTTGCATCGCCGTGCTCAACAAGGTCGACGGCTTGTGGGATCCGCTCAAGACCGAGCAGGAAATCGAGAACGAAGTCAGCCGCCAGATCATGACGACGGCGCAGGTGCTGGATATCGATGTCGAGCGCGTGTATCCGGTGTCGGCGCAGAAAGGGCTGGTGGCCAAGGTCAGCCAAGACCACGAACTGCTGGCCAAGAGCCGATTACTGGAGTTGGAGTCGGTGCTGTCGGATCAATTGATTCCGCAGCGTCGTGAGATCGTCACCGAGCAAGTGCAACTGGCGGTGAAGGACATGGCGACCGGCGCGCAACAACTGCTGCAGATGCGCCGCCGCGACATCGTGGAGCAATTGTTCGAGCTGCGCGGCCTGCGCGGCAAGAACCACACGATGGTCAAGCACATGCTGATGCGGGTTCAGAGCGAGAAGGAAGAGTTCGAGCAGAGCATCGCCAAGTTCCAGGCGCTGCGTACTGTGTTCGGCCGCCACAGCGCAGAGATCATTAAGAGCGTGCAGCTCAAGCAGATCCGCACGACCATGCGTGAAGCGCGCGAGAAGATGAAGGAGCGCGTATTCTCGCGCGGCCTGCGCGATGACATGGACAAGCTGTTCGGCCATCTGACCGGCCTGGTGCGTGATGCCGCCAACCGCATCGACCAGTTGCATCAAATGGTCGATGGCATGTACAAGAAGTTCAACGCCGAGCACGGCTTCACGCTGTCGCCGCCGCTGCGCTTCCTGGGTACGCGCTACGACGCCGATCTCAAAGAAACGCTGATGCTCGCCCATAACCATTTTGGCGCGTTCAGCTTCCTGACCCGCCCGAAGCCGCAACTCGTGCACGGCGCGTTCTCCACGGTGGCCAGCCGCGTGCTGGATACCTTCCAGGACATGAACCGCGATATCGAGATCTGGCTGAAGTCGGTCATGACGCCGCTTGAAGCGCAGGTGCGCGATCACCAGAAGCAACTGCGCAAGCGTGTCGACTCGATCGAGCGCATTCACGAGGCCACCGACACGCTCGAGGCGCGCATCACCGAACTCGAAGCGTTGCTCAACACGTTGGACGAGCGCAGCGGCACGATTGCCCAGTACACCGACCGCATCCTCGCGGCCGGCACGATTCTGGAGCGGCAATCGTTCGCGGCCTGACGCGTTCGCATGTTCGTGGAAAAGGCGCCTGCGGGCGCCTTTTTCGTTCTGGTAGGATCGCCGCCAGCGCGCATCTTCCAAGCGCCGCTTCCCCATCACACGCATGACTGCCACCCCTCGCCGCACGCGCCGCATTGGCAACTCCAGTCAACCGGTTCCCGCATTGCCAACGCTTCCCGATGATTTCGCCGTACGCGTGATCGCTTGGCAGCAACGTCATGGCCGTCACCACTTGCCGTGGCAGAACACCGGCGACGCGTATCGCACGTGGCTGTCGGAGATCATGTTGCAGCAGACGCAGGTGAGCGCCGTGCTCGGTTACTACGCCCGCTTCATCGAGCGCTTCCCGACCGTACAGGCTTTGGCTGCCGCACCTGCGGACGACGTGATGGCTGCGTGGGCCGGGCTTGGCTATTACACGCGCGCACGCAACCTGCATCGCTGCGCGCAGATTGTTGTGGCCGAGCACGGCGGCATCTTCCCGCGCGATCCCGAGGTGCTGGCGACGCTGCCTGGCATCGGCCGTTCCACAGCAGCGGCCATCGCGGCATTTTCGTACGGCGTGCGCGCGGCCATCCTCGATGGCAACGTCAAGCGCGTGTTTGCGCGTGCATTCGGCATCGACGGCTTTCCCGGCGACAAGCGCGTCGAAGACACCATGTGGCGCATCGCAGAAGCCGTGCTGCCGCTGGCCGATGGCATTCAGGCGTATACGCAGGGGTTGATGGACCTGGGCGCTACCGTCTGCACGCGCGGCAAGCCCGCCTGTTTGACGGGTGAACGCGCCTGTCCGCTTGAGTCGCTGTGCGACGCGCACAGTACGGATCGCGTGATGGTGCTGCCAGTGCCGCGCCCGCGCAAGGCGATCCCCGAGCGTGCTGCGACCTTCGTCATCGCGCTGCACGCCGACGCAGTGCTGCTGCAGCGTCGTCCGCAACGCGGTATCTGGGGTGGGTTGTGGTCTTTGCCGCTGGTGGGCGAGATGGGCGATGCGCTCGAGGCGCATCCGTTGGACATCGATACCGTGCGTCAGGCTGCGCAGGCATATGGCGCGGTCTCGACGGTGGAGATGGCCGGCGCGCTCACGCACACCTTTACGCACTTCCGCCTGCACATGCACTTGTTGCGCGCGGAGATCGCCAAGCCTGCCGTGCTCGACGGCGACTGGCGCTGGATACCGCTGGCGCAACTCAATTCAGTGGGATTGCCTGCGCCGGTGAAATTGGCGCTGGAGACGCTGGTGCAGCCGAGCCTGATCTAGCCGGCTCGGCCTAACCTGGCCGATACGGCATCACAGAATGTGATGCTGCTTCATGTAGCGATGGACGATCTCGATGCGCATGCCGGCATCCATCAGCTCCATCAGCTTTTGCTTGGCCTTGAGCGGCACCGGCAGCAGCTCGCATAACCGGTTCGCCACCCAGCTTGGGCTGGTCCACTCGTATGGCTCAACCATCGGGACGTTGCCGTCTTCCCGCGAGCCCAGCGTCGTGATGATGCGGCGCAGGGCGCCCACGCAATCGTCGAAGAGTTCGCCCTTGCAGTCTTCCACGTCGGCGCCGATAGGCTCCACCGTGCCGCGCATCAGGCCGTTAGGCGCGCTCTCGAACGTCAACACCTTAAAGCGCTGCGTGCCACGCACCTTGATCATCAGCAGGCCCAGTTGCTCCATGTCGCATTCGATGATGTGGGCGATGCAGCCCACGTCGACCGGCACGGTCGTTCCGTCTGTGGTGGCGACTTCATTGCCGCGCTCGATCAGACACACGCCAAACGGCGTTTTGTCACGCAGGCACGTGCGCACCATGTCCATGTAGCGGGCTTCGAAAATGCGCAGCGGCAGAAGGCCGCCGGGAAAGAGCACCGTGTGCAACGGAAACAGCGGCAGCTCGGTGGGCAGCGGCGGCAGCGGCGAGAACGGTGAGAGAGCGATGTCTTCTTGCATGGACGGGCTTTTAGCAGACGGCGGCAAGACCTTCGCGTGGCGCCGCGCAAGAAGCCGCATCCAAATGAGGCCGACCGGCGTGCCAGGTGGGTCTGGCGCGCGGTTCAGCCGTCTACGGCCAATTCGCGGTGGCGGACCAACACATTACCATGCGCGCGGAAGTACGTGGCAAGCCGTTCTGCGATGTACACCGAACGGTGCTGGCCGCCTGTGCAGCCGATCGCGACGGTCAGATAGCTGCGGTTATCGGCGACGAAGCTCGGCAGCCACTTTTCCACGTAAGCACGGATGTCCTCGGCCATTGCCAGCACCATCGGCTGACTTTGCAGGAAATCCACAACAGGCTGGTCGCGGCCGGTGAGCGGGCGCAGTTGCGTGTCGTAATACGGGTTGGGCAGCGAGCGCACGTCGAAGACGAGATCGGCGTCAGTCGGCACGCCATGCTTGAAGCCGAACGATTCGAACATCAACGTGATGTCGTGCGGCTCGTCGCTGATGAATTCCTTGATGTAAGCGCGCAGGGCGTTCGTGCGCAGCGTGCTGGTGTCGATGCGATGCGCCGGATCGGCCAGCGGGCTGAGCAGTTCGCGCTCCATCTCGATCGCTTCGACGAGCGAGGTGTCGAGGCCCTTGGCAGCGGCTTGCACGTTGGCAGCGGCATCAGGGCGCCCGTTACGGATCGACAGCGGATGACGACGGCGCGTCTCGGAGTAGCGCTGCACCAGCGCGTTCGTGCTGGCTGTCAGGAACAGCATGCGCACGTCGTGTTCCTTGCGCAGGACGGTGACCGTCTCGGGCACTTTGCGCAGCGATTCACGACTGCGGATATCAGTGGCCACGCCCAGATGCGTATAACCCTGGTCCGCCAGATAGCGCGCCAGTTCGGGGATGAACTGCGCGGGCAGGTTGTCGACGCAGTAGTAACCTGCGTCTTCGAGCACGTTCAGGGCGACCGATTTCCCTGAACCCGACATACCGGTGATGAGAATGATCCGCATTTTGCGAGGATAGCATCCCTGCGTTGCAAAGCCGCGACCAGCAAAAAAGGCGACCGATCCGGCCGCCTTTTTGAGGGAGGGCTAACGGGTGCTCAGCCCTTCGAGAGGCATTCTTTCTGGGCGTTCTTGTACTCGTCGCCCTTCTTGCCCTTGTTGGCCTTGGAGCAGGCTGCCATCTTTTCCTGCTGCGTCATCGGCTTGGCCGCAGCAGCCGGCTTGTCCGACAGGCAGCCTTTCATGAACGCCTTGCGCTCGTCGCCTTTCTTGCCGGCGGCGTCCATGTTGCATTGCTTCATTTTGTCTTGCTGCGAATTCTTGGCGGCCGGGGCGGCGGCTGCAGCGGCGGGGGCCGCCGGCGCGCTGCCTTGGGCGAAAGCCTGGCCAGCCAGGAACGGGAGCGCCAGGGCGCAAGCGGCAATCAGTTGTTTCATCGTCGTGTTCTCTCCTTGGGTACCGTCAGAAGAGCGGGCGGGACAAGCCGCCACGCTCGCGATGAACGCCGCCGCGTGCATGCTCGGCGCATTCCCTCCCACAACGGAGAGGCCGTATGTCGGGTTGACGTTTCGTAACGAAAATTAGGGTAAAACCGGTCTGATCGCGAAACTTTGTAGCGGCTTTGTTAAAGCAGACGTCCTTGGGGCGAATGCGCAGCGGCTTCCGCCTGCATGGCGGCGCGCTGGCGGTCCATGAAGTCGCGAAGCGTGTCAATGCCACGTAAGCGCAGGATGGTGTTGCGCACGGCGGCCTCGACCAGCACGGCCAGGTTGCGACCGGCTGCCACCTGAATTTTCACCATGTGGATCGGCAAGCCGAGCACATCGAGATATTGCGAATCGAGCGGCAGACGTTCGAATTCACCGTCGTTACGGCGCACGAGCTGGACGATCAGCTTGATTTTCATCTTCCGGCGCACCGCCGTCTCACCGAAGATCGTCTTGATGTCGAGCAGGCCCAGGCCGCGCACTTCCAGCAGGTTCTGCAGCAGCGGGGGGCAGCGGCCTTCAATGAAGTCCGGCCCCAGCCGCACGAAGTCGACGGCATCGTCGGCAACCAGGCCGTGGCCGCGCGAGATCAACTCCAGGCCGAGCTCGCTCTTGCCCAGGCCAGAATCGCCCATGATCAGCACGCCCATGCCGAGGATGTCGAGAAACACCCCGTGCATCGTCACGCGTGGCGCCGAGATGCGCGAAAGGTACAAGCGCAGATGGTCAATCACGGCGGCCGACGAAATCGGCGAGGTGAACAGCGGCGTGGACGAGCGCGTGCAGCGCAGTTCCAGATCGGGCGGCGGATCCACGCCATCGGCCACCACCAGAAACGGCGGCTCCAGCAGAATCAGTTCGCCCATCTGGCGCTTGCGGTTCTCTTCCGACAGGCGCTGGTAATAGGTGATCTCGGGCTTGCCGAGCACCTGGATGCGGTTCGGGTGGATGAGGTTCAAGTGCCCGACCAAGTCCGCCGCGGACGTCGCTTCCTTGGCGAAATCCACGTCGAATGCGCGGTCAGCGCCCTCCAGGCCGGCAACCCACGACAGCTTCAGATCAGCTGCGTTGTCGTCGAAGATCGATTGGGCGATGACGCCGGTCAGTTCCATAGCAGGGCACAGTGGTGCCGACGGGGCACAGCGCGTTCGCAATCGGTTGCGCGTGCCACCGATTGCGCTGCGATCAGGGCCGCCAGTCGGTCAGTAGCTGGTGAATCGCCTCGGGCGACGGCAGGGTGGCGAGGCCTTCGCGCATGTCACGGTCGGACAGCAGCTGGGCGATTTCAGACAGGATTTCAAGATGCTGCTGGGTGGCTTGCTCGGGCACCAGCAGGAAGATCAGCAGCGAGACGGGCTTGCCGTCAGGTGACTCGAACGCCACCGGTTCGGACAGGCGCATGAACGCAGCCAGCGGTTGCTTGAGCCCCTTGATGCGGCCGTGCGGGATGGCCACGCCGGCACCCAGGCCCGTGGAGCCAAGCGACTCGCGCGCAAACAGGTTATCGGTGACGACTGCGCGCGTCACTCCGTGGTTGTTCTCGAACAGCAGGCCGGCCTGTTCAAATACCCGCTTTTTGCTGGTTACGCTGACGTCGAGGGCAATGTTCCCGGGCGGCAGCAGTTTGGCCAAGCGATTCATGTGCAATGCGTGAAATGAGCGGCGTCCTTCTGCACCAAGATGGCGCGCGGACAATTGGGCCATTATAGACCACGTGCCGCGCAGCTTTGTGCGGCGCACCAGCGGTGCACCGCGCAGGGCAGAGAAGCGAATCCCCCAAGGGCTGCGATCGACCGGTGCCGGCAATGTGCGCCCGGCATCGACCCTGTTTTTACCGGCATCGCGCCAAAAGCCGCGCCACGCCAGCATTCATACTTTCGTCAGATTTTAGCCTGACTTAAATCGGTTGCAATCGGATTCGTCATGAATGCACCACGGCATAAAAAAACCGCGCCAACTCGGGGCGCGGTTTTCGCGGTGCGGTTTTGCTATTGCTGCATCTGCACGGCTTGGAGGGCTTGGTGCTTCATGCTGTCACGATCGTGCCCTTGCACGCGGTCCTTGTACTTGATCACCTGCCTGTCCAGCTTATCGACGAGTAGGTCGATGGCCGCATAAAGATCTTCATGGTGTGATTCGACGAAGACGTCCTTACCTTTGAGGTGCAGGTTGATTTCCGCGTACTGACGCCGATCCTTCTCCTTGTGGTTATCGACCGATAGCAACACGCTGACGCCAATCACCTGATCGAAGTGCCTGATCACACGCTCCAGTTTCGTTTCCACGTACTCACGCAGTGCGGGCGTGATGTCCAGGTGGTGTCCACTGAGTTTGAAGTTCATAGCGGTTCTCCTTCTCAAGATGAGCCGCACCGGAACTGCCCGCGATGCGGCTATAAAGACTTGCGCAAATTCACTGCAGGGATCTTGAGGGCTTCGCGGTATTTGGCCACCGTCCGACGGGCCACCACGAATCCTTGTTCGCCTAACAGCTCGGCAATTCTGCTATCGGACAGAGGATTCTTCGGGTCTTCGGCTCCTACAAGTTGCTTGATGAGCGCGCGTATCGCGGTGGATGATGCGGCCCCGCCGGTTTCCGTCGATACATGGCTGCCGAAGAAGTACTTCAACTCGAACGTCCCCATCGGGGTTGCCATGTACTTGTTGGTTGTCACACGGGAGATCGTGGACTCGTGTAGACCCAGTGTATCGGCTATTTCCCGCAAAACCAAGGGGCGCATGGCGATTTCGCCGTGCGTGAAGAAGCTCTTTTGACGCTCGACAATGGCTTGTGAAACACGCAGGATCGTATCGAAGCGCTGCTGAATGTTCTTGATCAGCCAGCGCGCCTCCTGCAGTTTCTGCTGCAGATTGGCGGCGCCCGATTCACCGCGGCTGCTGCGCAAGATTTGTGCATACATATCGTTGATGCGCAGACGCGGCATTACGTCGGGGTTCAGCTGCGCCATCCAGCCCGCGCTTGTCTTGCGGACGACCACGTCAGGCACCACGAAGTCGGCTTCGGCGCGGCCGAATGCATGACCGGGAAACGGCGCCAACGAACGGATGAGTTCATGCGCCGCCTTCAGCGCCGGCTCGTCGACGGACAGCGCCTTCTTCAGGCGCGTGTAATCGCGCGCAGCCAGCAGTTCGAGGTGCTGATTGACGATGATGAGCGCCAGCGCTTTCGCGGGGGAGTCGAGTCGATGCAATTGCAACGACAGACATTCGGCCGCTGAACGTGCACCGATGCCGGGCGGATCGAAGCTCTGCAGCATGCGCAGCGTGGCTTGCAGCTCATCGAGCTCGACTTCGAGTTCGGCAGGCAGGTCAGCGAGGATTTCGTCGAGCGTGCCGGAGAGATAGCCTTCGTCGTCGAGCGATTCGATCAGGAAGATGACGAGGCCCTTGTCGCGCATCGACAGCTTGAGCGGCGCGAGCTGCTCCATGAGGAATTCGCGCAGGCTCTGTTCGGCCTCACGCAACTGCAGCGGCGCGCGATCGTCTTCGTCCGATTGGGGCTTGCGGGCGAAGTCATCGAGGCTCCAGTCGGAGCGGTCGGAGCCGTAATCGCTGTCGAAATCGGCGCCGCTGTCGTGGCCGTTCTCGTAGCTGTTATCGGAGGCGTCGCCGTTGGGCGAGGGCGGCGGCGATTCGGTTGGCAGTGGCGTGGCGCTGTTGCTTTGCAGCGCGTTGACAGAGCCATCCGCACCGATGCGCGCGGACGTATCGAGCCACTCGTTTTCCCGCTCCAGCAGCGGGTTCTCGGTCAGGGCTTGCTCGACTTCCTGCTGCAGTTCGATGGTCGATAGTTGCAGCAGCCGGATGGACTGCTGCAGCTGCGGCGTGAGCGCGAGATGCTGAGAGAGGCGGAGCTGGAGCGACTGTTTCATGCGGGCTATTCTATGCCCAACACTCAGTCGATGGAACGGATTTTGCTTTAACGTGCGCTCTTACCACGCACCTTCGCCCGTCCTTAAGGCGTAAGCGTACAGCGTGACTTACATCCGGAAGTTATCGCCCAGATACACCTTGCGCACATCCTCGTTTTCGACGATCTGCTCGGGGCGGCCCGCGGCCAGCACGGTGCCTTCGCTGATGATGTAGGCGTGGTCGCAGATGCCCAGCGTTTCGCGCACATTGTGATCGGTAATCAGCACGCCAATGTTGCGGTCCTTCAGGAAGCCAACGATGCGCTGGATTTCGCCCACGGCGATCGGGTCGACGCCGGCAAACGGTTCGTCGAGCAGGATGAAGCGCGGCGATGAGGCCAATGCGCGGGCGATTTCCACGCGGCGACGCTCGCCGCCCGAAAGCGACAGCGCAGGGTTGTCGCGCAGGTGGGCAATCTGAAGGTCGTCGAGCAGGCCGTCGAGACGGCGATTGACTTCGTCTTGCGTGAGCTTTTTGCCGTGCTGCTCCTGCAGCTCGAGCACCGCGCGGATGTTTTCCTGCACGTTGAGCTTGCGGAACACCGACGCTTCTTGCGGCAGGTACGACAGGCCCATGCGCGCGCGCTGGTGGATCGGCAGTCGGCTGATGTGCTCGCCATCGAGCACGATGTCGCCGGCATCCAGCGCCACCAGGCCGACGATCATGTAAAACGAGGTCGTCTTGCCCGCGCCGTTGGGGCCGAGCAGGCCAACCACCTCGCCGCTCTTCACGTCGAGCGACACGTCTTTGACCACCGTGCGCGTGCCGTAGCGCTTCTTCAGATGGCGGACGACCAACGTGCTGGAAGTCGTGGCCTGCGGCGCTGCGGTTTTGGGGGCGAGGGTGGTGGCGGACATAAGCGAAACAGAAAAGACAGGCGGTACGGATCAGGGCTTGGCAGCCGGGGCAGATGCCGGTGCCGAAGGCGTGCTGGTGCGCGGTGCCAGAACGGCGCGTACGCGGCCCGACGGGTTGGCGGCGGTGGCGTTCTCCGCACCACCCGAGGCCGTGTAGAACTCCTTCTGGCCGTCGTACGTGATGACCGCGCCCCGGATCTCGTCGAGTTGTGTTGCGCCTTGCAGGCGTTCCATGCGCGCGCGGGTGATCAGCTTGGAAATCTCCTGCTTGCCGTCGTATTCGATGCGCTCGCCCCAGCCCTGGATGTACTCGTCGACGTTGTCACGCTTCTGGCGAATGAACGCCAGATTGCCGGGCTTGGAGGTGGCAACGGCGTAGTTGTAGCCCTCCGGATCGGTGCGCAGGTCGGCTTGGTCGGAGCGCAGCACCATCGTGCCTTTGGTCAGCACCACGTTGCCTGTCAGGTGGTAGACCTGCTTCAGATCGTCGTAGCTGGCGTTGTCGGCTTCGAGCACAAGCGGTTTGTCGCGGTCGGCGCGCTCGGCGTGCGCGGGCAGGGCCGGGAGCAGCAGCGCAGCGACGATGGCGAAGCCGGCAGCACGGAGGGAATCAGTCATGGGGATCACGTCGGAGAAGGGCGCGGTCGGTGGGCTTGGTCAGGTGTCGGGGAGTCAACGCAGTTTACCGTCTACGGCTTCGGTGCCCCCAGCCCTTCGATTCGGCCGCGCACATTGCCCAGCAATTGTACTTGGCGCGTCACGTTGTTGAAGGTGAGGCCGTTGGCGTTCATGATCGACGGCCCACGGCGCAGTTCAACCGGTTTGTCGGTGCGCACGATATCGTCGTTGAGCAGCACCTGGAAGTATGTCGAATCGGCGGTCATCAGCGGATCCTGGCGGGCGTCGGGCCCTTGCGCGCGGATGACCTTGGCGTTGTTGTACAGGTCGATGATGGTGCCGTCGCTGTTCATCTTGCCCAGATCAGCGCGGGCGGTCACCTGAGGCCGGTCGGGCGCATACACGCGCAGCGCCGGATACGTAACGTCGTAGGTCCGGTCGTCCTCATAGTGGGTCATGTGGACGCCGTTGAAGCGGTATTTGGTCGCGCCGGTCTCATCCAGCGCGGTGGCCGAGATGCCGTCCATGGTGTAGTCGGCGACGTGGCGTTTGGCCTGGTTGGCGGTGTCGTCGGTTTGCGGCGTGTTCACCTGTACTAGCAGGAACGTGACGCCGCAGACGATTGCCATCAGCAGGACCGGCAGCCCGCGCAGCATGATCTGCAGCACGGTGGAGACGAGGCGTTGGGAGCGTTCGCTGGCCATGGAGTCAGAGAGTTTGCGCGGCCTGCAGCAGTTGTGCGAGCAGGGCGTCGTAGGCGCCTTGAGCTTTCAGAATCAGGTCGGCCACTTCGCGCACGGCACCGCGTCCGCCAGTTGCCTGGGCGACGTAGTGAGCGCGGCTGCGGAGTTCAGCGTGGGCCTGGGCGGGGCAGGCGGCAAAGCCCACCATCGTCAGCACTGGCAGGTCGGGCCAGTCGTCGCCCATGTAGCCGGCGTCGGCGGCCTGCAGTTCGGTGGCGGCCAGCAGGTGGGCAAACGCCTCACGCTTGTCGGCCACCCCTTGGTACAGATGTTCGATACCGAGTTCCCCGGCGCGCCAGGCGACAATTTCGGATTGCCGCCCGGTGATGATGGCCGACGTGATGCCCGCCTGCGCCAGCAGCTTGATGCCGTGGCCATCCAGCGTGTCGAAGGCCTTGCTGATCTCGCCCTCGGGGCCCACCAGCAGGCGGCCGTCGGTCAGTACGCCATCCACGTCGAACACCATCAGGCGTATGCGCGCGGCGCGCTCCATCGCCTGCGGAAAGCGTGCGTCGATGTTGCTGTGGACGGGATCAGCCAAGGCGGTCATCTGTGGTGTGTGCGGTTCAGATAACCTTGGCGCGCGTCAGGTCGTGGATGTGCAGCGCGCCGACTAGCATGCCATCGCTGTCGATCACCAAGAGCTGGTTGATACGGTGCGTTTCCATCACTTCGACGGCTTCAACAGCGAGCTGGTCAGGGCCGATCGAGCGGGGGTTGCTGTGCATGACCTCGTGGATGGGCACGGTGCGCCAGTCGCGCGGGGTTTCGAGCAGGCGGCGCAGGTCACCGTCGGTGAACACGCCCACGGCGCGGCCCTCGGCATCCACCACGGCAGTCATTGCCATGCCCTTGCGGGTAATTTCCATCAGCGCTTGCGACAGCGGCGTGTCTTGGTTCACGCGCGGCACGGCTTCGCCGGCGCGCATGACGTCGCGCACGTGCGTGAGCAGCTTGCGGCCGAGCGAGCCGCCGGGGTGCGAGCGGGCAAAGTCCTCAGCACCAAAGCCGCGCGCGTCGAGCACGGCCACGGCCAGCGCGTCGCCCAGTGCGATCTGCGCGGTGGTGCTGGCAGTGGGCGCGAGGTTCAGCGGGCAGGCTTCGACGTCGACGTGCGAATTGAGCACCACGTCGGCATGCTTGCCAAGCGAAGACGTCGGGTTGCCCGTCACGGCGATCAGCTTGGCGCCCAGCCGCTTGACGAGCGGCAGGATCGCGTTCAGCTCCGATACCTCGCCGGAATTGGAGAAACCGATGAAGACGTCGTCGCGGGTGACCATGCCGAGGTCGCCGTGGCTGGCTTCGGCCGGGTGCACGAAGAAGGCCGGTGTGCCGGTCGAGGCCAGCGTGGCCGCGATCTTGCGCGCGACATGGCCGGATTTGCCCATGCCGGACACGACCACGCGGCCGGTGCAGCCGAGCACCATTTCGACCGCGCGCGCAAAGTCGGCGGACACTTGGGATTTGAGGCCGAGCACGGCTTGCGCTTCGATGTCGAAGGTTTGCTGCGCCAGCGCAAGTGCTCGATCCGGATTGAAGTTCGCTATCATGGCGGCGAAGTATAACAACGATTGACACCAGCCTTCGGCCGGCTGCCACGCGGTTTGGCATGCACCGGGGCTGGGTTTGCGGGGAGTCGGCGGAGCGGACGGGCGCTCCGTTTTGCTGCGCCGCGGCATTCGCCCGTCAAACCACGTTTCTTCCCATCGCCACGCCGTCATTTTTTGCGCCGCGGCGCCCCGCGTGTCACGTTCTTCGTTTATACCCTGGCATCGGTCTTGCATTGCCTGTGTGCTTTTTGCAGCATGTTGGCCGTGTGCGCCGCCCTGATGCGCGGGCGCAGTCCTTCCTGTCCAACCCTTTTTCGACTGGTTTTTCGCGTCGCATGCATTCGCCGCTGGAACTCACCCTCGTATTGTTGGCCGCCGCCGTGATCGGCGTGGTGCTGTTCCGCATGCTGCAATTGCCGCCGATGCTGGCCTATCTGGTGGTCGGCGTGCTGATCGGGCCAAAGGCGATGGGGCTGGAGTCCGATTCAGTCCAGACGCGCTATCTGGCCGAATTTGGCGTGGTGTTCCTGATGTTTTCGATCGGGCTGGAGTTCAACCTCTCCAAGCTGCGCTCAATGCGGCGGCTGGTGCTGGGGCTGGGCGCGTCGCAGGTGGTGCTGACCGTGCTGCTGACGATTCCGACGTCGATGCTGCTGTCGCACTGGTATCCGCTGTCGTGGCAGGCGGCGCTGGCGCTGGGCGGCGCGCTGGCGATGTCGTCCACGGCCATCGTCTCGAAGATGCTGGCCGAGCGTCTGCAATTGGAAACCGAGCACGGCCGCAACATCATCAGCGTGCTGCTGTTCCAGGATCTGGCGGTGGTGCTGCTGCTGATCGTGGTGCCGTCGCTGGGCAAGAACCCGACCGACCTCGTGCTGACGCTGTCGATTGCCGCCCTGAAAATCACACTCGCGCTGGTGCTGATCCTGTTTCTCGGGCAGAAGCTGCTGTCGCGCTGGCTCCACCTGGTGGCGGCGCGGCGCTCGCAAGAGTTGTTCATGCTGAACCTGCTGCTGGTGACGTTGGGCATGGCGGCGCTAACGGAGCGGATGGGCCTGTCGATGGCGCTGGGCGCGTTCCTGGCCGGCATGCTGGTGTCGGAAACGCCATACAAGCTGCAGGTGGAAGAAGACATCAAGCCATTCCGCGACGTGCTGCTCGGTCTCTTCTTCGTGACCGTTGGCATGCTGCTGGACCCGCGCGTGGTCTTCGAGCACTGGGCGCTGGTGCTGGCGCTGGTGCTGGGGCCGGTGCTGTTCAAGTTCGTGCTGATCGCGCTGCTGGCGCGCGCCTTCGGCTCGGGCGGCGGCGCGGCGATCCGCACGGCGCTGGGCCTGGCCCAGGCGGGTGAATTCGGCTTCGTGCTGCTCAACCAGATCGACGGCATGAAGCTGATCGACCCGCTGCTCAGTCAGGCGATTTTGGCGGCGATGCTGCTGTCGATGTTGCTGGCGCCGTTCCTCATTCAATACAGCGATGTGATCGCCATGCGGCTGTCACGCACGGACTGGCTGATGCAATCGCTGGCGATGACGAAGATCGCCGCGCAGAGCATCGCGACTGAGCGCCACGTCATCATCTGCGGCTACGGGCGGAGCGGCCAGAACCTGGCGCACATGGTGGAGCAGGAGGGCATCGGTTACGTTGCGCTGGACCTGGACCCCGACCGCGTGCGCGATGCCGCAGCCGCCGGCGAACACGTGGTGTATGGCGATGCGGCGCGGCGCGAGTCGCTGGTGGCCGCTGGTATCCACCGCGCGGCGGCAGTTGCCATTACATATGCCGATACGGCCTCCGCATTGAAGGTGCTGCACCACGTGCAGGCGCTGGAGCCGACCCTGCCCGTGATCGTGCGCACCATCGACGATGCTGACCTGGACCGTCTGCAGCAAGCCGGCGCCACCGAGGTCGTCCCCGAGATCATCGAGGGGAGCCTGATGCTGGCGTCGCACGCGCTGGTGCTGCTGGGCGTACCGCTGCGCCGCGTGGTGCGACGCGCGCAGGAAATGCGCGACGCGCGCTACAGCCTGCTGCGCGGCTATTTCCACGGCCAGGACGACGAGGAAGACATGCTCGAACGCGACGCCGTGCGCCTGCACTCTGTGCCGCTGGCCAAGGGTTCGCCTGCCATTGGGCACAAACTCGGCACCATGGGGCTGGAGACGTTCAAGACGTCGGTCACGGCAATCCGGCGGCAGGGCATTCGCGCGCTTGATCCTGATCCGGATACGGTGCTGGAACTGGGCGATATCGTTGTGCTGCGCGGCACGCCCGAGGGGCTGCAGATGGCGGAGGAGCGGCTCTCGCCGCGTTGATGCCAGCGCTTACTTGATGAGTGCTTCCAGCAGAGGCCCGCGTGAGCGGCGCGGCGGCGGGGCATCCGCCATGTTGGGCGGCAGGCCGTCGAGCACCGTGGCTGCATCGAGTGAGCTGATCGACACCCGCGTATCCGCAGGAATCCGCCCATCTTGTTGCAGCATCAGATAGCGCAGGCAGCAGACGCGCAGGAACGAGGCGAAGTTCGCTACCTCACCGCGACGCTCGAACAACTCGTCGTAGAGCTTGCTGATGAGCTGATTGACTGTCAGGCCGTCGCGCTGGCCGATTTCTTCAAGCACCTCCCAGAACAGGCACTCCAGCCGCACGCTGGTTGCCACGCCGTGCAAGCGCAGCGAGCGGGCCAGGGTGTCATATGAGTGGGGATTGGCGCGGATGAAGATTTCACACATGGCCGGGGCTCCTGGGGTGCCCGGCGTGCGGGCAACCGGATCAGTGTAGAACCCGCGTCCCCAGAACTTCAAGAAACTGCGCTAACCAGGCCGGATGTGCCGGCCAGGCGGGCGCCGTGACCAGCTTGCCGTCGGTATGGGCCTGATCGACGGGGATGTCCTGGAATTTGCCGCCCGCCGCCGTGACTTCTGGGCCACATGCCGGATATGCCGAGCAGGCTTTGCCCTCCAGCACGCCCGCTGCCGCCAGCAACTGCGCGCCGTGGCAGATGGCCGCGATGGGTTTGTCAGCGTGAGCAAAGTGCCGAACAATGTCGAGCACGCGGGCGTTCAGGCGCAGGTATTCGGGCGCGCGGCCGCCGGGCACGACAAGTGCGTCATACGTGGCCGGGTCGACGTCGGCAAAGGTAGCGTTGACGGCGAAGCGGTGGCCGGGCTTTTCGGAGTAGGTCTGCGCGCCCTCGAAATCGTGGACGGCGGTGGCCACCGTTTCGCCGGCGCGCTTGTCGGGGCAGACGGCGTGCACCGTGTGACCGACCATCTGCAGCGCCTGGAAGGGGACCATGACTTCGTAGTCCTCAACGTAGTCGCCGACCAGCATCAGAATTTTCTTAGCCATCGCTGTGTCTCCTGTATGGTTGTGGTTTGCCCATTGTGGTTCGGCGCCGTTCGGCCCGGGTGGTAGCCCATTACCGCAGACCACATTTCCTGCCTTCCCGTTTTTGCCATGAACCAAGTCCCGCACAATCAGGCGGCGTTGCTAACGCCGTCGTCCGTTCCCGCTTCGACGGAGCTGGGCGATGTGTCGCGCTACCTGCGCGATCGCATCCGCACCGTGCCGGACTGGCCGCAGGCGGGGGTGATGTTTCGCGACATCACGCCGTTGCTGCAAGACCCGAAAAGCCTGCGTGTGTTGGTGGACGTGTTCGTCCATCGCTACATGGGTCAGGGGCTGAACGTGGTGGCGGGCATTGATGCGCG
This sequence comes from Ralstonia sp. SET104, assembly GCF_003851545.1. Lineage (GTDB taxonomy): Bacteria > Pseudomonadota > Gammaproteobacteria > Burkholderiales > Burkholderiaceae > Ralstonia. The sequence goes on along the minus strand of NZ_BHVX01000009.1, from coordinate 145,540 downwards.
CGGGTTCATCCTCGGCTCGATCGTGGCGTATGAACTGAACCTGGGCTTTGTGCCAATCCGCAAAAAGGGCAAGCTGCCGTTCACCACGGTGGCCGAGGAATACCAACTCGAATACGGCAGCGCGACGGTAGAAATCCACGCCGATGCCTGCAAGCCCGGCGACCGCGTTCTGCTGATCGATGACCTGATCGCCACCGGCGGCACCATGATGGCCGGCAAGCGTCTGCTCGAACGGCTGGGCGCGACGGTGGTGGAGGGCGCAGCGATTGTCGATCTGCCCGAGTTGGGCGGCTCGCGCCTGCTGATCGAAGGCGGGCTGCCGCTCTTCACGGTCTGCCGTTTCGACGGGCATTGACTTGTCTTTGAGCGCTGCGCACACCGCATACGCTCATGTGACAAAAATATGATGCCCCGCTGCCGCGCGCAGTAGCATGAACCTCTCTTTTTTGTTGTTGCTTGGGCGGGAGACGCCGATGCCACATGTGCTGCTGTTTCTGCTGACTTCGATCGCCATTACCGTGATGCCGGGGCCGGACAACTTGCAGGTGATCGCGCGCGGCGCAAGCCAGGGCCGCAAGGCGGGGCTGGCAGCAGCGGCCGGGTTTGCGTCGGGCTGCCTGTTTCATACGACGCTGGCGGCGCTCGGGCTGGCCGCAGTGCTGCAATCGTCGCCCGTCGCGTTTCAGGCAATCCGCTGGCTGGGCGCGGCATATCTGATCTGGCTGGGCATCCAGGCGCTGCGCAGCAAGGGCGGCGTTGGCCTGAAGAATGCTGGAGCGCAGGCGGCGCCAGACCTGTGGCAGGTGTATCGCCAGAGCGTTTTCGCCAATTTGCTCAACCCGAAGGTGACACTGTTTTTCGTGGTGTTTCTGCCGCAGTTTGTTGATGCGCAGGCAGGTCATGCGGCGTTGCAGATGCTGTTGCTCGGCGGGGTATTCATGGCGCAGACCATCGTCGTGTTCAGCATCTACGGCTGGTGCGCGGCGGCGCTGGGCGGCTGGATGCGCCGCACGCCGCGCGCATCGCTATGGCTCGATCGGGTGAGCGGCTGCATCTTCATCGGGCTGGGCCTGCGGGTGGCCCTGACCAAATAAACGAACGCCCCGAGCATTCGGGCGTTTTGCATCAGAGCTTGTAGCCGATCTGCCGCAGCAGGTCTTTGCGCCAAGCGATATCGGCATCGGCTTCAATGCCCAGCGGCGAGGCGCCATCCACCACACCCAGCACGCCGCGCCCTTGCTCCGTTTGCGCCACGATCACCTGTGTCGGGTTGGCCGTGGCGCAGTAGACGCGGCAGACCTCCGGCACTGCGCGCACGGCAGCCAGCACATTGACGGGAAAGAACCCGTCGCCCAGAAAAATCAGAAAGGTATGCCCCGCGCCGATGGCCAGCGCGTTCTCGCGTGCGAGCTGGAGCGCAGCCTCGTCATTGCCCGACCAGCGCACAAGCCGCTTGCCGGAAGCCTCGCAAAACGCAATACCGAAGCGGATGCCTGGCACCGCACCTGCAAGCGCCTCGTGCAAATCCTCCACCGTCTTGATGAAATGCGACTGGCCGAAGATGAAGTTGGTCGCGTCCGGCTTGACGACGGGTACCACGGTGAGGTCCATCGCGGCGCTCCTGTGGGGGAACGCTCTTCATCGTAGGGCGCGGTGGCTTGATTGCAAGCCACGCCCGTGCTGGCTTACTTGCGCTTGAGCAGCGGCTTGATGTTGAGCAAGCGCAGGCCGGCGGTCGGCAGACCTGGGGTGTAGTGCGAACACCCGGGGCTGTAGGGGTGTTCGCATTGGTTTCGCCCTTTTTTCTTCTCAACTGAGTTTGTTGGCGATATCCATCATGGTCTGCTCGGTCATGGTCTGATCAGCGCCGCTGTTTCTGCCATTTCCTTGTTGAACATCCGCCCAAACCGTCAGGGTGATGTACTTCTTATCTGTCGCCCAAGACAGTTCAGTCATGACTTTCCCGCTGGGGGAGCGCTTCCGGCTGAGTTGAGCGGGAAACTTTCCCACCGCGGTGTTCATGGCTTCCTTGACGATCGTCACGCCTCCGCCGTCAGAAACGTAGTCCCATTCGCTCAGCATGACGATTTGATTGTTGCTGCAAGTGAAGACTCTCACCACGCTGGTCCAGGGGCCATTGAGGGTGGGGCCGTCCGGCAAAAATCCGTCGTATCGACAATGCGCCAGGGCGCTTCCGCCAAGTTCCGCGAGTTTGACTTTGATGTTGTGTGCGGAATTGCCGTCGCGAAGGATGCGTGACTGATAACTCAGTCCATAAGTAAAAACATCTTCTGGAACAGGTTCATAGCCACCGCCAGCCCTGCTTTGCGCAATGTGTGCTCGGGCAACTTTCTGCATGGCCGCAGGAAGTTTGTCCTGAGAAATCACAGTCGCCTTGCCTTGTGTCATGTAGCTGGACACGGCGCCGGGTATCACTGTATCCGGGGATTCCAGTGTGCTTGCTATTGCGAGGCCGCTCATAAAAATCGAACTCAAACCAACGGTCATCAATTTCATTCTGGTCCTCTTCTATGCGAAGTGATGTCGATTCATAATGGCGCGTATCAGGATGTTCCCCATTGAGAAAGGTTGCAGTCTGATGCGGTTGTAATTCCATGCAAGAAGAAAGCTCCACCTGAATTGCCCCAGTGGTAGCCTATTACCGTGCCATACCAAAATTCTGATCCAAGGTGGCCGGCATATGATCTCCATGTGTTTTGCCAACCACCGGTGTTGGGGGAGGTTGAAACGGTATTGACGACATGCAGGAAAGCCCCGTTTCTGTGATGCTCTGAGGCTGTCCATAATTGATGGGGTTTGAATCCCCAATCGACGGTAATGCTTTCTTGTGCCCCGGCGGGAAGGCAGGATCTGCTGACAACTCCCAGCGCATGGCAGGTTTGCGAAAGGCTGATAGCAATAATACTTGCGGCTAGTGCTCTTCGTGGAATGGCGTGGAAACTCATTGCATCCTCCTAAAAAGTACTTCGGCAATATTTCTTTCAATGACGCTTAATTAAGCGTAGGAGAAATTGCCGTTGTTGTTTTTTATTTTGCAAAAATTGACGGCAACTCTAAATTTGGACTGGTGTGGCACCGAACCAGCCTATGTGAGCTTGGTGTGCTATTCCGATGGCAAATCACCTATCACACCCGCTATAATTCCCACGCTATCGCCTTTGCGATAGTCAGGGTTTCGCAGCCCAACACCACAGCCGGATGACCGCTTTGCGCGGTTGCAATGTCCGCGTTCGCACACGTTTGTACTCTGGCGGGCCGGGCAAGGAGACCGAAAGGTCTGCTGGTTGCTGTGGTGCCAGTCTGCGAACCTTGCCGCCAGGCCCGCCACCCTCGTTTCGCAGCGAAGGGCGGGTCTTCTAACCACAGAGGACCTATGTTTACGCAATCCGCGAGCGGGTATCGCCCCGCGTCTTATCCATCCCCGCCCACCGCCCCAACGCGATCCACACACGGAGGCGGCCAATGAAAAATCGGCACATCTATCTTTCGGGGGCATTGGAGGCGCAAGCCTTCTTGCGCTGGATACAAGCCGATGCGCACTTGCACCAGCGGTTTGAGCCGACGCGGCTGCGGTCGCACATCAACTCGGTCACGCTGGCGCAGCCGCCGGCCTTTCGCGCGGGTTTCATCGATGCCATCGGCGCATTTTTGACGCTCACGCTCGAAGGCGTGTCACCCAATCCGCATCAATGGGATGTGCGGATGGTGCTGGATCGGCGATAGTCAGCCACCCATAACAAGAACGTGAACACGCATTTCCCCGAGCGCGGGGGCGGGGACTTTTGGGCGCATCGAATGACGGGAGCGCCCCGCGTGGAAGAACGCCTTACTTGCGCTTGAGCAGCGGCGCCAAATACTTCCCCGTAAAGCTTGCTTTGCTCTTCGCCACATCCTCCGGCGTGCCTTTGGCGATGATCTGCCCGCCGCCTGCACCGCCTTCGGGCCCCAGGTCCAGCAGCCAGTCTGCGGTTTTGATGACGTCGAGGTTGTGCTCGATGATCACGATCGTATTGCCGTGGTCGCGCAGTTTGTAGATGACCTTGAGCAACAGTTCGATGTCGTGGAAGTGCAGGCCGGTGGTCGGCTCATCCAGGATGTAGAGCGTGCGGCCGGTGTCGCGCTTCGATAGCTCCAGCGACAGCTTGACGCGCTGCGCCTCGCCACCCGAGAGCGTGGTCGCCGATTGCCCCAGGCGGATGTAGCCCAGACCCACGTCGAGCAGCGTCTGCAGCTTGCGGCGCACCACCGGCACCGGCGCGAAGAACTCGTGCGCCTGCTCCACCGTCATCTCCAGCACTTCGGTGATGTTCTTGCCCTTGTAGAGCACTTCCAGCGTCTCGCGGTTGTAGCGCTTGCCGTGGCACACGTCGCAGGGCACGTACACGTCGGGCAGGAAGTGCATCTCGACCTTGAGCACGCCGTCGCCCTGGCACGCCTCGCAGCGGCCGCCCTTGACGTTGAACGAGAAGCGGCCCGGGTCATACCCGCGCTCCTTGGCCGACGGCACGCCCGCAAACAGCTCGCGGATCGGCGTGAACAGGCCCGTGTAGGTGGCCGGGTTCGAGCGCGGCGTGCGGCCAATGGGCGATTGATCGACGTTGATGACCTTGTCGAAATGCTCCAGCCCGTCGATGCGGTCGTGCGCGGCGGGCTCCGGTGTGGAGCCGTACAGATGGCGCGCCACCGCGTGGTACAGCGTGTCGTTGATCAGCGTCGACTTGCCCGAGCCCGATACGCCGGTGATGCACGTCAGCAGCCCGACCGGAATGTCTGCCGATACGTTGCGCAGGTTGTTGCCGCTGGCGTTGATGATGCGCAGCCAGCGCGCTTCATCGGGCGCCGTGCGCTGCTTGGGCACTTCAATGCGGCGCTTGCCCGAGAGGTAATCACCCGTGAGTGACGCGGGTGATTGCTCGACCTGCTGGGGTGTGCCTTCCGCAATGATCTGGCCGCCGTGCACGCCGGCGCCGGGGCCGATATCAACCACGTAATCCGACGCGCGGATCATGTCTTCATCGTGCTCGACCACCAGCACCGAGTTGCCAAGGTCGCGCAGGTGTTTGAGCGTGCCGATCAGGCGATCGTTGTCGCGCTGGTGCAGGCCGATCGACGGCTCGTCCAGCACATACATCACGCCGGTCAGGCCGGAGCCAATCTGCGAAGCCAGGCGAATGCGCTGCGCCTCGCCGCCCGAGAGCGTATCGGCGCTGCGCTCCAAAGACAGGTAATCCAGCCCGACGTTGTTCAGGAAGTTCAGCCGCGCGGTGATCTCCTTGACGATCTTGTCGGCAATCTCGCGCTTGGCGCCGTGCATGTTCAGCGTCAGGAAATACGAGAGCGCATCGCGCAGCGGCCAGCCGTTGATCTCGTAGATGCCGCGCGCCTGCTCGGCCTCGCCAATCTTGACGAAGCGGGCCTCGCGGCGCAGGCGCGTGCCCTGGCATTCGGGGCAGGACTGGTTGTTCTGGTACTTGGCTAGCTCTTCGCGCACGGCGATGGAGTCGGTCTCCTTATAGCGCCGCTCCAGGTTGGGGATGATCCCCTCGAACGCGTGCTCGCGCACCGTGGTGCGGCCGCGCTCGTTGATGTACGTAAACGGAATCTGCTGCTTGCCCGAGCCGTGCAGCACGATCTGCTGCGTCTCCTGCGGCAGTTCTTCAAATGGCACGTCGATGTCGACGTCATAGAACGCCGCCAGGCTCTGCAGCATCTGGAAGTAGAACTGGTTGCGGCGGTCCCACCCCTTGATGGCGCCCGAGGCCAGCGACAGGTTGGGGAAGGCCACCACGCGCTTCGGATCGAAGAAGGTGATCTGGCCCAGGCCGTCGCAATGCGGGCAGGCGCCCATCGGGTTGTTGAACGAGAACAGCCGAGGTTCCAGTTCCTGCAGCGAGTATGAGCAGATAGGGCAGGCGAACTTCGAGCTGAAGCCGTGTTCTTTGCCGGTGTCCATTTCCAGCGCGATGGCCCGGCCATCGGCCAGTCGCAGCACGGTTTCGAACGATTCGGCCAGGCGCTGCTTGAGTTCCGGGTTGACCTTCACGCGGTCGACCACGACTTCGATGCTGTGCTTGTCGTTCTTCTTGAGCTTGGGCAGGTTGTCGACTTCGTAGACCTTGGCCTCGGCCTCGTGCGCCGTGCCACCGCCCGAACGGATGCGAAAGCGTACGAAACCCTGCGCCTGCATCGCTTCAAACAGGTCGACATGCTCGCCTTTGCGATTGGCCACCACGGGCGCCAGGATCATCAGCTTGGTATCGGCCGGCAGTGCCAGCACGGCATCCACCATTTGCGACACGCTCTGTGCTTCCAGCGGCTGGCCGTGGTCGGGGCAGTAAGGCGTGCCGGCGCGGGCATACAGCAGGCGCAGGTAGTCGTGAATCTCAGTAACGGTGCCTACCGTCGAGCGCGGGTTGTGGCTGGTGGCTTTCTGTTCAATGGAAATGGCCGGCGACAGGCCTTCGATCAGGTCGACGTCGGGCTTTTCCATCAACTGCAGGAACTGCCGCGCATATGCCGACAGCGATTCCACATAGCGCCGCTGCCCCTCCGCATACAGCGTGTCGAACGCCAACGACGACTTGCCCGACCCTGAGAGCCCGGTGATCACGATCAACTGATTGCGCGGCAGATCGAGGTTGATGTTCTTCAGGTTGTGGGTGCGGGCCCCACGAATCTTGATTTCGTCCATGTGCGGCTGAGTGCAGCTGAATGCGGCGTCGGGGTGCGGACCGCCTGCGGCAATCGGCGGGAGGGTGGAAAAGGGTAAGCCTGCTAATATACCGAACTTCGGTTTTGCTGGTATCTGCCCCCAGATGGGGCAGTCGGTGAAACCGTTCAAGTGTTCTTGTCGCCGCTTTTTTTCTGACTTTCTTTTTCGCGGCGGTTTTCGCACCATGTCCTCCGCTTCCCCATCCATGACTTCCGCTTCCGGCCGCATGAGCGGCCTTGAGCTGCGCGCGGCCGCCTCGCTGGCCGGCATCTTCGCGCTGCGCATGTTGGGTTTGTTCATGATCATGCCGGTCTTCGCGGTCTTCGCGAAAACGCTGCCCGACGGCAATAACACCCAACTCGTCGCTTTCGCCATTGGCGTGTATGGCCTCACCCAGGCCGTGCTTTATATCCCCTATGGCTGGCTATCGGACCGCTTCGGGCGCAAGCCCGTCATCGTGACGGGGCTGGTGATCTTTGCGGTGGGCAGCCTGGTGGCGGCGTTTTCGCACAGCGTGGCGGGCATCGCCGTGGGGCGGGCCATCCAGGGCGCGGGCGCGATTTCCTCGGCCGTCATTGCCTTCGTGGCTGACCTCACGCGCGAAGAACATCGCACCAAGGCCATGGCCATGATCGGCGGCAGCATCGGCGTGTCATTTGCGGTGGCCATCGTCAGTGCCCCGATCATCTTCCGCTGGGTTGGCATGCCGGGCATGTTCACGGCGATTGGCGTGTTGGCCGTGGTCGCCATCGGCGTGGTGCTGTGGGTGGTGCCCAACGCGCCGCGCCCCCCCGCGCATGTGAAAGCCCCCTTTGGCGAAGTGCTGCGCCACCCAGAGCTGCTGCGCCTGAACTTTGGCGTGTTTGCCTTGCACGCCACGCAGACGGCGCTGTTCGTCGTGCTGCCGCACATGCTGGAAGCGGCCGGCCTGCCAATCGATTCACACTGGAAGATCTACCTGCCGGTGATGGGCGTGTCGTTTGTGCTGATGGTGCCGGCCATCATTGCTGCCGAGAAGCGCGGCAAGATGAAGGCGGTGCTGCTGTCTGCCGTGGCACTGGTGATGGTGGCGCAACTGGCGCTGGGCGAGGTGCATCCGACGCTGGCTGCGCTGGCGATCGCGCTGCTGGTGTACTTCCTGGGCTTCAACGTGCTGGAGGCGTCGCAGCCGTCGCTGGTGTCGAAGTACGCACCGGGCGTGCGCAAGGGCGCGGCCATGGGCGTGTACAACACAACGCAGGCGCTGGGGCTGTTTGCGGGTGGGGCGGGCGGCGGCTGGATTCTGCTGCATGCGGGGCAGCATGCGGTATTCCTAACCTGCGCCGCGCTGGCTTTTGCCTGGCTTATAATTGCGAGCCCCATGCAGATGCCGGCGCTGCGCCGACACTAACCCGGGCCCACGGCGGCATCACTTCAATTACCTTCGGAAACTCATCATGGCGTCCGTCAACAAAGTCATCATCGTCGGCAATCTCGGCGCCGATCCTGAAACGCGTTATATGCCCAGCGGTGACGCTGTCACCAACATCCGCGTGGCGACCACCGACCGCTACAAGGACAAGGCCAGTGGCGAAATGAAAGAAGCCACCGAGTGGCACCGCATTGCCTTCTTCGGCCGCCTGGCCGAAATCGCCGGCGAATATCTGAAGAAGGGCTCGTCGGTCTACATCGAAGGCCGCATCAAGACCCGTCAATGGGAAAAGGATGGCCAGAAGCAATACAGCACTGAAATCGTCGCAGAACAGATGCAGATGCTCGGCGGCCGCCAAGGTATGGGCGGAGAGGGCGGTGGCGGTGGTGGTGGTGGTGGCTACTCGCGAGGCGGGGAAGGCGGCGGCGGTGGTTACGGCGGTGGCCGTAGCCAAGGTCAAAGCCAAGGCCAAGGCGGTGGCTACTCGCGCGGCGGTGAGGGTGGCGGTGCTCAGGGCGGCGGCGCACGTCGTCAAACGGCGCCGTCGAATGGTTTTGAGGATATGGACGACGATATTCCGTTCTGAAACCTACCTCAACCTCACCACACAACAAAAAACCCGACTGTCCGCCAAGGACGCCGGGTTTTTTGTTTTCTCAACTACGCAGATATCTGCAGCCGTCCTAGTCGCTGTCACACGGCTTCTTGAACACATGCTTCACACCGCATTTGGTGGCGTGCGCTGCGTTCTTCACGCCATGCCCGACCGCGCGTGCGGCATTGGCCGTGGCATGGCCGGCTTCCTTTGCGGCGTGGCCGGTTTTCCGGGCGGCTTGCTTCGTGTCTTGCTTGATGTTCTCCTTGGTCTCGGACAAATCGGCGTGGGCCAAGGGGCTGAGCAGGGCCAGCATCAGCGCGGGAATCAAGAGCAGACGACCTTTCACGGCGGGAATCCTCACAAACAGGTTCATACAACGGACGCGTCGAGCACGACGGCGGCGCGGCCGGTCAACAGGGTGCGTGCGCCATTGCGCACGGTAAAGCGGTACAGCACGTTGTTGCCGTCGCCGCCGATGCGCTCGGCTTCGATGTCCAGCGGTGTCTCGATCGTGTCGAGGCGCGGAACGTGGGCTTCAACGCTGCGCACGCTGGCAAGAAAACCGGTGCGCGGGCGTGCTCGCTCAGCATCGCACAAGGCGCCGTGTACGGCCATCGCCTGGGCAGCGTATTCGATGCCGCAGACCGCCGCCAGCTGACCGTGCGAGCGCAACGGGTTGGCCGGATCACGATGACTCGTGGCGGTGCAATGGATGTGCGCATCATTCCAGGCGACCACCGCATCGAGCAGACACATCGCGCCGCTGTGCGGAATGCGTGCCGCGATCCAGTTGCGGTCGAGCGGCGCAGACGGCTGCGCGCTTGATGTCATGACGTGCCGCGGGTGATGTCGACCTGCACGCGGGTCTCGGGCAGATAGTCGAGCACCACGCTTGCTGCGCGCTGTGCGGCCAGCGCTTCCAACAGTGGCAGCGCGCGGGCGGCGGCGTTGCCGTGCCGCAGTGTTTCGAGTGCGGTGTGGGCCAACGTCGTCAACGGTGCGTCGGTAAGCGTCACGTCCACGCGTGCGAGCGTGCGCGGGCCGGCTTCGGGTGCTAGCACCAGTGCCACTGCAAACGCGTCGGGCACGGGCCGCACCGCGTTCAGCGGCTCGGGGTAGCTGCCGTCGTACGCGATCAGCAGCGTGGGCGTGGCGTCGATCGCGACTTGGCAAAGACTGTCCAGCAGCCCGGCGGCAAAGCTGCCGTCGTACGCGCACAGCACGTTGGACGGGGCCATGGCGTGTGTGGCGATGCTCCAGTAGCCCGCCGGCGCATTGTGCACGGAGTTGTGAAAGCGCGTGGGCGAGAGCTTGCGGTCGTCGCCCGCCAGGGTTTCGCAGATCGCGTGGCAGTTGTGGCCGTCGCCGCCAGACGAGGTGAAGACGGCCGCCAGCGTGGCGGCATCGCGTCCGCTGCCCGCCACGGCCTCGTGGCCGACTGCCAGCGCTAGCTTGACGACAGGCCCCGTGCGGCGGCGCTCGACCGATGGCAGGCCGGCGGGCGGCGGCAGTTCGGTGGGTGCGTGCGCATAGGGTGTGCGACCGGCGAGCACATCAGCAGCGTGCGGCCAATCCGGCAGGCCGGGCCCGAGCACGCCGATGCTTTCGATGAAGGCGCTCAGTCGGGTCATGACGATAGGTCCAGGTAGTCCAGGTGACCGGCGAGGCCAAAGACCAGGCTGCAGTTCGTGCCGCCAAAGCCGAAGGCGTTGCTGAGTGCTGTGCGCACGCGCGCGTTGCGGCTGGTTGTCAGATAGTTGACGGTCAGGGCCGGGTCAGGCTGCGTGGTGTTGATGCCGGCCGGTAGCAATTGATGGCGCAGGGCCAGCGCCGTGATCACTGCCTCCAGTGCGCCAGCAGCGCCCAGTGTGTGACCGGTCGCGCCCTTGGTTGAGCTGCACGCTGTGCCGTCGAACAGCGCGTGGATGGCGCGGGCCTCCGCCGCGTCATTGCTGGGCGTGCCCGTGCCGTGCAGGTTGATGTAGTCGATGTCCGTTGCGGCCAGGTTGCTCGTCGCCAGCGCCTGCTCCATGGCAGCGCGCGCACCCAGCCCTTCCGGGTGCGGCGACGACATGTGATGCGCGTCGCTCGATTCGCCAATGCCGAGCAGCAGGATGGCATCGTCATGCAGCACACCGTTTGCTTCGGGGGCGCGTTCCAGCAGCGCAAAGGCCGCGGCCTCGCCGATCGAGATACCGTCGCGCGCCGCATCGTACGGACGGCAAGGCTGTGACGACAGCAACTCCAGTGAGTTGAACCCATACAGCGCGGTCAGGCACAGCGAATCGACGCCACCTACCACTGCCGCATCGATCAGGCCCGCAGCCAGCATGCGCCGCGCCGAAGCAAACACCTTGGCCCCCGACGAACACGCCGACGAGATCACCATTGCCGGCCCGCTCAGCCCAAAGTACGCCCGCACGAATGCCGCAGGCGAATAGATGTTGTGCGTGTGTGCGTAACGGAAGCTGGCCGGCAGCGCGCCGGGTTGCCCGTCGTGATACTGGCGCTGTTGGTAGGCGTGCTCGGTTTCCAGAATGCCCGACGTGCTGGTGCCGATGAACACGCCGACACGGCTGGCGCCATGGCGCGCCTTGGCCGCTTCAACGTGCGCGGCAAAGCCGTCTTGCGTGAGGCCGATCTGGGCGAGCCGGTTGTTGCGGCATTCGAACTCGGCCAGATCCGCGCGCACGGGCGTGGCATCTGCGCCGTCCACCGCGCCGATCCACGTGTCGAGATCGGCGCGCGGGAAGTCGCATGGCGTGAGGCCGCCGCGTTGCCCGTGCAATGCATCGAGCGTGGCGTCAAGGCCACGTCCGAGGCAGCTCGTGGCGGTGAAATGCGTGAGCAGAACGGGCTTCACTGGGGGGCGATGTCGCAGCAATTGAGGGGTGGAGTGGTTCGGCAGACTGGTGTGCCGATCGTGAGCAAATCTTATCAAATGGCCATTGGCGGGCGGGTGGCCTGCGCGGGCTCCGGCGTGAGGGCAGCGCGCAATGTCGTGCACTGCAATTGCACATGCGCGGCGGCTTCCAGCACCTTTGGCAAGACGGTCAGCAGGACGGGCGCGCCATGTGCATCGCGCGCCGCATGGCCGTCGTGCAGCAGCAGGATGTCCTGCGGCGCGAGGCCGCGCAGCAAGCGCCGCGAGATGACATCGGCGTTGCGTGAGCGGGTGTCGAAGCCGCGCCGCGTCCAGCTCGCCAACTGCAGGCCAAGCTGACACAGCACGGGTTCGAGAAACGGGTTGCGCAATCCGGCCGGTGCGCGGAAGAACAGCGGGCGCGTGCCGGCGATTTGCGTGAGCGTGTCTTGCGCGGCTGCAATTTCGCGCCGCAATGCGCCTGGGCCTTGCAGCGAGAACGTATGCCGATGGCGCTGGCTGTGGTTTTCTACCGCGTGCCCGCGCGAGACGATGGCTTGCACCCAGCGCGGGTGCTGCTGCGCCAATTCGCCGATACAGAAGAACGTGGCCTTGGCGCCGTACTGGTCAAGCACGTCCAGCACGCGCGGCGTGACCTCGGGGTCCGGGCCGTCGTCGATGGTCAATGCGATTTGCTGGCCGGCGGTGGCGGGCAGGTGCGTCCAGTTGGGGCCGAGCCACGTGCTGCGTGGCCATAGCCCGCTCGCCATCAACGCCAGATGCGAGGCGATCACGCTGCCCCCGGCCCACGGCCATGTCGATGGCTCGGCCGCAACGGCAACCGCTGCGCCGGCGTGCAGCGCCAGCGCGCCGCTGATCAGCGGCGTCGGTTTCCAGCGGCGGGCGGTGCCAAGCGGCGAGGAGATCGGTGCGTTCATGCTGTGGCGTGCTGCTCGTGATTGGCGCGGGGCGCGAGGATGGCGGCAAACACCAGCGCAAGCATGGCGCCGGGGCCGACGGTCAGCCCGAACGTTTCCAGCATCGGCACGCGCGAGAACGCCAGCAGGCCGAAGCCGGCCACCGTCGCGAGGTTTGCCACCAGCAGCGATACCAGCGTCTGCGATGCGATGGTCTGCGTCCGTTGATTGAAGAACAGCGCGTAGTTTGATCCCACCGCCACGATCAGCAGCATGCCGACCAGATGCAGGATGGTCAGTGGCACGCGTGCCAGGGCAAAGCCCGCAGTCACCGCCAGCACCGCAGCCACCAGCGGTGCCAGCGCACGCAGCGTTCGCTGTGGCGAGCGCAGCGCCACAAGCAGCAGCAACGCAATCGCCACAAAACCGGCGAGGGACAGGCGAAGGTCTTCGCGCACGTAATTGACGTACAGCCGGTCGGCTTCGGCCTTCATGTCGACGAAGAGGGCGCTGGGCACGTTTGCATGCGCGACGGCCGCGCGAACTGGCGTGGCATCCAGGCTGGGCTGGTTGACCGTGCCTTTTGCGCTGGCTGGCGCACGCAGGGGCAACATGGCGCTCCACTGGCCGCCGCGTTCGGTCAGCAGCGCATCGACGGCCAACGCCATCGATGTGCCCTTGAGATCTGCGCGCCGCAGCAGCAGTTGCGATCGTGCGGCATCCACATCGGCGATGAACGGGGCGAAGAGGTCGGGCTTGACGCGGATCGGCTGATCCTCGACGGCGCTGCGCATGCGTGCCGCCAGCGTGTCGGCGGGCGGCAGACTGGCGAGGCGCGCGCGCTGCGTCGCGTCGCTCGGCAGATAGCGTGCGGGGCTTTCGAAGCCGGCAAGCACGCCACTGTCTACCAGCGGTTGCAGTTGTGCGGCGATCTTCTCGGCGCCTTCGAGCGCGGCCTGTTCCGTCGCGCCCGGAATCACCACCAGATAGCGCACGTCGGGCGCGCCCACGTCTGCGCGCAGGCTGGCGTCGAGCGCCTGGCTTTTCGCAGGTACAGGGCTCAGTGCGGCGAGTTCGCGGCTCCACAGGCCATCGCGATGCAGTGCAAGCGCGGTACATGCCCCGATGAGCACGAGCGCCAGCGGCCAGCGCAGGCGCGGCGCAGCATGCGTGGCCCGTGCCAGCCATGCACCCACGCGCGACACATCACGCGTCGCCACCTCTGCACCACGCAGATGCGGCAGCACGTAGCGCGTGACGAGCGCCGCCGTCGCCAGCCCGACAATCGAATACAGCCCCAACTGCACGAGCCCCGGAAAGCCCGAGAACAGCATCGACGCAAAGCCGCACACTGAAGTCAGCACACCCAGGCGGATGGTCGGCCAGTACGTGGCAATCCATGCGCGCAGGCTGTCGGCGGGAGTGGCGCCGCGCGGGCCGGCGGATTGCACGAACAGGTAGATCGAGTAGTCCACCGCCTCGCCGATGAGCGTGGTGCCGAACCCGAGCGTGAGCCCGTGCACCGCGCCAAATGTGAGGCTGACCGCCGCCACGCCCGCCGCCACGCCGGAGAGCACCGGCAGCAATCCAAGCACGACGGTGCGCGGCGAGCGGTACACCATCATCAACAGTGCAACCACCAGCACGAGGCTCACGGTAGACAGCCGCTCGACGTCGCGCTTGATGGTGTCTCGCGCGTCGACAGAGAACACGCCTGGGCCAGTCATCAGGAGGCGCGTCGACGCGGCATTCGGCACCCTGCGCGCGGCTGCATCGAATGCGCGGCGCACGGTGCCGATGGCACGGGCCTGCGCATCGGTGTCGGCGCCGGCAGCGGCCGTCTGCACTACCAGCACGGCACGCTGGCCGTCGTGCGAGGCCCACACGCCATGCATTGACGATGGCAGCGCCGTGCTGTCGAGTTGGCTGACGAGGGCTGCCACCTCTGCGGTTGGATCGCGCGGCAGCATGTTCTTTGCGACCAGCCCCGCAGACGAACTCAGCAGATCCAGGCTCTCGCCCAGCGCAGCGTGCAGCCCTTCAGCGGAAAAGCGCTGCGGCGTGACAGCGGGGCTGAGCACGTAACGGTGATCGAAGACGAACTGCCGGTCGCGCGCTTCGCTCACGGGCTCGCCGTTGTTGACCGCACTGAATTGCGCGTCGGTGCGCAGCGTGGCTGCGAGCTGTTTCGACAGCGTTGCACGCGTGGCGGCATCACCGCCCTCAATGCCGACGAGGATGAGCCGCGACACCAGCCCATCGCGCAACTGGTCGATCAGCACGCGCTGCTCCGCGCTCGGCGAGCGCGGCAGAAACGCCGACAGGTCCGCCGTAAAGCGCGTGCGCCCGATTACGACTGTGCACAGCAGCAGGCCGATCAACCAGACCAGCACAGCAGGCCGACGCAGCGCGTGCAAGCGTTCCATGCGTACGTTGTCCTAGGGGTTGGCCACGGGCCGCAGCCGCATCAGCGAATGATCGCCGTCTGGCTGGCGGATGGCGACGCTGCGCAGCACATCGCGCGTGCCTTCCAGCGTGATGGTGCTGACCACCTTCTGCATACGCGCGTCGATGGGCGTAAGGGTGAGCGTCCAGTCATCGCCACGGCCGGCAATGGCGACCTTGTAGATCGCTTCGAGCGCGTAGCGGTTGCCGGCCAGCGTCGCGCGGATGCTCTCGATAAACGCGGCGAGTTCCGGGTACTGCGCCAGCGGCATCGTGAACTTGCGCTGGTTGCGCGCCACCGTCAGCGTGTCTGCGTCGATCACGAGGTGTTCGGGCTTTGGAACCAGCGTGTGCTTTTCCAGATGGTCGGGCGCGACGAACACCAGCTCGCCGGAGGATTCGATCGGCGCGGCCGCGATCGATAGCGTTTTCGTTTCAGTAAATGTTGCCCGCCCCGATTTGTTGTGCGCGAGCGTGGACATCAGGCGGTCGAGCGTCCAGGCGCTGTCGGCTGCGTGCACTGTCGTTGACAGCAGGCTGGCAGCGAGCATGGCCAGAAAGGCGCGAAGCAATAAGCGCGTTGCAATCATGGCGTCTGGGTTGTCTGACGGTTGGCAGGGGCGTGATCCTGCGGGCGGGCCGCATCGGCATCCTGCCAGAAGTCGAAGTAATTGAACCAATTGTACGGCGCGGCGCGGCAGTAGTGCTCAACCCGTTCCACATAGCGGGCCAGCGCCGCCTGCACCGCTGCAGCGCGGTCTTCGCGGCGTACATCGGTGAAGTCCGCCAGCGGATCGAAATGCACGGCGTAACGATTGCCGCCCAGGTGCAGGCCAGCCATGAACAGCACGGGCCGCTTAAGCATGGCCGCCATCTGCAACGGCCCGAGCGGAAACGCCGCCGGACTGCCGAGAAAATCCATGCGCTGTACCAACGGCCCCGCATCGCGCAGCAGCGTGCGATCGGCCAGCATCCCCACCAAGCGGTTGTCGTCCAGCGCCTCACGCACTTCCAGCATTGCGTCCACGCGCCCCAGCGAAATGACTTCCGGCGCTGCCGCCGGGTTGATGGCGGCAACGGCAGCGTTGATGTTGCGCGCGTTTTCCTCGTACATCGCAACGGCCACGCGCAGATCCGGCACCGTGCGGCCGAGCGCGCGCACCACCTCGAAACTGCCCAGGTGCGCGCCCAGCAGGAATGCACCATGCCCTTGCGCCAGTACGTCATGCACGTGCTGCTGCCCTTGCAACTGGATATCGAACAGATCGAAGCGCCCGCTGATCAGATAGATGCGGTCGTGGATGGTGGTGCTGAACGTGAACAGGTGGCGAAACACCTCACGCGGGCTCGCCGATCGCCCCAGCGCGCGGCGCAGGTAGTCGCGCGAAGCACGCCGCGCCGCCGGTGAAAACGCCATGAAATACAGCGCAATCAGCCGCAGCAGGCCCCGGCCGAACGGCCGCCCCAGCCGCAGCGAGAGCCACGTCATCACCCGCAGCAGCGTGAGGTTGCTGCGCTCCGGACGCTCGGCCCAGTGTTTGGCCCATTCGGTGCGCTTCATGCGGGAACGCCCTCCAGCGCCGGTACAGACAGCACGCCGCTGGCCACGTCGCGTTCGCCCGCACGGATCGTGAAGCGAACGGTGTTGCTGGCCGTCGTCTCGAACGCAAGATCGAGTGACTCCCCCGGCGCCGCAGGACTGAGGAACTTGGCCGAGCTGATCTTGCACGCATCCAGCGAGCGGCCCAGTGCCACCCCAATCGTGTGGATCACATGATCGAGCAGCACCACACCCGGTACGATCGGGTGGCCGGGAAAGTGCCCCGGCAGCGCCGGGTGATCAGCCGGAATGGTGAAGCGCATGGCGGGCTTGCGTGCGTTGCGGTGCGAATGCTGTGCGACGAGCGCGGCCAGCACATCGCGCGCCAGTTTGCCGGTCTCGTTGCGCGGCAGTGCGTCCACCAGCAGCAGCGGGCGCGGCAGGAATGCCGCATCGATACGATCGTGCAGGGCGCGCAGCACATCCGCCGCGCTCAGGCTCGGGGCCACCACCAGGGCCACCAGGCGCGTGACTGCCGCACTGCTGCGCATATGCGGGGTTGCGGGCGCATCGTCCGGCATGAAGAACACGCCGTCCTCCACGCCTGCAATCGCGTTGAGCTGATGGTTCAGATACGCCAGCGATGACCGCTTGCCGGCAATGTTGATCAGATCGGCCTTGCGCCCGTGCAGCAGGAAGTGCGTGTCATCAATCAGCGCAATTGCATCGCCCATCGGTACCGGGGTTTCGACATGTCCGCCGGTTACCCATACGGTGGGGCCGTCGTCTTCAGGCGTGCCGGGGCGCGATTCCATGCGGACGCCGGGGTACAGGTGCCAGGCAGCTTCCTGCGCGGTGCGGCGCGTGGCGATCTGGCCGGTTTCAGTGCTGCCGTAGATTTCGATCAGCGGCGCACACAGGCGCGTCTCGGCTTCCTGCGCCAGCGCATCTGATAGCGGCGCAGTGGCCGACAGCACGAGCGACGCGTGCGGCAACGCGGGCTCCGACGCCAGCAGCGCCCGCAGATGCACCGGCGAGGTCACCAGCACCCGCGGCTGCGGCACGGCCTCCATCGCTGCGCGAATGTCCGCAGGATAGAACGGCTGCCGATTGCTGAACGCAAGGCCGCCGTGCAGCGCAAGCAACACCGTCACCTCAAAGCCGTACATATGCTGCGCCGGCACCGTGCCGACCAGCGTGAATGCGCGTCCATCCTCCAGTCCCAGGTGTGCAACCGCCGTTCGCATGCAGCGCACCAGCGCGCCCCACGTCTTGCGATGCGGCACCGGCGTGCCGGTCGAGCCGGACGTGAACAGTACCGCCATGACTTGCGATGCATCGATCTGCGGAACGTCGATGGGCGCGGTGTCCACCACCAACGCATCGGCAGTCAACGCATCGGGATAGCGAAAGCCCGGCAGATCGACCGGGCAGGCGGGCGCATCGTGCAGGCAGAACACATCCGGCGCGAACGCTGCGAGCTGGCGCACCATCTGCGGCGTCTGCATGGGCGGCAACAGGCTGATCTTGCCCGCCACCAGCGTCGCGCACAGGCCGACGGCAAAGCGGTAGCGGTCTGTGCAGGCGTTGAACACGTAGCCGCCCGGCGGCAGCATCGCGGCCAATGCCATCACGTCGGCCACAAACACGCGTGCACGGACGGGCGTTCCGTCACGCCAGGCGAGCGTGTGGTCGAGCGTTGGATGGGAGACCAGCGGGTAAGTCAGCATGAAGCAGATCGTTAGGACGTGTGGGGTTCAGCGGGAGCGCTCTGTCGCTCTGAGGCGGCGGGTGTCGCTTGCCCTGATGGCCCTGCTTGTCGATAGGCACGCACCGCATCGAACAGGCTGGAGCGCGGCTCGCCGCGCAGCACGATGCGCCGGCAGAGGTATTCCGCCACGAACATCACACCCACCAGCGGCAGCGACAGGTAGTTGGCAAACGTCGACCATGTCACGGTCGATGCCGTGGCAAACAGCAGCGTCGACATGTTGGCGGTTGCGAGAAAGAACAGCGTCCAGGCCAGCGTCACCTGCCGCGAGTAACGCGCAATGCGCGGTGTGAGCGTGCCGTGCACAACGTGGGCAAAGCGCGTGCACAGCGGCTCGTGCCCCGCCACCAGCGTGCGTCCGAAGATGTAGGCCATCGTCAGGTTGAAGCTCGCATGTTCGAGGTACAGGCCCCAATCAAAATAACGTGCCAGCGGTGCATGCGCCATCCACAGCGCCGCGCAGGTGAGCGCCCACACTGGCAACAGCCACGCCCGATGCGCAGAACGTGCGGCTGCGACCAGCGCAATTGCCAACGGCGGCGCCAGTGCCATCGTCAGGCCAACGCCATGCGCACCCGGTGTGGCCGCCGCGTAATGGGCACCGACCTGATACGCCACGACCGCAATCACGCCCGCCGCGCTGCGCGCAAAGCTGGTCAATCGGTTCATGGCAGAACGGGGCGGGAGGAACGGCGCTGCATTGTTGTCGGGTTGGAGAAGGTGCCGGGCAGTTTCATCATAGGGCGGGGCACATTCTAGGGCCCCCAGCCTGTCTCGCCCGATCAGGCGGCGGCATGTTTGTAACCGGATGTACGGAGCTTCGCCACCCTTCCTGCCCCACCTCTTGCCGCTTTGCGGCGCCACACAAGCCGTTGAATCTTTTGCGTCACTCCGTGCGGGCGCGGCAATATGCGGCCTTTGTCACGGTTTCGCGCTATACGGGATGTAACCCTTCGTCTAGAATCCGCGTAGCTTAAACGACCCCCTTCACAGGCTGGGCTGGGCAAGGCAGGGGCTTCGGGCAAAGAGAACATCGTTGTTTCTGGCCGCAACCCCCGCTGCACGCCGCCTGTGGTTGCAAGACCGATGAACGACCTGGAAAAAGAGCTCGCCGCGCTCATGATCGGCGAGCTGAATCTCGAAGACATTCAACTCGATGCCCTGAGCGCCGATACACCGCTGTATGGCGAAGGGTTCGGGCTCGACTCCATCGATATCCTCGAAGTTGCGCTGCTGATCTCCAAGAAGTACGGCTTCGAGTTGCGCTCGGGCAATCCGGACAACCAGAAGATTTTCGCCTCGCTGGGCTCGCTTGCGGCCTACGTGGCAGAGCACCGTACGCGATAGGCTTGCGCCAGCGCCCGACGCATTCAACGCTTCCAACGTTTCGCCGGACCGACGCCATGCCGATGACCGGCACTCTCTCTTCCTGCACCTCGCACCTTGTTCTGATTCCCAGCTACAACCCTGGCCCCAAGGTTGACGACACCGTACGCAGTGCGCGCGCGCAGTGGAACCCGGTCTGGGTGGTGGTGGACGGCAGCACCGATGGCAGCACCGAACGTCTGCAGGCCATGGCCGCGCAAGACCCGGGGCTGCGCGTGATCGTGCTGCCGCGCAATCGCGGCAAGGGTGTGGCCATACGGGCCGGTCTGGAAGCCGCCGCCGCCGCGGGCTTTACCCACGCGCTGACCATGGATGCCGATGGCCAGCACCCCGCCAGCCTTATCCCCGAATTCATGGCGGCCTCGCAGGCGGCGCCCGACGCGATGATCCTCGGCCAGCCGGTGTTCGACGCAACGGCCCCGCAGGTGCGCGTGCAGGGCCGGCGCCTGTCCAATGGCTGTGCCGACGTCGAAACCCTGTGGGCCGGCATTGGCGACACTTTGTTCGGTTTTCGCGTCTATCCGATTGCGCCGTTGGTCGAGATCATGCGGCGCCAGGCGTGGATGCGCGGTTTCGATTTCGACCCCGAAGCCGCAGTGCGCCTGTGCTGGGCCGGGGTGCGTCCGATCCGGATGGCGGCGCCGGTGCGTTACTTCCGCGCGCATGAGGGCGGCGTATCGCACTTCCGGTATTTGCGCGACAACATCCTGCTGTTCGGGATGCACCTGCGCTTGATAGCCGAGGGCATGCTGCGCCTGCCCGCGATGATTGCGCGGCGGGTGCAGCGCGGCTGGTAGCCTGGGGTAACTGGCTTTGGGTCGCTTCAGTGGCGGCCCTGGCCTGGTTGAGAGATTGTCCTTGCCGGCAAAGTGCCGGTACAGCGTCATACGGGCGACGCCGGACGCTGAGGTGCAAAAGAAGAAAAGCCTGCGGCGGTTGCGTCGCAGGCTTTTTTTGCCTTCAAGGCACAGCGGTTTCAGCGCGCGTCTTTGGGCTTGTCGCCCTTGGGCCAATCCTGGGTGCGCGCCGCATAGTCCGGACGCGGCTGCTGTGTGAAGAACGCCGCCACGTCCACGGCCTCCTGCGCGGTGAGTGTGCCGCCCTGGCCGAGCGGCATGTTGTGCTTTACGAAGGCCGCCGCGGTGAACAACCGCGCCATGCCCGCCCCCACGTTGAACGAATCCTTGCCCCACAGCGGCGGCATCGCGTACCCGCCTTGCGGGTTGGGCAGCCCTTGGCCTTCGGCACCATGGCAGGCGGCGCAGCGCTGTGCGTAGATGGCCTTGCCGTTGTCGCGGTTGGGCGTGAGCGCGGTGTCGATCTTTTCAAAGCCGCGCCCCGTTACGTTGGTGCCCACGGGCACGCCGCCCGACAGCCATTTCATGTAGGCGAGGATGGCGTTCATGTCGTCGCCGTCAAAGGCAACCGGCTTGCCGTTCATCGAGCGCTGGAAGCAGTCATTTACGCGCTCTTGCAACGAGATGACCCTGCCGCTGCGCGAGCGGTATTCCGGAAACGCGGCGGTCAGCCCCACCCATGGCGATGCGTATGGCGTTGTGCCGCCGTTCAGGTGGCAGCTCGTGCAGTTCAGGCCGTTACCGACGTTGTGCGGCAACTGGCGCTGAGTGTCAGTGAGGATCAGCTTGCCGCGCTTGATGGCGTCGCCCACGGGCCCGGCAGGGATGGTGGCTTCGTCGGGCACCGGCAGCGCGACCGGCGTGGCTTGTGCAAATGCGGCGGTACTGGCGATGAGCGCCAGCGCGGCGCCTACGGTGCGAAGTTGCATGCTGTCCCCGTGAGGTCTGTGTTGGAGTTGTGTGCGAAAACGGCGCGGCTAGCGTTTTCTCTCACGCCAGCCAATGACGGCCGTGCCCGGCGCGAAATGTACGAAGTCAATCGACATGAGGGAAGCAGGAAATCAATGAAAACCTGAATACTATATAAATTTATAGATTGTTTGTCATGGGGCTGGCAACGCACGCGCCAGGCTCGAAGCCTGGCGCGACGGATGCAGTTAAGACTTCGCTAGCGCCGAGGCATCAGAGCCGGATCACGTAGCCCTCTCGCGGGTGCGTGCGGCCGGCATGCAGGGCTGCGATGCGCTCCTGCGCTGCCGCCATGCCGCGCGCCTCAATCAGCTTGAGCCAGCCGCGCTTGGGCTCGCGCACGTGGTCGATGAAGCGTCGCTGCGCGGCGTTGAACTTCTCAGTGACAACAGTTGGGCCCCAGTCGGCGTTGCGCTTGCGGATCTGCACCGGCGCGAAATAGAACTGCGGCGCGGGGCCGGGCAAGTCGGCAGCCTGGATGAAATCGGTGTTCTGCGCCGATCCGGCGAAGCAGTCGTAGATGAGCGCATCGCCAAAGTGTTCGTGTACGCGCCGACGCAATGCCACGTCGCCGGAGAAATCGACGTAGAGCGTGGGGACGTCGGGGGCGAGCGTGTCGAGTGCTTCATAGGTGACGCTGTCGTGGTAGCAGCCCAGGCCGTCAACAAAGGCGCGGTTGCCGCCCGAGGTCAGCGCGGTGAGCGTGAGCCCGGGCACGTCCTGTAGACAGAACGCGGTGCCGTACGCCGTCTTGCTCGACGCACTCGAAAACACCAGCCGCTGCGCGCCGAAGAAGGTGTTGTCCGTCAGGAAATCCGCCAGCATGAACGACGTGATGAACAGTGGGCGGTAGAGCATCTGGTAGTCCTCCAGCGCGGCGTCGTAGGCGGCGTCTTGCGTGACGCGCGTGTACTGGTTGTAGGCGGACACCAGTGCCTGGCGATGCGCAGCGCCGTCGTAGAAGCCGCGCGGCGTGATGCGCTCGGGCTGCATGCGCAGGTGCGTGGCGATGGGGAAATAGCCGTAGAAGCGCTCGCCCACGTCGATGCCCTCTACAGTGGAACTCACTACATCGGCAAAGCCCCACACGGGCATATGGCCCCAGCCATCGTGCCCGGTCGGGAAGAATGACCAGTACTGCATGGCGTCGCCAAAGGCGGCGTAAGTGATGTTGTTGGTGGTGAGCGCAAAGCGGTCCAGACGCAACACGATCTCACCAGGGGCCGCAGCGGGTGCTGCATCGGTGCTTTCCAGGCGGCTTTCGTTTAGGGCATCCTTGCGCGTGAAGAGCCGCTGGTATGGGGCGTTCATGGTGTCTTCTCCATTCTCGGGATTGATTCGGGCTGATGGCTTCACTTTCTCGCCGGCCATCTTATGGCCAACATCCGGATGCCGGGTTCGGAAACGCACGGGCTGAAAACGCCCGCGCCAAGCCGCTGAAACGGCCATCGCAGCGCCGGGCCAGGTTCACGGTGCAGGCCATCTACGAGGCATTTGTTCGGATTTGGCAGCGCGACGGCGCACAGGCCGCAACCACGCGCGCGGTGGCGCTGGAAGCCGGTTGCTCCGTCGGCACGCTGTATGAATACTTCCCGAACAAGGAGGCGCTGCTCTCCGGCTATGTGCGCCACACCATCGAGGTGCTGCTTGCACGCATCCAGCGCGAGGTGACCGACCGCACCGATGCCCCGTGGACGGCCCGCGTGCGCCATCTCGTGCGGTTGAGCTGCGGCGATCCGGCGCTCGATCCTCCGTACTTTGATCACGCCATGCTGATGCGCGAAGACCGCATTGCCGAGCCCAAGCACCACCGGCGCTTCTTCGATGAACTGAGCGCGGCATGGCGCCGGGCGCTGGATGCCTGTCCCGATCTGCCTTCCCGGCCTGACGACACGCTGCTGCAAACGCTGCTGCAAGCCATCTGGGGCGCACGCCGCTACCGGCTGCTGCTGCAGGACGGCCTGCCCACGGCCGAGGCGTGGATCGATGAAATGGAGCAGTTGTGCCTGCGTACCGTGGCTGCCACGCCTGACATGGCTTGATGCCGGGGGCTCGTGGGGCGGCGTTGCCCAATGTGGACACTGGTGTTCAAACAGGGTGTGAACCGATTGTGTGGGCGACGCATCCTCGCTAGGCTGGGGTTTTGCGGTGGAGGGTTGCGCGATGAGCTGGCAGAACTGGGTCGTCTCCAGGATGGTGCGCAACCAGATCAAAAGGGCCACTGAGCGCGAGCCTTTCGACCCCATCGCCACCCGCCTGCATGCCGAGAAGCGCAAGATGCCTTCGCCGGTGGAGCTGCCTGCGGACTGGAGCATCGTGCCGGCAAATCACGGCCTCACCGGCGAGTGGATCGAACCCGCCGACCCCGACCGGCATGATGACGCCCCCGTCGTTCTCTATTTGCATGGCGGCGGCTACTTCTTCTGCAGCCCGCGTACGCATCGGCCCATCACCATCGGCCTAGCCACGCATGCGGGTGCCCGCGTATGCGTGCCGGACTATCGTCTGGCGCCTGAGTATCCGTTTCCGGCGCCGGTGGAAGATGCGCTCTTCACGTATCGCGCGCTGATAGCCCAGGGTGTGGCGCCGTCGCGCATTGTGGTGGCGGGCGATTCTGCGGGCGGCGGGCTGGCGCTTGCGCTGCTGGTGGCTTTGCGCGATGCGGCTGACCCGCTACCAGCCGGTGCGATCCTTTACTCGCCGTGGACGGACCTGGCCGCCACCGGCCAGAGCCTGATCGACAACGACGAATCCGACGTGATGTTCCGCGGCGCATGGATGGCCCACGGCGCAGCGCTGTACCTGGGCGATTCGGGCGCGCCGGCAGACCACCCGCTCGCCTCGCCGCTGTATGCCGATTTCACGGGCCTGCCGGCGCTGCATTGCTACGTCAGCACCAGCGAAGTGCTGCGCGACGATACCCTCCGAATGGCCGAGCGCGCGCGGGCAGCGGGGGTATCCGTTTCGGTAGAAATGGGGCGTCGGCTTCCGCACGTGTGGCCGATCTTCTATCCTTTCCTTCCAGAGGCGCGCGTAGCGCTCAAACGATCGGGCGAGCAGATCAGACGACTGGTTGCCGCCCGGCATGAGGACCGAGAACCGGTGGCATTGACACCGGCATGATCCGACCGGCGCCGATGGCAAGACCCTGGCGGACCGATCGGGACGCGCAAACGGGGAGCCCAGCATGCGTCGGGTGGTGGTCTTGGGTGTGGTGCTGGCCGTGGTGGCCGGCGCGGGTCTTTGGAGCCGGCATTACCGTGCGCGGTTGGCCAATGTCCGTTTTGCTTCCATCGAGGCCGTTGCCGCCCAAACCGATCATCAGCCTGCCGGCTTATTGGTCAGCTTGCCTGCGCCCAAGGCTTACTGGCTCAAGATCTGCGACGAGAAACTGGGCCCCATGCGCGTGACCGTGCATGCCAACGAGGCGCCGCTGTTCTTCTCCAACGACCGCTCGATCGACCAGCTCACTGCCGAGGCGCCGCCGTACGACCGTTCCGCGCGCGTTCTGGGCAAAACGTACGCCACGCTTGTCGCGCAGTTTGAGGTCACCACGCACTACATGGCGCTGCCCACGCAGCCGCCCACCACATGCCTGCGCCCGTCCATTGACGTGGCGCTTGTGCTGAACCATTTTCGTGTAACGGTGGCGCGCGAGTTTGCGCCGGGCTCCTGCGCCTACAACGCCATCCGCGCACATGAATTGCGGCACGTGGCCGTTAACCGCGCCGTGCTGCCGCATGCCGCCGAGATGATCCGCAAGGAGATTGAGCGCGAATACGGCGGCCGGCTCTACTTTGGTGACGCCGATCGCATTGCCGCCGACTTGCAGGCAGCGCTCACACGCCATTGGCTGCCACGTGTGCAATCGCTGATCGAGCTGGGCCTGCAGGCGCACGAGCAGATCGATACGCCGCGTGAGCAGGAACGCATGAGCCGCGTGTGCAACGGCGAGGTGCAGGCCGTGTTGCAGCAACTCATGCGCAGCTAGCGCGCAGGTTCAGGCTGCCGGCCGATGCGCGGCGCGCGCCTGCAGTTGCCTGACCGCCTCGTCGACGATGGCCTCGGGCGGCAGCGCGATGTCGACGATGACGGCGTCGGTCGGCTCTTCCAGCGCATCGAACTGGCTGCGCAGCAGGTTCGGGTTGAAGAAGTGATCCTTGCGTGCAGAGAGGCGACCCTGCAGCAGTTCAAAATCGCCCTTCAGGTAGACAAACTCGGTGATGCCGCTGCTGTTGCCGCTTGCAGCCTTGCCGCGAAGCACATCGCGGTAGCGCTGCTTGAGCGCCGAGCAAGCCACCACCAGGGATTGGCCGCCGCTGGTCATCTCGTCCATGTAGGTGCGGATCGATTCGAGCCAGGGTTTGCGATCGTCGTCGTTCAGCGGGATGCCGGCGTGCATCTTGGCGCGGTTGGCGTCGGTGTGGAACTCGTCGCCATCACGGAAAGCGCAGCCCAGCCGCTCTGCGATCTTCTGCCCGACCGTTGATTTGCCGCAACCCGAAACACCCATCACTACTACGATCATCGTCATTCCCTACGTGCAAGAAAGCGCAAAACATCAGGCCGGCATGTTAGCGCGTTGAGCGTGACGCCCGCCGATTTTTGCTGCTGCACCGCAGCAATTGTTCCGCGTTATTGTTCGTCCGGCAACGGATTGCCAAATACGTCAAGCTGCGTCAAATTGCGGGCAAAGCAGTAGGAAACATCACTCAAAACAAGGCCCGAAAAAAGGCCAACGTTGATTGGAGGAGACATCCATGGCTGGTGAGGTTTTTGACGCGCGACCGCGCAATGGTGCGTCGTATGTGGTGGGCGATACGGCGGTGCCGCTGGCGCACGTGACCGTCTCGGCGCTGCTGGCGGATACCGTGCGCCGCTGCCCCGATGACGAGGCGGTCGTCTTCCGCGAGCAGAACGTGCGCTGGACGTGGCGCGCCTTTGCCCAGCAGGTGGACGCGCTGGCCGCCGGGCTGCATGCGCTGGGGCTGGCGCGGGGCGACCGCATCGGCATCTGGTCGCCCAACCGCTATGAATGGGTGCTCACCCAGTTCGCCACGGCGCGCCTGGGGCTTATTCTGGTCAACATCAATCCGGCGTATCGGCTCTCGGAGCTGGAATACGCGCTCAACAAGGTTGGCTGCAAGGCGATCGTGGCGGCGGAGGCGTTCAAGACGTCGCGCTATCTGGAGATGCTGCAGACGCTCGCGCCCGAACTGGCAACCGCGCAGCCCGGTGCATTGCATGCCGCCAAGCTGCCCGCGCTGCGCTGGGTCATCCGGATGGGCGAGGCCAATACACCGGGCATGCTCAACTTTGATGATGTGATTGCGCGCGGAAAAAACGTACCCATTGATGCGCTGGACGCTATCACCGCCCAACTGTCGCCGGACGACGCTATCAACATCCAGTTCACCAGCGGCACCACCGGCGCGCCCAAGGGCGCCACGCTCACGCACATGAACGTCGTCAACAACGCGCGCTTTGTTGCCATGGCGATGAACCTGCAGGGCGGTGATCGGCTGTGCATTCCGGTGCCGCTGTATCACTGCTTCGGCATGGTCATGTCGGTGCTCACGTGCACGGCCACGGGCGCGTGCATGGTGTTTCCGGGCGAGGCATTCGACCCGCTCGCCGCGCTGCAGACCGTGGCGCAAGAGCGCTGCACGCAACTGCACGGCGTGCCGACCATGTTCATCGCGCAGCTCGATCATCCGGATTTCAAAACCTTCGACGTTTCAAGCCTGCGTGGCGGCATCATGGCCGGATCACCATGCCCGATCGAGGTGATGAAGCGCGTGGTGTCGGAGCTGAACCTGCGCGAAGTCACCATCGCGTATGGCATGACCGAGACGAGCCCCGTGTCGTTCCAGAGCGCAGTGACCGACCCGCTGGACAAGCGCGTCACCACCGTTGGCCGCATCCAGCCGCACCTGCAGGTCAAGCTGGTGGATGGCGCGGGCGACGTCGTGCTGGTGGGCGAGAAGGGCGAGCTGTGCACCAAGGGCTATTCAGTCATGCTCGGCTACTGGGACGACGAGGCCAAGACCGCCGATTCCATCCACGACGGCTGGATGCGTACGGGCGACCTGGCCACCTTCGATGCCGAGGGCTACTGCAACATCGTCGGCCGCGTGAAGGACATGCTCATCCGTGGCGGCGAAAACGTCTACCCGCGCGAGATCGAGGAGTTTCTCTTCCGTCATCCGAAGGTGCAGGCTGTCAACGTATTCGGCGTGCCCGACCCCAAGTACGGCGAAGAGGTCTGCGCGTGGATCGTGCTCAAGCCCGGCCAGCAGGCCACGGAAGACGAGATCCGCACGTTCTGCCAGGGCCAGATCGCGCATTACAAGATCCCGCGCTACATCCGCTTCGTTACCGAGATGCCGATGACGGTGACGGGCAAGGTGCAGAAGTTCGTCATGCGCGACCGCATGATCGACGAACTCAAGCTCACGGTGGCCGCCACGGCATGAGCCTGCGGTTTCGCGCTTGAAATGCGAACGGGTTGCGCGCGGCTTGTTATTGCCATGACGATGCTTGCCGCGCGCGGTTTCTTTCGCCTGCCTGGGCAAAGTCAGGCGATGAAATCAAGACACCTTTGCCGCATGCGTCTTGCCGATAGGGGGCACTTGCTCTGAAGCGGCCGCGCACGGCCGTGTGCTCGCGGCGCGTGCGTCATTGAGGCACGCAGCCCGGCGCGAGGTGCGCCACGGGATGCACCCCCGCCACGACCTGCCGCCCACGCAATGTGGGCGCCGATGCGCCGATGTATCAGGCCTGAATCCCCCAGCCAATCGCCCCCCTCACACACCGTGGCCGCGTGCATACCCGTACGTGGTTTGCGTCTTCGCTACGCAGCCATGCATGCCACGGCTGCCTGCGTGCGGCTGGGGTGTTTCAGCGCTGCAACCGAAATGCCTCAAATTGCCCTCCAAACATTGCATGTCTGGACACGATCGCGCGGCAGCGCGCGCACATATCCGCGCACGTGCCGACGAATCTTTTGCGTTTTCAACCCCTTAGAACGGTCGTGCGAAACAGGCCTGGAAGATGGCACCGAATATGCAAACGAGCCGCCCCGGGGTGGGTGACGTTTTTCCCACAGGCAGAGCGCGCCGGCCCCACTGGCTGCGCTTCCAACCGCCCCTTCACCTTTATGGAGTGCGTTATGAAGAAGACCTTACTGGCCACCGCGATCGCCATGGGATTGGGGGTCTCTGGCGTTGCATTGGCCGATATCGGGAACTCAGCGTCCGGGGCGGGGGATCAGACCCAAACCAATACATCGACCATCACCAGAACCGACACCAGCACAGCAACAACGACAACGACAACCACAACGGCAGCCGATAACTCCAACCAGCACAACAACCAAAGCCAGGGCAGCAACCGTGACAACAGCGGCTGGGCCCACGCCGATGGTTATGGCACGGCTGCGGCCAACAACGGCGGTACGGCCACCGCCGCGTTCACCAACTCTTTCAACACCAGCAAGGCGATTGCGATCTCCAGGCTGGACGGTGCCGTGAGCAATGTCAGTGTGTCGGGCATCGGCAATGTCGTCACCAATAGCGGCACCGCCAATGGCGGCAGCGGTGGCCGTGGCGGCTATGGCTACGGCGGCACCGGTGCCGGTGGCAACGGCGGCGCCGGTGGCGCGGGCGGTGGCGGCGGCGCGGGCGGCAGCTCGGGCAACGTCACGCACGGCAGCGCGACCAATGGCGGTGCAGTGGCGGGCGACGGCGCCAATGGCGGCAACGCCACCGGCAGCGCGGGCGGCGGCGGCAACGGCGGCAGCTCGGGCACGCTGTCGGCCAGCCTGGGCGTCGGCCTTGGCGGCGCAGCGGGCAGCACGAGCGCGGCCGGCAGCGGTGGTGGCGGGGCAGGCGGTGCGTCCAGCGCCAGCGGTGGTGATGCGAACCGGCATCATGGCGGCGGTGCGGCCATGGGCGGTGACAGCGCCTCGGCCGGCGGCGCAGGCGGGGCTGGAGGCTCCACCACCAGCGGCTCATCAACCGCATCGGCGGGTGCTGGCACAGGCGCGAGCGGCGCCACCGGCACCAGCACGGGCGGCGCGGCAGGTGCAGGCGGCGCAGCCACCAACGTGGCAGGCAATGGCGGCGCAGGCGGCAGCGCCACCAACGGCAGCGCGACCAACGGCGGGGCTTCGTCCACGGCAGGCAATGGTGCTGTGGGCGCAGTCGGTGCGGCTGGCGGCGCGGGCGGCGTCGGCAACGGCGGTGTCGGCAATGGTGCGGTGGGCGGTACGGGCGGTGCAGGCGGCACGGTTGTGCTGGATGCCGGCACGTTCAACATGTCCAACGCGATGACCAGCGTCGGTCAATCCGCAGCCGGCGTGATGATGGCAAGCCAGAACAGCGGCTTTGCCTCTCTCATCCAGCAAAGCATCAACGTGCAGGCCAACCTGAATGTCGGCAAATAGCCCGGTATCAGGCATGAGCGGGGAAGTGCCGCGCGTGCAGTGATGTTGTGCGCGTAGCGGTGGATAGGGCCGGGCTGCATGCGTAGTCCGGCCCGCAGTTGGGGACGCAGTTGGAACGTACAGGAGACATTCGATGCGATCCGACAGAGGAACCACAGCAGGATGGGCAGCATGGTTGTTGACATGCGGCCTGGCAGTTTGGCCAGCGGCAGCGGCGATGGCAGCAGACGATGCGCCAATCGCAGACGGTGCACAGACAGCCAACACGGAAGCGGTGCGTCCCCCGGTCGCCGCGCCCGTGTCGGTGCCTGGGCTCGGTCATGCGGTGGGGGCAGACAGGCTCGACAGCTATCGCGGCGGCACGCAGGACCTCTACCAGACCGTCAACGATGCGCGCCTGTCGGGCACCGTGAGCGACAACGCCGCCGTCAACGTGGCGACGGGGTCGAACATCGTGCGCGACGGCTCGTTTGCCAATGCGTCCGGCATCCCCACGGTCATCCAGAACAGCGGAGCGAACGTGTTGATCCAGAACGCCACCATCGTCAACGTGCAGTTCCGGCCTTGAGTCCGTAAGGGGCGCCATGATGCGCAAGGCGTGTGGTGCAGTGCCGATGGCGGCGGCGGCATTGGTGACGGCACTGGTGTGCGGGCCTGCGTTGGCAGGCACGGTTGACATGCTCGGCACCGGCGGCGGCACGTATGCCGTGCCCGTGACGAGCATGAAGGCCGCGCGCTACCTGCGCACCGTGCACCAGCGTTTCGACTTCAGTTGCGGGTCGGCCGCGGTGGCGACGCTGCTCACGTATCAGTACGGCTATGCGGTGAGCGAGCAGACGGTGTTCCAGGCCATGTACGAGCACGGCAACCAGGAGAAGATCCGGCATGAGGGCTTTTCGCTGCTCGACATCAAACGCTATCTGGAGTCTCAGGGCTTTGACGCCGATGGTTTTGAGCAGCCGCTGGATGCATTGAAAGACGCCCACTTGCCGGCCATCGTGCTGCTGAGCGAAAACGGCTATCACCACTTCGTGGTGGTCAAGGGCGTGCAGGAAGGGCGTGTGCTGGTGGGCGATCCGGCCATGGGCACGCGCGCAATCCCACGTGCGAGCTTCGAGAGCATGTGGGACAACCATTTGCTGTTCGTCGTCCACAACCGCGAGGCAGGGGCGACGTTCAACGCCGCATCGGATTGGCGCGTGGCACCGCGTGCACCGCTGGAGCAAGGCGTGGACCGCCGTGGCCTGGGGAACATCGTCGTCCCCAAGCATGGCCCGTCCGACTTCTGAGCGCGGTTTGAGCACGATCCGTGCGCGGCAAGCCGGCAGTCTTGGCAGGAGGGCATCATGAAGCGGTTTGGCAAGGCGGCGGCGTGGGCCGTTGGGTGGCTCGCGCTGGCTGCGGCCGGGCACGCGTGTGCGGCCGGTATGGACAGTGTGGATGGCAATCCCGTACATGCCTGGCAGGCCGTGTCTGAAGACAAGCTTGACGACATGCGCGGCGGGTTTGACGTGCCCGCACTCGCGGGGCTGCACATCTCGTTCGGCATCGATCGCGCGGTCTACATCAACGGCGATCTGGTGGCGAGCGCATCGGTCAACATCCCCGACGTGGCACGCATGAACGCCACGCAGGCGCAGCAACTGGCCACGGTGGTCAATACGGTCAACCTGGTGCAGAACGGGCCGAACAATGTCGCACCGCCCGATGTGGCCGCGGGTGCGGCAGCGGCGGCCACCGTCATCCAGAACAGCCTGAACAATCAGACGCTGCAAGCGGTGACGACCATCAACGCAGCGGTCAACAGCCTGCCGCAGTTCCGTCAGATGAATCTGGCCAACGTGCTGCAAGGCGCGCTGGCCAACGTCGTCACCATGCTGCACTGAGCTAGAACTGGATCGGCAGACGCAGCGTGACGGTCAGGTCTGGCGTGTCACGCGTGAGGCCTGCACCCACCGACAGGTTCAGCGTCGTCTTGGGCGAGAGCCGGTACGAATACCCGACCAGCAACGTACCGAGAATCGTGCGCACAGAGCCCGGCACGCGCTGGCCGTTCTGCTTGGTCGGCGCGATGATGCTCTGGTCATAGCCGATCGAGAACGCCGCCTTCTCGTTCAGTGCCAGCCCCATACCGAAGTTCAGGCCAATGATGTCGCCGGCCTTTACATTGCCCAGAAACTGCCGCGAGCCATCCACCAGATTCAGGCTCACATCCTTGCGCTCGAAGTTGTGCAGGTAGCTGATGCTGCCGAAGAACACCGCCGGGTCGGTCGGGAACAGCCACGTCAGCCCCGGCTGAACCGCGAAGAAGCCCGAGCCTGTTGGCTGCTGCAGCGGCAGGCCCGTGCCCGTGGTGTTGCTCACGCAGCGTGTCACGCAATCGGTGGTGACTTCAAACGGATCCTTGCCGGTGCGTGTCTTAAAGCGCATCCAGCCGATGTAGAACGGCTTGTCGACGCCGCCCGCGTTGAGCTGATAGCGCGCCGTCAGCTCCACATCGCCAATGCCGCGGCCATGCGAGCTGAAAGCGTTGTCCGTGGCCGTGCCGGTAAACAGTTCGCGGCTGACGGTGTCGCTCGCGCTGTAGACGTAAGGCACGCGGGCTTCCAGCTCCCAGCGCCGCGCCAGACCGTAGCGCAAGGCCACCGTGCCGGTGAGCGTGGTCGTCTTCACTTGCCGTACATCGATCAGACCGATCAGCAGCGCAGGGATGATGGTGTAGCCCACCAGCGCCACACGGTCTGACGACGAATACGCCATCTGCAAAGACGGCTCGACGACGACCTTGCCCGGCGGCGTGAGCGCGCTGGGCTCGTCAAAGATCTGCGCGATGCGTGGTGGCCGGTCGGGCGGCTCGGGTGGCTTGCCGACGGGCGTGGTGCCGGGCTGGTCGTTCTGCGCGACTTGCGATGCGTCGCCCGCCGCACCCGCCGCGCCGGGTGCACCGGCACCGCGTACGGTATCGAGCTGGCCCTCGGTCATGCCGAGCGCGCGCCGCATGTGCCGCACATGGGCTTCCTGCTGCTGGATTGAGTGCTTGAGTTCCCGCAGGCGAGCCTGCGTGTCAGCAAGCTCGCGCTGCAGGGCTTCCAGGCTGGGTGGCTTGTCGTCCACCGGCTGGTTGGTCTGCGCAAGGACCGGCCCGCCGCACAGCAGCAGGCATGCGCATGTAACCGCGCGAATCGTATGCATCGACCCGCATTGCGGCCACCATGGCGACTGCGTCATAGCAATTTCCCCCGTCGAGAGCGCCCGGCCCGCATACAGCGGACGGACCCTTCACGATTCCCCCGGGTGGCGTACTGCGGCTATCACTATAGGCGAGCAGGCGTGAAACGATAGGGCGCTGGTGTCGGCAAAAAGGACGAGGCGCGCATCTCCGTTTGGTTGATCGCTCTGGCAAGAAGGTGCCCCTCTCAGTGCTGCTGCCGGGGCGGGTGGCTCACACGCACAAGCGCCAAGCGGCTACGTTGGTTTTGCCACCGGCAGCTTTTCTCGCGGCCCACCCGCAAAGCGTGCCGCCAGCGCCTGACGCGATTGGGGTGCGATCACAGGTCTGCGTAGCGGGGCAGCAGGCCTTGATCGACCAGGCGAACCTCGATCTTGTTGGCGATTCTGACGTGCTCGGGGTTCTGGTCTGAGAACGGTTCGTCAGCCAGCTCCATGCACGTCCCCAGGTAGTCCGCTTGTCGGTGTTCCTCCATGCGGCGGAAGTGTTCAAAACCGCTGGCGTGCAACATGCTCAGCATCGTGCGCAGCTTGCCGAGCTTGTCATACAGCGCGTCGTGCGCTTCCAGGCGGCGGGCATCGAAGGGTTCGCGGGTTCCGGGGGTGGGTTGGGTCATTGGGCGTCCTGTTCAGAAGATGAATGGAACCGTGCCCGACCCTGCAAAGAAGGGTGGGCGAGCACAGGCAGGGTGGAAGACCGATGGATAACAATCGGCACGGCCGAAGCCGTTCGAGCCTGGCTCGCCCAGAGAGACGAAACCAAGCCATAGCAAATGAGGACAAGCGCCTATGCTCAGCACTTGCCCGTTATCCACGAGGCTTCCACACCTCGACCGCTTTCTCTATGGCACCGAAAGCAGTGCGCAGAGTTTAGGGGCTATGGCTTAGTTAAAACAATGGGCGGAACTATAAATCAGAATTTGCTGATGTTACGGGTAAATGAGGGGGCAATCGCGCCAAGAAAAAAGCGCCCGAAGGCGCTCTGTGTGTTGTGTGCTGCGTCAGGTGCTACTGGCGCGCATTGCGGAGGTTATCCGGCCACGGCGTGTTGTAGTTGGTGCGGAACGGGTTGATGTCCAGCCCGCCGCGCCGCGTGTAGCGCGCATACACGGCCAGCTTGACGGGGCGGCACTGGCGCAGGATGTCGGTAAAAATGCGTTCCACGCATTGCTCGTGAAACTCGTTGTGCTCACGGAACGAGATCAGGTATTTGAGTAACGCTTCCTGGTTGATCGGCGCGCCCACGTAGCGAATCTGCACGCTGCCCCAGTCGGGCTGACCCGTCACCAGGCAATTGGATTTGAGCAGGTGCGAGACCAGCGTTTCTTCCACCGGGCTCTCTTCCTCATCCGTATGCAGCAGTTCGGGCGTGGGCTGGTAGACGTCGGTTTCAATGTCCAGACGATCGAGCAGCATGCCGTCGAGTTCGCCCATCTTCTGCCGGGCAAACTCCTCTTGCGGCACGATGCGCACCTGCACCGGCGCACCGCACGCTTCCGACAGATCGTGGTGGATCAACTGCTGCAACGCTTCGTGCGAAGCCACCTTGGTCTGGTTGAACGAATTCAGATACAGCTTGAACGACTTGGATTCAACGATGTTGGGCGAATCGGCCGGCACGATCACGGTGCCCACGGCCACCTGCGGCTTGCCGCGCAGGTTCAGCCAAGACAGTTCGTACAGGTTCCACAGGTCTACACCGAAGAAGGGCAGGGGCGCGCCTGCGGGCAAGCCGATCTCGTCGCGCTTGCCTTGGCGCGGAATGGGAAACAGCAGGCTCGGGTCGTACTCCGTTTTGTAGGCGGAGGTTTTGCCCAGCGGCGAGTGTTCAGGATGGTTGCTCATGACAGTTGCTCCGCGGCCGATTACAGGAACAGGCTGTAGACCGGGTTCTCGCTCTCATCCCAGGACTTGTAGCCCAGCGTGGTGAGGAACGCCTTGAACTCGCGCTTCTCGTTCTTCGGCACCTGAATGCCGACGAGGATGTTGCTCGAATCCGCGCCCTGATTGCGGTAGTGGAACAGGCTGATGTTCCAGTTCGGACTCATGCTCGAGAGGAACTTCATCAGCGCGCCCGGCCGCTCGGGAAACTCGAAGCGGTACAGCAGTTCGTTCTCGGCCAGCGGCGAGCGCCCGCCCACCATGTAGCGGATGTGCTGCTTGGCGAGTTCATCGTTCGACAAATCCAGCGTCGGGAAGCCGTGTTTGCGGAAGTTCTCGGCAATCTTGTCGCTCTCTGAGCGCGAGGCGATCTGCACACCCACGAAGATGTGCGCGGCGTCCTTGCTGGCAATGCGGTAGTTGAACTCCGTCACGTTGCGCGACCAGCCCACCAGCTCGCAGAAGCGCTTGAAGCTGCCGCGTTCTTCCGGAATCGTCACGGCAAACACGGCTTCGCGTGCCTCGCCCACCTCGGCGCGCTCGGCCACAAAGCGCAGGCGGTCGAAGTTCATGTTGGCGCCGCTGGCCACGGCCACCAAGGCTTCGTTCTTGAGCTTGTTTTTCTCGGCGTACACCTTCAGCCCGGCCAGCGCCAGCGCGCCGGAGGGCTCCAGCAGGCTGCGCGTGTCCTGGAACACGTCCTTGAGCGCCGCGCAAATCGCATCCGTGTCCACGGTGATGATCTCGTCGACCAGTTCGCGCGTGATGCGGAAGGTTTCCTTGCCGACCAGTTTGACTGCCGTGCCGTCGGCAAACAGACCCACCTCCTTCAGCTCCACGCGCTTGCCGGCGGCCACCGAACGCGCCATCGCGTCGGAATCCACGCTCTGCACGCCGATCACCTTGACGTCCGGCCGCACGGCCTTTACGTAGGCCGCGATGCCCGAGATCAGGCCGCCGCCGCCAATCGAGCAGAAGATCGCGTGGATCGGCTGCGGATGCTGGCGAAGGATTTCCATGGCAATGGTGCCCTGGCCGGCAATCACTTCCGGGTCATCGAACGGGTGCACGAAGGTGTAGCCGTGCTTTTCCTGCAGCTTGGCGGCGTGGTTGTAGGCGTCGGAATAGCTCTCGCCTTGCAGCACGACTTCAACCCACTCGCCGCCGCGCGAGCGCACGCCGTCAATCTTGAGCTGCGGCGTCGTCACCGGCATGCAAATCACGGCCTTGCATTCCATCCGGGCCGCGCTGAACGCCACGCCCTGCGCGTGGTTGCCGGCCGAGGCCGTAATCACCCCGCGCTTGCGCTCGGCCGGCGTGAGCGATGCCATCTTGTTGTAGGCGCCGCGCAGCTTGAACGAGAACACCGGCTGATCGTCTTCGCGCTTGAGGTAGACGCGGTTGCCGGTGCGCGCCGACAGGTTGGGCGCGAACTTCAGCTCGGTTTCCACCGCGACGTCATAGACCTTCGCGGTCAGGATTTTCTTGAGGTAATCGATGGCCATGGTGCGGACCGGGTTGGACTGGGGGATAGCCCGTAAGACTATCACGGGGGGCTTTGGCTAAGCGGCGTCAGGCGAGTCCCCGTCTGAGACCAACGTGGCTGCGCTCTTATGACTTACACGTCGGCTCAACGTCGTAGCCGAGGCTCGGGTAATACTCGTGTGCTGCCCTGTTGCGTTGCTGCGGGGTTAATCGGATGCGCTCCGGGGTTGTGCACTGTCTGAGCCGGTAGACGTTGCCATTCCATTCGAACTCGGCTTGGTCGGCTGACCTTGCCGCAATTACGATCGGTGGCCTAGCGGGAAAGCCGATGCCAATGGCGGGGAATTCGATCTTGCTTTTGTTTCCGGCAGACGTCAGTCGGTAGTCACCGCAGGGCTGTCTTCTGGCGAAATACTTCGCATGCGGCCAACGTCTTGTCGATCTTGGCCGCCAACGTCGCAGCAGCAGTGGTACGCGCCTTCTGTCGTGATGATGGACATTTCGAGTCCAGGTACCTGCGTCTGAATCGAAAACAGGCGGTTGCTGCTTGTTTTCAATTCAACTACGCCAAGCTCGCTTTGAGCAGCGGTGAGCTGGTTTGCCAGTGCACACAGGCACGCCATGATTGGTTGTTTCATATTTGCACCAGCCCGTTGATCTTTGCGTGAGATGGTGCTGTTGGGTCCCCGCTGGGCAGGGCTAGTTGGCACAGCTCAGGGCGTTCTCAAATTCGGTTTCTGTCAGCATCGTCCAGCCGAATCCCGCTGCGTTGGTTTCGCGCTCCAGCGCAGCGGTTAGCGCTTGCGCGAACGTATCGTCTAGGCAAAGGACGCCAATGACAGCGCCGTCTACGCCTGGCCGGAGTACGGCCGTGATGCCCTTGGCTGTCAGTGCAGTCGCCTCCATCGTCCAATCGGGGCCGATGAGCGATAGCACGGTTTTACGGTCCAGCGAGGCAATATCGGCGTGTTCGGTGGAGAGAATCGCCACTTGGCCTTGAAGATGCCACGAGTACCCGCTGTCATCAAACAGCCGGATCGCCGTTTGCGCGTCTGTCGTCGCCTGCAGAGTGACCTGTGTGGGTGCACGCATCCAGCGGGATCGCAAGTATTCGGCAATACCGCCGCTGCCGAGTGCGTACTGCCTACCACTGTCGGTGATGCTTGTTTCGGATGTCAGAAAGCTGACGGTGGCGACTGAAACTACCGCTTGGGCGAGGATGGTCGCGATGGGCTCGGGCACGCCGGAGTCGGTTGGGAGAGTAGCGCATTGCCAACCGATCAGAATCAGATGTCCAGCTTTCGGAGGCAATGGGCCGAGTTGCCAGAATGCGCCGCCTGGGTCGCGGGTTGCGATGAGCTTGCCTTGCATCATGGTTTTGGAACTTGCGGGAGGGAGATGAACATGGCGTTTGCCCAATCATAGACGTTGGCCCCAACGTAATTGCCTGCTTGGTAGCCGATAAGGCCACCAATCACGCACCCCCCTATGCCTCCAACGGCAATGCCTATGGGTGATGCGAGAGCTCCGGCGGCAGCGCCGCCAGCCCCCATGGCTCGACATCCCGTCCACGCCAAGGCCCAGCCGCTAACGGCTTCCGAGGCTCTGCGCATTGGTGTTCTGGATTGGACAATCGACACAATGTCAATGGCAACGCCTGCAACGGCCAGTGTTCTGCCTGCATACCGAAAGTACTTGGCTGCTTGATAAAGTGCGACGCCGCTTTTGCCCACCGGCGTATGATCGCTGACCCCAAATTGGGAATACACACGCGCTTGATTCCAGTGGTAATTGATGGTCTTGGTGGCGACGTTATAGCCATAATCAAGCCTCAGATGCTTCTTGCCTGAGATGTCCTGAAAGAACAGCGTTGAAGTCGATCCACCGGGAGGGATGCGACCGCGTGGTTTCAGCTCGATACAGAGGCCGCCTGTGCCCGGGATAGGTATGCGCACAATGCTGGAAATTCCAAGTGCATAGGGGATGCTGCCATTCATTGATGTCTCGGGATTCGACACGGATCACTTCCTGTTATGAAACGCTTTGGGAAATGGCTATCGTGTCATGCGCTCACGGTCGGTTGTGGCGAATGGGATGTAATTTTTCATGCTTGTATGGTTCTTTTCCCTTGGGGAAATTTGCAAACAAACACCGATGATGAACACTCCGTCGTCTTTCCCCAAGCCCACCCAGCGCCAAGGCCGCAAGGTCTGGTCAGGCACCCAGCACGTCATCGCCTACGGCATGCCGCCGATGGGTTGGCGCGATCTCTACCACCACGCGCTGGAGGTCAACTGGCCGACCTTCTTTGCATTGCTGGCCACGCTGTTCCTGACACTCAACGCGGTGTTTGCCGGGCTGTACTCGCTGGGCGATGCATCCATCGCCAACCAGTCGCCGCCGGGTTTTGCGGGGGCGTTCTTCTTCAGCGTCGAGACGCTCGCCACCGTCGGCTATGGCGACATGCACCCGCAGACGACCTACGCCCACCTCATCGCCACGCTGGAAATCTTTATCGGCATGTCGGGCATTGCCATGGCGACAGGGCTGGTGTTTGCACGGTTCTCGCGCCCGCGCGCCAAGATCATGTTTGCGCGCAACGCGGTGGTGCGCCCGCTCAACGGCAAGATGACGCTGATGGTGCGGGCGGCCAATGCGCGCCAGAACGTCATCGCCGAGGCCACGGCGCGGCTGCGCCTGCTGCAGGACGAGGTCTCGTCCGAGGGCTTTACGATCTACAAGATTCACGACCTGAAGCTCGAACGCAGCGAGCACCCGATCTTCCTGCTGGGCTGGGTGATGATGCATGTCATCGACGAGACCAGCCCGCTGCACAACGCCACCGCAGAATCGCTCGCCGCGGGTGATGCCTTGCTGCTGCTCACCATCGAAGGCGCGGATGAAACTGCCGCGCAAACGGTGCAGGCGCGCTATTCGTGGCGGCACGATGAGATCCGGTGGGGCCATCGCTACGTTGACCTGATCCACGATAACGAAGAGGGCGTCACGACCGTCGACTACGACAACTTCCATCTCATCGAGCCGGTTGCGGTGCCGACTGCGCCGCCGCAGGCACAATGAGCGCCCTGTCGGATACCAACGCGCAATTTCCGTGGCTCTGAACCTCGTCTGGCTTGCCTTCTTCCTTGTTGCCTTTATCACCGCGTGCGTGCAGGTGGTGCAGGGCGATATGGAAGTCTTCTCCCGCATGCTCACTGCCATGTTCGATGCCGCGCGCACGGGCTTCGAAATCGCGCTGGGCCTGACCGGCATGATGGCGCTGTGGCTGGGCATCATGCGCGTGGGCGAGCGTGCCGGGGTGGTGGACTTGTTCGCGCGGCTCGTGAACCCGCTGATGCGCCACCTGTTCCCGTCCGTGCCCGCTGGTCACCCGGCCAACGGCGCGATGATGATGAACGTGTCGGCCAATGTGCTCGGTCTGGACAATGCCGCCACGCCGCTGGGCCTGCAGGCCATGCGCGAGCTGCAGCAGATCAACCCGCAGCCACAGCGCGCGAGCGACGCGCAGTTGATGTTCGTGGTGCTCAACACGGCGGGCGTGACGCTGGTGCCCACGTCCGTCATCGCCATTCGTCAGGCCATGGCGGTCAAGCAGGGCCTGGTCGGTTTCAACGCGGCAGACATCTTCCTGCCGACCTTGCTGTCCACCTTCATCGGGTTCTGCTCGGGCATTGCGGCGGTGGCGTGGTACCAGCGCATCAACCTGTTCAAGCCAGCGCTGCTCGCGTATTTCGGTGGCTTTGTCGCGGCGATGGGATTGCTGTTTGCCTGGCTGCGTCAGTTTCCGCCGCAGCAGATGGCCGCGTGGATCGGCCTGATCGGCGCGGGCGCCATCCTCACTATCGTGGTGGCGTTCTTGCTGTGCGGGGCGATCCGCCGCATCAACGTCTACGAGACCTTCGTCGATGGCGCCAAGGACGGCTTTCAGGTGGCGATCGGCATCGTGCCGTACCTGGTGGCAGTGCTGGTGGGCATTGCCGTATTCCGCGCGGCGGGCTGCATGGATGTTCTGATGCAGGGGCTCTCGGCGCTGTTTTCGCACCTCGGTATCGACACGCGCTTTGTGCCCGCGCTGCCAGTGGGCCTGATGAAGACGCTCTCCGGCGCCGGCGCGCGCGGCCTGATGGTCGACGTGATGACCACCTACGGCGTCGATTCCTTCCAGGGCAAGCTGGCCGCCATCATCCAGGGCTCGACCGAGACCACGTTCTACGTGCTGGCCGTGTACTTCGGCAGTGTCGGCGTCAAAGACACGCGCTATGCGCTCGCCTGCGGGCTGTGGGCCGACCTGATCGGCCTGATCGGTGCCGTGCTCGTCGCCTACCTGTTCTTCGCCTGACCGGGTAGGGCGGCCCCCAAGCGACGCAGCGGCCGCCCGCCCTCTACAATCGACCGCATGGAACAGTGGATCGACACGCTTTTTGCCACGCTCGCCCTGCCCAAGGTCGGGCTGCCTGCCATCTTCCTCGTCAGTTTCATCTCGGCGACGCTCTTGCCGCTGGGCTCCGAGCCGGCGGTGTTCGCCTACATCAAGCTCAATCCGGAGATGTTCTGGCCAGCCATCATCGTGGCCACCGTCGGCAACACGCTGGGCGGCGTGGTCGACTGGTGGATGGGCTACGCGGCCAAGCTGGCGGTGGTGCGCTACCACCTGGCGCGCCGCCGCCGCCAGCACAACACCGAGCACGCCCAGCACGTGCCGCACCCCAAGCGCCACCGCGAGCCGCCGCTCGACAAAAAGTACTTCCGCTGGATGCGCCGCATCGGGCCGGTATCGCTGCTGGTGTCGTGGCTGCCGGGCATAGGCGACCCGCTCTGCACGCTGGCCGGCTGGCTGCGCCTGAAATTCTGGCCCAGCGCCATGTACATGGCCATCGGCAAATTCCTGCGTTATCTGGCCATGACCGCAGCCCTCATGACCCTGCCAGATGGCTTCTGGCACGGCATTCTGGGCTGGATCAAGGGTGTGATGATGTGACGTTTGCGTGTCGCAAGCGGCACCTGGGCGCCTCTGCCTTTTTCGCAAGCCATTGAAAACGCGGCGATTTTTTCGCCCACATCATCGGCAGGGATACCGTTGTTGCAATGCGTCAACACCGCGCCTTGCAGTACAATTGCCCTTTAAAGACCACGCGGCTTGAGCTCTCTATGCCGCGCCCTCCCTCCCCAGCGGCACGCCATGAATGCCCCACTTCTGATCGACGCCAAACTCACGGCGCAGGACGCTGCGCCCCGGCTGCGCGAGATTCCCTACAACTACACCTCGTTCTCGGATCGGGAAATCGTCATTCGTCTGCTGGGCGAGTCTGCGTGGCAGATCCTGGACGAGCTGCGCGCCGAGCGCCGCACGGGCCGATCGGCACGCATGCTGTACGAAGTGCTGGGCGACGTGTGGGTGGTGCGCCGCAACCCGTACCTGCAGGACGACCTGCTCGACAACCCGAAGCGCCGGCAGATGCTGATCGACGCCCTCAATCACCGCCTGGCGGAGATCGAGAAGCGCCGCGTGGCCGACCACGATTCGCACCATGACCCGGAAGGTGACGAGCGCGCGACCAAGGTCGAGCAACTGGTCGTGCACGCCCGTCGCGCCGTCAAGGCGTTCCAGGAAGAATTCGCGCAGGTGTATGACCTGCGCCGCCGTGCGCAAAAGGTGCTCGGCCGCGTCACAGCCAAAGACAACATCAAGTTCGATGGCCTGTCGCGCGTGTCGCACGTGACCGACGCCACCGACTGGCGCGTCGAATACCCGTTCGTGGTGCTCACGCCCGATACCGAAGAAGAGATCGCGGGCATCGTCAAGGGCTGCTTCGAGCTTGGGCTGACCATCATCCCGCGCGGAGGCGGCACCGGCTATACCGGCGGCGCTGTGCCGCTCACGCCGTTCTCGGCTGTCATCAATACCGAAAAGCTCGAGCGTCTGGATGCGGTCGAGATGACCGACCTGCCGGGCGTTGATCACCCTGTGGCGACCATCTATTCGGGCGCCGGCGTGGTCACGCGCCGCGTGGCGGATGCCGCTGAAAAGGCCGGCCTCGTGTTTGCCGTCGACCCAACGTCGATCGACGCTTCGTGCATTGGCGGCAACGTCGCCATGAACGCGGGTGGCAAGAAGGCCGTGCTGTGGGGCACCGCGCTGGACAACCTCGCCTGGTGGCGCATGGTCGATCCGGACGGCAACTGGCTGGAAGTCCAGCGCCTTGACCACAACCTCGGCAAGATTCATGACGCGCCCGTCGTCACGTTCGAACTGAAGTGGTTCGATGGCAATGCGCCGCTCGGCAGCAAACTGCTGCGCACCGAAACGCTCACCATTGAAGGCCGCAAGTTCCGCAAGGAAGGCCTCGGCAAGGACGTTACCGACAAGTTCCTGGCTGGCCTGCCCGGCGTGCAGAAGGAGGGCTGCGACGGCATCATCACCAGCGCACGCTGGATCCTGCACCGCATGCCCAAGTCGATCCGCACCGTTTGCCTGGAGTTTTTCGGCCAAGCGCGCGACGCGATCCCGAGCATCGTTGAAATCAAGGACTACCTCGACGCCGAGACCAAGAAGCCCGGTGGCGCGATCCTCGCGGGCCTGGAGCACCTGGACGAGCGCTACCTGCGCGCGGTTGGCTACGCCACCAAGAGCAAGCGCAACGCGTTCCCGAAGATGGTGCTGATTGGTGACATTGTTGGCGACGACGATGACGCCGTGGCGCGCGCCACCTCGGAGGTGATCCGTCTGGCCAACGGCAAGAGCGGCGAAGGTTTCGTGGCCGTCAGCCCCGAGGCACGCAAGAAGTTCTGGCTCGATCGCTCACGCACCGCGGCGATTGCCAAGCACACCAACGCGTTCAAGATCAACGAAGACGTGGTGATCCCGCTCAATCGCATGGGCGAGTACACCGACGGCATCGAGCGCATCAACATCGAGCTGTCGATCAAGAACAAGCTCAAGCTGACCGACGCGCTGCTCGATTTCTTTGCCGGCAGCAACCTGCCGCTGGGCCGTACCGACGACGCTAACGAGATTCCCAGTGCCGAACTGCTCGAAGACCGCGTGCAACAGGCGCAGCAACTGCTGCGTACCACGCGTGCTCGCTGGCAGTACCTGCTGGACCATCTCGACACGCCGGTTACCACCGCGCGCGCCAGCCTGATCGGCCTCGGCCTGGGCTACCTCGCGCAGACCATCGACGACCGGCTGGTGAATCAGCCCGACGCCAACCTGTTCCACCTGCTGCAAGACCGCACGATCCGCGTGTCGTGGAAGGCGGAAATTCGCGCCGAGCTGCGCAAGATCTTCAACGGCGGCGAGTTCAAGCCGATCCTCGACGAGGCGCAGGCGATCCACAAAAAGGTGCTGCGCGGCCGTGTGTTCGTGGCCCTGCACATGCACGCCGGAGATGGCAACGTGCACACCAACATCCCCGTCAACTCGGACGACTACGACATGCTGCAGGACGCCCACAAGGCGGTGGCCCGCATCATGACGCTGGCACGAACGCTTGACGGCGTGATCTCGGGCGAGCACGGCATCGGCATCACCAAGCTGGAATTCCTGACCGATGAAGAGATTGCCGACTTCGCTGCGTACAAGCGCCGCGTGGATCCGAACGGCCGCTTCAACAAGGGCAAGCTGCTGCGCGATGTGAACGACCCCCAAGGGCTGGCGGCCGACCTGCGCAACGCCTACACGCCGTCGTTCGGCCTGATGGGGCACGAGTCGATC
The DNA here is from genome assembly GCF_003851545.1 of Ralstonia sp. SET104. Lineage (GTDB taxonomy): Bacteria > Pseudomonadota > Gammaproteobacteria > Burkholderiales > Burkholderiaceae > Ralstonia. The sequence goes on along the minus strand of NZ_BHVX01000009.1, from coordinate 101,275 downwards.
ATCATGCAGCAGAGCGATATCGGCGCCATCTCGGAATCGATCAAGGACTGCCTGCGCTGCGGCAAGTGCAAGCCGGTGTGCGCCACGCACGTGCCGCGTGCCAACCTGCTGTACAGCCCGCGCAACAAGATTCTCGCCACCTCGCTGCTGATCGAGGCCTTCCTGTACGAAGAGCAGACGCGCCGCGGCGTGTCGGTCAAGCATTGGGAAGAGTTTGCCGACGTGGGCGACCACTGCACGGTCTGCCACAAATGCGTGACGCCATGCCCGGTCAAGATCGACTTCGGCGACGTGTCGATGAACATGCGCAACCTGCTGCGCAAGATGGGGCAGAAGAAGTTCAACCCCGGCACCGCTGCGGCGATGTTCTACCTGAACGCGACCAACCCCGAGACCATCAACTTCACGCGCAAGGTGATGTTCGACTGGGGCTACAAGGCGCAGCGCTTGGGGCACGACATCCTGAAGAAGTTCGCCAAGAAGCAGACCGCGCATCCGCCCGCCACGGTGGGCAAGCCACCGGTGCGCGAGCAGGTGATCCACTTCATCAACAAGAAGATGCCGGGCAACCTGCCCAAGAAGACCGCACGTGCGCTGCTGGACATCGAGGACAACGAGATCGTCCCGATCATCCGCAACCCGAAGGAGACCACGCCCGACAGCGAGGCGGTGTTCTACTTCCCGGGCTGCGGTTCGGAGCGGCTGTTCTCGCAGGTGGGCCTGGCCACGCAAGCCATGCTCTGGCACGCCGGCGTACAGACCGTGCTGCCGCCGGGCTACCTGTGCTGTGGTTATCCGCAGCGCGGCAATGGTCAGTACGACAAGGCCGAGAAGATCGTTACCGACAACCGCGTGCTGTTCCACCGCGTGGCCAACACGCTCAACTACCTCGACATCAAGACGGTGGTGGTGAGCTGCGGCACCTGCTACGACCAGCTCGCCGACTATGAATTCGACAAGATCTTCCCGGGTTGCCGGATCATCGACATTCACGAATACCTGCTGGAGAAGGGTGTGAAGCTCGACGGTGTGCAAGGCACGCGGTACATGTACCACGACCCTTGCCACACCCCGATCAAGACCATGGACCCGACCAAGCTGGTCAACCAGCTCATGGGCGGCAACATCGGCGCCGACGGCCAGGCCAGCGCGATCGAGAAGAACGACCGCTGCTGCGGTGAGTCGGGCACGCTGGCGATCTCGCGTCCGGACATCTCCACGCAGGTGCGCTTCCGCAAGGAAGAGGAGATGAAGAAGGGCGCCGACAAGCTGCGTGGTGATTTCAACGGCGACGTGAAAATCCTCACGAGCTGCCCGGCGTGTCTGCAAGGCCTGTCGCGCTACACCGAAGATGTCTCGGTGCAGGCCGACTACATCGTGGTCGAAATGGCGCGCCACGTGCTCGGCGAGACCTGGCTGCAGGACTACGTGGCCCAGGCCAACGCTGGCGGCATCGAGCGAGTGCTGGTGTGACGATGATCGAGCGCTCGCCCGGCTGCGCGCTGTGCCAGATCAACGGCGGGGACGGCGGCGAGCCCGTCTGGCGCAATGCCAGGGCGCGCGTGGTGCTGGTCGAGCACGCGCGCTTTCCGGGCTTCTGCCGCGTCATCTGGAACGACCACGTGGCCGAGCAGACCGATTTGTCCGATGCCGATCGCCTCTGGCTGATGGAAATCGTTACCCGCGTCGAGCGTGTGCTGCGCACCGAGCTGGCACCGGACAAGATCAACCTCGCCAGCTTTGGCAATTTTGTGCCGCATCTGCACTGGCACGTCATCCCGCGCTATCGGTGGGACACGCATTTTCCAGAAGCCGTGTGGGGCCCCGAGCAACGCGAGCCCGATGCTGCGCGGATGGCCGGGATCACGGCCAAGTTGCCGGCGCTGTCGTACGCGCTGCAAGCGGCGCTCGCTGACGCTTGAGCCCCGTCGGCGCTAACACCTGGTAACGCATCGCCACGTCCTGCGCGGAACCCCTGTGGCGCGCAAGACGTCAGATTGTCTTTCTGCCGTGCCAAAGCCCTCGCCATGACGACACCGCGCACCGCCGCCACGCCCGATTCTCATAAGGATTCCATCGCCGAGCTGAATGTTCACCACGGCCGGTTGAATCTGTCCGAGACGTGGCAACTCATCAAGCCGTTCTGGGTTTCTGCAGACCGCTACAAGGCGTGGGCGCTGCTGGCGCTGGTGGTCGCGCTCAGCCTGTTCGTCGTCTACATGAACGTGCTGTTCACCGACTGGAACCGGCTGTTCTACAACGCGCTGGAACAGAAGGACAAGACCGGGTTCTGGCACCAGCTTGGGCGTTTCTCCTGGATTGCCGCGCTCATCATCATTGCGTCCGTGCTGCGCCAGTACTACACGATGATGCTGCGCATGCGCTGGCGGACGTGGATCACGGGCAGCTTCGTTGATGACTGGCTCGGCAAGCAGGCGTTCTATCGCCTGGAGCAGACCCACACTGCTGACAACCCCGACCAGCGGATCGCCGACGACCTGCGCAACTTCACAGATGCCACGCTCACGCTGGCGCTGGGTTTTCTCAACGCGGCGGTCACGCTGGTGTCGTTCTTCGGCATCCTGTGGGCGGTGTCGGGGCCGCTGGCGTTTGCGCTGGGTGGGCACGACTTCGTCATCCCCGGTTACATGGTGTGGTTCGCGCTGCTGTACTCGGTGCTGGGCTCGGTCATCATCCACTTCGTGGGTCGCCCGCTGATCGGGCTGTCGTTCCAGCAGGAGCGCTACGAAGCGTATTTTCGTTTCCTGCTGATGCGCGTGCGCGAGAACAGCGAGAGCATCGCCCTGTACCGCGGCGAGCCGACCGAAAAAGCCATTCTGCGCGGCCGCTTCGAGCGCATCCGCGCCAACTGGAACCAGTTGATGGACTACACGCGGCGGCTGAACTTTGCCAGCTCAGGCTATGGGCAGTTCGCCATCATCTTTCCGTTCCTGGTCTCTGCACCGCGCTACTTTGGCGGTACCCTCACGCTGGGCGGCATGATGCAGGTGGCTACGGCGTTCGGGCAGGTGCAGGGCGCCATGTCGTGGTTTGTCGACAACTACAGCACACTGGTGAGCTGGAAGGCCTCCACCAATCGTCTGATCGAATTCCAGCGTGCCATGCGCGCCGCCGAGCGCGAAGAAGAGCACCGTGCGGGCGTGCGCGACGTCGAGGTTGAGATCGCCACCGTGTCCGCCATCGAGGCGCGTGACCTCGCGCTCAACCTGCCCAATCGCAAGCCCGAAGACCTGCTGGTCGAGCCCTTCGATATGACCCTCGCACGTGGCGAGCGTGTGCTCATCAACGGCCCGTCGGGCTGCGGCAAAAGCACGCTTGTGCGCGCCGTGGCTGGCATCTGGCCGTATGGCTCGGGCCGCATCGAGATTCCGGACGATGCCTGCGTGCTGTTCCTGCCGCAGCGCAGTTATTTGCCGTCGGGCACGCTGGCCGACGCGCTCTCGTATCCTGATCTCGCCACCCAGTACACTGCCGAGCGGCTGGCCCAGGTGCTGACCGCCTGCCGCCTGCCGGCACTGGTTGACCTACTGGATGAAGTCAGCAACTGGAGCCTGCGGTTGTCGCCTGGCGAGCAGCAGCGCCTGGCCTTCGCGCGCGCCTTGCTGCAGCGTCCCGATTACCTCTTCCTCGACGAGGCCACCAGCGCACTCGACGAAGATACGGAGGCTTTCATGTACAGCCTGATGCTGGAATCGATGCCAGATATGACCATTGTCAGCGTGGCACACCGCAGCACCGTGGCACGATTTCACCATCGGCGCCTGCGTTACATCCCCGAGGGCGATCCGTTGACTGCGGTAAGCTATCGGGTGGTGGAAGAGCCCGCGCAGAATGTGTCTACTCCGGCGCTGGCCGCTTCCTGAAACGCAGTTTTTCAAAGACTCAACGAGACGCTTTTCATGGCCGGACTTTCCGCCGACACTCCGCACCCGACCGGCATTACCGTGCACACGCAATCGCGCGTGCTCGAGATCGCCTTTGCTGATGGCAAGCAGTTCAGCCTGCCGTTCGAATATTTGCGCGTGCTGTCGCCGTCAGCGGAAGTGCAGGGGCACGGGCCAGGGCAGGAAGTGCTGCAGACCGGCAAGCGCGAGGTAGGCATCGTCGGCGTAGAACCGGTGGGCAACTATGCGATCCGCCCGCTGTTCTCCGATGGCCATGATTCCGGCATCTTCGATTGGGCGTACCTGTACCGCTTGGGTGTTGAGCACGACACGCTGTGGCAAGCCTATCTTGATCGCCTGACCGCCGCCGGCGTTGACCGTGACGCACCGATGGCAGCCAACGCTGGCCACGCCTGCGGCCACAGCCACTGATTTCCAATTCACTTTGCGGCGCCCACGCGCTGCATCCGCATTCCTTTCTGTCATGAGCCAAACCCACTTCGGATTCCAGCAGGTCGACGAGCAGGAGAAGGCCGGCAAGGTTGCTGGCGTGTTTCATTCCGTCGCCAGCAAGTACGACGTGATGAACGACCTGATGTCCGGTGGTCTGCACCGCATATGGAAGATGTTCACCATTGCCCAGGCCGCGGTGCGCCCAGGCTACAAGGTGCTCGATATTGCTGGCGGCACGGGCGATCTGGCGAAGGCCTTTGCGCGCCAGGCCGGCCCCACCGGGGAGGTTTGGCTAACCGACATCAACGAGTCGATGCTGCGCGTCGGCCGCGACCGCCTGCTCGATGCTGGCGTGCTGACCCCCACCGCCTTGTGCGATGCCGAGCACATTCCCTTTCCGAATGCTTACTTCGACGTGGTGACAGTGGCATTCGGCTTGCGCAACATGACGCACAAGGATCGCGCGCTCGCTGAAATGCGTCGCGTAGTGAAACCGGGCGGCAAGGTGATGGTGCTGGAGTTCTCCAAGGTGTGGCAGCCGCTGGAGAAGGCCTACGACGTGTACTCGTTCAAGGTGTTGCCGTGGTTGGGCAGCAAAGTGGCGGGCGACCCCGAGAGCTACCGCTATCTGGCCGAGTCCATCCGCATGCACCCGGATCAGGAAACGCTCAAGCAGATGATGGAACAGGCCGGATTGGACTCGGTCGAATACTTCAACCTGACAGCGGGTGTCGTGGCACTGCACGTGGGCCGTCGTCTCTAAGTGTTTCCGACGTTCCACCGGATGGGCGATGTAGCGCGCTGTGGCGATATGCCACGATCCTTCACATTGAATTTCGGCATTGACGTCTCCATCTAATGGCGTCACTGCCATTGGAGAGAAGACAGCGATGAGTTTGCATTGGGGTGGAAAATTGATGGTGGGCGCGCTGGTCGCGACGCTCGCACTGGGCGCGGCGGTTGATGCCAACGCCAAGCGCATGGGTGGCAGCCGCAGCGTCGGCAAGCAGTCGTCCACCGTGACGCAACGACAACAGACGCCGCCGGCCACAACGCCGTCGCCAACACAGCCGGCCGCACCGACTGCACAACCGTCGCCGGCAGCGCCGGGTGCGGCGGCACCGGCTGCAAAGCCTGGGCGTAACTGGGGTGGCATGCTGGGCGGCTTGGCAGCCGGCCTGGGCATTGGTTATCTGCTGTCGAAATTCGGTCTGGGCGCGGGCTTGGCCTCGTTGCTGTCTAACCTGATCCTGATCGCGCTTGTCGCCTTCGTGGTGATGTGGATCATCCGCAAGGTGCGCGGCAGCCGTCCGCAAGGTCCTGCCTACGCCACGGGTGGCCCGTCGCTGGGTGGTGACCGTGAGCCGTATGTGCCGCAGCCCGCCACACCGGCCCCGCAGGCTTCCGCACCGGCCGCTGCGTCGCTCAACACCGGCAATACGTCAGGTCTGGGCGCTGGCGCGGCAACTGCTGCGCAGTCGTGGAACCTGGGCGGTCCGGCTGCGGCGAGCGCGCAGGCCGTCAACGCACAACCCGCCGCAGCCGCACCGCAGCAGCCGTGGGGTGTGCCGGCGGATTTCGATACGCAAGCCTTCCTGCGCAATGCGAAGGTCTACTTCATCCGCCTGCAGGCCGCGTGGGATGCGGGCAACTTGAATGACATCCGCGAGTTCACCACGCCCGAGATGTTCGCCGAGATCAAGATGGACCTTGCCGATCGCGGCACTTCGCCTAACAAGACCGACGTGGTCTCGGTCGAAGCCGAAATGCTGGGCATTGAAACGCAGGCTGCCGAGTACCTGGCCAGCGTGCGCTTCTCGGGCATGATCCGTGAAGAAGCCAACGCACCGGCACAGCCGTTTGCCGAGGTGTGGAACCTGACCAAGCCGACGCAGGGGGCGGGTGGCTGGGTGTTGGCGGGTATTCAGCAGTTGCAGTGATGCTGTAACAACTTGAAGCGCCGCAAAACGGCCGTTTCAACATTCCCCGTAAAATAGGGCCCGACCGTCTGGTTCGGGCCCTTTTTGTTGTTCGTCGCTAGCCCGCTTTTTTGCTGCTTTCTTGCTGTTTTTGCGCACCATCACCGCATGTCTTCGACAGCCACTTCGTCTCCGTTTCCGCTTGTGCTGATGCAGCCGCTGCTGCTCGCGCTCAACCATCTGCTGCGCCAGGAGCCCTGGGCGCAGGAGACACTGCGGCCGTTCGCGGGCCGCGTGGCGCGCTTTGATCTGGCGCCCATGTCGATGACGTTGCAGGTGGACGCCACTGGCCTGGTGACGGCTCCCGAGCCTGACATTGCCCCGGCCGTGACCGTGGTGGTGCCGCTTGCAGCGGCTGCCAGCGATTACGCCACGGGTGGGCAGGCTGCCGTGCTCAAGCACGTGCGCATTGAAGGTGAGGCCGAATTTGCCAACATTCTATCGACGCTGCTACGCAACCTGCGCTGGGATGCGGCGGAGGACCTCTCGCGCGTGTTTGGCGACGTGATTGCGCAGCGCATGGTGAGCGGCGCGCAGGCTGCCCGCATCGAAGCCACGCGCGTTGGCCGTTCGCTGGCGGAGTCGGTGGCGTCGTACCTGACCGATGAGCAACCGACGCTCGTGCGCCACGCGCGCCTTACCCAGTTCGCCGCCGATGTGGCTGCGCTGCGCGATACCGAAGCGCGCTTGGTCAAGCGCCTGGAGCGGCTTGAAAAGCTCGAACGCCCGGCTGCCCGGACCGCACGTCGAGGTGAATCGGCATGACGCGCTTCTTCCGGCTGGGCAAGATCATTTTCGTCATTCTGTACTACGGGCTGGATCAGCTCGCGTTGTCCGGCTTCAAGAGCCGGCGCATTCGCGTGCTGGTCTGGCTGCTGACGCTGGGCCGCAAGCCCAAGCGCCCGCGCGGAGAGCGCCTGCGCTTGGCGCTGGAGCAGCTCGGTCCCATCTTCGTGAAGTTTGGGCAGGTGCTGTCAACACGGCGCGACCTGCTGCCGCCCGATGTGGCCGATGAACTGGCCAAGCTGCAGGATCGCGTGCCGCCGTTTGACCCGAAGGTGGCGGCGGCCATCGTGGAGAAATCGCTTGGCAAGCCGCTGTCGGCGCTGTTCCATCGCTTTGACCATCACCCGGTGGCGAGCGCGTCGATTGCGCAGGTGCATTTCGCCACGCTGCGAGGCGGCCCGGACGACGGCCGCGAGGTAGCGGTGAAGGTGTTGCGCCCGGGCATGCTGCCCGTGATCGACAGCGACCTTGCATTGATGCGCGACCTCGCCAAGTGGATGGAAAAACTTTGGGCCGACGCCCGGCGCCTGAAGCCGCGCGAGGTGGTCGCCGAGTTCGATAAGTATCTGCACGACGAGCTTGATCTGATGCGCGAGGCGGCCAACGCCAGCCAGTTGCGCCGCAATTTCGCCAAGTCCGGTCTGCTGCTGGTGCCCGAGGTGTTCTGGGACTGGTGCACATCGGAAGTGTTCGTGATGGAGCGCATGCACGGCATGCGTATCTCGCACACGGAAGAGCTCCGCGCCGCCGGCGTTGACATGCACAAGCTCGCGCGCGACGGTGTGGAGATCTTCTTTACGCAGGTTTTCCGCGACGGCTTCTTCCACGCCGACATGCACCCCGGCAACATCCTCGTGAGCGTGGCACCCGAGACGCTGGGCCGCTATATCGCGTTGGATTTCGGCATCGTTGGGGCGCTGTCGGAGTTCGACAAGAACTACCTTGCGCAGAACTTCCTGGCGTTTTTCCAGCGCGACTACCATCGTGTGGCGGTGCTCCATATCGAATCCGGCTGGGCGCCGGAAGAGACGCGTGTGGAAGAACTGGAGGGCGCCATCCGTGCGTGCTGCGAGCCGTATTTCGACCGGCCGCTGGGCGAGATATCGCTGGGCCTTGTGCTGATGCGCCTGTTCCAGACCTCGCGCCGCTTCAACGTTGAAGTGCAGCCGCAACTCGTGCTGCTGCAGAAGACGCTGCTCAACGTGGAAGGCCTGGGCCGCCAGCTCGATCCTGACCTCGATCTGTGGAAAACCGCCAAGCCTTTTCTCGAACGTTGGATGCATGAGCAGATCGGTTGGCGCGGTTTTGTCGAGCGCCTGAAGGTGGAGGCGCCGCAGTGGGCCAACAAGCTGCCAGACCTTCCGCGCCTGGTGCATCAGATTTTGGATCGCCATTCCCGCGAAGATGGCAACGCGCAGACCGCCGCGCTCACGGCGCTGCTGGCCGAGCAAAAGCGCACGAACCGGCTTTTGTCGGCCGCGCTGCTGTTTGTTGGCGGATTTGCGGTCGGCATTGTCGCCACGCATGTGCTGGCCTGGATGGCCCGCTACTGATCCTCAGAACCACTCCTGAACCGCCATGGCCGAATCGCCCGTCTTTCAATCCCGTGACGCCGCTGACCCCGCTTTCTGGGACGAGCGCTTCAGCCGCGAGCACACCCCCTGGGATGCAGCCGGCGTGCCCGCCGCGTTCCGGCAGTTCTGCCAAGCGCAACCAACGCCACTTTCCACGCTGATTCCCGGTTGCGGCAACGCCTATGAGGCCGGATGGCTGGCCGACCGTGCCTGGCCGGTTACCGCCATCGACTTTGCACCAAGCGCTGTGGCATCGGCCAAGGCTTTGCTGGGTCCGCATGCTGAGGTGGTGGAGTTGGCCGATTTCTTCCGCTTTGTGCCGCGCCGCCCGGTGCAATGGATTTACGAACGCGCTTTCCTGTGCGCGATGCCGCGTCGCCTGTGGCCCGACTACGCAGCGCAGGTGGCGAAGTTGCTGCCACCGGGTGGGTTGCTGGCCGGCTTCTTTGCAGTGATCGAGGGCCGCGAGGCAGTCACCAAGGGGCCGCCGTTCGAGACCACGCAGCCCGAACTGGACGCGCTGCTGTCACCCGCATTCGAGCGCATCAGCGATACACCCATCGCCGAGGCGGATTCGATTCCGGTGTTTGCCGGCCGCGAGCGCTGGCAAGTCTGGCGTCGCCGCGCCGATTGATATGCCTTAGCGGCCAGTGTTGGTGCGAAGCAACATTGGCCGTGGTCAACAAAAAGCCTGCGGACGCCCGTTGCGGGCCGCCGCCCAAAAATGGGGCAGGCAGCGCGGCATTCGTGGTCGCACCGATGCCCCGGCGCCCAGTCCCGTCGCTATAATCCCGCCACTTTGCCCGGCGCCCCAGGGCTCCAAACCGGGCTGCCATGGGGTTTTCCAGCTTCTTTCCGCGCTGCCATGCTGATCTGGTTCGTCATTATTTACTGGGTGATTTCGGTCGGGATCGGCCTGTGGGCTGCACTGCGCGTGCGCAATACCGCCGATTTCGCGGTGGCTGGCCGCAGCCTGCCGTTCTATGTCGTGACCGCCACGGTGTTTGCCACCTGGTTCGGCTCCGAGGCGGTGCTCGGGATTCCCGCAGAATTTCTCAAGGACGGCCTGCATGGCGTGGTGGCAGATCCGTTCGGTTCGTCGCTGTGCCTGATCCTGGTGGGGCTGTTTTTTGCCAAGCCGCTGTACCGGATGAACCTGCTCACCATTGGTGACTTCTACCGCAACCGCTTTGGCCGCACGGCCGAAACGTTGACCACCCTGTGCATCGTCGTGTCCTACCTGGGCTGGGTGGCGGCACAGATCAAGGCGTTGGGCCTGGTGTTCTATACCGTGTCTGACGGTGCGGTTTCGCAGGATCTCGGGATGATGATCGGTGCAGGCAGCGTGCTGGTCTACACGCTGTTCGGCGGCATGTGGTCGGTGGCGGTGACCGACTTCATCCAGATGATCATCATCGTGATCGGCATGCTGTATATCGGCTGGGAAGTGTCGGGCCAGGCCGGCGGCGTGGGCACGGTGGTGGCGCACGCGGCGGCGTCGGGCAAGTTCTCGTTCTGGCCGGCGTTCAACCCGATCGAGGTGATCGGTTTTGTGACGGCGTGGATCACCATGATGCTCGGCTCGATTCCACAGCAGGACGTGTTCCAGCGTGTGACCTCGTCGCGCACCGAGCGCATCGCGGGCACAGCCTCGGTGCTGGGCGGTGTGCTGTACTTCATGTTTGCGTTCGTGCCGATGTTCCTCGCGTATTCCGCTACGCTGATCGACCCGGCAATGGTCGCCAAGTACATCGAGACTGACTCGCAGATGATCCTGCCCAATCTGGTGCTGCAGCATGCGCCGATCTTTGCGCAGGTGATGTTCTTCGGCGCGCTGCTCTCGGCCATCAAGAGCTGCGCGAGCGCGACGCTGCTGGCGCCGTCCGTGACATTTGCCGAAAACGTGTTGCGGCCGCTGCTGCCGAACATGGATGACAGGCGCTTCCTCCGTGTGATGCAGGCGGTGGTGCTGATCTTCACGATGCTGGTAACGCTGTTTGCGCTGAACTCGCACCTGTCGATTTTTCACATGGTTGAAAGCGCCTACAAGGTCACACTGGTGGCCGCGTTTGTGCCGCTGGCCTTCGGCCTGTTCTGGAAGCGTGCGACCAAGCAGGGTGGCCTCTTGGCCATCATCCTGGGCCTGGCAGCGTGGATCTGGTGCGAAGTGTCTCTGCCGGATGCGATGCTTCCGCCCCAATTGGTGGGCCTGCTGGCCAGCTTCGGGGCGATGATTATCGGCTCGCTCGGCCCTCAATGGATCGAGAACCGCGCGCCGACCACCAAGGCGGCTACGCAAGCCTGATCGTGCTGCCGCAGGCGTGCGCGGCGTGCCACTTTGTCGCGCACTGCCACTGCCCGCTCCGAATCTGCGGTCGGGAATTCCCTCAAAAGGGTTTATAATTCAAGGCTTTGCGCGCCAGCACTTGTATCGCGCGCAGTTGCCCCGATCTTTCGCGAGCCCGCCCGCATTGACTGCATCGTGTTCGCGGCCTGCGCGGGCAATCCTATTGCTTTCTTGTCATTTGTTTGTTCCAGGGTGAGGACACCATGCCGATCTATGCTTATCGATGCGACGCCTGCGGCCACGCCAAAGATGTGCTGCAGAAGATGAGCGACGCTCCGCTGACGGATTGCCCCGCGTGCGGCGCGCCGGCGTTCAAGAAGCAGCTCACCGCTGCCGGTTTCCAGCTCAAGGGTTCGGGCTGGTACGTGACGGACTTCCGCGGTGGCTCGGGCGGCGCATCGGCTGCTGCTGGCGCCGGTACGGGTACGGCGGCCAAGACGGATACGGCTGCTCCGGCCGCTGCTGCCGCACCGGCCGCGTCGTCGGACAGTACGTCGTCCACCGCCGGCACGCCGGCTGCATCCGGTGGTTGCGGCACGTCGTGCGCCTGCCACTGACCGCATCGCTCACCTTTTGGTCCATCGCCCCATGAAACAGAAAACCAGCGCACTCAAGACATGGTTCCTGACCGGTCTTCTGGTGCTTGTCCCGCTTGCGATCACGCTGTGGGTGCTGTCGCTCATCATCGGCACGATGGACCAGAGCCTGGCGCTGCTGCCATCGGCGTGGCAGCCGGATCAACTGTTCGGCAGGCGAATCCCCGGCGTGGGCGCGATCCTCACGCTGGCGTTCATCCTGATTGTGGGGGTTCTGGCGCACAATTTCATTGGCCAGAAGCTGGTGACGTGGTGGGAAGCGCTGGTGGGTCGCATTCCCGTGGTCGGCCCGATTTATTCGAGCGTCAAGCAGGTGTCGGACACGCTGCTGTCGTCCAACGGCAATGCGTTCCGCAAGGCACTGCTGGTGCAATACCCGCGCGAGGGCTCGTGGACGATCGCCTTCCTGACCGGCCGCCCCGGCGGTGACGTCGAGAACCACCTGCAGGGCGAGTACGTCAGCGTATATGTGCCTACCACGCCCAACCCGACCTCGGGCTTCTTCCTGATGATGCCCAAGGCCGACACGATCGAGCTGGACATGTCGGTGGATGCGGCGCTCAAGTACATCGTATCGATGGGGGTGGTGGCGCCCGAAGCGTTGCCGCGCCGCATGGACCCGCCCGATGCATCGCCACAGACGGAGGACCGGTCGCCGGCTCAAGGGCCGCGCGACCCTTCGAATCCGACCGCGCTGCCTGCAGAGGGCGGCGCCATCGCGGCACCCTGAGCCGGCGAGACGAACGAAGTCGAATCGACGCTGGCCTCTCTCCCGATCAACTTTCATGCGCGACGCTTCATTGGCGGCGCGCTTCGCGGAAAACCACAACATGCAAATGCGTACTCAATACTGCGGTCAGGTCACCGAACAACTGCTCGGCCAGAGCGTCACGCTGTCAGGCTGGGCGCATCGCCGTCGCGACCACGGCGGCGTGATCTTCATCGACCTGCGCGACCGTGAAGGCCTGGTGCAGGTCGTGTGCGACCCGGACCGCCCCGAGATGTTCAAGGTGGCAGAAGGCGTGCGTAACGAGTTCTGTCTGCAGGTGAAGGGCATCGTGCGCGCTCGCCCGGAAGGCACCACCAACGCCAACCTCATCAGCGGCAAGGTCGAAGTACTGTGCCATGAGCTGACTGTGCTCAACGCCTCCGTTACGCCGCCGTTCCAGCTGGACGACGACAACCTGTCGGAAACCACGCGCCTGACGCACCGCGTGCTGGACCTGCGCCGCCCGCAGATGCAATACAACCTGCGCCTGCGCTACAAGGTGGCGATGGAAGTGCGCAAGTATCTGGATGACAAGGGCTTCATCGACATCGAAACGCCGATGCTGACCAAGAGCACGCCGGAAGGCGCGCGCGATTACCTGGTGCCCTCGCGCGTGAACGCCGGCCAGTTTTTCGCGCTGCCGCAATCGCCGCAGCTCTTCAAGCAGATGCTGATGGTGTCGGGCTTCGACCGCTACTACCAGATCACCAAGTGCTTCCGCGACGAAGACCTGCGTGCTGACCGCCAGCCCGAGTTCACCCAGATCGACTGCGAAACGTCGTTCCTGACCGAGCAGGAAATCCGTGATCTGTTTGAAGAGATGATCCGCACGGTGTTCAAAAACACCATGTCGGTTGAACTGGATACCAAGTTCCCGGTGATGGAGTTCCGCGAGGCGATGGCGCGCTTCGGCTCGGATAAGCCGGACCTGCGCGTCAAGCTGGAATTCACCGAGCTGACCGACGCTATGAAGGATGTCGACTTCAAGGTGTTCTCAGCCGCAGCCAATGCAGAAGGTGGCCGCGTGGTGGCCCTGCGCGTGCCGGGCGGTGCTGCCCTGTCGCGTGGCGATATCGATGCTTATGGCAAGTTTGTCGAGATCTACGGCGCCAAGGGCCTGGCCTGGATCAAGGTCAACGAAGTGGCTAAGGGCCGCGACGGTCTGCAATCGCCGATCGTGAAGAACCTGCACGACGCGGCCATCGCCGAGATCCTCAAGCGCAGCGGCGCGCAAGACGGCGACATCCTGTTCTTTGGTGCTGACCGCGCCAAGGTTGTGAACGACGCCATGGGCGCACTGCGCTTGAAGGTCGGCCATTCGGACTTCGCCAAGAGCACCGGCCTGTTCGAAGACGCCTGGAAGCCGCTGTGGGTGATCGACTTCCCGATGTTCGAGTACGACGAGGAAGACGCGCGCTGGGTGGCCATGCACCACCCGTTCACGAGCCCGAAGGACGAGCATCTGGAATACCTCGAAACCGACCCAGGCAAGTGCATCGCCAAGGCCTACGACATGGTGCTCAACGGCTGGGAAATCGGTGGCGGCTCGGTGCGGATCTACCGCGAAGAAGTGCAGAGCAAGGTGTTCCGCGCCTTGAAGATCGGCGATGAAGAAGCGCGTGCCAAGTTCGGCTTCCTGCTGGACGCACTGCAGTATGGTGCGCCTCCGCATGGCGGTATCGCGTTCGGTCTGGACCGCGTCGTCACGATGATGGCCGGTGCGGATTCGATCCGCGACGTGATCGCCTTCCCGAAGACGCAACGTGCGCAGGATCTGCTCACGCAGGCTCCGAGCCCGGTCGACGAGAAGCAACTGCGCGAACTGCACATCCGCCTGCGTGCCGCCGAGGCCAAGGTGGCTGCGCCAACGGCCGCGACGACTGCATAAGCGTCCGTATTTGCGCTGCACAACAAACCGCGCCGACCCGCAAGGGCGGCGCGGTTTGTTTTTGAGCATGCGTTGGGCTGCATGCGGCAATCGGGAACATTGCGTGCTAAACCGAATCTTTCGTTTCTGTCACGTTGGGTGACAACGAAGGAGGATGGTTTAGATGGACTACATCGACTTTGCGCGCACTTGGGTCGTCGCACATGCCGAGTTCCTGCTGACTTGGCTGATCGCCGCGCTGATGGTGATGACCTTGGCCTGGATTGAGATTCGCCGCGCCACCCGCCGCGCGGCCATGGCCATGACCGAGGCTGTGGCCACAACCGTTGCGGCTTGCGTGCCCGAGATTGCCGCGGCGGCGCAGAGCGCACATTCGGCCGCAACCCCATCGGCATCACCGTCTGGTTTGGCCAAGGCGATGCGTGCGCTGGGTCACCTATCGGCGCAGCGCATGCACTGGTTGCATGCCGTCGCCAACCTGCGTTTGCCCGAGACAGCGTTGCCACCTGCCGCACCGGGCATGCTCGTGCATCCGCTCGTGTACGACACACCGCGCGTGCTGGCCGAGGCTCACTTGGCGGCCGAGCATCGCTTTGCCGACCATGCGCGCGTCTTGCAGGCCGAACGCCGCGCCCTGCAGGCGCTTGAAACTGCCGAACGCGAGGGCACCAGCGAACTGCATCGCATTGAGCGCGAAACCTCGGCCATTGTTGAACGCTTTGACCAGGCCAACGCGCAATCGGAGCAGACCGATGTGCAGCGCTTCCTCATTCAGAAATTCAACACGCTGGGCAATCGCGAACGCGAGTTGACCACGCAGCTCGCTGCGCTGCGTCAGCAACTCGGCGAGCGCACGGAAGCGCTGTGGGCGCAATCGCAGCGCGCGGCCGACGATTATGCTGCGATGCTCGATCCGGTGCTGGCCGTGGCGCGCCGTGAGCTTGGCCACGAGACCGCCACGGACGAAACGGCACTGTGGCTCGTCCGCACCCGTACCGGGCAGGGACCGCTACGCGCTGCTTGATTGCTGCCACGGCATGGCAGCATGCTGAACGTCACGATGGCACGCTTCTGGCTGCGGTAAGCTATTGCTTTGCAGCGCGCTGGCGCTGCCCATCGAAGCACGCAGCAACCCGCACCCATGCCGCACAAGATTCCCGTCTCCGTTCTCGTCGTCATTCACACGCCAGACTTGCACGTGTTGGTGATGGAGCGGGCAGATCATCCGGGGTTCTGGCAATCCGTGACGGGCAGTTGCGATGCGCTCGACGAGCCCTTGGCCGACACCGCGCACCGCGAGGTGCTGGAAGAAACCGGCATCGACTCGGCCCAGCATCATCTGATTGACTGGGGCCATCACATCGAATACGAAATCTACCCGCGCTGGCGGCACCGCTACGCGCCGGGCATTACGCGCAACACCGAGCATTGGTTTGGCCTGCTGGTGAGCAGCAAGGTGCCGGTGCGGATGTCGCCGCGTGAGCATGTGCAGGCCGAATGGCTGCCCTATGAAGAGGCCGCCGCGCGCTGCTTCTCGCGCAGCAACGCCGAGGCCATCCTGCAGTTGCCCGAACGCATGGCCGCCTACAACGCGCGTCAAGCGGCACTGACAAAGGACCAGGTCTGACATGCTGCGTTTGCGCGTCGCCACCTACAACATCCATAAGGGCGTGACGGGTATTGCGCGGCGCGTGCGCGTGCATGACGTGCGGCAGGGCTTGCACACCATGGATGCCGACATCGTCTTCCTGCAGGAAGTGCAGGACCGTAACGACCGGCTGGTTGCCGCCGAGCTGTTCGATCCGAACTACACGCAACTGCGTTATCTGGCGACCGACGTCTATCCGCACACCGTCTACGGCCGCAACGCCGTGTACGAGCATGGACATCATGGCAACGCCATCCTGTCGCGCTTTCCGATCCTGCTGTCGGAAAACCTCGACATCTCCGACCACCGTTTCGAGCAGCGCGGCTTGTTGCACGCCGTGACTGATCTCGGCTTTGGCGAGGTGCATTTGCTGTGCGCACATTTCGGCCTGTTTGCGCGCAGCCGGCAGCGCCAGGCCGAGGCGCTCATCGACCGCGTGTGCTCCGTGGTGCCAAAGGACGCGCCGCTCGTGGTGGCGGGCGATTTCAACGATTGGAACAATCGGCTCGATCGCATGATCTGCCAGGCCCTGGCCGCTACGGAGGTGGCCGACAAGGCCGCCAATGCTCGCCCGGTGCGCACGTTTCCGAGCCACATGCCTTGGCTGAGGCTGGACCGCATCTACGTGCGCGGCTTCGACATCGAACGCGCGCACGCGCTGACCGGACGTGAGTGGGCGCAGCGCTCCGACCACGTGCCCCTGCTGGCTGAACTGGCGCGCCCATGAGGGTCGTACGCGATGCGGGTCCGCTGCGCTCCGAGTGGCGGCGGGGCAAGCCCCTGCCGGGCAATGACGTCGATCTGCTGTGCGGCGGCGCCGAGTTTTTCCCCGCATTGATCGAATCCATCGACGCCGCGCAACGCCGCGTCGCGCTCGAAACCTACATCTACACCGACGACGCTGCCGCGCACAGCGTGACCGAAGCGCTCGCGCGCGCCGCACGCCGCGGCGTAGACGTCCGCCTGACCATCGACGGCTTCGGCACCGGCTTGCTGCCTGCCGGTATCGCCGCCAAGCTGGAAGCGGTGGGCGTGACCTTGCGCATCTATCGGCCCGTGCGCGGCTTCCGCCTGCAACGGCGGTACCTGCGGCGGTTGCATCGCAAGATCGCTGTCATCGATGACGACGTGGCGTTTGTGGGCGGCATCAATATCATTGATGACCTGAACCACGCGCCATTCCACGACGCCGCGCTGGGGCCGCGCTACGACTTTGCCGTGCGGGTGAGAGGGCCGCTGGTCGCGCAGATTGCGCTGACGGTCGACCGGCTCTGGTGGCAGATGGGCGTGCGTGCGGGCGTGCGCGAGATGGGCGTGACGGGCGTTGCCGCCGAGTTTCCGGTGATGACTGATACGCCGCGGCCACGCCATCGCGGAGCATCCGGGCGAGAAAGCGATCGTGCACCGGGCACCGTGTTGGCTTCGCTGGTACTGCGCGACAACGTGCGCAACCGGCGCGCGATCGAGCGCGAGTATCTGCGCGCGCTGGGTGCGGCCCGGCACGAGGTGATCATCGCCAACGCGTACTTCCTGCCGGGCGTGCGCTTCATGCGCGCCCTGGCCGCATGCCGGCGGCGCGGTGTGCGTGTTCGCTTGTTGCTGCAGGGGCAGGTTGAATACCGATTGCAGCATTACGCGACGCGCTCGCTGTATCACTTGCTGCTACGCGATGGCGTCGAAATCTACGAATACACCGCCAGCTTCCTGCACGCCAAGGTGGCGGTGGCGGATGACCGCTGGGCCACGGTCGGCTCCAGCAATATCGACCCGTTCAGCCTGTTGCTCGCACGCGAGGCCAATGTGGTCGCCTGGGATGCCACCGTCGCCAGCGAATTGCGCAGCGCGCTGGAAGAGGCCATCGCACATCACGCGCGCCGCATCTTGGCCGATGCGCACGCCGCACGCCGCTGGTGGTGGCGATTGGCGGATTGGTGCGCCTACCGGCTCGTGCGCCTGGGCGTGGTCATCAGCGGGCGCGCAGCACAGTATTAGCGGTACAGGTATCTAAAAAACACAACAAGACGGAGGAGACATGCAAGTCATCACAGCCGATGAAGCGGCGCGGTTGGTGCAGCCAGGTTGGACAGTCGCGTGCGCCGGGTTTGTCGGCGCGGGCCATGCAGAGGCCGTCACGCATGCGCTGGAACGCCGCTTTCTGACCACCGGCGAGCCGCGCGATCTCACGCTGGTCTACTCCGCCGGGCAGGGCGATCGTGCCACGCGCGGCGTCAACCATTTCGGCAATCCTGGCATGACGCGCTGTGTGGTCGGCGGCCATTGGCGTTCCGCCACGCGGCTGGCAGACATGGCACTCGCTGAGCAATGCGATGCGTTCAACGTGCCGCAGGGCGTGCTCACGCATCTGTATCGCGCTATCGCGGGCGGCAAGCCTGGCGTGCTGACCAAAATGGGTCTGCACACTTTTGTCGATCCACGCACGGAGCTTGATGCGCGTTACCAGGGCGCCGCCATAAATGCGCGCGCCAAGGCGGCACGTTCGGCGGGCTCAGCCTCGTGGGTCGAGTACGAACGCTTTCGCGGCGAAGACTACCTGTTCTACCCCAGCTTCCCGCTGCACTGCGTCTTCCTGCGCGGCACGGCGGCCGACCCGCGCGGCAACATCAGCACACACGAAGAAGCCTTCCATCACGAACTGCTGGCCATGGCGCAGGCTGCGCGCAACTCCGGCGGCATCGTCATCGCGCAGGTGCGTCGGCTGGTTGATCGGCATGACAACCTCCAGGCGATTCACGTGCCAGGCATCCTCGTCGATTATGTGGTTGTTGCTGATGACGAAGCCGAACACCAGATGACCTTTGGCGAGGCGTTCAATCCGACGTACATCCGCCCCTGGCAAGGCGAGGCGACTCAACTCAAGGAAGACGCCATCGAAGCCGGTGAAGCATTGGAAACCAGCCTGCACGGTGCCCTTGATGCTCGGACGCTGGTGCAGCGCCGCGCCGTGTTGGAACTGATGGCGCAGCAGCCGCGCGTGGTGAACCTGGGCGTCGGCATGCCGGCCGCTGTCGGTGCCTTGGCCGAACAGGAGGGCGCGCGTGGCTTCACGCTCACCGTGGAAGCCGGTCCTATCGGTGGCACGCCAGCAGATGGCTTGAGTTTTGGCGCATCGGCGTATCCCGAAGCCGTGGTCGACCAACCCGCGCAGTTCGACTTCTACGAAGGCGGCGGCATCGACCTCGCCATCCTCGGTCTCGCTGAATTGGATGGCGCCGGCAACGTCAACGTGAGCCTGTTCGGCGAGGGCGGCGATACCGTAGTCGCGGGTGTCGGCGGCTTTATCAACATCACGCAGAGCGCACGCTCGGTGGTGTTCATGGGCACGCTCACCGCCGGCGGCCTGCAGGTCGAGGCGGAAGACGGCAAGCTGCGCATCGTGCGGGAAGGGCGGCTCAAGAAGATCGTGCCCGCCGTGTCGCACCTCACCTTCAACGGCGAGTACGCGGCGCGCTCTGGCATTCCGGTGCGCTATGTGACCGAGCGCGCCGTCTTCGAAATGCGTGAGGACGGGCGGGGTGGCCGGCGCCTTACGCTCACCGAAATCGCACCCGGCATCGACCTGCAGCGTGACGTGCTCGACCAATGCGCCGCAGAAGTCGCCGTGGCAGCCGACCTGCGTGAAATGGACGTGCGCATCTTCCGCCGCGGCCCCATGTGTGCAGGCATCACGCCGGTCTGATTTTCGGCCTGTTTATTTACTGATGGGTAGCACTAGAAAACCCGTCGAGCATGCTGCGCTGCACGCGTTTCATGGGTGCAGCGCACACCCAGCAAAGTCTTTTGATTAAAGGGTTTGCGGGATTCACGCTGCAGCGCGAAAGTCGCCTTTCCGGTGCTTTCATTTAGATGCGCCTTTCTAATAAAACACTTGCCGCTATACAGGGCCCTGTAAATAATTGAACGACCGTTCGATTTTGGGCTAGAGTGTTTGCGCAGGCTGGTTTACAGTCCTGCCCGGCACGCGAAAGGCGCCCTGCAAGAAGCCAGTTTTTCGCGTGTCACGCCCCAGAAAAGAACGGAGAGAAACATCATGCGTCACCCGACCGCTCGTCTTGAATCGACTCATGCAGCGACGCACGCAGCAGCCACGCCGATGCGCAAAGGCGAGCTGACGCGTGCAGCGATTCTCGATGCCGCGCTGGAACTGGCCTCGCGCGACGGATTGGAAGGATTGACGATCGGTGTGCTCGCGGAGCGCATGCAGATGAGCAAGAGCGGGGTGTTCGCGCACTTCGGTTCACGCGAGGATCTGCAAGTGGAAGTGGTTCGCGAGTATCACAAACGGTTCGAGCAGGAAGTCTTCTACCCGAGCTTGACGGAACCGCGCGGTCTGCCGCGCCTGTGGAGCATGGTGCGGCGCTGGATGGAACGCCGCATTCAGGAAGTGACCACGGGCTGCATCTATATCAGCGGCGCGGTGGAGTACGACGATCGTGCCGAAAGCCCGGTGCGCGACGAACTCGTCAAGAGCGTGACGATCTGGCGTGCAGCATTGGCCCGCGCGATCGCACAGGCAAAGGAAGAAGGCCATCTGCGTGCAGAAGCGGACCCGCAGTTGATGCTCTTCGAGATGTACAGCCTGGAGCTGGGTCTGCATCACGATGCGCGTTTCCTGCGGTTGCCGAATAGCGCCGAGCTGGCCATGGTGGCGCTTAACAAACTCATTCAGTCTTACCGTACCTGACGCGGCAGCACACCTAGCAGGCCGCGCAGCAACACCTAAGGAGCCCAAGATGGGTCAATACACCGCACCGTTGCGCGACATGCAGTTTGTCCTCCATGAGCTTCTCGGCGTCGAGAACCACCTGAAGGAGATGCCGCAGCACGCGGAGATCGATGCCGACACCATCAATCAGGTGATCGAGGAAGCCGGCAAGTTCTGCTCGGAAGTCATCTTCCCGATCAACCAATCCGGCGATCGCGAAGGCTGCACGTACCATGGCGACGGCGTGGTGACCGCACCCAAGGGCTTCAAGGAAGCGTATCAACAGTATGTCGAGGCTGGCTGGCCCGCACTGGGCTGCGATCCGGAATATGGTGGCCAGGGCCTGCCCATCCTGATCAACAACGCGTTGTACGAGATGCTGAACTCGGCCAACCAGGCGTGGACGATGTACCCGGGCCTGTCGCACGGCGCGTATGAAGCCTTGCACGCGCACGGCACCGATGAACTCAAGCAGCGTTACCTGCCCAAGCTGGTCTCGGGCGTGTGGACTGGCACGATGTGCCTGACCGAGCCGCACTGCGGCACCGACCTCGGCATCCTGCGTACCAAGGCCGAACCGCTGGCCGATGGCTCGTACGCCATCACCGGCACGAAGATTTTCATCTCGGCAGGCGAGCATGACCTGTCTGAAAACATCATCCACCTGGTGCTGGCCCGCCTGCCGGATGCACCCGGCGGCACGAAGGGTATCTCGCTGTTTGTGGTGCCGAAGTTCATCCCCGATGCCAACGGCAACCCGGGCGAGCGCAACACGGTGAAGTGCGGCTCCATCGAGCACAAGATGGGCATTCACGGCAACGCGACCTGCGTGATCAACCTGGACGGCGCACGCGGCTGGATGGTTGGCGAGCCGAACAAGGGCCTGAACGCCATGTTCGTGATGATGAACGCCGCCCGCCTGGGCGTTGGCATGCAGAGCCTGGGCCTGACCGAAGTCGCGTACCAAAACTCGGCCGCCTACGCCAAGGAACGTCTGCAGATGCGCAGCCTGTCGGGCCCGAAGGCACCGGACAAGCCGGCCGACCCGATCATCGTGCACCCGGACGTGCGCCGCATGCTGCTGACGCAGCGCGCCTTTGCCGAAGGCGGCCGCGCATTCTCGTACTGGATCGCGCTGCAGATCGACCGCGAGCTGTCGCATTCGGACGAAGCCGCACGCAAGGATGCCGCTGATCTGGTTGCGCTGCTCACCCCGATCGCCAAGGCTTTCCTGAGCGACAACGCATTCATCTCCACCAACGAAGGCATGCAGGTCTTCGGCGGCCACGGCTACATTGCCGAATGGGGCATGGAGCAGTACGTGCGCGACGCCCGCATCAACATGATCTACGAAGGCACGAACACCGTGCAGTCGCTGGATCTGCTGGGCCGCAAAATTCTGGGCGACATGGGCGCCAAGATGAAGAAGTTCGGCAAGCTGGTGCAGGACTTCGTGGAAGCCGAAGGCACCAACGAAGCCATGCAGGAGTTCGTCAACCCACTGGCCGACATCGGTGACAAGGTCCAGAAGCTGACCATGGAAATCGGCATGAAGGCCATGGCGAACCCGGACGAAGTGGGCGCGGCTGCTGTGCCGTACCTGCGTGTGGTCGGCCATCTGGTGTTCTCGTATTTCTGGGCTCGCATGGCCAAGATCGCCCTGGAAAAGCAAGACAGCGGCGACACGTTCTACAAGGTCAAGCTGGCGACCGCACGCTTCTACTTTGCCAAGCTGTTGCCTGAGACGGCTTCGCAGATTCGCATGGCACGTGCCGGCGGCGCGACGCTGATGGCACTCGAAGCCGACCTGTTCTAATCAGGCGCAATCCCCCGGGGCGACGCGCACAGACCGTCGCCCCAATCGTCTCTTCCTCACCTCCCGCGAGGACACCATGACCCGCACTGAACTCTCCACCAGCGCGCAGCTGCAGGCCGGCCAGCGCTCCAACTTCCTCGTCCGACGCGTGGCCGTCCTGGGCGCCGGCGTGATGGGCGCGCAGATTGCCGCGCACCTCGTCAACGCCAAGGTTCCCGTCACGCTGTTCGACCTTCCGGCCAAGGACAAGGACGGGGCAGGGGCCCCGTCCGCTTCCTCTCCTGCGAAGAGCGGCATCGCGCTCAAGGCCATTGAGAATCTGAAGAAGCTGTCGCCGGCGCCGCTGGGCATCAAAGACGATGCCAACCTGATCCAGGCCGCCAACTACGAAGACGACATCGAAAAGCTGCGCGATTGCGACCTCGTGATCGAAGCGATTGCCGAGCGCATGGACTGGAAGCACGACCTGTACAAGAAGGTCGCGCCGCACATCGCACCGCACGCGATCTTCGCGTCGAACACGTCGGGCTTGTCGATCACCGAACTGTCGGATGGTTTTGACGCCGAGCTGAAGTCGCGCTTCTGCGGCGTGCATTTCTTCAACCCGCCGCGCTACATGCATCTGGTCGAGTTGATTCCGACGGCACACACGCGTGGTGACATCCTCGACAAGCTGGAAACGTTCCTCACCTCCGCGCTCGGCAAGGGCGTGGTGCGCGCGAAGGACACGCCAAACTTCATCGCCAATCGCGTCGGCATTTTCTCGATCCTGGCGGTGTTTGCGGAATCGGCCAAGTACGGTATTCCGTTTGATGTGGTGGATGACCTGACCGGCTCGAAGCTGGGTCGCGCCAAGTCGGCGACGTTCCGCACGGCGGACGTGGTGGGCCTGGACACGATGGCGCACGTCATCAAGACGATGCAGGACAACCTGAAGGATGATCCGTTCGCGCCGGTCTACGCCACGCCGCCCGTGCTGGCCAAGCTGGTGGAAGCAGGTGCCCTGGGCCAGAAGAGCGGTGCCGGCTTCTACAAGAAAGAAGGCAAGGACATCAAGGTGCTGGACCCGCAGAGCGGCCAGTACGGCCCGAGCGGCAAGAAAGCTGACGAGCTGGTCGTACGCATCCTGAAGAAAGAGCCGGCCGAGCGTCTGAAGCTGCTGCGTGAATCGACGAATCCGCAGGCGCAGTTCCTGTGGGCGGTGTTCCGCGACGTGTTCCACTACATCGCTGTGTACCTGGAGCAGATTGCGGATTCGGCTGCGGAAGTCGATCTGGCGATCCGTTGGGGCTTCGGCTGGAACAGCGGCCCGTTCGAAGACTGGCAAGAGGCCGGCTGGAAGCAGGTGGCCGAGTGGGTGAAGGAAGACATTGAAGCCGGTAAGGCGCTGTCGAACGCAGCGCTGCCGCAGTGGGTGTTTTCGGGCCCGGTGGCGGACAACGGCGGTGTGCATTCGGCGCAAGGTTCGTGGTCGGCAAAATCGGCAACCGAAGGCACTTTCCTGTCGCGCAGCACCCTGCCGGTGTACGGCCGCCAGGTGTTCCGCGCGCCGATCAAGGGCGCGACTACGGTCAACCCGCTCACCTACGGCAAGACCATCGAAGAAACCGATGCCGTGCGCATCTGGGTGGACGATGCGGCTGGTCAGGACGATGTGCTGATCGTCTCGTTCAAGAGCAAGATGAACACGATCGGCCCGAGCGTTATCGACGGCATCACGCGTGCCATCGACCTGGCCGAAGCCGGTTACAAGGGCCTGGTAGTGTGGCAGCCGACGTCGCTCAAGCTGGGTGCGCCGGGTGGTCCGTTCTCCGCAGGTGCGAACCTGGAAGAAGCCATGCCGGCTTTCATGATGGGTGGCGCCAAGGGCATCGAGCCGTTCGTCAAGAAGTTCCAGGACGGCATGATGCGCGTGAAGTACGCCGGCGTGCCGGTCGTGTCCGCTGCGTCGGGCATTGCGCTGGGTGGCGGCTGTGAACTGCTGCTGCACTCGGCCAAGCGTGTGGCTGCGCTGGAAACGTATATCGGTCTGGTGGAAGTGGGCGTGGGCCTGGTGCCGGCCGGCGGCGGCCTGAAGGAAGCGGCACTGGCAGCAGCCAAGGCGGCACAGGCTGCAGGCAGCACCAACATCCTGCAATTCCTGACCAACCGCTTCCAGGCGGCGGCCATGGCCAAGGTGTCGTCTTCGGCGCTGGACGCGCAGAAGATCGGTTACTTGCAACCGACCGACACCATCGTCTTCAACGTGCACGAGCTGCTGCATGTGGCGCGCAACGAAGTGCGTGCGCTGGCCGACTCGGGCTACCGCGCGCCGCTGCGTCCGGTGGGTATTCCGGTGGCAGGCCGTTCGGGCATCGCAACCATCAAGGCGTCGCTGGTGAACATGCGTGACGGCGGCTTTATCTCGCAGCACGACTTCACGATCGCCTCGCGCATTGCCGAGGCTGTGTGCGGCGGCGACGTAGAAGCCGGCGCGCTGGTGGACGAAGAATGGCTGCTGGCGCTGGAGCGCAAGGCGTTCGTCGATCTGCTGGGCAGCGCCAAGACGCAGGAACGCATCATGGGCATGCTCCAAACGGGCAAGCCGGTGCGTAACTAATTTGCTGCGACGACAGAACTGGAGTTCATCATGACCAAACAACTGCAAGACGCCTACATCGTCGCCGCGACGCGTTCCCCGATCGGCAAGGCGCCCAAGGGCGCGCTCAAAAACCTGCGCCCGGACGATCTGCTGGCGACCATCCTTAAGAGCGCCGTTGCTCAGGTGCCGAACCTGGACCCGGCACTCATTGAAGACGCCATCGTCGGCTGCGCGATTCCTGAAGCGCAGCAAGGCCTGAACGTGGCGCGTATCGGCGCGCTGCTGGCCGGCCTGCCCAATAGCGTGGGTGGCGTGACCGTCAACCGTTTCTGCGCTTCGGGTTTGACGGCGGTGGCGATGGCTGCTGACCGCATCCGCGTGGGCGAATCCGACGTGATGATCGCCGCCGGTGTCGAGTCGATGAGCATGGTGCCGATGATGGGCAACTCGCCGTCGATGTCGCCGGAGATTTTTACGCGCGACGAGAACGTCGGCATTGCCTACGGCATGGGCTTGACCGCCGAGAAGGTCGCCCAGCAATGGAAGATCTCGCGTGAGGCGCAGGATGCGTTCTCGCTGGCCTCGCACCAGAAGGCTCTGGCCGCGCAGCAAACCGGCGAGTTCAAGGACGAGATCACGCCGATCGAGATCATCGAGAAGTTTCCGAACCTGGGCACGGGCGCCGTCGACATCAAGACGCGCACCATGTCGCTGGACGAAGGCCCGCGCGCCGACACGTCGGTTGAGGGTCTGGGCAAGCTGCGCGCCGTGTTCGCCAACAAGGGCAGCGTGACGGCCGGCAACAGCTCGCAAACGTCGGATGGCTCGGGCGCACTGATTCTGGTGTCGGAAAAAATCCTCAAGCAGTTCAACCTGGTGCCGCTGGCGCGCTTCGTGTCGTTTGCGGTGCGCGGTGTGCCGCCGGAGATCATGGGGATCGGCCCGAAGGAAGCGATTCCGGCAGCGCTCAAGGCGGGCGGCCTGACGCAAGATCAGCTGGATTGGATCGAACTGAACGAAGCGTTTGCCGCGCAGTCGC
Source organism: Ralstonia sp. SET104 (assembly GCF_003851545.1). Classification (GTDB taxonomy): domain Bacteria; phylum Pseudomonadota; class Gammaproteobacteria; order Burkholderiales; family Burkholderiaceae; genus Ralstonia. The sequence continues at coordinate 75,171 of NZ_BHVX01000009.1, read as the reverse complement.
TGGCGGTCATTCAAGACCTGGGCCTGGACACCAGCAAGATCAACCCGCTGGGCGGCGCGATTGCGCTGGGCCACCCGCTGGGCGCGACCGGTGCCATTCGTGCGGCGACCGTCGTGCACGGCCTGCGCCGTCGCAACCTGAAGTACGGCATGGTGACGATGTGCGTTGGCACCGGCATGGGCGCAGCCGGGATTTTCGAACGCATGTGACCCCACGCAAGGGGGAGGCTTAAGGCCTTCCCCCTGCTTGCTTTTCGCCTGTCTCACCACGCATGATTGCGCAGGCTCGCACAGCAATACAGAACCAAGCGAGCCGACGATTGCGGCCCGGCCACCGGGCACGCCATAGAAGCGGAGCCACGACTCCGCACAAGAGGAGACACACCACCGGGCCACCGGCGGTGCACCAAGAGGAGGGCGCGATGGGTAACACAATCGTGTTGACCGACGCGGCATGCGATATGCCGCGCTCGATGATCGATCAACTGGGTTTGGGCGTGGTGCCGTTCCGCATTCGTGCGGGCGACCAGTTTGTGGAAGACCGCCGCGACGAGGCAGCGCTGCCGCAGCTCTACCGCAAGTACCTCGTCGACAAGCAAGACCACTACGCCGAGTCGATTCCGCTGCTCGAGCGCGAGATCGAAGACTATCTGCTCAAGCACGTGGTCACGCAGCACGACCGCGCGCTGCTGCTGACGATTGCCAGCTCGCGCAGCCATTTCTACAGCCACGCTACCGGCGCGGTGGTGGGCACCACGGCCAAGAGCTTCAAGTCGCGCAAGGATGCTGGCCGCTCGGGCCTGTTCGAGCTGACGGTGGTGGACACCGGTGCCATCGGACCTGGCCAGGCGCTGATGGTGCACGAGGCCGCCCGCATGCTGCGCGAAGGCGCCGAGGTGCGTGATGTGGTGAACGTGATCGAGAACCGTCTGCGCGACGCATCGCACGTCTATCTCGTGCCAGACGAGCTGCTGTACATGTACACGCGCGCCAAGCAGAAGGGCGAGAAGAGCATCACCTGGGGCCGCTACATGATGGGCACCGCGTTCAACGTACGCCCGCTCATTCATATGCACCGTGGCGAGACCGACGCCATCGCCAAGGTGCGCGGCTCCGATGAGGGCATCCGCCGCCTGCTCACGCACACCGAAACCATGATCACCGAGGAGCGTTTGGCTACGCCCGTGGTGGCGATCACGTATTCCGGTTCGCTCGACGCCGTGCGCCGCATGGAGCCGGTGCAAGCGTTGATGCGGACCGCCCAGGATCACGGCGTGGAAGTGCTGCTCGCCCCGATGAGCCTGACCGTGGCGTTGAACGTTGGGGCCAACGCGTTCTCCGTCGGTTATCTATCTGATTCCCCTGTGCCAATCTAGCGGCGCAGGTTTCACTTTGGAGTTTTCATGTCGATTTGTACCGAGACCGCAGACGGCGTCCTGACGCTCACCTTTGACCGTCTGGACCGCAAGAACGCCATCACGGCCGCGATGTACCAAACGCTGGCCGATGCCCTGGTGGCCGCCGAGACCGATCCCGCCATCCGCGTGATCGTGCTGGCAGGCCACGAGAGCGTGTTCACGGCCGGGAACGATCTCGAAGACTTCATGAAGAATCCGCCCAAGGACGAGAGCGCTCCGGTGCATCAGTTCCTGCGGGCGATCAGCACCGCCACCAAGCCGTTGATCGCGTCGGTGAGCGGCGCGGCTGTTGGCGTGGGCACGACCATGCTGTTGCATTGCGACCTCGTCTATGCGTCTGAAACGGCCAAGCTGTCGATGCCGTTCGCACAACTGGGCCTGTGCCCGGAAGCCGCGTCGAGTCTGCTGCTGCCGCAATTGGCCGGCTATCACCGCGCCGCCGACAAACTGCTCTTCGGTGAGCCGTTCGACGCGAATGAAGCGCGCGAGCTGGGCCTGGTGAACCGCGTGCTGCCGGCCGGCGAGCTTGACGCTTTCGTGCGTACGCAGGCACGCAAGCTGACGTTGCTGCCGCCCGCTTCGCTGCGCGCAACCAAGCGCCTGATGAAGGAGGGCGCCACGCCGCAGATCGCTGAGCGCATGTCGGTAGAAGGCAAGCAGTTTGGCGAGATGCTGCGCGCGCCGGAAGCGCGTGAAGCGTTCACGGCGTTCTTCGAGAAGCGCCGTCCGGATTTCTCCAAATTCAACTGATCACGCGGCTTCTGCACAAAAAAAGAGAACCCGGCCTAGGCCGGGTTTATTGTTGAGCGTTGCCGATTCAGAGCGGCGGCAGCACGCGCGGCTTGCGGGTCTCGTCAGTGGCGACGTAGGTGAGCGTGGCTTCCGTGACTTTGACGGTAGCGTGGCGGCCGTTGGCGTGCATGCGCTGCGCATAGACCTCCACATCCACGGTGATCGATGTGCGCCCCGTTTTGACCACGTTGGCGTAGAAGCTCACCAGATCACCCACGTACACGGGCTGCTTGAAGACAAACGAGTTGACCGCGATCGTGGCGACACGGCCGTTCGCGCGCACCACGGCAGGAATCGACCCGGCAATGTCGACCTGCGACATGATCCAGCCGCCAAACACGTCGCCGTGCACGTTGGCGTCAGAAGGCATGGGCATCACGCGCACGGCGGGCTGCTTGTCGGCGGGCAGCGTGACGGTTTCAGTGGCGGCTTGGGTATCGGACATGATGATGCAGGGCAGCATTGAAGCGGAAGGGGAAACCCAGTGGCGAGCGGGGCGCGCGCAGGTGATCGGTGGGAGAATACACAATCCGTCATTTTATTGCACCGCACATGCGCCGCTTTCCCGCTTCTTCCGAACCGCCTCCGCCTGGGGCTGCCCGCGGTGATTGGCGCACCATCAGGAGCCTGTTGCCGTATCTCATGGCCTACAAGTGGCGCGTGGGGCTGGCGCTGTCGTTTCTGATTGCTGCCAAGGTGGCAAACCTGGGCGTGCCGATGGTCATGAAGCGGCTCATCGATTCGATGAACGTGTCGCCATCGGACCCGCGCGCGCTGCTGGTCGTGCCGGTCGGCATCATCATTGGCTACGGGCTGCTGCGGCTGTCGACATCGCTCTTCTCCGAGTTGCGCGAAATCCTGTTCGCCAAGGTGACGGAAAGCTCGGTGCGCACGCTCGCGCTGCAGGTGTTTCGGCATTTGCATGCGCTGTCGCTGCGTTTTCACCTGGAGCGCCAGACTGGCGGCATGAGCCGCGACATCGAGCGCGGCACGCGGGGCATCCAGTCGCTCATCTCCTATTCGCTGTACAGCATCCTGCCGACGCTGGTGGAAGTTGGCCTGGTCATCACGTATTTCTTCGTAAAGTACGACGCGTGGTTCGCGCTCATCACGTTCTGCGCGCTGGTCAGCTACATCGTTTTTACGGTGACGGTGACGAACTGGCGCACGCACTTTCGCCGCAAGATGAACGAGCTGGATTCGCGCGCCAACCAGAAGGCGATCGATTCGTTGCTCAATTTCGAGACCGTCAAGTACTTCGGCAACGAAGACTACGAAGCCCGCCGCTATGACGAGAATCTCAAGCACTACCGCGCGGCCGCCATCCGCTCGCAGAACTCGCTGTCGGTGCTGAACTTTGGCCAGCAGGTGATCGTGGCCACGGCGCTCATCCTGATCCTGTATCGCGCCACACAAGGCGTGGCTGCCGGACACATGACGCTGGGTGACCTCGTGCTGGTCAACACGCTGATGCTGCAGATTTACATCCCGCTCAACTTCCTGGGCGTGATCTACCGTGAGTTGAAGCAGGCCGTAACCGATATGGACCGGATGTTCAATCTGCTGCAGACCAATCGTGAGGTGGCCGACAAGCCCGATGCGCCGCCACTGGCCGTGCATGCTGGTGAGGTGCGATTCGCGCATGTGGATTTCAGCTACGAAGCCAAGCGCCAGATTCTGTTCGATGTGGATTTCACGATTCCTGCCGGCACGACCACCGCGGTGGTGGGGCAGAGCGGATCGGGCAAATCGACGTTGGCGCGCTTGCTGTTCCGCTTCTATGACGTGAAGTCCGGCGCTATTCAGATCGATGGCCAGGACTTGCGCGACGTTACGCAATCCAGCGTGCGTGCGGCCATCGGCATCGTTCCGCAAGACACGGTGCTCTTCAACGACAGCATCTACTACAACATCGCTTACGGTCGCCCCGATGCGAGCCGCGAAGAGGTAATCGAAGCCGCCCGCGCGGCGCAGATTCATCACTTTGTCGAATCGCTGCCCGATGGCTATGAGACGCAAGTCGGCGAGCGCGGCCTGAAGCTCTCCGGCGGCGAGAAGCAGCGCGTGGCGATTGCACGCACGTTGCTCAAGCGCCCGCCGATTCTCGTATTTGACGAAGCGACGTCCGCGCTTGACTCGCGCACCGAACACGCCATCCAGGAAGAGTTGATGCGTCTGGCGCAAAACCACACCACGCTGGTCGTTGCGCACCGGCTGTCCACCATCGTGCGCGCGCACCAGATTTTGGTGATGGAGCACGGTCACATCATCGAGCGCGGCACGCACGAATCGTTGCTGCGCGCGCAAGGCCGTTACGCGCAGATGTGGCGCATGCAGGCGCGCGAGCCCGAGCGCGTGGCCGAAGAAACAGAAGACGCCCGAGCCGGTTGAGGGAGAGACAACGCGATGGAACTCAAATGGCTGGAAGACTTCATCAGCCTGGCTGAGACGCGCAGTTTTTCGCGCTCGGCCGAACTGCGGCATGTGACACAGCCGGCGTTTTCGCGGCGCATCCAATCTCTTGAGGCGTGGCTCGGCAACGAGCTGATCGACCGCTCAAGCTACCCCACACGCCTGACCCCTGCGGGCGAGGTCTTTTACGAACAGGCGTTGGCAATGCTCGCCCAGGTGAGCGAGACGCGCGCGCTCATGCGCGGCCAACGCCCGGCCAGCGCGTCGACCATCGACTTTGCCGTGCCTCACACGCTGTCGCTCACTTTTTTTCCGGGCTGGCTTGCGGAGGTGGAGGACAAGATCGGCAAGCTGCAATGCCGGCTGCGTGCGCTCAATGTGCACGATGCCGTGATGACGCTGGTGGAGGGCGGTTGCGATCTCGTCATGGTCTATCACCATGCGCGACAAATGATCCAGCTCGATCCCACGCGCTACGACATGTTGGTCCTGGGCACCGAACGGCTCTCGCCGTTTTCGAAGCCCGATGCGAATGGTCGGCCGATCTATCGGCTTGTGCCGACCGCGCGCAAGCCGATCGCTTACCTTAGCTACACGCCCAACGCTTTTCTGGGCCGCATGGTGGATGTGCTGCTGGAGAACTCGCCCGTGGCGCCGTTGCTCGACAAGTGCTACGAAACCGACATGGCCGAGGCGCTCAAGGTGATGGCGCTGGCGGGCCACGGCGTGGCCTTCTTGCCGGAGAGTGCGGTGCGCGAGGACGTGGCGGCTGGGCGCCTGGTGCGCGCGGAAGGCAAGGGCGGCGGTACGTTGTCGATCGAGATGGAAATCCGGCTCTATCGTGAGCATCCGCAAAGCGGCGCACACGACCGTCGGCACCCTCAGTCCAAGCGCAAACGCGAGCTGATCGACACGTTATGGAGCGCACTGGCGGGCTGAAGGACGCATCGAATTCGATCACGAGGTTATGCGCTGGATGCATAACCTGATGTAAAAACGGCATTGGATTTCGCTCCGGGCGGTCCCTAAGCTGGCGGGCATTTTGTGGGACTTGAAGGACCTTACCGAGGTCCAAAAAAGGAAGACAGCCATGTCCAATGTCGCATCTCCGTCGACACTCCAGCACGCCATCCCGTCCTATCTGCCGGCCGACAACCTCGGCCCGTGGGGCATCTATCTGCAGCAGGTCGATCGGGTCACCCCCTACCTCGGCTCGCTCGCCCGTTGGGTTGAAACGCTCAAGCGTCCCAAGCGCGCCCTGATCGTCGACGTGCCAATCCAGATGGATGACGGCCGCATCGCCCACTTCGAGGGCTACCGCGTGCAGCACAACACGTCGCGCGGCCCGGGCAAGGGCGGCGTGCGTTTCCACCAAGACGTGACGCTGTCGGAAGTGATGGCGCTGTCGGCGTGGATGTCGGTGAAGAACGCGGCCGTGAACGTGCCGTACGGCGGTGCCAAGGGCGGCATCCGCGTCGACCCGCGCAAGCTGTCTTCCGGTGAACTCGAACGCCTGACCCGCCGCTACACCAGCGAAATCGGCATCATCATCGGCCCGAACAAGGACATCCCGGCGCCGGACGTGAACACCAACGCGCAGATCATGGCGTGGATGATGGACACGTACTCCATGAATGAAGGCTCCACCGCCACCGGCGTGGTGACCGGCAAGCCGATCGCACTGGGCGGCAGCCTGGGCCGTCGCGAAGCCACCGGCCGCGGTGTGTTCGTGGTCGGCAGCGAAGCCGCGCGCAACCTCGGCATCGACGTCAAGGGTTCGCGCGTGGTGGTGCAGGGCTTTGGCAACGTGGGGAGCGTGGCCGCCAAGCTGTTCCATGACGCCGGCGCGAAGGTCATCGCCGTGCAAGACCACAAGGGCATCGTGTTCAACGGCAACGGCCTGGATGTCGACGCGCTCATCCAGCACGTTGACCACAATGGCAGCGTGGCTGGCTTCGCCGCCGAGACTGTCTCGCAAGACGATTTCTGGACGCTGGACTGTGAATTCCTGATCCCGGCCGCGCTGGAAGGCCAGATTACTGCGAAGAACGCGCCCCATATCAAGGCAAAGATTGTCGTGGAAGGTGCAAACGGCCCCACGACGCCCGAGGCCGACGACATCCTGCGCGACAAGGGCACCCTGGTCTGCCCGGACGTGATCGCCAACGCCGGCGGCGTGACCGTCAGCTACTTCGAGTGGGTGCAGGATTTCTCGAGCTTCTTCTGGACCGAAGACGAGATCAATCAGCGCCTGGTACGGATCATGCAAGACGCCTTCCGTGGCGTCTGGCAGGTGGCGCAGGACAACAAGGTCACCCTGCGTACGGCGGCGTTCATCATCGCCTGTACGCGGATTCTGCAGGCCCGCCAAGAGCGCGGTCTGTACCCCTGATCGGCAACGCGCTGGTCAATGCCGGCGCGGTGCTCCAACAGGGCGCTGCACCGGCCTATCGCGTTGCTGCCGATCAGGCGGCCATGCGCGACGGTTGAAGAAAGCCGGTGTTCATGGGACGAACCATAACGTTCCGAGCACCGCACCATGAGAAGGGCGATGACATCATCGCCCTTCCCATCCTCAAGTCGGGTTCGTGTAGGCGACAGAGAGCGCACATCGGGCGGACTCCATTTTCCCTGGTTTTCCTCGGCAATTGCCGATCATTCGCTCAAGCAATCGTGCCTGCGTGCCGATGTTGCAGAGCGGTTCCGTATCTGGTGCTGCGCGTCTTTTCCGGTTTTCCGGAAAAGCACAACGTAAGGTGTCCAGTTGCTCGGAAAATGTGGTTGCGGTATGCGCCACGCCAGAGGAAAAACCCCGTTGGATTCAACGATTTAGTGGCAACACCAATACTGTCGCCAAACGTTTTTTGGTACAGTCCCGTCTTTCTCTTTCATGGTCAAAAGGAGACTTTCATGAACCTCGCCAAGCTGGCAACCGTGCTTGTCGCTGTTGGTACATTCGGCAGTGTTGCCCACGCGCAAGAAACTGGCACGCTGAAGAAGATCAAAGACACCGGCGTCATCACGCTGGGCGTGCGCGACTCGTCGATTCCGTTCAGCTACAACGTTGGCGGCGTCCGTACGATCGGTTATTCGTACGACATCAACCAGAAGATCGTCGAGGCCGTGAAAGACCAGCTCAAGCTGAAGGATCTGCAGGTCAAGGAAATCCCGATCACCTCGCAGAACCGCATCACGCTGCTGCAGAACGGCACCATCGACATCGAGTGCGGTTCGACCACGAACAACATCGAGCGCCAGAAGCAGGCATCGTTTACCGACACCATCTTCGTGATCGGTACCCGCATCATGGTGAAGAAGGATTCGGGCATCAAGGACTGGGCAGATCTGAAGGGCAAGAACGTTGTGACCACCGCTGGCACGACTTCGGAGCGCCTGCTGCGCAAGTACAACGATGACAACAAGCTGGGCATGAACATCATCAGCACGAAGGACCACGGGCAGTCGTTCCTGACGCTGGAATCGGGTCGTGCCGTTGCGTTCATGATGGACGACGCACTGCTGTACGGCGAGCGCGCCAAGGCCAAGAATCCGAGCGACTGGATCGTTGTGGCCAAGCCGCAATCGCGTGAAGCCTACGGCTGCATGGTGCGCAAGGACGATGCTCCGTTCAAGGCTATCGCCGACAAGACCATCGCCAGCATGATGAAGGATGGCGAAATCACGAAGCTGTACACGAAGTGGTTCACGCAGCCGGTTCCGCCCAAGGGCGTGAACATGGACTTCCCGATGTCGGACGACATGAAGGCGCTGATCAAGAACCCGAACGACAAGGCTCTTGACTGATCGGCTCCCTCAACGGGCCTGACTCAAGCGTCATCGAAACGGAAGGCAAAGGCCGGTTAACAGGTCCTCTCCCTTCCGTTTTCTTTTGAGGGAACCATCATGAATTACCACTGGAACTGGGGCGTTTTCTTTACAGAAGCCGCCCAGAATCAGACCTATCTCGACTGGCTACTGTCCGGTCTGAAGACCACCGTCGTACTCGGTCTCACCTCCTGGATCATCGCGCTCGTCATCGGCTCTGTGCTGGGCGTGCTGCGTACTGTGCCGAACAAGTGGCTGTCGGGGATCGCCGCGGCGTATGTGGAACTGTTCCGCAACATTCCGCTGATCGTGCAGCTCTTCATCTGGTATTTCGTCATGCCCGAACTCGTGCCGGGCGGTGACTACATCAAGCAGATGAACCCCAACACGTCGATGTTCCTGAGCGCGATGCTGTGCCTCGGTACCTTTACCGCGGCGCGGGTGTGCGAACAAGTGCGCTCGGGCATCAACTCGCTGCCGCGCGGCCAGCGCAACGCCGGCCTGGCCATGGGCTTCACGCTGGCGCAGACGTACCGCTACGTGATGCTGCCGATGTCGTTCCGCATCATCGTGCCGCCGCTCACGTCGGAGTTTTTGAACATCTTCAAGAATTCGGCCGTGGCGTCGACGATCGGCTTGCTCGAACTCGCCGCGCAAGGCCGCCAACTGGTGGACTACACCGCGCAGCCGTACGAATCGTTCATCGCCGTGACGCTGATGTACATGCTGATCAACCTGACCGTAATGGGCCTGATGCGCTGGGTGGAAGCACGTTCCCGGCTGCCTGGCTTCATCGGTGGCAAGTAATCGGGCGAGGACTCTTCATGGCTTATCAATTCGATTTCTCGTCCATCAACGTCGACAACATGCGCGTGCTCGGCGAGGGCATGGTCCTCTCGCTGGAGATCACGGGCACGGCCATCCTGGTCGGCATCGTCTGGGGCACGCTGCTGGCGATGATGCGCCTGTCGGGCATCAAGCCGCTGCAGTGGTTCGGGCAGGCGTACGTGAACCTCTTCCGTTCCATCCCGCTGGTGATGGTGCTGCTGTGGTTCTTCCTGATCGTGCCGCAGGTGTTGCAGAAGATCTTCGATCTGTCGCCGGCCACCGACATGCGCATGACCTCCGCGCTGGTCGCCTTTGCGCTGTTCGAAGCGGCGTATTACTCGGAGATCATCCGCGCTGGTATCCAGAGCGTGTCGCGCGGGCAGATGTTCGCCGCTTATGCGCTGGGCATGACGTACGGCCAGGCCATGCGCCTCGTGATCCTGCCGCAGGCTTTCCGCAACATGATCCCGCTGCTGCTCACGCAGGCCATCGTCCTGTTCCAGGATACGTCGCTGGTGTATGTGAGCGCGCTGTCGGACTTCTTTACGCAGGCATACAACATTGGTGAGCGCGACGGCCGTATCGTCGAGCTGCTGCTGTTTGCCGGCTTGTGCTATTTCGTGATCTGCTTCGGCGCCTCCGTGCTGGTGAAGCGACTTCAGAAGAAGGTGACCCAATGATCGAGATCAAGAACGTTTCCAAGTGGTACGGCAGCTTCCAGGTGCTGACCGACTGCACCACCAGCGTGAAGAAGAGCGAGGTGGTGGTGGTGTGCGGCCCATCGGGTTCGGGCAAGTCCACGCTCATCAAGACTGTCAACGCGCTGGAGCCGTTCCAGAAAGGCGACATCCTCGTCGACGGTACCTCGGTGGGCGCCCGCGGCACCAACCTGCCGAAGCTGCGTTCGCGCGTGGGTATGGTGTTCCAGAACTTTGAGCTGTTCCCGCACCTGTCGATTACCGAGAACCTGACGATCGCGCAGCAGAAGGTGCTGGGCCGCTCGAAGGAAGAAGCCATGGCCAAGGGCCTGAAGTACCTGGACCGCGTGGGCCTGAAGGCGCATGCGGCCAAGTACCCCGGCCAACTGTCGGGCGGTCAGCAGCAGCGCGTGGCGATTGCCCGTGCGCTGTCGATGGACCCGATCTGTATGCTGTTCGACGAGCCGACCTCCGCGCTGGATCCGGAGATGGTCAACGAGGTGCTCGACGTGATGGTGGAGCTGGCTAAGGAAGGCATGACCATGATGTGCGTGACCCACGAAATGGGTTTCGCCCGCAAGGTCGCCAACCGCGTGATCTTCATGGACCAGGGCCACATCGTTGAGGACTGCGAGAAGGAAGAGTTCTTCGGCAACATCGAGAACCGCTCGGACCGCGCCAAGCAGTTTCTGTCGAAGATCCTGTCGCATTAAGCGAAAGGCCTTCGGCAACAAAAAGCCGCTCTCTCGGGAGCGGCTTTTTCATGGGCGATGTGGCGTCAGGTGCAGGCGGTGTTGGCTGCATTGGCAAGCTGCACCGCTTCTGGAATCGGCACCTTGGTCGCCATGGTGGCCTGGCCCGATTCGAACATCAGCAGCTCGCCCGGCACGAACTGCGTCCAGACCTCGTTGTCCGTGAGCGGCGCGGTGGCGATCACCGCTACGCGGTCGGAGGGCGTGGTGTATTTGGCGAAGTCGATCGTCATGTCGGCGTCGATCAAATGCGCCGTCGAGAACGGCCACTGCCGCACGATGTAATACAGCCGCGTCGAGCAATGCGCAAACTGCGCCTGTCCGTTGCACAGCAGGAAGTTGAACACGCCATAGCGCGTGATTTCCTTGGTGATGTCCGACAGCGCGTAGAACAGCTCGTTGAGTGGCGGCTGCGAACCCGGAAAGCGCTTGCGCAGCGCCTGCATGATGAAGCAGAAGGCGAGTTCGCTGTCGGTGTCGCCCACCGGCTGGTAGACGCCGGAGAGGAACGGGGAGAAATTTTTCAGATCGCCGTTGTGGGCGAAGATCCAGTGCCGGCCCCACAGCTCGCGCATGAACGGGTGGCAGTTTTCCAGCCGCACCGTGCCTTGCGTTGCCTTGCGAATGTGCGAGATGACGTTTTTCGACTTGATCGGATAGCGCTTGACCAGGTCGGCGACCGGCGACGTGCCGGCCGACTGGTTGTCGATGAAGAGGCGGCAGGCCTTGTCTTCGAAGAACGCGACGCCGAAGCCGTCGGCATGGTGATCAGTCACGCCACCGCGCGCGGCGAACCCGGTGAACGAGAACGTCACATCAGTCGGTTCGGCGCAGTTCATGCCCAGCAGCTGGCACATGGTGGGGGGAAAGTCGGATGCAATAAAATAAACATTATCCTGCTGGCTGCCGGGGGTGCCAAGCGCCTTCGTCTTCACGGCGCGCGCTTGGCCGCCGGCCGTTGCGCACACGCTGCATGCCACTCACACCCCGATCGCCTCAACCGGAAACCACGCTGATGAAGCTCGACCGCACCGCCGCCCGCGCCCTTTTGCTGGAGAGCTACGCCGCCGCCGTGGGTGCGGCCGACCCGTTGAAGATCGTGGCCGACTTTCTGCCGCCGCCGCATGCGGGTGGCAAAACGCTGGTGGTCGGCGCCGGCAAGGCCGCTGCATCGATGGCGCTGGCCGTCGAGCAGGCCTACGCCGGCCGCACGCAGATCGAAGGGCTGGTGGTCACGCGTTATGCACATGGTCTGCCGACCGAGCACATCCGTGTGATCGAAGCCGGTCACCCTGTGCCGGATGAGGCGGGCGAGCAAGCCGCACAGGAAATCCTGGATCGCGTTTCCGCACTCACCGAAAACGATCGCCTGATCGTGCTCGTCTCGGGCGGCGGCTCGAGCCTGTTGTCGCTGCCCGCCGAGGGCATTCCGATGTCCGATCTGAAGGCCGTGACGCGCGAACTCTTGCGCTGCGGCGCACCGATCACCGACATGAACATCGTGCGCAAGCACATGTCGCGTATTCAGGGCGGGCGGCTGGCGGCTGCATCGCGCGCACCGGTGACGACGTTGATCGTCTCCGATGTGGCTGGCGACGACCCGAGCGCCATCGCCAGCGGCCCGACCGTGCCCGACGCCAGCACTTTTGCTGATGCGTTGGCTATCATCAAGCGCTGGGGCGCCCAGATGCCCGATACGGTGCGCATGCATCTGGACCGCGGCGCCCGCGGCGAGATTTCCGAGACGCCCAAGCCCGGCGATGCCTGTTTCGCGCGCGTCACCAACCACGTTATCGCCACCGCCCAGCAGAGCTTGCAAGCTGGGGCGCAGGTGTTTGCAGCGCACGGCGTCCACACAGCCATCCTCGGCGACACGGTGACTGGCGAGGCACGCGAGGTCGCCCAGGTGTATGGCGCGCTGGCGCGGCAGGTGCGCCAGCACGGCGCGCCGTTTGTGGTGCCCGTGGCACTCATTTCCGGTGGCGAATGCACGGTGACGATTCCACCGGGCCTGACCGGCGGCCGAGGCGGGCGCTGCGCGGAGTTCCTGCTATCTCTCGGCGTTACGCTCGAAGACATGGACGATGTCTATGCGCTCGCCGCCGATACAGACGGCATCGACGGATCGGAGGACAATGCGGGGGCGCTGCTCGACCCTGCCTCCATTGCTCGTGCGGCCGACAAGGGCGTCGTCGCCCGCGTCGCGCTTGACGCACACGACGCCTACGGTTTCTTCGCCGCCGCTGGTGACCTGATCGTCACCGGCCCAACGCGCACCAACGTCAATGACTATCGCGTCATCCTCATTCTCTGATTCACGTTTTTGCTGACCGACTGTTTTCGCACGCATCATGATCGACACTCTCACTATCGTCCGCCCCGATGACTGGCACCTGCACCTGCGCGACGGCGAAACGCTCGCCGACGTGGTGGGCGACACCGCGCGCCAGTTCGGCCGGGCGATCATCATGCCCAACCTCAAGCCGCCGGTGACCAACACCGCGCAGGCGCGCGCCTACCGCGGCCGCATTCTGGCTGCGCTGCCGGCAGGCACGCAGTTCGAGCCGCTGATGACGCTGTACCTGACTGACAACACCTCGCCCGAGGAGATCCGCGAGGCCCGCGCCAGTGGCTTCGTGCATGGCGTGAAGCTGTATCCCGCCGGCGCCACCACCAACAGCGATGCTGGCGTGACCGACCTGCGCCGCTGCGCCAAGACGCTCGAAGCGATGCAGGAAGTCGGCATGCCGCTGCTCGTGCACGGCGAAGTGACTGACCCGACCGTCGATATCTTCGACCGCGAAGCCGTCTTCATCGACAAGGTGATGCTGCCGCTGCGTCGCGATTTCCCCGCGCTGAAGGTCGTGTTCGAGCACATCACGACCAAGCAGGCCGCCGAGTACGTGCGCGACGCCGAAGGCCCGGTCGGCGCGACCATTACCGCGCATCACCTGTTGTACAACCGCAATGCGTTGTTCGTGGGGGGCATCCGTCCGCATTACTACTGCCTGCCGGTGCTAAAGCGCGAAACGCACCGTCTGGCGCTGGTGGCTGCAGCCACTTCGGGCCACCCGCGCTTCTTCCTCGGCACCGACAGCGCGCCGCACGCCAAGGGTGTGAAGGAACACGCCTGCGGTTGCGCCGGCTGCTATACCGCGTTGCACGCCATGGAGCTGTACGCAGAAGCATTTGAAGATGCCAACGCGCTCGACAAGCTCGAAGGCTTTGCAAGCCTGCACGGCCCCGATTTCTACGGCCTGCCGCGCAACGCCGGCACGCTCACGCTCACGCGCTCGCAATGGCAGCTTCCCGCTGAAGTCCCGTTCGGCGAGCAGACGCTGGTGCCGCTGCGTGGCGGCGAGATGCTGCGCTGGAAGTCGGTCTGAGTTGCTGGTCGACGATCTGGGTGCGATCGACTGGAGTCATCCAGCGTTCGCACCGCTTGCGCGATCCGGTGCCCCGGTCGCCAATGCGGTTCAGCGGGGCGCTGATCTGTGCGACGCATTGAATGCGCACCCGGCCGCATCATCGATTTGCACATCGGGCGGCCACCCGCTGTGCTTTGTCCCGCAAGATGCGCTGCCGACCGGCGTGGCCTACGAAGCGCACATCGCCACAACAGGCGAAGTGCCGACGCGAGACAACCTCCACGATTTCTTCAACGCGCTGATCTGGCTGCATTGGCCACGTGCCAAGGCTGCTCTCAACGCCCGCCAGTCGAGGGCTATCACGCAGGACGGGATTGGCGCGGCTCGCGGTACGGTACGCGATGCCGCCACGCTGTTTGATGAAAACGCCCTCATCTTCCTGCACTCCGACGATGCGTCCGAGCGTAGCCTCACGGGGTTCGACTGGCATGGCTTGTTCGTGGAGGGGCGGGCGACCTGGGGCGCAAGTTGCGCCGTTCTGCCGTTCGGGCACGCCCTGCTGGAAAAGCTCGCCACGCCTTACAAGGCGATCACTGCACATGCTTGGCCGGTTCGCGTGGCGACATTGCCTGTTGATCGGGCATGGCTCGATGCCGCGCTGGCGGGCACGCTGCTCAGCGCCGAACTGACCCCGCGCGACTTTCGCCCGCTGCCTGTCATGGGCATCCCCGGCTGGTGCGATGCCAATGACCGCCCCGGCTTCTACCTGGATACGACGGTCTTTCGCCCCGGCCGCCGGCGGGTTGTGCCCGAACAGTGCTAGACTCGCGCCTCGCGAAGCGGACCAGACAACCGCTGCTTGCGCCGCCTCGTGCGAGCGCAAGGGGAGGAAAGTCCGGACTCCATAGAGCAGGGTGATGGCTAATGACCATCCACGGTGACGTGCGGAATAGGGCCACAGAGACGAGTCTTCGCCCCGGCTTCGGTCAGGGCGAAGGGTGAAACGCGGTAACCTCCACCCGGAGCAATCCCAAGTAAGCAGGCGATGAAGCGGCTCGCTGAGTCTGCGGGTAGGGAGCTTGAGCCGGCTGGCAACAGCCGGTCTAGAGGAATGGTTGTCACGCCGCAGGGTGCAAGCCCGGCGGCGCACAGAATCCGGCTTATCGGTTCGCTTCGCTTTTTCCTTTCAGCCGGATTGATCGTCAATCAGGCCAGTTCAACCAGTTCCAGCGAGTGCGTGATCTCGGCCGTTTTGGCCAGCATGATCGACGCCGAGCAGTACTTTTCGTGCGACAGCTGCACCGCACGTTCCACCGTTTCCCGCTTAAGATTGCGCCCCGTCACCGTAAAGGTGAAGTGGATGCGCGTGAAGACCTTCGGGTCGATCTCGGCACGGTCGGCGTGCAGTTTGACGCTGCAGCCCTGCACGTCCTGGCGACCCCGCTTGAGAATTAGCACCACGTCATAGGCGGTGCAGCCACCTGTGCCAAGCAGAACCATTTCCATCGGGCGTGGCGCCAGGTTGCGGCCGCCGCCGTCGGGTGCGCCATCCATGGTGACGAGGTGGCCGCTGCCGGTTTCCGCCAAAAAGGCCATGCCGTCCGGGCCGGTCCAGCTCACTGTGCAATCCATGTCCAATCCTTGTGCAGAGGGTCGGCCAGCGCCGACGAAAAGCCACATTGTAGCCATCGACCCTCGCACGCGTTGGCACGCTAGGGTGAACGCGGCTTGACAGTGACACCCGTGTGAAAAGGTGCAACCCGTGCTTTCTGCACCGAAATCGCGCCGAAATTGGAAGAAGGTCTCTAGTGTGCGGCAGCTTGTTTGATGTGATTTGTCGTCAAGTAATTGATTTGTAAAGATATTCGCCTTTTTTGTGCTGCCTTTTTTGTTTTCCACATTACGAAATGCGATTTCGTAGTGCAAATTCCCTTGCGCATGCCCCAGAAATGGGTATAATTTGCCCCATTGGATCGGCTGATGCGGTGCAACCCGCCAAATCAACGATCAGCAGGTGTCTCCTCCACCCTCCTCCTTTGGTGGATTCAAACCCAAGCTCAATGGCTTGGGTTTTTTTTCGTCTGCAGGACTTGGGCGCACCTTTTTTCTTGTGTCAAGGGGTCTCTGCGGGGTACAATCGAAATCTTTTCCGGATTGCCCGCGGAAAAGAGAAATCCAGAGAGCCCGCACCAACAAGCGGGAAGGCGGGCCGGCGATGACCTTGCATGAGGTTGCGCAGGCGTCCGCAAGACGATCCGTTCATGAGCTGTTACGCACGATACGGGTCCACTCGGGCACTGACTCAATATTTGGAAAAATCATGAAGACCTTTTCCGCAAAGCCCCATGAGGTGAAGCGCGATTGGTACGTGATTGACGCGACGGACAAGGTCCTCGGGCGTGTCGCCAGCGAAGTGGCACACCGACTGCGCGGCAAGCACAAGCCCGAATTCACTCCGCACGTCGATACCGGCGATTTCATCATCGTCATTAACGCAGCCAAGCTGCGTGTGACGGGCGCCAAGACGACCGACAAGAAGTACTATCGCCACTCGGGTTACCCGGGCGGTATTTACGAAACGACGTTTGGCAAGATGCAGCAGCGTTTCCCGGGCCGTGCCCTGGAAAAGGCTGTGAAGGGCATGCTGCCGAAGGGTCCGCTGGGCTACGCGATGATCAAGAAGCTGAAGGTTTACGCCGAAGGCTCGCATCCGCACGAAGCTCAGCAGCCGAAAGCGCTGGAAATCTAAGGGGCCTAATCCATGATCGGAAATTGGAACTATGGTACCGGCCGCCGCAAGAGCGCTGTGGCACGTGTCTTCATCAAGTCCGGCAAGGGCGACATCATCGTCAACGGCAAGGCCATCAACGAGTATTTCGCTCGTGAAACCTCGCTGATGATCGTGCGTCAGCCGCTGGAACTGACCAACCACGCAGCTACGTTTGACATCAAGGTCAACGTGGTCGGTGGCGGTGAAACCGGCCAGGCCGGTGCCGTGCGTCACGGTATCACCCGCGCCCTGATCGACTACGATGCAACGCTCAAGCCCACCTTGTCGAAGGCAGGTCTGGTGACGCGCGATGCACGTGAAGTCGAGCGTAAGAAGGTCGGTCTGCGCAAGGCCCGCCGCGCAAAGCAGTTCTCGAAGCGTTAATCCGCTTCTCCTGCTTCAGCAAAAACCACACCCTCGGGTGTGGTTTTTTGTTTTTGAGCGCAGCCATCAAACAGTGTGATCTTTCCGACGCCTCGCTTACCCTTTGCAACAGCTCCGACATGTCGGCAAGACTACAATTCACACTCTGCTAGCGTTCGATCCGTATGATGCAATCCGCTGTTCCGCCTAATCCCATTCTGATTCGCAATGCGAGTCAGGAGCCGACCGCATGAAGGCGCGTCGCTTGTTGCGTCGCGCTTCTGTGCTTGCCCCGAACGTCACCGTGCGTTCGCGCTTGCCATGGCCGGTGACTGTTCTGTTGATTGCGGTCGTACTTGGACTTGCGGCGGCAGCGGCGCTATGGGCGTTCGAAGAAGGGCGTCGCCTGACAGGTCCGCACGATGCTGATTTGCGCGCGATGAACCGCGAGCTGACCGCCAAGCTGGCCGCCGTGCAGGCCGAGCGCGACAAGCTCTCCGCGTCCGCCGGCACCGTGGATGCGCGCCTGGGCATCGCCGAGGGCGCGCAGGCGCAGATGACCGAGCAACTCAAGGCGCTGGAAACCGAAAACGCGCAGTTGAAGGAGGATCTGGCCTTCTTTGACAGCTTACTGCCCGCGCCTACGAATTCAGCCGGGATTTACGTGCGCAGTTTCCGCATCGCGCCAGACGAAGCGCAGCCGACGCGGATGCGCTTCCGTGTTCTGCTGATGCAGGGCGGCGGCAAAGCCTTCGCGCCTGTCTCCGAATTCGAGGGGCAGTTGGCGCTCAGGCTGAACGTGGTACAGGGGGGCAAACCTGCTACGATCGATTTCCCGGGGGCGGCGGCCAGCGGATCGGCCGCAACCAGCGCCCGCGTCAAGCTCACGCACTACCAGCGCCTTGAGGGCTGGGTGGACGTGCCTCCTGGCACCACGGTCCAGTCTGTGATGGTGAAGGTGCTGCAGAACGGCAAGATCAAGGCAAGCCAGAGTTTTTCCATCTGACGGGCATACCCGATCGGATCCGTACACAGAGGAGTCGACGATGCTGTTTGGCAAAAAGAAAGGGCTGGCGATCGAAACGCTGCTGGGGGCCCGCACCAAGCTGGAGGGGGATCTGCGCTTCTCGGGGGGCCTGCGGATCGACGGCGAGATCAAGGGCAACATCTATGGTGATCCGGAGAAGCCCAGCATGCTGGTCATTACCGACAGCGCACGTGTGGAGGGCGAAGTGCATGTCGGGCACCTGATCCTGAACGGTACGGTGGTCGGCCCCGTGCACGTGGCGGAATTGCTCGAGCTGCAGCCCAAAGCGCGCATTGAGGGCAACGTGCAATATGCTGCACTGGAAATGCACCAAGGCGCCGTCGTCATG
This sequence comes from Ralstonia sp. SET104, assembly GCF_003851545.1. GTDB lineage: Bacteria > Pseudomonadota > Gammaproteobacteria > Burkholderiales > Burkholderiaceae > Ralstonia. The sequence continues at coordinate 56,570 of NZ_BHVX01000009.1, read as the reverse complement.
GGCACGCTGACGCACGCCGCGCCCGGCGATGTGAAATTGCTGCCCAATCTCAAGCTGGCGTCCAACCAGGATTGACCAGATCGTACGCCGGGCCGTTGCTGGCGCACCGCACAATGCCCACTTGAAACGCGGGGCTTCGGCACGATTTGCAGCTTGCGCTTAAAATACAGGCAAGTTTCAGACGTTCCCACAGGAGATTTTCATGAACGCAGTCGCGCAGGCAGCCACGCCCGATGTGAACGAGGTTCCGGCTCCGCTGGTCTTTACCGACAGCGCTGCGGACAAGGTCAAGCAACTGATTGAAGAGGAAGGTAACCCGGAGTTGAAGCTGCGCGTGTTCGTGCAAGGCGGCGGGTGCTCGGGCTTCCAGTACGGCTTCACCTTTGACGAAGAGACCAACGAAGACGATACGACCATGACCAAGAATGGCGTGTCGCTCCTGATCGACTCGATGAGCTATCAGTATCTGGTGGGCGCCGAGATCGACTACAAGGAAGACATCAACGGCGCGCAGTTCGTCATCAAGAACCCGAATGCTTCGACCACGTGTGGTTGCGGCTCGTCGTTCTCGGTCTGACGCAGCATCGCTGTAAAGGAAAAAGCGCACTTCGGTGCGCTTTTTTTTTGCCTGCGGATTGTGTGCTTAAGCCGGATAGATCGCGCCGAGAATGCGGCCACCCGACGCGCCGGTCGCACTGCGCAGGTTGCCGTGGGCACGGCGCACACATTGGCGAGCGAGCCACGCAAACGCCAGTGCTTCCACCTGATGCGCAGGCACACCGAAGTCATCCGTCGGGGCAACTTGCACGCCAGGCAATGGCTGCGCGATGCGTGCCATCAGCGCGCCGTTGCGTGCGCCGCCACCGCAGATCAGCAGTGACGTCGCCTGCGGCGCATGCGCACGCACGGCATCGGCGATGGCGTCTGCGGTGAGGGCCAGCAGCGTCGCTTGGATATCTTCGGCGCGCGCGGCGCAGAGGGCATCGCCAAGCGTCTGTTGAAGCCACGCCGGATTGAACAGGTCGCGGCCGGTGCTCTTGGGCGGCGGCGCGGCGAAGAACGGCTCGGCTTTCAGGCGCGCGAGCAGGACTTCGTCGATGCAGCCGGTGCGGGCCCATGCGCCGTCGGCGTCATAGCGGCTGCCTTGGTGCGTGTGGACCCAGTAGTCCATCAGCGCGTTGCCGGGCCCGCAGTCGAAGCCGAGTACGGCATCACGCGCGTCGCACGCTTGCGGCGGCAGCACGGTCAGGTTGGCGATGCCGCCGATGTTGCAGACCACGCGCCACGCATCGGGCAGGCCGAACAGCGCGCGGTGCAGCGCGGGCACCAGCGGCGCGCCTTGGCCGCCAGCAGCGATGTCGCGGCTGCGGAAGTCCGCAATCACGTTGATGCCGGTGCGTTCGGCCAACACGGCGGGGTGCTGGGTCTGGCGCGTGTAACCGATGCCATCGTGCGCGCCAGGCTGATGGCGAATCGTCTGCCCATGCGCGCCGATGGCCTGCACGTCGTGGGCGGTCAGGCCGGTAGCGGCGAGCAGCTTGGCAACGCATTCGGCGTAGACCGCGGCCAGCGCGTTGGCGGCCAGCGCTTCGCGATGAATCTCGTCGTGGCCAGCGTGCTGAAGGTCCAGAAAGCGCTGGCGCAGCTCGTGCGAGAACGGTACGTACGCATCGGCCAGCACAGCCGGGTGTTCGCCGGAAAAGTCCGCCAGCACGCCATCGACGCCGTCCAGGCTGGTGCCGGACATCAGGCCGATGTAGCGATCGCTGTGGGCAGGGGTGTCGTTGGGATGCTTCATGCGCGACAGCTTACCAGCGCAATGGCAGGTCAAATGGGCACATCACGGTAAAATCCCGGGATCGCGCGGCCGGCACGTTTGAATCGATGTCGGCCATCGTGCACGCACCGTTTCCCTGATTGTTGATCCGTTCGCGCCGTTTTTCATGTGCGGCGCGGTGACTTTTCCTTTTGCCATGACTGCATCTGCCACTTCCGCCGCTTCCCCCGCTTCTGATAGCGCCACGCCGGGCAAACCCAAGTATCCGGTCACGCCGGAGGTGGCGCACGCGATGGAAGTCTCGCTGCGCGGCTGCGACGAACTGCTGATCGCCGCCGAGTGGGAGCAGAAGCTGGCCAAGAGCGCCGCCACCGGCGTGCCGCTGCGCATCAAGCTGGGCCTGGACCCGACCGCGCCCGACATCCATATCGGCCACACCGTGGTGCTCAACAAGATGCGCCAGTTGCAGGACCTTGGCCACCAGGTGATCTTCCTGATCGGCGATTTCACCTCGACCATTGGCGACCCGTCCGGCCGCAACGCCACGCGCCCGCCGCTCACACGTGAGCAGATCGAGACCAACGCGCAGACCTACTACCGCCAGGCCAGCATGGTGCTGGACCCGAGCAAGACCGAGATCCGCTACAACAGCGAATGGTGCGACCCACTGGGCGCGCGCGGCATCATCCAACTGGCCGCCAAGTACACCGTGGCCCGCATGATGGAGCGCGACGACTTTACCAAGCGCTACAAGGCCGGCGTGCCGATCTCGGTGCACGAATTCCTCTACCCACTGATGCAGGGCTACGACTCGGTCGCGCTCAAGTCCGATCTGGAGCTGGGCGGCACCGACCAGAAATTCAACCTGCTGGTCGGCCGCGAGCTGCAGAAGGAATACGGCCAGGAACCGCAGTGCATCCTGACCATGCCGTTGCTGGTGGGCCTGGACGGTGTGGAGAAAATGTCCAAGTCCAAGGGTAACTACGTCGGCATCAGCGAGGCGCCGAACGAGATGTTCGGCAAGCTGATGAGCATCTCCGACGACCTGATGTGGACGTACTACACGCTGCTGTCGTTCCGCCCGCTGGCCGAGATCGACCTGATGAAGCAGGAGATCGTACTGGGCCGCAACCCGCGCGATTGCAAGGTGATGCTGGCGCAGGAGATCGTCGCGCGCTTCCACAGCCAGGCCGATGCCGAGCGCGCGCTGGAAGACTTCAACCACCGCGCACGCGGCGGTGTGCCGGACGACATTGCGCAGATCGAGCTGTCGGGCGCGCCGCTGGGCATTGCGCAACTGCTCAAGCAAGCCGGCCTGTGCCCGTCCACGTCGGACGCCAACCGCAACATCGAGCAGGGCGGCGTGAAGATCGACGGCACCGTCATCAGCGACAAGGCGCTGAAGGTTGAGGCCGGCACGTTCGTGATGCAAGTCGGCAAGCGTCGCTTTGCCCGCGTGGTGCTGAAGTGATTGGACTGATCCAGCGCGTCTCGCAGGCGGCTGTGCGTGTCGACGGCCGTGTGGTCGGCGAGATCGGCCCGGGTCTGCTCGCGCTCGTGTGCGCCGAACGCGGTGACAGTGCTGCCGAGGCCGATCGCTTGCTGGAAAAGCTGCTGAACTACCGGGTGTTCTCCGACGCGCAGGGCAAGATGAACCTGCCGGTGCGCAACATCGACGGCAACGGGCAGGCCGGTGGCTTGCTGGTCGTGTCGCAGTTCACGCTGGCGGCGGATACCAAATCCGGCACGCGCCCGAGCTTCACGCCTGCGGCTGCCCCGGAAGACGGCCGCCGCCTGTATGAGCATTTCGTGGCGCGGGCTCGCGCGCAGCACCCCATCGTCGCCACAGGCGAGTTCGGCGCGGATATGAAAGTGTCGCTCGTCAACGATGGCCCGGTCACGTTCTGGTTGCAGGTGGCGCCGCAAGTTGCGCGTGCCACCGCTTCGGAAACAGCCAAATCTGTCTGACACGTTTGAGAGCCCTGTGATGCCACGCGCCGCCGCCATTCCCATGCCGATGCCGCAGATCACCCACATCGTGCTCGTGCGCCACGGCGAGACCGATTGGAACCGCGAACGCCGCCTGCAAGGTCAGCTCGACGTGCCGCTGAATACGCAGGGGCTGGAACAAGCCACGCAACTGGGCCGCGCGCTTGCACGCGAACGGTTTGACGCCGTCTATGCGAGCGACCTGTCGCGTGCGAAGCAGACCGCGCAGGCGCTGGCGGACGAAGTTGGCGCCACGGTGCGCGATGACGCCGGCCTGCGCGAGCGCTGCTACGGCCAGTTCGAAGGCCTGACCTACGCCGAAGTCGCCGCGCAGCATCCGGCCGACTTCGATGCGTGGCAGAACCGTGTGCCCGAGTTCGCTCCACCCGGCGGCGAAACGCTCACTGAATTCCATGCGCGCGCGGTGCAAACCGCCCTGCGCCTGATCCGCCGCCACCCCGGCGAGCGCATCGCGCTGGTGAGCCACGGCGGCGTGCTCGATTGCCTGTATCGCCACGCCAACGCCATGACGCTTGCCGAGCCGCGTCAGCATGAATTGCGCAACGCCAGCATCAATCGGCTTTCGTCGGATGGTCATCAACTGACCGTGGTGCAGTGGGGCGATGTCGCGCACCTCGATTTGCTGGTGCTCGACGAGGTGGACCGCCGCGTGCCCTAGCGCTGGGCCGCTGGCTGGGTTTGGAACCCGGTACGCGGGGTGTGGAACCGCAAGCGTCGGGTTCGGAACCTCAACTGCGGCGTGCAGAACCCCGAACGCCGCGTCCGGAACTCGGAACATGTTGTTCTGAACGCAACACCTCCGAGTTCAGCACTTCAAACATCGCGTTCTGAACCTTGAGCATGGCGTTCGGAAACACCGAATGTGGGGTTGCGAACCTCAACAGTGGGGTCCGGAACGCGACCACGCCGAGTTCAGAACCTCAAACGTGAAGTCTGGAACGCCACGCGCTACACCTTCAGCCGGAACGGCGTGAAGTCGGTGTCGCGGTCGTAGTAGTCTTCGTTTTCGGCGCGCTTGAGGAAGGCGACGACGCGGTAGGTGAGCGGCGTTGCCAGGATCTCCCAGCCGGTCTTGAGGATGTATTGCGCGATGGCCACGCGCAGCACCTGTTCGTGCGGCCAGATGCCGTAGAAGGCGATCACGTAGAACAGCGACGAATCCACCGCCTCGCCCACCACCGTGGAGCCGACAATGCGCGTCCACAGCCATTTCCCTTCCGTGTAGATCTTCATCTTCGCCAGCGTGTAGCTGTTGGCGAAGCTGCCGCACCAGAACGCGATGAGCGACCCGGCGACGATGCGCGGCGTGTTGCCGAACACGTCGTTCAGGCTCTTCTGATAGTCGGCCATGAACGGCGCCACCGGCAGCGCCAACACCACCAGCGACATGAACGACGCGAAGATCAGCGCGGCAAAGCCGGCCCACACCACGCGGCGGTCGCGCCCGTAGCCGTACACCTCGGTGAGGATGTCGCCAAAGATGTACGAGATGGGGAAGAACAGCACGCCCGCGCCAAACGTGACCGGCCCGAGAATCGGCAGCGTGATCTGCGCCGCCTTGGCTGCGCCGATCAGGTTCGAGCACAGCAGCACCGTGACGAAGGCGGCCATGACGAAGTCGTAGTAGCGGAAGTTGCGCTGAGGACTGGGGGCAGTCATGGCGGGTGAGGTGGGTGGGGTGTTAGTTGTTGTTGTCGTCCCAGAGCTCACGCACAGGCCCGCTCTTGGGGGCGCCCAGCCCGAAGTGCTGGTACGCCGAGGCCGTGGCCACGCGCCCGCGCGGCGTGCGTTGCAGGTAGCCCTGCTGGATCAGGTACGGCTCGAGCACGTCTTCAATCGTGTCGCGCTCTTCGCCAATGGCGGCGGCCAGGTTGTCAACGCCGACCGGCCCGCCGTTGAACTTGTGCAGGATCGCTTCGAGCAGCTTGCGATCCATCAGGTCGAAGCCGACGGCATCCACGTCGAGCATGGCCAGCGCGGCGTCGGCCACCTCGCGGGTGATGACGCCATCGGCTTTCACTTCGGCAAAGTCACGCACGCGGCGCAGCAGGCGGTTGGCGATACGGGGTGTGCCGCGCGAGCGCTTGGCGATTTCCAGCGCGCCCGCGTCCACAATGTGTGCATTGAGCAGACCGGCCGAACGCTTGACGATCTTCGCCAGCTCAGCCGGCGTGTAGAACTCCAGCCGCGCGACGATGCCGAAGCGGTCGCGCAGCGGGTTGGTCAGCATGCCGGCGCGCGTGGTGGCCCCTACCAGCGTGAACGGCTGCAGATCGAGCTTGACCGAGCGCGCCGCCGGGCCCTCGCCGATCATGATGTCGATCTGGTAGTCCTCCAGCGCCGGGTACAGGATTTCCTCCACCACGGGCGAGAGCCGGTGGATCTCGTCGATGAAGAGAACGTCGTTGGCTTCAAGGTTGGTGAGCAGCGCCGCCAGATCGCCGGGGCGCTCCAGCACGGGGCCGGAGGTCTGGCGCAGGTTGACGCCCATCTCGCGCGCAATGATGTGCGCCAGCGTTGTCTTGCCCAGGCCCGGCGGGCCGAACAGCAGTACGTGGTCCAGCGCTTCGCTGCGGTTCTTGGCCGCCGTCATGAAGATGTCGAGCTGGCCGCGCACCTTTTCCTGGCCGACATATTCGTCAAGCAGCTTGGGGCGCAGTGCGCGCTCGAACGCCTCCTCGTTGGGGGAGGCGGGGGAGGCTGAAATCAGGCGTTCAGCAGAGACGGCCTTGGCGGCGAGCTTGTCGGTTTCGATCATGACGGGAAGGCGGCGCGGGCAGAGGGTGCCGCGCGCGAACGGACCATTTTACCGCCTCGCCGCTGCCCGGGCGTCAGCCCTTTGAGAGCGCCTTGAGCGCCAGCTTGATGCCCTCCGACACGCCCGTGCCGGCCGGCACCTGTTTGATGGCGAGTGCCGCTTCCTTGTCGGAATACCCCAACGCCAGCAGGGCGTTGAGCACGTCCACGGCGTCATCCGACACGGCAGGCCCGCCCGGTACCGCACCCAGATCGGCGCCCAGCTTGCCCTTGAGTTCGAGCAGCAGGCGTTCAGCCGTTTTTTTGCCGATGCCCGGAATGCGTGTGAGCCGCCCAGCTTCCTGCAGCGTGACAGCCTGTGCGAGTTCGGCCACCGACATGCCCGACAGCACCGCCAGCGCAATGCGCGCGCCGATGCCCGAAATCTTGATGAGCTGGCGGAAGGTTTCGCGCTCGGCGGCGGTGCCGAAGCCGTAGAGCAGGTGCGCATCCTCGCGCACGATCTGCTGGGTCAACAGCACGACCTTCTCGCCGGTGGCGGGCAGGTTGTAGAACGTGCTCATCGGCACGTCGATCTCGTAGCCGACGCCGTGGCAGTCGACCAGCAGGTGCGGCGGGTTCTTTTCGATCAGCGTCCCGGCGATGCGTCCGATCATGGGTGAAGTTCCTCCAAAACGGAGCGCAGTGTAGCCGATGCGGCGCGCACCTCAGTGCTTGAAGGTGAGGGGCGCTGAGGGTGTTGATTGAATCAGCCGACCAACCGCCCGCGCCGCACACGCAGCCCCTTCTGCGCAAGCTGCGGCGCCAGGCCCGCCATGGCGGCGAGCGTTTCACCGCCATGCGCATGGCAGATCGCCACGCCCAGTGCGTCGGAGGCATCCGAGCCGGGTTTGCCTTCAAGGTTGAGCAGGCGCACGACCATCTCCTGCACCTGATCCTTGTTGGCGCGGCCGTAACCGACCACGGCCTGTTTGAGCTGCAGCGCGGTGTATTCGAACACCGGCAGGTTGCCGCTCATCAGTCCGCAGATCACCGCGCCGCGCGCCTGGCCCAGCAGCAGCGTCGATTGCGGGTTGACGTTGACGAAGACTTTTTCGATGGCGGCGCAGTTCGGCCGGTAGACGCTCACCAACTCGGAGACGCCGTCGTACAGCGTCTTCAGACGGCTGGACAAGTCGGCATTGCCGTTGCTCTTGATCGTGCCCGAGGCCACGTAGACGAGCTTGTGGCCGTGCCGTTCAAGCACGCCGAAACCCGTGGTGCGAAGGCCGGGGTCGATGCCGAGGATGCGCATGAAGGAAGTGAGCAGAAATAAAAACGGGGCAAGGCGCCAGTTTACGCCTTGCCCCGTTTGATCGGTCGAGCGGCCGTGCTGTTTCGTGACCGTTTAGTGGCGGAAGTGGCGCGTGCCGGTGAAGATCATGGCCACGTTGCGCTCATCGGCGGCGGCGATCACTTCGTCGTCGCGCACCGAGCCGCCCGGCTGGATCACGCACGAGGCGCCGGCATCGACCACCACGTCCAGGCCGTCGCGGAATGGGAAGAACGCGTCCGACGCCACGGCCGAACCGGCGAGCGTCAGGCCCGCGTTCTGCGCCTTGATGCTGGCAATGCGTGCCGAATCGACGCGGCTCATCTGGCCGGCGCCCACGCCCAGCGTCATGCCACCGCCGCAGAACACAATGGCGTTCGACTTGACGAACTTGGCGACGCGCCAGGCGAACATCAGGTCGTCCATTTCCTTCGGCGTCGGGTGGCGCTTGGTGACCACGCGCAACTCGCTCGGCTGCACGTTCTTGGCGTCCGGGCTCTGCACCAGCAGGCCGCCGCCCACGCGCTTGAAGTCGTAGGCGTTGATGCCGTTGCCGAGCGGGATTTCCAGCACGCGCACGTTCTGCTTGGCCGCGAACACCGCACGTGCGCCTTCCGTGAAGCCCGGGGCGATCAGCACTTCCACGAACTGCTTGGCCACCACCTGTGCGGCAGCCTCATCCAGCGGCACGTTGAAGGCGATGATGCCGCCGAAGGCCGAGGTCGAATCCGTCTTGAACGCCTTTTCGTACGCTTCCTGCGCGGTGCCGCCGATGGCCACGCCGCACGGGTTGGCGTGCTTGATGATCACGCACGCGGCGCCCTTGGCCGCATCGAACGACTTCACGCATTCCCACGCGGCATCGGCGTCGGCGATGTTGTTGTACGACAGCTCCTTGCCCTGCAGTTGCTTGTAGTTGGCGAGCGCGCCGTTCACGGCCTTCAGGTCGCGGTAGAAGGCGGCGGACTGATGCGGGTTTTCGCCGTAGCGCATTTCCTGCACCTTGTCGAAGGCCAGGTTCAGCGTCTGCGGATAGGCGCTGCGCGTGCTGTGCGACTTGTCGGCGCCCAGGCTCGTCAGGTAGTTGGTGATGGCGCCGTCGTACTGCGCGGTGTGCGCGAACACCTTCTTGGCGAGCATGAAGTTGGTCTCAAAGCCAACCGTGTTGTTGTTGGCTTGCATTTCGGCCAGCACGGTGGCGTAGTCGGCCGGATCAACGATGACCGTCACGTCGCGGTGGTTCTTGGCTGCCGAGCGCAGCATGGTCGGGCCGCCGATGTCGATGTTCTCGATGGCGTCGGCCAGCGAGCATTCGTCCTTGGCGACGGTCTGCTGGAACGGGTACAGGTTCACCACCAGCAGGTCGATGGTCGGGATGCTGTGTTCAGCCAGCGCAGCCATGTGCTCGGGCAGGTCGCGGCGGGCCAGGATGCCACCGTGCACTTTCGGGTGCAGCGTCTTGACGCGGCCGTCGAGCATTTCCGGAAAGCCTGTGTAGTCGGCCACTTCCGTCACGGGCAGGCCCGATTCGGCGAGCAGCTTGGCGGTGCCGCCGGTGGAGAGGAGCTTGACGCCTGCGCCGTGCAGGGCACGGGCAAAGTCGACGATGCCGGTCTTGTCGGAAACGGAAAGCAGGGCTTGCTGGATCATGGTGGAAACGCCGGTGGGCGGGTAGGGCACCAGGTTGGTCTTAGGCGCCGTCAGAAAGGAAATCGATTCAAAGGCCGGCCCGCAGCCTCAGATGAGGCCGTGCTGCTGCAACTTCTTGCGCAGCGTGTTGCGGTTGATGCCGAGGTAGTCGGCCGCCTGCGACTGGTTGTTGGAAGCCCATGCCATCACGGTTTCCAACAGCGGCCGTTCAATGGCCTGCAGCACCATGTCGTAGACGTTGGACGGGTTCTCGCCGTCCAGGTCGCGGTAGTACGTATCCAGGCTGTCCCGGATGCAGCGTTCGATCGGGTTGCGGCTCATGCGGCAAGCAGCTCCTTGTTGTTGTCGTTGTTGTTGCCCGTCGTGGGGCGGTCGCCGCTGTTGTCGTTCTCGTCCACGCGTTGGTCTTCGTAGACCAGACGGTCGGACAGCGCACGCTGCTCGTCGAAGAACGCGTTGACTGCGGCCAATTGCGCCGCAGTGTCTTCGATGGTGTTCATGCGGTGGCGGAATAGGTTGGCCCCGGCCAACCCGCGCGTGTACCAAGCGATGTGCTTGCGTGCGGTACGCACCCCGGTGTACTCGCCGTAGAACGCGTAGTGCTCTTCCAGGTGAGCGTTCATGATGCCGCGAATCTCTTCCACTTCCGGCGCCGGCAGCAGCGCGCCGGTCTGCAGGAAGTGCTCGATCTCGCGGAACAGCCACGGGCGCCCCTGCGCAGCGCGGCCGATCATGATGGCATCGGCGCCGGTTACGGCCAGCACATGGCGGGCCTTGGCCGGCGTGGTGATATCGCCGTTGGCGACCACCGGAATGCGCACCGACGCCTTGACCGCGGCGATGGTGTCGTACTCGGCTTCACCGTGGTACAGGTCGGCACGCGTGCGGCCGTGCACGGTCAGCATGCTGATGCCCGCGTCCTGCGCGATGCGTGCCACGGTAAGCGCGTTGCGGTGTTCGCGGTCCCAGCCGGTGCGGATCTTGAGCGTGACCGGCACGCGGTCGCCCACAGCACCCACCACTGCCTCGACGATGCGCGTGACCAGCGGCTCGTTCTGCAGCAGGGCGGAACCGGCGGCCACGTTGCACACCTTCTTGGCCGGGCAGCCCATATTGATGTCGATGATCTGCGCGCCGCGGTCGACGTTGTAGCGAGCGGCCTCGGCCATCATCATCGGCTCGGCGCCGGCAATCTGCACGGCGATCGGCTCGACTTCGCCTGTGTGGTTGGCGCGCCGCATGGTCTTCTCGCTCTTCCAGAGCTGCGCGTTGGACGCGACCATCTCCGACACCGCATAGCCCGCGCCCAGCCGCTTGCAAAGCTGGCGGAACGGGCGGTCCGTCACGCCCGCCATGGGGGCGACGAACAGGTTGTTGCGAAGGGTATGCGGTCCGATCTGCAAGGCAGTGTATTGGGAAGAAACGAAAAAACACCCCTTCCGCCCAGAGTCGGCAGACGTGCAGGCGGAGCGACGGGAGTGAAAAATGCGAGGACGGGATTTTACCGCCAAACCGCCGGATTGCCTAAATGTTGTGCACAAACTATGCGGCGGTGCGGTCGTGGCGGCGTGTTGTCACGCCCGTCGGGGGCCAGGCCGGCTAGCCTCGCTGCCCGAACATCATCTGCCGCGCCAGCCCGTGCTTGAGCGGCGGCAGGCATTCGAGCAGCGTAAGCGCCGCGCCGCGCAGGTGGCCAAACGGCCGCCCCGGCACGGCAAACGCGCGCGGCAGCAGATCGGTCAGGCCGATGGTGACGGCGCGGTCGAACGCGCGTTCGCGGGCAAAGCGTGCGAGGGTGGCAGGCGTTGCCGCATCTCGAAGCGCGCGGGCCATCTCGAACGCGTCGCGCAGGCCGAGGTTGAAGCCTTGGCCTGCCACCGGGTGGATCGTCTGCGCGGCATTGCCGATGGCCGCCACGCGGCGGTCGACCGGAATGCGCTGCGCATGCAGCCCAAGCGCGAATGTGTGACGCGGGCTGGCGTGCGTGAAGCGGCCCATGCGTTCGCCAAAGGCAGCGTTCAATTCGGCGAGGAAGGTATCGTCGGGCAGCCCCGCGCGGCGGCGGGCTTCGTCAGGCGCGCAGCACCACACGAGCGCATAGCCTGGGCCTTGCGCGGTATCTTGCGGCAGCAATGCGAGCGGGCCTTCGGGCGTGAAGCGCTCCCAGGCCCAGCCATCAAGCGGCGCGCTGCAGCGCACGTGCGCAACGATGGCGGTCTGGCCGTAATCGCGGCGGCGCGCGTGGGCAAGGCTGCCGGCCTGCTTGCGTGCATCGTCGAACAAGCCGCCTTCGGCCTGGATGACGACTTCGGTTTCGATCGCCAGCGGATGCTGCCCCGCATGTCTTTCACCATGTAGTGCCCGCACGCGTGCCGGGGCAACGGTGCCGTCGGCGCGCGGCAGTTGCTCGACGCGCTCGACCGGCGTGTGATCGTAGCGGGTGATGCGGGCCGGATGACGCTGCATCTGCGTGGCGAGCGCAGCGTTGAGCGCGGCACTCAGGTCGCCGTATTGCACGACGTGGCCGAGCGCGGGCACGTCATAGTCTTCGCGGCGGATATGCGCCTGGCCGAAGTGGCCGCGCTGCGAGACATGGATATGCGTGATGGGCGTGGCGCGCGCGGGCCAGCCGCCAATCTCTTGCAGCAGCACGCGCGAGCCGTGCGACAGTGCGAGCGCACGCGGGTCTTGTGCCGCGGCTTCTGCGTCGCGCGCATCGAACAGGGCGATGCGCCAGTCGGTGTCGCGCAGCAGCCAGTTGGCCAGTGCGAGCCCAACCGGCCCGGCGCCGACGATGGCGACGTCGAAATCCGTTGTGGCGGTGCTCGGTGCGATGCTGTCTGTCATGCCTGGCTCCGCATCACCAGTTCGATTTCGTCCGGGGCCACGGGCACGTCGCGCGTGATGATCTCGCAGCCTTCGGGCGTGACGATGGCGTCGTCTTCAATGCGGATGCCGATGTGCCAATACTGTTCCGGCACGCCCGGCGCCGGGCGTACGTAGATGCCGGGTTCGACGGTCAGCACCATGCCGGCTTCCAGGGGGCGCCACGGGCGTTCGCCTTCAGTGGGAGCGGCCGTGCCCGGCGTGCGGTATTCCCCAACGTCGTGCACGTCCATGCCGAGCCAGTGGCCGGTGCGGTGCATGTAGAACTGGCGATACTGCCCGCCGGCAATCACGTCATCGGTCGTGCCGACCTGGTTGGCGTCGAGCAGGCCGGTGTCGAGCATGCCTTGCGCCAGCACGCGCGTGGCAGCGTCGTGTGGCACGTTGTACGGCACGCCGGGGCGCGTCTCGGCAATGGCGGCTTCCTGCGCGGCGACGACGAGTTCGTACAGCTCGCGCTGCGGGCCGGTGAAGCGGCCATTGACGGGGAACGTGCGCGTGATGTCCGACGCGTAGCCGTCAAGCTCGCAGCCAGCGTCGATCAGGCACAGGTCACCGTCGCGCAATTCAGCGTTGCCGGCGCGATAGTGCAGCACGCACGCGTTCGGGCCGGTGGCAACGATGGAGTTGTAGGCGACGCTTTGCGCACCGTGGCGGCGGAATTCGTACAGCAGTTCGGCCTCGAGGTGATATTCGCGCAGACCGGCACGCGAGGCTTGCATGGCGCGTACGTGTGCGCCGGCGGAGATGCGCGCGGCGCGGCGCATGATGTCGAGTTCGCTCGGGTCTTTGAACAGGCGCAGCTCGTCGAGGATGGCGCGCACGTCCAGCGCCTGATGCGGTGGCGACACGCCCGCGCGGCCCTGCATGCGCACCGTGTCGAGCCAGCGGCGCATGCGGCGGTCGAACGTGCCGCTCTCGGCCAGCGGATACGCCACGGCGGCCGCGTTGGCTAGCAGCTTGGGCAGCGTCGCATCGATCTCTTCCACCGAGTGTGCTTCATCCAGGCCGAAGGCTTCCTTGGCCGCTTCAGGGCCGAAGCGGAAGCCGTCCCAGATTTCGCGCTCTTCATGTTTGGGGCGGCAGAACAGCACGCTGCGCGCGGGTGCGTTGCCGGCCGGCACCACGATGGCGAGCACCGCTTCAGGCTCGGTGAAGCCAGTCAGGTAGTAAAAGTAGCTGTCGTGCCGATAGGGGTAGTCGCTGTCGCGGTTGCGCATCGCCTCGGGCGCGGTCGGCACGATGGCGACTCCGCCACCGTTCCCGACTGCGGCGCGCAGCCACTGCACGACGCGCTCGCGGCGTTGGCGACAGGTCTGGAGAAAAGCGAGTTCGGTGGCGGACATGGCGTGTTTTCCAGCGGCAGAAAGGATGCGTCGATTGTAACGCCGTGCCTTCCAGTTGCCTTGTGTGCGGCCTTGTGTGCGCTCGAGCCCGCCCAGGCTGACTAGGCGCTCACTTCGGCATCCAGTGCTGCCAACTGGCCGGGCGTGCCGACGTTTTCCCAGCGGCCGTCAAAGCGCTCGCCTGTAGCGCGGCCTTCGGCAATGGCCTGGTGATACAGCGGCGTCATCGCCAGCCGCGTGCCGGGCGCGATGCCGGCAAACAGGCGCGTGTCGTACAGGCCGATGTTGCCAAACGTGAGGCGTTCGGCGCCGTCGACGTGGAGCGTGCCTTCGTTATCCAGGGCAAAGTCGCCGCGCAAGTGGTAGGGCGGGTTGGGCACCATCACCAGGTGCATGCCCGGCGTGGCCCGTGCGACCATCGCCGGGGCGTGGTCACACAGCGTGGTGTAGTCGTAATCGCAGAACACATCGCCGCTGACGGCAATGAACACGCTGTGGCCGGCGCCGGCATGCAGCAGTGGCATGGCCTGGGCGACGCCGCCTGCCGTTTCCAGTGCTTGCCCTTCCGGCGAATACGCAAGGCGCACACCCCAGGCGCTGCCGTCGCCAAGCGCGGCTTCAATCTGAGTACCGAGCCATGCGTGATTGATGACGATGTCGCGCACACCAGCCGAGGCCAGGCGCTCGATTTGCCAGACGATCAGCGGTTTGCCGCCAACGTTGAGCAGGGGCTTGGGCGTGTGGTCGGTCAGTGGGCGCATGCGGTCGCCGCGGCCCGCGGCAAAAATCATGGCTTTCATTGTGGCGTCAGGCCATCACGTTCATGAGAATCAGCAGCACCGCCATGCCGCCGACGATGGTCCACATCGCGCTCTTTGTCGCCCGTGCGATGACGATGGCAACGATGCCGGCCAGCAGGCGCGGGTTGTCCACTGATACGGCCAGCGTGCCGTCGCGCATCAGCAGATCGGGCGCGATCAGCGCGGTCAGCATGGCGGCCGGCACGTAGGGCAGGGCGCTGCGGAACCACAGTGGCAGGTTCATGCGCCCTTCGAGCGCAATGAAAGACAGGCGGATCAGGTAAGTGGCCGCGCCAGAAATCAGCAGCACACTGAAGAGGATCAGGGCTTTCATGCGGTCGCTCCCTTGTCGGAAGGCCGGGCCAGCAACCGCTCGACGAGCGCGCCGATGGCGATGCCCACGCATGCCGCGCTCATCAACCCCAGCTTGTGCGGCCAGCCTGTCCACGCCACGGCCAACGCCGCGCCGGTAAGCGCCGCCGCCAGTTGCGCACGCGTGCGCAGCGCTGGCACCACGATAGCGATGAACGTGAGCGGCAGGAAGAAATCGAGCGGCCAGGTGGTCGGCACTTGCGCGCCCAGCACCACGCCGACGATGGTCGAAGCCTGCCAGCTCGTCCAGAGTGCCACGCCGGCGCCGAGGAAGTACCAGTGACGGTAGGTCGTCTCTTCGGTGCCTGGACGCGCATTGACCACGCGCCGGTTCATGGCGGCGAACGCCTCGTCCGTCAGCAGATAAGCGATCAGCCATTTCCAGCGGCGCGGCAGATGCGCCAGCGTCGGGGCGATGCTGGCCGAATACAGCGCGTGCCGCAGGTTTACCATCGACACCGTTGCCGCAATCACCAGCGCGGGCGCGCCACCGGCCCACAACTGCACCAGGATCATCTGTGAGGCGCCACCGAATACGATGGCGCTCATCGCCACGGCCAGCCACGCGGGCATGCCGGCGGACGTGGCCAGCACGCCATAGATCAGGCCGAAGGGCACGACGCCCAGCAGCATGGGCGCAAGCGCCAGGACGCCGGCACGGAATTCCGCAGTGCGTTGGGAAGCCATTGGAATCAGAACGTGTAGCCGATCTGCTGGGCGCGATCTTCGAGCTGATCGAGCAGCCGAGCCAGCGGCGCCAGCGCGTTGTAGCGGCTGCATACGCGGCGCAGATAGGCAATGAAGCGCGGGGTGTCTTCCACGTAGCCGGTCTTGCCGTCGCGGTAACGCAGGCGCGCGAAGATACCGGCCACCTTCAGGTGGCGCTGCGCACCCATCCATTCGAGCGCGCGATAGAACTCGCCGAAATCTTCGTCCACCGGCAGCTTGGCGGCACGGGCGGCTTCCCAGTAGCGCACGGCCCAGTCGAGTTCCTGCTCTTCATCCCACGACAGGAAGGCGTC
Organism: Ralstonia sp. SET104; assembly: GCF_003851545.1. GTDB lineage: Bacteria > Pseudomonadota > Gammaproteobacteria > Burkholderiales > Burkholderiaceae > Ralstonia. Next base: position 40,638 of record NZ_BHVX01000009.1, on the reverse strand, counting down.
GCGCAGCAGCGAAGCGGCGTCGTAAGTGATCGGGCCGTAGACGGCGTCCTGGAAGTCCAGCACGCCCGGCTGCGACGGATCGGCCGCGTTGACCATCAGGTTGCGCGGCATGTAGTCGCGATGCACGTACACGCGCGGCTGGGCCAGGGCGCTGTCGACCAGTAGTTTGAACACCTTGTCGAGCGATTCGCGCTGGGTGGTGTCGAGCGTGCGCTGCAGGTGGCGGTCGACATACCAGTCGGGAAACAGCGACAGCTCGCGGCGCAGCAGCGCCTCGTCGTATGGCGGCAGCTCGCCTTCGCGCGAGGCCAATTGCCAGCGCACCAGCGTGTGGATGGCCGGGCGGAACAGCGTGTTGGCGTAAGCGAGGTCGAAATCGCGCTCGCGCAGCGATTGCAGATAAGTCTGCGGGCCCAGGTCGGTCAGCAGCAGGAAGCCCTGCGCGAGATCCTGCTCCAGCACCTGCGGTGCATGCACGCCGGCGCCATTGAGCAGGCCAGCCACATGGACGAACGGGCGGCAGTCTTCCTGTGGCGGCGGCGCATCCATGACGACCAGCGTGCCGGGTTGACCAGTAACAGCGCCGTCCAGGCGGAAATAACGGCGGAAGCTGGCATCGGCCGAAGCGGGCTGCAGCGTGTCAGTACGCAGGCCGTGGGCGGCAGGCAAAGTGCTGAGCCAGTCGCGCAGTTGATCGAGGCGTGCGTCGGTTGCGCCGGTGGCGGCGCCAGGGGTTAAAGCCATGCTGAGGAAGCGCTGGAATGGAGCAGGAAGGAAGCCCCGTATAATACCCGACCGAGTTTCGCCGCGAGCGAGCGCCGGCCCTGTCCAGGCCGCGTCCGACGGCGGGATTGACCGCAGTACTGACTGATTTTGTGCCTGTGCGTGCCGTTGCGCGCGCGGCCCTGTTCCCGATCTGCATGACCGAACCGAACCGAGCCAGGAAAAACCGGCAGCGCGCTGCTGTTGCCGCGCCCGATCAGCGGCCCGCCAACCGGCGTGGCACGCTGGCATTGCGCCCGCTGGTGTTCGCGGTGGCCGGTGTGTGGACCGCGACGTCTGCGGCGCAGAGCCCGGATACGACGCAGGCGACGGCATCCGCTGCCACGCCGGCGTCTTCGGTGACGGCGCTGGCCACATCCGGCCCGACCACGCCCGGCGGCAGCCCGCTCGTGCCCAAGATGGCCGAGCCCGTCCAACGTCCGGACAACACCGTCCCCACGTTTACCGCGGCCGACAAGATGGACGGCCGTACCAATGAAGACGCGCATCTGCGCGGCAGCGGCGAGCTGCGCCGCAACGGTTCGGTGCTCAAGGGCGACACGCTCGATTACAACCAGGACACCGACGTCGCCACCGCCACCGGCAACGTGCGGCTGTTCAAGGGCGGCACGCTGGTCACAGGCCCGGATGCCAAGCTCAAGGTCACCGCCAACGAAGGCACCATGACCACGCCGGCCTATGAGTTCCACACAACCGGCGGCCACGGCACCGCAGACCGCATCGATTTCATCGACAAGGACAACAGCCGCATCACGCGCGGCACGTACACCACGTGTTCGCCCGACAACGTCGACTGGTACTTCAGCGCAAGCCGCATCGATATCGACAGCGACCGCCAGGTCGGCACCGGCCGCAACGGCGTGCTGCACTTCTTTGGCGTGCCTGTGTTTGCGGCGCCGGTGATGGATTTTCCGCTCAATGACGACCGGCGCAGCGGGTTTCTCGCCCCGGTCTTCGGCTATAACAGCCGCAGCGGGGCCGACGTCACGCTGCCGTACTACTTCAACATCGCGCCGAATCGTGATTTGACGCTGTATCCGCGCTTGCTGACCACGCGCGGCCTGCAGCTTGGCGCCGAATACCGCTATCTCAACACCTCGTACAGCGGCGCCCTGCGCGGCGAATTCCTGCCCGATGACCGTGAAGCCGGTCGCAACCGCTGGTCGATTTCAGCGGTACACACGCAGCGCCTGGCCCCTGGCCTGACCGGCTACATCAACTACAACAAGGTTTCCGACAACACGTATCCGGACGACCTTGGACGCAGCATCGTCACGGCGACGCAGCGTCAGTACATCCAGGAAGGCGGCGTCTCGTATTCGATCGGCGACTGGGTCGCGATGGCGCGTGTGCAGAAGTTCCAGACGCTGTCGACCGCTACTACGCCCCTGGCAGCGCCGTACGAGCGCGTGCCGGATTTGAGTCTGACGTATAACCGGTACGACGTTGGCGGTTTTGACATCAATTTCCTGACCGACTACACGCGGTTCTCGATTCCGACCGCCAATACTGTCCAGGGCGAGCGTCTGTACATGCAGCCGACGATCAGCTACCCGATCATCCGTCCGGGCTGGTACGTCACGCCTAAGTTCATCCTGAACACCACGGCATACCGCCTGGATCGTCCGGCTGGCGACACCCAGGACAGCCAGATCAACCGCACGCTGCCCACGTTCTCGCTCGATTCCGGCATGACCTTCGAGCGCGATGCGCCGCTGGTCACCAAGCTGTTTGGCGTGAGCTACATCCAGACACTGGAACCGCGCGTGTTCTACGTATACACGCCGTACCGCGATCAGTCGCAGATCCCGCTGTTCGATACCGGTCAGTCGGACTACAACCTCGGCCAGATCTTTACCGAGAACCCCTACACCGGCTACGACCGCATTGCCGACAACAACAAGCTGACGGCGGGCGTGACCACGCGCTTTATTGAATCGGAATCAGGCATCGAGCGTTTGCGCGCGACGATCGCGCAGCGCATCGATTTGGACGGCCAGCGCGTGACGCTGGCGGGCGCGGCGCCGACGGCGGTGCGCCGCTATTCGGACCTTCTGGGCGCGACCACGATCCAGATGTTCCGCGGCATCTTTTTCGATACGAACCTTCAGTACAATCAGGATATCGATCGCATCATGCGCTCGACGGTGGCGTTCAGCTGGAAGCCGGAAGCCAACAAGGTGATCAACCTCGGCTACCGCTACTACCGGCAAGACACCAACACCGGTCAACTGCCGCTGGAACAGGCCGATATCTCAACGCAGTGGCCGATCACGCGGCGTCTCTATGGGCTGGGCCGCATCGGTTACGACCTCGATGCGCGTAAGCCGTCTGACATGCTGCTCGGCCTCGAATATGTCGCAGACTGCTGGGTCGGTCGACTGGCGGTGCAGCGCTACAGCAACGCGGTCTCGGGCTATACGACGCATATCTTTGCCCAGATCGAGTTCAAGGGTTTGTCGAAGGTGGGGAACAATCCGATCGACGTAATTCGTCTGAATGTGCCCGGCTACCAGCCGGTGACCGCGCAGCCGATCACGCCGTCCGTGCTGGATCAATATGAATAACGACATCATGGCTTTCCAATCGACCGCTTTCGCCACGCGTGTGGCACCTCTGGGCCGCTTGCGTGTTGCGACCGGCGTGCTGGTTGCGCTGATGGCAGGCGCCACGCTGTCGCCCGCCGCCTACGCGCAGCAGGCGCAACCAACGAAGAAGAGTGCGCCGGTGCGCGGCATCTTCGCCAACCCGAATTCATCGCCGAGCCAGCCGCTGCTGCAGGGCACGCTGCCTGAGCCGACCGCTCCGGGTGCGCCGCGCAGCCAGCTTGTCGACGAGGTGGTGGCCGTGGTCAACACCGACGTCATCACCCGCCGCGAACTGCTCAACCGCGCCGATCTGGTCGAGCGCACCTTCCGCGCACAGAACCGCCCGTTGCCTGCGCGTGCAGATATGCTCGGCGAAGTGCTCGAGCAGCTGATCCTGGAACGCGTGCAGGCGCAGACCGCCAAGGAAAGCGGCATTCGCGTATCCGACGCCGATGTGGATCGTGCCGTGGAAAGCGTGGCTCAGCGAAACAACCTGTCGGTGCCGCAGCTCAAGAGCAAGCTGAAGGACGCCGGCATGACCTACGACAAGTACCGCGATGACCTGCGCCAGGAGATTCTGCTGGCGCGCCTGCGTGAGCGCGAGGTCGACGCCAAGGTGCAGGTCTACGACGGCGAGATCGACAACTATCTGGCGCAGCAGGGCGGTGGTGCGGCCCCGGCTGGCGAGCAGCAATACAACGTCGCGCAGATTCTCGTGCCGGTCGCCGAGGGTGCCTCGGATACAGAGAAGGCCGCTGCGCGCAGCAAGGCTGAAAGTCTGCTCAAGCAGGCGCAGGGCGGCGCAGATTTTGCCAAGCTGGCGCGTGACAATTCCGGCGCGCAGGATGCCTCGCAAGGTGGCGAACTGGGGCTGCGTCCGATTGGCCGTCTGCCGGCTGTGTTTGCCAACGCCGTGGTCGACATGAAGGCCGGCCAGGTGGCGAGCCAGGTGGTTGAAAGCCCGGCGGGCTTTCACGTGATCAAGCTGCTGGACAAGCGTGCGCCGAGCACGGCCATTGCCGCCAAGGTGCAGCAGACGCAAGTGCGCCACATCCTGATCAAGACCGGTCCGACGATGTCGGCGGATGACGCACGCCGCCAGTTGGTGGGCCTGCGTGATCGCATTGTCCATGGCTATGACTTTGGCGATGCGGCGCGCCGGTATTCGCAAGATGGTTCGGCTGGTGCTGGCGGCGAGCTGGGCTGGGTGTCGCCGGGCCAACTGGTGCCGGAGTTCGAGCAGGCGATGAACCAACTCAAGCCGGGCGATGTGTCGCAGCCGGTGCAGAGCCAGTTCGGCGTGCACCTGATCCAGGTGGAAGGGCGACGTGAGGCTGAGGTGTCAGGGGACCGCCAGCGCGACTACGCGCGCTCTGTGATTCGCGAACAGAAAGTCCAGGCTGCTTACGAAGACTGGCTGCGTGAGCTGCGCGACTCGGCACACGTGGAATATCGCGTGAACCGTCAGCAGTAAGCTACGGATATCCGCATCGCTCACGGCCGCCTGCGGGCGGCCGTGGCGTTTCTAGACCGACCTGAAATCATCGCAGGAAAGCGCTGCATGCTGAACATTGCCATCACCACCGGCGAACCCGCCGGCATCGGCCCCGACATCACCGTGGCTGCGCTGCTGCACCTGGCGCGGCAGGCATCGTCGCGCTACGCCGGGGTGCGGTGGCACGTGATTGGTGATGCGGCATTGCTGCAGGCGCGGGCTGATGCGGCCGGTCAGGGCGATTTCTGGCGCGTTGCGTCTACGGCGTTGATCATTGTGGAGCGCCCGCTGGGTGCACCGGTGCGCGCTGGGGTGCTGGATGCCGCCAATGGGCGCTATGTGCTGGATCTGCTCGACGCGGCCATCGACGGTTGCCTGCAAGGTACGGCCGATGGCGTGCGCTATGACGCGATGGTCACGGCGCCGGTACAGAAGAGCACGATCAACGATGCCGGCGTGCCGTTTACTGGTCACACAGAATACCTGGCCGAGCGCAGCCACACGCCGCGCGTGGTGATGATGCTGGCCGGCCCGCAACCGGCGCACGACAACGCCATGCTGCGCGTAGCGCTTGCAACGACGCATCTGCCGTTGCGCGAGGTATCGGACGCCATCACGCCCGCGGTGCTCGACGAGACGCTCGACATCGTGCAGCGTGACCTGCGCGCACGCTTCGGGCTGGGCGCGCCGCGCATCCTCGTGACAGGGTTGAATCCGCATGCAGGGGAGTCCGGCCATCTCGGCCGCGAAGAGATCGAGGTAATCGAACCCGCCATCGCGCGTGCGCGTGCGCGCGGCATCGATGCGCGTGGCCCGTATCCGGCCGACACGCTGTTTCAGCCGCGCCTGCTGGCCGATGCCGACTGCGTGCTGGCGATGTATCACGATCAGGGCCTGGCGCCGCTCAAGTACGGCACCTTTGGCCACGGCGTGAACATCACGCTGGGCCTGCCATTCGTGCGCACGTCGGTTGACCACGGTACGGCGCTGGATCTGGCGGGTACAGGCCGCGCGGAGTTCGGCAGCATGATCGAGGCGATCGACACGGCAATCGCCATGGCTCGCCACGCAGCACGCTCCTGATTTTTTTTGACCTTTTCGATTTCGAGTTCGCAATGGCACGATCCACGACCGGCGTTCACCAGGGGCATCAGGCCCGCAAGCGCTTCGGCCAGAATTTCCTGGTCGATGACGGCGTGATCCACGCCATCGTTGCCGCCATTGATCCGCAGCCCGACGATGTGCTCGTCGAGATCGGCCCGGGTCTGGGCGCGCTCACCGTGCCGCTGATGGAGCGCGTGCGCACGCTGCAGGTGGTCGAGCTGGACCGCGACCTCGTCGCACGCCTGCAGAAGCGTTTCGGCGATCGGCTGATCGTGCATGCGGGCGATGCGCTGGCATTCGATTTCGGTTCGCTGCATGAGACGGGCCGACCGCTGCGCATCGTCGGCAACCTGCCATACAACATCTCGAGCCCGCTGCTGTTTCATCTGGCCACGTTCGCAGATCGCGTACGCGATCAGCACTTCATGCTGCAGAAAGAGGTGGTCGACCGCATGGTGGCGGCGCCGGGCAGCAAGGCGTTCAGCCGGCTGTCGGTGATGCTGCAGGTGCGGTATTACATGGAGCTGGTGCTGGATGTGCCGCCAGGCTCGTTCAACCCGCCGCCCAAGGTGGATTCGGCCGTGGTGCGGATGATTCCGTGGCCGGCCGACAAATCGCCGTATGCGCCGGTGGACATGCGCGCGCTGGGCACGGTGGTGACGATGGCGTTTTCGCAGCGGCGCAAGGTGTTGCGCAATACGCTGGGCGCGCTTCGCGATGTGATCGATTTCGACGCGCTCGGCTTTGACCTGAGCCGTCGCGCGGAAGAAGTGCCGGTGGAAGACTTTGTGGCGGTGGCGAACGCGCTGCCGGCCAACCGCATCGCCGGCAGTACGCCTGAAGAGACCGACGGAGGCGAATTCTGACAGCCCAGCGCCGCCTTGCCGTACTGCTAGTACTGTCTGCGGCGGCGTTGAACCGTCAGAGCCATTGCGCTTCTCTCTTGCAGCCGTCTCTTATCGAAGATTGACGAGCAGGATGCCTGAGAGCACAAGCACCGCGGCCAGCGCAAACCGCAGGCCCACCGGCTCGTGTAACAGCAACACGCCAAACGCCACGCCAAACAGCGGCGTCAAGAACGAGAACACCGACAAGCGCGACGCCAGGTAGCGGCGCAGCAGCCAGAACCACGTCAGGTAGCTGGCAAAGGCAATCAGCACGGACTGGTAGGCGAGGCTGGCAAGCGCGGTCGGTGTCAGATTGGCCGTGAAGATCTGGCCCGTGCCGGCGGCCATCATCATCAGCAGCACGGCTGACACGGCCAACTGGTACAGCAGCGTTTTGGCCACCGGCGCTTCCGACAGCTTGCTCGCACGCACGACGATGGTCGTTGCGCCCCAGAGCGCGCCGGCTGCCACACCGAGTGCATCGCCCAACGACGTCGACGAGCCGGCCGCCGGGTGCAGAATGCCATCGGCAAACGCCAGCACGATCCCCGCAAATGCAATGCCGATACCGATCCACTGGCGCGAGCGCAGATGTTCGCCCCGCACGAAAAAGTGCAGACCGAGCGCAGTGAAGATCGGCGCCGTGTAGAGGAACACCGCCATGCGCGAGGCCGTGGTGTAGCCCAGGCCGATGAAGATGCACAGGAACTCGATGCCGAACAGTACGCCGGCTATCAGGCCGCCCGGCAACGTGCCGTCGCGTACCGACAGGCACGTACCGCGCCAAAGCGCAAACGCCAGCACCAGCCCGGACGCAATCGTCGATCGCACGCCGGCCTGCATGACGGGCCCGACATCGTGCGCGGCCACCTTGATGGCCACCTGCTGGAAACCCCAACACATGCACAGCACCACCATCAGGCCGATGGCGGTGCCGTCCAGCGGACGGCGGACGGTGTCAGTGACGGTTGCCATCGGGCATTGAGCGTGCCTGGATCAGTTCGATCTTGTAGCCGTCCGGATCTTCCACAAACGCGATGATGGTGCTGCCGCCCTTGACCGGGCCGGCCTCGCGCGTGACTTTGCCACCCGCGTTGCGGATCTGGTCGCAGGCCTGCGCGGCGTTGTCGACTTCGATGGCGAGGTGGCCGAAGGCGGAGCCGAGTTCATACTCGCTCACGCCGTAGTTGTAGGTCAGCTCAATAACGGTGTTGCCGGTTTCCGGGCCGTAGCCGACGAAGGCCAGCGAGTACTTGTATTCGGGATTGTCGCTGGTGCGCAGCAATTGCATGCCGAGCACCTTGGTGTAGAAGTCGATTGAGCGCTGCATGTCGCCGACGCGCAGCATGGTGTGGAGCATTCGCATGGGGTTTCCTTCCTGGGGGACTGCGGGGAAGGCGATATTGTAGGAGGGTGTGACGGAATGTGCTGGGAGTGGCTTGGCGCGCTGTTTTTTATTGGTGCGCCACCAGCAAAAAACTCAAAAAGCGGGTAAGTACTCCGGCGGATGCGACCGGAGTTGCTCCCGCGCGTCACGAAACTCAGGAAAGATCGATTCCACCGTGTCCCAAAAACGCGGGCTGTGGTTCATCTCCTTGAGGTGCGCAAGCTCGTGTGCGACCACGTAGTCGATCAGGCTCATCGGGAAATGCACGAGCCGCCAGTTCAGGCGGATCTTGCCGTCGGCAGTGCAGCTTCCCCAGCGTGTGGCGGCGGACGACAGCGCATACGCGCTATGCCGCACGCCCAGGCGTTCTGCGTACACCTCAAGCCGTTCGCCGAAGAGGCGTCGCGCCTGCGTCTGCAGCCAACCCTGCACGCGGTCCTTGAGTTGCTGTTCAGTCGTGGTGGGCGGCAGACCCAGGTGAAGCACGCTGGTGTCGGCATCGAACATCAGCGCACCGATGGGCGACTCCAGCTTGAGCATGATCGTCTTGCCGAGGAACGGCAGCGTCGCGCCGTCCTGCCACTCCATGGGCGGCAGCATGCGGCGCGCTGCGTTCGTGCGCCATTCGGCCAGCTTGGCGAAGATCCACTTCTGCTTTTCGGCGATGGCGTGTTCGATCTCGGCCAGCGTGACCCAGCGCGGTGCCGTGATCGACAAGCCGCGGTCATCGATGACAAAACCGATGGTGCGCCGCGACGAACGCTTGAGGTTGTAGACCAGCGCGCGCTCGCCCAGCGTCAGGCGGCGCTGGTTGGGGCCCAGCGGTGCGGTGAAAAAATCGGGTGCGGGCGGGGCGAAGAGGGACGCGTCAGGCTGCTGCGACGGCGACGTGGCTTCCGGCGCGAGCAGCGGCAGCTCAAGCTGGACGCTGTCGGCGGTGGAGGGCGAAGTCGGTGGGCGCAGCAGTTTCATGCGTGCTCGCGGTAGCTATCGGCGTCGATTCTACGCATTTCTGTTTCGATCCACGCTTCGACTTCGCGGTTGAGCTCGTCGCTGGTCTTGCCGGCGGTCGAGATGGCCGGACCCACCGACAGCGTGATCAGCCCCGGGTGCTTCAGGAACGAATTGCGCGGCCACACGCGACCGGAGTTGTGGGCGATAGGGATGACCCATGCGCCGGTATCCACGGCGAAGCGCGCACCGCCGCTCTTGTAGCGCGGTTTCGGATCACCCGAGCGCGTGCGCGTGCCTTCCGGAAACATGATCACCCATGCGCCTTCGGCCATCCGTTCCTTGCCCTGACGCGCTACTGAAGCAAATGCGTTGGCGCCGTCCTTGCGGTTGATGTGCACCATCTTGAGCATGCCCAGCGCCCAGCCGAAGAACGGCACAAACAGCAGCTCACGCTTGAACACGTAGCACAGCGGGCGTGGCATGGTCGCGACATAGGCCATGGTCTCCCACGCCGACTGATGCTTGGAGAGCAGCACCACCTGCTTGTTGGTGGCAACGGCTTCTTCGATGTGCTCCCAGCCCTGGTATTGCCAGCGGATGCCCACCAGCAGGCGCGCCATCCAGATGGCGGACTTCGTCCACCCGGACACCATCCAGAACCGGCGGGCGGGGTTCATGAACGGAAACACGATAAAGCAGGCCACCGCATAGATCGGCGTCCAGACAATCAGGAAAATCAGGTACAGCAGCGAACGGATAAGAGTCATTGGGGGCGCGCATTTAAGAGGCGCAAGGGGCTCGCGTGGGCATGCCCTGGGGCGCGGGGGACAGCAGCGCGCGCGCAAACGCACGCAGGTCTTGGTGAATCTGGGTGCCCGAGGGCAGGTTGCCGGCGTCGCGGGTCTTGGTGCCCTTGCCGGTGAGTACGAGGTGCGGGACGGCGCCGACTTCTGCGCCGGCTTGCAGATCGCGCAGCGAATCGCCGACCACCGGCACGCCGGTCAGGTCGATGTCGAAACGGCGCGCGATCTCGCGAAACATGCCGGCCTTGGGCTTGCGGCATTCGCAGGCGTCCGCCGCAGTGTGCGGGCAGAAGAAGACAGCATCGACGCGCCCGCCGTAGGTGGCGAGCGCCTTGTACATCTTCTCGTGCATGGCGTTGAGCGCAGCGGCTTCAAACAGGCCGCGTCCGATACCCGACTGGTTGGTTGCCACCACCACCTGGTAGCCGGCCTGGTTCAGCTCGGCAATGGCTTCCAGGCTGCCGTCAAGGGCGATCCACTCGTCAGGTGATTTGATGAACTGGTCGCTGTCGCGGTTGATAACGCCGTCGCGGTCGAGGATCACCAGCTTGGGGACGTGGGGCATGTCGGGCTCCGGCTTTCGCTCAGTTGGCCAATCAAGCAGCCAGCTTGGAGATGTCCGCCACGCGGTTCATCAGGCTGTGCAGTTCACCCAGCAATGCGAGCCGGTTGTCGCGCAGTGCGGTGTCGTCGGCCATCACCATTACGCCGTCGAAGAAGGTATCGACCGCTTCGCGCAGGCCGGCCAGCGTCTTGAGCGCGGTGGTGAAATCGCCGCGTGCAAACGCGTCGTGCACCTGAGGCTCGGATGAGGCGACAGCTTGGTGCAGCGCGCGCTCGGCATCTTCTTTGAGCAGTTGCGGTTGCACCCCGCCGATGGCGACGTCGGTCTTCTTCAGGATGTTGGTGATGCGCTTGTTGGCGGCGGCCAGCGCTTCGGCCTGCGGCAGGGCGGCAAAGGCGCGCACGGCTTCCAGGCGCGCGACGATGTCGTCCAGGCGCTGTGGGCGCTGGCTGACCACGGCTTCCACCTCGTTGGTGCTGTAGCCCTTGTCCTTCAGGTAGCCGCGCAGGCGGTCGTACAGGAAGTCGGTGATGGCGGCGAGGTCCGGCTTGACGGCAGCGATGCCGTCGAAGCTGGCGACGGCAATCTGCAGCGCGTCGCCGATCGTCAGCGCGAGCGGCTTTTCAATCAGCATGCGCAGGATGCCCAGCGCGTGGCGGCGTAGCGCGAACGGGTCTTTCTCGCCCGTGGGTTGCAGGCCGATTCCCCAGATGCCGACCAGCGTTTCGAGCTTGTCGGCCAGCGCCACCACGGTGCCGGTGGCGGTGCTGGGCAGTGCGTCGCCGGCAAAGCGCGGCTGATAGTGCTCGGAGCAGGCCAGCGCGACGTCGTCGGGTTCACCGTCGTGGCGGGCGTAGTAGGTGCCCATCGTGCCTTGCAGCTCTGGGAACTCGCCCACCATGTCGGTCAGCAGGTCGGCCTTGGCCAGCAGCGCGCCGCGTGAGGCGTGCGCAACATCCGCGCCGAGCTTTTCGGCCAGTTGACCAGCGATGGCTTGCAGCCGCGTCACGCGCTCCAGCTGCGTGCCGATCTTGTTGTGATAGACCACGCGCGAGAGCAGCGGCACGCGGTCGGCCAGCGGCTTCTTCTTGTCCTGCTCGAAGAAGAAGCGGGCGTCGGCCAGGCGCGGGCGCACCACGCGCTCGTTGCCTTGGATGATGGCCTCGGGCGTGCCCGTGGCGATGTTCGAGACGATCAGGAAGCGGTTGCGCAGATGGCCCTGTGCATCCGTCAGCGCAAAGTACTTCTGGTTGGTCTGCATGGTCAGGATCAGGCACTCCTGCGGCACGGCGAGGAATGCTTCCTCGAAGTGACAGGGGTAGACCACGGGCCATTCGACCAGCGCGTTCACTTCGTCCAGCAGCGCTTCGGGCATGACGACCGTATCAGTGCCGGCGGTCTTGAGCAGCTCGGCGCGGATGGCTTCTTTTCGCTTGGCATAACTGGCGATGACCTTGCCCTGGGCTTCCAGCGTGCTCGCGTAGGAGGCGGCGTCCTGGATGATGATTTCGCCCGACGACAGGAAACGGTGGCCCAGCGTGATGTTGCCTGCTTGCAGGCCAAACGCGCTGACGGGAATGACCGTGCTGTCGAGCAGCGCAATCAGCTTGTGTGCTGGGCGCACGAACTGCACGTTTTCACCGTTCGGGCGCTGATACGTCATCACCTTCGGGATCGGCAGGTTGGCGATGGTTTGTGTCAGCGCGGTCTGCAGGCCGTCGGCCAGCGCGGCGCCGCGTGCGGTGTAGCGGTAGAACAGCGCTTCGGCCTTGCCGTCGGGCGCGCGTTCGAGCGATTCGGGGGCGATGACTTCCACGCCTACCGTCTTGGCCAGCGCAGCCAGTTTCTTGACGAGCGGCGCGGCGGGCTTGCCCTCGGCGTCGAAGGCGATGGTCACGGGCAGAACCTTCTCGCGCAGCTCGCGATCGGGGGCCGTGCGGCGCACGCCGGTGATCGATACAGCCAAGCGGCGTGGTGTGGCAAAGCCTTCCACGGCGGCGCCCTCTTCGAGCAGGCCTTGCGCCGACAGACCGTCAAACAGGCCGCGCGCAAACGCCTCGCCCAAGCGGGACAGCGCCTTGGGCGGCAGTTCTTCGGTCAGCAGTTCGATCAGGAGGGTGGACATAGCGTTTGAATCGGTGACGTCGTTGTTCTGCGCCGCTGGGTGTTCAAGTCAGATGCGGCGGTTACGTTGTGTTGTTCGGTTCAGTGATCAGCAGGGCGAGCCAGGCACAGGCTCCACGCCCGAGAGCAGCCACACGCCGCCCTGCTGCTGGAACTGCAACTGCGTGCCGGCGCACTGGCCCGGCGGAGGCGGCGGTGCGATCGGCGCAGGTGTGGTGCCGGGCGCAACCGCATCGCGGCGCAGGAAGCGGGCTGACAGTAGCCCGCGGCGTGCGTCGTATCGCACTTCTTGCAGCGTGCCGGACACGTTGAACTCCAGACGGCTCGGCAATTGCCCAGCCGAGCGGAACACACGCGCACGGCGCTGTGCCTTCGCCCCGGTGCCTTGCCACTCAACCCAGGTGAGCGGGAAGCGCAAGGCGGTGGCGTACGTGCGAAGCGGCACGCGGTGCCAGCCGAGGTCACGCGCACCGGACAGGTCGCAGGCCATCGTGCGTGCCAGGCTCGTCCATTGCTCGAGCGAGGGCGGAGGTGGCGTCCACGCCGTGCTCAGCGCTTGCTGCAGCGGCTTGGAGTCGGCCACGCAAAGCTGCGTCAGGGTGCTGGGCACGACAAAAATCTTCTCCGCCGATGCCGCCGGTTTGGACGCGCGATGCCGCGCCGCTTGAGCAACGCTTGCCGGCAGCGCCAGCGTGGCGATCGACGCTGCCGTCAGCAGCGCCAGGCCACGCTGTGCACGAATCGCCGTCATGCAGCCTCCGTGGCCGTGGCGGGGGTTGTTGTCGTGCCGCACATCGGGAAGCCCAGCCGCTCGCGCGAGTCGTAATAGGCCTGCGCGACCAGGCGCGACAGGTTGCGGATGCGGCCGATGTAGGCCGCGCGCTCCGTCACTGAAATGGCGCCACGTGCGTCCAGCAGGTTGAAGGTGTGGCCAGCCTTGAGCACTTGCTCGTAGGCGGGCAAGGCGAGTTGCACGACCGGTGCGTCGCCATCGGCGGCGGCATCACCTTCTGCGCGCACGCCCATCAGGCGTTTGGCCTCGGCTTCGTGCTCGGCAAAGCGGCGGAACAGGACGGTCGTATCGGCCTGTTCGAAGTTGTAGGTCGACTGCTCGACTTCGTTCTGGTGATAAACGTCACCGTAGGTCAGGCGGCGTTTCACGGGGCCGTTGGGGCCCGGTTCTTCCCACTCGGTCCAGATCAGGTCGTAGATGTTCTCGACCTTCTGGATGTACATCGCCAGGCGTTCAATGCCGTAGGTGATCTCGCCGGTCACGGGCTTGCAGTCCAGGCCGCCCACTTGCTGGAAGTACGTGAACTGCGTGACTTCCATGCCGTTGAGCCAGACTTCCCAGCCCAGGCCCCAAGCGCCGAGTGTGGGGTTTTCCCAGTCGTCTTCCACGAAGCGCACGTCGTTCTGCTTCAAGTCCAAGCCCAGCGCTTCCAGCGAACCCAGGTACAGGTCGAGGATGTTTTCCGGCGCGGGCTTGAGCACCACCTGGTATTGGTAGTAGTGCTGCAGGCGGTTTGGGTTCTCGCCATAGCGGCCGTCCTTGGGGCGGCGCGACGGTTGCACATAGGCTGCGCGCCAAGGCTCGGGGCCGATCGCGCGCAGGAAGGTGTGCACGTGTGAGGTGCCGGCGCCGACTTCGAGGTCGATCGGTTGAAGCAGGGCGCAGCCCTGGGCGTCCCAGTACGACTGCAGCTTGAGGATGAGTTGCTGGAAGGTGAGCATGGTGGTACCCGTTGGTCCGCTGTGGCACGGAGCGATGCTGTGCGCCGTGCGGCGGTGGAATGCAGTGGGCGGCACGCAAGCGCATGGCTACGCGGTTACGTGCATGAGCGCCGTAAAACGTTGAATTTTAGCGTTTTTTGTCAGCCGCCCCATAAAGTGGCTCGAAAGCCTCCGGGGCGCCGAACGATCAATCCGCCTTTGCCTTGCGGCGACGCACGAATGCGATCAGCAGCACCAGCGCGCCCACGCCCAGCGCAGGCGCATTGCCAGCCCGCACAAACGGCGTCAGGCCCTGTGTGCCTTGCACGTCCGCCTGCAGTGTGCCCAGCGTAAACACCGGCAGGCGCGCCTGAACGCTGCCGTCCGGGCGCACCACGGCGGTGGCGCCGGTGTTGGTGGCGCGCAGCATCGGCCGCCCCGTCTCCAGCGCACGCATGCGCGAGATCTGCAGGTGCTGATCCAACGCAATCGTGTCGCCAAACCACGCCAGGTTCGTCACGTTGGCGAGCATCGTGGCCGGCTGGTCCGCATGCCGCAGCGACGCGGCAATCTCTTCGCCAAACAAATCTTCGTAACAGATGTTGGGAGCGAGATACTGCCCAGCAACGGACATGGGCGGCTGCACCGGCAGGCCGCGCCGGAAGTCGCCCAGCGGCATGTTCATCATGTTGACGAACCAGTGGAAGCCGAACGGGATGAACTCGCCGAAGGGTACAAGGTGGTGCTTGTTGTAGCGGTACACGCCCTGAAATTGCGGGCCGACGCCGAACACGCTGTTGGTGTAGTCGACGCGCGAGTCCTCACTGGCCGCGCCGAAGAGCACGCTGGAGCCGGTGGTATCCACATACGTGCGGATGGCCAGCGCGATTTCCTGCGGCATCTCCTGGATCATGATCGGGAAGGCCGTCTCGGGCGTGATCACCAACTGCGCGGGCTTCTCGGTCACCATCTTGGTGTACAGCTCCAGCGAGCGCTCGATGCCGGTCTGCTGGAACTTCACGTCCTGCGGCACGTTGCCTTGCAGGAGGCGCACGGAGATCGGCTTGCCCACTGGCTGTGTCCACGCGATGCCGTGCAGCGGCCAGCCGGCCACAAGCACGATCGCGCCCGCGATGCCCGCCAGCCAGTGCAAGCGGCGTTCCGCAGCCACGCACAGCAGGCCCGCCAGCACGGCGGCAATCAGCACGATGCCGTACACGCCCACCAGCGGCGCGTAGCCGGCCAGTGGGCCATCGGTGTGCGCGTAGCCGCCGTTGATCCAGGGAAAGCCCGTCCACACGGTGCCGCGCAGCCATTCCGTGACGGCCCATGCAGCGCCGAACACCAGCGCCGATGCGGTACCAGACCACCGTCCGCGTCTCGTCAGCCACTGCCACGCCCATACCGCCAGCGCCGGATGCAGCGCCAGATAGCCCGCGAACAGCAGCACCGCCAGCGCAGCCATCCACGCCGGCATGTCGCCGTAGACGTGCATGCTGATATAGAGCCACCAGACGCCCGAGAGGAACCAGCCGAGCCCGAAGGCATAGCCAACCCACGCAGCATCCCGCAAGCGTGGCGCGCGCTGCACGAGCGCGGCCAGCCCTGTCAGCGAGAGAATCTGCAGCCACCACCAGTGGTTCGGCGCGAACGACAGCGTGTGCATGACGCCCAGCAACGCCGCCAGCGGCAGCGCTGCCTTACGTCGTGCAATAGACAGCCCTGCGAGCGGCACAGCGTGAGCGTCCTGCCGGCGGGATGATGCGGCAGGGGAAGAGAACTGAGCGGGCACGGAAGGATCAGACGGGGTGAGAACCAGAGGTGTCGGCCGCAGCATTGCCGCCGGCCGGCGTGGTAAGGCGGCGCACGAGCAGCACCTGCACCTGGCGCGCATCGGCGCGCAGTACGTCGAACTGCAGTGTGCCCATGACGATCTTCTCGCCCCGATGCGGCACGCGGCCCAGGTGGTTGGACAGCAGCCCGCCTACGGTATCGACGTCTTCGTCGGAGAAATGCGTGCCAAAGGCTTCGTTGAACTGGCTGATTTCGGTCAGGCCGCGCACGCGCATGTGGCCATCGGCGGTGGGCAGGATGTTGTCTTCTTCCTGGTCGAAGTCGTATTCGTCTTCGATGTCGCCGACGATCTGCTCCAGCACGTCTTCGATGGTGATAAGGCCAGCCACGCCGCCGTATTCATCGACGACGATAGCGATGTGATTGCGGTTGACGCGGAAGTCGCGCAACAGCACGTTCAGACGCTTGGATTCGGGGATGAACACGGCCGGGCGCAGCATGTCGCGCACGTCAAAGTCTTCATCGGTATAGAAGCGCAGCAGATCCTTGGCCAGCAGGATGCCGATGATGTTGTCGCGGCTACCTTCGTAGACCGGGAAGCGCGAATGCGCGGCTTCCTGCACGAAGGGGATGAACTCGGACGGTGCGTCGGCGATGTTGAGCGCGTCCATCTGCGCGCGCGGGATCATGATGTCGCGCGCACACAGGTCTGAGACCTGGAAGACGCCTTCGATCATCGACAGGGAGTCGGCGTCGATGAGGCTGCGCGCATGGGCGTCTTGGAGGATTTCGAGCAGCTCGGCCCGCGATTCGGGCTCGGGCGAGATGAGGTCGGTCAGGCGTTCCAGCAGCGAGCGGGGTTTGTCGGCTGGCTTCGGACTGGGATACGGATCATTCATGGCGCGGTCGCGCGTCGTTAAACATCGGGCCAGCATACACCAAAAGGCCCGCCGTCCCGATGACGCGGGGTGGCCGCCCGGCCCACAGAAGTGCTTCGAATCTCACATCTGGAGGCCGGGTTCAGGCAGTAAAACGCGGACGACCTGCCAAGGTGGGGGCGGTCAGTCATTGCCGTTGCCGCCTTCGATGTTCTGGTGATTGTCGTTCTCGCCCCGGTCGTTGTTGCCGTGATGATGGCCCTGGCTGCTCCGGTCGTTGCCGTCGCCACCGTGGTCGTGGTCTGCACCATGATTGCCATTACCACCGCCGTCGCCGTCGTGATGGCCGTTGTGGTTGTCGTCCCTGTCATGGTGGCCGTTGTTGCCGTGGTGACCATTGCTGCCATGGTCGTGGTCACCGCCATGATGGCCGTCACCGCCGTGGTCATGGTCACCATGGTCGCCGGGGTGATCCGGATGGGGCGGATGCACGGGGTGTGGCGGGTGGTCCGGGTGTGGCGGATGCACCGGGTGCGGTGGGTGCACTGGATGATGAGTCGGCACCGGCACCGGCACCGGCACCGGAGTCGGAGTCGGAGTCGGAGTCGGAGTCGGAGTCGGCGTTGGTGTTGGCGTTGGTGTCGATGTCGGCGTCGGGCTCGGGCTCGGGCTCGGGCTCGGGCTCGGGCTCGGTGTGGGTGTTGGCGATGGGGTCGGGCCGGGACTCGGCGTGGCGCCGGGTGTGGGGGCCGGTGTGGGGCTCGGCTTGGAAGGCGGCGGCGCGTTGTTGCCGTTGGAGGGTGGCGCGTCGTTGTTGCTCGTCGGCGTGGTCGCCGCCGGTGCCGGTTCTGCGGGATGCGAATTGCTGTGATACCGGCCCAGCGTGCTGGCGCCGCCGTAGGCCGTCCATCGGCCCGCGATTTCCATGTCGACCCCTGCGAGCCAGTGGTTGCCCGTGGCACCGACACCCACCAGTGCCTTGCTGGTCGCAAAGTCGTAGCCGCCGCCGATGAGTGCCTGCACGCTGGTGCTGCCGACCACCGCCTGCACGCGCGGCCGAATGGTGCCCTGCGCGATCATCAGGTTCACTTCCGCGCCGACCACGTTGTTGCTATCAGAGATGTTGACCGTGCGACAGCCGACCACCGCACCCGGCTGCCACGCGCCGTCAAACACAACGACGATGCCCGCATAGCACGATTGCTTGTGATCAGCGTGTGCGGTTCGTGGCGCGATCGCGAGTGCTGTGCCGACACCCACGCCAACCAGCAGCGTGGTCCACGGAATGCTGTCCATGAAGCGTTGACGCATGATGCCCTCCCCGCAGAGGCCGTACCCATCTGTGCGCGGGTTGGCCCACGGCGCTCGTTTGCGCCGAGTTCGTTAAGCGCGCGCGAGTGGCGGCCTATGCGTCGAGGATAGAAATCGCTACGGCAAAGCCCATGCGCCATACGGAGAGCGGCGCGGGTGCCGGATGGCCGACGGCCAGTGCGACGTGTATGCGCGATTCGAACGGCGCGGCCATGAGCCGAATGGCGGAAGGAAACCTGCAAACCATTGTCAGGACTTGGTTTGCGCCAATGCAGGTTGATTCAGCGTTGAAACAGCACGCTACAAAAATGGAACACGTAAAAGCACAACGCCGGCGCGAAGCCGGCGTTTGAACATCATGCGTGTTGCGCGTTAACGATCTGCGTACGGATTGGCAAAACCGAGCTCGCCAAGGATCTCCGTTTCGATGCCTTCCATCTCCTTGGCATCGGCCGCATTTTCGTGGTCATAGCCCTGGGCGTGCAGCGCGCCGTGCACGATCAGATGCGCGTAGTGCGCGAGCAGCGGCTTCTTCTGCTCCTTCGCTTCCTTTTCGACCACCGCGCAGCACAGCACGATGTCGGCTGAGACCGGGTCTTCCGCGCTCTCTGCGTACGAGAAGGTCAGCACGTTGGTGGCGTAGTCCTTGCCGCGGTAGGTGCGGTTGAGCATGCGGCCTTCTTCCTCGCCGACAAAGCGCACATTGAGCTGTGCATCGGCAAACAGCGCCGGGGCGATCCACGCTTCAATGTCGCGTTCTTTCGGCAACGCCTTGCGGGCGGCGGCCTTGAGTTCATCGCCGTGCTGCACCGTCAGGTCGAGCGTGAGCATCTCGGCGCCTGCGGTGTCTTCGTCGAAGGCTTCTTCCGTGGAGTCTGCCAATTCAGCGGCCTGCGTTTCGATGCGCAACGTGATGCTGTCGTGGTGCTCGGGGCGCAGCGAGAGCATGGCGTGCATGTCGGCATCGGCGTGTTCGGCAACCAGGGTGATCACGCCATCCACGGTGTTCGGCAAGCCGAGGATCAGGCTGCGGCCATCGGCAAAAGCGATGCGCAGCGCGCTGGCGTCGACCGTCTTGGGCTTGCCTTGGGCGTCGAACACGTCGACGCGCGGGCCGAGTGACTCTGCGGCCGCAGGTTGGGTTTTCTTGGTTTTTGCTTTGGTATCGGTCTTTGCTTTAGCCACGTTCAGGCGTCCTTATGCGTCTTTATGCTGGGCATGGAATTCGTCATAGGCCTCGACGATGCGGGCCACCAGCGGGTGCCGCACCACGTCGACGCTGGTAAAGCGCGTCATCGCTACGCCGCGCACGTCACGCAGCACGTGCTGCGCTTCAATCAGGCCGCTCTTCTGGCCGCGCGGCAGGTCGATCTGCGTGGTGTCGCCGGTGATCACCGCCTTGGAGCCGAAGCCGATCCGGGTAAGGAACATCTTCATCTGTTCCGGCGTGGTGTTCTGTGCTTCGTCCAGGATGATGAAGGCGTGGTTGAGCGTGCGCCCGCGCATGTACGCAAGCGGCGCAATCTCGATCATCTGGCGCTCGAACATCTTCTGCGTCTTGTCAAAGCCGAGCAGGTCGTACAGCGCGTCATACAGCGGGCGCAGGTAAGGGTCCACCTTCTGGGCGAGGTCACCGGGCAGGAAGCCCAGGCGCTCACCGGCTTCCACCGCCGGGCGTGTCAGCACGATGCGCTTGATGGCGTCGCGTTCCAGCGCATCCACTGCGCAGGCGACTGCCAGATACGTTTTGCCCGTGCCCGCCGGGCCAATGCCGAACGACAGGTCGTGCGAGAGGATGCTGCGCAGGTATTCGCGCTGCATTGGCGTGCGGCCATGCAGATCGGTGCGCCGCGTATGCAGCACGGGGGACAGATCGTTGCCGTCCGGCACCTCGGTGCTCGATTCCGGCAGGTAAGCGCCGTGCGCGGCCACCTGGCGGGTTTCCACCAGACCAAGCTGGATATCGTCCACCGACAGCGGGTCGCGCGCGGCGCTGTTATAGAACGTTTCCAGCGCGTTGGCTGCGCCTTGCGCGTTGGCGCCGCGCACGGTGAACTTGCTGCCGCGCCGGTTGATGGTCACGTCCAGCGCCTGCTCGATCTGGCGCAGGTTTTCGTCCAGCGGCCCGCACAGGTTCTGCAGGCGCGTGTTGTCGTTCTTCGGCGCCGTGAATTCTGCGATGGTGGGTTTCATCAAATCAGGTCGTGTTGATGATCAGTGTGTTGTGCCGACCGCAACTTCACCGCGCAACGAGTGCGGGAAGGCATGCACGATGCGCACGTCCAGCATCTGGCCGATCAATTGATCGCGGCGTGCCTGTGGCAGGTCGGGCAGCGCGAAGTTGACCACGCGGTTGTTCTCGGTGCGGCCGTGCAGCTCGGTCGGGTCTTTGCGCGACGGGCCTTCGACCAGGATGCGCTGCACGCTGCCGACCATGCCTTGACTGATGCGCGCGACGTTCGCTTCGATGGTCGCTTGCAAATGTTTCAGGCGTTCGAGCTTGACAGCCTGCGGCGTATCGTCGTGCAGGTTGGCCGCCGGCGTGCCGGGGCGCGGGCTGTAGATGAAGCTGAACGAGGTGTCGTAGCCGATCTCGTGGATCAGGTCCATCGTCTTGGCGAAGTCCGCATCGGTCTCGCCTGGAAAGCCGACGATGAAGTCGGTGGCGATCGAGATGTTCGGCCGGATCGCACGCAGCTTTCGGATGCTGCTCTTGTATTCGAGCACCGTGTAGCCGCGCTTCATCGCCATCAGGATGCGGTCGGAGCCGTGCTGCACGGGCAGGTGCAGGTGGTCGACCAGCTTCGGGTTGGTGGCATACGCCTCGATCAGGCGCGAGGAGAATTCCTTCGGGTGGCTGGTCGTATAGCGAATGCGCTCGATGCCCGGAATCTCAGCCACGTACTCCAGCAGCAGCGCGAAGTCCGCGCGCTCGCTGGTGTCGCCCATCTTGCCAATGTAGGCATTCACGTTCTGACCGAGCAGCGTGACTTCACGCACGCCCTGTTCGGCCAGACCAGCCACTTCGGCCAGCACGTCATCAAACGGGCGCGAGACCTCTTCGCCGCGCGTGTAGGGCACGACGCAGTAGCTGCAGTACTTTGAGCAGCCTTCCATGATCGACACGAAGGCGCTCGCGCCATCCACACGCGCGGGCGGCAGGTGGTCGAACTTTTCGATCTCGGGGAAGGACACGTCGACCTGCGAGCGGCCCGTGCGGCGGCGCGCTGCGATCAGGTCCGGCAGGCGGTGCAGCGTCTGCGGGCCGAAGACGACGTCTACGTAAGGCGCGCGCGCCACGATGGACGCGCCTTCCTGGCTCGCCACGCAGCCGCCAACGCCAACCACGAGGTCCGGCTTGAGGGCCTTGAGCGCTTTCACGCGACCGAGTTCGGAGAACACCTTCTCCTGCGCCTTCTCGCGCACGGAGCACGTGTTGAAGAGGATCACGTCCGCATCTTCGGGCGTGTCGGTGGGAACGAGACCTTCAGCCGCGTTGAGCACGTCGGACATCTTGTCCGAGTCGTACTCGTTCATCTGGCAGCCGTAGGTTTTGATGAAGACTTTTTTCATGTGCCGTTCACAGTGGTTGACCTGGGGGCACGTGCTTCGTGGGGTGTTCTGACTACTGGGACTGCGTTTGCGCCTGACTTTGCGCCGCCACCGCAGCCTTGTAGTCGTCATCGCTGACAACCCAGGCTGTCAGCAACTGCTGATACAGGTCGAGCTGATAGCGCACCTTGAACGTCTGGCCAACCACCGAACCGGTCGGCAGCAGACGCCCATCCAGCGACAGAATCCGCACGCCCGGGGCAAAGCGGATATCGGTGCTGCTGCTCCCAAAGCCCAACAGCAGGATACGAACGACGCCGGTGCTGCCGGTACTCAGCGTGCCGGTGTTGGCCGAATTGACGGTCAACTGGGCTACCGGGGCCGTCGCCGGAATATTGCGCAGCACTTGCGCATGGGACAGCAGCGGCGCCGATGCCACAACGGCAGCAAAGGCTAGGGTGAGGACTTGGCGTCGGGTGCACATGGCGTCGTCAGGAGAAAGCCACCGCCGGGTGAGCGACCCGGCACACGAAACACGAGACAACCCGCCATTGTAACGTTCCTGGGCGAAGTCTTATAGCGCTTCGGCAATCTTGGCTGCCAGCGCCACACCGCTCAAGAACGCGGCTTCCACGCGCGGGCCTTCGCACCAGTCGCCACAGGCGCCCAGGCGTGTGGCGGCATCCCAGTGGCAAGGCAGGCCGGCTGAGGTTTCCACCAGCGCGTGTGGCCACAGGTGCGCGGCCATTACGTCGGGCTCCGGTGTGCCCGGGAAGGCCTCGGCAAAGCGGGTGCGCATGGCGTGCAACGCCTGCTCTGGCGTGTCTTTGGCATGTGCGGCAGACCAGCCCGGCGACGCATGCACCACCCAGGATTCATCGACCATCACGCGGCCCGGTTTAGTGTTGTCGCGGGCAGCCCAGGCGAGCATGTCGTCGTCGATGCGGATACCGTCATACGGCAGATCCAGCGGTTGCGCAAAACCCATCATCAGCGCCCAGCAGGGGGCGTAGCGCACCGGAGCGATGGTCTCCTGCAGCGAAGCCGGCGTGGCACCGTGAAACAGGGCCGGCAACTCTGGCGCGGGCAAGGCCAGAGCGATGATGTCAGCGTGGGCGGTGTCAGTGCCGTTGCGCTCGATCGTCCAGCGCCGGCCGTCGTGGGCCACACGCGTGACGGCGTAGCCCAAGCGCACATCCAGCGGCGCTGCCAGGCTGCGCACCAGCGCGCCCATGCCGGGCAGGCCCACGTAGCGGGCTTCGTCGCGCGAGTCGGCTAGCAGGGCATTGGCTGTGCGATGGCCCCAGCGCGCAGGCCACGGCAGCACCGAACCCTGGCGGCCGGCGGCATCCACCGCGCGGCGGAAGGCCTCGCTGCGCACGTTGAACGACTGCGCGCCGTGATCGAACGCATACGCCGGGGCCGCCTCGGGCAGCACGGTGGTGGCCAGCCGGCCCCCTACGCCGCCCGCGCGCTCATAGACCGTGGTGGTGATGCCTTCTGCGGCAAGCGCGTTGGCACAGGCAACACCGGCAATGCCGGCTCCGACGATGGCGATGGAAGGCTGGGTCATAGATGTGACGTGGGGTGCAGGGCGAGAATCCGGAATCGGGATGGAAAAGCCCCGCCATGATATCGGGTCGCGCCCCAATGAAAAACGCCACCCGGAGGTGGCGTTTCGCGATGAGGCAACGCTGCCGCTCAGAACTTGTAACCCACGGCCAGCCCAAACACGATCGGATCGACCTTGATATCGGTCTTGTTGACCGCCAGCACTTGGCCTTGCTGGCTGCGGATCGTGATGGTGGAGGTCGTCTTCAGCGGCAGGTAAGACACCGTGCCGATGGCGGTCCAGTTCTTGGCGAACTCATACGACACGCCCACGTTGGCGACCGGCGTCCACGAGCTGGACGTTTCCGCCGTCACCTTGGCCGGGCCCGTCGGCACCTGTCCCATGCCGAGCTGCAGCACCTGCCCGAGGTTTTGCAGCGCGTTGACGAAGTTCGAGTTCAGCCGCAGGTTGGTGAAGAAGTTGTAGCTGACGCCGCCGCCGATGAACGGGCGGAACTTGCTTTCCTTGGTGCCGAAATAGTACTGCGCGACGATCGCCGGGCTCCATTCACGCACGGTGGCGACCGGGTTGTTTTGCGGCAGGCCCAGGTTGATGAGCGTCAGCGGCCCGACAACGGGCACCGGCGCGATCACGTTGCCGCTGCCGTACAGGTTGAACTTGGGCGGCACGCCACCCACGAACGTGCCGGCGATGTTGTCGGTAAAGAAGTGCGTGAACGTGAGCGACAGCGTATTGGCGTTACTGACTCGCACGTCAGTTCCGGGCGATTGGTAAGTGCCCAGGCCCAGCGCGCCGGTGGTGGTGGTCAGCGGCGTGGCCGAATCCATCGGGCGGATGTAGAACCAGCCCAGCGCCATGACGTTGCGACCCCAGACGTAGTTGTCCATAAAGCCGCTGAACCCGCCGCTGTTGCCAGTGCTGGCGCTTGCGGAGACGTTGGCCTCTGCGGTCGATTGTGCTTGGGCGAGGGGAGCAGCAAGAGTGCTGGCGGCAGCGCAGGCGAGTGCTGCGGCAAAGCGGCGGGCGGAGCGGTTCATGTGATTGTCTCTCTGGATTGGATTGTTATAACGCCGAGGTGTGGCGATTTGTGTTTCCGCAGCATAACGCAGCGCTTTTGTTACGTTATGCCGCGATGATCGAAGTTTTCCTCTAGCTTGTACGCACGCAACAAGGGGTTTCCCCTTAGTCGCGTTTCATACGGTCCGCAGGTCGCGGAGCCTTGGCCCACAAGGGTCTGCGGGCGGCGGTCTAGAATTTGTACTCCGGATTTTTGGGGTTGAAAGTCTGGTCGTTCCAAGTTTTGCGGGTCACGCTTTCAATGACGATTTTTTCGAGCTGGTTGCCCGACTCGTCCCATGCTTCTTCAACGCGCACCCACGGGTTCTTGAGGTCGAAATACAGGCGCACGCGCTTGGCGTAGAACGTGGGCGGGCCGCTGGGCGCATCCCAGGTCAGGCGCAGCATGCGTTCGCCGTCTTCGGTCACCATCTTGGCTTCGTTGAACTTGCCGCTGCCGCCGGTGGCCACGTGGGCGCGTCTGTCGCGCTCGACCGTATCAACGATGAACTGCAGCCCCAGCTCACGCGCTGTATGGTTCGATTGCGATTTGGCCAGCGATCCATCCAGCGCGCTCCAAATCGTCATGAAGCTGACGAGGCCGCCCAGGTGGCCGTACATCTCGTCGCGGCGCACGGTTTCGTCGTAGATGATTTCCTGACCGGCGTGCGCACCGCCCTTGAGCCAGCGCGCATAGACCTGACGCGGCGCGTTGCGGTAGCGGACGAGCATAAGCGCAGGCGGGCTCTGCCACTGATCTTTCACGCGCTCCTGGCGGCGCATGCGGTATTCGTACTCAGGCAGCTTGGCGACTTCGGCCTTTAACCAGCGCACCAGCGTTTCGGGCCGCATGGCCTGAGTCATGGCGAGGACGTCTTCGTCTGACCAGCCGGAGAAGGCGTTGGCGTGGACCTGACTGCCGAGCCACGCCGTCTGCCTGGCAATATCCATTGCCGCAAAGCTGGCGATTGCCGCCGATTGCGATGCGGCTGCCGGTGCGGAAGCGGCCGGTGCGGAAACATCCGAGGCGGCAGGCTGGGCCCAGGCGGGGGCGGCGCTGGCCAGGGCCGCGGCCAGGGCGAGGGTACGCAGTCGCATACAGGTCTCCTGCGTCGTTGTTGTTATTGGGACGCCTGCGCGCGGGCGCGCTTGATGTCGGGATCGGCGTCGCGCAGTTCGCGCCGCAGGATCTTGCCCACGGTCGATTTGGGCAGCTCCTCATGCCGGAACTCGACGATGCGCGGCACCTTGTAGCCGGTCAGGTGGGCCCGGCAGTGTTCAAGCAGCGCGGGCTCCGTCAGCGCGCCGGTACGCGGCACCACGATGATCTTCACGCGCTCACCGGCCACCGGGTCTGGCACGCCAATGGCCGCCACCTCCAGCACTTCGGGGTGCAGCGCGACCACGTCTTCGATCTCATTGGGGTACACGTTGAAGCCTGAGACCAGGATCATGTCTTTCTTGCGATCGATCAGGCGGATGAAGCCGTTGGTGTCCATCACGCCGATGTCGCCGGTGGAGAACCAGCCGTCGGCGTCGATGGACTTTGCGGTTTCGTCGGGACGCTGCCAGTAGCCGAGCATGACCTGGGGGCCGCGCACCTGCAGCTCGCCCGGTTCGCCCAGCGGCGCGATGGTGCCGTCGTCGCGTTTGAAACGCACTTCCGTGGACGGCGCCGGCAGCCCGATCGTGCCGCTGAACTCGGTCACGTGCGGCGGGTTCATCGACACGACCGGCGAGCATTCCGTCAGCCCGTAGCCTTCAACAATGGTGTGGCCCGTGACCTTCTTCCAACGTTCTGCAATCGCCCGCTGCACGGCCATGCCGCCGCCAATGGTGATCTTCATGGCAGAGAAATCGCGCTTGGCAAAGTCAGGGTCTTCCAGCAGCGCGTTGAACAACGTGTTGACGCCCGCAATACCCGAGAAACGCTCCTTGCGCAGGATGTACAGCACACGCTTGGTATCGCGCGGATTGGCGATCAGGATGTTGCGCCCGCCCAGCGTCATGAACATCAGCAGATTCACCGTGAGCGAGAAGATGTGATACAGCGGCAGCAGCGTAACGTTGGTTTCCACGCCGCCGTTGAGCATGCTCTTGGACCACTCTTCGGCCTGCAACAGGTTGGCGACGATGTTGCGATGGGTGAGCATCGCACCCTTGGCTACGCCCGTGGTGCCGCCGGTGTATTGCAGAAAGGCGATGTCTTCTGGTGCAAGTTGCACCGGCTGCACTGCACGCGAGCGCGCCACGGCCAGTGCATCGCGCAGCCAGACCGGCGAGGGCAGTTTGTAGGGTGGCACCTGCTTCTGCACGTTGCGCATCACAAAGTTCAGCGCGCGGCCCTTGAGGTTGAGCGCGCCGCCCATCAGGTCGCCAATACCGGTGATGACGATGTTGCGCACCTGGCTGCCGGGCAGTGCCTGCTCCAGCGTGCGCGCAAAATTCTCCAGCACGACGATGGTCTGCGCGCCGGAATCGCGCAACTGGTGTGCCAGCTCCGGCACCGTGTAGAGCGGGTTCACGTTGACGACGATGGCACCGGCGAGCAGCGTGCCGAACAGGCACACCGGATACTGCAGGCTGTTGGGCAGCATGATCGCCACGCGGTCACCCTTCTTCACGCCGCGCGATTGCAGCCATGCCGCAAACTGCCTGGCCTTGTGCTCGCACTCGTCGTACGTCATCTCGGTGCCGACACTCACATAGGCGACGCGGGTGCGGTACTTCTCCACCGATTCGCGAAACACCTCGGCCAGCGAGTGATAGCGCTCGGGGTTGATCTCTGCGGGCACGCCTTCGGGATACGACTTCAGCCAGATACGGTCGGTCAGATTGCTGCGGTCGGCAACGGTGTTCATGGTGTCTCCGTCCATGAAAGAGGCGGCGTGGTTTTGTTGTGTGCCGCGCGGGGTTTTATGAATCTTCAGATGCGGGCCGTTCCCGTTGTGGCCCGAACGGGTTAATGCGACATCGCTTCAGGGCGCTCCAGGATGGCCACCACGCCTTGTCCGCCGGCGGCACAGATCGACACCAAGCCCCGCCCGCTGCCGCGCTGCGCCAGCATCTTGGCCAGCGTGGCGACGATGCGCCCGCCCGTGGCGGCAAACGGATGGCCGGTGCCCAGCGAGCTGCCGTTCACGTTGAGCTTGCTGCGGTCGATGCTGCCCATGGGGGCGCTGCGGCCAAGCTTGTCTCGGCAGTACTCGGGCGATTCCCATGCGGCCAGCGTGCACAGCACCTGGGCGGCAAACGCTTCGTGGATCTCGTAGTAATCAAAGTCCTGCAGCGTGAGGCCCGCGCGCTGGAGCATGCGCGAGACGGCATAGGCGGGCGCCATCAGCAGCCCTTCGTTCTGTTCGGGCGAGCCACTGAAGAAATCGACGGCAGCCGTATCCGCGCAGGTCATGTAGGCGAGCACGGGCAGGTTGTGCGCACGCGCCCAGTCTTCGCTGGCGAGCAGCACACACGAGGCGCCATCGGTCAGCGGTGTGGAGTTGCCGGCGGTGAGCGTGCCGGCGGCGCTGCGGTCGAACACCGGTTGCAGCTTGGCGAGTTGCTCGATGGTGAGATTGCTGCGCAGGTTGTTGTCGCGGTCCAGCCCGAGGTGGGCGGTCATCAGATCGGTGAAGAAACCCCGTTCGTAGGCGGCCGTGAGGTTGTGGTGGCTGCGCAGGGAGAGGGCGTCCTGGTCTTCGCGGCGGATGCCCCAGCGTTTGGCCATCAGCTCGCAGTGTTCGCCCATGGAGAGCCCCGTGCGCGGCTCGCTGTTGCGCGGCAGCAGCGGCCGCACGAACATCGACGGCCGCAGCCCGGCCAGCGCCTTGATGCGCGCGCCGGTGGATTTTGCACGGTTGGCCTCCAGCAGGATCTTGCGCATCTTTTCGTTCAGGCCGACGGGCGCATCGGACGTGGTATCCGTGCCGCCCGCAACGCCCACGTCGATCTGCCCCAGTGCGATCTTGTTGGCGACGAGGATGGCGGCTTCCAGCCCCGTGCCGCACGCTTGCTGTATGTCGTATGCGGGCGTCTGCTTGGCGAGCGAGGTGGAGAGCACCGTCTCGCGCGTCAGGTTGAAATCGCGCGCGTGCTTGATGACCGCGCCAGCCACGACTTCATCCAGGCGCTGGCCGTGCAGGTTGAAGCGGTCAATCAGACCCTGCAGCGCGGCGGTCAGCATCTGCTGGTTCGACGCCGTGGCGTAGGCCGTGTTCGAACGGGCGAACGGAATGCGATTGCCCCCGAGGATGGCGACGCGGCGCACCTGCGCGCTTATGTGTCCATTAGCGAGCATGAATTCAGTCTCCCGGGTTTTCTTGTTGTGCGCGCGGCAGCGTCAGCATGCCGCGCAGATAGGGTTTGTCGCCGGTGGCGTTGCGCACTTCAAACGCGCGGCCCGGTGTTGCCTGTTCGGATTGCCACAGGGTGGCCGCGCCCGGCAATGACAGCGGCGTCTTGAACTCGGCAACCACTTCGCCTTGCGTCAGCGGTGCGGCCGGCAGCAGCGTCGCCAGCGCACGCGCCTTGGTCCACATGCCGTGTGCGATGGGGTGCGCAAAGCCGAACAGCTTCGCGCCGATGCTTGAGACGTGGATCGGGTTCCAGTCGCCCGACACGCGGGCATAGCGGCGGCCGGTGTCGGCGGGCGCATCCCAACGGCCATCTGGCGACAGGTCTTGCGCGCCCGGCAGCGTAATCAGCGGCGCACCCTGCGGCGACGGTACGCCCACGCGCAGGTAGGTCGACAGCGATTCCCACACCACTGCGCCAGCCCTGATGATGGCGGTTTCGATACCGAACGCCTGCCCCCGCGCATGGTGGAACAGCCGGCGCGGCCGCACCTCCACACGCACGCGCTCACCCACCTGCAAGCGCTGATGCTGGCCGATCGTGTTGCACAGGTGGACCAGGCCGATCACCGGATACGGAAACGCCGATTCCGTCATCAGCATGAGCTGCAGCGGAAAGCCCAGCAGATGCGGATACGTTATCGGCACGCCGTGCGCGGGCGAGAAGCCGCACACCGCCGCGTAATGCGCGATGTGTTCTGCGTCCAGTGGCACTTCCTGGCGCACGAGCGTGTGGCGCGGCAGCGGCCCGCCGCGCTTGCCCTTGCGTTGCGACAGCAGCGCGCGCCACGCCAGTGCTCCCGGCGATGGCGGCTCGGTCACCAGCGTCTGGGTCGCAATCATCGGAGCGGGCGGGGCCAGTGCGCGCATGGTCGTGTCAGGCCCCCAGCAGGCTTTGACCGCATACGCGCACGACGTTGCCCGTTACGCCATTCGATGCGGGGTTGGCAAACCAGCCAATCGTCTCGGCCACGTCGACGGGCTGGCCGCCCTGGCTCATCGCGTTCATGCGGCGACCAGCTTCGCGAATGGCGAACGGCACGGCAGCAGTCATCTGCGTTTCGATAAAACCTGGCGCAACCGCGTTGATGGTGATGCCGCGCTCCGCCAGCAACGCTGCGCCAGCTTGCACGAGGCCGATCACGCCCGCCTTGGACGTCGCATAGTTGGTCTGCCCCAGGTTGCCCGCAATGCCGCTGATGGACGACACGCAGACGATGGCTCCGCCCGCATGCAGCGCATCGGCCGCGAGCAATGCATCGTTGATGCGCAATTGCGCGGTGAGGTTGATGTCGAGCACGCTACGCCACGCGGGCCCGGTCATGCGGGCGATGGTTTTATCGCGCGTGATGCCAGCGTTGTGCACGAGGACGTCGATGCCGCCCAGCGCTGCGAGTTGCTGCGCGAGCAGGGCGGGCGTTTGCGGCGCCGCAATGTCATACGCCAACGCTTCACCGCCGATCTCTTGCGCGATGGCATTCAGCCCTTCCTGCGCGGCAGGCACATCCAGGCACAGCACGCGTGCGCCGTCACGTGCCAGCACATGCGCAATCGCCGCGCCGATACCGCGCGAGGCGCCCGTCACCAGTGCGGTGCGCCCGGCCAGGGGCTTCTGCCAATCCACGCAGACCGCTGCTGCGGCACGCACACGCACCACTTGCCCCGACACATAGGCCGAACGCGCTGACAGCAGAAAACGCAGCGTTGACGTGGCCACAGTCTCCGCACCTTCGGCCACATAGACGAGCTGCGCGGTGCAGCCACGCCGGACTTCCTTGCCCAGTGAGCGCGTCAGCCCTTCAAGCGCGCGTTGCGCAATGGCTGCCTCAGGCGTCTTGCAGCCTTCGGGCGGGCGTCCGATGACGACGACGCGGCCACACCGGCCAATGGCGCGCACGCCGTCGTGGAACACGTGGTACAGGGCATCGAGGCCGTCGACCGATGCAATGCCCGTTGCATCGAAGACGATGCCGCCGATGCGATCAAACGCCTCGCCGTCCGTGCCGGTGGGCGCGACAAAGCGGCCTGTGATCTGCCCGTGCCGGTTGGCGGCGCCGAGCCACTCCGGAGCGCTTTCATGAAATCGCGTCGGCACACCGATGTCGGTAAACAGCGCGGCGAGCGTTTCGCGCATGGAGCCCCCCGGTGCCGAGCCCACCAGGAACGGCCCGACAAATTCGGGCTCCCCTTGCACGTAACGGCGCAGCGGCACTGGCTGCGGTAGGCCAAGGTTGGCCGACAGCCACTTGCCGAAACCGGAGCCGACGAAATCGAGGTATTTGTCTTGCATCGTTGTGGTTGTCGCTGATTACGCCGCGCGGCGCTCGGCGGCCTGCAGCGCATCGAGCGCATCCTTGCGGCGTTGCAGGTCGGCCATCAGATTGAAGTCGGGCGGGAAGTCGTCCACGGCGACCGCGTGTTCCCCGTAGCGCGCGTAGTCACAGAGCTGTTTGCGTTCGGTCTCGTCGATGAGGTTTTGTGCGATGGCTTGCGCGGTCCACGCTTCAAAGTCGGGCAGGCTCTGCGGCACGGGTGGCAGCTTGCCTTCGCGGATGGCGGGTTTCAAGCGCTGTTCGATCGCATCCACCGCCGGTTGCAGACGCAAGGCTGCTTCGCCGTACGCAATGGGGTCGACTTCGGGCGTCGGGCAGTAAGAATCGGCCAGCAGGCGATCACGCGCGGCGCCGGGCGTCTGCATCAGCTCGGCCACCTGCGCGGCCAGTGCGTCCGACGGTCTGCCGAATCCCGACCCGGCGGATCCAAACGGGAAGATCAGTGCGCGCAGCAGCCCTGCGATGCCCGCGTTCGGGAAATTTGCCAGCACGCCGTCGAGCGCGTCATGCGCCTTGACCAATGCGTCCTGTACGGACCAATGCACCAGCGGCGCATCCTCTGCGGGGCGGCCTTCGTCTTCAAAGCGCTTGAGCGTGGAAGAAATCAAATACAGCTGCGAAAGAATGTCGCCCAGCCGGCCGGTGATGCCCTCGCGGCGCTTGAGTGTGCCGCCCAGCGTGAACATCGATACGTCGGACAGCAGCGCCAGCGCGGTCGAAAAGCGATTGACAGCCTGGTAGTAGCGCTGCATTTCGGGGGCGGTATTGCGCGGTGCCGGCGCCACGCGCGCACCCGAGAGCGCATGCAGGAATGCGCGCACCAGGTTGCCCGCGATGAAGGCGCCGTGGCCGAACAGCGCCGTGTCGAACGCGCGCAGCGTCTCGGGAGAATCAGTGCCCTGCGCGGCTGTCATCTCGCGCAGCACATACGGATGGCACCGGATCACGCCTTGCCCGAAGATGATCAGGCAGCGCGTCATGATATTTGCGCCTTCCACCGTGATAGCGATCGGCACCTGCTGATACGCACGCGCCAGGAAGTTGTTGGGCCCCATGCAGATGCCCTTGCCGCCCACGATGTCCATCGCATCGTTGACCACGTCGCGCGCGCGTTCGGTCACGTGGTACTTGGCAATGGCGGAGATGACCGAAGGCTTCTCGCCCAGGTCCACGGCCAGCGCAGACAAACGCCGCGCCGCATCCATCATGTACAGATTGCCGCCCATGCGGCCCAGCGCCTCCTGAATGCCCTCGAACTTGCCGATGGGTGTGCGGAACTGGCGACGCACAGCGGCATACGCGCCGGTGCTGCGCACGGCCAGCTTGGCCATCCCCACGTTGGACGACGGCAGCGAAATCGCGCGGCCCGCCGCCAGGCATTCCATCAGCATGCGCCAGCCACGACCCACTTGCGCCTGCCCGCCGATCACCCAGTCG
The DNA here is from genome assembly GCF_003851545.1 of Ralstonia sp. SET104. Classification (GTDB taxonomy): domain Bacteria; phylum Pseudomonadota; class Gammaproteobacteria; order Burkholderiales; family Burkholderiaceae; genus Ralstonia. The sequence goes on along the minus strand of NZ_BHVX01000009.1, from coordinate 7,952 downwards.
ATAGGGATGAACACATCCTTGCCCGAGTTCGGCCCATTCTGGAACACCGCGTTCAGCGGCCAATGGCGGCGGCCGATTTTCACGCCGGGGTGCTTGGTCGGGATGAGTGCGCAGGTGATGCCGGGCGCTTTATCGCTACCAAGCAAGCCATCCGGATCGACGGCGCGGAAGGCCAGGCCCAGCACCGTGGCAATGGGGCCAAGCGTGATGTAGCGCTTGCTCCAGGTCACGCGAAAGCCCAGCGTCTCGCGGCCCTCGTGCATGCCGTGGCAGACCACACCTACGTCGGGAATGGCGGCGGCGTCCGACCCGGCATACGCGTTGGTCAGCGCAAAGCAGGGAATCTCTTCTCCGCGAGCCAGACGTGGCAGGTAGTGGTTCTTCTGCGCCTCGGTGCCGTAGTGCAGCAGCAGCTCTGCCGGGCCGAGCGAGTTCGGCACCATGACCGACACGGCTGCGGCGGAGCAGCGCGTTGACAGCTTCATGATGACCTGCGAATGCGCATACGCCGAGAAGCCTTTGCCGCCGTATTCCTTCGGAATGATCATGCCCAGGAAGCCAGCGTGCTTGGCATAGGCCCACGCCTCGGGCGACAGGTCTTGCCAGATCTGGGTGCTCTCCCAATCATTGGCGAGGTCGCAGAGTTTTTCGGTTTCGACGTCGAGAAACGACTGTTCTTCCGGCGACAGGCGCGGCTGTGGCGAAGCGAGCAAGCGTGACCAGTCGGGCCGGCCGGAAAACAGTTCGGCATCCCACCATACGGTGCCCGCCTCAATGGCGTCGCGCTCCGTTTGTGACATCTCCGGCATGATCTTGCGGAACACTGCCAGCACGGGGCGCGTGATGAGTGCACGGCGCAGCGGTTTGAGCGCGAGCACCAGCGCTGGCAGCACAAACATGATGGCGAGAACCGTGGTCATGACCGGGCCTACCAGGCCAAGCCACGTACCGGCTGCCAGCCACACAGCGGTCGCGACCAGCCAGGCGAATGCCGAGGCTTCGATGCTGGCGAGCCCGAGCGCGCCGATGCAAAGCAGGACGATCCAGATCGTCGTCATGAAGGTCTCCATTCGATGCGTTCATGGGCCCGAGGTGCCGGGCATCCAGCGCTTGCTGAATACTCGAGCGACTCCCGTGCCTGCGCATGGCAGGCACGCGCCGTGTCTGGGTTGTCAGGCGCCGGGGCTGCGCCAGGGGCGCATCGGGTTGGCCGGGAAGATCGCGCGTGCTGCATTGCTGCGGCGGATGGCCAGGGCCCGGGTGCGCGCGGCGGGCGCGGGGTTGTCACCCTCGTCGTCGTGATGATCGTCGTGCTCGTCAACGGCATCGTCCGCACTGGCGCGTGCGACGGGGGTGCGGCCGAACAGATCGCCCGAGAACGGCGAGGCGGTGGCGGGCGTACTGCTGCGTTCGGGGCTGCGGCCGTTGCCGTGATCGGCCTGGCGACCAGAGCTGCCGTTGCCGCTGCCGTTGCCGCTGGGTGCATCGTCGGCCTGGGCCACGGGCGTGGGCACCTGGGCTTCGGCCAGTTCGACCACTTGGTCGAGCGCACCGGCCTCGCCGGGCAGCGGTGCGTTGAGCGTGGCCACCACCAGCGCGGTCAGGCGCGCCAGCAGTGCGGCGTCGTTCATCGGCTTGCCCTGCGTGAACATCGGCAGCAGGTTGTTGAGGTCGTCGCCGGCAAGTACGCCTGCGAGCGCCTTGAGCGAGAAGTGCAGGCGCCAGCCGAGCTCAGCGCGCGGGACGTGCGGCAGCGCGCACGAGAACGCCTCGAAGAATCGGCCGAACACTGGTGCGTAATGGCCGAGCAGATAGTTCTGCACGAATGGCGAGGTGTCGGAGTACACGCGGCCCATCAGCCGCAGGAACGCGGGGCCGCCGGTGTCGGGGTTGCGTGCCATCTGCAGTGCGGGCACAAACAGCGCGCCGAGCACGTGGTCGCAAGTGAGCTGCTCTTTGGTCCAGCGCTCTTCACATGCGGTGAGCAGCGCCAGCCGGCGCGTGTTGAGCGGATCCAGCCGGCGCCCGAGCACCGCCTGCATCAACGCTTCCTTGCTGCCGAAGTGATAGTTGACCGCTGCCAGGTTGACCTTGGCGCGCGCCGTAATCTGCCGCAGCGACATCGCCTCGTACCCGAACTCGATGAACAACAGTTCGGTGGCTTCCAGAATGCGGCCCTTGGTGTCTCCTGCTCCAGGACGTCCCATGTCTCCTACCTCGTTCTTTTAGGTCTGATATCGCGCCCGATTTGCTGCACTGCAGCGCTCGAACGTACGATTCAAACATGTGTATGGGGTTGCCCGGGCATGTTAGGAACAGACGTTTGAAAACGCCAAGCGCCCAATTCGAGCGCGCACTCTAGGCGAGAGAAGCTTGTCAAGCCAACGTATGAAACACGTGGCCTGGGAAGTGAGTGTGCGCAAACATCTTGAATACCGAAGGGCGGTTAGCGCCCCGGCGGCGGGGTCAGCCGGCTGGCTGAGGGGGGATTGGAGGCCACCAAAGAATGCGGCGGCGTTTTGTGCAAGGGTGCGGAGGTGGATCCCGCCCTGATCCGCGACCGGCTCGGCTGGGACCCTGCTGCGCACTTTTCTCCCCATCGTCCGCCATCTACCTGTCTACCTGATGTGGCACAAGGATGGGCGCTTGGCGCCCGCCGAAGTGGCGTTTCTGGCGCATTTCCGGCGATATATGGCGCGGTATTCGAGGCCGAGCGATTGGGCGATGTGGTAAATGCGCTGCTGGCGGCGTTGCGGGCGCCGGTGGGGTAAACCTGCATCCTGTTAAACTACCGCCCTTCTTGCAGTCCCCGGGGTCCAGTCGCCCCGTCACCTACCCAGGCTCTGTCCACGATTGGCGCACGAACGAATGCGCGGGACACGCCGGTTCAGTTTTTCTTTTTCCATGTCGTTTTCCGAACTCGGCTTGTCAGACAAGCTGGTACGTGCCGTGGCCGAACTCGGCTACGCAGAACCCACCCCAATTCAACGCCAGGCCATCCCCGCCATCCTCAAGGGCGGTGACCTGCTCGCCGGTGCACAGACCGGCACCGGCAAGACCGCCGGTTTCACGCTGCCGCTGCTGCATCGCCTGTCTGCCGTGCAGCCGAACAAGGTGCAAACGCCGCAAGGCATGCGTTTCCCCATTCGCGCGCTGGTGCTGACCCCCACGCGTGAACTCGCTGCGCAGGTGGAAGAGAGCGTGCGCGCCTATGGCAAATACCTGCCGCTGAAGTCGATGGTGATGTTCGGCGGCGTTGGCATCAACCCGCAGATCGATGCGCTCAAGCGCGGTGTCGATATCGTGGTGGCCACGCCGGGCCGCCTGCTGGACCATGTGGGCCAACGCACCATCGACCTGTCGCATATCGAGCTGCTGGTGCTGGACGAAGCCGATCGCATGCTCGACATGGGTTTCATCCACGACATCCGCAAGATCCTCAATATCCTGCCGGCCAAGCGCCAGAACCTGCTGTTCTCGGCCACGTTCTCGGACGACATCCGTGAACTGGCCGACCGCCTGCTCGACAAGCCGGCGCTGATTGAAGTCGCGCGCCGCAACACCACGGCCGAGACGGTTGAGCAGCGCATCTACCCGGTAGACCGCGAGCGCAAGCGCGAACTGCTCGCCAAGCTCGTGCGCGATAACGACTGGCACCAGGTGCTGGTGTTCACGCGCACCAAGCACGGCGCCAACCGCCTGGCCGAGCAGCTCACGCGTGACGGTATCTCGTCGCTGGCGATCCACGGTAACAAGAGCCAATCGGCGCGCACGCGTGCGCTGTCGGAATTCAAGGCCGGAACGCTGCGCGTGCTGGTTGCCACCGACATCGCCGCACGTGGTATCGACATCGACCAACTGCCGCACGTGGTCAACTTCGACTTGCCGAACGTGCCGGAAGACTACGTGCACCGCATCGGCCGCACGGGCCGCGCAGGTGCGCAGGGCGAGGCGATCTCGCTGGTCTGCGTGGATGAACACGGCCTGCTGCGCGACATCGAGCGCTTGATCAAGCGCGAACTGCCGCGCACCGTGCTGGAAGGTTTCGAGCCCGACCCGACCATCGCGGCGGAGCCGATTCCGAACGGACGCAACAACGCGCGTGGCCCGCGCCAGGGCGGCGCTCGCAACCAACAGCCGCGCCAAGCCAGCGGCAATGCGGCATCGCGCGAACCGCGTGCGCCACGTGAGCCGCGCGAACCGCGTCGTGAGTCGAGCGGCAATGGCAACGGTCAAACGCAAGGCCAGAGCCAGGGTCGCAATGGCGGCAACCGCCAGCGCCAGGCACAAGGCCAGCGCGACGGTCAGGCTGCACCGAAGCCGCGGAATGGAAATAATGCAGGCAACGGTGCGGGCAACGGTGCGGGCAACGGCGGTGGCAGCGGCAACGGTGGCGCCCAACCGCGCGGACGCGGCCAGCGGCAGGGCCAGGCCCAGGGCAACGGGCAGGGCGGTCAACGTCGTTCGTCGAACACGCAATCCGCGCAGCCCGCCCAGAAGACGGCACAATCGGCCAAGCAACCGTTCAACGGCCTGTTCGCCAAGGCCGCTGCGCTGCTCGGCGGCCGTAAAGCCTGACGTTCATGCAAGACGACGGCCGGCCCGCATTAGCTGAAGCGCCCTACGATGGCCTGACGCCCGACAGCATCCTCGATGCGCTGGCGCAGGTCGGGCTGATGCCGGATGGCCGCATGTTCGCGCTCAACAGCTACGAGAACCGCGTCTACCAGGTTGGCGTGGAAGACAGCGCGCCGGTGGTCGTCAAGTTCTACCGCCCCGGCCGCTGGAGCGACGCGCAGATCGTCGAGGAACACGCCTTTACGGCAGAACTTGCGGCTGCCGAGATTCCGGTGATCGCGCCGCTTGCAATCAACGGCCACACACTGCACGCGTTCGAGCGCTGGCACTTCGCGGTCTTCCCGCGCTGCGCCGGCCGCGTGCCCGCCATTGATCGTGATGACACGCTGGAATGGATGGGCCGTTTCCTTGGCCGCATTCATGCCGTGGGCGCGCAGCGGCCGTTCATGACTCGGCCCACACTCGACATCGATACCTTCGGCGTGCAGTCGCGTGACTGGCTGCTTGAACACGATTTCATCCCGCCTGATTTGCTGCCGGCCTGGCGCAGCGTGGCTGATGCCGCGCTCGACGGCGTGCGCCGCTGCTACGAGCGCGCGGGCAGTGTTTCGCTGCTGCGCCTGCATGGCGATTGCCACGCCTCCAACGTCCTCTGGATCGAAGAGAGTGACGCCAGGCAAGGCGACCCCTTGCGCAGCGCGGGCCCACACTTCGTCGACTTTGACGACAGCCGCACGGGTCCGGCAGTGCAGGACTTGTGGATGCTGCTCTCGGGCGATCGCGCGTCGATGCAAACGCAGCTCGCCAGCCTGCTGGCCGGCTATGAAGATTTCTGCGAATTCGATACGCGCGAGCTGTATCTGGTGGAAGCGTTACGCACGCTGCGCTTGCTGCACTACAGCGCGTGGCTGGCGCGTCGTTGGAATGATCCGGCGTTTCCTGCTGCGTTTCCGTGGTTCAACACGCAACGCTACTGGCAGGACCGGGTTTTGGAATTGCGCGAGCAGATCGCGCTGTTGGACGAACCGCCGCTCTGGTGAAACCGAGCGGCGGTTTTTCTTTAGGACTGCGTTGACGCTTTAGGCAAACTTGCCAGCCTGAAAGTCACGCACGGCCTGGAAGATTTCCTCCTGCGTGTTCATCACAAACGGGCCGTACTGCGCAATCGACTCATTCAGCGGCTTGCCCGCCACCACCAGGACGCGGGCCTGAGTATCGTCCGCGCGAATGATCACGCCATCGCTGCCTTCCGTGTTGGCCAGGATGGCCATCTGCTTGTCTTCCACGCGCTGCAGACTGGCGTTGCCCGGCGCCGGCGCATCGCCCACCAGCGCGCTACCGCGGAACACGTAGACGAACGCGTTGTGCCCGGTTGGCAACGGCTGCGCAAACGACGCACCTGCCGGCAGCGTGATGTCGAGATACAGCGGTTGCGTCGCCTCGCGTGTCATTGCACCCTGCACGCCGCGCGATTCACCGGCGATGACGCGCACGGTCACGCCGTCTTCTGTCGTGAACTCGGGAATCTCATTTGACGGAATGTCGCGGTACCACGGCGTCGTCATCTTGTCGCTGGCAGGCAGGTTCAGCCAGAGCTGGAAGCCTTCCATGACGCCATCTTCCTGTTCCGGCATTTCGGAGTGCACGACGCCGCTGCCGGCTGTCATCCACTGCACGCCGCCGTGTTGCAGCAGGCCTTCATGGCCAGCGCTGTCGCGGTGGCGCATGCGGCCCGCGATCATGTACGTCACCGTTTCGAAGCCGCGATGCGGGTGATCGGGAAAGCCGGCAAGGTAGTCGTTCGGATCATCGCTGCGAAACGCGTCCAGCATCAGGAACGGATCGAGCCGGCGTTGCAGGTTGTTCGTCAGCACGCGCGTGAGCTTCACGCCCGCGCCGTCCGAGGTGGCGCGCCCAGTGACGATGCGCTCCACGCCGCGGCCACGTTGCACTTGCTGCACTTGCGGTTGCACGAGGGTTTCCATGCGGTTCTCCTGAAATTCGGGATTTGTCATACCCCAAATGTAGGGTGATTGCCCCTTATGCACTAGACGGTTATTGTGGGAAAAAATGTTGCTCCCGGCGAGACAATGGCGAACGCGCGCCGGCAAGCACACCCATCGGAGGAGGAAACCACGTGGATCTGAACCAACTGGCGCTGTTTGTGCGCGTTGTTGAGGCGGGGAGCTTCACAGCAGCGGCGACGCGGCTGGATTTGCCCAAATCTTCCGTCAGCCGGGGCATTGCCGCGCTTGAACAGGATTTGAACGTACGGCTGTTACAACGCACCACGCGCACGCTACATCTGACGGATGCGGGCCAGAGCCTGTACCAGGTGGCGTCGCACGCACTGGAGGACATCGAGCGCGCCACGACCTGCGCGGGCGAGTTGCAGGACTTGCCGCGCGGCAAAGTGCGGATCACATCCTCCGAAGACGTTGGCCGCCTATTGGTCGCACCGGTGGCGGCGCGCTTCATGCAGCAGTACCCGGAGATCGATCTGGACGTGGTGCTCACGCCGCGCAATGTCGATCTCGTGCAGGAAGGTTTCGACCTCGCTGTCCGCGTCGGACGGCTGGCAGACAGTTCGCTCGTGGCGCGGTCGCTTGGCGTGTTGCGTATCGGCTTGTTCGCCTCGCCCGATTATCTGCAGCGTCGCGGCGCGCCGGAGACCGTGCAAGGGCTGGCAGACCACTGCTGCCTTGATTTTCGCGGCACCGGCCGTGGTGAAACGCAATGGCGCCTCGTCGGCCCCGATGGTCTGAAGACCGTTGCTACGCGTGCGCGCCTGAACGCCGACAGCCTCATCTACCTGGAAACGCTGATTGCTTCCGGCGCCGGCATCGGCCCGTTGCCGCTGTATGCGAGCGCTGTGGCGCGTGCCAATGCGCCGTTGCCGCGCCTTGTGCGCGTGCTGCCCGACTACGCCACCAGCGGAGAGCCGATCCATCTCGTCACGCCGTCTGCGCGGTTTGTGCCCAAGCGCGTTCGCTTGCTGATCGACATGCTGACCGAGTCGATTCGGCAAGAGCTGGAAAACGCCGATCCGACCTGACGCGTCAAGGCGCAGGACGTGGATTTATCAAATTTTGTCAGGATTGCTCCGGTTGCACGTTTCACGCGGCATGATGCGCCCCGCGTGTACCAGACCGGTACGCCTGAGTCTTCCTTGGCGTTACCCCCGTAAAGCGTTGCAGTGCTTCCCCCCGGTGCTCTGCGATGCGTCTGGCACATGTGACCTTTGGGTGTTTCTGATCCCGTCACGTTGCGAGAAACACCGCCGCCCGGACCTCGTTGTCCGGGCTTTTTTTGGTTCTTCGAACAATTCCGTGGGCCTGAATTGCCACATTCCGTATGCTGACGCCGACTAGGAC
>NZ_BHVX01000008.1 GCF_003851545.1 Ralstonia sp. SET104 | reverse complement strand
AAATCCCGTCCTGCTCGTTACGCCCTTCGATATCTTCGGAAAGACCTTAACTGAACGGCATTACACCTCCGGGTGCCCTTTTTCATGCCGATTGCACATGCTTCAAGCCGGTGTGTGGCAGACCGCCTTGAAATCGCTGACGACGCCGGTGTGATCGATCGTCCAAATCTCCCTGATCGGAAACTGGCGCGCAACTGCGCGGCTGCCGCACAATACCGCCCATGACCGCTGCTGACCACCTCACCAACTTGCCAAACGCTTCAGACGTGCCACGCGCGCCCATGCGCACCCTCCCCATCGCGGCGATTGCCACTGCGCCAGGGCGGGGCGGCATCGGCGTGGTACGCGTGTCGGGCCCCGATGTGCGCGCCGTCATGCAAGCCCTGTGCGGGCGCGTGCTGGCGCCACGTCAGGCGACCTACCTGCCCTTCCTCGACGCCGATGGCAACGCCATCGACCGTGGCATTGCACTGTGGTTTCCGGCGCCACATTCGTACACGGGCGAGGACGTGCTTGAGTTGCAGGGCCACGGCGGCCCCGTCGTGATGCAACTGCTGCTGCAGCGCTGCCTGGCCGCCGGCCGCGAGATCGGCCTGCGCGTGGCCGAGCCCGGCGAGTTCACGCGCCGCGCGTTCCTCAACGACAAGATGGACCTGGCGCAGGCCGAGGCCGTGGCTGACCTGATCGAGGCCAGTACTGAGGCCGCCGCACGCTCAGCAGCGCGTTCGCTGGATGGGGCGTTCTCGCAGGCGGTGCACGCGCTGGTCGAGCGCGTCATTCATCTGCGCATGCTGGTGGAAGCAACGCTGGATTTTCCCGAAGAAGAGATCGACTTTCTGGAGGCCTCTGATGCACGCGGTCAGCTCGCTGGCATTCGCGCGGCCGTCGAGGGCGTACTGGCACAGGCGCGCCAGGGTGCACTGCTGCGTGAAGGCCTGCACGTGGTGCTGGCGGGGCAACCGAACGTCGGCAAGTCGTCGCTGCTCAATGCGCTGGCCGGGGCCGAACTGGCCATCGTCACGCCCATCGCCGGCACCACGCGCGACAAGGTGCAGCAGACCATCCAGATCGAAGGCATCCCGCTGAACATCGTCGACACGGCGGGCCTGCGCGATACGGAAGACGAGGTCGAGCGCATCGGCATCGAGCGCACGTGGGCCGCCATCGCGCGCGCCGATGTCGTGCTGCATCTGCTGGACGCTGCAGACTACCGTGCCAACGGCCTCTCCGCAGAAGACGCCGCCATCGATGCCCGCATCGCCGACCACGTGCCTGCCGGCGTACCGACCCTGCGCGTCATCAACAAAATCGACCTGTCCGGCGTGACCGCGCCCGGCCGCATAGACGCCGAACCGCCGGAGGTGTGGCTATCGGCGCGCGATGGCATCGGCGTCGAATTGCTGCGTGCGGCGTTGCTGGAAATTGCTGGCTGGCAGGGCGGCGGTGAGGGGCTCTACCTCGCACGCGAACGCCATCTCGCTGCTCTGCGCACCGCGCGTGAGCATCTGGCAACGGCGGCGGAGCATGCGGCTCAGCAAGCGCAATCGCTGGATCTGTTTGCCGAAGAATTGCGGCTGGCGCAGGAGGCGTTGAACAGCATCACGGGGGCATTCTCCAGTGATGACTTGCTGGGCGTGATTTTTAGTCGGTTTTGCATTGGAAAGTGAGCCCCATGTCCGCCTACCCCGTCTCAGTCAAAGGCGTACTGCGCGCGCCCAGCGGCGAGATCGTGCTGCTGCTCAATGCGCGTGAGGAATGGGAGCTGCCCGGCGGGCGCATTGAACTGGGAGAGACGTCCACCGCATGCCTGGCGCGCGAGATCGCAGAAGAGCTGAACCTGCAGGTCGTGGTTGGTGCTCCGCTGGATACCTACCTGTTCGAGGTCGTGCCAGGCAAGCGAGTCTTCATCGCCACCTACCGCTGCACGCTAAGCGGACCGTTCGCGCCGACAGTCAGCCATGAGCACAAACGGCTCGGCTTGTTTGCGCCCGATGCGTTGCCGGACAACTTGCCTCTGGGGTATCGGATGTCGATTGCGACGGCGTTGAGCACAGCGGCTTAGTGCGATGCGCGCACTCCTCATCTGTCGCTGAAACTGTGTTTGCGCAGTGGCCGAACGTTGAGACTGATTCCGTCGGCTTGGCGCCCAGCGCAGATGCGCAACACGACAATGATCAGTTCGACCGGGCCAACGTGATCTTCGTCATGGAATGTGCAGCCACCTGCTCGCCTCTCGTAGCGATTTGGTGCGCAGTTGCGCAGCAAGCAGCGCTTGGTCTGCCTGGGTTGCCAACGCGAGGGCAAATCCCATCCCCAGCCGTAGCGCCTGGTCGGGAAGCAGTCGTTGGTGGAACCGATGGGCACCGTTGCCTGGGGAAACGCGTTCAGAAGACGAACCCCAATACGCCCATGCAAAATCGGCACAACAAACGCCAACAGCCAGCCGGTCAATCACCGCTGGCGGAGGTCGTTTGCAACAGAGAGGGCGCGCACTGGGCACACCGAAGCGGCGGACAATGGCGCACAGGCCATTAACCGCATCTTGCTAGCTTCTGTATCGGGGAGTGGAGCATTGGCCGAATCCGGAAAGGCTTCCGGGATGCGCGCGAAGCGCTACAAGCCAAGCTCGGCGGAACGGAGGTCGATTGACTTCACACCGCCAACGGCAGCACCCAGTTGGTGCTACCGGAACAATCGCGCGATCTTAGTAGAGCTTCTTCGGCAGCATTTGCGAGCGCAGGCGTTTACGCGTACGCGACACAGCGGCAGCCTTCTTGCGCTTGCGCTCGGTCGTCGGCTTTTCGTAAGCGGTGCGGGCGCGCAGTTCCTTGATCAGGCCGGTGCGCTCGATTTCACGGCGGAAGCGGCGCAGCGCGACTTCGACCGGCTCATTTTCTTTCAGGCGGATGGTGGTCATCGGGTCCCTTGCTCAGTATTCGGGTGGACGGCGAAACAGCGGATTATATACCGCCCAGAGGGCGTGCAGTGTAGTTGAATTGGTTTACCGATGCAAGGCCACTGGCTGCCGCGCGAAAAGCGCACGATCTACCACTTTTCCACGCCGCAGCGTGGCCTTGATGCGACGTCGGCAGGTGGGGCCGGCGGGGAGGAACGCCGTTTGCTGGGCGTCAGCATATCTCCGGACATCCCCCTTGGACCGCGCCCCCGAATCCGCTCCAGCGCCGGCCGCTATCTACATAGCCGCCACGGATGCGCTGCCCGAAGCGCTGCGCTACGTGGACGACGCGCGCCCCGGCTACACCCGGCGCCGTTTGCGTGGGCACTTCGTCTATTTCGATACGCGTGGTGAGCGCATTCAAGATCCGGCCGTCATCGCGCGCATCAACAAGCTGGCGATTCCACCGGCGTACACCAATGTGTGGATCTGCCCGCACGCGAGCGGCCACCTGCAGGCCACGGGGCGCGATGCGCGCGGACGCAAGCAGTATCGCTATCACCCGGACTGGCGCGCCTTTCGCGATGCCGACAAGTACGGTCGGCTGCTGACGTTTGGGACGGTGCTGCCGCGGGTGCGGGAGACTATCACCGCGCAATTGGCGGCGCCCGGACTTCCACGCGAGAAGATGCTGGCAACCGTCGTCTACCTGCTGGACGTGACACTAGTGCGCGTCGGCAACGCAGCGTATGCGCGCGAGAACCGGTCGTATGGACTGACAACGCTGCGCAATCGCCACGTAGAAGTACGCGGCAATACCGTGCGTTTTCACTTTCGCGGCAAGAGCGGTGTGGAACACGACGTGTCGGTGTCGGATCCGCGCCTGGCACGCATCATCCGGCGCTGCGTTGACCTGCCGGGGCAGGAACTCTTCCAGTACCTCGACGAGGCGGGTGAGCGCCGCGCAGTCGATTCCGCCGACGTGAATGCCTACATGCAGACAATCACCGGAGCGGACTTCACTGCCAAGGACTACCGGACCTGGGCCGGCAGCGTGCTGGCGCTGGATCTGCTGCGCGGCCGGACATCGAGCAGCGCGGCCGAAGCGCACCGGCAGGTGGTGGAAGCGATTGCCGCCGTCGCCCAGCGCTTGGGCAACACGCCGGCGGTGTGCCGCAAGTGTTACGTGCACCCCGCGGTGATCGACGCCTTTCTGGCGGGCGAGCTGACCACGCTATCGCCCGCCCGTGCCCGCAAAGGGCTGCGACGCGAAGAGGTGGCCTTGCTGCGCTTTCTCAAACACGCAGCCCAAACCGCAGGCGAAAAAAAGCCCGCCTGAGCGGCGGGCCTCCGGGTGCGGCAAATGCCCGCTTACTTCGCTTGTGGCGTCATGTCCGGCGTGGCGGGCGCAACGCCCGGCGCGGCCGTGGGCTGCGCCTGCTGTGCGGCCACCGTCGTGCTGTGTTCCTGCAGACCGCCGCCCAGCGCCGTGTACAGATCGATGGCGTTGGTCAGGCGAGCCAGGCGCGTCTGCACCAGGCTCTGGTCGGCACTGAACAGATCGCGCTGCGCATCAAGCACATCGAGGAAGCTCGACACGCCATTGCGATAGCGCTGGTCAGACAGCGTCAGGCGATCGGCCGTGGCATCGCGAAAGCGCTTCTGCGCGGCCACCTGCTCTTCCAGCGTGCCGCGGGCCACGAGGGCGTCAGACACTTCACGGAAGGCCGTCTGGATCGTCTTCTCGTAGTTGGCAACCGCGATCTTCTGGTTGGTCTTGGTCAAGTCCAGATTGAAGATGCTGGTGCCCCAGTTGAAGATCGGCAGCGTCAGGTTCGGCACGAACGACCAGAACTGCGTCCCGCTCTTGAACAGGTCATGCAGCGCACCGCTGGCCGTGCCCACGTTGGACGTCAGCCCGATGCTCGGGAAGAACGCTGCCCGCGCCACGCCAATGTTGGCGTTGGCGGCAACCAGCTTCTGCTCGGCCTGGCGGATGTCCGGACGCTGCTCCAGCAGTTCCGACGGCAGACCCGGCGGGATGTCGGCCACGATCTTTTCCGACGACACCATGGTCGGCGCGGGCAGATCGGCCGGCAGCGGCGCGCCCACCAGCAACACCAGAGCGTTGGTCGCCTGGGCGTACTGGCGCGTGAGCTGCGCCACCGACACGCGAACCGATTCCACCAGCGTCTCGGTCTGACGCAGATCCAGCGCCGACGAGGCGCCCACGTCAAAGCGCTGCTTGGCGAGCTTGTAGTAGTCTTCGCGGCCCTTCAGGGTCTGCTGGGCCAGCTCAAGCTGTTCGGCGTACGCGCGCTCGTTCAGGTAGGCCTTGGCCACCTGCGAAATCAGGCTGATCTGCGCAGCACGCCGGCCTTCGTCTGTCGCCAGGTAGCTGGCGCGCGCCGACGACGTAACGTCGCCCACGCTGAACAGGTTGACCTGATAGTTGCTGATGCCCACGCCAAGCTGGTACTGCTTGGTGTGGATATCCTGCCCGGTCTGCGAGATGGAAGGCGGCGTGTGGCTGCGCGTGTACGTGGCAGACGCATTGACCGGCGGCAGCAGATCGGCGATCTGCAGGCGGTACTGCGCACGCGCCGCCTCGACGTTGAGCATGGCCACGCGCAGATCGCGGTTGTTCTCGAGCGCCAGGCCGATCAGCTTTTGCAAGCGCGCATCGGGAAAGAACTCGCGCCAGCCCAGTTCGGTCGCGCGGGGCGCGTTCTCGCCGGGCTTGGCGGCGTCTGCCGGCACGGCATAGCCGGCCGGCGCCTGCGGGTAGGCGCTCGTGATCGGAGCATCAGGGCGCTCGTAAGTCGGCGCCAACGAGCAGCCGGACAGCACGCCGGCGGCCAGCAGGAGCGCCGGCAACAGCGCAGGAGCGCGTTTCGACAAAGAGAAGGTCATCGTTTTCTGCATGTTCAGATTTCCTCGTCCAGCGGCCGATGCGCGGCATCCAGACGGCGTTGACGCTCGCTGCCCTTGAAGATGCGGCGGACCACCACGAAGAACACAGGCACCAGCACCACGGCCAGCACCGTCGCGGTGATCATCCCGCCCATCACGCCGGTACCGATGGCGCGTTGGCTGGCGGAACTGGCGCCAGTGGCAATCGCCAGCGGCAGCACGCCCAGGATGAACGCGAACGACGTCATGATGATCGGGCGGAACCGCAGGTGCACGGCTTCCAGCGTGGCCTCGATGAGGCCCTTGCCTTGCGCCTGCAAGTCCTTCGCAAATTCGATGATCAGAATGGCGTTCTTGGCGGACAAGCCCACCACCGCAATCAGGCCAACCTTGAAGTACACGTCATCAGGCATGGCGCGCAGCGTCACACCCAGGAGTGCACCGAGCACGCCCAGCGGCACCACCAGAATCACCGCCGCCGGGATCGACCAGCTTTCGTACAGCGCCGCCAGCACCAGGAACACCGCCAGCAGCGAGAGCGCATACAGCGCCGGCGCCTGCGAGCCAGAGGCCTTTTCCTGCAGCGACTGGCCCGTCCACTCGTAGCCGATACCAGCCGGAAGCTTGGCGGCCAGACGCTCCATCTCGGCCATGGCATCACCCGAACTGGCACCCGGCGCAGCCGCACCTGAAAGGCGAACAGCCGGATAGCCGTTGTAGCGCACGAGCTGCACGGGGCCGACGATCCAGTGGCCCCTGGCGAACGTCGACATCGGCACCATGTTGCCCTGCCCGTTGCGCACGTACAGGTTCATGATGTCTTCGGGCTGCATGCGGTTGATCTTGTCCGCTTGCACGATCACGCGTTGCTGACGGCCATAGTTCGGGAAGTCGTTCGCATACGCCGAGCCCAGCGACGTCGACAGCACGGCGTTGATGTCGGTGAACGCCACACCCAGCGCATTGGCCTTCTCGCGATCAATGTCGACCTGGTACTGCGGCGAATCCTCCAGACCTTCCGGGCGCATGCCCGTAATGATCTTGCTTTGCGCCGCCATCCCCATCAGTTGATTGCGGGCCGCGATCAGGGCGTCATGCCCCAGGCCACCACGGTCCTGCAGGCGGAAGGTAAAGCCGGTGGCGTTGCCCAGTTCCGGAATCGGCGGCGGGTTCAGCGGGAACACGATCGCATCGCGGATACCGCCAAACAGCGCACCGAAGGCGCGGCCAGCCACGGCGTCCGCGGTTTGATCCTTGCCCTTACGCTCGCTCCAGTCCTTGAGCGGGGTAAACACGATACCGGCGTTCGGACCGTTACCCGAGAAGCTGAAACCCTGCACGGCCACGATGTTCTCGACGGCCTTGTCCTGCTTGTAGTAGTTCTCGACCTGCTTGATCACTTCCAGCGTGCGGTTGGCCGATGCGCCCGGCGGCAACTGAATGTTGGTCACGATGTAGCCTTGGTCTTCGGTCGGCAGGAACGAAGACGGCAGGCGCAGGAACAGGAACACCACCGCCGCAATCAGCGCACCGTAGATGACCATGTAGCGGAAGGTCTTCTTCAGCATGCGCTCCACGAAGCTCTGGTAGCGGTTCGTGGTGCTCGAGAACATGCGGTTGAACCAGCCGAAGAAGCCCGTCTTCTCATGGTGCGAACCCTTCTCGATCGGCTTGAGCAGCGTCGAGCACAGCGCGGGCGTGAGCGTCAGCGCCATGAGGGCCGAGAAGAAGATCGACGACACCATCGACAGCGAGAACTGGCGATAGATCGCCCCCACCGAGCCCGAGAAGAACGCCATCGGGATGAACACGGCCATCAGCACCAGCGTGATACCGATGATGGCACCCGTGATCTGGCCCATGGCCTTGCGAGTGGCTTCGCGCGGGGGCAGGCCCTCTTCGGCCATGATCCGTTCGACGTTTTCCACCACCACGATGGCGTCGTCCACGAGAATACCGATCGCCAGCACCAGGCCGAACATCGTCAGCACGTTGATCGAGAAACCCAACGCGTTCATCACGGCAAACGCGCCCAGCAGCGAGATCGGCACCACGATCGACGGCACCAGCGTGTAGCGGATGTTCTGCAGGAACAGCAGCATCACCAGGAACACCAGCACCATGGCTTCGAACAGCGTCTTGACCACTTCCTCGATCGAGATCTGAACGAACTTGGAGGTGTCATACGGCACCTTGTATTCGACGCCCGCGGGGAAGTACTTCGACAGCTCTTCCAGCTTGGCCTTCACGGCCTTGGCCGTGCCCAGCGCGTTACCCGTGGGCGAGAGCTGCACACCAATGGCCGAAATCGGCTGGCCATTGATCCGTGCAGACGTCGAATAGCTCTGGCCGCCCAATTCAAGTCGTGCAACGTCCTTCACGCGCACCAGTGAGCCGTCCGGCTTGGCGACCAGCACGATGTTGCCGAACTGCTCGGTGGTCGTGAGCTGACCTTCCACCACGACCGTTGCCGCGAGGGGCTGATCGGAGACAGACGGCAGATCGCCGATCGTACCGGCCGAGACCAGCGAGTTCTGTGCGCGGATGGCGTTGTAGACGTCAGACGGGGTCAGCTTGTAGCCGACGAGCTTGGCCGGATCGATCCAGACGCGCATGGCGCGTTCCGTACCGAACAGGATGGCTTGCCCCACGCCCGGCACGCGCTTGATTTCATTGAGCACGTTGCGCGAGATGTAGTCACCCAGTGCCACTGGGTCCATCTTGCCGTCGGTGGATGCCAGCGTGGCGAACAGCAGGAAGTTCGAGCGAGCCTTGTCGACCTGCACACCCTGCTGCGTCACTGCAGACGGCAACCGCGCTTCGACGCGCTTCAAGCGGTTCTGCACGTCCACCTGCGCCAGCGCCGGATCGGTGCCGGCCTTGAACGTCACGGTGATTTGCGCCTGGCCGTTACCGCCCTGGCTGACCGACTCCATATAGAGCAGGCCGTCCGCGCCGTTCATTTCCTGCTCGATGATGCTGGTGACGGATTCGTCCAGCGTCTTCGCATTAGCGCCCGGGTACGTGGCCGTGATGATGACGGACGGCGGCGCGATGGTCGGGTACTGCGAGATCGGCAACTGGGTGATCGAAATCGCCCCAGCAAGAATGATGAACAGCGCGAGCACCCAGGCAAAGACCGGGCGATCGATAAAAAACTTTGCCATGCGATGGCTCCTTGTTTACTGCTTGGCTGCCGGTGCGCTGGCGGCGGGAGTGCTTGCAGCAGGGCCGCTGGCGGCCGGTGCCGGAGCGGCGCCGCTACCCTGGCCACCCGGACCTTGCGGGCCCTTACCCTGGGCTGCCGGCATCGGCTGCCACGGCACAGCCTTGACCGGTGCGCCCGGATGGACCTTCTGCAGACCGTCGACGATCACCTTGTCGCCCGCCTTCAGGCCGTTGGAGACGATCCATTCCGTACCGGTCGAGCGATCGGCCTGGACCTTGCGCACAGCGGCCATGCCCTTCTCATCGACCACCATGACCGAAGCGCCGTCCGGGCTGCGCGACACTGCTTGCTGCGGCACCGTGATCGCCTGTTCGTCCACGGCCTGCTCCAGGCGGGCGCGCACGTACATGCCGGGCAGCAGCGTGCGGTCGGCGTTCGGAACAATCGCGCGCAGCGTAATCGTGCCCGTGGCCGGGTCCACCGTCAGGTCGGAGAAGTACAGCTTGCCGGGCTGCGCATAGGCGCGGCCGTCTTCCGTCACGAGCGTGACCTTGGCTGCATCACCGCCGGACTTGGCCAGCTTGCCGGCCTTGAGCGCCTCTTGCAGGCGCATGACTTCAGTGCTCGACTGCGTGAACGTCAGATAGATCGGGTCGATCTGCTGCACGGTCGTCAACAGCGTCGCCTCGCCCTGGCCCACCAGCGCACCTTCGGTGATCTGCGCCAGACCGGCTCGGCCGGAGATGGGCGAGCTCACGCTGGCGTAACCAACGTTCAACTTGGCGGTTTCCACGGCGGCGCGGGCCGCAGCTACATCAGCAGTGGCTTGCTTGGCGGCGGCGGTGGCGTCGTCGTAGTCCTGCTTGCTGATGGCGTTGGTGGCCACCAGCGGCTTGTAGCGCTCGGCCTTGTTCTGTGCCTGCGTCTGTGTGGCTTCCGAACGTGCCAGTTGCGCGCGGGCGCTGTCGAGCGATGCCCGGTACTGCGCCGGATCGATCTGGAACAGCTGTTGGCCAGCCTTTACGTCGCTACCTTCAGCGTAGGTGCGCTTGAGCACAATGCCCGCGACCCGTGCGCGCACCTGCGCCACACGCGTGGCCTCCAGACGGCCCGGCAACTCGCTGGTCAGACCAACGGAATGTGGCTGCACAGTCACAACGCCGACTTCGGTCGGAGGCATGCCGGCGCCGCCCGGCCCTTGTGCCTGCTTGTTGCCGCAGGCTGCAAGTGCCACCACCGTGAATGCGGCGGCAGCGAGTTGGTGATAACGGCGGGTGTTCGTCATAGATGACCCCATTGGCGATAGGCGGGATGCCGGCGGATGCCATACCGGGCAGCGCGCAAACGAGTGCGATGCCGGCAAGCCGTCAGCGAAACCAAAAAAACACAAAATGAAAACGTCCGATGCTAGCCGCATCCGGCTGGACGCGATATGGCCTGTGCGACGAACTCACAACAACCCGAGGCCAGAATGCAAAGAAGCGGGAGCGATCGGTAATTGACTTCCGAACTTCGGGGCCGACGGTACCGAATGTTGGCCCCAGAACACTGCCCTGCCAGGATGTGGCGCATACGGCCATGGGCAAGCGACGGAGTGCGCGCTATTATAGATACGTTCGCGTATGTATGTAAGTAACGCCACAGAAGAATAGGGACTCCGTTGACACTTTTCCGGAGTTCGTGGCAATGACGGCGATCAAGCAAATGTGCAGCGGATACCGCGCTGCGACAAGGATTGTCAGCCAACGGACCCGTTGCCGCGTTGTGCGGAGCGCAATGGTGCGTTGCCTGAAATTGTGCAATGCACAAAAGCCAATCAAAAGAACGCTGGTGGGCGAAGGACCCGCCTCCAGCGCTCCTCTGGAAGATCATGGTCAGACGAACCAAGGAAGAAGCACTTGAAACACGCAACCGCATCCTGGATGCGGCGGAAGACGTGTTCTATGCCCGCGGCGTGGCGCGCACATCGCTGTCGGATATCGCCCAGGCCGCAGGCGTGACACGCGGCGCCATCTACTGGCACTTTCGCAACAAGACCGACGTGTTTGCCGCCATGTGCGAGCGCGTGAAGCTGCCAATGGAGACCATGTGTACCCCGCTGGGGGTGGAGGCCGATGACCCGCTTGGGGAGTTGCGCACAGTGGGCAACTTCCTGCTGCGCCAGCTCGTAGAAGACGCGCACTGGCGCAAGGTCTTCGAGATCATGTTCAACAAGTGCGAGTTCGTGGAAGACACGAGCCCGATCCTCAAGCGCCAGCAGGAATCGTTTGAGGAAGGCATGACCCACCTGACAAGCATCATCGAGCAGGCAACGCGGCGCGGACAGCTACCGGCCGATCTCGATATCCCCCTGGCTGTAGCGCATTTCCATGCGACGTTCAACGGCATCATGGGGGATTACCTCTTCTATCCGGACGCCTCCAGCCTCGCCACCAAGCGCGAGCGCCTGCTGGACGCGTGCATCGATACGCTCAAATACGCCCCTTCGCTTCGGCTGGAACCCGCTGTTGCCGCCTCGACCGGCACTGAGGCTTCCGCATGAACACGCCCATGTTCGACCAGATCGTCTTTGCCGGCGGCGGCAACCGGTGCTGGTGGCAGGCCGGCTGGTGGGATGTCGTGCAGCCCGAGCTGGGCCTGGCGCCGCGCGTGATTGCCGGCATCTCGGCAGGCGCATCGACGGCGTGCATGCTGCATGCCTGGAATTCCGCCGAACTGATGGATTACTACGGCGAGGCGCTGCGCCGGAACACCCGCAACGCGCATTGGGGCAACCTGCTGCGTGGCGAGCGCGTGTTCCCGCACTACGGCATGTACCGCACGGCGCTGCTGACGGTCTTTGGTGAGGGCCGCTTCGGGCGGCTGGCGCAAGCACCCGAAATCCGCATCGGCGTGGCGCATATCCCGCGCTGGCTGGGCGCGCGCTCGGCCGTGGCAGCGGGGCTGATTGCCTACAACATCGAAAAGCACATTCGCAAGACGCTGCACCCGACGCTGGGCAAGCGCTTGGGCTTCACGCCGGAAATCGTGCGTGCGCAGGATTGCGCCACGCCGGAAGACCTGGCCGACCTGCTGCTGCAATCGGCGTCCACCCCGCCGTTTACGCCGGTGCTGCGGCGCTCGGGGCGGCCGGTGCTTGACGGCGGCATGGTCGACAACGTGCCGGTGCACGCGCTGGATGCCACGCCCGGCGACGCGCTGGTGCTGGTCACGCGCCTGTACCCGCGCCCAACGTATTTCCGCATGGATGTGCCGGTGGCCGACGGCGTGCAGCGCCGCTTCTATGTGCAGCCCTCGCGCAAGGTGCCGATTTCGAGCTGGGATTACACCCGCCCCGGCGCTATGCGCGACGCCTATGCGCTCGGCCGTCATGACGGCGAAACCTTCCTGCGCGAACTTCCACTCGGGTTCGCCACGGCGGTGGCTGCGTAGCTACCTCCTCCAAGGCAGGGGGCGGGCGCGCCGCTTTCTGCACATGGCGCGCCCGCCGGCGTGCCGCCAAGGTCGTCCGGCCGATGCTTCTTCGACGGACACCCCATGCCCGCAAACCTCGCACATGCGTTTGACCTGATCGTGATCGGCGCCGGCTCGGCCGGGTTGGCGGCTGCGCGCCGATCTGCGCAACTGGGCGCGCGCACGCTGCTGATCGACCGCGCGCAAGTGGGCGGCACCTGCGTCAATCGCGGGTGCGTGCCCAAGAAGCTGCTCGGCTACAGCGCAGTCTGGTCGCAGATGGTCTCTCGATGCCTGCGCGCCACCCACACGATGCACACCGCCGATGCCTGGGCCGACGCCATCGCCCGCACGCGCGCGGAAGTCGCACGGCTGCACGAAACGCATTTCACGCATTTGGCCGATGCCGGCGTGCAATGGCTGAGCGGCATGGCCTCGCTGCGCGGACGCGGCATCGTCCGGCTGCAGACCGATACCGGCAAAACCACGCTGCGCGCGCGCCAGATCGTGCTGGCCGCCGGCGCCCACCCCACGCCGCTCCCCGTACCCGGCGCCGAGCTGGCCTGCACTTCCGACAGCGTGTTCGACTGGGGCACGCTGCCCGCGTCGCTCATCATCGCGGGGGGCGGGGTCATTGCCGTAGAGATGGCGTCCACGCTGGCGCGCTTCGGCGTGCGGGTCACCGTGCTGACGCGCGATGCACGCGTGCTGCCTGAATTTGATGCCACGGTGTCGGAGGCCGCCGCGCAGTCGCTGGCCGGCTGCGGCGTCGACCTGATTCTCAATGCCGACGTAGTCCGCGTGGAACGCGATGCCGTGGACGGCGACGGCGTGACCGTCTACGCAAGCACGGACGGCAGCGATGCCCCCCGCGTACTGCGCGCCCAGCGTGTGCTGAGCGCCATCGGCCGCGCGCCGAACATCGCCGGTCTCGGCCTGGACGCAGCGGGCGTCACGCTCGATGCGCACGGACGCATCGCCGTAGACCGCCACTTCCGCACGCGCGCACGCGGCGTGCATGCCATCGGCGACATCTGCGGCGGCAGCCCGCTGCAATTGACCCCGGTGGCCGCCGCGCAGGGCCACTATGTGGCCGAACGCCTGTTCGGCAAAGGCATCAAGCTGCCCGACATGAACACAGTGCCAATGGCCGTGTTCTGCAACCCGGCCATCGCCAGCGTGGGCCTGACCGAGGCCGCCGCTCGCGCACGCCGGCCCGAGTCAGGCAAACGCGGACCGGACACCGACAAGCGCATCCCCGCTGATCGCATTGATGTGGTGATGCATCGCTTTGTCTCGCTGGAGCAGCGCTTTGCCGGCTCGGGCATGGAATCGCTGATCAAGCTGGTGTGCAACGCGCGCAGCGGACGCGTGCTCGGCGCGCACGTCGTCGACAACGCCGCACCCGAGATCATCCAGGCACTGGCGGTGGCGGTACGCATGGGCGTGCGACTCAAGCATCTGCGAACAACCGTCGGCCTGCATCCGACGGTGGCGGAGGAATTGCTGGGCATGTAAACGCACTTGTTCAATTTTCCTGACCCCGCTCTGCAAATCCATGCACGTTGCCTGCGCAACACGAGCGCAGAATGGCGGACATATTCTTCAGGAAATTTGACATGCTCCCCGTGCTCTATCTGTCCCATGGGTCGCCCATGCTGGCGGCCGACCCGGGCCCTGTCGGCAAGATGCTGGCGGCGCTCGGGCAGGAGATGGCTGCTCTCAAGCCTCGCGCCATCGTCGTCGTCTCGCCGCACTGGATGACGCGCCGGCCGGCCGTCACCGCCCGCGCCCAGCAAGAGGCGTGGCACGACTTCGGCGGCTTCCCGCCGCAGCTCTACGCGTTGGAATATGCCCCGCCAGGCGCGCCGGACTTGGCCGAGCGCATCCGCACGCTGATCGACGGCAACATCGTCCCCGGGCTGGAAGAACAGGCTAGCACCGTGCTCGACCCGCGCCAGCCGCTGGACCACGGTGCATGGGTGCCGTTGATGCTGATGTTTCCCGAAGCGAAAATCCCCGTGGTGCAGGCATCGTTGATGCCCGGTCTGTCACCGGCATGCCAGATGGCGATGGGGCGCACGCTCGCGCCGCTGCGCGATGAAGGCGTGCTCATCGTCGGCTCTGGCAGCTTCACGCACAACCTGCGCGCGCTGATGCGCGGCCCGGGCATGGCGCAGCACGGTGTGCCCGTTGAGCCGTGGGTCACCGCATTCCGCGAATGGATGATCGAGACAATGGCCGAAGGCATCCGCAGCGGCGACTTCACGGCTTTGTGCGATTACCGCGCGCAAGCTCCGAACGCGGCTCACGCCCACCCGACCGACGAACACCTGATGCCGCTGTACGTGGCACTTGGCGCCGCAATGGGCCAGCCGAGCCAGGCGACGCCGGGCGGCGTGCAGGCCCAGCACGTGGTCGACACCGTGACCTACGGCTCGCTGGCAATGGACAGCTTCCGCTTTGATGGCGCAGGCGCGAACATGTCCAGCCGCGAGCCGCAGCTACGCGCCACGGCTTGATCGGCAGGACGGCGGAGCGTCAGGCGCGGATCAGCGCGGGCGCCAGCGCCGTCGGATTGACGACACTGTCGACGTTGCCCTGCAGGACATCGAGAATGTTCTGGAACGCGATGCTGAAGTACATCTCGTAGCCTTCGCGTTCTACATAACCGATGTGCGGCGTGCAGATGCAGTTCTCCATACGCAGCAGGGTGTGGCCCTGCAGGATGGGCTCCGTTTCAAACACGTCGATAGCGGCCATGCCAGGACGTCCGCGGTTGAGCGATGTCACCAGGCCGTTTTCTTCCACCAGCTCGGCGCGGCTGGTGTTGACGAAGAGGGCGGTCGGCTTCATGCGCGTGAGGTCGGCCACCGTCACGATGCCGCGCGTTTCATCATTCAAGCGCAGGTGGACAGACAGCACGTCGGACTGCTCGAACAGCACATCCTTCGACTCCGCCACTGCAAAGCCGTCGGCGCGGGCCCGTTCCTGGGAG
Source organism: Ralstonia sp. SET104 (assembly GCF_003851545.1). Lineage (GTDB taxonomy): Bacteria > Pseudomonadota > Gammaproteobacteria > Burkholderiales > Burkholderiaceae > Ralstonia. The sequence goes on along the minus strand of NZ_BHVX01000008.1, from coordinate 240,281 downwards.
CCCTCGCGGCCCCAAACCAGCACATTCATGCCGAAGGCGCGGCCATAGCTGGCCACGAGCTGACCGATCTTGCCGTAGCCGAAGATGCCGAGCGTCTGGTCCTTCAACACACGGCCGATGCCGAAGTTGGGCGGCATCGTCGTGGATTTGAGCCCCGACTGCTGCCACGCGCCATGCTTCAGGCTCGCCACGTATTGCGGAATGCGGCGCTGCGCGGCCATCACCAGCGCCCAGGTCAGCTCGGCCGGCGCCACCGGCGAGCCCTTGCCCTCGAGCACGACGACGCCCTTGTCGGTACAGGCATCCAGATCGATATGGCTGCCCGAATCGCGCGATACGCGGCCGGTCTGGCTGATGATCTTGAGTTTGGGCAGGCGATCGAGCAACTGACGCGTCACGCGCGTGCGCTCCCGGATCAGCACGATGGCTTCAACGTCCGCCACGCGTGCGGCCAATTGACCGACGCCTTTGACGGTGTTGTTGAACACTTTGACTTCGTGGTCCTGCAGCAGGCTGAAGCAATCCAGCTTGCGAACGGCGTCTTGGTAGTCGTCCAGTACGGCAATCTTCATCGACATCTCACTTCGAACAATGGTGCGCAGCAAAAAACAGCGATCCCTCGCGGTGGTATTCTTCCCATCCCTCGTCGCACGACCGCTGTTGGCAACAATCGGTGTCGACGTTTGGAATTGCCCGCCGCGGGCACGCAATTTGCGCTGCCTCGCTGGTGACGAGTCCTTGTTCTAGGGTCTGTTGACCCCGGTCCCGCCACTTTAGCGCACGCGGCCCCGCTGCCCGGAAAAACCCACGTTCCGTCAGTGCACCGCTTTGTAACTGAATGTGAAATCAGCACGGCCACCGTCCCTCCGCCTGCATCGCCCCTCCCTCTGGAAACCGCTGATCCGGCCTGCCCGCCATGTGTCGTCGATCGCTTTCCACCGCGCTGCCGAGCGCCCCGGTTGTGACCCCCGCGCTGATCTGCCACCGATTTCTTTTTCACTTCCATTGGAGTTTTGGTCATGAATCAACCTGTAATGCAGGGCGTGCCTGCATTGAACGTGCCCGATTACGTCAAACACCCGCGCCTGATCGCGTGGGTGGGCGAGGTGGCAGCGCTCACCAAGCCTGAGCGCATCGTCTGGTGCGATGGTTCGCAAGAGGAGTACGACCGCCTGTGCGCCGAGATGGTGGCCGCCGGCACGATGAAGCAGCTCAACCCGGCCAAGCGCAAGAACTCGTACCTGGCCCTGTCGGACCCGTCGGACGTGGCGCGCGTGGAAGACCGCACGTTCATCTGCTCGCAGAAAAAGGAAGACGCCGGCCCGACCAACAACTGGACCGCCCCGGCTGAGATGCGCCAGACGCTGAACGGCCTGTTTGACGGCAGCATGCGCGGCCGCACGCTGTACGTGGTGCCGTTCTCGATGGGCCCGCTGGGTTCGCCGATCGCGCACATTGGCGTGGAGCTGTCGGACAGCCCCTACGTGGCAGTCAACATGCGGATCATGACCCGCATGGGCCGCGCGGTGTACGACGTGCTGGGCGCCGACGGCGACTTCGTGCCGTGCGTGCACACCGTCGGCAAGCCGCTGGCCGCCGGCGAGAAAGACGTACCGTGGCCGTGCAATCCGACCAAGTACATCGTGCACTTCCCGGAAACGCGCGAAATCTGGTCGTTCGGCTCGGGCTATGGCGGCAACGCGCTGCTGGGCAAAAAGTGCTTCGCGCTTCGCATCGCTTCCACCATGGGCCGTGACCAGGGCTGGCTGGCAGAGCACATGCTGATCCTGGGCGTGACCTCGCCCGAAGGCCAGACGTACCACGTGGCGGCGGCCTTTCCGTCGGCCTGCGGCAAGACCAACTTTGCGATGCTGATTCCGCCGGCCGGCCTCAACGGCTGGAAGGTGACGACCATCGGCGACGACATCGCCTGGATCAAACCGCGCCAGGACGCCAACGGCCAGACCCGCCTGTACGCCATCAACCCGGAAGCGGGCTACTTCGGCGTCGCCCCGGGCACGAGCGAGAAGACAAACTTCAATGCGATGGCCACGCTCAAGGAAAATGTCATCTTCACCAACGTGGCGCTGACGGATGACGGCGACGTGTGGTGGGAAGGCATGACCGACACGCCGCCCGCGCACCTGATCGACTGGGAAGGCAAGGACTGGACGCCAGAGAGCGCGAAAGAAACCGGCCGCAAGGCTGCGCACCCGAACGCGCGTTTCACGGCACCGGCAGCGCAATGCCCGTCGATCGATCCGGAATGGGACAATCCGGCCGGCGTTGCCATTGACGCGTTCATCTTCGGTGGCCGCCGCTCGACCACCGTGCCGCTCGTTACCGAAGCGCGCGACTGGACCGAAGGCGTGTACATGGCCGCCACGATGGGCTCGGAAACCACCGCTGCGGCCGCTGGGCAACAAGGCGTGGTGCGCCGCGACCCGTTCGCCATGCTGCCGTTCTGCGGCTACAACATGGCCGACTACTTCGCGCATTGGCTCAAGGTGGGCGAGAAGCTTGCCGAGAGCGGCGCCACGCTGCCGAAGATCTTCTGCGTGAACTGGTTCCGCAAGGACGAGAACGGCAAGTTCGTGTGGCCAGGCTTCGGCGAGAACATGCGCGTGCTCAAGTGGATGATTGATCGCATTGAAGGCCGGGCGCAGGGCGATGAGCACGTTTTTGGCGTGTCGCCGCGCTACGAAGAGTTGAGCTGGGACGGTCTGAACTTCACGGCCGAGCAATTCGCCAAGGTGATCTCACTGGATGCCGCTGCCTGGAAGCAGGAGCTGGCGCTGCACGACGAACTGTTCACGAAGCTGGCGCATGGCCTGCCGCAAGCGCTTCCGGACGCGAAGGCACGCCTGGAGGGCCGCCTGGAGGGCTAAATCAAGCCCCTCAAGCCCCCAAGCCCCTTTCAAGCCCACTCGGCACGAAGAAGCCCGCCCTGCGCGGGCTTTTTTGCGCCCGCCTGTCGAACGGTGCCCAAACAGCGGGCAGTAATCCTAACGTTTTAAATCGTGCGAATTACCCCTTTCCGCAAAACAGATCAATTGATTTTTCTTCAATTGAATTTCGTTGTAAAAAATACCGGCGCACACATGCAATTGATCATTATGCCGGCGCTAGCATAATCATCATAAGTTTATGACAGACCTGAATCATTACACGCATGATATCGGCCAAGAACGTTACCTGGCCTAGCTTTGCATGGCTCGCACGTCAACTGCGGCACGCTAATTCGCGTCGATTCTGAATGATTTTCCAAATTCCAAAATTCTTGCGTGACGAATCTCTGCGGGATTCTTATAATCCGGCAAAACGGAATCCCTTTTCTCTGAGCCAGAGGGGGGATTCAATACTAGAGGAAACGAGAAAGGGCGAACAAGCCTAATGCCAACGGAGGTGGGGGATCCCTGCTTCACCGGCGCTCGGGGGGGCGCCGGCTCGGATTGCGCGCAAGCTGTGCCGCAAGCTATGCAAACGATTGCATGGCCCGGCAGGCGGCGGCAGGCACCGAGGGCTTGCAGATCTTTCTCTGGACCACCCTGGATACCACCCAGGAGGCTCCGCTGGCGATCGTCGACGGGAACCGCAGCATGACGATCCGCGCAAGGCCAACGGCCGGGCAACAGCGCCCGCAAAAAACGACATGCGAGCGCACGCGCAATGGCCCGCATGACACTCATAACAACGCGCACCGCAGACAGCAAAGCGCAGCCGGGAGGCTGCTCGCCGGAGTGTGTCGGCTGGTTAGACGGGAGGTATCGCAAAGTGGGTATTCAGATCTTGCTGGTCGAACAAGACCAGGCAGAGGGGGAGCGTCTGTCGTTTTCCCTGCGTGATGGTGGGCACGATGTTCAGCGTGTCAGCCATCCTGGCCAGGCACAGGCCGCCATCCTGGTCGCCATGCCGGAACTGCTGCTGATGGAATGGACGTGGCCTGAGCGCGAGTCGATCGACATGCTGCTGGCCTTGCGTGCCAGCGTGCAGACGCGCGGCCTGCCGGTCATCGTGCTGTCCCGTCATGGCGATGCGCGCGCCAAGATTGCCGCGCTCGACGCCGGTGCCGATGACTACGTCGTCAAGCCGTGCGACACGGGCGAGTTGCATGCCCGCATCCGCGCTGTGCTGCGCCGTCGTGCGCCGCATCAGCATGGCGATGACATCCTGCAGGTCAATGGCCTGCGCCTCGATCCGCTCACGCTGGGCGTAACAGCACAGACTGAAACCGGCCCGCGCGCCATTCCGCTCAGCCCGCTGGAATTCCGCCTGCTGCACTTCCTTGTGGCGCACCCGCAATGCGTGCATTCGCGCACGCAATTGCTGGACCGCGTGTGGGGCAACCATGTATTCGTGGGTGAGCGCACGGTGGATGTGCACGTGCGCAAGCTGCGCGTGGCATTGGCCGGTACGCCCTGCGATGGTCTGATCCAGACCGTACGCGGCGGCGGTTATCGCCTCGTGGTCGGCACTGGCGGCGCATCGGCTGCGCATGCCATCGGCATGCAACTCGAAGCTGCCACCCGCAACGCAGAACTGCCGCCGTACGGCCACCTGCCGACGTCGCGTTCGCCGATCAAGGAACCGGCGCGTCTGGGCACCTGAGCCTGGGTCGACTCGCCTTCTCAAGCACGCATCCCTTGACGGCCATCCTGTCGCCCCGCATGCCGCGCGGTGACAGGATGGTCGCGTCATCTCACCCCATCAAGCAATCGAACAGGGCGGAAAGGGCATGCTGGAAGCGAGTGGTCCACTCACGCTCGCCGCATTCGACTGACCTGCCCCAAAAAACCAACGGCCGGGCGCGCGCGCAGCTCCGGCCGTTCTTGTTTGAGGCGATGCTGATCAGCGGTGGCTCTCGCGCCAGCGTTTGAGCCAGCCGAGCCCTTCGCTGGTGCCTGCGCGCGGCCGGTATTCACAGCCGACCCAGCCGTCGTAGCCGAGCGTATCCAGCAACGCAAACAGGTGCGGGTAGTTGAGCTCGCCGTCGTCCGGCTCATGGCGATCTGGCACGCCGGCAATCTGCACGTGACCGACACCGCGCTGCCCAACATACCGCTTGAGCTTGACTGACAGATCGCCCTCCATGATCTGTGCGTGGTACAGGTCGAACTGTACTTTCAGGTTGGGCGCGCCCACTTCCTCGCACACCGCATGCGCCTGCGCCTGATGCGTGAGGAAGAAGCCCGGCATGTCGCGCGTGTTGATCGGCTCCAGCACGATGGTGATGCCCGCACCAGCAGCTTCGCGCGCGGCATGGGCGATGTTGCGCACGTAGGTGGCGTGATGATGTGCGCGGTCAGCACCGGCAGGCAGCAAGCCGGCCATCACGTGCAAGCGTGTGTTGCCGAGCACCTGCGCATACTCGAGCGCGGTCGCAATGCCGCGTTTGAATTCTTCTTCGCGCCGGGGCAGCGATGCGATGCCACGCTCACCACCGGCCCAGTCGCCCGGCGGCGCGTTGAACAGCGCTTGGGTGAGGCCGGCATCGTCCAAGCGGGTGCGGATATCGGCCTTGTCAAAGTCGTAGGGGAAGAGAAACTCCACGCCCGCGAAGCCATCCTTTGCCGCGGCGGCAAAGCGATCGAGAAAGGCGTGCTCCTGGTACATCATGGACAGGTTGGCGGCAAAGCGCGGCATGGCAAATCCTTATCTTGACGAATAACGGCAGCGCGATGGTTCTGAAAGGCGCTATCGGCCCTTGCCGAGCTCCACCGCAAACTTCACCAACTCGGCCTGGCCCTCGATGCCGAGCTTGCGCTTGAGGTTCAGGCGGTGTGATTCCACCGTGCGCACCGACAGACCCAGCTCATCGGCGATGCGCTTGTTGGCGTAGCCCTTGGCAATACCGTCGAGGATGTCGCGCTCGCGCGGGGTGAGCGCCTCCACCGGGGTGGGCATGATGGCCTGCTCGGCCATGCGCATTGCCAGTTGGGCGCTGTAGAACGGGCGGCCCGCCAGCACGGCGTCGATGGCTTCGACCAGTTCGCTGGCCGGCGCATCCTTGAGCACGTAGCCGCGCGCGCCGGCACGGATCACCTGCCGCACGTATTCCAGGTTGTCGTGCATCGACAGCACCAGCACGGCAATCTCTGGAAATTCCTCCGCAAATTTTTCGGTGAGCGCGATGCCGTTCATGCCACGCATGCCGATGTCCATCAGCGCCAGATCGGGCGACAGCGTGCGTGCGGCTTGCAGTGCCGCATCGGCGTCGCCCGCTTCGCCCACCACTTCGAAATGCGGCACGGCCTCAAGCCGCACGCGTACGCCATCGCGCACGAGCGGGTGGTCATCAACCAGGAGCAGTTTGACTGGCGCGAGTGTATGCATATTCATACGAGCGGAGACGATGGGGCCGAAGCCAGTTGAGCGATAACGCCATGCGGCAGCGCGGCGCACACCTCGGTGCCGTGCGGGCTGGAGACGATGGTACAGGTGCCCCCCAGCGCGGCCATGCGTTCGCGCATGTTGCGCAGGCCGATGCCGTGTTGCGGGTCCACCTGGACGGATTCCACGTCGAAGCCGGGGCCGTTATCACGAATGGACAGGCGCACGGCATCGATATCGTTTTCAAGCAGCACGCCGATGCGCGTGGCCTGCGTGGCATGGCGCTCGATGTTGGAGATGGCCTCTTGCGCGATACGGAACAGCGCGGTGTTGCACGCGTCTGGCAACTGAACGGGCGGGCCGACAAGCTCGAGCGCTATCGCAAACCCCGGCTGGCTGTCTTCATGCGCCTCGCGCGTTTCGCGCACGAGCAGTTCGAGCGCGGCGGCCAAGCCAAGATCATCCAGTAGCGCGGGACGCAGGTTGTGCGACACGCGCCGTACCTCGCCCAGTGCGCCGTTCAACCGATCAAGCGCACGGCGCAGCATGCTGGCCGCCTTGTCTGGTGCTGGCGCGTTTTCGAGATGACCGTGCGCGGTTTCGAGCAACAGCTTGGTCGAAACCAGTACTTGGCTGATACCGTCGTGCAATTCACGCGAGACGCGCGCGCGCTCGTCTTCCTGAGACTTCACCACTTGCTGCGCGAGCTGCCGCAGCTTGGCGTCGGCCTGGCGGTGATCGCTCACATTGAGCGCCAGACCGCTGCCGGCCACCAACAAAATGCTGATCGCCGCAATGCCCACGACCCAGGCGAGGGTCTGGTCGATGTTGGCTTGCGCGCGCAGATCAATCTCAAGCAGGGTCTGTTCAATGTCGTCCAGGTACAGGCCGGTGCCGACCATCCAGCCCCATTGCGGAATCGGCTCGACATAGCCGAGCTTGGGCACGCTCTGGTGCGTGGATGGTTTGTCCCACATGTAGCGCACAAAACCGCCGCCGGCCTGCGCGGCGGCCACCAGTTTCTGGATGGTGGGCTGGCCACCCGAGTCGGTCAGGCCCCACAGATCACGCCCCACCAGTTCGGGCTGGCGCGGGTGCATGAGGTTGCGACCGCGCAGGTCGTAGAGGAAGAAGTAGCCGTCGGTGCCGAAGTCGAGGCGGGCGAGGGTGCGCATGGCTTCCTCACGCGTCGCCTCATCATTGCGGCCTGATGCAAGCAGTGGTGCGATGGCACTCTGCGCGAGCTTTACGTAAGACCGCAGCTCGGTTTCCTTGGCCTGCAGATACGCAGATTCCACCAGTTGCCGTTCGTGCCGCGCCAGCGCGATCGACTGATGCCGCACGGTCAGCATGATCGCCAGCATGGCGATGGTCAGCGGGGCGACAGCGAGCAGCAGGATTTTCTGGCGGAGCTTCATGGCAAAACGTCGCACTTGCGTGACAGCTTCACAAGGTGGCGGCGCAGTCTCGATTGAACGTGACGCCTTTTGCGTAGAACTACGGACGCATGTTGCGTAGTCCTCCGCTTGTGGCGAGTGCTAAGGCTGGCAAATACTACACGCCCTTGCCGCCCGGCCCATGGTCGGCAGGACCCATTCGCAGGGATGAGCCCACATCCCGCATTCATATCCAGCAACTTCGACCAAGGTTCGAGGAGACCGACATGAGCTTCGTCAGGCAACACCTGATCTGGCTGGCCGTCGCCATTCTTGGTGCGTTTGCCTTTGCCACCGTTGCGCTTGCGCGCGGCGAGGCAGTCAGCGCGCTGTGGGTGGTGGTGGCCGCCGTTTGCATCTACCTGATTGCATACCGCTATTACAGCCGCTTCATTGCCGACCGCGTGCTCGGCCTGGACGGCACCCGCAAGACGCCCGCCTGGCGTTACAACGACGGGCTCGACTACGTGCCCACCAACAAGAACGTGCTGTTCGGCCACCACTTCGCGGCCATTGCCGGTGCTGGCCCGCTGGTCGGCCCCGTGCTGGCCGCGCAGATGGGCTATCTGCCGGGCATGCTGTGGATTCTGGCCGGCGTGGTGTTTGCCGGGGCCGTGCAGGATTTCATCGTGCTGTTCATCTCCACCCGCCGCGACGGCCGCTCGCTGGGCGATCTGGTGAAAAGCGAGATGGGCATGGTGCCCGGTGTGATCGCGCTGTTTGGCGCGTTCCTTATCATGATCATCATCCTGGCGGTGCTGGCACTGATCGTGGTGAAAGCACTGGTCGGCTCGCCGTGGGGCACCTTTACGGTGGCCGCGACGATTCCCATCGCGCTGTTCATGGGCGTGTATGTGCGCTACATCCGCCCGGGCCACATCGGCGAAATTTCCATCATCGGTTTCGTGCTGCTGATGCTGGCCATCATCGGCGGGCAGGCCGTGCACGAGAGCGCCGCACTGGCGCCGCTGTTCACGTTTGACGGCAAAGCCCTCACGTGGATGCTGATCGGCTATGGCTTTATCGCCTCGGTGCTGCCGGTGTGGCTGCTGCTGGCCCCGCGCGATTACCTGTCGACGTTCCTGAAGATCGGCACGATCATGGCGCTGGCCATCGGCATCCTGATCGTCGCGCCCAAGATGCAGATGCCGCAACTCACGCAGTTTGCAGGCGGTGGCGGCCCGGTGTGGTCGGGCAACCTGTTCCCGTTCCTGTTCATCACGATTGCGTGCGGCGCGGTGTCGGGCTTCCACGCGCTGATCGCGTCGGGCACCACGCCCAAGCTGCTCGAGAACGAAACCCAGGCGCGCTTCATCGGCTACGGCGCGATGCTGATGGAATCGTTCGTCGCCATCATGGCGCTGGTGGCCGCGTCGGTCATCAACCCGGGCGTGTATTTCGCGATGAACAGCCCGGCGGCGCTCGTGGGCGCAACGCCCGATGCCGTGGCGCAAACGCTGTCCACCTGGGGCTTCGTCATCACGCCAGACGTGCTGATCCAGACCGCCAAGGACGTCGGCGAGAACACCATCCTCGCCCGCGCGGGCGGCGCGCCCACGCTGGCCGTGGGCATGGCGCACATCCTGCACCAAGTGGTTGGCGGCCAGGCCATGATGGCCTTCTGGTACCACTTCGCGATTCTGTTCGAGGCGCTGTTCATCCTCACCGCCGTGGATGCAGGCACGCGTGCCGGCCGCTTCATGCTGCAGGATCTGCTCGGCACCTTCGTGCCCGCGCTCAAGCGCACGGACTCGCTGGTCGCCAACCTGATCGCCACGGCTGCCACCGTCGCGCTGTGGGGCTACTTCTTATATCAAGGCGTGATCGATCCGCTGGGCGGCATCAATACGCTGTGGCCGCTGTTCGGCATCTCCAACCAGATGCTTGCCGCGATTGCGCTCACGCTGGGCACCTGCGTGCTGGTCAAGATGAAGCGCGAGCGCTACGTGTGGGTAACGCTGCTGCCGACCATCTGGCTGCTCATCTGCACGCTCACGGCCGGCTGGCAGAAGTTGTTCGACCCGGACCCGAAGATCGGCTTCCTGGCCCACGCCAACAAGTACGCCGGCGCACTTGCCGATGGCAAGCTCCTGGCCCCGGCCAAATCGATGGCGCAAATGCAGCAGGTGGTGCTGAACGACCGCATCGATGCATTCCTGTGCGGCCTGTTCATTCTGGTGGTGGTAAGCATTGCCTGGTACGGCGTGCGCACCGTGCTCAAGGCGCGCGCCGTGAGCCGCCCGACCGCCAACGAAACACCGTACGAAGCGCTGGGCGCCTGAGCACCGGCATGCGCGAAGAGCTTGAGAACTTCGGCCGCTATCTGGGCCAGACGCTGCGCCTGATGGTCGGCGTGCCCGACTACGACACCTACGTGCGCCACATGCAGGAGACCCATCCCGGCCAAACCGTCATGACGTACGAAGAATTCTTCCGCGAACGTCAGGACGCACGCTACCAAGGACGCGTCGGCCGCTGCTGTTGATGAACGGCTGAACACGTTCCAAAGAAAACCGCCGGTGCATGAAGCCATGCCCGGCGGTTTTCCTTGTGTGCGCACTACATGGATTGACGTGCCGCTGTGGGCGGGTCGCCATGCTTGGCACGGTAGGTCTTCTCCACCAGCTCACGCAGCTTGGCCAGTGCGCCCACGTCGCCCTGGGCGGCGGCGCGGCCGTACCAGTTCTTGGCCTGCTCGATATCCTGCGGCACCACACCGGGCTCGCCGCGCTCGTAGTAGCTGCCGACGATGTACTGCGATGGCGCATCGCCGCCCTCGGCGGCTTTCTTGTACCAGGTGAAGGCGCGCTTGTAATCACGCGGCAGGCCCCGGCCGGTGAAGTAGTTGGTGGCCAGCGCGCGCTGCGCCTCGATGTGCCCGCCGGTGGCAGCGCGCTCGTACCACTTGTTCGCTTCTTCCAGGGAGCGCGGCACCAGCTCGCCGCGCTCGAACAATTCGCCGTAGGCAAACTGCGCGTGGGTCATCTGGTTATCGGCCGCGCGGCGCAGCCATTTGACGGCCTCTTCCGGCCGCGCGACGGTACCTTCGCCGCGCATCAGCATCATCGCGTAGTTGAATTGCGCAAGGCGGTTGCCACGCTGCGCAGCTTCGGCAAATTCGTCGAAGGCGTGACCGAAGTCGTTCTTCTCGTAGTGCGCGATGGCGATCTGGGTGAGGGCGGAGGCATCGCCCTGCGCATCCGCTGGCGAGGTCGCGGCGAATGCGAACAACGTAGCCGCGCTCATCGCCACCATCAGCACCGCCTGCAGCATGCGCGAAACCCTGCGCTTGGTTGGTCTGCTCATCGCGCGCTCCTCACCGGAAGATGGCTCAGTGTAGCGCGCCGGCCTGATGCACGTGGGTGCGCTCAAGCCAGCACACCGGCGAGGGGCACGCATGCCGAGGCAATCAACCTGCCCGCACCCGATACACCGCCACGCTGCCGCGCCAGTTGGCGCCCCACCGCACCACATTGCCGTCGTGCAACACCACGCGATCGAGAATCACCAGCCCCACCTTGGGCGCCAGCGCTTCAAAGTCGCGGATGGTCAGCACGCGCACGTTCGGCGTGTTGTACCACTCATATGGCAGCGATTTGGACACCGGCATGCGCCCACGGAAAATCGACAACCGATGCGGCCAGTAACCGAAGTTCGGAAACGACACGATGCACTCGCGCCCCACGCGCAGCATCTCGCGCAGCACCTGCGCCGTGTTATGGATGGTCTGCAATGTCTGCGACAGGATGACCGTGTCGAAGCTCTTGTCCTCGAACAGCGCCAGCCCGCCTTCGAGGTTCTGCTGAATCACGTGCACGCCCTTCTGCGTGGAAGCCAGCACGCCCGCATCGTCGATCTCGATGCCGTAGGCCTGCACGTCGAGTTCGTTCTGCAACACACTCAGCAGGCTCCCGTCTGCGCAACCCAGATCGAGCACCGACGAGCGCGGCTCGATCCAGCGCGCGATGGCGCGAAAGTCCGCCCGATCGGCCAGGATGTTCGGCACAGCGGAAGGTGCCGCAGGGTTCAGCGCATTCAACGTTTGGGTAGTCATGCGCCAATCTCCTGCGCGATACGTTCGTAGTAAGCGCGCACCAGGGAGTGGTAACGCGCGTCTTCCAGCAGGAAGGCATCGTGGCCATGCGGCGCGTCGATCTCGCCGTACGTCACGCGGTGCTTGTTGTCGAGCAGCGCCTTGACCAGTTCGCGGCTGCGCGCCGGGGCGAAGCGCCAGTCGGTCATGAAACTGATGACAAGGAAGCTCGCCTGCGTGTGCGCCACCGCGCGGGTGAGGTTGCCGCCATATGCCAGCGCAGGATCGAAGTAATCGAGCGCACGCGTGATGAGCAGATACGTGTTCGCATCGAAATACTCAGCAAACTTGTCGCCCTGATAGCGCAGGTAGCTCTCCACCTGGAACTCGACGTCGAACGAGAAGCGGATGTCTTGGGCCTTCAGCTCGCGGCCGAATTTCGCGGCCATGTCTTCGTCTGACAGATACGTGATGTGGCCGATCATGCGGGCCACGCGCAGGCCGCGCTTGGGCTTGACGTTGTACGCGTAGTAATCGCCGCCGTGGAAGTCGGGGTCGGACAGGATCGCGCTGCGCGCCACCTCGTTGAAAGCGATGTTCTGCGCCGACAGCTTGGGCGTAGAGGCCACCACCACGCAGTGCCGCAGCCGCTCCGGGTACATCAGGCTCCAGGCCAGCGCCTGCATGCCGCCAAGGCTGCCGCCCATCACCGCCGCGAACTGCTGAATGCCGAAGCGATCGGCCACACGCGCCTGGGCATTGACCCAGTCTTCCACCGTCACCACAGGAAAGCGCGCGCCATACGGGGCGCCTGTCTCTGGGTGCGGGCTCATCGGGCCAGTCGAGCCAAAACACGAGCCGAGGTTGTTCACCCCGATAACGAAGAACCGATTCGTATCGACCGGCTTGCCGGGGCCGACCATGTTGTCCCACCAGCCGACCTCACCTTCCGCATGCACGCCCGCCACATGGTGCGAGGCGTTGAGTGCGTGGCAGATGAGCACGGCGTTGGAGCGGTCGGCATTGAGCGTGCCGTAGGTCTCGACCATCAGGTCGTAGCCGCTGATTTGCGAGCCGTTACGCAGTTGCAGCGGCTCGGCAAAGTGCATGCGTTCGGGCACGACCAGGCCGATGGCGTTGGCTGGCTTGCTCTTCTGTGCCGCTGCGTTGGCCGAAGAAAGAGGCGTATCGACCGTGGCCGCAGCGTCTGCGGCGATTGTTGGATCGGCCTGAGTATCTGTCATGGCGCCAAAGAAAAAACCCGACCGGCAACGCTGTTGACGCAACCAATCGGGTTCTCATGTGGCGCACGTGAGGCAATGACTCTTTTCCACCTGTGCGTCCTGACCGAACCTCTTTAGCCGCATTTGTAATGAGAGTCCGAAGCCACATTCATGTGACGAAGACTCCCGCGCGCCCGCAAGCCAGTCGTCAAATCGGCGCGCCAGAGGTTGGCAATTATAGAGCAAGCGGCGGCGGACGCATCACCACACCGGAATGCGACAGATATTGCGTCCGATCCTCCGTCATGCGCCGGGTCAAACGCCAGCCATGGTGATGTACTTGATCTCCAGATACTCGTCGATGCCGTACTTGGAGCCTTCGCGGCCCAGGCCCGATTGCTTGACACCGCCAAACGGCGCTTCCGCCGTCGAGATCAACCCCGTGTTGACGCCGACCATGCCGCTCTCCAGCGCTTCCGACACGCGCCACGCGCGGCCCAGGTCGCGCGTGTAGAAATACGCGGCCAGGCCGAATTCGGTGTCGTTGGCGGCGGCCACGGCTTCGTCTTCCGTGTCGAACGGAATGAGCGCCGCCAGCGGGCCGAAGGTTTCTTCGTGCGTGAGCAGCATGCCGGGCTTTGCATCCACCACGACAGTCGGCTCGAAGAACGCGCCGCCCTGTGCCGACAACGCATGCGGCTTGCCGCCCACCAGCACGCGCGCGCCTTGGTGCAGCGCGTCGTCCAGATGCTGGCGCACCTTGTCCATTGCGCGCATGTGGATCAGCGGACCTTGCTGCACGCCCGGCTCCGTGCCGTTGCCCACGCGCAGCGCGCGCACCGCGTCGGCCAGTTTGGCGGCAAATGCGTCGTAGATGCCGCGTTGCACGTAGAAGCGGTTGGCACACACGCAGGTCTGGCCGGCGTTGCGGTATTTGGCGACCATCGCGCCTTCCACCGCCGCATCAACGTCGGCATCGTCAAACACGATGAACGGCGCGTTGCCACCCAACTCGAGCGAGAGCTTCTTGATGTCGTCCGCGCACTGGCGCATCAGCAGGCGGCCAACGGCCGTCGAGCCGGTGAAGCTGAGCTTGCGCACGATGGGGTTGGAAGTCAGCTCACCGCCAATCGCCTGTGAATCGCCGGTGATGACAGACAACAAACCCGCCGGCACACCTGCACGTGCAGCCAGTTCAGCAAACGCCAGCGCGGAGTAGGGCGTTTCCAGCGCAGGCTTGACCACCATTGAGCAGCCCGCAGCCAGTGCCGGGCCAACCTTGCGCGTCATCATCGCAATGGGGAAATTCCACGGTGTAATGGCCGCGCTCACACCAATCGGCTCTTTCTGCACGACGATGCGGCGATCGCCCTGCGGCGAAGGAATGGTGTCGCCATAGACGCGGCGTGCCTCTTCGGCAAACCACTCGATGAACGAAGCGGCATAGGCGATCTCGCCCGCAGCTTCGGGCAGCGGCTTGCCTTGCTCGGCCGTGAGGATGGCGGCAAGGTCTTGCTGGCGCTCCATCATCAGGTCAGCCAGGCGGCGCAAGATCTTGGCGCGATCACGCGCGCTCACCTTGCGCCAAGCGCGTTGCGCGACCTGGGCGGCTTCGATGGCGCGGCGTGTTTCGGCCGCACCCATGCCGGGCACGGTGCCGATGGTGCGGCCGGTAGCGGGGTCGGTCACGTCGCGCGTGGCGCCGTCGTCGGCATCGGCCCAGGCGCCGGCAAGGAACGCCTGCGTGCGCCAGAGCCCCGGGTCTTTGAGCGCAATCGGTGCTGCCGGTGCACCCGGCAAATCGGTGTGGGTCATGGTGTCAGCCCTCCAGTGCGCGTTGCAGGATGGCAAGGCCCTCTTCAAACACCGCGTCTTCAATCGTGAGCGGGAACAGGAAGCGGATCACGTTGCCATACACGCCGCACGACAGCAGCAGCAAGCCGGCTTCGAGCGCACGTTGCTGCACGAGCTTGGTGAAGTCGGCGTCGGGCTTGCCATCCGGCGTATTGAATTCGACAGCAACCATCGCGCCCGCGCCACGCACTTCGGCAATGCGTGGTTGCCTGGACTTGGCGGCGTTCAGTGCATCGACAAGACGTGCGCCCAGCGCGGCGGAGCGCTCGCACAGCTTCTCGTCGGCGATGATGTCGAGCACCGCGTGTGCGGATGCCACGGCCAGCGGGTTGCCCGCGTAAGTGCCGCCGAGGCCGCCAGGGGCGGGAGCGTCCATGATTTCTGCCCGACCCGTGACGGCGGACAGCGGCAGGCCGCCGGCCAAGCCCTTGGCCATCGTCATGATGTCCGGCAGCACGCCGGTGTGCTCCATGGCAAACAGCTTGCCTGTGCGGGCAAAGCCGGTCTGCACTTCGTCGGCGATCATCACAATGCCGTGTTCATCGCACAGCGCCCGCACGGCGCGCACGAAGTCTGCGGGCATCTGGTAGAAACCGCCCTCGCCCTGCACCGGCTCGAAGATGATGGCCGCGACCTGGCGCGGATCAATGTCTGCCTTGAACAGGCGGCCGATGGCATCGAGCGCATCCTGCGTGCTCACGCCATGCAGCGCGACCGGCGCCGGCACGTGATATACGCTGCCCGGGAACGGCCCGAAGCCCGTCTTGTATGGCACCACCTTGCCGGTGAGCGACATGCCCATGAACGTACGGCCATGGAATGCGCCGGTCAATGCAATCACGCCCGGCCGACCCGTGTGCGCCCGCGCGATCTTGATGGCGTTTTCCACCGCTTCTGCGCCGGTGGTGAAGAACGCGGTCTTCTTGGCGTGCGTGCCGGGGGTGATTGTGTTCAGGCGCTCGGCCAGTTCGACGTACGAACCGTACGGCACGATCTGGAAAGCGGTGTGCGTGAAGCTGTCGAGCTGCTCGCGCACGGCCTGTACCAGACGCGGGTGACGGTGGCCCGTGTTGACCACGGCAATGCCGGCCGCAAAGTCAATGTAGCGCTGTCCTTGCACGTCCCAGAACAGGGCGTTCTCGGCGCGCTCGGCGTAGCGGTCGGTCATCACACCAACGCCGCGCGGCGTAGCGGCCAGGCGGCGGGCATTCCATTGGGCGTTCTGTTGCGGGTCTCGGGCGTTCATGGCGTTGGGATGTGTTGGGTCAAAGAAGGTGCGATGCGGGGCAGTTTGGCAGCCATTGGCCCCGTACAATGAGACCCAATCACGTTTTTCTGATGGAGCCACTTGGCCCCACCCCCTGCCATGGCAGAACACGCCCCCGCGCACCGCGCCAGCATGTTGGTCGACTATCTGCAGCGCCGATTCGATCGCGCCGACCCCGGCGACGAGCCCGACCACCGTCGCCTGTATCGCGTGCTGCAAGAGGGCATCCTGCGCGACGAGCTGCAGCCCGGCACGCGCTTGCCTTCATCGCGCCAGTTATCGACGGAACTGGGCATTGCACGCAACACGGTGATCCACGTGTATGAACAGTTGAGCGTGGAGGGCTACGTCTCGGCGGGCGTGGGCAGCGGCACATTCGTCGCCGATACCGCGCCGGACCGGCTCGATGCCGCGCCCGCACTTGCCACAGCCGCAACCGTTGCCGCCGTGGCTGCCGCACCGATTACCGAAGCGGCCACACCTTCTGCGCCAATGCTCTCCGCGCGTGGCCGGGCGTTGGTGCGCGACGCAGGCGCCAGCTCACGCCAATGGGGCGCCTTCATGCCGGGCGTGCCGGAGGTGCGGATGTTTCCGGCACGCATCTGGTCACGGCTGCACAACCGGCTGCTGCGCAAACCCTCGCCCGCGCTGCTGACGTATCCCGTAGGCGCCGGCTACCTGCCGCTGCGCACCGCGCTGGCCGATTACCTGCGCACCGCGCGCGGCGTGCGCTGCGAGCCCGAGCAGATCATCATCACCGCGGGCATTCATCCGTCACTGCAGCTCATCGCGCAACTGCTGTGCGATGCCGGTGACAGCGCCTGGACTGAAGACCCAGGCTACTGGGGCGTGCGCAGTGTCCTCACCGCTGCAGGCGTGCGCACCGTACCGCTGCCGGTGGACGATGAAGGCATGCGCTTTGATGTACCGATCCGTGCGGGCAGCCGCCAACGAGGCAAGCCGCCCAAGCTCATGGTGGTCTCGCCTTCGCACCAATACCCCCTCGGTTCGGTAATGAGCCTGGCGCGGCGCCGCGCGCTGCTGGCCACCGCACACGCCACCGACGCGTGGATCGTCGAAGACGACTACGACAGCGAATTCCGCTACGGCAGCCGCCCGTTGCCTTCATTGCAAGGTCTGGACGAAGGCGGGCGCGTGCTCTACATGGGCACGTTCTCGAAGGTACTGTTCCCGAGCTTGCGGATTGGCTATCTGGTGGTGCCGCCCGCGCTGGCTGACGCGTTTGCAACAGGGCTGTCAGAGATGTTCCGCGGCGGCCAGATCCTTACGCAGGCCGTGTTGGCCGATTTCATTGCGGAAGGACATTTCGTCTCACACATCCGGCGCATGCGCGGTGTATATGCGCAGCGGCGCGAGACGCTGCTGGCGTCCATCGCCAACGAATTCGGTGATGCGCTGCCCGTGCATGATGGCGCATCGGGCCTGCATCTCGTGCTTGGGCTGCCAGCCGGCACCAACGACGTCGCCGTCGCCGATCTGGCACTCGCCAACGACGTCGTCACGCGGCCGCTGTCACGTTATTACCAGGACGAAGCGCGCCGTCTGCCTGGGCTGCTGCTCGGTTATGGGCATGTGGAAACAGAGCACATTGCGGCGCGATTTCATACGTTGGCGGAGGCGGTCCGCACCATCGGCCAACCCACGCCGCGCTAACAAAAAGCCCCGCAATGCGGGGCTTCGTTTGGGGCGCTATTTGGGGCGCTACACGCTCTCAGGCCAACAGCACCCGCAACTGCGCATCTGCGCCTTCCACGGGTGACTTGCGGAAGCCGCTCTTGGCATACCGATGCCAGCGCCCCAGCACCGCGCAAACGATCAGATTGGCACGCGAAGCAATATCGGCATCGGCCGGCCACGCGCCCTGCGTCACCGCCATGCGCAGGCTCTGCTTGAACGACGCCTCGATGCGGTCCAGGCACTGCGCCATGCGCTCTGGCAGGCGCTCGTCTTCGCCGACCAGCGCATCACCCACCAGCACGCGCGTCATGCCCGGATTTTTATCGGCAAACGACAGCAGCATGTGCGCGATGGCGTGTGCCTGGCGCAGACCGTGTTCTTCCCGCAGCGTGATCTGGTTGATGAGACCAAAGACGGTCTGCTCGATAAATTCGATCAGCCCTTCGAACATCTGCGCCTTGCTGGCGAAGTGGCGGTACAGCGCCGCTTCCGATACATCCAGCCGGGCGGCCAATCCTGCCGTAGTGATTTTTTCACCACGCGGATGCTCCAGCATACCGGCAAGTGTCTGCAGAATCTGCACGCGCCGCTCGCCTGGGCGGGGGCGCTTGCGTACCGGCGGTGCTTCTATCGCGACGTCCGCGACCGGCTCAGCGGTCGGAAACTCCGTTTGCGCATTGCTCATGACTTCCTGCCCCTCTCCCGTTCTGAACGCGGAGTTACCCACTGCCTAGCCGCGTCGAACAAGCCTTCGTTTTAGTTGAAGCACCGATTTTACTTTCACGCTCACATAGCCGGGCCGGTTGGCGAACAAAATCGGTGCGGCGGCCGGTTGATGTGGCGAATTTGCACGCGCGTCCATCGCTGGCACTTGCATCGGATGCAACGCATCGGCTGCGGAAGCCGGCTGTGCGCCGGGCGCCACCGCAGTCGCCACTTTCCGCAGGTAGCCGGTCACCCACACGGTGCCGATTCCCAGATGCCGGTAGCGCTTGAGATGCGAGAGTGTGTCTTCTACCAGAATGGCACGCGACGGCGCGATCCGCTCGCGCGCCAGCAGCCGGCGCAACATCAGCGGGTCGGGTTTCGGCCGCAGGCGCCGATGCACCCACATGTGCTCGACGGCAATCTCGCGCATGAACGCGCGCTTCAGGCCGATGAGCCGCACCACCTCGCGCGCATAGGCGACGGGCGCATTGGTCAGCAGAATCTTGCGCCCAGGCAGGGCGCGCAGCAGTTGGGCCAGGCCGCGTTCGGCGCGCACCATGGTGCGCAGGTCTTCAAAGCGGTGGGCCTCGGCGAGGAAATCATCGGGATCGACACCATGATGGCGAACCAAGCCGAGAATGGTGGCCCCATAGCGGCGCCAATAATCCACCCGCACCTGGCTGGCGGTGGCGTCGTCTGTGCCGAGCACGCGCGCCATGTAAGCCGTCATCAGCCGGTTGATCTGCGGAAAGATCGCGTGCGATGCATGGTGGAGGGTGTTGTCGAGGTCGAACAGCCAGACCGGCTGCCGGGCGGCCCGATCAGACAATGGGCCCGCCGGCACCTCGCGCGGCCAGGTGCGCGCTGCATGGCGCATCCGGGCCGCTCGGGTATTTCGCATCAATGCGAGCGGATCATCGTGCCGAACGCCTGTTCGGTCAGGATTTCCAGCAACAGCGAATGCTCGATCCGGCCATCGACGATGTGCACCGAGTTGACGCCGCTCTTGGCCGCATCCAGCGCAGACGAGATTTTCGGCAGCATGCCGCCCGAGATCGTGCCATCGGCAAACAGCTCGTCGATCTCGCGGGCGGAGAGATCCGTCAGCAGATTGCCCTGCTTGTCCATCACGCCCGGGATGTTGGTCATCATGACCAGCTTCTCGGCCTTGAGAATTTCGGCCATCTTGCCGGCCACCACGTCGGCGTTGATGTTGTAAGCCTGGCCTTCGTCGGAAAAGCCGATGGGCGAGATGACGGGGATGAACGCGTCGTCCTGCAGCGCCTTGACCACGGCGGGGTTGATCGTCTCGATGTCGCCCACAAAGCCGATGTCGATGAATTCGCCGGGCTTTTCGCGGTCCGGCATTTTCAGCTTCTTGGCGCGGATCAGGCCACCGTCCTTGCCGGTCAGGCCGACTGCCTGGCCGCCGTACTGGTTGATCAGCATGACGATGTCCTGCTGAACTTCACCGCCGAGCACCCATTCGACCACTTCCATGGTCTCTTCGTCGGTCACGCGCATGCCCTGGATGAAGGTGCCTTGCTTGCCAACCTTCTTCAGGGCTTCGTCGATCTGCGGACCGCCGCCGTGCACCACCACCGGGTTCATGCCGACCAGCTTGAGCAGGATCACGTCACGCGCAAACCCGTGCTTGAGCTTCTCCTCCGTCATGGCGTTGCCGCCGTACTTGATGACGATGGTCTTGCCGTGGAACTTGCGAATGTAAGGCAGAGCCTGCGCGAGAATTTCAGCCTTCACCGGCGGCGCAATGTGCGCGAGTTCGGGGTCGAGGCCAGCAGGGTCGGGGGCAGCAGCAACAGAAGCGGTCATGAAGGTGACATCCGGGATTAAGCGGACTGATTGGGCGGATTGGGCGGATGGGGCGGGTATGATGGAGCGCCGAATGTCGCGTGCTACACAAAACGCAGCAGCCCATTTTCGGCAGGCGCGATTTTACAAGAAAAGCCAGCATAGTCGGATGGCGCACCTTGCGTGCCTACGGTACCGTTGCGAGCAAAGAACACCCTGGGGAAACATGGCCATCGCACCCGACCAACTCGACGCCCTGCGCCCGCACCTGCTGCGATTTGCGCAACTGCAATTGCGCGACACAGCGTTGGCCGAAGACGTCGTTGCCGACACCATCCTGGCCGTGCTGGAACACCCCGAACGCTTTGCCGGCAACGCTTCGCTCAAGACGTACGTAATCGGCATCCTCAAGCACAAGATCATCGATGCGATCCGCTCTGGGCGGCGCGAAGTGCGCATCTCGCTACTCACAGGCGGCGAGTCCGACGAGGCTGGCCTGCGTTCCGACGAAGCCGTTTTCGACAGCTTGTTCGCCGCCGATGGTCATTACGTCAGCCCGCCCTCGGATTGGGGCGATCCTGATGCGGCGCTGTCACGGCGCGAGTTCTTCGATGTGCTGCAGATCTGCGTCGACCGCCTGCCGCCGCGCGTGGGCCGCGCGTTCATGATGCGCGAGTGGCTGGAGTTGGAGACCGACGAGATTTGTCAGGAATTGGAGATCACCGCGACCAATGTCTGGGCACTGCTCTATCGTGCCCGCATGCGCCTGCGCGAGTGCCTTGACCTGCACTGGTTCGGCAATCAGCCGAGCGCCGCCTGAGCCGCATATCTGTTGCACCACCGAGAAAAACTACATGCCGAACCGTTGGGGAATGCTCTCCTGCAAGGAAGCGCACCGCATGCTGGTGAGCGGAATGGACCGCGACCTGCGCACGGGCGAGCGCCTAAGCCTGCGCGTGCACCTGTTGGCGTGCGATGCGTGCACGCGGTTCTCGCACCAGATGGGGTTGCTGCGTCAGGCGATGCGCAAGCTCGGGCGGGACGAAGATGGGGGCGGCCGCTCGTGAACCCGTTAGCCGCCAACACCGCGTGCGCAATCTGCGGCGCAGCATTGCGCTGCGGTGCCATCGGCGACGGCAAGCAGCGCGACGCGACGTGCTGGTGCACAGCGGAAGAGACGCTGCCCGCCAGCGCGCGGCGCCCAGGACAGGGCTGCCGCTGTCAGCGCTGCCTGCGCGCGGCGATCTTGCTGGCGCAAACGGCTTCTGAATCCGACTGATTAGTCTTTGTCTTTGCTGTCGTCGTCCAGCGTGCGCAGTGCGCGGCGGACATCGGCCCGGCCGCGCTGGCGTTCAGCGTGGCCGCCTTCGGTGTGGGCCCCGGCCTTGCGGCCCCGGGCGAGCGGCACGAGGACGTTGCGCGGGCGCGCCGTGCCGGCCTGCGTTGAAGGCTCGATGCGGAAGGTCAATTTCTGGCGAGTGCCAAGCGTCTTGTTAGCCATGGGAATGTGCTTCCTTGTGTGGCCTGCCGCAGCACTCGCCGCAAGCGATTAATGTTTGTGTTCGCCGCCGTGATTCATGGCGGGCATGTTGCCGGCGGTCAGGTCGCGCACCTTGACGTCCACCTTCTGCTCGACGACGCGCTTGTCGGCCAACTCCACCTTGAGCGTGAGGGGCACGGTGGTGTCTTTGACCAGCGGCTGCTTCACGTCCATCAGCATCACGTGGTAGCCGCCCGGCTTGAGCTGCACGGTCTGGCCCTTGGGCAGATCCAGCACGGGCATCCTGCGCATGCGCATCACGTCGCCTTCCATCTTCATCTCGTGAATCTCGGCCGTGCCAGCCACGGGCGTCGACACGCCCACCACCTTGGCACCCTCGGCCGATTGCAGCGTCATGAATGCGCCGCTGGACGTCTGACCCGGCACCGTGCCGCGCACCCAGGCGTCTTGCACCGTGATCTGTGCAAAAGCGGCGGCGCTGGCAAGCAAGCCTGCGGTGAATACAGCCAGGCAAGCGGAAGAACGGATCGATCGAGACGTCATCATCAAAGGCTCCTGTCGGGGACAAACGTGCTGCGCATTAAAGCACAGCGCCCGTGGGGCGACAGGTTGAGTGCACAATTGTGCGGCTGATTGACGCATCGCCGCACAAAGAACCGCGGAGTGCGCGCGTTTACACTTGTCCACCATGCTTTCCACCCTGTCTCTTGCCGCACCGCTGCTGGACGCATCCAGTCTACGCCGCCTCTTCTGGCTGCGATGGAGTCTGCTGGCCACCCAGCTCGTCCTCATGCTGCTCGCGCCGCTGGTGTTTGGCGTGCAACTGCCCGTGCTGCCGCTGCTAAGCGTGATGGGCCTGCATGCGCTGTTCAACCTGCTGACCGGCTGGCGCGTGCGGCGCAACCGGCCCGTGCAGCATATCGAGATCACCGTCCAGTTGCTGGTGGACCTGAGCGCGCTGTCCGCCCTGCTGTACTTCACGGGCGGCGCGACCAATCCGTTCGTCTCGTTCTACCTCCCTGCGCTGGCGATTGCCGCCGCCATGCTGCCGATCGCGCATGTGGTGGGCCTGACGCTGTACGCGCTGGCCGCCTACAGCATGATGCTCGGCAACTACATCCCGCTGAAGCTCGCGAACCCGGCCGATGCCGTGGCGTACCACCTGGCCGGCATGTGGATCGACTTTGTGGCCAGCAGCGCGATGATCGCGGGCTTTACGGCACGCCTGTCCGCCGCGCTGCGCGAAAGCGATGCACAACTGACCGAAGCGCGCGAGCGATTGCTGCGCGAACAGCGTATCGAAGCGCTGATGTCGCAAGGCGCCAGCGTGGCGCATGAAATGGGCACGCCGCTGTCCACCGTGGCCGTCATCGCCGGTGAGTTGCAGCACGACGCGAAGCAACCGAACTCGCCGCTCGGCCCGTACCGCGAAGACCTGCGCGCCATCGAACAGCAGCTCGAACTGTGCCGCGCCGCCCTGGCGCGCCTGCAGCGCAAACCCAACGACGGCGCGCCCGAGCCGCTGGGCCAATGGCTGCCGAACTTCACGCAGACATGGCAACTGCGCCATCCGGACATCCGCCTGCACACCGAAACATCACCCGCGGCGCAAGCGGTGGAGCTGGATGCCGTGAACGTCGGCCAGATCCTCACCATCCTGCTGGACAACGCGGCCCGCAGCCAGCACCACGCCGGGCGCGATCTGGTGCCGCTGCTGCTGACCGTCAAGATCGACGCCAACCACGAAGCCCAGCGCTCGCCGGGCAACCACAACCCGCCCCCGCAGATCGTGCTGTCCATCGTCGATACGGGGTTGGGGCTGCCGGAAGACCTGCGCACCTCACTGGGCCGCACGCCGGTGCCGAGCCGGCACGGCGGTCACGGCATCGGGCTGTATCTGGCCTCCACCACCGCGCGCCGCCTGGGTGGTACCGTGGCGCTACGTCCGAACCCGCCGCAAGGCGCCATTGCCGAACTCCGACTGCCCGTTGGCGGTCCGACGGAACACGCGGCGGCGCCCATCATTGGCGCACCCACCCTCTTCACATAACGAGACCGCCTGACGCAGCCCCAGTGGCACGTACGGCCCCGGAGAACACCATGCAGCAACCCGCCCCTTTCCTGATCCTCGACGACGACGACGTCTTTGCGCAGACGCTGGCGCGCGCGCTCACGCGCCGCGGGTTTGCCCCGCAGATCGCCCACACCGGCGGCGAAGCACTGACCCTGGCGCGGCAGACGCGCTTTTCCTGCGTCACGGTCGATCTACACCTGGCCGCCAGCGACAAGGGCCTGATGCCCCATGGCGGCACAGATTCGGGCCTGCACTGGATTGCCCCGCTACGCCAGGCATTGCCGGACGCGCGCATGCTGATCCTCACGGGCTATGCGAGCATCGCCACCGCTGTGCAGGCGGTCAAACTCGGGGCGGATGAATATTTGGCCAAGCCGGCCAATGTCGATTCGATTCTGCTGGCCCTGCAAGTGGGCGTGTCTGAAGCCGTGGCCGAGCAGACAATGGAAAACCCCGCCCCGCTGTCGGTCGCGCGGTTGGAGTGGGAGCACATCCAGCGCGTGCTGGCCGAGCACGGCGGCAACATCTCGGCCACCGCGCGGGCGCTGAACATGCACCGGCGCACGCTGCAGCGCAAGCTGGGCAAGCGGCCGGTCGCCAAATAAACGCCGGCCGCGTGGAGCAGTCTCAGTGTCGCGTCACCAGCGGGTATCGCGTTCCCACGCCTTGAGTTCGTCTTCGGCGCGCTCCTTCGTGTAGCCGTAGCGTTCCTGGATCTTGCCGGCAAGCTGGTCGCGCTTGCCGCGGATCGTGGTCAGATCATCGTCCGTGAGCTGGCCCCACTTCTCCTTGACCTTGCCCTTGGCCTGATCCCATTTGCCTTCGATCTGGTCCCAATTCATACGTCCTCCGTTGTGATTGAAACAAAGCAGGGGCAACCCGTTGGCCGCCCGTGTGGACACTTCTGCGCGGCTTACTTCTTGAACTTGGCGGCTACGTCGTTCTGGCACTTCGTCTTGGCATCGCCCGACATGGCGTCGCAACGTTCCTTGGCGGCCTTGTAGTTGGCGTCGTTGTCATCCTTGACAGCATCTCGGCGCGCTTCGCTGACGTCCTTGGCGGTACCCGTCGCCTTGGCGTGGCTCACTTCCTCACCACCCTTGGCGCGCGTGTAGGCGGCCTTGGCGTCCTTCACGCAGTTGTCTTTGTCGTTGCCCTTCATGGCACCGCACTTGGTCTTGGCGACGTCATAGTCAGCCTCGGCCTTTTCCTTCGCGGCGCGGTCGCGGGCGGCCTCGGTGCCGTCGCGGTCGACCATGGCGTTAGCCTTGGCGACGTTGTAATCGCCCTTGGCCTGCGCACGGCAGACGTCCCGGTCATTGCCCTTCACTGCATCGCACTTGTCCTTAGCGACTTTGTAGTTGGCATCGGCTTGTTTGACCGCGCTGTCGTAGGCGGTGCGCTTGGCATCGTTGGGTGCCGAAGCGCTGGCGGGCCCGGTTGGCGCGGGCGTGAGTTGGGCATGGGCAATGCCAAACGGGGCACAGGCGAGCACGCAACACAGGGCCAGGCGTTGGATCGGTTTCATACGCTTCTCTCCTTGTCATGGTTGGGGTCGCGCACGCTGGGTGCGCGGCGCGCATTGTCTTTGCGGCACCACCGTGTTCAGCAGATAACGGGCCCGATCCCGCAGGATTCTGAGCAATCCCTTGCGGGGCCTGGCTTGGCAGGCGCCCAAACAGAACGGGCCGCATCGTCTCCGATGCGGCCCGCAGGGCGTGAGAATGCGTTGCTTACACGCTTAGAGCACGTAGCGCGACAGATCTTCGTTGCCCGACAGTTCGCTCAGGCGCTCATCGACGTACGCAGCGTTGATGGTCACCGTCTCTCCCGACGATTTGTGCGCGTGGAACGACAGATCTTCAAGCAGCCGCTCCATCACCGTGTATAAACGGCGTGCGCCAATGTTCTCGACCTTCTCGTTCACCGAGCAGGCGATTTCCGCCAGGCGATGGATGCCGTCATCGGCAAACACGAGGTCAACGCCTTCGGTCTTCAGCAGCGCCTGATACTGCTTGGTGAGGCTCGCGTCCGTCTGCGTGAGGATCGCGCGGAAGTCTTCCACCGACAGCGAATCCAGTTCCACGCGAATCGGGAAGCGGCCCTGCAGCTCCGGAATCAGATCGCTCGGCTTGGACAGATGGAACGCGCCCGACGCGATAAACAGGATGTGATCGGTCTTGATCATCCCGTACTTGGTGTTGACGGTCGTGCCCTCCACCAGCGGCAGCAAGTCACGCTGCACGCCCTGGCGCGACACCTCGCCGCCGCCGTACTCGCTGCGGCTGGCGATTTTGTCGATCTCGTCCAGGAACACGATGCCGTTCTGCTCGACGTTGGCCACCGCCTTCTGCTTGAGCTCGTCTTCGTTCACGAGCTTGGCAGCCTCTTCGTCGATCAGCAGCTTGAAGGCTTCCTTGACCTTCATCTTGCGACGGTTCTTCTTGCCCTGACCCAGGCCCGCAAACATCGAGCGGATCTGCTCGGTCATGTCTTCCATGCCGGGCGGGCCCATGATGTCCATGCTCGGCGTGCCGGCCGACACTTCCAGCTCGATCTCCTTGTCGTCGAGTTGGCCTTCGCGCAGCTTCTTGCGGAAGGTCTGGCGCGCGGTGGAATCCTTCTCTTCCGGCTGCGCAAAACCGATGTCGCGCGGCGGCGGGATCAGCACGTCGAGAATGCGATCTTCCGCTGCGTCTTCGGCCTTGGCGCGCACCTTCTTCATCTCGGATTCGCGCGTCTGCTTGACGGCCATCTCGGCCAGGTCACGCACGATGGTGTCGACATCACGGCCAACGTAGCCCACCTCGGTGAACTTGGTTGCCTCGATCTTGATGAACGGTGCATCGGCCAGTTTGGCCAGGCGGCGCGCGATCTCGGTCTTGCCCACACCGGTCGGCCCGATCATCAGGATGTTCTTGGGCGTGATCTCCTGGCGCAGCGGGTCACTCACTTGCTGACGGCGCCAGCGGTTGCGCAGCGCCACGGCCACGGCCTTCTTGGCCTTGTGCTGGCCGATGATGTGCTTGTCGAGTTCGGAGACAATTTCCGACGGCGTCATGGTTTCAGACATGGGAATCCTGGCAGTACGTGCGGACGAGATGGCGAAAAGCGGGGCGCTTACTCGAGCGTCTCGATCACGAAATTGGTGTTGGTATAGATGCAGAGTTCGCCGGCGATGCGCAGCGATTTCTCCACCACGTCGCGCGGAGCGAGGTCGGTGTTCTCCATCAGCGCCTTGGCAGCCGATTGTGCATACGAGCCGCCCGAACCGATGGCAGCGATGCCGCCTTCGGGATCGAGCACATCGCCGTTGCCTGTGATGACGAGGGTGGCTTCACGATCCGCGACGATCAACATCGCCTCGAGGTGGCGCAGCGCCCGGTCGGTGCGCCAGTCCTTGGCGAGATCCACGGCCGAGCGCAGCAGGTTGCCCTGGTGCTTCTGCAGCTTGGCCTCGAAACGGTCGAGCAGGGAGAAGGCGTCGGCGGTGGCGCCGGCAAAGCCGACCAGCACCTTGCCATCGTAAATGGCGCGCACTTTGCGGGCCGAGCCTTTCATCACAATGTTGCCCAGCGTGACCTGGCCATCGCCGCCGAGCGCGACCTGGTTGCCGCGCCGCACGCTGACGATGGTGGTGCCGTGATACTGTTCCATGCGCTTGTTCCTAGGGGTGAGCCAGCGTGGCGCGGCCCAAAACGGGCCGACCACCGGGGTCGGCCAAAGAGCTCCATACTTGACGCCAGCCCCCAGGATTTCAAGCCTGATTTCCGTCACAACGCACACTTTTTGTGCACCGGAAATCGCTTTTTGCTGCTTCAGCGCGTCACATCAAATGCGTAGGTGCGTTCATCCAGACGCGGCACCACCGTGTAACCCTTGCGCGCCGCCCATACGTTGATATTGAAGTAGAGCGGAATCACGCCGCCATCGCGCATGCCGATTTCGGTAGCTTCCTGCAGCAGTTTCTCGCGCTTGGCATCATCGATGGTCTGCAGGGCTTCGGCCAACTTGGCGTCAAGCGCCGGGTTCGAATAGCGCCCGCGATTGGATGCACCCCAGCCGCGCGCCGGATCATAGGTGGCGAGCAACGCCTTCAGGCTCGAACTGGCTTCGCCCGTATCCGCGCCCCAGCCCGCTTGCAGAAAGGAGAAGTCCAGCTTGTTCGCCCGCGTGAAGAACGACGCCGATGGCATCGTCTCGACCTTGGTCGCAATGCCCACCCGCGAAAGCATCGAAGCGATCACCTGCGCGACGCGGTCATCGTTCGGGTAGCGGTTGTTGGTCGCGTGCAGCGTGATGGCAAAACCATCGGGGTAGCCAGCCTGGGCAAGCAGCTTTTTGGCGCCGGCCGGATCGGCCACCGGCGCCTTCAGGCTCGGCACGTGGCCAAACAACGCGCTGCCCACGAGCTGGCCGGTCGGCTCGGCAGCGCCTTCCATCACGCGGTCGACGATGGCCTGGCGCGAGATCGCCAATGAAATCGCCTGGCGCACGCGCGGGTCCTTGAGCGGATTCTTCGGCAGCGGCTTGCCGGCCTTGTCGGTCACAAACGGCGACACATCGCGGTTTGAATCCATGTGCAGATACATCATTCGAAACACCGGCATCTTGAACACCGACACCGCCGGGTTGGTCATCAGCTTCTTGATGTCGGAACTGGGCACGTTCTCGATGACCTGCACGTCGCCGGCCAACAATGCAGCAACGCGCGGTGCGTCAGCCGTCAAAATGCGCAGCGTCACGTGCTCCCATTGCGGCTTCTTGCCCCAGTAGCCGTCATAGCGCGTCAGCTCAAGCCGATCGCCGCGCGTGAACGACACGAATTTGTACGGCCCCGTGCCGATCATCGCGCGGCCATTGTTGAAGTCGTCGGCGCTGGCTTTCTCGACGGCCTTCTTCGACACCATGTAGATGGTCGACAAGTCGTTGGGCACCAGCGGATACGGCCCGTTGGTGGTGATGCGCACGGTCAGCTTGTCGATCGCCGTCACCTCCTTGAAGCCGCGCGTATAGATCGTAAACGGCGACGGGCTGTTCTTGATGGTGGCCGGGCGTGCCAGCGAGTAGACGACATCGGCCGAGGTGAACTCGCTGCCGTCATGGAAATGCACGCCGGGGCGCAGCTTGATCTCCCACACCACATCGCTCACGGCCTTCCACGACGTGGCCAGGCCGGGCTTGAGGCGCATCTTCTCGTCCTTGGCGATCAGCGCCTCGAACATGTGCTCGGCCACATTCGAATTGGGCGTGACGTTGTGGAAGTGTGGATCCAGCGAGGTGATATCGCCCGAGAGGCCGATCGCCAGCGTAGACGCAGGCTGGGCATGCGCCGCAAGCGGCACCAGCGCCGTGAGCGCTGTGGCAAAAGACAGCGTGGCGATCAGGCTTGCAACGCGCAGCAGACGCAGAACCGGCATGACGACTCCCCGATGGTTTGTGACGAAAACAAACGTTCGGGGATTGTCAGGATGGGATGACGCCGGTGTCAACGTCGATGAAGCGGGAGGAGGGCTGTGCGCTGGCAGTGCTCAGTGATGGTGCCCGCAGCCGCAATCGTCACCGTGTTCGTGATCGTGCCCATCGGCTTCGTCATCCCAGTCTTCGTCGTCATGGTCGTCAAAGGCCCAGGCCGGAAACGGATCAGGCAGTGCGGCCCAGGCTTCGGGGCCGGCAGCCAATTCGGCGTCGGTCAGCAGACAGGCGTCGATCTGTGCGACGAGCGCGGCCTCATCCAGATCCGTACCGATGAAGACGAGTTCCTGGCGGCGGTCGCCCCATGCTGCAGGCGCACCGTTGTCGAGCATCTTGTCGACGATGTCAGCGCGGGCCTCTTCCTCGTCGGGCCATTCGGCTTCGTCCACGGCGGCCCACCACGCACCGGCACCGCCGTGGCGCATCACACCGCCGGCCTGGCCCCAGCTACCGGCCGTCTCCATGCGCGACGCCAGCCAGAAATAGCCTTTGGAGCGCAGCACGCGGCCGTGTTCACGCAGCCATTCGGTGTGCATCAGGTCCCA
Source organism: Ralstonia sp. SET104 (assembly GCF_003851545.1). GTDB lineage: Bacteria > Pseudomonadota > Gammaproteobacteria > Burkholderiales > Burkholderiaceae > Ralstonia. Next base: position 210,325 of record NZ_BHVX01000008.1, on the reverse strand, counting down.
CAGGCGCTGCGGGTGGAACGGCCTGCGGCGGCGATAGACAAAGCTGCGGATGCCGAACGCTTCCGTTTCGGGTACGTGCTCGCCGCGCAACTCGGCCAGCCACGCGGGTGCAGCGGATGCGGCATCGAAGTCGAAGCGGTGCGTGTTGAGAATCTCGTCCAGCGGCACCGTGCCGAACGACGCCGGCACGATGCGGGCACGCGGGTTCAGCGAATGCAGGATGCCGGCCAGGCGCTCGCGCTCCGCGTCGCTCACGAGGTCGATCTTGTTGAGCACAATCACGTCGCAAAACTCAACCTGTTCGATCAGCAAGTCGACGACGGTGCGGTCGTCGTCCTCATCACGGGCCTGACCACGGTCTGCCAGGAAATCCGCAGCATCGTAGTCGGCGGGGAAGTGCTGAGCGTCAACCACGGTGACCATCGTGTCCAACCGCGCGAGGTCCGACAACACGTCGCCCTCGGCATCTTCAAAGGTGAACGTCTCGGCAATCGGCAGCGGCTCGGCCACGCCGGTCGATTCGATCAGCAGATAGTCGAAGCGGTCTTCGCGGGCCAACCGCGCGATTTCGTCGAGCAGGTCTTCGCGCAGTGTGCAGCAGATGCAGCCGTTGGACAGCTCGACCATGCGCTCGTCGGTGCGCGAGAGTTGGGCGCTGCGGTTGTCGATTGCCGCCGTGCCGTCGCCCACGAGTTGCGCGTCGATATTGACGTCCGACAGGTCGTTGACGATCACGGCCACGCGCTTGCCCTCGCGGTTGGCGAGCACATGGTTGAGCAGCGTGGTCTTGCCGGCGCCCAGGAAGCCGGACAACACGGTAACGGGAAGCGGACGAGACATGTTCGTGGCCTATAAAGCAAACAGCCCGGTGGGTTACCGGGCTGCAAGATTCAAACGAATGCGTCAACCGATGCGACGCACGCGTCAGTCACCCATCAACTTCTGCCGCTTTTCGCGGCGCTCCTGCGCCTCCAGCGTCAGGTTGGCGGTGGGGCGTGCAAGCAAGCGCGGAATGCCGATCGGCTCGCCGGTTTCGTCGCAGTAGCCGTAGTCGTTGGCGTCAATGCGGGCGATCGACTGTTCGACCTTCTTGAGCAGCTTGCGCTCGCGATCACGCGTGCGCAGCTCCAGCGCGTGCTCTTCTTCGATGGTGGCACGGTCAGCCGGGTCCGGCACGATCACAGTCTCGCGCAGGTCGCTGACAGTCTGGTTGGCATTCGCGAGAATTTCGTCGCGCATTTTTACAAGCCGGTCCTTGAAGAAGGCAAGTTGCGCCTCGTTCATGTAATCCTTGTCGCCCATCTTCAGGATTTCGGCTTCGGTGAGTAGTTTCTTGCTGCTCATGGTTGCTGCGGATGATCCTGGTAAATCGCGCGCCGTGTCGGCTTTCGCGTCGTCCTTGCGCGGGGATGCGCCGGACTCATTCTGGCTGGCGGCGGACTTGCCGCCCCGCGCGCCTCCTGTTGCCTTGCCCGCAGCGGCGCCCCCTGCCGCTTTTTTCCGGGTGGCTGGCTCAGCCTGGGCTGCAGCCGACTCCGTTTCGGGCCGCATGGCGCCCCCTTGGGCGCTGCGTCCGTCCTTGTTCTGCGTGACCATCGCCTGCTCCTCCTGTCGGACGTGCTTCTGACGACGTGCCTCGAAATCGACCTATTGTAGCTGAACGATATTAACTGAACTATCGGAGAAACACGGACAGAAAACCCGGGCCGGATTCTGCCTGAAAGCGACCGGCAGAGCCACCCAAAAGGAGGGGGAAGCATCCTGGATCAGGCCAGGCAGTTCTCCAATCCTTTCAGAATCGTTTCGCGCGGCAGGTCCACGCCAATGAACACCATCCGGTTGGAAGGGGTCTCGCCGTCCCATTTGCCGCCCACATCGCTGCCCATGAGCTGGTGCACGCCCTGGAACACCACCTTGCGGTCGACGCCCTCCATATAGAGCACGCCCTTGTAGCGCAGCAGCTTCTCTCCGTAGATGTTCAGCACGCCCGAGAGGAATTCCTCCAGCTTGGTGTAATTGAACGGGCGCTCGCTGCGGAAGACGAACGAGGCGATGCGATCGGTGTGATGCGCGTGACCGTGGTGATGGTGGCCGTGACCATGGTGGTGGTCATGCCCGTGATCGTGGTCGCAATCGGCCGAGCAGGCGTGGTCATGCCCGTGGTCGTGATCATGATCATGGTCGTGATCGTCTTCACGCAGGAAATCGGGGTCGATCTCCAGCTTGGCGTTCAGGTTGAAGCCGCGCAGATCAAAGATGGTGTCGATCGGCGTGTCGCCAAAGTTGGCGGTGCGGATCGGGGCGCGCGGGTTCATGTGCAACAGCCGGTGGCGCAGTGCGTCCACGTCGTCGGCGGAAACGAGATCGCTCTTGGTAATGAAGATGGCGTCGGCAAAGCCCACCTGGCGCTGCGCCTCTTCCTGCTTGTCGAGCTGCATGTTGCCGTGCTTGGCGTCGACCAGCGTGATGACGGCGTCCAGCAGGTAGCGGCTCGCGATTTCGTCATCCATGAAGAAGGTCTGCGCGACGGGGCCGGGGTTGGCCACGCCGGTCGTCTCGATGACCACGCGGTCGAACTGGATCTGGCCGTTGTCGCGGCGCGTGAGCAGATCCGACAGACCGGCCACGAGATCGCCACGGATGGTGCAGCAGATGCAGCCGTTGCTCATCTGCACGATCTGCTCGTTGCCATCCTGCACGAGGATGTCGTTGTCGATGTTCTCTTCGCCGAACTCGTTTTCGATCACGGCGATCTTCATGCCGTGCTGTTCGGTCAGGATGCGCTTGAGCAGCGTGGTCTTACCGCTGCCGAGAAAGCCCGTCAGGATGGTGACCGGGATCATTTTGGACATGATGCGTTTCCTGTCTTGTGGTGGGCGGCGGGATCAGCGCAATCCGCGCAAGCGCCTTTGATGGTGAGTTCGGCATGGTCTGCCGCGAAGCCGGCGGGCAGAGCGGCCTTTGGCATGGCCGGTGGCTCGGCGGCTTCCAGGCAGAAGTCGCGCCCGCATTGTGTGCAATGGAAGTGGCTGTGAGTGCGATGCACCGCTTCGCGCGCGGCGTCATGCTCCGCCAGGCTGAAGCGGAAGACGCGATCCGCGCCCGCAGTCTTGTGGACGATGCCGCCAGCCACCAACCAATCGAGCACGCGATAGACCGTCACACGATCGATGCCCGAGTCGACCGGCAGCGCGTCGCACACGGCCTGGTGCGAGAGCGGATCGGCGCCCTGCATCAGCACGGCCAGCACGCGTACGCGGGGCTCGGTCACACGGCTGCCCAAACCGCGCAAGCGTGCGCGCGCAGCCTCTTCAGGCGAATCGGGGTGCTTAGTGACGAGATCGTCTCGTGCGGCCGGGGCAGTCATGCGCGGGATTGTCCCACGGGGCGCGGGTTGCTGCAATTGAGTTGCAACTGGGCGACCCTGCACCGCCCAGTCCTTTTGCGCTTAGCTTCAGCTCATGCCGCAACCACCAGACACACCGGCGTCGGCACCTTCGCCACGACTGTGGGCTGATCCAGCTTGCCGGTCTGCGGGTCAATGCGCAGGCGCAGGATCGTGTCGCCTTTCTGGTTGAGCACGTAGAGGTGGCCGCCGTCGGGTGCCATCGTCATCGCGCGCGGGAAGCGCACACCTTCACTCCAGTGCTGGAGCGGCGTGAGCTTGCCCGACGCGTCAATGCTGAACGCGGCCACGCTGTCGGCCAGCGGGTGGTCCGACTTCAGCTTTCGGTTGCTGGCATAGAGGAAGCGCCCCGACGGATGCATCAGCAACTCGGCGCCGCTCTTCTGGCCGGTGTAGTCGGCAGGCGTGGTGGAGATGCGCTGGCGCTCCTCCAGCACGTGGCCGGTGGCGGGGTCGTACCCGTGGCAAGCGACGGAGCCATCCAGTTCGTTGATGACATACAGCAGCGTGCCCTGCGGATGCAGCGCCAGATGGCGCGGGCCGCTGCCGGGCTTGAGCTGTGCGCGATCACGCGGGGCGAGCTTGCCGCCTTCCATGGCGAACACGTTGATGCGATCGGTGCCCAGGTCGGTGCCGATCACGTGCTTGCCGGTGGTGTCGAACAGCATCATGTGGGCGTGCGGCGCTTCCTGTTCGGGGCGCGGGCCCGAGCCGGTGTCCTTGAAGATGCCGGATACGTTGCCGAGCTTGCCGCCTTCATCAATCGGCAGGAGGTTGTATGCCCCGCCGCTGTAGATCGACACGCAAAGGTAGCGCCCATCCGGTGACACCACCACGTGCGCCGGATTCGTGCCCGATAACGATAGCGGCTGCCGGTTGAGCAGCGTCAGCTTGCCGTCCTGCGGGTCGATGGCGTAAGCCTCGGCACTGCCGTTCGGGCGGCCTTCGTAGACTTCAAGCTCATTGATGGCGTACAGAAACCGCTGATTCGGGTGCACGGCCAAGAACGACGGGTTGGCGCTCTCGACCACCTGCACCTGCGTCCAAGCATCGCCGCGCGGGGCAAGCACGTAGATGCCGCGTGCGGCCGGGCCACCGGCGGTACCGCCCGGTGCGTTGAACGTGTAGGTGCCGACGTAGGCGAAGCGCAGCGCGCGGGGCACTGCGGCGGGCTGTGTACCCGAAGCAGCGGGCGCGTCGCCGGCCTGGGCCATCAGAGTTTTGGGAAACGCGCCTGCCAAGGGCAGGCTACCGGTCCATTGCATGAAGGTTCGACGCGTTGGGGGTTGGCGGTTGGTCATTAGGTGGCTCCTCCTCACACACGCACGGACATCGCGTGGTGGAAGATGTTGTTCGGATCATACCGGCGCTTCACTTCCTGCAGAAATGCATACAGGTCGCCATTGCCGTAATAGAGCTGCGGCCAGAACGGGTGGGCGAGCATGTCGACGTCGGGGTAGTTGATGTAGCAGCCCTCGTACCGGTCACCGGGGTAGGGCGTGCCGCTGTGCGGGGCGGGCACGTCGGGGGCACCGTAGACGTCGCGGTAGAAATCACTGATCCAGCGCAGGTGCCCCGCGTCGTCAGCAGGGGCGCCCCAGTACGTCTGGTATTGCAGCTTCATGATGGACGCGCGCTGCGGCACAGCGGTATCGCCAATGCGCTCGGCCTTGTTGGTGGCGCCACCGTACGAATCCACCTGCAGCAGCGATTGGCTCAAATCCAGGCCGGGCATCGTCCGCGTGAGGTGCGTGTAGATACGCTGCGCCTCGTGCGCCGTAAAGCCGCGCTTCATGTAAGCAGACTTGTACTTGCCGCGCTGGTTGACGCCCGAGCCGTTCAAGTATTGCGTGGCCGTCAGCCAGTCGTATTGCACGATGGTGTGCGGCTTGGAGCAAAGCAGTTGCCCCATGCCTTGCTTGTGCGCAGGGCCATAGCCGGGCGGGCGCCCCTTGACCGGTGCAGGCGCGCAGGCCTGGAAGCGGTTCAGAAAATCATTGAGGACAGAGAGATCACGGCACGTGCCATCCGGGTTGCAGAACTGTGTGAGCAGCACGATCTGCCCGGCCGATTTGTGCGTGAGCTTAAGCAGCGAGAACATGCCCCAGGTGTCCGGGTCCTTGCCGCGCGTCTCCCAGTAGTCGCCGTAGATGCGCAGCAGCTCGGCAAAGCGCTGGGGCGTCATGTTGGCCCAGTCAAACGCCACGGTGGCGAGCGCCACTTCCTGCGGCGCCTCGGGCAGCTTGGCGAACGTGTAGCCGGTGATGACACCAAAATTGCCGCCGCCCGCACCCCGGCATGCGCGGAAGAGATCCGGATCGTGCGCAGCGTCCACCGTACGCGCGGCCGCCTTGCCCGCCTTGTCGACGGTAACGATATCCACGGCGGAAAGCCAATCCACCGTCAGCCCCTGCAGCCGTGATAGCAACCCGTAACCGCCGCCGCAGATATGCCCACCCGCGCCCACCGAATAGCACGAGCCGCCGGGCAGCGTCACGTTGTGGCGCTTGTACAGCTCGAGGTAGCCGTTCCAGTTCTGCGTGCCGGCCGGAATGCGCACCGAGCCATCGGCGTGCACCTCGGGCGAGTCAAGCAAGCTCAGGTCGACGATCGTGCCGCCGGGGTTGTTGGAGACAAAGTCTTCATAGCAATGTCCGCCGCTGCGCACCGTCGGGCGCTGGCCCGCGTTGATGATGCGCTGTACGGCGGGCACCACATCGCCGGGCTTTTCAATGAGGGCGATGCGGCCGGCAGCCTGCGCATCCGTTGCCGGCCAGCGCAGGTTGAAACCATGTTTGAGTGTGTTGTAGCGAGGGTCCTGGCGAGTCACATCCAGCGTCATCGACGGCTCCCGGTGAGGGCGTTTGCGCAAGCGTTGCGCAAACGAAGTTGGATTCGGACGCGCGACGTCCGGCGGTTTCAACTTAGTCGCTCGCAGGCCCGGCTACCATCAGACAGTGTCGATAGCGCTGCGTCAGCGCATTGGATGGGCGAACCACGTGAGGACACGTGTCGCTGTCGTTGCCCACAACGGCCGCGCCAGCCAGCACGCTGCGCCCCACGCCAGGATCACCACGATCAGATCGCAGCGCCCGCTCTTCCAAAGGTTCAGGGAATGACGGCCCCAGATCCACGGCACGCCCAGCGGGTTGGGCCAATCGGCCAGCAGGTGCATCAACCCGCCGCAGGCAAAGCCGAACAGCAGCGGCGCCCATGCGTGACCGTGGCCGAGCGCGTGATACGACAGCACCAGCACCGCAATCCAGCCGACGCCCCAATGGGTGGCGGTGCGATGCGTGATCCAGAGGCGGCGTGCGCGGCGCCACCACGCCACCTCCATCCAGTCAGGCGCAGTGCTGCCGGCAACTGCCGCGCAAAACGCCAGGATGCTGCCGAGGTGCTCAAGAGAGGTATGGGAAGCCTGTGCGACGAAGGTGGCGGCGATCAAACCCGCCGCCCAGCCTGTCGCGTGATGGGCGGCGCTGGATGCCATCGACGTGATGCGAAAAAACCAAAGGGCCGCATCTTCGCAATTTCTGGCTTGCCGGGACAAGCCAAAAATTGCGACAAATTGCTAGCCGATCTGCAGCAACAAGCCCTTGAGGTATTCGCCCTCCGGGAAACTTGTCAGCAACGGGTGGTCCACACCACCGGCCAGCCGACGCTGGATGCGCGCGGTCACCTTGGCATCGGCGGCCGCGCCAGCGACGATCTTCTGGAACAGGTCTGCATCAATGGCGCCCGAGCACGAATACGTGAACAGCAGACCGCCCGGACGCAGCAATTGCATGCCGACGAGGTTGATCTCCTTGTACGCCCGCGCCGCGCGATCCACCTGCTGCGCCGACGCCGCAAACTTGGGCGGGTCCAGCACAATCAGGTCGAACTGGCGCCCTTCCGCGCGGAAGTTGCGCAACGACTTGAACACATCCGCATCGAGCCACTCGGCGCGCGCGGCATCAAAGCCATTGAGTGCGACGTTGCGCTCGGCCACCGCCAGCGCTTCGCCAGACGAATCGATTGACACCACCGAGCGCGCCCCGCCCTTCAATGCCGCCAGCGAGAAGCCGCCGGTGTAGCAGAAGCAGTTGAGTACGTCCCGGTCTTTCGCCAGTGCGCCGACGAGTGCGCGGTTGTCGCGCTGGTCGACGTAGAAGCCGGTCTTGTGGCCTTCGCGCACATCCACGTAATACCGCACGCCGTGCTCGGTGGCCGACAGGTCTTCGGGCGGCTCGGCACCGGCCAGCACGCCGGTCATCTGCTCCAGGCCTTCGCGCTCGCGCACGCTCACATCAGAACGTTCATACACGTTCGGGCAGCCGGTTTCTTTGATGAGCGCGGCGACGATGGCGTCCTTCCAGTGCTCGACGCCGGCAGCGCTGAACTGGCAGACAAGCTGGCCAGTCTCGCCCGTGCCGTACTGGTCGACGATCAAGCCGGGCAGGCCGTCGGCCTCGCCCATGACGAGGCGCACGGCGTCGGTGTCGTGCACCCACGCGCGGCGGTACGCCACGGCAGCGGCGATGCGGCGCTTGAAGAAGGCGTGATCGATGGGCTCGGCCTCGTCAAACGACCACACGCGAGCGCGAATCTGCGAAACAGGGCTGAATGCGGCGCGCGCCAGGAACTGGCCGCTGGCGGCACGCACGACCACCGTTGCACCGGAGGCCGGCGGGCGGCCTTCCATACGGTCGATGGCGTTGGCGAAAATCCACGGGTGCCGGCGCAGCAGCGAGCGCTCCTTGCCGGGCTTGAGAATCAGGGTTTGCATACGACTGGGATGGTTCGCCCGGCAAAGCGGGCAGCGCTACTTCTTCTTCGCGCGGGGATGCGCCTGATCGTAGATCTTGGCCAGGTGCTGAAAATCGAGCGAAGTATAAACCTGCGTGCTGGCAATGCTGGCGTGCCCAAGCAGTTCCTGCACCGCGCGCAAATCGCCAGAAGACTGCAGCATATGCGTCGCAAACGAATGCCGCAGCACGTGCGGATGCACATCGGCCGGCACCCCCCCCTCGATGGCGTTGCGCTTCATGCGCAGCTGGATCTGCCGCTGCGCAATCCGCTTGCCGCGCGGCGAGAGAAACAGCGCATGCGCATCTTCCGGCGCGGCATCCGGCTTGGCCAGTTGCTCGCGCACCGCCAGCCACGCGGCCAGCGCCTGGGCGGCTTTGGAGCCGACCGGCACGGTGCGCCGCTTGCTGCCCTTGCCGAGCACCATCACCTCGCGCGCGTCGAGGTCCAGCCAGCTGGCCGATTCGTACTCGCCGGCCTTCACGTGGCGCAAGTCCAGGCTGACCAGCTCAGACAAACGCAGCCCGCACGAATAGAACAACTCGTTGACGGCGCGGTCCCGAATCGTCTCGGCATCGTCGCCGGGCAATTGCTCCATCAGCGCAACAGCGTGTTCGACGGACAGCGCTTTGGGCAATCGCTTGGGGCTTTTCGGCGCACGCACGCCATCCACCGGATTGGCGGTGACCGCCGCATCGCGCAGCGCCATCCACTTGAACCAGCCGCGCCACGCCGACAGCGCCCGCGCAATGCTGCGGCCCGACAGACCGTTGCCGTGCAGTTGCGCCATCATGCGGCGAATGTGGTGGGTCTGCAGTTGCGTGAGGTCGATGCCGGCGGCGTGTTGCGCGCCCAGGCGCTGCAGCACGGCCAGCTCGTGGCCGTAGCTCTCCAGCGTGTGCGGCGAGAGTTGCCGCTCGAACTTCAATGCATCGAGATAGGCCGCAATCTGCGGATGCGGTGGCGCGGGTGCGTCGCGATCCTCGTGGTGGGCAGATTGCGGCATGTGGCGCGTGCGCTCAGTCGCGCAGGCGGTTGAGCGTGGCGGCGGCCAGTTCGCCGATCTGCGCCAGATAGGTCGTGCCCATGCCGTCGTGGAAGCGGCGGGCATCTGGCGAGCCGAGCACCAGCAGGCCGAAGGCCGGCGCGGCGCTGGCATCGGCATCGGCATCCCCACGTACCGGCACGCGCAACGTGACAATGGCGAGCGACTCGATGGCCTCGCCGCCGGTGTCCGACGTGTCGAGCCAGCCAGCCGCCTCGAAGCCTGCATTGGCGCCGCAATACGGCGCGCGCAGGCCGGCTGCGAACAGGCGTACTTCCTCGCTCACGCCCTGCGCCACTTCCAGGTGCGCGAACTCTTCGCCCACCTGCCACACGCGCAGCGCCACGGCGGGCACTTCAAAAATCTCGCGCAAGCCATCCAGCACCGCGTACGGCAGCGCGTGCGTGTCGGCTTCGCCCAGCAGGCGCGTTGTCCACGCGTGCACGCGCTGCTGTGTGCGGTCGTTCTCGTTACCGTGGCGCATGAGGTCCGACAGCTTGAGTTCGAGGTGCTTGTTCTTGTCGCGCAGGATTTCCATCTGGCGCTCCTGCAACGACACGGCGCGGTGGCTGTGCGGGCTGGTCAACTGAATGGCGGCCAGCAACTCGGCGTGTTCTTCAAAGAAGGCCGGATGCGCTTGCAGATAGTTGGCGACGTCTTGTGCGTTCATGGTGCTTGGGGTCTGGTTTCCTAGGCTGCGCCCAGTTTCTTCTTCAGCAAATCGTTCACTTGTGCGGGGTTGGCTTTGCCCCGCGTGGCCTTCATGGCCTGGCCGACCAGTGCGTTGAACGCCTTCTCCTTGCCCGCACGGAATTCTTCCACCGACTTGGCATTCGCCGCCAGCACGTCGTCGATGATCTTTTCCAACTCGCCGGAATCCGACATCTGCTTCAGGCCCTTCTCGGCGATGATCGCGTCGGCATCGCCACTGCTCTCGCCAGCCCACATGGCCGGGAAGACGTCCTTCTTGGCGGTGTTGTTCGAGATCGTGCCGTCAGCAATGCGCGCGAGCAGCTTGGCCAGTTGCGCAGGCGACACCGGTGCAGCATCGATTTCCAGATCGGCGCGGTTCAGGTTCGAGGCAACCTCGCCCATGATCCAGTTGGCCGCAGCCTTGGCGTTGGCAGCGCCCGTATCGCCCCCAACCGCGGCCACGACGGCTTCGAAGTACGCGGCGGTGGCCTTGGTGGCGGTCAGGATGCTGGCGTCGTACTTCGGCAAGCCGTAGGCCGATTCAAAGCGCGCAGCCATGGCGGCGGGCAGTTCGGGCAGCGTGGCGCGCACGCGGTCGACCCAGTCGTCGCCGATGACGAGCGGCAGCAGGTCGGGATCGGGGAAGTAGCGGTAATCCTGCGCGTCTTCCTTGCTGCGCATCGAGCGCGTTTCCTTGCGGTCGGGGTCGTACAGGCGGGTTTCCTGCACCACGGTGCCGCCGTCTTCGATCAGCTCGATCTGGCGGCGCACTTCGTAGTTGATGGCTTCTTCCAGAAAGCGGAACGAGTTCAGGTTCTTGATCTCGCAGCGCGTGCCAAAGGGCGCATCCGGGCCCCGGCGCACAGAGACGTTCGCATCGCAGCGGAAGCTGCCTTCCTGCATGTTGCCGTCGCAGATGCCCAGCCACATCACCAGTGCGTGCAGGGCCTTGGCATACGCCACGGCTTCGGCCGCGCTGCGCATGTCGGGCTCGGTCACGATTTCCAGCAGCGGCGTGCCGGCACGGTTCAGGTCGATACCGGTCATGCCGGCAAAGTCTTCGTGGAGCGATTTACCGGCGTCTTCTTCCAGGTGGGCGCGCGTCAGTTGCACGGTCTTCTCATAGCCGGGCTGGCCGTTCTTGCCCTCCACCTGGATGGTGAGCGTGCCACCCTGCACCACCGGAATCTCGTACTGGCTGATCTGGTAGCCCTTGGGCAGATCGGGATAGAAGTAATTCTTGCGCGCAAAGATGCTCTTGGGCGCGATCTTGGCGCCAATGGCCAAGCCAAACGTGATCGCGCGCTCGACAGCGCCCTTGTTGAGCACCGGCAGCACGCCCGGCAATGCCAGATCCACCGGTGCGGCCTGCGTGTTGGGCTCAGCACCGAATGCGGTGGAGGCGCCGGAGAAAATCTTCGAGACCGTCGAGAGCTGCGTGTGCGTCTCGAGGCCGATCACCACTTCCCATTGCATGTTGCGTGTGTCCTGTCGATTGTTGTGGTGTGAATGTCTAGGTACTTAAGTCTTGGTGTGCTGCCGTGCGGATCAGGGGTGCGGCGCATCGAGCCACGCCGCGAGCTTCGCGAATGCCGCTTCGCGTGCCGCCGGATCACCGCCAACGGTGACGGTGCCCGTATGTCGCCCATTCTGGCGCCCATTCGGAATGCCGCTGCGCTCCTTGACCGGCGCCGTGCCGTCAAAGCCGTGATACGCGCCGCCAAACATGTCCAGCTCGAAACGCGCCTGCGGCTGGCGGGCCAGCACGGCGGTCTGCAATGCCTGGCAGTGATCGGCGGGGGTCCAGTCGTCGTTGCCGCCGGCCAAGAGCAGCAGCGGCGCGTTCAACCGATAATCGGCCCGCTTTTGCGCCGACGCACAGCCCGGGTAGAACGCCACGGCGCGATTGACCGGCGGCGTATCGGCGGGCCATGCGCGGCTGCCGTCCACAGCTTCCAGCACCGCTTGCGCGCCGTTGGACCAGCCCAGAAGCACAATGCGGCGGGCATCCACGCCCGGCTGCGTGGCCACCCAGCGGATCGTCGCCAGAACGTCGGCCCGCCGGACAGTCCCATTGATATCACGCGCGGCGGTGCGCTCAGTGCAGATGCCGTGCGGCTTGCCGCGCGGGCCAAAGCTGTCCGGGAACACCACGGCGTAACCGCGTGCGCGCAGCCACTGCGCATAACCGCGATACCGCGAGCCCAGCGCCTTGGCATCCGTACCGGTCTGCGTGTACAGGCCGCTGCAGCCGTGCAAGGCGATCACCACCGGCGAACCGCCAGCGGGCGCCTTGATGGGCGATGTGGGCGATGTGGACGATGCGACCCAATAGGCAGTCAGCGTTTGCGGCGCGTCCTCCGCATCCTTCATGGATGCACGTGGAATCTCCACCGTCTGCACATCCAGTTCTGCTGACGACGGTGCACGCGCAGCCGGCATATCCGGCAGGGCGCCTTCAGCGTCCGGCGTCGGTTGCGCGACGGCGTGCAGCGCCAAGGCGCCGGCCAACCCCGCAAACACGCGAAGCGATGTACGCATCACTGCGGACATTACCGAGCGCATCAGCGGGCATTCCGGGCGCACTGGCCCGTTTGCGGATCGAACATCACTGGCCACGCTTCTTCATAGATGCCGGGCGTGCAGTGCGCTTCGCAATTGGCGTGCGCCAGCGTCACGCGGCGCGGATCCTGCCAGACCATCAATGTGCAATTGCTGTTGCGCTCGCGCAGTTCGATGCTGGGGCGGCGCTTGGTCTGCTGGAACGTCGACAGATCAAACCGGCACGAACCGCGCCGGCCGACCCACAGTTGCCATTGCATTGCGCTGACGTTGTTGTCGGCCACCGTGAGCGTCGCCTGCTCGCGGAAGCCGTCCTCCTCGGTCTGGCTGCAGTAGCCGTTGACGTCGATGCGCCGATCGGAAATCGGCGTCGGCCGGCCCAAGCCCGGAAGCGACGGCAGCGGAATCGGCACGCACGCCGCCAGCAGGCCAGCGGCAAGCCCCAGCCAAAGTGCAGTGCGGATGCGGTGGTTCATGCGTGCCTCCTGCGTACAGCGGGATCGTCGAAACGGGCCTCAGGCGGCCGGCTGGCGGTTGTGCCAGTCGGTCGCCTGCTGGAACGCATGTGCAATCTGCAACATGCGCGCCTCTTCAAAATAGTTGCCGATGATCTGCAAGCCAACCGGCAGACCGTTGGCGCCAAAACCGGCCGGCACGCTCATGCCCGGCAGGCCGGCCAGGCTGGTCGACAGCGTGAAGATGTCGGCCAGGTACATCTGCACCGGGTCACTGGTCTTCTCGCCGAGTTTCCAGGCGACGGTCGGGGCCACCGGCCCCATGATCACGTCGCATTGGCGGCTGGCACCGGCCAGCACGTTCTGGAAATCCTGCGCGATGATGCGGCGGATCTTCTGCGCCTGCAGGTAGTACGCGTCGTAATAACCGTGCGACAGCACATAGGCGCCCACCAGGATGCGGCGCTTGACCTCCCAGCCGAAACCCTCGGCGCGGGACTTGCGGTACATGTCAGCCAAGTCGCGGTATTCCGCCGCGCGGTGGCCGTAGCGCACGCCGTCAAAGCGCGACAGGTTGGACGACGCTTCGGCCGGGGCGATCACGTAGTACGTCGGGATCGACAGCTCGGTCTTGGGCAGGCTGATGTCGACCAGCGTGGCACCGAGCTTTTCCAGTTCAGCCAGCGCGGCACGCACCGTATTGCGCACGTCATCGGCCAAGCCTGCGCCAAAGTATTCCTTGGGCAGGCCGATGCGCAGGCCTGCCAGCGGACGCGCTGCATCGGCGCCTTGCAGGGGCTGGCCGAGCAGGCGGCTGAAATCTTCCGTATCGCCACCGCGGCCCGGTTCCAGGCTGGTGGAATCGCGCGGATCAAAGCCGGCCATGGCAGACAGCAGCAGCGCGCAGTCTTCAGCCGTGCGCGCCATCGGGCCGCCCTGGTCCAGCGACGAGGCAAAGGCGATCATCCCGTAGCGCGACACGCGCCCATACGTCGGTTTGATCCCGGTGATACCTGAGAACGATGCCGGCTGGCGAATCGAGCCGCCCGTGTCGGTGCCGGTTGCGGCTGGCGCCAGATCGGCCGCCACAGCCGCTGCCGAGCCGCCCGACGAGCCGCCCGGCACGTGCTCGACGTTCCACGGGTTCTTGACCGCGCCGAAGGCCGAGTTCTCGTTGGACGAACCCATGGCGAATTCGTCCATGTTGGTCTTGCCCAGCGTCACCATGCCGGCAGCGCCCAGGCGCTCGACCACGGTGGCATCAAACGGGCTGACGTAGTTGCCGAGCATCTTGGAGCCGGCCGTGGCGCGCCAGCCGCGCGTGACGAACACGTCCTTGTGCGCGATCGGCACGCCGGTCAGCGGCGCCGCGTTGCCGGCTGCGATGCGCGTGTCGGCGGCTCGCGCCTGGGCGAGCGTCAATTCGGCATCGACATGGGTGAAGGCGTTGAGGTGCGCCCCCGCCTCGATGCGCGACAGGTAGTGGCGCGCCAGTTCTTCCGCCGAAACCTCCTTGGCGGCGAGTTGGGCGGACAGGGCTTTGATCGTGGATGCGGTCATCGAATACGTTCGGATGGGCTGCCGGCAATGGCCGGCGACGTCGAATGGGGAGGGTCGAGGGTGACGCCTGGGCGCCGTTTATTCGATCACCTTGGGTACGAGGTACAGGCCGGCCTCGGTGGCCGGGGCGCACTGCTGGTAGTCGGCGCGGCGGTCGGCCTCGGTGACGGCATCTTCGCGCAGGCGCTGAGCTTGCGCCTGGACCTGCTCGATCGGGTGGGCCATCGGCTCGATGCCGGTGGTGTCCACGGCCTGCATCTGCTCGACCAGCGAAAAGAACTGGTTGAGCTGGGTAAGGGTCTGCGCCGCCTCGCCTTCAGAGACTTCGATACGGGCGAGATGGGCGATGCGTTTGACGTCGGAGAGTTCGAGTGCCATCGGAGTGGGTCAGTGAGTGCAGCAGCGGGCAACGTGCGTAATCTGCTGTAAGCGACGGCAGTGCGCTGCTGTAAGCGACGACTACTGCGCGCAGGGCGCTCCCAGATTGCGGCCTGGCGGCGCCGATTTGCCGCAATTTTGGCGCCAAACGCTCGCCGAATACCCGCAGAATGCCCGAATTATAAGGTATGATTGCCGACTAAATTTCTAAGTCAGCAGGCGACTTCGTGCAGTCACGGACCCTCTGATTAAGTGCTCGGGAACGTCCCGACAGCGGCAGGTTCTGAGAATCTGTTCGCAATCCGTAGCGAGCGGCCCGAGGTTGGCCTGGGAAGCGAAGCCGTACATGGGTACGGCGAGCATCGCAAGGCCAAGATCGGGCAGCGCAACAGGATTGCGGGCAGATTCTCGCGACACTTAATCAAAGGTTCCTTGGGGCCAGCCCTCTCCGGGCGGCTTGCGATCGGCAGGATGGCCGGTGCTTCGGCACCCCTTTGCGCCGACCACCACGGAGCCCGCGACACATTCCCGGGAGCGCAGTAACAAGATCGGACCGTTCGGTGGCCATGTGGCAACCTGCGACGTCCGCGCATCGGTGTAGCCGGTGACCGTGATCTTGATGCTGGGCGGCCCATGACTTGAAAAACAGGATTCATTCGATGTTCGGCTTTCTGCGCAGCTATTTCTCCAACGATCTCGCGATCGACCTCGGCACCGCCAACACCCTGATCTACGTCCGCGACAAGGGCATCGTCCTGGACGAGCCGTCGGTGGTGGCCATTCGCCAGGAAGGCGGCCCGAACGCCAAGAAAACCATCCAGGCCGTCGGCAAGGAAGCCAAGCAGATGCTGGGCAAGGTGCCGGGCAATATCGAGGCGATCCGCCCGATGAAGGACGGCGTGATCGCCGACTTCACCGTCACCGAGCAGATGCTCAAGCAGTTCATCAAGATGGTGCACGACACCAAGCTGCTGCGCCCGAGCCCGCGCATCATCATCTGCGTGCCGTGCGGCTCGACCCAGGTCGAGCGCCGCGCCATCCGTGAATCGGCACTGGGCGCCGGTGCCTCGCAGGTGTACCTGATTGAAGAGCCGATGGCCGCGGCCATTGGCGCCGGCCTGCCGGTGTCGGAGCCGTCGGGCTCGATGGTGGTGGACATCGGCGGCGGCACCACCGAGGTGGGCATCATCTCGCTGGGCGGCATGGTCTACAAGGGCAGCGTGCGCGTGGGCGGTGACAAGTTCGACGAAGCCATCGTCAACTACATCCGCCGCAACTACGGCATGCTGATCGGCGAACAGACCGCCGAAGCCATCAAAAAGGAAATCGGCTCGGCCTTCCCGGGGTCGGAAGTCCGCGAGATGGAAGTGAAGGGCCGCAACCTGTCGGAAGGCATTCCGCGCGCCTTCACGGTGTCGTCCAACGAAATCCTGGAAGCGCTGACCGATCCGCTGAACCAGATCGTGTCGTCGGTGAAGATTGCGCTGGAACAAACTCCGCCGGAACTGGGCGCCGACATTGCCGAGCGCGGCATGATGCTCACGGGCGGCGGCGCGCTGCTGCGCGACCTGGACCGCCTGCTGGCCGAAGAAACCGGCCTGCCGGTGCTGGTGGCCGAAGATCCGCTGACCTGCGTGGTGCGCGGCTCGGGCATGGCACTCGAGCGCATGGATAAGCTCGGCAGCATCTTCTCGTACGAATAACGGAACCATGCACCACGCCAATCCGCGTTCCGCTGTTGTGGCCGATTCCGTGACCACGGTTGGGGTCACGCCAACAGCCTTCGCGGATCGCTGAGATGCGTCTCGCGCCGGTGCGCCGTGCTCCGCCCACCTTGGGGCCCGGCACTGCACCGGCGCCACACTCAATCTGTTGCCGGCAGGCCGCTGACGTTGATTCTGACGTCGACCGTCACGCGCCTGCCGTGCCTATTTGAAGCGTCCGGGTCATGGATTACTCCCCGCCGCCCCTCTTCAAGCAGGGCCCGTCCGCTACCGCGCGACTGGTCGCTTTGCTCGCGCTTGCGCTTGCGCTGCTGGTGATTGATGCTCGCATGTCGGTGCTGGGCGTGGTCCGGCAAGTCGTGTCGATCATCCTGTACCCCGTCGAGCGCCTGGTGCTGATTCCGCGCGATACGGCGCGCGCAGCGCTCAATTACACACAATCGTCCACCAAGCTGGCCGTTGACAACCGCAACCTGCGCGAGTCGGCTGTTGCCCAAGCGCAGCAATCGCTGCGCGCCTCGCAGCTCGAAGCCGAAAACCGCAACCTGCGTACGCTGCTCAATCTGAAGCAGCACGCAGCAGTGCCCACGGTGGCCGCGGAAGTCCTCTACGAAGCACGTGATCCTTATACGCAGCGCATCGTGATTGATCGCGGCTCCAAGGACGGCGTGCGCGCGGGCTACCCGGTCATTGATGATCGCGGCGTAGTTGGCCAGGTGACGCGCGTGTCGCTGTTCGAATCGCAAGTTACGCTGCTGACCGACAAGGATCAGGCGATTCCCGTAGAAGTCGTACGAAATGGCTTGCGCAGCGTGGCCTTTGGCGGTGCCCGGCCGGGCGCGCTGGACCTGCGCTTCATGGCCGCTTCGGCCGACTTGCAGCAGGGCGACCTGCTGGTGACGTCAGGGCTGGACGGCGTCTATCCGGCAGGCCTGCCGGTGGCGCGCATTTCGCAGATCGAGCGCAAGGCCGACACCGCGTTCTCGCGCGTGATCTGCGAGCCGGTGGCCGGTATCCGCAGCAACCGGCACTTGCTGATCGTGAAGTACGAGTCGGGCTTCCCGCCGCCGACGGATCTGTCGCCGGCGCCAGTGCCCAAGGGCAAGAACGCCGCGCGTGACGCGCGCGAAGAGAAGGACCGCGCCGCACGCGCCGCCGCCGAAGCCAACGTGCCAGGCCCTGCGACTGCGCCCGCGCCCACGCCTGAAGAGAACGCTCCGCCGCCGCGCCCGACCGACGCAGACGGCAATCCGCTGGATACCGATTCAGCGGCCAAACGCTAGAAGGCGACACGCATGAACTCGCCCCAATACCTGCTTCGCCCCGTCAACCCCGGCTTCATCGCTTTCAGCTTCGTGCTGGCGTTCCTGTTCAACCTGATGCCGTGGGGCCACATGGAGTGGATTCCCGATCTGGTGGCGCTGGTGCTGGTGTTCTGGAACATCCATCAGCCGCGCCGCGTGGGCATGGTGGTGGCCTTCCTGCTGGGCCTCTTGATGGACGTGCATGAAGCGCGCCTCTTGGGCGAGCACGCGATGGCCTACACGATGCTGTCGTACTTTGCGATCACGATCCATCGGCGCGTGCTGTGGTTCTCGGTGCTGTCGCAGGCGCTGCATGTGCTGCCGTTGCTGGTGCTGGCGCACGCCGTGCCGATCGTCATCCGCCTGCTGATGGGCGCGCACCTGCCGGACTGGCAGGTCATCCTGCCACCGCTGATCGAGGCAGCCCTGTGGCCGTTTGCGAACGACTTCCTGCTGGCGCCGCAGCGCCGCCCAGAGAGCGTCGACGAAACCCGGCCGATCTAAGGCGGCCGATCTGATGCGCTCCGCTATTCGCGCTTATCTGGCATGACCGAAATCCGCAACGTCGAACAGGAGCTGTCGCGCTTCCGCCTGCGGCTGGCGGCGGCCGCCCTGTTCGTGCTCATCTGCTTCGGGCTGTTGCTGGCGCGCTTCTTCTGGCTGCAGGAGGTCAAGCACGAGCAGTACTCGGCCAAGGCCGAAGACAACCGCATCTCGGTGGCGCCGATCGAGCCCAATCGCGGCATCATCATGGACCGCAACGGCGTGGTACTGGCGCGCAACTACTCGGCGTACACGCTGGAGATCACGCCGTCCAAGCTGCAGGACACGCTGGACAACACCATCGACCAGCTTGCGCAGGTGGTCGACATCCAGCCGCGCGACCGCCGCCGCTTCAAGCGCCTGATGGAAGACGCACGCAGCTTCGAGAGCCTGCCGATCCGCAGCCAGCTCTCCGATCAGGAAGTCGCGCGCTTCTCGGCGCAGCGCTTCCGCTTTCCTGGAGTGGACGTGCATGCGCGGCTGTTCCGCCAATATCCGCTGGGCGAATCGGCCTCGCACGTGATCGGCTACATCGGCCGCATCTCCGAGCGCGATCTGGACCGCATCGACAACATGAGCGATGCCAACAGCCAGCCCGGCGTGGCGTACGACCCGCGCAAGGACGCCAACAACTACAGCGGCACCGAATACATCGGCAAGGTCGGCATCGAACAGAGCTACGAGACCGAGCTGCACGGCCTGACCGGCTACGAAGAGGTGGAAGTCAGCGCGGGCGGGCGGCCGATCCGGACGCTCTCGACCTCGCAGGCAACGCCGGGCAACAACCTGATCCTGTCACTCGACATCAACCTGCAGCGCCTGGCCGAGCAGCTTTTCGGCAACCGCCGCGGCGCGCTGGTGGCGATCGAGCCAGAGACGGGCGACATCCTCGCCTTCGTCTCCAAGCCGACGTTCGACCCGAACATGTTCGTCGAAGGCATCGACAGCACCTCCTGGAGCGAGCTGAACAACTCGCCCGACAAGCCGCTCTTGAACCGGCCGCTGCGCGGCACGTACCCGCCGGGTTCGACCTACAAGCCGTTCATGGCACTGGCTGCGCTGGAGCTGGGCAAGCGCACGCCGCAGTGGGGCATGGCTGATCCGGGCTCGTTCACGCTTGGCAACCACACCTTCCGCGACGACGCGCCGGGCGGGCATGGCTGGGTCGACATGTTCCGCTCGATCGTGGTGTCGTGCGACACGTACTACTACCGCCTCGCCAACGACATGGGCGTCAACGCCATCCACGATTTCATGAAGCCGCTGGGCTTCGGGCAGATCACAGGCATCGACATCGAGGGCGAGCGCACCGGCATCCTGCCCTCCACCGAGTGGAAGCGCAAAGCCTACAAGCGCCCCGAGCAGCAGAAGTGGTACGACGGCGAAACGATTTCGCTGGGCATCGGCCAGGGCTACAACAGCTTCACTATCCTGCAGCTCGCGCATGCCGTGTCGACGCTGGCGAACAACGGCGTGGTGATGAAGCCCCACCTGGTGAAGGCCGTCGAGGATTCACTCTCCAAGTCACGCGCGCTGACAGTGCCGACCGAGAGCTATCGCATCCCGCTCAAGCAGGCCAACATTGACGTGATCAAGCGCGCCATGGTGGGCGTGAACCAGGCAGGTACGGCCGCCAGGGCGTTTGCCGGTGCGCAGTATGTGTCGGCGGGCAAGACGGGCACGGCACAGACCTTCTCGCTGGGCAAGAACGAGAAATACAGTCACCACGCGATTCCTGAATACAAGCGCGATCACGCGCTGTTCGAGGCCTTTGCGCCGGCGGATCATCCGAAGATCGCGGTGGCGTTGATCGTCGAAAACGCCGGCTTTGGCGCCACCTCGGCCGCGCCGATCGCGCGCGCGGTCATGGACTATTACCTGAGCGGCAAGTGGCCGGCCGAGCTGGCGGCTACCGCGCCGAAGGCCCAACCGCAACCGCCGGTGGATACGCCGAGCGTGTTCTCGACCGGCAAGACGGCTACCATCGCCAGCGCCACGGCCGCACCACCGGTGGCGGCCGATGTGGTCGCGCAGACGGCGTCCGGCGTCGCGGCCGCTTCTGGCGTGGCAGCCACCGCCAGCGGTGACGCCGCGGCTTCCGCCCCGGCTGCCTCGTCTGCAACCGGCGCCACGCGCGGCACGCCGCCGCTGTCGCCCGATCTGTTGGCGCCGGCCCTGCGCGAGGCCGGCACCAGCGCAGAGGCTGTCGCCCCAGCCACGCTGGACGCTCAGGTCCTGCAAGCGCTATCGCACGCTCAACCGGCCCCCGAACTGCCGCCGCGCGGACGCGGCAATACCGCCGCACCGGCCTCGGCGCCCGCCACGAGCCCCAAGGGCGGGAAAGAGGCGAAGCCGGGCAGCAAGCCGCCACCAAAGCCCGCGCAAAAGCCCACGCCCAAGCCCGCACCCGCTGCGTCGGCCGCGCCCTGATATTTGCGCTTGAGGATCACGCCATGGACAAACTGGACAAGCGCCGCATATTCAACGTCATCAAGTCGCTCTTCACGGGCTTCGATGGGCCACTGGCCCTGATCGTCTTTCTGCTGCTGGGCACGGGGCTGATTGCGCTGTACTCGGCGGCCATCGACATGCCGGGCCGGGTGGAAGACCAAGTCCGCAACATCCTGCTGTCTTTCGTGCTGATGTGGATCATTGCCAACCTGCCGCAGCAGACGCTAATGCGCTTTGCGGTGCCGCTCTACACCGTCGGGGTGGCGTTGTTGATTGGCGTGGCGGCGTTCGGGCTGATCCGCAAGGGTGCACGGCGGTGGCTGAACATCGGCGTAGTGGTACAGCCCTCCGAGATCATGAAGATCGCCATGCCGCTCATGCTGGCGTGGTACTTCCAGAAGCGTGAGGGGGTGATCCACTGGTACGACTATCTGGCGGCGGCCGTGCTGCTGCTGATTCCGGTGGGCCTGATCGCCAAGCAACCGGACCTGGGCACCGCACTGCTGGTGCTGGCCGCGGGCATCTACGTGATCTACTTTGCCGGCCTGTCATGGCGGCTGATCGTGCCGGTGCTGGTGATTGCGGTGACGGCGATCACGCTGGTGGTGTCGTTCGAGTCGCGCATCTGCGCGCCAGGGGTGAACTGGCCAATCCTGCACGACTACCAGCAGCACCGCGTGTGCACGCTGCTGGACCCCACCACCGACCCGCTGGGCAAGGGCTTCCACACCATCCAGTCGATCATCGCCATTGGTTCGGGTGGAGTCACGGGCAAGGGATGGTTGAAGGGTACGCAAACCCACCTGGAGTTCATTCCCGAGAAGCACACCGACTTCATCTTTGCGGTGTATTCCGAAGAGTTCGGACTGGTGGGCAACGGCATCCTGCTGTTCCTGTATCTGCTGCTGATCTTGCGTGGGCTCTTCATTGCCGCCAATGCAGGCACGCTGTTCGGGCGCCTGCTGGCCGGATCGATCACCCTGATCTTCTTTACCTATGCCTTCGTCAACATGGGTATGGTGAGCGGGATTCTGCCGGTGGTGGGCGTGCCGCTGCCGCTGATCAGTTATGGGGGCACGGCGCTCGTCACACTGGGCATGGGCATTGGCATCCTGATGAGCATCGCCCGACAGAAGCGCTTCGTGCAGACCTAAACAAAAACGGCCGCCAGAATTTGGCGGCCGTTTTGCATTCAGGCAGCGATTGCTTCTTCGCGCAGCAACCGCCTGAGCACCTTGCCTGTCGCCGTGGACGGCAACGCATCATGAAACTTGACGCGGCGCGGCACCTTGTACGGCGCCATGTTGTCGCGCGACCAGGCAATCAATTCCGCTTCCGAGAGCGTCACACCGCTCATCGGCACCACGTGCGCGCAGACGACCTCGCCTTTGTCCGGATCGGCCAGGGGTGTCACGGCCACCTGCCGGATGCCCGGATGGCGCGACAACAGTGCCTCGACTTCTTCCGGAAACACGCTGTAGCCCGATACCTTGATCATCTCCTTGATGCGGCCCTGCCATTGCAGATAGCCGTCGGGCGAGACCTGGCCGATGTCACCCGTGCGCAGAAAGCCGTTGTGCAGGACGGCACGTGTGGCCTCGTCGCGCTGCCAGTAACCGCGGAACACGCCGGGGCTGCGGATGGTGATCTCGCCGGGCTGGCCGGGCGGCAGTTCAGCGCCGGTGAGCGGGTCGGCGATGCGTACCTCGGTCTGCGGGACGATCTTGCCGTGCCACCCCCAGCGCGGGGCATCAGCAGGAGTGATGGCGTCACAGGTGTGCGTTTCCGACAGGCCGTACGCGGCTTCGTACGTGCGGCACTGCGGCCCGGCGAAGGCACGCCACTGCTCGGCAATCGCCTCGGTGAGTGTCACGCCAAAACTCGTGCACGGATTGGTCACGAGCGATTCCATGCGGTATTGCGCTGCATCGGGGTGCGCCATCACCGCAAGGTTCATCGGCGTCATGCTGTACCACCACGTGACGCGGTAACGGTCGATGGCCTGAAGCACGGCCAGCGGGTCGAAACGGTAAAGCAGGATGGTGGGCGCGCCGGAATACAGCATCACGTTCATGCCCATCAGCATGCCGGCGATGTGCGACAGCGGCGCTACCGCCAGCAGCACGTCGGCCGCGTGGATGCCGCCCACCTGTACTGTCACGGCGGTCTTGTACAGCGCATTGCGGTGCGTGAGCATGGCGCCCTTCGGGCGGCCGGTGGTGCCAGAGGTGTAGACCATCAGCGCCACTTCATCCAGATCCACCTGGATGGCGGCCACGGCATCGCGTTCGGCCACATCCACGGGTTCGGCCATCAGTTGCATCAGATCGAGCTGCGCGGCGCCCGGCTTGTTCTTGAGCGGTGGCGCAGACGAGGCATCCGCCGCAATCAGTTCGGGCGGCACGGCCAGCGCCTTGCGGCACGCAGGCTGCGACGGCTGCAGATCGGCATAGCGGGTTGTGATGACGGTCGTGATCGACGTGCCGGGCCGCGCGGCCTCGACAATCGGCATCAGGTCTGCCGCCGCCACCAGAATCCTGGCGCCGGAATCGGCCAGTTGGTCGCGCAGCTCGTGCTGGCGCGACAGCGGCCCGCACGGCACGACAATGCCGCCCAGCTTGGCCGTGGCCAGATGCGCCACGATCGCTTGCGGACAGTTGTGCAGGAACAGCGCAACGCGGTCACCGCGCGCCACGCCCAGCCGCTGCAACTGCACCGCCAGCCGCGTCGAGGCCTGATCCAGCTCGCGCCAGCAGATCGTGCGGCCGTACCACAGCAGGGCGATACGCTCGGGCGTCTGCTGCGCATGGTGGGCGCAATACCGGTGCAGCGGCATCTCGCCCGCCAGATAGTTGACCGGTTCGCGGTTCTGGATGGTCATGTGGTGTCTCCTCGGCCGCCGGCATCGCAGAGCGATACATCGGCCGTGATGGCCGCCCTCATCGCGGGGCGCTCATGCTGGTCAGGGTTCGTGGCATCCATTATTCGAGTATGGCGAAGCCGCCTGGCCACCGCCGCACCGATTTGCGCAAGATCGCGTTCCACCCATGATCTGGAGCAAGCGTGACCTCGTACAAGGCGAATCCCACAAAAAATCTACCGTTCGGTATAGAGTCTCGGCGCAAATCTGCTGTTGCGTCAATCGGTGAGAAGTCGGATACGCAGCCTCGGCAATAAAACATCGCAAATGCAACTGTGGTGGATTTTCCCGCATGAGCGGGCGCTCACATTTAATAATTGTCCCTAGGCAGTAAATTGCGCGAGCCACTATTAAACATTTGCTGTCATAACAGATTTGTTCTATTTTTGACAACAAATCATGTGAGAGGCTGGAATGGATCGTTTGCAGTCGATGCGGGTGTTTTCCAAGGTGGTGGAGCTCGGCAGCTTCGCCCGGGCGGCCCAGCATCTGTCAATGAGCAATGCCGTAGTCACGCGCTACGTGGCCGATCTGGAGGCGCATCTGGGCACGCGCCTGCTCAACCGCACCACGCGCAGCCTGTCGCTGACCGACGTGGGCGAAACCTACCTGCAGCGCTGTGCGCAGATCCTGCTCGACATTGACGAAGCAGAGTCGCTGGCCACGTCGCGCAGCCAGGCGCTGGTCGGCGGCCTGCGGATCGTCGCACCGGTGATGTTCGGGCTGCACGTGCTACCGATGCTGCTGGCGCGCTTCCAACAGCTCTATCCCGAAGTGACGTTTGACGTGGCGCTGTCGGATCGCCCCATCGACATCGTTGAAGACGGCCGCGACGTCGGCATCATGGTCTCGGAACTCGGCCTCGGCTCGCACTTGGTGGCGCGCCGCATGATCTCGGCCGAGATGGTGATGGCTGCCACGCCCGCCTACCTGCGCCAGCATTCCACCCCGCAGCGCGCCGAAGACATTGCCGAGCACCGCGTGATTGCCATGTGGCACCCGCAACTGCGTCACGAGTGGGAGATGAGCACGGCGGACGGCCAATCGATTTCGGTGCCGGTGCAGCCCTCGCTCGTCACCAGCAACGCGGAGCTGATGCACCGCGCGGTGCTGGCTGATATGGGTATCGCGATTCTGTCGTCGTACATGGCGCGTCCGGATCTGGAATCCGGACGGCTGGTGCGCGTGTTGCCGCAGTACAAGCTGCCGCACCGGTCGCTGTCGCTGGTGTATCCGAGCCGCAAGTTTCTGCCAACCAAGGTGCGTACCTTTATCGACTACATGCTGGCCCAGGCGATGGAGGTCAAGCACAGCGAGGCGCGCGCTGGCCGGGGCCTGAGCGAAGCTGCATAAGCGCAAACCGCGTCGCCAAAACAAAACGGGAGGACACTGTCCTCCCGTTTGCATTGGCGCTTGCGAAAGCGTGATCAGGTTTCGCTGGTGCTTTCCTCGTCGGTCTCGGCTTGGGCCGCTTTCTTGCGTGCCGGCGCTTTCTTGGCGGCGGTCTTGCTTGCGGTCTTGGCCGGAGCCTTCTTGGCAGCCGGTGTCTTGGCTGCGGCCGTTGCCTTCTTCGCGGCCGTCTTCGCAGCGGGCTTGCCCTTGCCTTCGCCGCGCGGCTCGAACTCGAAGCCGATCTTGCCGTCCGGCTGCTTCACCAGGAATGCCTTGAAGTTGCGACCGGTGCGCGCCGACTTGAAACCGGTCAGCAGATCGGTCTTGCCTTCGGTCAGCAGCTTGGCCAACTGCTCGCGGCTGATCTCCTGCTGCAGGATGATCTTGCCCGTAGTGAAGTCGCAGGTCTTGGGCTGCGCCACGGCGTTCTCGCACACGTATTTCAGGCCGTGCTCGTAGACGCTGCCGTTACACTTCGGGCAATGGCCGACGCTTTCCTGGCCGGAGAAATCCACCGGTTCGCCGTCGTCCTCGTCGTTCTGGCCGAAGTCGAACTCCATCTTCCAGTGGCCGTCTTCCTGCGCCAGCTTGAGGATGGCTGCAAACGGCCGGCCCATCTTGCTGCGGAAGCCCTGCAGCGGGCCGATGGTCTTGTTGATCAGCAGCTCTTCCACTTCATTCAGTTCGAACTGCCGGCCGCCCGGAATCTTGCTGATCGAGAAGTCGCAGTGGCTGCAGGCGAAGCGGCGGTAGTTTTCCTTGACCACGTGGCCGCACTGCGGGCATGGCGTGGCCAGCGTCGCGTAGTCGCCGGGGATGGTGTCGCTATCGTATTCTTTGGCGCGCTTGACGATCTGCTGCGTCATCTGCGCGATCTCGCGCATGAATTCGTCGCGCTCAAGCTGGCCGCGCTCGATGAGCGAGAGCTTGTGCTCCCAGCCTCCGGTCAACTCGGCTTGCGTGAGCTCTTCCACGCCCAGGCCGCGCAGCAGCGTCATCAACTGGAATGCCTTGGCGGTCGGGATCAGCTCGCGGCCTTCGCGCACGAGGTACTTTTCCGTCAGCAGCCCTTCAATGATGGCCGCACGCGTGGCTGGTGTGCCCAGGCCCTTGCCGGCCATGGCTTCGCGCAGCGCGTCGTCGTCGACCAGCTTGCCTGCGCCTTCCATGGCCGAGAGCAGCGTCGCTTCGTTGTAGCGCGCGGGCGGCTTGGTGGTCAGGCCCACCGGCTCGACCTTGTCGGTCTTGACCTTTTCGTCCTTGGCGATCGGTACGAGGTTGGCGCTGTCGTTGTCATCCTTGCCCTGCGCCTCACGGCCGTACACCGCAAGCCAGCCCGGATTCACCAGCACCTTGCCTTCAGTCTTGAAGTGATGCCCTGCCACTTCGGTAATACGCGTGGTGACCTGATATTCGGCCGCCGGAAAGAACACTGCCAGGAAGCGGCGCACCACCAGGTCGTACAGCTTCTGCTCCGGCTCCGACAGGTTCTTCGGTGCCTGCAGCGTTGGGATGATGGCGAAGTGATCGCTGATCTTGCTGTTGTCGAAGATCCGCTTGTTTGGCTTGACCCACTGGTTGGCGAGGATCTTCTTCGCGTGCGGCAGATAGTTATGCGAGCTCTCGCTTAGCATGTCCAGCGTCTGCTTGACCGTGCCTATGTAGTCTTCGGGCAGCGCGCGCGAATCGGTACGCGGGTAGGTCAGCACCTTATGCTTTTCATACAGCGCCTGCGCCAAGCCCAGCGTGTTCTTGGCCGAGAAGCCAAAGCGGCCGTTGGCCTCGCGCTGCAGGCTGGTCAGGTCGAACAGCGCCGGTGACATCTGCGTCGACGGCTTCGATTCTTCGGTGACCGTGCCCGGCTTGTCGCGGCATGCGGCCACAATGCTCTTGGCCTCGGCTTCGCTCCACAGGCGCGAGTCGCGCTGCTCGGGGTCGAACTCGTTCTTCTTGAACTTGGGGTCGAACCAGCGGCCTTCGTACAGACCGGCTGCGGCGATGAACTCGGCACGCACTTCCCAGTAATCGCGCGGCACGAAGCGTTTGATCTTCTCCTCGCGCTCCACCACGATCGACAATGTGGGCGTCTGCACGCGGCCCACGGTGGTCAGGAAGAAACCGCCGCCCTTGCTGTTGAAGGCGGTCATGGCGCGCGTGCCGTTGATGCCGACCAGCCAGTCGGCTTCGGAGCGGCAACGGGCGGCGTCGGCCAGCGGCATCATGTCTTCGTTGCTGCGCAGCTTGCCAAAACCATCGCGGATGGACTGCGGCGTCATCGATTGCAGCCACAACCGCCGCACGGGCAGCTTGGTATTCGCGTGCTGCGCGATCAGGCGGAAGATCAGTTCACCCTCACGCCCCGCGTCACAGGCGTTGATCAGGCCGGTCACGTCCTTGCGCTTGATCAGGCGCGTGAGCACCTTCAGGCGCGATTCGGATTTGGCGATCGGGCGCAGATCAAAGTGCGGCGGGATCACCGGCAGGTGAGCAAAGCTCCATTTGCCGCGCTTGACTTCATATTCATCCGGCGCGGCAATCTCGACCAGGTGGCCAACCGCCGACGAGAGGACGTATTCGTCGCTCTCAAAGTACTCGTCGTGCTTGGTGAAGCCACCCAGCGCGCGCGCGATATCAGCGGCGACCGACGGTTTTTCGGCAATGATGAGAGCCTTGGACATGTGAGCGGATCCTGGCGATCGCAAGTGATCGGTAAAAAGGGGCGCTTATTTATAGCGACCGTTCGCGTGGTTTTTGTAGAGTCTTATGGCAACGCCTGCCGACTTCAAGTGCCGCGGGCGCCCGTCAGAGCGCACATCGGAGCAGTGCGCCCAAAATTTGGCCGCCAATCATAAGCGCGGTTCCTTTTCAGGCGCAATAGAGTGGCGCATGCATCGCATGGCATTGTCAAGGCCTGCGATCACGCCGATTCCAGCAGCCAGCCTCGCAAGTCCGGGGCTGCGACCACTGCGGTAGTGGCGCTCAGATCACGCGAAAGCAATCCATCAACAACGCCCGCGTGCGGCAAGACTGGGCCGAAAAACAACACATCGCTCCCACGCTGCACCAGCAGGGTCGGGAAGTTTTCAACGTCGAAATCGCCCAGCGCATCGGCATGGTCTTCCACATCGACCCAGACAAAGCAGCATTCCGGATGCCGTGCCGCCAACTCCGTGAAGGTCGTGCGATAGCTGCGGCATGTGCCACACCATTCCGCGCACAGGCACGCGACCAGCAGTTGCCCGGCGCGGATGCGCGCATGCAGCATGGCGGCGTCGATGTTGGGCGAGAACAGGGGCATGAAAAACTGGACTGAGCGATCTGCTGGGTGACGAACGGATCGCGCCTATTGTAGTCACGCTTTCACGGAAGCCGCAGGAAGCGCCCGCCTGGCTGCCGCTCGACGCGGCCGTCCAGTTCCAACGCAAGGAGCTGCGCGGACAGCGCGGCAGCCGCTTGGCCCGTACGCTCACACAAGGTGTCCAGATCGACCGGATCAAAACCGAGCGCATCGAGCAACGTGGTTTCGGCAGCGCCAGGCGCGGGCCGATCGGCAAGGGCAGGCGCGGCGGAAGCTCCCTCCGCCATGGCCGCCCGCGTCGCACGTCTGGCCGGCGCGGCGGCGCGCCCCCAGCCGAGTTCGTCAAGGATATCGGCGGCGGTTTCCACCAGCTTGGCACCTTGCTTGATCAGCAGATGGCAGCCCTTGGCCAGTGGCGAATGGATCGACCCGGGTATCGCAAACACGTCGCGCCCCTGTTCGGCGGCCAGCCGCGCTGTGATGAGCGAGCCTGATTGCGCAGCCGCCTCCACCACCAGCAGCCCGCGCGCCAAACCCGAGATCACGCGATTGCGGCGCGGGAAGTTCTCAGCGCGCGCCCCCATGCCCAGCGGGTATTCGGAGACGATCACGCCCGCCTCGGCAATGCGATGCGCCAGCGCCCGGTTGCGCGCCGGGTAAACAATATCGAGCCCCGTACCGACGACGGCTATCGTGCTGCCGGGCCCGGCCAGCGCACCATCATGCGCAGCCGCGTCAATGCCAAGTGCCAGACCTGACACGATCGTCACGCTCGCCGCCGACAGCGCCTGGGAAAACGCCCGCGCATTGTCGATGCCGGCCGCCGTGGCGCTACGTGCGCCCACCACGCCCACCGCTGCCGCGCGCAACAAGGAGGCGTTGCCCTTGGTATACAGCAGGGTCGGTGGGTCTGGCAGTTCAAGCAGGCGGGGTGGATAGCCGCGGTCGGCCAGGGTGAAGACGGCGTTGCCCGGCTCGTTTACCCAAGCGACAGTGCGCTCGATAAGCGCCGCAAGCGCTGCGTCTGGCTCGGCGAGCACCGCGCGCGCCTGCCGCTCCGGCAGCACCTTGGTGAGGGATGCGTACGACTGGGCGAAGATGTCTTGCGGCAACCCGAAGGCCGTCAACAACTGCCGCGCTGCGACAGGCCCGACACCGGGCGTTTCAGTCAGACGCAGCCACGCGGCCAGTTCGGCCGGGTCGCGCGTGCAGGAGAGGGAATCGGTGGAGTCGGTCGCAGCGGGCGCCGCGACCTGGGATGCATCGGTCAAATCAAGGCGTGCGGGTAGCGCGTAGTTCAGGGGCGCGCAAGGCGTGCGGGTAGCGCGTAGTTCAGGGGCGCGGCGACATCGGGTTGCTGACGCTGTCGCCCACTTCCACAGTATTGGAGGCGTCCGTCACCAGCGCATAGGCCACGTGCGGGAACACGCGGAACACGAAGGCCAGACCGTAACGCTCTTCCGGCAACTGCACGGTCTCGTTGCCGGCAGTCGCGTCTTTCACGGCCACCCCAGCGCGCGCCAGCGACAGCACATGCCCCGGCTCAAGCCCCTGCTGGCTGCCGATGTTCAGCACGACCACTTGGTCGGTGCCGCCAAAGCGCACGCCACCCGTTACCTTGGCAATCACGCCATGCACATCGCCTTCGGGCGCATGCGGCACATAGCGCACCGGCACGCGAGGCGGCAGCGGCATCAGTTGCGAGCCGACGCCCATTTCCTCCTTGGACGACAGCACTTCCATCTTGGTCACCGCCTGCGGGCCGGTTGCCGCGCGCACCACGCGCAGCGTGCCCAGGAAGTCCGCTTCATAACCGAGCACGCTGCCGGTCATCGGATCCTTGAGCGGCCGCACCGGGCGATATGCCTGCCATTCGGCGCCAGCCCGGCCGCTTTCGCCAGCCGGCAGGCCGCGGGCGTAGGCATTTTCGCCCTTGCCCAGATAAACGCGGCCCTCGGGCAGCGAGAAGATGCGCGCCGGCGTGGCCAGCGTTTCTTCATCCACCACGATCGGCTGCGTCAGGAACGGTTCGATGGCGGCGGCGGGGATGCTGGAGATGGCATCACCATCCTGCCCCGACACACGGGTGTGCGGCGACAGGCGCACCGTGCTGCCATCCGCCGAGGCGGGTGAGGTCGACAGCCAAGCGCGGCCGTTGGCGTGATGGAGATACAGAATCTGGCCCGGATAGATCAGGTGCGGATTGCGGATCTGCTGGCGGTTCATGCCCCACAGCTCCGGCCAGCGATACGGCCGCTTGAGATACTTGCCCGAGATTGCCCACAGCGTATCGCCACGGCGCACGGTGTACTGCGCCGGCGCGCTGGTGGACAGTTCGGACTCGGGAATACCCGCTTGGGCAGCGGTCGCGGCCTGGGCTTGTTGTGCCGGCGTCACAGTACGCTCGACGGCGTGCGCGGCGCCCACGCAGAAAAGCACTGCCGCGGCAACCGCCGACAGGGCGCAAACGTAAGACTGGCGCGCTTTCATGGCAGATTGCATGGCGGGCTGAGAGAGCATCGGTGTGTTACGATGGCGCATTATTCTATGAAGAATCGGCGAGTGGTCCGCGTGCCTGTTCGACGCCTCACCGCCGCAGCTGTACGCGGTTTTGCGCTGCAGCAAGAGGGGTATGGCATCCAACATTCGTCAGGCTTTTTCCTAAGCCATGTGGCGGATAGCGCCCCCGATTCTGCATGACATTCCAAGCGATCGCAATTGAAGGCAACCCCTCGTTAGCGTGGCCTTCTGCAACCGTTGTTGCCAAGCATCATGGCCCTACTGAATATCCTGCAATACCCTGATCCGCGGCTGCATAAAGTCGCCAAACCGGTCGCTGTTGTGGATGACCGCATCCGCAAACTGGTGGCCGACATGGCCGAGACCATGTACGAGGCGCCGGGCGTTGGCCTGGCCGCCACGCAGGTCGACGTGCATGAGCGCGTGATCACCATCGACGTGTCGGAGTCTCGCGACGAACTGCGCGTGTTCATCAACCCCGAGATCATCTGGGCAAGTGACGCGCACAAGGTCTGGGACGAAGGCTGCCTGTCGGTGCCCGATATCTATGACAAGGTGGAACGGCCGGCCCGCGTGCGCGTGCGCGCACTCAACGAAAAGGGCGAAACCTTCGAGCTGGAGGCCGACGACCTGCTGGCGGTGTGCATCCAGCACGAGATGGATCATCTGATGGGCAAGGTGTTTGTCGAATACCTCTCGCCGCTCAAGCAGACGCGCATCCGCTCCAAGCTCAAGAAGCATCAGCGCGACACGGCGCCCCAGCGTTGAACGCGTTTTCATGCCTGCCGACGCCGACGCGCACCCCATCCCGCTGATGTCGATCACTCCCGCTGACGCAGGCACGAACGCCGGCCCGCGCCGTCTGTTGGCGCTGCTGGTGCGGCGCTGGCGGGCTGTTGTCATGCTGATGCTGTGCGCGTATTTCGTCGCCGGCACGTTCTGGCGCGCACCGTGGAAGGCCGACGAGCCGTATTCGTTCGGCATCGTTATCAACATCATCGAGCGCGGCGACTGGATCGTCCCCAATGTCGCCTTCGAGCCGTTCGTTGAAAAACCCCCGCTGATGTACTGGACCGGGGCGCTGGCCGCGCTGGCGCTACCCGACATGCCGCCGCACGAAGCGGTGCGCGTGGCCGTGCTGTTCTGGATGGCGCTGACGTGCTGGGCGGTCTGGCGTACGGCGCGCCTGCTGCGCGGCGAAGCGCGCGACTGGCGCATGCGCGTCGGCGCCGACCTCGCGCGCGGACGGCCCGGGCTGACGCTCGCGGCACGCCGCGCCGCCAGTCTCGACGCTGGCGGTGCCACGCTGCGCGACTATGCGCTAGGCGCACTGCTGCTGTTTGCCGGCTGCATCGGGCTGGTGGAGCACGTCCACAAGTTCATTGCCGACGTCCCCCAGTTGGCCGGCACGGCGATGGCGCTGTATGGCCTCGCGCGCTTCGCCAAAGAGAGCGAAGCCGGCGGCACCGCAGGCGTTGACGTGCTGCGCCCCGCGCTGTGGTTCGGCACGGGCATCGGTGTGGCATTCCTGGGCAAGGGCGTACTGGTGCCGGGGCTGTTCGCGCTCACCCTGCTGGCGGCAATTGCGCTGCTGCCGGATTTCCGCAACCGCCAGGCGTGGCGCTTCTATAGCCTCTCGCTGCTGGTGGCGCTGCCATGGCTGGTGGTCTGGCCGGCCATCTTCTGGCACGAATCGCCGGATTTGTTCATCGAATGGCTCTGGGTCAACAACCTGGGCCGCTTCTTCGGCTTCTCGCACCTGGGCGGCGAGAAGGGATCGCTGGCAACAACCATCCGGTCAATCTTCCTGACCGGCACGCCTGCCGTGTGGCCGGCGGTGGCGGTGCTGGGCGTGTCGCTCTACAAACTCGTGCGGCAACGCGGACGCGGCGCGCGCACGGCGTGGCTGCTGCCGTATCAGGGGCACCTTGTCGTTGCGTTGTTCGTGCTGGTGACGATTGCCGTAGTGCTGCGTTCGGCCGTGCTGCGCGATGTGTATCTCATGCCGCTGCAGCCCGCGCTGGCGGTACTGGGTGCGCCAATGCTGCTGCTGATTCCGCCCGCATGGCGCGCGCGCG
Organism: Ralstonia sp. SET104; assembly: GCF_003851545.1. Lineage (GTDB taxonomy): Bacteria > Pseudomonadota > Gammaproteobacteria > Burkholderiales > Burkholderiaceae > Ralstonia. The sequence goes on along the minus strand of NZ_BHVX01000008.1, from coordinate 177,205 downwards.
CATGGGGCGCGGCGGTGGCGCTGTTTGGCGTGCTGGGGCTGGTGGTCTGGGCCGTATGGGGCGCGCTCGTTACCAGTGCCGGGCAGTTGCTGCCGGGCTGGCTTGCCAAGATGCTGGGCCGCGTGTTGCCGTTGCCGTATGACATGCTGATTCACCCGGTCGCCGTATTGGCGGCAGGGAGCATCACCGTGCTCTGGGCGATCTGCGTATGGCTGCGGCCGGCGCGTTCGGGCGTGGTGGCGTGGACGGCAGGCCTGGGCATGGTGTGGGGCCTGCTCGGCACCCTGCTGATGCCATGGGTGGATGACGCCCGCAGCTACCGCCCGTTGTTCCAGGCGATCAAGCCGGTGCTCGAATCGGCGCAGATCTGCGTGGCCACGCGCGGCATGGGCGAAAGCGAGCGCGCGCTGATGCACTACGAAACCGGCGTACGCCCCGTCAAATGGCTGCTGGGCCACAGCGGCGCGGGCGACGACCACCGCCCCAACCCGACCGCGCGCACCTGCGATCTGATGCTGGTGCTCGAAAAACGGCCGGAACACGCCCGACGCCGTCCGCACGGCAACAACTGGGAAATGGTGTGGCGTGGCAGCCGCCCCGGCGATACCAACGAAACCTTCTCGCTGTTCCAGCGGCGCGGCAATGGCGTGTCCGAGGCGCTGCCATCGCCCGAGCCGATCATGCCGCTGACCGACACCCCGCATCGCAGCCGCCGTTAAGCCCGATGCGCTACGCTGTCGTGTAGCGCGTCTTCCCTTGTTTTGGTTTCCCATCCATGACGTCCACCCTTCGCGTAGCGTTTGCCGGCACGCCTGAATTTGCGCAGATCGCCCTGGCGGCGATTCATCAAGCCGGCTTTCCCGTCGTTGCCGTACTGAGCCAGCCGGATCGCCCGGCCGGGCGTGGCATGCAATTGCAGGCGAGCCCCGTCAAGCAGTACGCAATGACACACGGGTTCGGACCGATCATTCAGCCGCCGTCGCTGCGCCGCACGGGCAAGTATCCGCAAGAAGCCGCCGAAGCCATTGATACGCTGGCCGCCCAGCGCCCCGACGTGATGGTCGTAGCCGCCTACGGCCTGATCCTGCCACAGGAAGTGCTCGACCTGCCGCGCTTTGGCTGCATCAATATCCACGCCTCGCTGCTGCCGCGCTGGCGTGGCGCTGCCCCCATCCACCGAGCCATTGAAGCGGGTGACGCCGAATCGGGCATCACGCTCATGCAGATGGATGCAGGCCTCGATACCGGCGACATGGTTGCCATGGAGCGCGTGCCCATCGGCCTGACCGACACGACTGGCACGCTGCACGACACGCTGGCCGCGCTTGGCGGGCGCATGGTGGTGGAAGCGCTCACCAAGCTGGCGGCGCAAGACAGCAAGCTGCCCGCCACGCCGCAGCCGGCCGAAGGCATCACCTACGCCGAGAAGATCGCCAAGGACGAGGCGGTACTCGACTGGTCGCGCCAGTCCGCCGCCCTGCTGCGCCAGGTGCATGCGTTCAATCCATTTCCGGGGGCATGCGCTACGCTCGATGGCGTGGCGATCAAGTTCTGGCAAGCGCAAGCGCTGGCCGACCGCCCGGCGGGCGCCGAACCCGGCACGGTGCTCGCCGCCAACGCCGATGGCGTCACCATCGCCTGCGGTGCTGGCGCGCTGCGTGTGACCCAGTTACAGAAGCCAGGCGGCAAACGCCTGCCTGCGCGCGAATTCCTGCAGGGCCTGGCCGTCCAGCCCGGCCAGCGCTTCGCCTCGCGCGGCTGACTAAAGCGATCTCGACATCCAACATCTATATAGAAGAGGGTTTCACCATGACCGCGCTGGGCATCGTCAATCTGCCGCTCTTCATGCTGGCCGTGTTCCTGCTGAATGTGACGCCAGGGCCGGATACGGCGTACATCGTTGGGCGCAGCGTCTCGCAGGGGCGCGCGGCTGGGTTGCTGTCTGCGCTGGGCGTGTCGGCCGGTTGCTGCGTACACGTGCTGGCGGTGGCCTTCGGGCTGACGGCCCTGCTGGCGGCATCCACCGTGGCGTTCACGGTCATCAAGGTGGTGGGCGCGGCCTACCTGGTCTATCTGGGCGGCCGCATGCTGCTGGCGCCACCCGAGCGCGACGATGCTGCCGATGACGCCGAAACCGCCGGGCAGACCGCCGCCGCCAAACGACCGCGCCCGCTCAAATCGCTGTTTATGCAGGGTTTTCTCACCAACGTGCTGAACCCGAAGGTGGTGCTGTTCTTCCTGTCGTTCTTCCCGCAGTTCGTCGATCCGCACGCCAGTCACAAGGCGGTGGCGTTCCTGATGCTGGGCGCGGTGTTCATCCTCATGTCGACGGTGTGGAACAGCCTGGTGGCGTGGGTCGCCGCCAGCGTCACGCGCAGCGTGGCGGGCAAACCGGGCATCAAGCGCTGGCTCGATCGTGTGGTCGGCACGGCGTTCATTGGGCTGGGTGCGCGGCTGGCGTTCGCCACCCGTTGATGGGTCAAGCGTTATCTGCGGCGAAATATCGCGCAAGTACCGCCCAAATCCTTGAATTTCCGCCGATTATCGCGATCTAAGAGACTCGCAAAACCCTAGACCCACAGGAGCCACGCCCCCATGTTCAACTGGATCAAGACCTTCATGCTGATGGCAGCGATTACCGCGCTGTTCATTGTCATCGGCGGCATGATCGGCGGACGCAGCGGGATGATGCTGGCGCTGCTGTTCGCGCTGGGCATGAATGTCTTCTCATACTGGTTCTCCGACAAGATGGTCCTGCGCATGTACAACGCGCAGGAAGTCAACGAGAGCAGCGCGCCGCAGTTCTACCGGATGGTGCAGGAGCTTGCCGGCCGCGCCGGCCTGCCGATGCCACGCGTCTACCTGATCCAGGAAGACCAGCCCAACGCCTTCGCCACCGGCCGCAACCCGGAACACGCTGCAGTTGCGGCCACCACCGGCATCCTCAACATCCTCTCGGAGCGCGAATTGCGTGGCGTGATGGCGCACGAGTTGGCGCACGTGCAGCACCGCGACATCCTGATCTCCACGATCTCGGCCACCATGGCCGGTGCGATCTCGGCGCTGGCCAACTTTGCAGTGTTCTTCGGCGGGCGCGACAGCGAAGGCCGTCCGGCCAACCCGATCGCCGGGATCGCGGTAGCGATCCTTGCACCACTGGCTGCAGCGATGATTCAGATGGCGATTTCCCGCGCGCGTGAGTTTGAGGCCGACCGAGGTGGCGCCACGATCAGCGGCGACCCGCAGGCATTGGCGTCCGCGCTGGACAAGATCCATCGCCACGCCGCGGGCATCCCGTTTGCCGCGGCCGAGGCCCACCCGGCCACCGCACAGATGATGATCATGAACCCGCTGCACGGCGGCGGTCTGGCCAACCTGTTCAGCACGCACCCGGCCACGGAAGAGCGCATCGCGCGCCTAATGCAGATGGCGCAGACCGGCCAGTATCCGTCGTAAAAGCGGCGGCCGTCGATTGGGCCGATTGGGTCAATTGGGCGCTTCCTTTATACTTTCGCAGTCCGCACGAGCCCGCCCACCGCGGGCTCGTTGCTTTTCCTCTGCCTGATTCCCTGCTGCTCCGATGCGCCTGCCGCCCGATTCCCTCGCCCACGCCTTGTCGCTTGCTGCCGTTGCGCTGGGCAAGCTGCGGCAGGGCACGGCATTGCCTCAGGCCATTGATGCCGTCTGCCAGGGGCAACCGGCCCCCGTGCGCGGCGCCGTGCAGGATCTCGCCTACCGCGCCACGCGCTGGTTGGGCAGCACCGACTGGCTGATCCGCACGCTGATTCCGCGCCCGCCCGCCGAAGGCGCCGCCAACCTGCTGCGCGTCGCACTCGCACAATTGCTGGACGACCCGCTGCCGTACGCATCCTTCACCGTGGTCGACCAGACCGTAAGTGCCGCCTCGGCCGACCCGAAGCTTTCGCACAGCAAGGGCATGGTCAACGGTGTGCTGCGGTGCTTCCTGCGCGAGCAGGGCGAACTCCTCGCAAGCATGCAGTCCGATGCGGTGGCCACCACCAACTATCCGGCCTGGTGGATCGACGCCGTCCGCAGTGCATATCCCGACACATGGCAGGCCATCCTGGCCGCTGGCAACCGCCGCCCGCCGATGGTGCTGCGCGTGAACCCACGCCGCATTGCCGTCGATGCGTACCTCACACGCCTGGCTGAAGCCGGCATCGACGCCAAGCGCATCGGCGAACAGGCCGTGCGCCTTGCACGCGCCGTCCCCGTTTCCGAGCTACCGGGTTTTGCCGAGGGCGATGTCTCCGTGCAGGACGCCGGTGCGCAACTGGCTGCAACGCTGCTCGATGTGGCGCCCGGCCAGCGCGTGCTCGATGCCTGCGCCGCGCCCGGCGGCAAGACCGGCCATCTGCTGGAGTTGGCTGACGGCCTGAATGTGACGGCGCTTGAATCGGATGCCGTGCGCGCGGTGCGTATCAACGAGAACCTTGCGCGCCTGAACCAGACCGCCACCATCTGCGTGGGCGACGCAGCCAAACCCGACGCCTGGTGGGACGGCCGCCCGTTTGATCGCATCCTGGCCGATGTGCCATGCTCGGCCGCCGGTATCGTGCGGCGCCATCCGGACATCCGCTGGCTGCGCCGCCAGGACGACCTCAAAGCGCTGGCTGCGCTGCAGCGGGACATCGTGCGCGCCCTCTGGGCATGCCTGAAGCCCGGAGGCAAGTTGGTTTATGTCACCTGTTCGATTTTCCCGACGGAAGGTGAAGACCAGGCCCGATGGTTTGAACGCCATCTGGAAGATGCGATACGATTGCAAGCGCCCGGCCAGCTGCTGCCCGAGTTGTCGCCCGTTGCGCCCGACGCGGCGCCGGCCAGCGGCTTCATCCCCGGCACCTCGCTCTTGCCGCTCGATCACGACGGCTTCTTTTACGCGGTTTTCCAGAAACGGCCCTGATGCACCGACCGTTGTGACTGTCATCCTTCGCCCATCGATCCGGCTGCTGCAATCGCGGTTCCGGCAGATTCTGCAACGGCTGGTCGTATTGGGCATGCTGTTCCTGTGGTGGCCGGTCATGGCGCCCGCTCAGTCCATCGAAATCAACCGCGCTCAGCTCGAGTATGCCGACGGCGGCTGGAACCTCTCCGCCGATTTTGATTTCGATCTGCCCAGCAACCTCGAAGATGCGGTCAACAAGGGCATCGCGCTCTACTTCCTCGTCGAGTTCGAGTTGATCCGCCCACGCTGGTATTGGTTTGACGACCACGCCATCAGCGCCACGCGCGTGGTGCGGCTGTCGTACCACCCGCTCACGCGCCAGTACCGCGTGTCGACCGGGGGCCTTCAAGTCCCGTTCTCGCGGCTGAAAGATGCCGTCGACTTCATGCAGCACGTACGTGGCTGGCGCGTGTTCGAGCAGCGCGCCGTCAAGACCGGCGAAACCGTGCAGGCCGAAGTGCGCATGCGCCTGGACGTCACGCAGTTGCCCAAGCCGTTCCAGATCAACGCCGTCAACACGCGCGACTGGAATCTCAGTTCCGAGTGGAAACACTTCAGCCTGCAGGTGCCGAACGAGCCGCCGCCGGCTCCGGCGCCCGCCCCTGCTGCGCCGCCGGCCAGCACGCCGGCATCTTCGCCACCGGCATCCGGCTCATTGGGCCTGTCGCCCAATCCGGGCTGGGGCATGAGCGCTGGCCCCTCCAGCGCAGGCTCGCTGCTGGCGCCCGCCAAATGATCTTCGATCGCAGCTACAAACGGCTGCTCTATCAGGTGGTGGCTGGCACCATTGTCTTTCTGGCGATCGTGCTGGTGGGGCTGCTGGCCGCGGCATCAGCCAACACCGAGTTCTTCGACCGGTATTTCACGCTGCTCTACAAGGTCAATCTCGTCATCGGGGTGCTGCTGGTAGTGATCATCGGCGGGCTGATGCTGGCGCTGGCGCTGCGTGCGCGGCGCGGCAAGTTCGGCACACGGCTGATGACCAAGCTGGCGGTGTTCTTTGGCGTGGTGGGCGTGCTGCCGGGGGTGCTGATCTATCTGGTGTCGCTGCAGTTTGTATCGCGCAGCATCGAGTCGTGGTTCGACGTAAAGGTCGAATCTGCGCTGGAGGCCGGCCTGAACCTGGGGCGCTCCACCATGGACACCGCGCTGGCCGATCTGCAGAACAAGGGCAGATTGATCGCCGAGCAGGTAGGCGATGGATCCGCCTCGGCCACAGCCATCACGCTCAACCGCTTGCGCGAGCAATTCGGCGTGCAAGAGGCCACCATCTTCACCGCCAGCGGCCGCGTGATCGCCACCGCGTCGAACACCTACGACACGCTCGTGCCCGCCCTGCCCGATCAGGCCGTGCTCGAGCAGGCGCGCGCACCGGGCGGCTATGCCAGCCTGGAAGGCGGCGGCGATACCGAAACCGATGGCGCCTCCACGCCGGCCGCATCGGCGCCTGCTGCGCGCAACAACGGCCGCCGCAGCGATCTGTACCAACTGCACGTGGTGGTGGCGCTGGGCACCTCATCCCGCGAAGAGCCAGGCCTGGGGCTGAACACGCCGGCGCGCAAATGGGCCGGCACCGGCCTGCTCGCCGATCGTCGGCCGGAAGATGGCAGCAGCACCTCGCGCGGCTTCGGCCTGATCGGCGACAGCGGCCGCGACGAACGCTTCCTGCAGCTCGTGCAACCGGTGCCGCAGGCGCTCGCCCGCAATGCCGACGCTGTCCAGCGCGCCTATCAGGAATACCAGGAGAAAGCGCTCGGCCGCACCGGCTTGCGCAAGATGTACATCGGCACGCTCACGCTCACGCTGTTCCTGGCGGTGTTCATTGCCGTGATGCTCGCGCTGCTGCTGGGCGCGCAGCTGGCACGGCCGCTGCTGATGCTGCTCCAAGGCACGCGCGAAGTGGCTGAGGGTGATCTCTCGCCCAAGCGGGAACTGCATACGCGTGACGAACTGGGTGTGCTCACCCAGCAGTTCAACCAGATGACGCGCCAGTTGGCCGATGCGCGCCGCGCCGTGGAGCAGAACCGCGCGGCACTCGAGCAATCGAAAGCCTATCTTGAGAGCGTGCTGACAAACCTGACCGCAGGCGTGTTCGTGTTCGACCATCGCTTCGTGCTGCTGACCGCTAATCCCGGTGCCGAGCGCATCTTCAAACAGCCCTTCGGCGCGTGGGTCGGCCAGGGGCTGTCCAGCATTACACCGGTGGCGGCGTTCGCCCCCGTCGTCGAACAGGCCTTTGCCGAGCAGGATGCGAGCACTGCTGCCGGCGGCGCGGTAGCCCACTGGCAGAAACAGGTCGAGATTCCGCTCGAAGACGAAGACGAACCCCTCACGCTGCTGGTGCGCGGCACGCGCCTGCCCGGCCCGTCGGTCGGCGCGCACGGCACCGAGCGCGGCTACGTCGTGGTGTTCGACGATATTTCGGACGTCATCTCGGCGCAGCGCTCGGTGGCGTGGGGCGAGGTCGCGCGGCGCCTCGCGCACGAGATCAAAAATCCGCTCACGCCCATCCAGCTCTCCGCCGAACGGCTGGAGATGAAGCTCTCGCCCAAGCTGTCGGATACGGACGCCGATGTGCTGCGGCGCGGCGCCACCACCATCGTCAACCAGGTGGCTGCGATGAAGCGCATGGTCGATGACTTCCGCGATTACGCCCGCACGCCGCCGGCCATGCTGCAGGAGCTGGACCTCAACGCGCTCGCCGCCGAGGTGCTGCACCTGTACGGCATCGATCACCCCGACCGTCGCGATCATCCTGTCATCGAGGCCAAGCTGGGCGCCAATCTGCCGCTCATCAAGGGTGACCCGACACAGTTGCGCCAGGTCATCCACAACCTGCTGCAGAACGCACAGGATGCTGTGGCCGAGAATGAAGCGGCCGGGCGAGCCGCTCCACATGTCATGTTGCAAACTGACACGGTAGAATACGACGACGCCTCGGGCGCGCGGCGGCAAGCCGTGCGGCTTGCGATCGCGGATAACGGCGGCGGATTTCCCTCCCGCATCCTCAACCGCGCTTTCGAGCCGTACGTCACGACCAAAGCCAAAGGCACAGGATTGGGCTTGGCCATGGTGAAGAAAATCATGGATGAGCACGGGGCGCGTATCGAATTGCGCAACCGCCAATCCGACACAACATCGGGCACATCGGGTACCGACACCGTCGGCGCCCAGGTTTCCATACTGTTCGTAAAACTCGCGTAGCGCGGACGGCAATCCCGCCGCACATAGAGGAAAAGCATGGCCACCATCCTCGTTGTCGACGACGAAATGGGTATCCGGGAGTTGCTCTCCGAAATCCTCGGAGACGAAGGGCACGTTGTTGAAGTCGCCGAGAACGCGCAACGCGCGCGCGAATATCGCGCGAACGCAATGCCCGACCTCGTCCTGCTCGATATCTGGATGCCGGATACCGACGGTGTGACGCTGCTCAAGGAGTGGGCGTCACAGGGTCTGTTGACCATGCCCGTCATCATGATGTCGGGCCACGCCACCATCGACACCGCCGTCGAGGCAACCAAAATCGGCGCGCTGAATTTCCTTGAGAAGCCCATCGCACTGCAAAAGCTGCTGACAGCGGTGGAACAGGGCCTGTCGCGCAGCAAGGAAAAGCCGCGCTCGGTGGCACCGGCTGCCGCACCAGCGGCAGGTCTCGCAGGCGCCGCGCCTAACGCCGCAGCAGCAGGTGCACCAGCCGCGCTCGGTGGCGCTGACATCAACGGCGTACCAACCCGGGCAGCCGAAGGCGGCGGCATGCAGTTCTCGTTCGACATGCCGCTGCGCGAAGCACGCGATCTGTTCGAGCGCGCCTACTTCGAATACCACCTGCAGCGCGAGGGGGGCAGCATGACCCGCGTGGCCGAAAAGACCGGCCTGGAGCGTACCCACCTGTATCGCAAGCTCAAGCAATTGGGCGTCGAACTCTCGCGCAACAAGGGCGAGCCGGCCGCCTGATCATCAAAAGTGCGCACAGACGCTTGACGGCAGTGCGCAAACCCTGTCATACTTGCCTTTCTTTGCTTGGCCCGGTAGCTCAGTTGGTAGAGCAGCGGATTGAAAATCCGCGTGTCGGTGGTTCGATTCCGCCCCAGGCCACCAAAATTCTTCGCCCTTCAAGATCAATCGATTTTGCAGGGCAACAAAAAAGACCTCCTCGCGAGGTCTTTTTTCATTTCTGCGCCGCACTTCGCACGCGCCCGCCATCTCCTTGTTTGCCGCGCCAGTCGCCAATCTGCGGCGCAGTGTCGCAGTCACAAAAAATGCATCCAAGCCTCTTGACGCAGCGCAGCTCAGGGTATACCTAGCGGCGCAAACTGCGCCAAACTGTCGCAGGTCTCGGTATAGTGACTCAACGCTATCAGGCGGCAAGCACAAGGAGATTCTCCATGGCACTCGTTGGCACCGGTCACCACCACTTTCATTTCCACGCTTTCGACGGCATCGGCCGCAAGACGCGGTTGACGTGGTTGCGCAACGCCGCGGCGCTGACGTGTTTGATGGCCCTCATCGCGGCCATGTGGGTTGGCGGCAATCTGTCGGCACTGATGCATACGCCGCTCATGAGCGGGATTTCATCGCTGGGCGCAGTCATGATTCTGGCCTGCACGTGCATGGCGTTGAGCCTGCTCGGCCTGATCGCTGCCGGGTTCTTCCAGTTCCGCATGGAACAGCTGGACGCGCCAGCAACCTGATATACATACGCCACATCTACATCTGATCAACGGAGGCTTCGGCCTCCGTTTTTGTTTGCCCGCCACGGCCGCATTCCTCTTGGATGGGGCCGTTTTGCTTGCGCACAGCGCCGGGTGAATTCGCTATTGACTCAACTGTTTCAGTTAAGTAGTTTACGAAACAATTGAATCATCGCAATCACCTCATGACGTTCGATGGGCTTATGCAGACGCTGCGCGACCGCGCCGGCGATCTGTCTCCGCAATTGCAGCGCGCCGCCATGTTGCTTGAAACGCACCAGAGCGACATCGCTTTGCTCTCCATGCGCGATCTGGCGCGCCGCTGCGACCTGCCCCCGGCTACGTTCTCGCGCCTGGCACGCGCGCTCGGCTTTGACGACTTTGCCGCACTGCGCGACATCTGCGTGAATCACCTGCGCCAGCAGGCTGATGGCTTTGCCGGCCGCGCCAGCGCGCTACAGGGCGACGAGGCTGCGGGGACGTCCGACGCCGAACGCATCGGCATTGCCATTGGCGCGCATGTGCAGTCGGCGTTTTCGCCCGCCAACCTGGCGGCATTGGACACGGTGGCCGCAGCGCTGTGCAAGGCGCACCGTATTTATCTGCTCGGCGCGCGCAGTTGCCTGGCGCTCACGCACGCGTTCGGCTATGCCGCGCAATTGTTCGACGACAAGGTCGTGCTGTGCGCTGGCAGCGGCAACACGCTGGCCGACCCGCTGCGCTTTTGTGGTGAAGGCGACATCGTGGTCGCCGTCACGTTCGATCCGTACACGCGCGAGGTTATCGAGGCGATGCAGTACGCGCATGCACGTGGCGCACGCCTCGTCTATGTGACCGACAGCGCCATCGCCCCCGGCGCTGAACTGGCGTGGCAGCAACTCGTTGCGCCGGTGACGATCCCATCATTCTTCCATTCGCTGGCCGCACCACTGGCGCTGCTCGACGCGCTCCTGATGACGTGGTTCCGCCACGCCGGCCCGGCGGCGCTGGCCCACTTGGCCGACAGCGATGCCCAACTCAAGCAACAAGCCGCCTACGTGCGCAGCACCCGCCGCAGTGAAGCGGCCGTCGCCGTGCCACCTACACAACGCTGATCCTCCCGACCAACCATGACGCCACCCACGACATCCGTCTTCCACCGCGACCCGCGCAAGACACTGCCCACCGCTGTCAGCGGTGCCGGCATGACCCTCATTGACGCCGACGGCAAGCGCTACCTCGATGCCTGCGGCGGTGCCGCCGTCTCGTGCCTGGGCCACGGCCACCCGCGCGTGGTAGACGCCATCTGCAAGCAGGTGCGTGCACTAGCCTATGCGCACACGTCGTTCTTCACGACCGATGTGGCGGAAGAACTGGCTGCACGCCTGACCGCTGCTGCGCCGGGCGATCTGGATCATGTGTACTTCGTCAGCGGCGGTTCGGAAGCGATCGAAGCGGCGCTGAAGCTCGCGCGCCAATACTTCGTCGAAATCGGCCAGCCGCAGCGCCACTACTTCATCGCGCGTCGTCAGAGCTATCACGGCAACACCCTGGGCGCCCTGGCGATTGGCGGCAACGCGTGGCGCCGTGAGCCCTTCCTGCCGCTGCTGGTGCCCGCGCATCATGTATCGCCGTGCTATGCGTATCGCGAGCGCCTGGATGGCGAGAGCGACGCGCAATACGTGCAGCGCCTGGCCGACGAGCTGGACGCGAAGATCGTCGAGCTTGGCGCAGACAACGTCGCCGCCTTCGTGGCCGAGACGGTGGTGGGCGCCACAGCGGGTGCGGTGCCGCCGGTGGGCGACTACTTCCGCAAGATCCGCGCGGTGTGCGATCGCCACGGCGTGCTGTTGCTGCTCGATGAGGTGATGTCCGGCATGGGCCGCACCGGCCACCTGTTCGCCTGCGAGGAAGACGGCGTGGTGCCCGACCTGATCGCCATCGCCAAGGGGTTGGGCGGCGGATATCAGCCGATCGGCGCGACGCTGGTGAGCCATCGCATCTACGACGCCATCACGCGCGGCAGCGGCTTCTTCCAGCATGGCCACACCTATATCGGTCACGCCACGGCATGCGCGGCGGCACTGGAAGTGCAGAAGGTGATTGCCGAAGAAAACCTGCTCGCCAACGTACAGGCGCGTGGCGAACAACTGCGTACCGCGCTGCGTGCGCGCTTTACCGACCATGCGTACGTGGGCGATGTGCGCGGACGCGGGCTGTTCGTCGGCGTGGAACTGGTCGCCGATCGCGCGACCAAGGCGCCGCTGCCCCCCGCACGCAAGACGCACGCACGTGTGAAGACCGAAGCCATGCTGCGCGGCCTGATGGTCTATCCGATGGGCGGCACGATCGATGGCCAGCGCGGCGACCACATCCTGCTCGCGCCGCCGTTCATCGCCACCGCACAAGACATTGATGCCATCGTCGAGCGCCTGGGCGATGCTGTTGACGCCGCCACGGCCGACGCACTGGAGGCCGCGTGGTAACGCAACCCATTGCCATCGCTGTTGCGCCCAATGGCGCGCGCAAGACGCACGCTGACCACCCCGCGCTGCCAATCACGCCCAATGAACTGGCCGCCTGCGCGCGCCAATGCGTTGACGCGGGTGCGGCGATGCTGCACCTGCATGTACGCCGCCCCGATGGCACGCACAGCCTGGAGCCGGACGATTACCGCCCGGCCATCACCGCCGTGCAGCAAGCCGTGGGCGATGCGCTGGTGATTCAGATCACCACCGAGGCCGTCGGCATCTACACGCCCGAACAACAGATGGCATCGGTGCGCGCGCTGCAGCCGGAGGCGATCTCCGCCGCGTTGCGCGAGCTGGCACCCGATGCGGCGCACGAGGCGCAAGCCGCGCGCTTCTTCGGCGAGCTTGCTGCGGCGCGCACGGCCATCCAATACATCCTCTATTCCGCCGACGACGTGGTGCGCTACCGCGACCTGCGCGCACGCGGTGTGTTGCCTGACACGCCGCACTGGGTTCTGTTTGTGCTCGGCCGCTACAGCGCCGGCCAGCGCTCCGATCCGTCCGACCTGCTGCCCTTCCTGCAAGCGTGGTCCGATGGCGGCGAGCTGACGGCCAGCGTGCCCTGGGCGATGTGCGCGTTCGGCCCGCGTGAAGCCGAATGCGCGCTCAGCGCCGCGCTACTCGGTGGCCATGCGCGCCTGGGGTTCGAGAACAACATGGCCCTGCCCGACGGCAGCACCGCGCCCGACAACGCAGCGCTCGTCACCAACCTGCGGCGGCATCTCGACGCGCTGCATCGGCCACTGGCCAGCGCCGCAGATTTGCGTAGCTGGTTCCACCGCTAGGTTGACCACTCAGCGCTCCACACTCATCACCACGAAGCCAAAGCACAGACGGCCGCAACACAACAGGCCGCGCACCACAACCATAGGAGGAAGTATGCGTTTGACCACCCGCTGTATCCGATCCATCCCGCTGGCGCTGACCGGCCTGCTCGCGATCAGCGCGCACGCGCAGGCCCTCGACGGCACGCTCAAGAAAATCCAGGACAGCAACACGATCCTCATCGGCGTGCGCGAATCGTCGATCCCGTTCTCGTACCGCGACAGCAAGAATCAGATCATCGGTTTCTCGGCCGACCTGTGCTCGCGCGTGATCGACGCGGTCAAGCAGAAGACCGGCAAACCCAACCTGCAGATTCAGCAGATTCCGGTGACATCGCAAAACCGGACGTCGCTGGTACAGAACGGCTCGGTGGACCTGGAGTGCGGCGTGACCACGCACCTGAAGTCACGCGAGCAGCAGACGGCGTTCTCCACCACCTTCTTCATTGCGGGCACGCGCCTGCTGACCGGCGTGAAATCGGGCGTGAAAGATTTCCCCGATCTCGCTGGCAAGTCGGTCATCACCAACGCTGGCACCACGTCGGAACGCATCCTGCGCAAGATGAACGACGAGAAGAAGATGAACATGAACGTCGTCAGCGGCAAGGACTACGGTGAATCGTTCCTCACGCTGCAAAGCGGCCGCGTCGCGGCGTTCATGATGGACGACGTGCTGCTGGCTGGCGCGCGCACCCTGGCGCAGAAGCCCGACGACTGGGTCGTGACCGGCACGCCGCAGTCGTTCGAGGCCTACGGCTTCATGCTGCGCCGTGACGATCCGCAGTTCAAGAAGCTGGTTGACGACACGATGATCGGCGTGATGAAGAGCGGCGAGATCAAGACGCTCTACGCCAAGTGGTTCGAAAAGCCGGTGCCGCCCAAGAACCTGAACTTCAACTTCCCGATGAACGATCAGTTGAAGGCGCTGTACGCCAACCCGAGCGATACGCCGTTCGAGTAAGCCAGTCCGAGTCCAGGCCGGCTTAGATGCCGGCGTGCGCGACAGCCTCGATGCGGGCCTGATGCACGGCTTGTTTGATGTGTGCCGGGTTCTCGGCATAGCGTTTGGCGACCGCGCCCGCATCGATCGACGAGGCGGCCGCCAGCGCGCGCAGCAGGCGCTCCGTTTGCGGATAAGCGCGGTCTTCAAACCCGAGGCGCCCACGCGCATCAGCCTCGCACGCCTGCAGCGCCTGACGGAAACGATCGGGCTTGCGCAGCGCATCGCAGCGTTCGAGCAAGCGCACCAGTGCAGCGGCGTCAAAGCCATCGCAGCGGTGGATATTGCCGTGCTCGCGCGCGACCACGAGCGCCAGTTCGCGGCAGTCGGTCGGCACGCGCAGGCGCAGACAGATCGCTTCGATCATCGGCACGCTGCGTTGTTCATGGCCGATGTGGCGCGGCAGAACCTCTTCGGGCGTGGTGCCCTTGCCAAGGTCGTGCACCAGCGCGGCAAAGCGCACGGGCAACGATGCTCCCATTGCGGCAGCCGTTTCGATCACCATCATCGTGTGCACGCCGGTGTCGACTTCGGGGTGATAATCGGCCCGCTGCGGTACGCCCCACAGGCGGTCGAGTTCGGGCAGCAGGCGCACCAGTGCGCCGCAGTCGCGCAGCACGGCAAACATGCGCTGCGGGTGCGCCTCCATCAGCCCGCGGGCGATTTCCTGCCACATACGCTCGGCCACCAGCGCATCGACCTCACCGGCCTGCACCATGCGCTGCATCAGCGTGTTGGTTTCGGGCGCGACATGAAAGTCTGCAAAGCGCGCGGCAAAGCGCGCCAGGCGCAGGATGCGCACCGGGTCTTCCATGAACGCGTCGGACACATGCCGGAACGTGCGCGATGCGACATCGGCCTGTCCGCCATATGGATCGATGACGGGTCCGACCAGCGCGCCGTCTTCCGCCACGCGCTGCGCCATCGCGTTGATGGTCAGGTCGCGGCGGATGAGGTCGTCTTCGAGCGTGACGTCGGGCGCGTAATAGACCGAGAAACCCTTGTAGCCGGCAGCCGTCTTGCGTTCGGTACGCGCGAGTGCATATTCGGCACGCGTGACCGGGTGCAGAAAGACCGGGAAGTCTTTGCCAACGGCACGAAAGCCGCGCGCTTCCATGCCTTCCGGCGTGGCACCGACCACGACGTAATCCCGGTCCTGCACCGGCAGCCCGAGCAGCGCATCACGAATGGCGCCACCCACGGCATACACTTCCAGCCCGTGCGTGGCCGGATCGACAATGGCCTCAGCCTTCGCTGCGCGTTCCGTCATTGATTGGCGGCATGGTCGGTAACAACAAGCGTGTCTTCGTCCGGCGCGGTGCGATAGGGCTCATCGTCGGCGAGGAAGTCGTGCTCGGCGCGTGCACCGTCAATCCACTCCTGCATGGCGGGCAGGTTGAGGATGTGATCGGCGTAGGCCTTGGCAACTTCGGGCAGACGCACGCCATAGGTGGCGAAGCGGCTGACCACCGGCGCGTAGAACGCATCGGCCACCGTGAAGTGGCCAAACAGGAACGGGCCCGCCGACGCGTACTTCTGGCGCAACTCGGTCCACATGCCGGCAATGCGGTCGATGTCACGCTGCACAGCCACGTTCCAGCCCATGCCGGGCAGCACGGCTGTCACGTTCATGGGCATGTTGTTGCGCAGGTTGCCGAAACCGGAGTGCATTTCAGCGCAGATCGAGCGGGCGTGTGCGCGGCTCTTCGGGTCTGCCGGCCACAGTTGCGCGCGCGGAAAGCGCTCGGCCAGCGTCTCGCAGATGGCGAGCGAATCCCACACGTTCATGTCACCGTCCACCAGCACAGGCACGCGGCCGGCCGGGGAATGGCGCGCCACGTCGGCCGCAAAGGTCTCGCTCAGCAAGCGCACGCGAATCTCTTCGAACGGAATGCCGGCCTGCTTGGCCAGCAGCCACGGGCGTAGCGACCACGACGAATAGTTCTTGTTGCCGATGACCAGTTTCATGATTCCCGTCCTTGGAGAGTGCACAGCAATTGTGTTGTGGGAGCCCGCCTGCATCGCGCAGGAATGCCGGGGCGCTCTAGTCTTGTTGTATCGGAAGCGGCGGGCGGCAGCGCGAAGGCGAGCGAATCATTCTAGCCTCGCGCTGCACCGCCACAAAATGAAACGGATTGGCCACCGTTGTGAAGCTGATTCACAAACGGCGTGAACGCTCCGGGTTTCCGTAGCCGCTAGCGATGGACCCGCGTCCGTGCAGCACGCAATCCGCGGTCCGGCCCTAGGCCAGCCAGCGCGGGCAGCATCACCGCCTCCATGCCAAGCGGGCGGATACCCAGTTCCGGTGCGACCGGCTCCATGCTGACGTTGTCCACGCGCATGGAGTCGAGGTTGTCCCGCGAAATGGGCGCACCCGGCAAACGCTCCAGCAACGCTGCCTGCATGCGGCCCAGACCTTCGGGCAGCGGCACGATCCAGCGCGGATGGCCGCTGGCACGCCCAGCAAAGCGCATCAGCTCCGCCAGGGTGTAGATGCGCGGCCCGACCAGCGGATAGGCGTGCCGGATCGTGGCCGGCTTCTTGAGTGCGTTGATGAATGCGGCGGCCACGTCGTCCACATAGACGGGCTGGAAGCGCGCATCGGCACACGCCAGTGGCACGAACGGCGCCATGCGCTGCATGCTTGCAAACAGATTCAGGAAATGATCCTGCGGGCCGAACACGACCGACGGGCGAAACACGGTCCAGTCCAGTTCGCTGTTCATGACGACGCGTTCGCCGTCGCCCTTGCTGCGCAGGTACATCGACGGGCCGGCGGGATCAGCGCCCAGAGCGCTCATGTGCAGCAGCCGGTTCACGCCGTGGCGCCGGCAGGCGGCAACGATACGGCGCGGCAGATCGACATGCACACGCTGGAAGTTCGGGCCGTACGGCATCTCGCGCGCATCCTGCAACACGCCGACGAGGTTGATGACGGCGCAGTGCTCGCCGCCGCGCTCGGTGAGCGCCAGGAACAGCGCGTCGAGGGCATCGTCAGCGTAAATGTCGGCGTCCATCACATCCACGCGTGGCAGCAGCGTGAGATTGTGCGCGCGGGACGATTCAGGATCGCGTGTGGGCACGATCACCCGGCCCTCCGGAAGGCCGGGTGCGGAGAAGGTCTCCGTCACCAGCCGCGACAGCAGCTGCGAACCGATAAAACCGGTACCGCCAAAAACAAGCAGATTGGAGGGCTGCATGGAGGCATCTCCAGGACGGGTGGGGGGCAACACTCACAATATATCCCGAACGTGATCGCCCCCAAGGGGCGTCGACACGCCATGCTGCCGGTGTATCGAAGTCCGCACTGTTGTGATTCGACAGGCGCATGCGCCCATGAGAAACGCCCGCGTTGCAGCGGGCGTATTGTGGGACGAGGCGATGACGCTCGTCTCTTACGGCAGATCGTCCGGCGTCACCGGCTCCGGCCCGACCTTGCCCAGGCGATCCTTCAGCGATTGCGGACGACCGCTGAGCAGCGCGCTGTAGTACGTCGCGTTCGACAGCACGTTTTTCACATACGTGCGCGTCTCGTTGAACGGAATCGTCTCGGCGAAGATCGCGCCTTCCACAGGGCGCGTGAGCGTCGAGCGCCAGCGCTTCGGCCGGCCCGGGCCGGCGTTGTAGCCGGCGGTAGCCAAGGTCATGGAGCTATCGAGATCGGTCAGGATCATCGACAGGTAGCTCGTGCCGAGCAGTACGTTGGTATCGATGTCGCTCATCTGCGAGGGGCGGAAACCCGGTAGGCCGATCTTCTTGGCCACGCGCTTGGCGGTTTCCGGCATCACCTGCATCAGGCCCGACGCCCCCACCGATGAACGCGCGTCCATGATGAAGCGCGACTCCTGACGGATCAGACCGTACGCCCAGGCAATGTCCAGGCCCACGGCATCGGCATTGCGCTGGACCACATTAAGGAACGGTGTCGGGAAGCGAAGTGAGAAGTCATGCTCGGTCTTGGTCTTGTCGGCCGAATTGACAGCGCGGTCGAGCAAGCCGAGCTTGCGGCCGTATTCTGCCGCCGCAATCAGCTCGCGGTCGCTCATGTTGCGCAGCTCCCAGTTCCACTCGCGGTTGCCCTCAAAACGCAGGTTCAGGTCGTACAGCTTCTTGGCGCGCGCGAAGCCTGGGTGGTTGCGTCCCATCGGGTCGATCTCGGCATCCGTCACCGTGGTCTTGGCCGGCACGGTGATGCGCTGGCCCAGATCCTCCAGCGCCAGTTGGCCGTAGAAGTTGAACTGCCCGGCGATCGACTGGAACTGCTGCTTGGCCTCGTCGTTACGGTTGTCGGCCTTGAGCGCGCGGCCGTACCAGTATGTCCAGGCCGGATCGCGGCTGCGCAGTGTCGGGCGCATGGCCTCGATGGCCTGGCGCACCATCTTCCAGTCACCCGCGCGCAGGGCGGTGCGCACGCGCCATTCCTGCGAATCGTCCGAGAGATAGGCATCGCCGCCGAGCGTCATCTGGCGGCGGTAGGCATCCAGCGCATCGGGCGTCTGCTTCTTGGCCGCGTACTGGCCGATCACGCCCCAGCCCGCACCTTGCTCTTCGCGCGACAAGCCGCCGCTTTGCGCCAGCAGATACGCCGTCGCCTGCGATGGGTCATTGCGCGCCATGCGCGTCACGTTGGCCGGCGTGTCGTTGTCTACACGGTCGCCCTCGGGCAGCACGGCCGCAATGCGCGATGCCTGCGTAACGAGGTTCTGCTCCAGCGACAGCCGCGCGGCAAAAGCCACGTCCGCCCGGGTGAACTGCTGCGATTGCGCGAGGTAACCGATCAGGTCGATACAGCCTTCGCCATAGCCCTTCGGATCGAGCAGCGTGGCGCGTGCATCGGCAACCACGTTCTGCCCCTTCATCGCGCGCGAGAGCAGGGCGTAGCACTCGACTTGCGTGTCGTCCTTCAGCACGAAGTTGGGGTACTCCGCATCGAAGGTGGCCCAGTCGCGCTTCTTGCCGAGCACGAGCAGCCAGTCGTTGCGCAAACGGTCGGCAATCGCTTCGCCCTTGTAGCGTTGCAGGAACGCGCGGATATCGTCTTCCGGTGCATCCGTGCGCGCATAGCCGCTGGCATCAAACAGCTGCGGCTTGATGCGGAAATACTGCACATAAGACTGGATGGGGTAATCGGAGAGGCTGTCGGCCAACTCCCAACTGCGCGCAACATCGTTGCGGCGCGCCGCATTGCGCAGCTCAACAAACGCATCGTCCGGATTGGCCGGAATGCCTTGCGGCGCCTGGCGTTTGGCGGCCACCGCCAGCGAAATGGGACTCAGCGGGCCCACCACGCTCATGCCCACCATGCCCGCAAAAGCCAGCGCTACCGCGCGATATACTGCCTTGGCCTTCAATGTCATCTCCTGCCCCATCCGATCATCACTGTTAGGTCCCGAATTATCCCATGTCAGCCTTAGCGCCAATTCACGATCCTGCCGCGCGCCCCGATCTTGGCACTGCGATGCTCGCCCTACTGCACGTGTACGGCTGCGTGCCTCGCACCAACCTCGGGCCGCTCGCCACGAATCGTGAACCGGCGAGGGGCCACATCCAATGAGCGCGCACGATCCGGCGCACCCCACCACGCCAATCGAATCGCGGCGCACGCTGCGCACCATGCTGCTCGATGCGCGGGCCGGACTGTCCGATCGCGTCGCACACGATGCTGCACTGGCGCATCACCTTGCCGAGTTGCTGGGCGCACTGCCCATCAAGCGTCTGGCCGCCTACTGGCCAACGCAGGGGGAATTCGATGCGTTGACCGTGCTGCGGCATTGGCTGGCGGCCGGTTCAACCACCCGCACGCGCCACGCGCTGCTGCCCGTAGTGACAGACAAGTTTTCGCCCCTGCAGTTTCGGCGCTGGACGCCCGATTGTGAAATGACGCCGGGCGCGTACAACATCCCCATCCCCCGCTCGGGTGAGATGGAAACACCCGATGCCTTGCTGATCCCATGCGTGGGTTTTGACGCGCAGCGCTATCGCATTGGCTACGGTGGCGGCTTCTACGACCGCACACTCGCCGCGCTGCATACCGCTGGCCACCGCCCGCGCACGATTGGCGTGGCGTACGAAGTGAACCGGGTGGAATCCATCGCACCGCAATCGCACGACATCGCACTCGACTGCATCGTCACCGAATGCGGCGTGTTTTAAGCCGGTTCAGAACCTCCACATGCCCTACACGCTGAAAACCGTTGCCGACCTCGAAACCGTGTACGGCGCCCCGAACCCGCGCTCGCTGCTCAAGGAGATCGACCACCTGAACGAGGACTACCGCGCGTTCGTCGAAGCGTCGCCGTTTATCGTGCTGTCGTCGGTGGGCGCGGCGGGCACGGACGCCTCGCCCAAGGGCGATGCGCCGGGCTTCGTGCGCATCCTCAACGAGCGCCTGCTGGCGATTCCCGACCGGCCCGGCAACAACCGCATCGACAACCTGCGCAACATCGTGGAAGACGGGCGCGTGTCGGTGCTCTTCATCGTGCCGGGTGTGGGTGAAACGCTGCGCGTGAACGGCACGGCCACCATCACGGCCGATCCGGAATGGCTCGCGTCATTTGCGGTGCAAGGCAAGCCGCCGCGCAGCGTGATCCTCGTAAAGGTGCAGACGGTGTACTTCCACTGCTCGAAGGCGCTGGTGCGCTCGAAGCTTTGGGAGCGCGGCGCGCAAGAGGCGAAGCCAGCCGTGCCCACCGCAGGCAAGATCCTGCAGCACATCAGCGGCGGCGCGTTCGATGGCGACGCTTACGACCGTGAGCTGCCGGAGCGGTTGAAGGCAACGCTGTACTGAACGCTCAGCGCTTGGTGGTGACTTTCTTGGTGGTTTTTTGCGCGGCGGCCTTCTTGGTCGCCGTTGTCTTTGCTGCCTTTGCTGCGACGCGCTTGGGCGCGGCCGCCTTGGCATTCGCATCGCGCAACGCGGCTTCAATCGCCAGCCGCACCCAGTCGCGCAATGGTTGGCCGCCGTCGAGCGCCTCCGCTGGCATGCTCAGGTAGCCCGTCATGCTGATGGTGCGGCCGTTGCGATCGTAGCTGAACGGTACGGATTTCTCGGCGACAAAGCGCCCGCGCGTGGAATCGTCCACGCGCAGGTAGCACGTGCCACGCAGCACCAGCGCAAAGACGATGTCGTCGTAATACAGCGCCGCACCGCCAAACATGCGGCGCGCGCGGATCGGGCCGATCTGCGCGGCAAGCGGCTGGAGTTCGTCAAGCAACCAGACGATCAGCGGATCGGGTGCGGCGGCCATGACGATCTCCTTCTTCTTGTTTGCCTTTACAGACCCAAGCGCTGCCAGATCGCGCGCGTGGAGCCGGCCGCGTTGAGCGTATAGAAGTGCAGGCCCGGTGCGCCACCTTGCAGCAGGCGGTCGCACATCGCTGTCACCACATCCAGGCCGAAGGCGCGGATCGATTCGCGGTCGTCGCCAAAGCTCTCCAGGCGCTTGGCGATCCAGCGCGGCACTTCTGCACCGCACATCTCAGAAAAGCGCATGAGCTGCGACGAATTCGTGATCGGCATGATGCCCGGCACGATGGGCACGTCCACGCCGAGCTTGCGTGCGTCGTCAACGAACTGGAAGTACGCATCCGCATTGAAGAAGTACTGCGTGATGGCGGAATCAGCACCAGCCTTCACCTTGCGGGCGAAGTTGTCCAGATCGTGCTTGGGCGAGCGCGACTGCGGGTGGTATTCCGGATACGCCGCCACTTCAATGTGGAAGGCCTCGCCAGTTTCCTGGCGGATGAACTCGACCAGCTCGTTGGCAAAACGGAATTCACCGATCTCGCCCATGCCCGAAGGCATGTCGCCGCGCAGCGCGACGATGCGACGGATGCCGTGATCGCGATACGTGTTGAGAATGCCGCGGATGCTCTCGCGCGACGAGCCCACGCACGACAGATGCGGCGCGGCCTCGATGCCTTCGCGCTGGATTTCCACCACGGCGTCGAGCGTGCCCTGTTGCGTGGTGCCGCCCGCCCCGAAGGTCACGGAAATAAAGCGCGGCTTGAGCGGCGAGAGCTGCGCGCGCGTATTGCGCAGCTTCTCAGCGCCTTCCGCCGTCTTGGGCGGGAAGAATTCGAAACTGAATTGACGGTCTTGCATGACAGAAACCTTAAGCCTCGCGCAGCAGCAAGCTCGAGAGCAGCCACGAGATCACGCTGTACAGGATGGAGCCCAGCAGCGCCGCGCCAAAGCTGGCCACCTGAAAGCCCGCCAGCAGGTTGCCGACGAACAGGAACAGCAGCGCGTTGATGATGAAGATGAACAGCCCGAGCGTGAGCAGCGTCACCGGCAGGGTGAGGATCACCAGAATCGGACGGATCAGCGTATTGACGAGACCCAGCACCAGCGCCGCGATCAGCGCAGAGCCAAAGCCGTTGACGTGAATGCCTTTGAGCAGATAGGCGACAAGGAGCAAGGCCAGCGCGTTGATGACCCAGACAGCAAGCAGTCTCATGGGAAGTCCTCGGGTTGAATGCCGGCGGCAGGAAATGCCGCCGGCAGTTACGGCTTACAGCAGATCAATAACGGTAGTGATCAGCCTTGTACGGGCCCTGCTTGCTCACGCCGATGTACGCGGCCTGCTGATCGGTCAGCTCGGTCAGTTGTGCGTTCAGCTTCTTGAGCTGCAGGCGCGCGACCTTCTCGTCCAGGTGCTTGGGCAGCGTGTACACGCCCACCGGGTACTTGTTCGAGCCCTTTACCGCTTCGGTCCACAGTTCGATCTGCGCGATGGTCTGGTTGGCGAACGAGCTGCTCATCACGTACGACGGGTGGCCCGTGGCGCAGCCCAGGTTCACCAGACGGCCCTTGGCCAGGATGATGATCTTCTTGCCGTCGGGGAAGATCACGTGATCCACCTGCGGCTTGATCTCTTCCCACTGGTACTTCTCGACAGAAGCGATGTCGATCTCGTTGTCGAAGTGGCCGATGTTGCAGACGATGGCCTGATCTTTCATGCGGGCCATGTGGTCGTGCGTGATGACGTGGTAGTTGCCCGTGCAGGTGACGAAGATGTCGCCGTGCTCGGCGGCGTAATCCATGGTGACAACGCGGTAGCCTTCCATCGCGGCCTGCAGCGCGCAGATCGGGTCGATTTCCGTCACCCACACTTGCGCGGACAGCGCACGCAGCGCCTGCGCCGAGCCCTTGCCCACATCACCGTAGCCCGCCACGATCGCCACCTTGCCCGCGATCATCACGTCGGTTGCGCGCTTGATGCCGTCGACCAGCGATTCACGGCAGCCGTACAGGTTGTCGAACTTGCTCTTGGTGACCGAGTCGTTCACGTTGATGGCCGGGAAGCGCAGCTCACCGCGCTGGGCCATCTGGTACAGGCGGTGCACGCCCGTGGTGGTTTCTTCGGTCACGCCCTTGATGGCGTCCAGGTTGCGGCTGTAGAAGGTGGCGTCCTTCGCCAGCTTTTCCTTGATGGCGGCGAACAGGAAAGTTTCTTCTTCGCTGCCCGGCTTGGCGATGACGGAAGCATCCTTCTCAGCGCGGGCGCCCAGATGCAGCAGCAGCGTCGCGTCGCCGCCGTCGTCCAGGATCATGTTCGGCGTGCCGCCATCGGCCCATTCGAAGATGCGGTGCGTGAAGTCCCAGTATTCCTTGAGCGACTCGCCCTTGAACGCAAACACCGGCGTGCCCGATGCGGCGATGGCTGCCGCGGCATGATCCTGCGTCGAAAAAATGTTGCACGAGGCCCAGCGCACGTCTGCGCCGAGCGCCTTGAGCGTCTCGATCAGCACGGCAGTCTGGATGGTCATGTGCAGCGAGCCGGCAATGCGCGCGCCCTTGAGCGGCTGGCTGGCGGCAAATTCGTCGCGGATCGCCATCAGGCCGGGCATTTCGGTCTCGGCAATGGCGATTTCCTTGCGGCCCCAGTCGGCCAGCTTGATGTCGGCGACGAGGTAGTCGTGTTTCAGGTCGGTCACAGCGTTCATTGGATCACTCCGGAAAATTGGGGTGACTGCACGCTGGGGAGTGCCAAGGCCATGCGCCTTGGGGTAGATGCGTTCTCGCCATCGTGTCAGCCACGATACTGCGAGCGCCGTTTGAACTTCCGAGCCTGGCGGTTGGGCTGTGCCGACCGTTGCAACGCTCCTCGGAATGGGCTGGATTGTAGCGGATTCTGAAGGGGCTGCGCGGGCAACAAGAGGGGACTTTGCTCAAACCATGTAACGCATCAGCCACCCCAAACGCTCTGCAGTGTCAATGCGGCTTGAATGCGTGACGAATCTTCTCCAGACAATTGGGCGAGGACACGTCAGAACGGCGCTCACGCTCCGGCACGCTTAGGCCACTCAAGCGAAACTGCCTGAGCCCCCCTCCTGACTAAGTCCGAGCATGACATTGGTGGCAATTTCGTACCAACCGTACACGTCTCCCTACGACAAGCACAGCACCCGTCGACGTGAGCCGTACTGAGAGACATATGAAAGACCTCAGTCCCAGGCTGTTCGATGCAGATGAATTCGCTATTTCTGCAGGAGCCGCTTTAGCTCATCGAGAAATGGAACCACTTTTTTTTGTCCCCACATATCAATATGCCCAAGTTCACCGAATATTTCGACAAAAGCGGCATCGATATTTTTATCGTTCTCAATCTTGAACGCGTCAATCTGAGACACAACCTCCATCCGCAGATCATCGTCCGCATCGGCATTGAATGACGAAACAATCTCCTCCATGGTTTCACCAAACAAATCGTAATCCTCATGAAAATAGCAAACAATAAGCTGCCATAACTCAGGATAGCGACTCTCGTCCATAAAAAACCTCACTCAAGGTTCCAAAAATGCCGTAAGAATGTAGTACGGCGTGCCATTATAAATTTTGCACTTCAGCATTACGAAAATTGTTCTACCTGGAACGGATGCCTTCGCACCTCGATCCAATACAATCCCAGCACTCAATACAATGCGCGTAGAAAACGCTTTGGGAGTGGAAGGCTTTGTGCTCGCCCAGCGGGCAATCTGTGTAGCATTCGCTCGCATCACCTCGGAAATCGCCCGTTCCGCCAGTCGTTGATTGGTAAATGTGGACACGCGTAGCCTGCCGGGCTCCGCCGCAAGCCGCGCCCGCAACTCCGCCTCAGTCTTACCAACGTGTTTCAGAAGCGTATGCCCGCCAAGCCGGGAACCCGGTTTCGCCTCATGCATCGCCAGATTGATCCGCCCCATCTGGATGCTACTGGCCCGCACAGCGCCCAACATCCCAGAAATTCCGAACGGCACTGCAATATCCAGCGACAGCCCGATGTTGTCCGCCAGATCGGGGGCTACCCTCATCGCGTCGGCAAGCTTCGTTGTGCCTTGTTGGACCAGCGTGCGCGTGTCTTGTCCCGTCCACACTTGCTTCAGGCCTGTGCCTGCTACGTCCGAGCCATGTAGCCCAAACGCGATGCAACCCACCTTGCTCGCCATCGTGGGTTCGGGCATCACGCACAGTGCTGCAGCGCCCGTCATTTCCAGCACACCACCGACAACGGCCAGGCCACCCCACAGGCGGTTGGACAACGTGGCTTCTTGGCTCAACGACTCCCCAGCCAGCACAGCAGCCAACTGCACCGGAGAGAGGGCAACACGAACACCATCTTGATCGGCTTGCGACGTTGGATACGGCTCCATTGGATAACCAGGAAGCCGCATGCTAGTTAGACATGCGGATATGTAGCGCTCCTGTAATCGAAATTGATAATGGCAGGCACCCCACACAGCACATATGCACGATCGCTATCATCCACGTGTCACCGCCTCGGCAGTGACCGGGTTTAGCAGCCCATCTACCTCAGATGGACAGCCGCCTTTTGCGCGGCGTTTTCATGTCCGATGCTTGCGCACGCCTATGCTTTTTATGGCGGGCCGGGCGGTGAGACCTTTGGGGCTGGCGAGCGCCAATAACGATAAGAAGGACGTATCTCCGAGACGGGCGGAGATACTTCACGCTTCAAGCAGCATATTGAGCATCCGCTGCGGATTCGCCAGAAAATCGCGCGTCACCTGAAAGTGCGCGGTCTCTTCATAGGCGATGCGCCGGATGCCGCCCCCATCGCACTGGTAGATCCACGCATCGGGATACGCCATCAGGATGGGCGAATGCGTGGCAATCAAAAACTGGCTTTCCGCCTGCACCAGGTCATGCAGGCGCGTGAGCACCGCCAGTTGCCGCTGCGGCGAGAGCGCGGCTTCGGGTTCGTCGAGCAGGTAGAGGCCGTTATCGCCGAAGCGTTGCATCAGCAACGCAAGAAACGATTCCCCATGCGATTGCGCATGCAGCGACTTGTCGCCGTAGTAATGGCCGACATCCAACCGTTCGATCTCGCTAGCAACGTTATAGAAGCTCTCTGCACGCAAGAAGAATCCAGTACGCGGCTTGCGAAAGCCCCTGGCAATGCGCAAATGCGCGTGCAGCTCGGAGTGCGATGCGTGGGTGCTGAAGTTGAAATTGCGCGAGCCGCCCTCGGCGTTGAAGCCAAGCGCCACGGCAATCGCCTCCATGAGCGTGGATTTGCCCGAGCCGTTTTCGCCAACGAGGAACGTGACCTTGGGATGCAGCTCTAGCGTGTCGAGCGCGCGCACGGCGGCCAGGCTGAACGGATACGCATCGAACGCGGTAACGGTGTCGCGCCGCAGCGTGACATGGCTGACGAATTGGCGGGTGAGCATGGCAGCGCGTGGCAATAAGAGAGGCCGCATCGTATCGCGCCACGCTTTTGACTGACTGCTCAGACAACGGCGCGGCTCTAGCGCTTGCCACACGGCGGTGTCAATGCGCTGTCACATTCCAACCTTGTGATCCGGTTAGCAAGTGGCGCCTCCGCATCACGCCACTGCAACACGTAGCCACCAAAGTGCCGGGCATCGTTCAGGGAGCCAACGATGCACAACCATAAACTCACGAAATACGCCGCCGCCATTGCGGCCGCAATCGCCATGGCGGCATGCGGCACCGACGGCACGTCGACCCCCGGCGGCGCCACGCCGGATGCCGGCACGCCCTCCACCACCCCCGCCAAGAACGTCGTGTTCTTCCTGGGCGATGGCATGGGCCTGACCACCATGACCGCCGCGCGCATCTACAAGGTGGGCGAAGACGGCGAGCTGACCATGGACACGCTGCCGGAAACCGGCTTCGTGCGCACCTTCTCGAACAATGCACAGGTGACCGACTCGGCGCCGTCGATGTCGGCCTACATGACCGGCGTGAAGATGAACAACGAGGTCATCTCCATGTCGGCGGACACCAGCGCCTATGACGCGGGCGGCAAGGATTACATCTCGGGCGCCGACAGCACTTGCCCGTCGACCGGCAACGGCAAGCCCGTCACCACGCTGCTTGAGCTGATGAAGGCCGCAGGCTACGGCACGGGCGTGGTCACCACCACGCGTATCACGCACGCCACGCCGGCAGCCACGTACGCGCACATCTGCCACCGTGATGGCGAGAACACCATCGCCGCGCAACTCACGCCGGCCGGCAAGAGCTTCAACGCTGCGCTGGGCGATGGTGTGGACGTCGTCTTCGGCGGCGGCCGCAAGCACTTCTTGCCGACCACCGCGGGCGGCGCACGCACCGACGGCCGCGACCTGATCGCTGAACTCAAGGCGGGCGGCTACCGCTACGCCAGCAACAAGGCCGAGTTCGACACGCTGGCCGCCACCGACAACAAGGTCGTGGGCCTGTTCACCAGCAGCCACATGTCGTACGACCTGGACCGCGACCCGACCAAGGAACCGAGCCTGGGCGAGATGACCAACAAGGCCATCGACGTGCTCGCCGCCAAGAAGAAGGGCTTTTTCCTGATGGTGGAAGGCGGCCGTATCGACCACGCGCTGCACGAGACCACCGCCCGCAAGGCACTGCAGGACACCGTGGCGTTTGATTCGGCCATCCGTGGCGCAATCGACAAGCTCAACACGATCGATCCGGGCCTGAAGAACACGCTGATCGTCGTCACGGCTGACCACGACCACACGCTGGTGCTCAACGGTTACGCCAAGCGCACGGGCCCGACCAGCGACACCAGCCCCGGCGTGCTGGGCCTGCTCAAGAGCTACGCGAGCGGCAACAACGCCACCGACACGGCGGGCAACCCGTTCACCATCATCGGCTTCGGCACGGGTGAGAACCGCCCGGCCACGCGCGGCGCACTGACAGATGCCGCCGTGTACGACAAGACCTACCACCAGGAAGCTGCCATCCCGGTTGCACCGGGCGGCGAAACGCACGGCGGCACCGATGTCTTTATCGGCGCGCGCGGCCTGGGTGCCGAGCGCTTTACCGGCACGATGGACAACACCGAGGTCTTCGGCCTCATCAAGCAGGCCGTGGGTCTGTAAGAGGGAGAGGGCAATCATGAACACGCAATCGAATCGCATTGTCCGCGCCACGGTGTTGGCGCTGGCCGCCGCTGCATGTGCCCAAGCGCACGCCGCCGGTGAAGCCAAAAACGTGATCTTCTTCCTGGGCGACGGCATGGGCCCGACCACCGTCACGGCCACGCGCATCTACAAGGTGGGCGAGGCTGGCAAGCTGACGATGGAATCGCTCAAGCGCACGGCGCGCATCAAGACGTACTCCAACGATGCGCAGACCACCGACAGCGCCCCGTCGATGTCGGCCTACATGACCGGCGTGAAGATGAACAACGAAGTCATCTCCATGTCGCAGGACACCAAGGCCAGCGACAGCACCGGCAAGGGTTATGTGACGGGCTCTGACAGCACGTGCCCCGCCACGGGCAATGGCACGCCGGCCGTCACGCTGCTGGAGCTGGCCAAGGCGGCTGGCAAATCGGTGGGCGCCGTCACCACCACGCGCGTGACGCACGCCACGCCAGCGGCCACGTACGCGCACATCTGCCACCGCGACGGCGAGAACCAGATCGCCGCACAAGGCGCTCCGGGCAACGCGCTGTACAACGCCGCGCTGAAGGACGGCGTAGACGTGCTGCTGGGCGGCGGCCGCCGCCACTACCTGCCGCAAGGCACCACCGGCAGCAAGCGCACCGACACGACGGACCTGATCGGCCAGTTCACGGCCGCCAACTACACGTATGTGTCGACCGGCACGCAACTCGCCGCCGTGGACCCGACGAGCACCAACAAGCTGCTCGGCCTGTTCAACCTCGACCACATGAACTACGAGCTGGACCGCAAGAAGAACAATGTGGACGAGCCCAGTCTGGCCGACATGACGGAGAAAGCCATCCGCGTGCTGCAGAAGAACGGCAAGGGTTACTTCCTGATGGTGGAAGGCGGCCGCATCGACCACGCGCTGCACGGCACCAACGCCAAGCGCGCGCTGGAAGACGCCGGTGCGTTTGATGAGGCCATCAAGCGTGCACTGGGCACGGCCGATCTGTCGAACACGCTGATTGTGGTGACGGCCGATCACGACCACACGATGACGATCAACGGTTACCCGCGCAAGGGCAACCCGATCCTGGGCGTGTCGAACGACATCAAGACCGGTCAGCCGCAACTGGCCGCCGACGGCCTGCCGTACACCACGCTGGTGTTCGGCAACGGCGGCACGCCGCGCAAGGCGACGCGCGACAACGTGGCAGCAGTCGATACGACGGCAGACGACTATCTGCAGGAAGTGGGGGTGCAGCTCGGCACGCCTGGTTCGGAAACGCACGGCGGCGGTGATGTCATGCTGTTCTCCTCTGGTCCGGGCAGCACACCGCTGAAGGGCACGCTGGACAACACGAAAGTGTTCGGCGTGGTCAAGACGGCCATGGGCCTCTGATTCCGGCGTTTCCATTCACGCGCATGCCGAGGCAATCGGCATGCGCTTTTTTCGTTTCAGCTTTCCCGATTGCACATTCGCATGATCCGATCTGCCCGCTTTTTGCTGCCCTTTGCCGTCTGCGCGCTGGCTGCCACGGCACAGGCCGCCGCCCCCGCATCCAATACCGCATCTAGCGCGCTCACCGCCCTGCGCGTCGAACACCAGATGTCGTCGCTTGGCACCGACGGCATCCAGCGCGACATGCGCTTTGCCGAGCGCGTCTACCGCCAGGGCGAGCGCGTGTGGATCGCGCGCGAACTGCCGCCCGCCTCCGCTCATGCAGAGCACGACCATACCAACGCCCACGCCGGCCACAAGCACGCCGACACCGACACCGCCCCGCGCTGGATCGAGCGCGACGCCAAGGGCGCGCTGACCGTGCGCGTGGTCAGCGAGTCGCAGCAAAAGAACTACGCCGTAGAACCCGCCGAGTATTCCAATATCGGCTTCGACGGCTCGTGGGCCACGGCCTATCACCTGCTCGACCCCGCCGCGCTCAAAGGCATGCGCGCCGACGGCCCCGTGCGCAATGGCGTGCAAACCTATCGTGCCAACCAGGGCGAGCGTACCGTCACGGTGGACTGGGATGTGGCTGGCCAATACCCGCGCCGCGTGGAATCGCGCAACGCCAGCGGCTCGCAGCGCAAGCTCACGCGCGTAACGGCGCTGCCCGCACCGGCCGCCGCGCCGTGGGTGCGCGCCCAGCGCTATACCGCGGCGGACTACACCGACTTGATGGATTGAAGCGCGCGGCGTTCAGAACCCCGCGCTCGGAGCACCGAGCCTCGCGCTCCGGGTTCCGGGCCTCACGTTCGGGGTTCCGAACCTCGACTGCCGGGTTCGGTGCCTCACGCGTGGGGTTCCGGACCTCGCCCTCCACGTTCCAGACCGCGACCTTGGCGTGCCGGACTTCACATTCGGGGTTCGGAACGCCGCGTTCTGTGTGCACGGCCCCGCACCATCCGGCGGCCCCCGATGGCGCTATAGTGCGAACACTCCCCTCAACGCTCGCACCCGTCATGACGATCACCGATCCGACCCTCGCTGCGTTTGCTGCTCCCGCCTCGCACGTGCCGCGCGTGCTCACTATTGCCGGTTCAGACAGTGGCGGCGGGGCGGGCATCCAGGCCGACCTGAAGACGTTTGCCGCGCTCGGCTGCTACGGCATGTCGGCCATCACAGCCATCACCGCGCAGAACACGCTGGGCGTGACGGCGGTGGAATCGCTCACACCGGATATCGTCGCCGCGCAGATCGATGCCGTGGCAGGCGACATTGGCGTGGACGCCGCCAAGACCGGCATGCTCGGCACGCCGCAGGTGGTGGAGGCCATCCTCTCGGCGCTAGACCGCCACCCGATCGCCAACTTGGTCGTCGACCCGGTCATGGTCAGCACCAGCGGCGCACCGCTTGGCAGCGATGCCACAGCCCAGGCCATGGCGAAGTGGTTGTTTCCGCGCGCGCTGCTCGTCACGCCCAACCTGCCGGAAGCCAGCGCGCTGCTCGGCCGCGAGGTGCGCACGGCAGACGACATGCTGCCCGCCGCGCATGATCTGCTCGCGCTGGGTCCGCGCGCGGTGCTGCTCAAGGGTGGTCATCTGGCCAGCGTATCCCCGGCGGGGGAAGACGACGTATTGCAGGACGTGCTCGTCACCGCCAATGGGGCCGAGCGCGTCTACGTCCACACCTATATCGACACGCCGCACACGCACGGCACGGGCTGCACGCTGTCTGCCGCCATTGCCGCGCACCTGGCGCGCGGCGACGCGCTGGAAGCGGCCATCGAAGCATCGCTCGATTACCTGCTGCACGCCATCGGCGCCGGCCGCCACCTGGCGCTCGGGCGCGGGGCCGGCCCGCTGAACCACGGCTTTGCGCCGCGCCCGCTGGCCGCACCGCGTGCGCTGGAAGTGGATATCGAAGAAGACTGAACTGCGCCACCCAAGGAGCTGCCGCCATGAAACGTCTGCCAACCATGCTGGTCCGCCACCTTCCGGTCGCCGCGCTGTGTGCGTTGCTGAGTGCCTGCAACGGGTACGTCGGTATCGGCTCCCCCATCGGCAGCGCCTTCTCGATTGGCGGCACGTTGAGCGGGTTGCCGGGCGGTCAGTCCATCGTGCTGCTCAACAACGGCCGCGATTCGCTCACGCTGGCCGCCAACGGCGCGTTTGTGTTTGGGGGGCTGGTGCCGTTCAACGGCAGCTATCTGGTGACGATCAGCGCGCAGCCGGCGTCGGCCAACTGCACGGTGGCCAACGGCAGCGGCACGGTCGACGGCGACATCAACAACGTGCAGGTGACCTGCCAGCCGCGTTAGGCATGCAACGCTGGTATGGAAAGCAAAAAGCGCGGATCTCGGTCCGCGCTTTCCTTTTGGGCAAACAGGTTCAAGCCGCACTGCCAGCCTGTTCCTTCGTCCACTTCTCCATGCGCTGGGCCATCTCCTGCGGCGCGACGTCTTCCACATGCGTGGATACGGTCCACACATGGCCGAACGGGTCTTTGAGCGTGCCGGAGCGATCTCCGTAGAACTGGTCCACCACCGGGCGGACCTCCGTGCCGCCGGCCTTGAGCGCGTTGGCAAACACGGTATCGACGTTGGGCACGTAGATCATCATCCCGACCGACGTGCTCTGCAACGTGTCGGGGCTGGCGCAGGCCATGTTGGGAAATTCATCGGCCAGCATGATGGGCGAATTGCCGATGCGGATTTCAGCATGCGCGATGGTGCCATTGGGGCCGGGCATGCGCATGATTTCGGTGGCGCCGAAGGCTTGCTTGTAGAAGTCGATCGCGCGTGCGGCGCCTTTGATGCTCAGGTACGGGGTGACGCTGTGGTAACCCTCGGGGATGGGCTTGACCGCCATGTCTTCTCTCCTGCTGCGTGGTGTGGGGTACCGCCACAGCAAAGGCCGCAGCGGTGCACGAACAGGATAGGTCAGCCCGATCGGGCTCGCGTGTCAGCCGCGCACGTGCGCCGCGAACGTCGCTTGCAGCGTGTCGACGGCGGCTTGCACATCCTCCGCCTGGGTGATGGCACGTACCACGGCTACGCAGCCGACGCCCGATTCCAGCACGCGCGGCATCGCCGCCAGATCAATCCCGCCGATGGCCACCAGCGGCGGCGCCGGCACGCGCGTGCGCATGGCGGCCGCATAGGCAAACAGCCGGCCCAGGCCCTGCGGCACGGTTGGCATGGTCTTGGTGGGCGTGGCAAACACGGCGCCCAGCGCAAGGTAGCTCGGGTTGAGCGGGGCGACGCGCAGCATTTCGGCGTAGCCGTGCGTGCTGATGCCCAGACGCAAACCTGCCAAGCGGATCGCCCTCAGGTCGGCATCGTCGATGTCTTCTTGTCCGAGATGGATGCCGTAGATGCCGCTGTTGAGCACGCTTGCATGCACGTCCAGCGCCACCCGCCAGTGGTCGTTGATGAACAGGCGCGTGCTGCTGCCGCGTGCGGCGGCTTCTGCGCGGCGCACCTGGTCTGCCACGGCTTGCACGTCGTCGGATTTGAAGCGCAATTGCACTGTCGGCACCTTGAGCGCGACAAGGCGTGCCACCCATTCGGCATCCGGCACGACGGCGTAGATGCCGAGTTGCGTCGGGCACGGTGCGAAGGCGAGATCCGCCGCCACCGGACAGGGCAACGCCGGTTCCAGCACGCGCGGCAGGGCATCAAAGCACGTAGGCCACGTCAGCCCGTCTGCATTGGCCTCGGCGACCCAGGCACGCGCCACGCACAGCGCATCGCGCGGCTCAAAGGCCAGCGCCAGCGCCGCGCCGAAGATGGCGACAAAGCGGGCGCCGAGCGCATCGCCTTGGGCAGCGGAAGTGAAGCGATACGTGCCGAGGCGGTCGTGCACGGTGTCGATGCGCTGGTCGCCTTCCGTTGCGGCGAGCACGACAGCGGCGCCAGCCGTGCGGGCGCGGTCGGCTTGTGTGGCGTCGGCGGTCAGTAGAACGGTGGTGGCGGTGGTCGCCTCATCGGCGCGGTCAGTCACGCTCCAGGCGTGCGGCGCGCGGCCGAAGGCTTCGGCGTGACGATCAATGACCTGCGCGGCAAGGGCAGCCGCCTCGGGCCACGCGGCAGAGAACCGCAACGCAGACATGCTCATGCCTGCTTCTCCTCGGCATGCCAGAACGGGAGCCCGACAACGGGCGTGCTGGCCTGTGCAACATCACGCTCGGGCATCGGGCCGGACAAGCGCGCAAGGCGGCCGGCCTGCGTGGCCATCGCAAACGCCTGCGCCATTGCCACAGGGTCACCCGCCTGTGCGACGGCGGTGTTGAGCAGCACGGCGTCGTAGCCCCATTCCATCACCTGCGTGGCGTGCGACGGCACGCCCAAGCCTGCGTCAACGATGAGCGGCACATTGGGCAGACGCTCGCGCAGCAAGCGCAGGCCATACGGGTTGGTGGGCCCGCGGCCGGTGCCGATGGGCGCGGCCCACGGCATCAGCGCCTGGCAGCCGACGTCGAGCAGGCGGCGGCACAGCACGAGGTCTTCGGTGCAATACGGCAGCACCTTGAAGCCATCGCGGATCAGGCGTTCGGCAGCGGCAGGCAGTGCGAGTGTGTCGGGCTGCAGCGTGTAGTCGTCGCCGATGACTTCGAGCTTGATCCAGTCGGTCTCGAACACTTCGCGTGACATCTGCGCGAGGGTATAAGCCTCGTCGGCGGAATAGCAGCCGGCGGTGTTGGGCAGCACGGGCACGCCCAGCTCGCGCAGCATCTTCCAGAAGCCCGCGCCGCCTTCGGGCGAGCCCGCGCTCTGGCGGCGCAGCGCGACAGTCAGCATGGCCGGGTTGGACACGCGCACCGCATCCTCCAGCGATTGCGGCGACGGATAGCGCGCCGTGCCGAGCAGCAGGCGCGAGGCGAAGGTTTCGCCGTACAGGCGCAGCGGGTCAGCGAGCGCGGAAAGATTCGTAGTGGTCATCAAAAACTCCTAGCCGCCCACGACAGGCTGCACCAGCGCAATGCGGTCGCCTGTGTTGAGCGCATGCTGCGCGTGGCGCGTCTTGGGCACGAAGTCACCGTTCACGGAGGCAGCAAACGGCGGCGCGATCTGCAGTTGCGGTGCGCCCGCCTGGGTGACGAAAGCGATGGCATCCGCCAGCGTGCTACCAGCGGGCAGCGCGAGCGACAGATCGTTGAGGGTGACGTTCAGCGTCATGACAAAACAGGTTCGGGCCGGTTTGGCGACATGCGGCTCGCAGCGAACAGTTCGGGCCATGCGTCGTTGTTCGCATCCATGGCACGGCCATCCAACAGTTCACGCGCAACCGCCACCGCCGCTTGCGTGACGGCGGGCGCGATCATGTAGCCGTGCCGGTACAGACCGTTGACCGACAGCGTGCTCGCACCATCCCAACGGATAGCGGGGCGGTGGTCGGGCAGCGTTGGGCGGCACTGCGTGTTCAGCTCCAGCACACGCGCCTCACCAAAGGCGGGGTGCACAGCATAGGCAGCAGACAACAGCTCCAGCGTGGAGCGCACACTGGCGGGCGACATGTCGTCGGATTCGATTTCCGTCGCGCCGATCACGTAGACGTTGCCTGGCTTGGGCGCGATGTACAGCGGATAGCGCGGATGCAGCATGCGAACGGGCCGCGTGAGCGATACATCGGGCGCATGGATGCGCACCACCTCGCCACGCAGGCCACGCAGACGCGGCCATTGCGGTTTGGCGCCCAGCCCACGGCAATCGAGCACGAGACGCGCGCCCAGGCCATTGGCCGCGAGTGCATCGGGGCTCGGATCGGTGACCTCCGTGTTCCAGCGCAACTGCACGCCGAGCATTTCCAGTTCCGTCGCCAGCGCATCGAGCAAAGTGCGCGGGTCGAGCTGAGCTTCGCCCGCCAGATACAGGCCCTGCGTGAAGCGCTGCGCGAGCAGCGGCTCCAGCGCGGCGATGCCAGCGGCGTCTACCGCGCGCAAATCGGCGGCAACGCGCTCGGCGGGCGCGGCGGCTCGCACGTGGTTGGCAAACAGCGATGCCTCGCCGCGGTCTGCCGCATGCCACACCACCAGCGTGCCGGCTTCCTGGAAGAACACCGGCGTGCGCAGCCGGGGCAGCCAATCGCGCCACAGTGCCAGACTTGCCAACCCCAAGTCGACGACGAAACGATCCGCCACGGCGGCTTCGGCCAGCGGGGCGAGCATGGCCGCTGCCACGTACGCAGCAGCACCGCTGCCATCGCGCGCGCCGCGCTCCACCACGGCAATGCGCGCGGGCGGTACCCCCGTCTGCGCGAGTTGCCAGGCACACAGGCGGCCAGCAAGGCCGCCACCGAGGATCGTTACATCAAAAGCCGTTGAAGTTGACATTGCACCGGTTGAGGTTAGCTGTAGATCTTGCTGCCGCTCTTGCGGAACTCGATCGACTTCTCTTCCATGCCCGCCGTTGCGTTAACCGCGGCGGTGGTGGCGTTGGCGTCGAGCGAAGCCGCGTAGTCGCGCACTTCCTGCGTGATCTTCATCGAGCAGAACTTCGGACCGCACATCGAACAGAAGTGCGCGATCTTGGCGCCCTCGGCCGGCAGCGTTTCATCGTGGAAGGCGCGTGCCTTCTCCGGATCGAGGCCGAGGTTGAACTGGTCTTCCCAGCGGAATTCAAAGCGCGCCTTGGACAGCGCGTTGTCACGCAGTTGGGCACCCGGCCAGCCCTTAGCCAAGTCCGCTGCATGCGCGGCAATCTTGTAGGTGATGATGCCTTCGCGCACGTCTTCCTTGTCCGGCAGGCCCAGGTGTTCCTTGGGCGTGACGTAGCAAAGCATGGCGGTGCCATACCAGCCGATATTGGCCGCGCCAATGCCGCTGGTAATGTGGTCGTAGCCCGGCGCAATGTCCGTCACCAGCGGGCCCAGCGTGTAGAACGGGGCTTCGAAGCAGTGCTTCAGCTCTTCGTCCATGTTGGCCTGCACGCGCTGCAGCGGCACGTGGCCCGGGCCTTCAATCATCACCTGCACGTCGTGCTCCCACGCCTTCTTGGTGAGTTCACCCAGCGTGTGCAGTTCGCCGAATTGCGCGGCGTCATTCGAGTCGGCAATGCAACCGGGGCGCAAGCCATCGCCCAGGCTGAACGACACGTCGTACGCCTTCATGATTTCGCAGATCTCGTCGAAGTGCGTGTACAGGAAGTTTTCTTTGTGATGCGCCAGGCACCACTTGGCCATGATCGAACCACCGCGCGAGACGATGCCCGTGATGCGGTCGGCCGTGAGCGGCACGTAGCGCAGCAGCACGCCCGCGTGGATGGTGAAGTAGTCAACGCCTTGCTCGGCCTGCTCGATCAGCGTGTCGCGGAACATCTCCCACGTCAGGTCTTCGGCCACGCCGCCGGTCTTGTCCAGCGCCTGATAAATCGGCACCGTGCCGATGGGCACCGGCGAGTTGCGCAGAATCCATTCGCGCGTTTCATGGATGTGCTTGCCGGTGGACAAATCCATGATCGTGTCGGCGCCCCAGCGGATCGCCCACACCATCTTTTCCACTTCCTCGGCCAGCGACGAGGTGACCGCCGAGTTGCCGAGGTTGCCGTTGATCTTCACGCGGAAGTTGCGGCCGATGGCCATCGGCTCCAGTTCCGTGTGGTTAATGTTGGCCGGGATGATCGCGCGGCCGGCGGCGATTTCTGCGCGCACGAATTCCGGCGTGATGTCTTCCGGGCGCTGCGGCAGGTTGGCGCCGTACGAGAAGCCCGGATGCTGCTTAAGCAGTTGGCGGTACTCGGGCTTGTCTTGCAGCGCCTGCAGGTTCAGCGATTCGCGCAGCGCGACGTATTCCATTTCCGGCGTGATGATGCCGCGGCGCGCGTAGTGCATCTGGCTCACATTGGCGCCAGCCTTGGCGCGGCGCGGCTTGGAGATGTGCGAGAAGCGCAGGTGCGCCGTGGCCGGGTCATTCGCACGCGTCTGGCCGTATTCGGACGACAGGCCGGAGAGGATTTCCGTATCGCCGCGCTCTTCGATCCACTTGGCGCGCAGCGGGGCCAAACCGGCCTTCAGGTCGATGTGCACGTCGGGGTCGGAGTACGGGCCCGACGTGTCGTACACCGGCACGGGCGGGTTCAGCATCTCGCCCTTGTCGGTGCGCGTGGCGGTCTGCTTGATGGTGCGCATCGGCACGCGAATGTCTGCTCGGCTGCCTGCGATGTAGGTCTTGCTGGAGGCCGGATAGGCGAACTTCTGGTCGAGCTCGGACTGCAGCGAGTCGAATGAGGCGGCGGGGGCGTTTTTGGCTTGGGGCATGGTCTCGTCCTTGATTCTGTGGCCTGGTGGAGCAGGCGGTGGACGAAACCGGGAGAGGTGGCGTGACCCAGAAGGGTGGCTGCCAGAGACTGCGCGGTGTTCTGTAGAAACTTCCCACGCCGGTACGAACCGGATCGGGTGCGAAGGGACTCTCTCAGCCGCACGGCCCATCCGTACGGCACCCCTGTTTCATCCAACGAGGCTGAATTTAAGCACAGGGCTGCCAGCGTTGCCAGCAGGAAAACCCGACAGGTGACGGGGCCAAGCGGTCATTTCAGTCGGAACCCGCATGCAATGTGCAGGATTGCGCACCAGAAACGCCCCTTAATCTAGCTGTTCATCTCACGGGATCACGCCTGAGCCAGCCTTGGCAGAGACCCGAACGTCACATGAAGCCTTTCCAACCAGTCCCTTGTCCAGCAGGCTCTGGAGGATGGGGGCAACGTGATCCCATCCGCCTCGGGCAACAGTGCTTCGGCCAGCTCGTTTCCGTTCATCAGTCCCTCCTTATATGTCGAACTTCGACGATCACCTTATGCTCTGCAATCCCGTCCAACATGGCATCGACCGCCGACGCGTTATTCGAATCGAGGTTTGCGTCCCACTCATCGAGCAGGACGTACTTCACATCATCTTGTTGGAGAATTTCTTGGAGACACGTCACTGTTCGCTGCCCGGTAGACAAATTCTTGCCGTCCGCGAGCCACATCAAGCCCGTAAGATTGGCCGGCAACATGACGCACTGAGTCCCGTACTCCTGTTTAAGCGCCATAAGTGCCGTCGATTTACCGCTGCCGTTGGGCC
Organism: Ralstonia sp. SET104; assembly: GCF_003851545.1. Lineage (GTDB taxonomy): Bacteria > Pseudomonadota > Gammaproteobacteria > Burkholderiales > Burkholderiaceae > Ralstonia. The sequence goes on along the minus strand of NZ_BHVX01000008.1, from coordinate 138,356 downwards.
CTGTAATTCGATACCTTCCATTCGCAACTGCAGAGAAATAATCAAGCAGATCGGTCTTCCCTGAAATCGCCACCCCATTTACATTGATCTGCCCGATAGTTCCAGGATCAAGAAGGGCCTCTTCAGAAATACTATCCCTCACGGAGAATAAAACATTAAGCCGAGACTGCACAGCCGACAAATCCAAAGCCTTGTGAACAAGCGCGCTTAAGGAATTAATTATCAGAAATATTCTCGTCAAGCTAACAATAACTGCCGCAATCACCGGCGGACTTGCAGCGTTATCACGCACAATCGCCAATACGAGGTAGATGGTCGGCGCCAACGACGTCGCAGCCAGCAGCACATTACTAATTTGTTTCCTTGCCTCCAAACTGTTGGCGGAAGCATAGAACGATTGCCCAGCATCTTCTCTTCTGTTTTGCCATACAGCAGCGTTATGCCGGTTTCCAATCGTCAGGTTTTGCCATCCCACATCTAGCACGGTGGAGTAGTCCAGGTACCGGTTTTCATACGCCGATGACGCTCGCGAAACTGTTCCGCGCAACGCAGCGATGATGACAAAGCATAGAGCGAGGCTCACCCCGTATCCGACCAAGAGATCGGTCGGCAGCAGGAAACTGATCACGGATATGCTCAGTACACTGTTGAGCGTGAAACTTGCCAGGTCATGGATGAATGAAATGTAGTCCTTCAAAACGGGAAATGCATTACGCGCCAAGATGGCAGTCACGCGCTCACGCACTTTCTCGTGTCGATACTGGCCGGTACTGTCCTTCATTCTGCGAACTACAAGCGCAACAAAATCTTGATGGGCATTGTTAATCCATCGCTGCAGGAACAAAAATGACGCACATCCCGGCAAGTAAGGGAATGCCATTGCTGCAAGATAAAGTGCGAGACTCGTCGCGTATGGATGGCCCGATTGGAATTGCTCGATGACCCTTGTTAGGAAGATGGTTGAACTAGCCACGACGCCCTGATGCAGAACAACAAGGGCAAGCGCGACATAAGCGGAGGCGTGGAAAAGAACAATGCGTGTTTTCGAGTCCCCTGAGCGTGCGCTTGCGGCACCGCACACAGACGTAGGCTCAGTGGACGTTTCGCGTGTTAACACATTTTCCATGTTAGAGGGTGCTCGCAGGGAGGGGCATCGCGCCCTCATGCCGATGTGTCGCTTCGGTCGATGGGCGACCGAAAACATTGGCCATCACCCGCTTCGCGTTGGCAAGCAATGCAAGGGCTCGCGGCTGAAAGACCGCCTGATTCTGCTGAACGGACGCCTCCATAGAGGCAATGGAGGAACTCACTTGCTCGATAAGAACATCCGTCGGAGGATGAACGCGAGACTGAACGGGATGACCGAGATGCGCATTCCTCCATAGCAACACTTCCACAGCAACAACAGTGCTATGCAAAACCTTATCCAGTGGGCGATCAACGTTCAGGATGGCCGAACGGGCCCATGTGGAGCGCTTCAGAATTTCCGCATATGCGTAGTGCCCATACCGCAACTCATCAAGGAACATTGCATGATGCGTAAATTCGTGAATAAGTATCCTTGATCTTCTCCACTGCCTTTTTAACGACGGCGTCGATTTCAATCGATTTCATAAGCCTCTCCAAGAAGTTTTAATCGCACCGGAATGGGTGCTTTTTCACGTTAGAGTTCATGCCCTCTGGGTTCAAGAATCAAGCTGAACTTCTGACAAGAAGAGACAGATTGCCGGCCTTTGTGATTCCTACACCCCCTCAAATCGCTGAAAAAATATCAACTGCGCACGTGGCGCATGTGCAGCGATGTGCACCGATATCCCCGGCCTTGATCTGGCGCAACGCGGCCGCGTTTCACTTATGCGACGCTCGAACCCATTTTCTATTGCGTTGCGGTAAAGCCGCTGAGGGAGTTGTCATGCTGGAGCGTCGGTTCACACTCGCGGGGCGCAGCCTCGTGCCCATCGTGCAGGGCGGGATGGGCGTGGGTATTTCGGCGCACCGGCTGGCCGGCGCCGTGGCGCGCGAGGGCGGCGTCGGCACTATCGCCAGTATCGATTTGCGGCATCACCATGCAGACCTGCTGGCCGCCACTGAAAAGTCGCGCGACAAAGACGCCATCAACGCCGCCAACCTCGTCGCGCTGGACCGCGAAATCCGCGCCGCGCGTGAAGGCAGCCAGGGCAACGGCATGATTGCCGTAAATGTGATGAAGGCGGTGGAATCACACGCGGCGCTGGTGCGGCAGGCGTGCGAGAGCGGCGCCGATGCGATCGTCATGGGCGCGGGATTGCCGCTCGATCTGCCGGAGATGACGGCGGAGCATCCGAAGGTGGCACTCATTCCGATTCTTTCCGACTCGCGCGGCGTGGGCGTGGTGCTCAAACGATGGATGAAGAAGGCGCGGTTGCCCGATGCGGTGGTGATCGAGCACCCGACCCACGCCGGTGGGCACCTGGGTGCGGCGCGCATTGAGGATTTGCGCGACGAGCGGTTCTCGTTTGCGCGCGTGCTGGATGAATGCCGTGAACTGTTCGTCAAGCTGGGGCTGGCCGCCGAGCAGATTCCGATCATCCTGGCGGGTGGCATTGATTCGCATGCGAAGGTGAAGCACTGGCTCGACAAGGGCGCAGCCGCCGTGCAGCTCGGCACCGCGTTTGCAGTGACGGAAGAGGGCGATGCGCACGTGCGCTTCAAGCGGGTGCTGACCGGCGCAGAACAGGGGGATATCGGCGAGTTCGTCAGCGTGGCGGGCTTACCCGCACGCGCGGTCATGACACCCTGGTTGTCGCGCTATCTGTCGCGGGAGAGTGCCTTGCAGGCCAAGGCCAAGGTGCGGGATTGCCTGCAGGGGTTCGACTGCCTGCAAACCTGCGGACTACGGGATGGGATTGGAAAGGTGGGGCAGTTTTGTATTGATTTGAAACTGGCCCAGGCGCTGCGGGGAGATGTTGAACGTGGCTTGTTCTTCCGCGGCGCCGGGAAGTTGCCGTTTGGTCAGGCGATTCGGCCCGTGCGGGAATTGATGCATTACTTGCTGACTGGGGAAAAGCCAGCGGCGAGTTGAACCGTTGGGGCCCTGGGGCCTGTCAGTAATTTCGTACCTCTGCCGGCGACGAACAGGCGGAAAACCGCAGCGCCCCAATCAATCCCTCACCCCCTGGATGTAGGTCAGATCCACAAATTCACTACCGCGATTCCCGCGTGTGAAGTCCAACGTGAATCCACCCACATCCATCCGCGTCTGCAACGCCCGCCGCAGTTCAGCCCCTGCCACCCTCCCTCCAGCCGTATTGATCGCCTGAATCAAATACGTCGCGGCGATATACCCTGACAGCGTCGCGGCAGAGGGGGGCTCATCCAGAAACTGCTTCATCCGCGCCATATGCTCGCGCGCAACCTTGGTGTTGCCGCTGGCCGGGTTCGGCACCGTCTGCGCGAGCAGCAACCCACCGCTGTACCCCGTGCCCAGAATCTCCCGCGCGACCTGCGGGTTGACCGACGACAGCCCGACCAGAAAGCCGTACCAACCCTGCTGCGCCAGCGCGCGCCCGACGGTGGCGTAGGTGAGGGTGTCGCCAGCAACGATGACTGCCGTGGGTTTGGTTGGCGCAATGCGCGCGGCAAGCGCGCCCGCATCGCCGGCGAGTGTGTAGAGGTCCAGCGTTTCCGTCGCCGCACCCTTGGCCAGCGTGCTGCGCAGCCGCGCACCAAGCTGCGGATCAAAGCCCGCAGCGGTAACCAGCGCGATCCGCCGCATACCGAACTGCCGCAGCCTGAGATGCGCGGCAACGATTTCATGGTCGTAGTCGGGGCGGATGAACAAGACGTTGTCAGAGGCAGACGTCGCGCCCGAAAGCGGTGCGAGCAGCGGCACATTGCGCCGTGCGATGTCCGGTGACGCGGCCAGCGCGGGCAGCAGGCGCTCACTTACACCGAAGAGCACCTCCACGCGGTCGCGCTCGATCATGTCGATGGCCTGCGGTACGGCCTCGTTCTGCGCAACTTCACGCCGGACCAGGCTGATGGGCCGGCCCTTGATGCCGCCGCTCTGGTTGGCGGCATCGAACGCGACTTTGGCGCCGGCCATGAAGTCGCGTGCGTAGTCGGCTTGGTCCCCGCCGCGCTCGATCAGTTGTCCGACGACGAACGACGTGCCTTGCGCATGCGCCGTCAGCGTCACAGCGGCCGCGCACGCCAGTGCACATGCACACGCGCAGCGGCGTGCCAGTGTCTGCCACATGGTGCTTCCCCCAAAAGGCGAATCGATGGCGTGCGCTGTTGTGTTGTTCTGACGGCCCAAGCATGGTGAGCAACAGGGCCACGACGCCGATCATCGATGTTAGAGGGCGGAACATGACAGATCGGTGAAGTTAGCCCCCTACTGACGGAGGGATCGACGCGTTTGAACCCACGTTGACGGGCGTTGACACACGTCAACGCGGCGCAGATTCCATCGCTCTACGATGCATCATCGCCCTCGCTACAACCGCCCCCATGTTCCCCTTTGCCAAGCCGGCCGACGATCCGTCCGCCGCAAACGACACCGCCTTCCGCTGGTCGGCGCCGCAGGTGCGCGCGCTCGCGCAGCGCTTTGACACGCACGGCCCGCGCTATACCTCGTACCCGACGGCAGACCGCTTTCACAACAAGTTCGGTAACGCCGACTACCTCGACGCCTTGCACCGCCGCGCCGCGATTGCGCCCGCGCTGCATGCGCCGCTGTCGCTGTACATGCATCTGCCGTTCTGCGCGAACCTTTGCTACTACTGCGGCTGCAACAAGGTCATCACAAAAGACCACTCGCGCAGCGCACGCTACGTTGAAACCCTCGCGCGCGAGATGGCGATGGTGGCCGGGCAGATTGGCCCGCTGCGTCGCGTGACACAGTTGCACTGGGGCGGCGGCACGCCCACGTTCCTTGCACACGACGAGATGCGTGCCGTAATGGCCGCCACGCGCGAGCATTTCGACCTGGCCCGCGACGGCGAGATCTCCGTCGAGCTCGACCCGCGCCACGCCGATGACGCCACGCTCGAAGTGCTGGCCGAGATCGGTTTCAACCGCGCGAGCCTGGGCATTCAAGACTTTGACCCCGACGTGCAACGCGCCGTCCACCGCATCCAGAGCGTGGAACAGACGCGGCGCGTGGTCGACACGGCGCGGCGCCTGGGTTTTGAGTCGATCAGCTTCGATCTGATCTACGGCCTGCCGTATCAGCGCACCGAGACCTTCAACGCCACGCTGGACCGCGTACTGGAGATGGCGCCCGATCGGCTCTCCGTCTACAGCTACGCGCATCTGCCGCACCTGTTCAAGGCGCAGCGCCGCATCGACGCGCTCACGCTGCCCAGCGCTGACGAAAAGCTCGATCTGCTGGCAATGACCGTCGAACGCCTGGTCGCGGAAGGCTACGTGTACATCGGCATGGACCACTTCGCACGCCCCGACGATGCGCTCGCCATCGCGCAGCGCGAAGGGCGGCTGCAGCGCAATTTCCAGGGCTATTCCACGCACGCCGATTGCGATCTGCTGGCCTTTGGCGTGTCCGCCATCAGCCGCGTGGGCGATGTGTATGCACAGAACGAGAAAGATCTCGACGCGTATTACGCCCGCATCGACGCCGGCGAGCTGGCCGTGCTGCGCGGCATGTCGCTCACGCCGGACGACCACGTGCGCCGCGCGCTGATCAGCGAGCTGATGTGCGGCTTTGAATTGGACATGCGCGCATTCGGCGCGCGCCATGGGCTGGATTTCAAGCGCAGCTTTGCTGAAGAGCTTCAGGCGCTGCAGCCGCTGGAAGAAGCGGGGCTGCTGCAGGTGGGCGACGAGCGCATTCTCATCACACCGCAGGGGCGGCTGCTGGTGCGGCGCATCGCCATGGTGTTTGATGCGCATCTGCGCGCCGCTGGCACCGAGCGCGCGGTCGAGGCGGAGGGCAAGCCCGTCACCTTCGTCCCGCGCTACTCCAAAGTGGTCTGAGACCTGCTGATCCCGGGCGGCGTCAGACCGTTGCCGGTTCGGGCTGCAGCGCGTTGGTTTCCGTCTGCGCGGTCACCAGCGTCTGCGGCCAGATTTCAGCCAGGCGCAGCAGGTTGGTCGAACCCGCCTGACCGAACGGCATGCCCGCCGTGATGGCAATCTGATCGCCCGACACGGCAAAGCCTTCACGCGCGGCGGCGCGGCACGCTGCATCCACCATCTCATCCACGTTGCTCACGTCCGGGCTGACCGTGCTGTGCACGCCCCAGGCGATTGCCAGACGGCGCGCCGTATCCAGACGCGGCGTGATGCTCACAATGGGCGCCAATGGGCGCTCGCGTGCGGCACGCAGGCTGGTCTTGCCGCTGGAGGTGTAGGTGACGGTGGCCACCGCGCCCAGGATGTGTGTCACGTCGCGCAGCGCCGCGCAAATGGCGTCCTGGCGCGTCGGCAGCGGTGGTTGATGTTGTGCATCGATCAGGTTGCGGTACAGCGGGTCGCGCTCGGTCTCGGCAATGATGCGGTTCATGATGCTGACCGCCGCCACCGGATGCTTGCCGCTGGCCGATTCGGCCGAGAGCATCACCGCATCGGTGCCGTCGTACACGGCGGTGGCCACGTCGGACGCTTCGGCGCGCGTGGGCACCGGCGCTTCGATCATCGATTCCAGCATCTGCGTGGCCACCACCACCGGCTTGCCGTGCTGGCGCGCGATGCGCAAGATGCGCTTCTGCACACCGGGTACGCGCTCGGGCGGCAGCTCCACGCCAAGGTCGCCACGCGCCACCATCAGCGCGTCAGAGGCCTGCACGATGTCTTCCAGATGCAGCAGCGCGGCGGGCTTCTCGATCTTGGAGAGCAGGCCAGCGCGGTCGCCGATGATCTCGCGCGCGGCGATCACGTCTTCGGCGCGCTGCACGAACGACAGCGCAATCCAATCCACACCCAGCGACAGGGCGAAATCGAGGTCGCGCAAGTCTTTCTCAGTGAGGGCGGGGATGGGGATCACGGCGTCCGGCACATTCACGCCCTTGCGGTCCGACAGCGGGCCGCCGTCGACCACGCGGGTGATGATGGCCGTCGGGTCTACAGCCTCCACGGCCAGGCGGATCTTGCCGTCGTCCAGCAGCAGCGATTGGCCCGGCGCAGCGGCTGCGTACAGCTCGGCGTGCGGCAGATGCACACGGGTGACATCACCCGGCGTCGGGTCGCGGTCGAGCACAAAGCGCTCCCCGTTCTTGAGCACGACGCGGCCTTCGGCAAACGTACCGATGCGCAGCTTCGGACCTTGCATGTCGGCCAGGATGCCAATGGGGCGGCCGGTCTCGGCTTCTACTGCGCGCACGGTGTCGTAGCGCTTGCGGTGGTCTTCGTGCGAACCGTGGCTGAAGTTCAGGCGGAAGACGTCTGCGCCCGCATCGAAGAGGGCGCGGATGGTGTCCTTGTCGCTGCTGGCGGGGCCGAGGGTGGCGAGGATTTTGGTGTTGCGGAAGCGGCGCATGATGTGTTGTTCCGGTGTGTTGCTGTTTGGGCCTTGGTGGTCCACTCCCTTTCACCCCCTGCCGGGGGCGACTCACTTTCTTTGTCTTGCCAAAGAAAGTAAGCAAAGAAAGTGAGTCAGCCCCGGCAGGGGATGAAACAAGGGATGGACCACAAACAAAAAAAAACCATCCCACATCGAACCTCACCCAGTAATCAAAATCGCCCGAAAGTCATTCACGTTAGTCCGAGTCGGCCCGGTAACGATCAGATCGCCGAGCGCATCAAAAAACCCATACCCATCGTTGTTGTCGAGCAGTTGCTTCGGCTTCAAGCCGAGTGCCTCGGCACGGGCAAGACTGTCCGGCGTCAGAAGCGCGCCAGCGTTGTCTTCCGAGCCATCGATGCCATCGGTATCGCAGGCAATCGCATGCACGCCCGGCAAGCCATCCAGCGCCACGCCCAGCGCGAGCAGGAACTCGGCATTGCGGCCACCACGCCCATTGCCACGCACGGTAACGGTCGTCTCACCGCCGGACAGAATCACGCACGGCTTGTTGAACGGCTGATTGCGCGCCACGATCTGCCGCACGATGCCAGCATGCACTTCGGCCACATCGCGCGCTTCGCCTTCGATGCTGTCCGACAGGATGTGCGCCTCATAACCGAGTGCACGGGCCTGTGCTGCAGCGGCTTCCAGCGCGTGTTGCGCCGTGGCGATGACGTGACTGCGGTGGCCTTCGAAGCGTGCATCGCCGGGCTTGGGCGTTTCACCCGCGCCGGTTTCCAGATGACGGCGCACGGCTTCGGGCACGTCGATGCCGTATTTGTTGATCACGGCCAGGGCATCTGCGCAGGTGGTCGCGTCGGGCAGCGTCGGGCCGCTGGCGATGAGCGTTGGGTCATCGCCGGGAATGTCGGAGATGAGCAGCGTCTCCACACGCGCCGGTGCGCAGGCCAGTGCCAGGCGCCCGCCCTTGATCGACGACAGGTGCTTGCGCACGCAGTTCATCTCGCCGATGCTCGCGCCGCTCTTGAGCAGCGCGCGGTTGACGGCCTGCTTGTCGGCCAGCGTCAGCCCTTCGGCCGGTGCCGCCAGCAGGGCCGAGCCACCGCCGGAAATCAGGCACAGCACGAGGTCGTCTTCTGTCAGACCTTCCAGCAAGCCAACCATGCGTTGCGCAGCACGCTGACCGGCCTCGTCGGGAACCGGGTGCGAAGCCTCCACGACTTCGATACGGCCGCTCGTGCCCGGCGCGCGACCATGCTCGTAACGCGTGACCACCAGGCCAGACAGCTCGCCCTTCCAGTGCTGCTCAACCGCTTCGGCCATCGCCGCAGCGCCTTTGCCTGCGCCAATCACAACCGTGCGACCACGTGGCGGCGCAGGCAGAAAGCCCGGCAGACACTGCGACGCGCTGACCGCGGCCACGGCGGTATCAAACAAGCCGTGCAGCAACGCGCGCGGCGACGGATTGGGCAAAGCGGCGCGCAAGGCGGCCTGGGCGGAGGGGTCGTTGTGCATGGCGAAAAACGTGGGGACAGCTCAAACGAAACTGCCGGCACCCGAAGGCGACGGCAGGGTGCGGCTCAGCGCTTAGGCAATGTCGTGGTTCGACATGATCTCGATCGCGCGGCACAGTGCCGAATGATCTTGCTTGCCCATGCCGTTGGCGGCGCAGGTGTTGAAGAGCTCTTGCGCGGTGGCGGTGTTGGGCAGGGCCACGCCCAGCGTCTTGGCGCCTTGCAGGGCGAGGTTCAGATCCTTCTGGTGCAGCTCGATGCGGAAGCCCGGATCAAACGTGCGCTTGACCATGCGCTCGCCGTGCACTTCCAGAATGCGCGACGCCGCAAAGCCGCCCATCAGCGCCTGACGTACCTTTGCCGGGTCTGCGCCCGCCTTCGATGCGAACAGCAGCGCTTCCGACACCGCCTGGATGTTCAGCGCCACGATGATCTGGTTGGCCACCTTGGTGGTCTGGCCGTCGCCGTTGCCGCCGACCAGCGTCACGTTCTTGCCCATCAGGTTGAACAGCGGTGCAACGCGGTCGTACGCAGCTTGTTCACCGCCCACCATGATCGTCAGCGACGCCGCCTTCGCGCCCACTTCGCCACCCGACACCGGCGCGTCCAGGTACTGCGCACCGGTCTTGTTGATGCGGGCAGCGAAGTCCTTCGTCGCGATCGGCGAGATCGAGCTCATGTCGACCACGATCTTGCCCGCAGCGGCGTCCTTGCCTGCCTCCTTCAGCGCCTTGGCGACGCCCTTCTCGCTGAACAGCACCGCCTCTACGTGCGGCGTGTCCGGCACCATGATGAAGATGATGTCGGCGCGCTTGGCGACTTCTTCCGCGCTGGTGCAGACCGTCGCCCCCGCTTCCACCAGCGCGGCCGGGGCCGGGTTCACGTCGTGCACAAACAGCGTGTGGCCTGCTGCACGCAGATGGCCAGCCATGGGGGCGCCCATGATGCCGAGGCCGATGAAACCGAGGTTCAGAGTTGTGGTTGCCATGGTGAGGGAGCTCCTTGGTTTGGGTGTTGGTGGTTTGGTCTTTGGGTTGGGCCTTGGTGGTCCATCCCCCTTTCACCCCCTGCCGGGGGCGACTCACTTTCTTTGTCTTGCCAAAGAAAGTAAGCAAAGAAAGGCGCGCCCAAGATGGCGACACCCCCCTTGAATTTGTGTAACCGGGCGGAGACGGGGAAAACTCGCTTCGCTCAAACAGTTCCCCGTCTTTTTTCCGCCCGCTTACACAAATTCAAGGCGCCATCTAGGGCAGGGTACGGCCACACAATCTGTGTGCTGTCCTGGACGGCTCTTGGTTGTGTTGCTCTTGCTTGCTTTGCTTCGCGCTGTGTTGCTGGTTCCCACTGCACTCGTGGTCGATGGTTTGGCCTTTGACGTTCCTGCCCTTGATGGCGCCTTGAATTTCTGTTGCAAGGAGGATCAAGGAAGGGGAACTGTCTGAGCGCAGCGAGTTTTCCCCTTCCCCTCCTTGCAACATAAATTCAAGGGGAAGTCGCCATCTCGGGCGCGCCTTTCTTTTGCTTACTTTTCTTTGGCAAGACAAAGAAAAGTGAGTCAGCCCCGGCAGGGGATGAAACAAGGGATGGACCACCCCCGCCGGAACAAGGCAAAAAACAAATCAAGCAACCTTGTGATCAGCGCGCCAGCCAAGGCCCTCAACCGTCCCAGCCTTAGGCTTGTACTCACACCCAATCCAGCCGTTGTAGCCAATCTCATCCAGCCAGTTGAACAAGAACCGGTAATTGATCTCACCCGTCCCCGGCTCATTACGCCCAGGGTTGTCCGCCAATTGCACATGCTTGATCTTGTCCAGATGGCGCTTCAGCGTGTTCGCCACTTCGCCTTCCATCCGTTGCATGTGATAGATGTCGTACTGCACATACAGGTTGGACGCATCCACGTCGTTGATCAGGTCCAGCGCCTGCTGCGTGCGGTTCAGGTAGAAGCCGGGAATATCAAACGTGTTGATCGGCTCGATCAGCAGATCAATCTTCTCGGCCTTCAGTGCCTTGGCCGCAAACTTCAGGTTGTCCACCAGCGTCTTGCGCGCAGCGTCTTCGCTCACGCCTTCGGGGCGAATCCCCACCAGGCAGTTGAGTTGCTTTACGCCGAGCACCTTGGCGTATTTGATCGCCTCGCCCACGCCTTCCTGAAACTCGCCCACGCGATCCGGCAGCACGGCGATGCCACGCTCGCCGCCGTCCCAGTTGCCGGCCGGCAGGTTGTGCAGCACCAGATCGAGCTGGAAGCGGTTCAGGCGATCGGCAATCTGGTCTGCATGAAACGCGTAGGGAAACAGGAACTCCACGCCGCGAAAGCCCGCACGCGCGGCGGCTTCGAAGCGGTCGAGGAACGCCTGCTCGTTGAAGAGCATGGTCAGGTTGGCTGCCAGCTTTGTCATGGTTTCTCCTTTATCGGAACGGTGAGGGAACAGCGCGCCGTCTTTATGCGGTGGCGTCTTCTTCAGCGAGGGTGTCTTCCAGGTCGAGCACCTCTTCAAACTCGACCACGTTGTCGATCTCGGTGCCCATGGCGATGTTCGTCACGCGCTCGAGAATCACTTCCACCATCACCGGCACCGAGAACTCGGCCATCAACAGGCGGGCCTGCGCGAAGGCGGGTTCGATGTCTTCCGGCTTGAACACGCGGATGGCCTTGCAGCCCAGACCTTCCACCACCTTCACGTGGTCGACGCCGTAGCCGTTCAGCTCCGGTGCGTTGACGTTGTCGAAGGCGAGCTGGACGCAGTAGTCCATGTCGAAGTTGCGCTGCGCCTGGCGGATCAGGCCCAGGTACGAGTTGTTCACCACCACGTGGATGTACGGCACCTTGAACTGCGCGGCCACCGCCATTTCTTCGATCATGAACTGGAAGTCGTAGTCGCCCGAGATGGCCACCACGTCGCTGTTGGGCGAGGCCACCTTCACGCCAATGGCGGCGGGAATCGTCCAGCCCAGCGGGCCGGCCTGGCCGCAGTTGATCCAGTGGCGCGGCTGGTTGACCGACAGAAACTGCGCCGCGGCGATCTGCGACAGGCCAATCGTCGACACGTAGCGGACGTCGCGCGGGAAGTACTGGTTCATCTCGCGGTACACGCGCTGCGGCTTGATGGGCACGTTGTCGAAGTCCGAACGGCGCAGCATGGTGCGCTTGCGCTTTTGCACATCGGCGTTCCAGCTTTTGCGGCACGGCAGCTTGCCGGCGGCCCTCAGCTCGCGCGCGACTTCAATGAACTTCTCCAGCGCGGCTTTGGCGTCGGACACGATGCCCAGGTCCGGGCCGAACACGCGGCCGATCTGGGTCGGTTCGATATCAACGTGCACGAACTTGCGGCCCTTGGTGTAGACATCAACGCTGCCGGTGTGGCGGTTGGCCCAGCGGTTGCCGATGCCGAACACGAAGTCGGAGGCGAGCAGCGTGGCGTTGCCGTAGCGGTGCGAGGTCTGCAAGCCGACCATGCCGGCGTTGAGCGGGTGATCATCGGCCAGCACGCCCCAGCCCATCAGGGTGGGCACCACGGGCACGTTCACCAACTCGGCAAACTCGACCATCAGCTTGGCCGCATCGGCGTTGATCACGCCGCCCCCGCATACCAGCAGCGGACGCTCGGCTTGGCACAGCATTTCGATGGCGCGCTCGGCCTGTGCACGCGTGGCCGCGGGCTTGTAGACCGGCAGCGGGCTGTAGGTGTCAGGGTCGAATTCAATTTCAGCGACTTGCACGTCGAACGGCAGGTCGATCAGCACCGGGCCCGGACGGCCCGAGCGCATCAGGTGGAACGCCTGCTGGAACACGCGCGGCACCAGCGCCGGCTCGCGCACCGTGACGGCCCACTTGGTGACCGGCTTGGCAATCGATTCGATATCGACCGCCTGGAAGTCTTCTTTGTACAGACGGGCGCGGGGCGCTTGGCCGGTGATGCACAGGATGGGAATCGAATCGGCCCAGGCCGAGTACAGACCGGTGATCATGTCGGTGCCCGCCGGGCCCGAGGTGCCGATGCACACGCCGATGTTGCCGGGCTCGGCACGGGTGTAGCCCTCGGCCATGTGCGAAGCGCCTTCCACGTGGCGGGCGAGCACGTGGTCAATGCTGTTGCCAGCCTTGCGCAAGGCCGAGTACAGCGGGTTGATGGCGGCACCAGGCACGCCGAAGGCCGTGGTGATGCCCTCTTTTTCCATCACCGCAACTGCGGCGTCAATCGCTCTCATCTTCGGCATGGTGTGTCTCCGGGAAGGGGAAGGTGGGAATGGGTTGGAGCTGATCCTATTCCCGCACACCGATATCGATAAACGGCGTTTTCGTCAGTTGATTGCTAACCATGTATATCGAATGCTTTCTCGTGCCGCAGCAATTCAGAGGCAACAAGATCGCCGCAGAAGCCCGCAGCCATGCCATTTACCCGTGATTTTGTGCGCCGCAAAAATCGAGCGCCTTGCGCGAGCATTGATCCCATCACTGCTTCGCATTTCAGTCATTCGTCACAGGTGATATGCGCTGGATAGCGCCAATCCGCGTACGGAATCCTCCATAAAATGGTCAGACATTGCGAACTGGAATGATGGAATGGACAAGCTCAAGCAGATCGAAGCGTTCATCGCCGTGGTGGAACACGGCAGCATGGCCGCCGCCGCACTCACGCAGGATGTGACGCCCGTCATGATCGGCCGCCGCATCAATGCGCTGGAGGCTCGCCTGGGCGTCAAGCTGCTGCATCGGTCCACGCGCCGCATTGCGGTGACGGAGCAGGGCGCGGTGTTCATGGAACAGTGCAAGAAGGCACTGGGCGAACTGGACCGCGCTGAACTGCTGGTTGCCGAAGGCCGCCACAAGGCGACCGGCCACCTGATCGTCTCGGCACCGGCCGCGTTCGGCCGCAAGCACGTCGCGCCGCATGCGCCGGACTTTCTGCGCGCCAACCCGGACGTGCGCATCTCGTTCAACCTGACCGACCGCGTGGTTGATCTGGTGCGCGAGGGTTACGACGTGGGCATCCGCATTGGCGGGGCGATCGATCCGAACTTCGTGGCGATTCGTCTGGCGTCAAACAAGCGCGTGGTGTGCGGCACGCCCGCGTACTTTGCCAAGCACGGCGTGCCGCGCACGTTGGATGATCTGGAAAAGCACAACTGCCTCGCCTTCAACCTGCAGGGCGGCCAGCAGCGCGGCTGGTATTTTCAGCACAACGGCAAGGCCGTCACCGTAAAGGTGAACGGCAACCTCGACTGCAACGATGGCGAACTGCTGCACCGCTGGATGGGCGAAGGCTTGGGTCTTGGCTGGCGCTCAACGTGGGAGATCCAGCCCGAGCTGGAATCGGGCGCGCTGATGACGGTGCTGGATGACTACGCGCTGCCCGACTACGACATCCTCGCCGTGTATCCGCAGCAGCGGCCGGTGCCGGCCAAAATCCGGTTCTTTATCGAACATCTGAAGACGGTGTATGGGCAGCCGGGGTATTGGTCGCGGGTGGGTGAGCGATAATCGCGTCCCTGCGCGTCCCCGCGCATAGTCCTTTTCTGATTTATCCCGTTTCGTATTGCCTTCATCAAACGCAGCCCGATAGACTTGTCGGCGCTGCTTTCGTGCCACGAGAGAAAGCGGCCGAAGACTGGACATCTTCGATTAGCAACCGGCGAGGGCTTGGCACAAGTCCTTGTCGTCAATCTCCCGTGGCCGCTCTCCCTTATGGGCGAGCCGGCAGGGACGGCCTCGGCCGTGTCGAGCGTTGCTACTCGGTGTCCAACTTGCTGTGCTCGCCCACCCGCCTCTTGCGGGTGGCGCGTTTCCTCAATTCGACGGAGACCACGCCATGACAGATTCCAATGCCGTTCCCGATCCTCACCCTTATCAGGCGCATGCCGAATTGTTCGACAAGCTATCCAAGCTGCGTGCGTTTTTGAGCATGCTGCATGCGGGTGGCTTCGAGCATTTCCGGTCATTGGATGAGACGCGGCAAGCGGAGATTCTCTGGACCTGCCTGGACTACGCCGAGGGTGCCTATACAGCAACGACCGTCCGGGACGGGGCATCCTCCTGAGGCCGTCGTAAGGCCCTCGTGAGGCGGCATCAGGAAGCCACCACCACCCGCCCTTGCGTCAAATCCCGCAGCGCCCCGCGCGCCGCCGCCTCATCCGTCACCGGCAGCCGCACCGTCAACGTCACGCCCCCATCGTAGGCCGCATCGACGAGCGTGTAGCCGCCATCGTCAATCCAGCGCCGGATGCGTGCCTCATCGGCATAGTTGGTGACAAGCGTGAGGGTGGTGCGGGCGATGCGCTCCACGCGTTCGGCCTGCATGAGCGCGGTGGCGATGGCGTCGGTGTACGCACGCACGAGTCCGCCCGCGCCCAGCTTGACGCCACCGAAGTAGCGCACCACAGCACCCAGCGTGCTGTCCAGATCGTGATGGCGCAGCACTTCCAGAATCGGGCGCCCGGCGGTGCCGGAGGGTTCGCCGTCATCGGACATGCCGGATTGCCCGCCCGCAAGCAGTGCCCAGCAGACGTGCGTGGCGGCCGGGTGTTCGGCACGCAGGCGTGCGATGACATCCATGGCGGCCGCGCGGTCCTCAACCGGCACGGCCCATCCGATGAAACGGCTCTTCTTGATTTCCAGCTCGACGCAGACTGGCGCGCGCAGCGTGTAAGTTGGCACCGCGAGGTTCAGGCCAGCAGTGCGGCAACGAGGTCCGTTGCGCGGCCGCCCGGCGATTCGAACTTGAGCGAGCTCTCGGTGTGCGCCATGTGCTCTTCCATCAGGGCGATGGCGCCTTCCACGTCACCGCGCTTGGCCGCTGCCAGAAAGGCGGTGTGCTCGTCGGACGAGCGCACGGCGTCATAGGTGGATTGATACATCATCGTGATGACCGAGCTGCGCGCGGAAAGCTCGTACAGCATTTCCTTGAGCACGCTGTTGCCGACCACATCGGCCATCAGCAGATGGAAATCGGCCATCAGGCGGTTGCGGCGCGGGACGTCTGACAGGTCACCGCTGGCGGCCACCTTGTGTTCTTCGGCCAGATGCTTTTCCAGCCGCTTGTAATCGGCGGGCGTGGCCTTGGCGATGAACTCGCGCACCAGCGCCACTTCCAGCACGCGGCGCACGGCAAACACCTCGCGCGCCTCGGTTTCGTCCGGCTTGGCCACAAACGCACCGCGATCCGGCTCCATGCGGATCAGCTTGTCTTTGGCCAGCATCAGCAGCGCCGCGCGAATCTTGGTGCGGCTGACGCCGTAGACCTTCGCCAGCGCTTCTTCGCGCAGCTTGGTGCCCGGCGGCAGCCGGTGCGCGACGATCGCCTGGGCGATGTCGTCGGCAATGCCTTCGGAGGAGATGTCGGCGGCGGTGGTTTCAGTCATGGCGCCGATTTTACCGCCGTCCGACCAGACACCGGCTTCAGGCATGCGGCACGGTATGCGCCGAGACCGCCGGCGTGCCGTGTGCATGCGGAATCGACTCGCCTTCTTCGGTGATATCGATCTTGCCGTCCAGTACTGCGTTGGCGCGCACGCGGTCGATGTCTTTCTCCCACGCGGCGATCACGACCGTGGCGACGCAGTTGCCGATCAGGTTGCCCAATGCACGGGCAATCCCGATGAACCAGTCGACGGAGAGCACCAGCACCAGACCAATGGCCGGAATGGCAGGAATGACCGACAGCGTGGCTGCCAGAATCACGATGGCCGAGCCCGGAATGCCATGCGCGCCCTTTGACGTGATGAGCGCCACACCGAGGATGAGCAGCAAGTCCTGGAAGGCCAGCGGCGTGTTGGTCGCCTGGGCGATGAACACGGCAGCCAGCGTCAGGTAGATCGAGAATGCATCGAGGTTGAACGAATACCCGGTCGGGATGACGAGGCCCACCACCGAGCGCTTGATGCCCATCTTCTCAAGCTTGTTCATGATGGACGGCAGCACCGCGTCGGACGACGCCGTGCCCAGCACCACCAGCAGCTCGGCGCGCAGGAAGCGGATCAGCTTGAAGATGTTGAAGCCCGCCAGGCGCAGGATGCTGCCCAGCACCACCACCACGAAAATCGTCACCGCCGCATAGAACAGCAGCACCAGGAAGCCCAACTGCTTGAGCGAGCCCGCGCCGTACTTGCCCACCGTAAAGGCCACCGCGCCCAGCACGCCCAGCGGCGCCAGACGGATGATCACCGCCATCATGCGGAACAGCACGTGCGAGAGCTGATCGATCAGGTTCACCAGCGGCTTGGTGCGCTCACCCAGCAACGACAGCGAGCAACCGAACAGGATCGACACCAACAGCACCTGCAGGATGTCGCCCTTCACGAAGCCACTCACGAACGTATCCGGGATCAGCTTGAGAAAGAACGCCGCCACACCGGTCGATTCCACCTGCTTGGCCGTGTTCATGTACGACGCCATGGCCGCCGGGTCGAGCGATTTCGGATCGACATTCATGCCGTGGCCAGGGCCGAACAGATAGGCCAGCGCAATGCCCAGCGCCAGCGCAATCGTCGTCACGATCTCGAAGTAGATGACGGCTTTGCCGCCCACGCGCCCAACCTTCTTCAGCTCGCCGGCGCCGCAAATGCCGACCACCACGACTGAGAACACGATCGGCGCGATCAGCATCTTGATGAGTTTGAGAAAGCCGTCGCCAAGCGGCTGCAGTTTCTGCGCAAATTCAGGCGCCCAGATGCCCAGCGCGATGCCCACCGCCAAGGCAATCAAAACCTGCCCGAACAAGGGGCGCGTAAAGCGTTGCATGATGAATCCTCCTTTGGATTACAGATGTCTCGAGCCTTGCCCAATCGTCTAATTCGGTCTGCTGCGATTGTCGTCACGGCTTTGTTTCGCTCGTTGCATCGCAACAAATTGTCGTCACGAATTGTTGAGCGTTGACGGCATCATAGGCGATCCAATTTTTGTATGCAATTTTTGAATTCACATGCTAGCATCGGTCCATGCAGTCCCGCGAAGCCTTGTGCTTGCACCATCTACGCTGCACTTCCGGCGTTCCCATCGTCAGGGTTTCGAGTGTTCTTACTCGTCGTTTTTTGCCCGGTGGGTCTGCCGCATAACATCCAGAGACAAAGACCAAGGAGACTCCCATGGCGATGCCCATGCTCGATCCGAACGCACCCGATTTCACGCGCCGATATCCGAACCTGGCGGACCCCCGCTTGGGCGCCGAAGCCACGTTCGCAACTGACGAATTCTTCGCACCGAAGAACCGCATGCTCGACCCGCAGCCGGCGGTCTTCATTCCCGGCAAGTACGACGACCACGGCAAGTGGATGGACGGCTGGGAAACGCGCCGTCGCCGCAACGGCGGCTATGACTACTGCATCGTCCGTCTGGCCCGCCCGGGCGTGGTGAAAGGCGTCGATATCGACACCAGCCACTTCACCGGCAACTTCCCGCCGGCCGCTTCCATCGAAGCCGCCTACCTGCCCGACGGCGAGCCGACCGACGCGACGCAGTGGACCGAAATCGTTCCGTCGACCACGCTGCAAGGCAACAGCCACGCCTACGTGGCCGTGACCAACGGCGGCGCCTTCACGCATCTGCGCGTGAACATCTTCCCGGACGGCGGCATTGCGCGCCTGCGTGTGTACGGCCAGCCGCAAGTCGACTGGAAGGGCGCTGACCGGACCAAGCTGTTCGACCTGGCCGCCATGGAAAACGGCGCCTACGTGGTCGAAGCCAACAACGAACACTTCGGGCCGGCCTCGCGCATGCTGATGCCGGGCCGTGGCGAAAACATGGGTGACGGCTGGGAAACGCGCCGCCGCCGCGAGCCGGGCAACGACTGGTGCGTGATCGCACTGGCCAATCCGGGCCGCATCCGCAAGATTGAAGTCGACACCGCCCACTTCAAAGGCAATTTTGCTGACCGCGTTTCCATTCAGGCCGCACGCGTGGTGGGCGGCACCGACAGCTCGCTGAAGACGCAAGCCATGTTCTGGCAGACGCTGCTGCCCGAGCAAAAGCTGCAGATGGATCTGCAGCACTATTACGAAGCGGAAATCGCTGACTTGGGGCTGGTCACGCACGTGCGGTTCAACATGTTCCCGGACGGCGGCGTGTCGCGTCTGCGTTTGTGGGGAGTTCTGGAATGAGCCAAGACACTGCCGCTCGCGTAGCGCTCGCCATCGAGCCGCTCACGCGCGAAGCCTTCGCGCCCTTTGGCGACGTGATCGAGCTGGAAGGGGCCAAGCAGTTCCCGATCAACCAGGGCACGACCACGCGCTTTCATGACCTCGCCAACGTGGATGTGGGTGACGATGGCCGCGCGCTGATCAACCTGTTCCGTGGCCAGCCGCGTACGCTGCCGTTCGAGGTGAAGATGCTGGAGCGCCACCCGCGTGGCAGCCAGGCCTTCATCCCGCAGAACGACAAGCCGTACCTGGTGGTCGTGGCACCCGCCGGTGAGCTGGATCCGTCCAAGCTGCGCGCGTTCGTTTCACGTGGCTGGCAGGGCGTGAACTATGCGCGCGGTGTGTGGCATCACCCGTTGCTGGCTCTGGGCGAAGTGAGCGACTTCCTGGTTGTCGACCGCGGTGGCGAAGGCCACAACTGCGACGAGCAGGACCTGCCAGAATCGGTGTGGCTGACCGCCGAGGCCATGCAAGCCGCACAGTAAGCGCCGCTTTCATCGGTACCAATCCTGGGCCCCCGCACAACGGGGGCTCAGTCACTTTCGATCCTCGTCCAACAACAACCCCGGAGACATCGACATGACTCAGGCTCAGCTCACCTCCGCCGGCATCGACGCGGACATCCGCGCGTTTATCGAGGCTGCGCACGCGCGGCAGATCGATTTCCTGCGGGAACTGGTGAAGGTGCCGTCGGACAACCCGTCCGGCGACTGCGCCGCGCACGCGGCGCGCGCCAAAGCGCTGCTGGAGACGCTGGGCCTGACGGTCGAGGCGCATGCCGTGCCCGAAGCCCAAGTGCGTGCCGCCGGCATGGTCAGCGCCACCAACCTGATCGTGCGCCGCACGTTTGGCAATGGTGGGCCGACGCTTGCCATGAACGCGCACGGTGATGTCGTTCCGCCCGGCCAGGGCTGGACGCATGATCCTTACGGTGGTGAGATCGTCGAAACCGAACAGGGCCCTACGATGTTCGGCCGCGGCGTGGCGGTTTCCAAATCGGATTTCGCAACCTACACTTGGGCGCTGCTCGCGCTGATCGATGCCGAGAAGCGCGGTGCCAAGCTCAACGGCACGGTCGAACTGCATTTCACTTACGACGAAGAAACCGGCGGCGACATTGGCCCGAAATGGCTGCTGGATCAGGGCCTCTCCAAGCCGGACTACGCCATCTCGGCTGGCTTTGCGTATGGCATCACCTCGGCGCATAACGGCTGCCTGCACGTGCAGGTAACGGTGCGCGGCAAGCAGGCGCACGCCGCCATGCCGCATACCGGCATCGACGCCATTGAAGCGGCCACCCACATCCTGCAAGCTGTGTATGCGTATCGCGCAGAACTGGCGACGCGCAAGTCAGCCGTGTCCGGCATTGACCACGCAACGTTGAACGTGGGTTTGATCCGGGGTGGCATCAATACCAACGTGGTGCCGGATCTGGTGACGTTCCGCATCGACCGTCGAATGATTCCCGAAGAGGCCGGGCGCGATGCGCAAGGCGAGCTGCGAGCGGTGATTGAGCGTGCCGCAGCCGAGCGGCCGGGGATTGCGGTGTCGGTTGAGCGGATTCTGCTGGCTGAGCCGCTTGCCGAACTGCCGGGCGTAGACGTGTTGATTGGCGCTGTGCGGCGTCATGCGCTGGCGGTGTTTGGGGGCGATGTGCCAGTGCACGGTGTGCCGTTGTATACCGATGCCCGGCATTACACGGCGCATGGCGTGCCGACAATCCTCTATGGCGCTGGGCCGCGTACGCTGATGGAAGCGCGCGGGCACAACACAGATGAGAACCTGCGGTTGAATGATCTGCGGGCCGCTACCGTTGTGGTGGGTTGTGCCGTGGCGGAATTACTGGGCGCTTGACCGCTGTCGCTTAGCGTTGCGCTTGGGGCTTGAAACCGCTCTTGCCTTCGCTCTTGCCTTTTCCTCCCGGCAACAGAGGCGCAAGGCGCCGCATAGGGCGCAGGGCACGGCCAAACCGTCGGTGTGCCCGCGGCGGCGCCAAGGCTCGTCTTGCTGGCCCCGGCGCCTCCACTCAGTGGACTTCGGCCGGCGTGGCTTGTGCGGGGGTGCTCGTCAGCACATTCTGCGTTGGGCGCCCATATTGGCGCATCAAATCTGCGTGGCGCATCAAATCTGCGGCGCGCTCGGCAATCATGATGATCGGCGCGTTGGTGTTGCCGCCAATCAGCGTCGGCATGACCGAGCCATCGATCACGCGCAGGCCGGTCAGGCCACGCACGCGCAGTTCTGGGTCCACCACGGCCATGGCATCGTCTGCGCTGCCCATCTTGCAGGTGCCGACGGGGTGGTAGATGGTGTCGGCATGCTGGCGGATGAGCGCGCGCACGGCTTCGTCATCCGACCCGTCGCCGCGGAGGTTTCCCGAATACAACTCACGCCCGCCCAGATCGGCCAGCGGACGCTGCGCGAAGATGCTCTTCACGGCACGGAAACCGGCGAGCATACCAGCCATGTCGCCAGGGTCTGAGAGGAAGCGCGGGTCGATCAGCGGTGCCTCGCGCGTGTCGGCCGAGGCCAGGCGCACCTCGCCTCGGCTCTTCGGGCGCAGCACGCACACGTGGCACGAATAGCCGTGGCCGTAGTTGAACGTGCGATTGTGGTTGTCGGCCATGGCGACCACGAAATGCAGTTGCAGGTCGGGTTCGGCCAGATCGGGGCGGCTCTTGATGAAGCCGCCGGCCTCAGCAAAGTTGGTGGCGAGCATGCCGCGCCGCTCGCGCCGGTAGCGCAGAATCTCGCCCAGCATGTGGGCGCTGCCGCGCGCGGAATAGCCGATCAGGTCAAGGTTGAAGACCTTCTTGTGCAGGATGATGTCGAGATGGTCCTGCAGATTCTGGCCGACGCCGGGCAGGTCATGCACAACCGGAATGCCGAGCGAGCGCAGATGTTCGGCCGGGCCAACGCCCGAGGCCATCAGCAACTGCGGCGAGCCGAACGCGCCGGAAGACACGACGACTTCGCGGCGCGCATGCAGCGTTTCGGTGCGGCCCGCGCGCTCCACCACCACGCCCGCCGCACGCTTGCCCTCAAAGATGATGCGCAGCGCCTGCGTTTCGGGCATCACCGTCAACTGGCGGCGGTTGCGGCTGAAGGTGGTGTCGGCCTTGTCGCCGCCATGCAGATAGGCGCGTGCGGCGTTCCAGCGTTCGCCATTGTGCTGCGTGACCTGATATGGGCCGACGCCTTCCTGATCCGGGCCGTTGAAATCGTTGTTGCGGCGGTAGCCTGCAGCCACGCCGGCATCAACAAAGCGTTGTGCGATCGGATTGCCGGTACGCAGGTCGCTTACGTGCAGCGGGCCGGTGCCGCCGTGCAGCGCGTCGTCATCGCGGCCGGCAAAGCGCTCGTTGCCTTCTGAGCGCTTGAAGTAGGGCAGCACGTCGTTCCAGCTCCAGCCGGTGCAGCCTTGTTCGGCCCAGTGGTTGTAATCGTTGGGGGTGCCGCGGATATAGATCATCGCGTTGAGCGACGAGCTGCCGCCCAGCCCGCGCCCGCGCGGCTGATACCCCTGACGCCCGCCCAGGCCCGCTTGCGGCACAGTCTCAAACCCATAGTTGCGCTTGTTTTTGAACGGCAGCGACGCTGCGCACCCGGCCGGTACCCACACCGAGAGGTGATGGTCGTGCGGCCCCGCTTCCAGCAGCGCAACCGTCACGTCGGGGTCTTCGGTCAGCCTGCTGGCGAGAGCGCAACCGGCCGAACCGGCGCCGACGATGACGTAATCGAAGGTGAGGGCGGAGGTGGGCAAATCAGTGGCCATGGGTGTCTCCGGATGGATTTTTTATTGGGCGAGCGCCGCCGCCGGCTTATTGCCGGTCATGAACCCACATCCTAGGCGCTCCGGGTTGTTTCAAACGGCGGGGCTTACCCGCATTAGAAGCATCGCTCGATGGCATGCAGCAATGCCGGTGAAGCTGGGGCGGCAATCGCTGCCGAGGCGCGGATCCTGCGATTGCCGCATCGCAGCAAACCGCGCCTCACACACGTGTGCGCGCACCCGTACGAGCGGGCCGTGCCGCACACGGCGCTGCCGTATCAGCCCGTTGAAGGCCGCCCGGGCGACCATACTCGTTGGCAATTGCACCTATCTGCCAACCGACCTCTCCCACCCCGGGCTTCGCCCACCCTGCCAGGAGCACGCCATGCAACCTGCCGACCTGCCCGCCCCGCACTTGCTGCGCATGCAGCAGACCTTCGAAGCCATGCGTGCCGCTCATCAGGCCGACATGCTGCCCGCGTGGCCAGTGCGCCGCGACAGGCTCGCGCGGCTCAAGCGCCTCGTCATGGATAACCGCGAGGCCATCGCCCAGGCCGTCAGCGCAGACTTCGGCAACCGCTCACGACAGGAAACCGAGCTGCTGGAAATCTTCCCGAGCGTGGACGGCATCAAGCACGCGCTCTCACACGGCAAACGCTGGATGCGCGTGCAGCGGCGCGGCGTGAGCCTGTGGTTCCGGCCCGCCAGCACGCGGTTGATTCCGCAGCCGCTGGGCGTGGCGGGCATCGTCGTGCCGTGGAACTACCCGATCTATCTGACCATCGGGCCGCTGGTATCTGCACTCGCGGCGGGCAACCGGGCAATGGTCAAGCTGTCGGAATACACACCGCGTTTTTCTGCGTTGTTTGCTGATCTGATCGAGCGCCACTTTGCCGCCGATGAAGTGCGCGTCGTCAATGGCGATGCCGCCGTTGCGGAAGCCTTTTCTCGCCTGCCGTTCGACCATCTGCTGTTTACGGGATCGACCAACGTCGGCCACCACGTCATGCGCGCGGCGGCCGACAACCTCACGCCCGTTACGCTGGAACTCGGCGGCAAGTCGCCCACCCTCATCGGGCCCGATGCAGACTTTGATCGCGCGGTAGAACGCACACTGGTCGGCAAGCTGCTCAACGCCGGGCAGACATGCGTGGCGCCCGACTACGTGCTGCTGCCGGCCGGCACCGAGCAACGCTTCATTGATTCCGCACGCAAGCTGGTCGGCAAGATGTACCCAAACATGGCCGCCAACCGCGACTACACCACGCTCATCAGCCCGCGCCACTTCCAGCGCATGACGCGCATGGCCGACGAGGCACGCGAGCAGGGCGCACAGGTGCTGCCGCTCACCGACGTGGCGCCCAATGACGCCACGCGCCAGTTCCCGCCCGCACTCATCACCGGCGGCACCGACGACATGCGCGTGATGCAGGAAGAGATTTTCGGCCCGCTGCTGCCCTTGGTGCCGTACCGCACACTGGACGAAGCGCTCGCCTACATCAACGCGCGCCCGCGCCCGCTGGCGCTGTATGTGTTCGAGCGCAGCAGCAGCACCGTCGACCGCGTGATGGCCAGCACCATTGCCGGCGGCGTGTGCATCAACGAGACGCTGCTGCACGTAGCGCAAGACGACCTGCCGTTTGGCGGCGTGGGCGCCAGCGGCATGGGCGCGTACCACGGCATCCACGGGTTTGAGCGGTTCTCAAAGATGAAGCCGGTGTTCAGGCAAGCCAAGCTCAATGGGCTGGGCATGTTCCGCGCGCCATACGGCAAGACGTTCGACGCAATGATAAAGCTGCTGGTGCGCTGACAAGCCATTAGCAACCGCGAGGTTTTTGGCCTGACGCATTAGCACCTAGAATGCAGCGATGGCCAAGAACCTCGACATCACCCTTGTCCGCACCTTCGTTGCCGTGGCGGAAAACGCCAGCATGACGGTCGCGGCCAACGCGCTGCACCTCACGCAGGGGGCCATCAGCCAGCAGATCAAGCGGCTCGAAGACGCCTTCGAATGCCGCTTGTTCGCGCGCGACGGCCGCCGGCTCGAACTCACCCACGCGGGGGAACGCTTTCTCGGCCGGGCCAAACGGCTGCTCGCCCTCAACGACGAAATCTGGGCCGACATGGCCGCACGCCCGCTGCAAGGCCCGGTGCGCCTGGGCGTGCCGTATGACCTGGTCGGCACCGTCTTCCCGCCGATTTTCAAGGCCTTTACTGAGGCGTGGCCATCGGTGGAACTGACCATCGTGTGCGGTACCTCGCCTGACTTGGCTGAAGGTATCGCGCGCGGCGAACTGGACGTCGCCGTGGTCGAAGCCCCGGTGGACGAGGCGACCGGCGAATGCCTGTGCGTGGAGCGTCTGGTGTGGGTTGGTGCACGTGGCGGCAACGTGCATGCGAAACGGCCACTGCCGCTGTCGATGGTGGACGAGAGTTGCGCCTTTCGCGCCCGCGTGCTCAAGGCGCTGGGGGAGCACCGCATCGAATGGCGCACGGTGTTTGAGAGCGGCAACATCGAGGCGACCACCGCCACGGTGCGCACCGGGCTGGCCGTCACCGCGTGGCTGACGCCCACAGTGCCGGCGGACCTGGACATCCTCGGGCCAGAAACCGGCTTGCCTGAACTGCCGATGTTTGCCATCAGCCTGCTACTGCCCGCGCAGGGTGCGAGTGCTGCGGCGCAGGCGCTGGGGCAGTGTGTGCGAGACGGGTTTTCTACGCGGCAGCAGGTGGGGCAGCAGGTGGGGCAGCGGCTGGGAGAGCGGCGCGCCGCCTGACCGGTGGCCGTTACAGACCGCCGCCTTCGATCTGCACCCGCCCATTCGGCGTATCGAGCACGAGCGTCAATGCCGGCCGCGCCGCATCGGCAAATTCAACGTATCGGTTCTCGGGGCTGGCAGCAGCCCATCCGAGGCCATGGAGCTTGGTGCGAATGGCGGCCATCTCTGGATGCGCGAGTTGGAATCGGTTCAGGCGCAGCCCAACATCCTGCATCTTGTCGGCGGGGCTTTTGCCGCCAGCCCAGTCGATGAAGGCAGGCAAGCATCCGCCTGCTTCGGGCTCACCATCTGCCCGGTGGAAGAAGTGCCACCGCAAATCGCCGCGAGACACTTCAAGCAGCTCGTGCTGCGGCGACTGGATTGCGTTGTTGCGCGCCAGACCGGGAAGGCTGGCAACCCAGCCAAGCAACTGCGGCGCATCTTCCAGTTTGCCTTCCCGCATCAGACGGTCGAGCGCAAACCAGCGCGTCCTGTTTGGCGCAAGCGCCTCGGGGTCAATGGCGATGAATTCCAGAAAAACACCGGGCGCGATCCGCGTGACCAGATTGTGCGTTCCCATCAAAGGATGCCGGCCCCCGCAGGCAACGCCACGCCAAACACCTGCGAGGCATACGCCTTCGCTTGGTCGAGGGATCGCGCGGCGAAGGCAATGTGATCGATCTTCAAGCTGGCTCCCGTTGGTGTGCGTCTGAAACAGGAGGCGCCAGAATGCCACAGCGCACGCTACGGTGTTTTCTGGAGATCGGCTTGGCAGCGGCTTATTGCTGGCATCCCCGCCTGCCCGGAGGATGCGTCGATGGCATCGATAAAGCCGTTCACGAATGCCGGTGGCCTGCATCTCGGTGAGGTCACAAATCAATACATGCAAAGGATGGCACCCGCCCAATTGGGAGCCTACGCTGAAAATCCTGAATTTCGTAGAAGAGGATGCAGCCCATGATGCCAGCAGCAAACAACGTCTTTTCCAGTCAATCTTCAGAGGCACCCGCCCAAAGCGAAGAGAACAATCTGCAAGCATTGGCGCAGCAAGCCATGGCGGAATACCTGACGCCACGGCAAACAGAAGCAATTTATGAACTGCTGCAAGGCGAATCATCACAAGGAATGATGCAGCCTCCCCCGGCGACTGGAACGACGAATGAATTTTTGCAAACTGAAGCGAAAAAAATAAATGCAGATCTATCCCCGCATGAACTTCAATTGATTCACGCGCAAATAGATCAATGGAATCACATAGAAAAAAGACAGCGGTTTTTGGAAAAAATATTTGAGCGCGCGCAACTCTCCCCGTGTTTTGTGAAGATCAGATTTCAATCTGATTTCCGCGCCATTAAGAAATTTAAAAAAGCAGAGCACGAAATCATTGGGAATTTCGAAGACATGAGACGCGCCATGATCGACGGCACGATCCGCCAGCATCTCGCCACCAAATCACCTGATCTCGACACCGCGCTATCAAAAATAAAACAAAACCAAGATAAATTCGCCCACAGCCTATCCAATACTAAAGAAATCATCCAATTGGATGAAATCCAGCGCCTTAGTGACAACAATGCGATGCTGGAACTCAGCATGAAGCAAGCGGGGCAGCTTGGAACCCTTATTCAGAAGATCGAGCAAAAATGTATTGCAGAGTCTCGCCCAGAGAATCTGGCTGCCTTGAAGACGAGGCAAGTGCATTTACAACGACAACATGCCAGGGAACAAACTCACATCAGCAGGCAGCAAAGCGAACTGCAACGCCTGCAAATGCCATGGCCCGAAGTCCCGCCCGACCTCTGCCTCGATGCCGGAGTCGAGACACAGCCTGGCCCCAGCACAAGAGCAGGAGCCATCGCACCACCGGGCCTTCCGCATGAGCGCTGAACGGACTGGTATGTCACATGATTGATGGGTACGACTGGCGTTGGCAGCCGCAAGACTCGCGCGATCAACGACCGATCGGGTCATATAGGCGCGCGCTTATGGGGCAACATCCGCGGTGACGGGTCGCAAGGAACAGCATGCGTGAAGAACAGCAGGACGTGAAGCAACACTCACTTGTGGAAGCGGCCACACGGTTTCTATTGAGGCCCACAAACCGAAGCACATCACAAATCTATACAAGTCAATGTTGGCACCGGCTCCGCCGACCCTCTATTCTGAAATCTCGAACTTCAGAAGGAGGATTTGATTGATGATTCCAGCCAAAAACAATGGCAATGGTAATGAAGGCGCCTCAGATACATCCACGCAGCAGATGGCGCAAACGCTCGATTCAACATACGAAACGAATACCATGCTTCAGCAGTTCAAGGCAATTGCAACGCAGCACAAATTGCCATCACCAGAGATAAAATTAGCCGTAGAGCAAATAATAAAATGGGACACTCTCAGAAAAAATCAGCTATTTATTGAAGAAACACTAAATCGCGCGAATCAATCTCCCATGCCAGAGAGAAACAATCTTCATGTGGAAACCCGAAAAATCGAAAACCTGAAGTACCTCAACAGCGAGATCGCCTTACACTTCGACACCATTCAAAACACAAAAAAGGATGAAGAATTCAGCAAAAATGTCATCGTGGCCATACACAAAATTGACAAGAAAGTTTATGAAATGGAAATGCTTCAGAAGCATTTGCTCCCCGGCTTTGAGAAAAATATCAAGCTGATCAAAGACAACGAAGCCTTGCGACGCTCGCATCTAGAGAAAGAAATAGAGAAAACGATGAAGCGCGCCGGAGAGCGTGAAGCCAGGGCGCGCGCCAACGGGTTCGGGCGGGAAAATCCAGCTACGCGACAAATAGCGCAAGCGAATGAAATGCAGCAAATAAGGGCGCAGATTGACCTTCGCAGGCACCAGAATGAACTACAACCGCTTCGGGCGCCGTGGCCAGAGAAACACCCAAGCCTTTGCGTAGGCGTAGAGGCGCCGCAACCCGGTCCCAGCGCAGGAGCCAAGGCTCGAACAAGCCCCGCTTTCGAACGCTGAATGTGCGGCGGTGCCATCGCCGTGCGCCGGGGTCATGGGCCTGTGTGTCATCAATAACAGCCACGGCATCGCAACACTGGCGACTTCACAGGCGGCCTCAGCGCGCTCAACCGCGTGATCGGCGCATGCACGGATTTGGCACGGATTTGGCATGTATTCGGCCATCCGGTCGGCTTGTTCAACATGCCAAATAAAAACCCCGCCAGCCGGCGGGGTCCCCCAAATCCTTTCGAGCCTGCAAGCCAATCAAGCCTGCGGCGCGGCTCCATCTTGCGAAGCCGCCTCGGCACCTTCGGCCTTGGCTTCGTCCTTCTTTTCCAGCATCTCTTCCAGCGCACCGGCGCCCTTGAAACCAGCGACCGCTGCGACAGCCTTGGTCAGCAGGCCGGCATCCGGATCGACTTTCTCGGCGGCTTCAACGGCGGCGACGGCGCCGGCGATCTTGCCCACTTCATCCAACAATCCCATGGTCATCTCCACCAGGTTGAACGGGAGAGTCATCTTCCCACCGGCAAGTGGCAGGAGCGCAAACAAAGTTAAAAATTTTTCAGCAGCGCTCGTTTGCGTAGGCCATGCATCACTCGGCTTCTGCGCCTGCCGGGGCGATGGTGAGTGCGCCAAGACGTTGGCGTGCGCTATCGGTAATGGGGCTCGATTGGCGTGTGGCAACCTCGATCTGCACGATCACGGATTGCGAGGTGGCGGCGCAGCGGCCGTTCTGAAAGATGGCCTGTTCGAGCTTGACAGAACTGCGGCCGACGCTCGCCACGCGCGTGCCGATCTGTACCGAGCCGGGCCAGAGAATCTCGTTGCGGAAGTCGAGCACGAGCTGGGCGATGACGAACTCGCAGCCGGGCGCGGCCAACGGGTTGTCAGGCGTGAAGAGCATTTCCACGCGGCCCGTTTCCAGATAGGTAGCGAAGACGGCGTTGTTAATGTGGCCCTGGCGATCGGTGTCGCCATAGCGGAGTTTGTCGGTGGACAGCAGCGGGAAATCGTTGGGCGACGGGAGCGTCATTGCAATGTGTGATGAGGCGACAGTGCCTGCATTGTGCCGGGCTTTGCGCACCGGTGCAGAGCGAGCGTCACCCCAGGGCCCGCACTGATGTGTCATCACTGACCGGTCCGGCATGGTCTAGGATGAAGGCACCTTTTCGTCACATCCCGAGGACACACCATGCCGCATCGCCGCCGTCTTGCGCTTGCCTTCGCTGGCGCCGCGCTGTTTGCCGCCGCTACGCCGTCGTTTGCATATTTCCGCAATGTGCTGGCCAGTACCATCATCGGATCGATGAGCCCGACGGAGCTGAAGTCATTCACCAAAGCCGTGGGCGATGCGCTGGTCAACACCACCGACAACACGCCCGCGCAATGGACGTGGCCCGCCAAGGGCAAGCAGGCCGCCATTGACGCCACCATCACGCCGCTGGAAACCAAGACCGACGCCGGCCAATCCTGCCGGCGCCTGCAAAGCGAACTCGCACGCGGCAGCAGCAAGGAGCAATGGACGGCGTGGCTGTGCAAGCAGCCTGGAGGGGAATGGAAGTTGCGGCGCCTGGCGCAATAAGCCATTGGCTGCCGGGCGGCTATGGATGATCTAAGTCTGCCCCGGCAGACTGATGCGGAATCTCCCTTCATCCCCTTGGAGAATCCGCATGGTTCTCTCCGCACAAAAGCACCCCATGGCCCCGTCCCGCAGCAAACTGCCCGAGATCACCCTGGCGTTCTGGATCGTGAAGATCAGCGCCACCACGCTGGGCGAAACCGCGGGCGATCTGCTCTCGATGGCGCTCAAGATCGGCTATACGACCGGGCAGGCGCGGCACAGCGCGTTGCAGGCTGCCTGACCATTCACCAGACATTGAATGCGCGTTCTCCTCGTTGAAGATGACCCGATGATCGGCGCGGCCGTAGAAGCCGCGCTGCAAGACGCCGCCTATGCCGTGGACTGGGTGCGCAACGGCCAGACCGCGCTGGACGTGGCCGCGCATCAGCACTACGACGTGCTGCTGCTCGATCTCGGCTTGCCGGGCAAAGACGGCCACGCCGTGCTCGGCAGCCTGCGCACCCGAGACAACCCGGTGCCGGTGCTGATCCTGACCGCGCGCGATGCGGTGGATGAGCGCGTACGCGGCCTCGACGGCGGCGCCGACGACTACATCCTCAAACCCTTCGAAATGGTCGAGCTGCTGGCCCGGATGCGCGCCGTCCTGCGCCGCAAGGGCGGGGCCGCCAGCCCGGTGCTGACCAACGGCACGCTCACGCTCGACCCCGCCGCGCACGAAGCGCGCATGGGCGATGCCGAGCCGGTGCGCCTGTCCGCACGCGAATTCGCACTGCTGCAAGCACTCATGCTGCGCCCCGGCGCCATCCTTTCGCGCACGGAACTGGAAGAACGCATTTACGGCTGGGGCCACGAGGTGGCAAGCAACGCAGTCGAATTCCTCATCCATGCGCTGCGCAAGAAGCTCGGCGCGGAGGCCATCAAGAACGTCAGGGGGGTGGGATGGATGGTGCCGAGGGGCCAATGACGGCATCCACGTCCACCGCGGCATCGGTGCAGCGGCGGCTGTCGATCTGGCTGTCGGCAATCATCGTGACGGTGGCGGTGCTGGCTGGTGGTGTGGCGTTTGGCGAAGCGTTTCACGAAGCCTATGCACTGCAGGATGACGTGCTGCGCCAGGTCGGCGCCATGTTTGACCCGACGCATCTGCCCGCCACCAACAATCTGGGCGAGAACACGCCGGTGTCGGACAAAGAGGCGCGCGTGCTCGCACAAGTGCTGCCCGCGCCCGGCACGGCGGCCGCGCCGGATGCAGACGCACGGCGCCCGACCCTTCCGGCAACGCTGGTCGACGGCATGCAGACTGCACGTGCCGGCAAGCGCGAGTACCGCGTATGGGTCCGTACGCTCGTCAATGGTCAGCGCGTTGCCGTGGCGCAGGAGACCGCCGTGCGCGATGAGACCGCGCGCGACAGCGCCATCCTCACGCTCATCCCGTTCGTGATCCTGGTGCCCATCCTGTTGCTGGCGGTGGCCCACGTGCTGCGCAAGATGTTCGCGCCCATTAAGCGCCTTGCGCACGAGGTCGACCAACGCGAGACGGTGGATCTGCGTCAACTGCACGCCTTCGCACCCGAGGCCGTGCCCGACGAAGTGCGTCCGTTTGTGGTGGCCATCAACCGCCTGCTGGCGCGGGTGCAGCAGTCGATGGACGCGCAGCACCGCTTTGTTGCCGATGCCGCGCACGAACTGCGCACACCGCTGTCCGCACTGTCGCTGCAGGCCGAGCGGCTGGGGCAGGCCGCCATGTCGCCCGATGCGCAGGAGCGGCTTGCCACGCTGCGCCAGGGCATCGAACGCAGCCGTGGGCTGCTCGAACAGTTGCTCGCACTGGCGCGCGCGCAGGAAGCCACCGGCGTGCCAACGAGCACCGTGTCGGTCCAGCGCGTGTTCCGCAGCG
The DNA here is from genome assembly GCF_003851545.1 of Ralstonia sp. SET104. Classification (GTDB taxonomy): domain Bacteria; phylum Pseudomonadota; class Gammaproteobacteria; order Burkholderiales; family Burkholderiaceae; genus Ralstonia. Next base: position 106,253 of record NZ_BHVX01000008.1, on the reverse strand, counting down.
TGCTCGAAGACCTCATGCCGCTGGCTGACGCCAAGCGGCTCGACATGGGCGTCACCACTGAAACCGATGCGCGCGTGCATGCCAATGAACTCGACCTCTTCGTCGCCGTGCGCAACCTTGTTGACAACGCCATCCGCTACACGCCGGCAGGCGGGCGCATCGATCTGTCGGTCGCCACCGATGCGCGCGTGGTGTCGATCGCCGTGCAGGACACCGGCCCCGGCATCCCCGCCGGCGAACGCGCGCGCGTGTTCGACCCGTTCTATCGCGTGCTCGGCAACGAGGCGACCGGCTCGGGGCTGGGGTTGTCTATCGTCAGTACCGTTGTGCGGCGCCTGGGTGGCGAGGTCGAACTGGGTGACGCCGAGGGTGATGCCGGCGGGCTGCGCGTGACGGTGCGGCTGCCGAAGGCCTGACGGCAACCGCACGGCTGGCCCGCTATCTCGCCCGGAACACCACCGCCAGCCCCAGCAGGATCATCGCCATGCCCGCCACCGCAACGGGCGCGAGACGATGGCCGAGCACTGCGTCATCCAGCAATGCCGTTACGCACCCACGCGCTATTTCAGATAGGACTTGATCACCTGCAGCACGGCGTCGAGGTCTTCCTGGCGCTGCGCCTCGGTGGGTTCTTTCACCACATGATCCGTCAGGTGGCCTTCAATGACAGCAGCCATCAGCCCATTGACTGCACCGCGAATTGCTGCGATCTGCTGCAGGATGGCCGTGCAATCGCCCTCGTCAGCGAGTTGCTTCTCCAGCGCAGTCGCCTGCCCCTGGATGCGCCGTACACGCGCCAGCAGCTTGGCTTTGTCGCGGATGGTATGGGCCATGGGTTGATGTGTCGAGGGGGGATGTTGAAGTCGCGGCAGGGTAGCACGGCAATACTAGGGGGGAGTATAATCCGCCGATCGAAAAATCGTAACCTGCACCCGCCCATGACTGCGTTCGCCACCCTGCTGCAACAAGGCAATGCCTGGCTGTTTGTCCCTAGCGCGATCCTGCTGGGCGCGCTGCATGGCCTGGAGCCTGGGCACTCCAAGACGATGATGGCGGCGTTCATCGTCGCCATCCGGGGCACGCTGGGGCAGGCGGTGCTGCTGGGGCTGTCGGCGACGCTCTCGCACACGGCGGTGGTGTGGGCAGTGGCCATGGCGGGCCTGTACTTCGGTCGCAACTGGAATGCAGAGACCACGGAGCCGTACTTCCAGGTGGCCTCTGCCGTACTGATCGTGGCCGTGGCGGCGTGGATGATGTGGCGCACATGGCGCAGCACGCACGCGGCACATGATCATGACCACGCCCATGACCATGATCACGGCCATCATCACGGCCATGACGAGGCCCGGCGCATCGACACCGGGCACGGCATCGTCCGGCTGGAAGTGTTTGAAGACGGCGTGCCGCCACGCTTCCGGCTCACGCGCGAGGGCAGGCACGGCCACATGTGGACGGCCGATCAGGTTCGGATCGTGACGGAACGGCCCGAGGGCAGCCAGCAGACCTTCCGCTTTGTGCAGCGCGATGGCTTTCTGGAATCTGAGCAAACCATTCCAGAACCGCACGCGTTCACCGCACGCCTGTCGCTCGGACACGAACACCATCGGCACGACTATGACGTCGAGTTTGCCGAGCACGACCACGGTGGGCTGGATGTGTCGTCGGCCGAATACCAGGACGCCCACGAGCGCGCGCATGCAAACGACATCCGCCGCCGCTTCGCCAACCAAAACGTGACCACCGGCCAGATCGTCATGTTCGGGCTCACCGGCGGGCTGATCCCATGCCCCGCGTCAATCACGGTGCTGCTGCTGTGCCTGCAGCTCAAGAAGGTGACGCTGGGCGCGGCACTGGTGCTGTGCTTCAGCATCGGCCTGGCGCTGACGCTGGTGGCGTCGGGCGCGCTGGCCGCGCTGAGCGTGAGGCACGTCTCGCGGCGCTGGAGCGGCTTTGGGGACTTCGCACGCAAGGCGCCTTACTTTTCTGGCGTGCTGATTGCGCTGGTGGGGCTCTATGTCGGCTGGCAGGGCGTGCATGGCTTGCTCGCGCTGCCGGGCTAGCAACGCGAGCGCTGTCGGCTGCACGTTGACTGGAATCCATTGAGGTTTTGGCCCGGGAAGGTGCGCAGCGCTTCCCCACCACGCGGGTGGCAGAGCGCGCCCCAGCACACGGGACCCGGCTGCTACTTCTCTGCCTTACCCTGCAGCACCATGATGGTCTGCTGCATCAGCGCGCACAGCGCTTCCCGGCCGCCACTGACCGCGAAGACTTCCGCCTGGGTGACGATCAGCGTTCGACCCGCGCGAACGACCGCGCCCCTGGCGATGAGCTTCTCGCCGTCGGCCGGTGCGACAAGGTTCATCTTGTATTCGACCGTCAGCACCGACGCACTCGCCGGGACCGTCGTCATGGCCGCATAGCCGGCGGCGGAATCCGCGATCATGCCGACGACCCCGCCGTGCACGAAGCCATGTTGCTGCTCCACGCCGTCCCAATGGGGAAGGTGAATTTCAGCGCGGCCGTATTCAACGACGGGCAGCGTCGCCTGAATCAGATGCATCGCATTCTGCTTGTTGAAGCTGGCAGCAATGGTGGCGGCAAAGTCGGGATTGGCTGGCTGGGTCATGCACGGGCTCCATGCAATATGGAAGGTCAGATGGTGTGCGGCGTTCACCTTATAAGAAGATCGGCGCGTACGCATTCTCTGCATCCACCTCTGTCCCCTCTGCGTATCTGAGAGGACAGGCTGGCGCGCCACATTTTTTTTGTCGATGCTGTGTCAGGTTTGCAGCCGTGCCGCGACCAACCTGGGAGATCGATGCCGTCCAGCCGGTGGCGCCGATCCGTCGGACTGCCATCCACCGATGGCGCACGCTCACCCTGAGGAGTTCATCATGCACACCCCCCGTTCAAGCACACGCGCCCGCACCCGCCGTCTGCCGCTCGCCCTGCTGGCCACGCTAACGGCATCTGCAGCCCTGTTCGCAGCGCAACCCGCCGTCGCCCTAGTTGCAGACCCGTACACGCAAGGACAAAGCCGCATGGACCAAGCGGACCCATTCACGCAGGGGCAACAGCAGACGAACAAGGCCGATCTCTTTACGCAAGGCGCCGATCGCCAGGCCGACACCTATGGTTACCTGTCATGGAGAGGCGACCGCTTCGATCCGTACACACAAGGCACCGACCAACCACGCAGCGACGCACGCGGCGTGCTGGCCTGGCACCGCGATTCAAGCTATCCCACCGACCCGCAGAGCTCACGCGCGTGAGCCGCACGGTCGGGGTGAGAAGGTCCAGGCCGCCCCGACCGGTTTTTCACCCGCGCGCACCATGGCAGCTTCATCAACGGGCCAACGTTGTCCCTTCGTCAACGATCATCTCGTAGAGCGCACGTGCAGCGGGGGATCACTGCGCGGCCTTGCGCGTCACGAGCACCAGCGTGCGCGAGACCTCTGGCTCGATCGGCTCGATCAGCTCGATCAGCTCGATTGAACTGCGCTGCACTTCATAGAACGAATGCAGCGTCACGCCGCAGCACGGAAGCGGATGCATGATCCAGAATCTTCACGCGATCGTGCGGCCGGTGCTCGGAGAACGCACGCGCCCAGTCGCGACGCGCAAGTCGGCGCAACGCAGCGGCACCGCCCATGAAAAAACCCGCCGGCATATCCGGGCGGGTTTTTTCGTCTGACCTGCGCGGTGCTTAGCGCGCCGGGTTCAGCGTCAGGTTCATGTGGCGGTTCACATCCTTGTACAGCAAGTAGCGGAAGCGGCCGGGGCCACCCGAATAGCAAGCCTGTGGGCAGAACGCGCGCAACCACATGAAGTCGCCCGCTTCCACCTCAACCCAGTCCTGGTTCAGGCGATAGACAGCCTTGCCCTCGAGCACGTACAGGCCATGCTCCATCACATGCGTTTCAGCAAACGGAATCACGCCGCCCGGCTCGAACGTCACGATGTTCACGTGCATGTCGTGGCGCATGTCGCTCATGTCGACAAAGCGTGTTGTCACCCAGGCGCCGTTGGTGCCCGGCATCGGAATCGGCTCGACGTCCTGCTCATTGGTAACGAACGCGTCCGGCAGCGGAATGCCGTCGACCACCTGGTAGTGCTTGCGGATCCAATGAAAGCGCACCGCAGAATCGCTGGCGTTGTGCAGCGTCCAGTCAGCACCCGGCGGAATGAACGCGTAGCCACCTGGCTTGAGCGTGTGCGTCGTACCTTGCAGCGTCAGCTCGGCTTCGCCTTCAACGACAAACAGCACGGCTTCGGCGTTCTTGTCTTGCTCAGGCTTGTCGCTGCCGCCGCCCGGGTTCACTTCAACGATGTACTGCGAGAAGGTTTCAGCAAAACCCGACAACGGGCGCGCGATCACCCACAGGCGCGTGTTCGTCCAGAAGGGCAGCCAGCTCGTGACGATGTCGCGCATTACCCCTTTCGGGATGACTGCGTACGCCTCGGTGAACATCGCGCGGTCGGTCAGCAGATCGGTCTGCGGCGGATGGCCGCCATGCGGTGCGTAATACGTGGTCTTAGACATATTGCATTCAGGCATTGGGTTGGTCCGGCCCCGAGTGCAAACGGCATCGGGCAGGCGGCGTTGACGATAGCGAAGTCGCTCACGATCGACCAATTAAATGTTGCGATGACGTTCATTTGATTTGCCACTATCTGCCCGGCCCGCACGCATCACGCCCTGACGATCGGAGGGTCTGCCGCCAATGGGCACCGCCCGTGCCGCGCGCTTTCGATGCGGCGGGCGAAATAATTCATTGCACGCCTCGGCGCTGTGACGAGATGCAGAATCATCCTTGAATAAAGTTTGACTTCTTGTGTCACGACAACTATCTTAAGATATGTTTTTCGACACAACGCGGTGCGCCAGCGGGCCGGTTCCGGCTGTGGTCTGCGCGCGCCGCTTCTTCCCTCTCTTCATTCGCCCTCATGCCCTTACTTGATTCCTCGCGCGAGCGCCGGTTGCTCTGGCTGCTCGCGCTCACGCAGTTCACCGTCATCATGGATTTCATGGTGATGATGCCGCTCGGTCCGCAAATCATGCATACGTTTGGCATTGGCCCGGCGGCGTTCGCGACGGCGGTGTCGGTGTATTCGCTTTGCTCCGGCGCTTCGGGGCTGCTGGCCGCTACGTATGTCGACCGCTTTGACCGGCGCCGCCTGCTGCTGACCGTCTATGGCCTCTTCACACTGGCCAACCTGGCGTGTGCGCTGTCGGGCAGCTACAGCATGCTGCTGTTTGCCCGCGCGTTTGCGGGCCTCACGGGCGGCGTGCTCGGCTCGATCGTCATGGCGGTGCTGTCCGACGTGATCCCGCCCGCGCGGCGCGGCGCGGCCACCGGCGTAGTGATGACGTCATTTGCCCTGGCCGCCATGGCGGGCGTGCCCGTGGGCATTGCGATCGGCGCGCACTTCGGCTGGTCAGCGCCGTTCTTCCTGCTGACGGCGCTCACCGTGCTGATCTGGCTGGGCGCGCGGCAGACCATTCCGCCGCTGGCCGAACATCTGGCTGGCAAGCACAGCCAGACGCTGGGCGAAATTCTCTACGGCCTGTGGCAACTGCTCACCAACCCGCGCCATTTGCGTGCCTTCGTGCTGACCTTCGTGATGATGGGCTCGCACATGATGGTGATCCCATTCATCTCGCCGGTGCTGGTGGCCAACCACGGCGTGTCGCCCGAAAACCTGTCATGGCTGTATGTGGCGGGCGGCGCGGCGTCGTTCTTCAGCTCACGCGCCGTCGGCAAGCTGGCCGACCGCTACGGCCGCCGCCGCGTGTTTGTGGGCGCCGCGCTGCTGGCGTTCATCCCGGTGCTGGTGATGACGCATCTGCCTGACTGGCCCTTCATCGGCATGCTGCTGTTCTTCCCGTTCTTCATGGTGATTCTCTCCAGCCGCATGGTGCCGATGCAGGCATTGATGACGACGGTGCCCGCTCCGCAAGTGCGGGGCGCGTTCCTGTCGGCCAACAGCGCGGTGATGTCGGTCGGCACCGGCGTGGGCGCATGGGTGGGCGGGCTGCTGCTGTCCGGCGGCGCGGGCGGCCGCATCGAGGGCTATGGCCTCAACGGCTGGCTGGCCGTGGTGGCGGGGCTGTTCTGCGTGTTCTGGGTGAGCCAGGTGAAGGGGTCGGATGCGCATGGCGATCCGTCGCTGGCGGCACCGTCCGCACCGTCCGGGGCACAAACGGTGCCGCAAGCCCCACAGGCGGAGAAGGCCTGAGCGCTATTCGGCTTCCAGCACGATCTTCAATCTCGCCAGATCGCGTTGTACCCAATCAGCGTCGGCGTCGAATTGCGCGTCGTCCATGTTGGGCTGCTGGAACAGCGTGAGCGACACCGTGGTACCCGCGCCGTTGCGCACCACGCGCAGCGGCACGTAGATCACCGCGCCGTCGGGCAGGCGGACCCAGTGGTCGGCAATACCAAAGGTGTTGGGCGGGCTGAAGCGGATGAACACCACGCCGTCGCTGCTATCAGGGTTGGGCGCTGCCTTGGCGATCCACTCGTCCGGCGCCGCGCCAGAACCCTGCGTGCCGGGTGCCAGCCCCTCCGACAGACCGGTCGCCCAGATCGGAAAATTCAGCGGCTCGGCCAAGAACGTGGCCACGTCATCGAAGTGACGGTCGACGTTGATGCTCAGGGTGCGGACGTTGTGCAGCATGAAGCCTCCGTGTGCGGTGCGCGCCGTGCGAGGCAGTATATGCGCCGCTCAGGTCGGCAGCTTGCGAAAGCGGATCGCCTGCCGGTTCCACGTGTTGATGGTGCAGACCCGCAGTGTCAGGTCGACCAGCTCCGCATCGGAAAACTGCGCACGCATGACGGCCGGGAGGGCGGCCGGATTGCTTTGGGTGAAGTGGCAGCGGGCTTGCATGATTTGGCTCCTGTGCTTGAGAACGGAAGCCGGTCCAGGGGCCGTGGCGGCACCTTGAAATCGTCAATCTCAACGAACATCAGGTAACCGCCTTGGCCAGCACTTGCGCCAGCTTGCCGAGCCCCGCGTCGATCTCCGTGATGTTTACATGACCGTAGCCGACCAGCAAACCGGGCTGCGGTGGCCGCGCCATATACATCCTGGCAGTGCCGTATAGGCCCACCCCCACGCGCTCTGCCAGCTTCACCAGCTCCGCCTCCGGCAACGGCGTTTGCAACAGCGCCGCCATGTGGATGCCGGCAGCAGATGGCACAGGCACCAGCCACGGGGCCAGGGGCCCGCACAGATGCTGCAGCAGCGCATTGCGGCGTGCGGCGTATTCCTTGTGCATGCGCCGCAGGTATTTGCCGAAATCCCCATCAAGCATGAACTTGGCCAGCGCCGCCTGCATGAGCGATTCACTGTGCAAGTCGGCTACCTGCTTGGCGTGCCGCAGCGGCACCACCAGCGAGGGCGGCGGCACCACGTAGCCGATGCGCAACTCCGGAAAGATCGTCTTGGAAAACGTGCCGACGTAGGCCACGCAACCTACGGCATCCAGGCTCTTGAGTGATTCCATCGGGCGGCCATCGAAGCGGAACTCGCTGTCGTAGTCGTCTTCCACGATGAGCGCGTCATGGCGCTGCGCCCAGTCGAGCAGTTGCGCGCGGCGCGCGAGACTCATCGGCATGCCGAGCGGAAACTGGTGCGACGGCGTCACGTAGACGAGCTTGGCGTGCGGCGGCAGCGCATCAACGATCAACCCTTCGGCATCCACGGGCACCGGCACCACGTTGGCGCCCAGCGCCTGCAGCGCAATGCGCGCGGGCGGATAGCCGGGGTCTTCCACCGCCACCGTATCGCCTGGGCGCACCAGCACGCGTGCGATCAGGTTGATGGCCTGCTGCGCGCCGTGCGTAACAACAATATCGGCCCACGCACACACCACGGCGCGGCTGAACGCCAGATAGCGCGAGATCGCCAGGCGCAGCGCCTCGTCCCCCGCCGGGTCGTGATAGCCGCCGCGCCCACGCGCCTGCTGGCGCAACGCGTGCGCCACACAACGGCGCCACACATCAAAGGGGAACAGGCGCTTCTCCGTTACACCGCCAACGAAGTCGTAGACAACGTTTGTGCGCGGCATGGGCAGCACCGCGGGCATGGTGTTCCAGGAGGTGTCGAACGTGCGTACGGCCGGCGCGGGCGAGGCCAGTTGCGCAGCAGGCGAGGCCGCGGGCGTACGGGCGCGCAACCCTCCGGTGGCCTCGGCGACGAAGGTGCCGGATCCGGCGCGCGAGCGCAGATAGCCCTCGGCGATGAGGCGTTCGAACACATCGAGCGTGGTCTTGCGCGACACGCCAATCTGCAGCGCCAGGTCGCGCGTGGAGGGCAAGCGCTCGCCCGGCACGAGCCGGCCATCAAGGATGGCGGTGCGGAGTTGCTGATAGAGCTGGCCGGCAAGATCATGCCGGCCATGGATCGTTAGATGGACATCCATCGTGGGCGCAGTGTGCGAAGGGGCTGCGCCATTCTACGTAGCTGCCGGCAAGAAGGCGGCAGACCGGCAACGTTGAAGCTCAGCCTTCCCGGCCGTCAGCGCGCGGCGCCATCAGCCACGGTGTGTAGCGCCACAGATACACCACAAACGCCGCCACCCACAGCACGCTCGCCCCGCCGACCCACACCCCGCGCGGCAGCAACGCAGGGCCAGCCACCCGCACAAGTGCTGCCAGCGCGATGGCGGCGTAGGCGAAGTTTTCTGCCCAGCCCGTGCGCAACATCCGCCCGGTGTGGCCCAGCGCGGTGCGCGTGATCATCGCGATGATGGCACCGCCAATGGCCCCGGCCGTGAGCGCATGCAGCGCGGTGGAGCGATCGCCCCAACCAAGTGCCGCCGCGGCCAGCATGGCAAAGCCGATCGGCAGGAAGGCATATGCCACATGCAGGATGGAAACGATGGGCGTGCGCAGTGTGCGGCGCGTGTCCCAGCCAGCCCAGCGGACGGCCTGCACCACTGCCGCCGCTGCAAACACGATGGCGGGAACGATGCCCTGAAGAGGCGTCGCCAACATGACGACCGCGAACGCCGTTGCCGGCACGATTGCGCGCTCGGCCCACACAACACGCCGCACACGCGCGCCAGGCACTGCGTTGGACGTGAACATCGGGATGACACGCCCGCCGATCACAGTGACGAACAGGCAGACCAAGCCCGCGGCCGCATCCAGGCAACGCAATGCAACCAGCGGCGCATCCAGTGTCAGCGCCGCATGGAACATGGCGTTGACGGTGCCGAGCACCAGCAACGCGATCGCCAGGCCATAGTTGCGTGCGCTCTTCGCGCGCCGGAGGACACGCAGGAACGCCAAGCCACATGCGGGCAGGAAGGCCACGTCGGCCACCACTGCCAGCGCAACGGGGCCGGTCCACATCAGCACGCGCGCCGCCAGCCATAAGGCAGCCAGCGCGGCGAGCTGCGTGCCTTGCGGCGTCTGCAGGCCCGTCCAGTTTTTGCCAGCGGTGAAGAGGAAGCCGACCACCACCGCCGTCGCAAAGCCAAACACCATCTCGTGCGCGTGCCAGAACAGCGGCGCCATGGTGGCCGGGCCGTGCGCCGACGGCAGCACGCCCAACAGCAGGGCAGCCCACAACGCCATACCCAGCGCGGCAAACGCGGCCGCCAGCAAGTAGAACGGCCGGAAACCGAGCGCGAAGACAGCACGCCCCGCGTAAGGCAAGCGGCTTGCCGGGTCAGGCTTGCCGATGGTGAGCAGCGGGGCGGGGCGGGGCATGGTGAACTCCGTGGTTCTGGTCAGAGGATGTCGTCCAGCAGGTCAGGGCCGAACACTTCGCGGTGGATGCGCTCCGACGGCACGCCACTGGCGAGCAGCGCCGCACGCTGTGCCTGCATGAACGGCAGCGGGCCGCAGAGGTAGAAGTCCGCCTCCGCCGCGTTGTCGCGCACGAACGTGTCGACCGTCATGCGGCCGGGCTGCGCGGGGCGCGATGCAAATTGCGTGTCTTCACCCGACTCCAGGAACACGTGCGCCTCGAACGCCGGCAAGGCCTGCGCGGCACGTTCCAGATCATCTGCATGGGCCACGTACGAGGCTGCGCGACCCGCATGGCTGAACACGATCTTGCGTGCGCTGCTCTGCTGCGCGAGCGTGTTGAGCGCCGAAATCATCGGCGTGATGCCAACGCCGGCCGACATCAGCACGATCGGGTTGTCGGTGGCGAGTTGCGGCACGAAATCGCCGTAGGGCTGGCTGACCAGCAGGACGTCGCCTTCGCGTGCATTGGCGTGCAGCCAGCTCGACACCGTGCCGGCCGGGCGATCACCGTCGCCGGCGTCGCGCTTGACCGAGATGCGCCACGTGCGGCCATTCGGCGCATCCGACAGGCTGTACTGGCGCTGCTGCAGTGCGCCCGGTGCCAGCTCCACCTGCACAGAGATGTACTGGCCCGGCAGGAAATCGGCCAACGGTGCGTCGCCCACGGCTTCGAGCGTGAGCGAGACGACGTCTTCGGCCTGCTGACGGCGCTCGACAATGCGCACGGGCTGGCGATGGTCGGGGCCGCTGCCGGTGTGCTGATACAGGCGCGCTTCAGCGGCGATCAATTCGGCGGCGAGCAACCAGTAGGCTTCATCCCAGGCGGCAAGCAGATCCGGCGTGGCGGCATCGCCCAGCACTTCGGCAATCGCACCCAGCAGGTGGCGGGCGACGATCGGGTAGTGGCTCGGTTTGATGCCCACGGCAGCGTGCTTGTGCACGATGCGGTTGACAACCGGCCCCAGCGCCGCGTTGTTGCCATGGTTGGCGGCGTACGCAAACACCGCGGAAGCCAGCGACTGCTGCTGCGACCCATTGGCCTGGTTGCCCATGTTGAACACGTTGGTCAGCTCGGGGTGGCTGGCAAACATGTTGCGATAGAAGGTCTGGGTGATGGTCAAGCCGTGCTCGCGCAGCACAGGAACGCTGGCATCGATATAGGGCTTGGACTTGTCGGACAGCATGCTGGACTCCAAATATGCGTGAAATATGCAACAAATAAGACGGGGGGCGCCGTCACGCTTTGTTCTGGATTGCCGGACACCCAGGCAACCGCTGCATTGGATTCTATTAAACGTATATTTGTGATGCAACAAATTGAGCTGCGGCAAACCGGCGCATCTTAAGTGCAACTTCCCGATAAGATGTGTCTCTTATGAATGTTTCCACTCGCGGCACCCCCGCGCGCGCGCCATGCGACTGACCGACTACACCGACTACGCCCTGCGCACGCTGATCTACGTGGCCGTACACCCGGACGAGCTCGTCACGATCCAGCGCATTGCGGATGCCTTCGACATTCCCAAGAACCACCTCATCAAGATCGTGCAGCAGCTCGGGCAGGACGGCTTCTTGCACACCGTGCGTGGGCGTGCGGGCGGCATCACACTTGGCCGTCCTGCGCAGGAAATCAACCTGGGCGACGTGGTGCGCGCTACCGAGCCAGACTTCCGCATGGTCGAGTGCTTCCACGCCGACCACAACAACTGCGTCATCACGCGCGTGTGCGGGCTGCGTGGCGTGCTGCACGCGGCATTGCAGGCGTACTTTGGGGTGCTGGGCCGCTACACGCTGCAGGATCTCGTTGACAAGCCCAATGCGGTCAGCCGGGCGCTGGGGGAGGCCAAGTCCTTGCCGATGCCGCGCTCACGTGCCAAGGCGGCAGCGCACACGTAGCCGCGCCGTCGCGCGTTTCATCTCCGCGGGTTTTTGCGGCATCGCAGGCATGTTCAGTGCTGCGAAACCGTTGTCGGCCGCGCCATTCCCGGTGACGGCCCGATCAACCGACCAGCGGAGGTGTCATGAAACCGACTCGCGACAAGAGCAAGCACGCGTCGCATTCGAAAACGGCGTCGCACAGCAAACACGGCAGCGCATCAGGCGAACAAGGGGGACACGCCAGCCACGGCAAATCCACTGAACGCGCCGGTGCCAAGTCGCACGAACGCGGCACGCCAGGCACCCATGGGCGCGAGCACGCCACGCATTCGCCCATCGGCATCCAGAAGGCGCTGAAGGGCGCTTCGTATCCGGCCAAGAGGCAGGATCTGCTCAAGACCGCGCAAGCCAATGGTGCCGACGACAGCACCCTGCAAACCCTGCGCAAGATGCCCGATGACGAGTACGACTCGCCGGCCGCCGTCTCCAAGGCCATAGGCCATGAGACCTGACGCGCGCCCGCACAGGAGGACGATTCCCATGAAGACATCGAAACACCGATTTGGCGCGCGGCGCATTGCCGCGCTGTGCCTGGCAGGCGGGCTCGGCTTTTTTGGCGCGCTGGATGTGGCTTCGGCCGCTGCGGACAAGGCCGATACCACTTACGTGACCAAGGCTGCCACGGCCGGCATGATGGAAGTGCAGGCCAGCCAGACCGCCGTCACCCGCGCCAGCAACCCCGATGTGCGCGCCTTCGCGCAACGCATGGTGAAGGACCACACCGCCGTCGGCGACGAACTGAAAACGCTGGCCAGTAAAAAGGGCATTGCCGTGCCAGATGCGTTGCCCGCCGACGAGCGCGCCAAACTCGACAAGCTCGGCACGCTGGAGGGCGCGAAATACGACCGCACCTATGCCGACGAGGTGGGCGTGAAAGCGCACAAGGAAGCCGTCACACTGTTCGACCAGGCATCGAAGAACGCGAAGGACCCCGATATCAAGGCCTTCTTCGCGCACAATCTGCCCGCGCTGCGCGAGCATTTGCAGATGGCGGAGCAGCTCAAGACGGCCAAGTAGATCCGCTCGAACCCTTCAGGAGATGGCCCCCGCGTGGGGCCGTTTTTCTTGCGCGCGCCCTGCCCATCAAAACGAATCGGCAAGGGGCCAAGACTTACGCCACGGCGGGCGCGCTCGTCCGCCGCAGCCATACCGTCACCGCCAGCCCGGCGCCGCCCGGCCCCGGCGCCAGAGCAATCTGGCCGCCCATGCGATCAACAATCTGCCGCACAATCGCCAGCCCCAGGCCACTGCCTTGCGTCTGCTGAATGTGCGCACTCGCCAGGCGGGTGAAACGCTCGAACACGCGTGCATACGCCTCGGGCGGAATACCAGGGCCGTTGTCGGTCACGGTCAGCATCGCCCAGCCGTAATCCGCCGACACTTGCACCGTCACGTGGCCGCCTTCCTGCGTGTAGCGCACGGCGTTGTCGACCAGGTTGAACAGCAAAGCGGCAATCAGCGTGCGGTTGCCCGACGTCCACACGGGCTGCTCGGCAAGCTCAATCCCCAGATCAATACGGCGACCATCGGCCAGCAGCGCGAGGTCTTCCAGCACGGTGCGCGCCACCTGCGAGAGATCGACCGCCTCGCTTGTCGCGGCCGACGCTTCGGCTTGCGAGAGCAGCAGCAAGTCGTTGATGAGGTCCGCCAGGTTGCGCGTGCTCGTTCGCGCGGCTTTGAGGACTTCGTGCAGCGCCGCATCGGCGTTGGTCTGCGACGCCACCTGCATCTGTGTATCGAGAATCGCCAGCGGCGTGCGCATCTGGTGCGCGGCATCGGCAATGAAGCGCTTCTGCGTGATCGCATTGTCGGCAATGCGCTGCAGGTACTGGTTAAACGCGCCCGCAATCGGCTGCAGTTCGTGCTGCAGGCCGCTGGGGTCGAGCGGCGCGAGGTCCGTCGGCGCACGTGCCGACACGTTGCCCGCCAGCCGCAGGATCGGCCGCAATTCCAGCGTCAGGCCAATGAGGATCATCGCCAGCGCCAGCCCCACGAGCGCGAGCTGACGTACGGTGGCAGGCCACCACAGTTGGCGGACCATCGCGTCGCGGCCGTTCATGGTTTGCGCAACGCGCGTGACAACGCGTTCAATGCGGCCAGCGTCGTACATGGTGCGTACCACGGCGGCCACGTGCACGGCTTGGCCCTCCACGGTGTCGGTATAGGTGCCGGCATCAGCCAGGCCCGCGGCGTCGAATGCCGGGCGCGTGCCGAAGTCGAGCCGACCGGCCAGCAGGCGGCCATGCTCGGTGCTCACCTGGTACGCCACCTGATCGCGTACGGGCGTTTCCGGCGCCGCAAACACCGCCAGCGCGGCCGGCGGCACCGACACGCGCAGGCGGCCTTCGTCCCATTCGATCTGGCCGCTGATCATCTGCGCGGCAGTGTCGAGTGCGTGGAAGTGCACGAGGTCTGCGTTGTGGCGCGCGGCGGCCAGATCCAGCCAGCCATCGGCCGCCACGTAGACCACCAGCGGCAGCGCCAGCCACAACACCAGCCGCGCACGCAGGCTGCGCGCGCGTGCTGGCGCGGTCTGCGCTGGAGCCGGCTCAGGACTGCGTGACAGAGGCATCGCGCAGCAGGTAACCGAGGCCGCGCAACGTGACGATGGTTGCGGCGGAATGCTCCAGCTTTTTGCGCAGGCGGTGGATGTAGATCTCGATGGCCTCGGGGCTGGCTTCGTCGTCCATCCCGAACACGCCGTTCACCAGCGCCGGTTTGGACACCGTCCGGCCGAGCTTGAGCATCAGGATTTCGAGCACGGTGTGCTCGCGCGCGGGCAGCACCAGCGGCTGGCCGGCCAAATTGAAGGTACGGCTACCGGTGTGGTACGTCAGATCGCCGCACTGCAGTTCGACGGACTGATCGGGCGCGCTGCGCCTCACCAGCACCTGGATGCGCGCGATCAGCTCGCGAATCTCGAATGGCTTCACGAGGTAATCATCGGCACCAGCGCCCAGGCACGCGACCTTGTCGTCGATGCCGCCGCTGGCCGTGAGAATCAGCACCGGCACCGGGTTGCGCCGACCGCGCAAACGTTGCAATACACCTTGCCCCGACAAGGTAGGCAACTGGAGGTCGAGCAGCACTACGTCGTAGTGTTGCGTAAGCAACAAAGTGTCGGCGGATTCGCCATCCGTGGCGTGATCCACCGTGAAATGCGCGCGGCGCAGCGCCTCCGACAGCCAGTGCGCCAGCGGGGCGTTGTCTTCGATCAGTAGCAGCTTCATACGAAAACAGCGCGTCTGAAAAATGAAAGCGATTTGTGGGTTGCCGCTCCCTAGAATGGTGGCGGCTGCCTACACGCGCCGGATGCATCACTCATCAAATCCGGGCCGCGCGATACCGATATCTACAAAAGAGCCGGAGACAACTCAATGGGTGTTTTTACCTGCAGGAGCGCCCGCACACGCGGCCTCCGGGGCTTGATCACGCCGTGGCTCGCTGCCCTTCTGGCAGTGGCAACTTCACACGCCCTGGCGCAAGACCCCACGCGCCTGACCCTCATGGTCAGCGGCACCGCCAAGATGATCTACCTGCCGGCCACGCTGGCGCAACGTCTGGGCTATTTCCGCGACGAGGGGCTCGAGGTGGAACTGCTCTCGCAGCCCGCCGGCGTGGATGCGGAAAGCGAACTGCTCACCGGTTTTGCGCAAGGCGTGGTCGGCTTCTATGACCACACCATCGACCTGCAGGCCAAGGGCAAGGAGGTCCGCGCCATCGTCGTGTTCAGCCAGGTGCCGGGCGAAGCGGAAGTCGTGTCCACACGGTTGCCGGTAACGGTGCAATCCATGCGCGACCTGCGCGGCCGCACGCTGGGTGTGACGGGACTGGGCGCATCCACCAGCTTTCTCACGCGTTACCTGATGGCGCAGCAGGGGCTGTCGGCCGGCGACTACACCATGCTGCCGGTCGGCGCGGAACGCAGCTTCGTTAGCGCGCTGCGCAGCGGCCGCATCGATGCTGGCATGACCACCGACCCAACGGCCTCGCGCCTTGTGCACAACGGTGAAGCCCGTGTGCTGCTCGACCTGCGCACGCTCGAGAGCACGCGCGCTGCGCTGGGCGGCCCGTATCCGGCCGCGTGTCTGTACCTGCAGACAGAATGGCTGGAGGCCCATCCGGATATCGCCGCCAAGCTGGCCCGCGCGTTTGTGCGCACCTTGCGCTACATGCACACGCATGGTGCAGAAGACATTGCCGCGCGCATGCCGCCTGAATTCCGGCGCGATCATCCCGAGTTGTACGTCAAAGCGCTTGCCGCCGCGTTGCCCACCTTCAGCGCCGACGGACGCATGCCGGACGACGGCCCACCCACCGTCCTGCGCGTCCTCGCCGCCAGCAATGCCAACGCGCGCGACAAGCACATCGAACTCTCGCGCACCTACACCAACAAGTTTGTCGATCCGGTGCGCGAGCGCCGCTAGCTTAGAAGCGCGTGCGCATACCGACGCCGAACTCCGTCTGGCTGTTGTGGCCGTTGGTGCCGCCCACGATGTACTGATCCTTGAGCTTCATGTAGTCGGCCGCCACGTAAAACTCGGTGCGCTTGGACACGTGATAGAAGACCGAGCCATACAGCGTGTTCTTGCGGCCACTGCCCGCAGCCGTGGCACCCACCACGCTTGCGTACGCGTTGAGCGTGTTGCCATCGGCGTTGAAGGCGGCGTTGTTGGCCTTCATGATCTGGTAGCCGATTTCGTAGTCGAAGGCGCCTTGCGGAGCGATCTTCAGCGACACGGTGTAGGCGTTGTCGCTGCGGTTGCCGATCGCGGCCGGCTGTTCGCCGGTGTAGTGGAAGTAACCGGCGTTCACGCGGAACATGCCCAGGATCACGTTGCCGCCCACCGAGTACGAGCGGTCCATGAAGCCGCCCACCTTGGCCTGTTGCGCGAAGCCAGCCACGTGGAAGTTGTCGCCGTTGTAGCCCAGCGCCAGCGACTCGGTGGTGCCTTGCGAGAACTGGCCCGGCACTTCGCCAAACTGGTAGCCCAGGGCCGTCAGGAAGCGGCCGCCCCACATCTTCTTCCACACCACGCCGTTGTTCAGACGCGTGCCCGTGGCGCTGCCTGCGTAGAAGATCAGTTGCTTGAAGTTGTTGGTGTTGGTGTAGCCACCTTCATCCAGGCCCACTGCGGCGCCGGTGTACGGGTCACCGTAGATGCCGGAGATGTCGCGCGCAATCGCGTTCTGGCGGCCGAAAGTCAGCTTGCCCAGCGCTTCGCTTTGCAGGCCCACCCAGGCGTCGCGGTTGAACAGCACCCCCGGGGTGTCCATGTTGCCGGTCGGCGTTTCAAATTCGGATTCCAGCTTGAAGATGGCCGACGTGCCGCCGCCCAGGTCTTCCTTGCCGGTCAGGCCCCAGCGGCTGCCCGAGAACCAGGGGATCTGGAAGCCGGTGGTACGCCCGCCGTTGGCAGTCGTGTTGCTGACGGTGCTGATCGTGGTGTCGATCAGGCCGTAGAGCGTGACATTTGACGCTTGTGCGTGAGCGCCGGTAGTGGCCAGGGTGGCCGCAGCGGCGGCAGTGGCCGCGAGGGCGAACTTGATGCGGGACATTAACGTCTCCTTCCTTGTGGGTAATGGTGTCCGGTCGTGATGCCGGCTTGAGGTAACGCGCAAGGGCAGTTGGTCAGGCCGCCCGATGCAATCGCTGGGCGAGCGTAGAAGGGGGCACCTTTCTGGAGCCTTTCGCGTCGGCGTGCACGCAACGCTAGGGTCTACCCGCATTGGGAGACTGCGGGTTATTGCACCGTCCAATGCAACGCATTGCAGCCCTGGCAATCGGGCTCGCGGTAGAGTGTCGAGTCACTTCACCTCAACGGCCCCCGATTCCTCCCATGCATCCGTCCCAAATGACCGGCCTGCAATTGCTGCAGGCCATGTCGCGCGGTGATCTGCCGCGCGCGTCCATCAGTGAAACCATCCCGATGACGATGGACGCCATTGAAGCCGGCACCGTGCACTTCGGCGCCCAGGCCGACAAGCGCCACCTCAATCCGCTGGGCGGCGTGCACGGCGGCTTTGCGGCGACGGTGCTGGATTCGGTGACGGGCTGCGCGGTGCATTCCATGCTCGAAGCCGGCGTCGGCTATGGCACGGTCGACCTGAACGTGAAGATGGTGAAGGCGGTGCCGGTCGATACACCGCTGGTGGCCGTTGGCCGCGTGCTGCATGTCTCGCGCACGATCGGCGTGTCCGAAGGCACCCTCAAGACGCAGGACGGCACGCTGCTGGCGCATGCCACGGCAACGTGTGTCATCCGCCGTCCGTAGTCGAACAATCGCCGATTCACCTGGAGCACTTGATGTCTGAACCGCTGCAAACCCTGTCCGCCAAGACCACCGCGCTCGTGCTGATCGACCTGCAACGCGGCATCCTGCCGTTTGCGCAGGGGCCGCATTCGGCCGAGCAGGTGTTGGGCGCCTCCGCCAAGCTCGCCAAGCGCTTTCGCGCGCTGGGCGCACCGGTGGTGCTGGTGCGCGTGGGTTGGGCGCCGGACTATGCCGACGCGCCTCGCCAGCCCGTCGATCGCCCCGCGCCCATGCAGCCCGGTGGCCTGCCGCCGCAGTGGTGGGAACAGCCCGCAGAGCTGGAAGTCGCGCCCACCGACATCCAGATCACCAAGCGCCAGTGGGGCGCGTTCTACGGCACCGAGCTGGATCTGCAACTGCGCCGCCGCGGCATCACCACCATCGTGCTGGGCGGCATCTCGACACATGTGGGCGTGGAATCGACCGCGCGCGCAGCGTGGGAACACGGCTACGCGCTGGTGCTGGCTGAAGATGCGATGAGTTCAAACGATGCGGCAATGCATCGATCGTCGGTGGAGCACGTCTTCGCGCGCCTGGGCCGCGTGCGCAATACGGACACCATCCTCGCGGCCCTGACGGCTTAAGGCCTAGGAGCCGCCGTCGACCGGCACGTACAGCACCATGCGCAAGCGCGGGTCTTCCATCACCGGCAGGCCGATGTAGTCGTAGCGGACGATCTTGCCGCCGGGCGTGCGGATCAGCTTGTGCTCGGCACGCTGGGCACGCACTTCGTGCTGACGCCACCACGTATCAAACTCACGGCTGCGGGTGCGCAGCCGGTCGACCAGCGCCACGAGCACGGGGTCATCCGCATGCGGGTCGTACACCGCGCGAAACTTCGCCAGCATGCGGCGCGCTTCGTTCTCCCACTCCACAAAGCGCTCGCGCGCGTTGGCGTACAGGAACATGTAGACCAGCGAGTTGCGGTCTTCGGGCGGCATCGTGCTGAAATCCATGAAGAGCTGCGAGGTAGCCTCGTTCCAGCACAGCAGCTCGGTGCGGTAGCTGCGCACATGGGCGGGCAGAACCATGCCGGCAACAGCCCGGCGCAGGACGTCAGGCACCGCTTCGGCCGCGGCGCGCCCGGTCGTACCAACCCCGCCCCCCGAGAAGACCGATTCCGCGCGCGCCAGGCCACGCATATGCGCGCGTTCATCCGTTGACAGCTTCAGCGCCCGGCCGATTGCCTCGATGGTCGCCACCGAGGGCCGCACGTCGCGCCCCTGCTCGATGCGCACATACCAATCGATGCTGATGTTGGCCAACTGCGCGACTTCTTCCCGGCGCAGGCCGGCGGTGCGGCGGCGCCCGCTGCCTTCGGGCAACCCTACATCCTGCGGACGCAGGTGACTGCGGCGGCTGCGCAGGAACTCGCCCAGCTCGTTGCGAGGCGTGGCAGGGAAGGGGGCAAGATCCGCGGTGAAATCGTCCATGGGGGCATTACACACGATGGTGCGCGCAGGTGGGAGGGACAGCTCAATCCTAGGTTAATCCTAGCTCTGCATCGAATCGGCTCGCGCACCTACGCTGCGTTCATCCTTCTTTCCGGAGCCGATCGTGACCCATGTTTCTTCTGCGTCTTCCGTATCAGAACCCCGCCGCTGGCTCGCCTTTGGTGTGATGGTGACGGCGCAATTCATGTTCATCGTCGATGCGTTCATCGCCAATGTGGCAATCCCAAGCATCCGGGCGAGCCTGCACGCCACACCTGCGCAGCTTGAGGCGGTGCTGGCCGTGTACCAGCTCGGCTACGCGATCCTGCTGATCACCGGCGGCCGTCTGGGGGATCTGTTCGGGCGGCGGCGCGTATTCCTGCTGGGCCTCGTCGCCTTTACCGCCACGTCGGCCGGCTGCGGGCTGGCTGGCAGCGCGGCGGCGCTGATTGCGTGGCGGTTTGCGCAAGGGCTGTCTGCCGCGATGCTGGTGCCGCAGGTGCTGGCCAGCATCCAGGCGCTGTTTGCCGGCGCCGAGCGCGACCGCGCGCTGTCGATCTTCGGGCTGGTGCTCGGCACCGGTGGCGCGGCGGGGCTGTTGGTGGGCGGCGCACTCACCAGTGCGGACATCGCCGGGCTGGGCTGGCGTTCGGCCTTCCTGATCAACGTGCCGGTGGGGCTGGCGGGTGCGCTGCTGGGCTGGCGCTGGATTCCGCGCCCGGCCGCGGCCCACGCAGAGACCCATCTCGACATCGCCGGCGTAGCGTGGATGGCCATCAGCGTGGCCGCCGTGCTTGTACCGCTGCTGTTCGGCCGCGAACTGCACTGGCCGGTGTGGACCCTGGCGCTGCTCGTCGCAGGCCTGTTCGGCATGGCGACGTTCCAGCAGCTTGAGGCACGTGTCGACCGCGCTGGCGGTACGCCGCTGCTACCACCCGCCTTGCTGCAACATCGCGCATTCATGACGGGGCTGACGGCATCGGGGCTGCACTACATCGGGATGATGGCGTTCTTCCTGGTGCTCACGCTGTATCTGCAGAACGGGCGGCAGCTCTCTGCAGTACGCATGGGCGTTGCCATCCTGCCGCTGGCCATCACCTTTCTGGTGACATCACGGGTGGCCAATGCGCTGGTGCGGCGTTACGGCGTTCGCGCGCTGCTGGCGGGCCTCGGCCTGATGGCGCTGGGCCTGCTGGTACTGCTGTCGGGCTTCGGCACGGTTTGGACACACCCCGCCACGCCCAGCATGACGCGCATCGGCATTGCCGTGGCGCTGTATGGGGCGGGGCAGGGGCTGGTCGTCGTACCGCTCATCGGCCTGGTGCTGACCGGCGTGGCACGCACGCAAGCGGGTGCGGCGGCGGGGCTGCTGATCACGGCACAACAACTGGCGGGCGCGCTGGGCGTCGCCTGTATCGGCGGGCTGTATTTCACCTTTGCCGCAGACGGCAGTGCAACCGGCATGGCACATGGCACGATGGCCGGATGCATCGCCATGCTGGCGGCGCTGGGCGCGGCGGCCGCGGGCTTTGCCCGACTGGGCACACAGCAACGGCAACTGGCCGCAGCCAGCGCGGCGAGCCCGGCCTGAACCACCTCACACCATTCGATACTCGGGCGCGCGACACAAGCGCGCCCGCGTGCATTGATCGGCCTCGGCGGAGATTCCACACTCACGCGCGATGCACTTGGCATCGTTCATTTTTCTTTCCGCATGGCCAGTGTTTTCCCCCTCCACGCCGCAGCTTCAGCCACACCCGTTGCACCGTCGCTGGCTCGCCGCATCGTCGCGGAAGGGCTCGGCACGGCCTTGCTGATTGCGGTGGTGATCGGCACGGGCATCCACGCAAGCCGGCTCTCGGGCGGCAATGCCATGTGGACGCTGCTGGCGCAATCGCTGGCGGGTGGCGCGGGTCTGCTGGCATTGCTGACGGTATTCACGCCGGTGTCGGGTGCGCACCTGAACCCGGCGGTCACGCTGTCGGCGATGCTGCGGGGCGGCCTGCGCGGACATGAGGCGCTGGCCTATCTGATTGCACAAGCCCTGGGCGCCGCGCTGGGTGTGGCGGCTGCGCACGCCATGTTCGGCATGCCGGTCTGGGCGTCGGGCACGCACACCGCCACCGGCCCCGCACTGTGGTGGAGCGAGGCGCTGGCAACGTTCGGGCTGATCGGGGTGGGTATCGCCTGCGGCCGTCACGCGCCAAAGCAATTGCCGTTGGCGGTGGCGGCGTATATCGCGGCAGGGTACTGGTTCACGGCGTCGTCATCGCTGGCCAACCCGGCGCTGGCCTTTGCCTGCGCACTGACCGACAGCCCGTCTGGCATCCGTCCTGCCGATGTACCGGGCTACATGCTGGCGCAACTGGCCGGCGCACTGCTGGCCACGCCGCTGTTCAACTGGATGATGGGCATGCAAGGCGCGCCCGCGCAGGTGGCCGACGCCGCCATCGCATCTGCGCAAGCCGTGCCGATCCACCGCCAGGCAAGCTGATGGCCGGTGCTCAGTGGAGCGTTGTCAGCCCATTGGTGCGGACGTACTGAAACAGATCGGTCTCGCGTTCCAGCCCAAGCTTGCGCAGCGCCACGGTCTTCTGCGTGCTGACCGTCTTGATGCTCGAACCGAGCTTGATTGCGATGTCCGACACGGCCATGCCGTCGGCATACATGCAAAGCACTTCACGCTCGCGCGCGCTCAACCGCTCAAACACATTCCGTCCATTGGAACTGAGGCCCGTGTCTTCCAGGATGCGCGGGCTGTCGTACCGCACGCCGCGCGCGGCAGCCATGATGGCGTGCCCGACATGAATCAGGTCATCGTTCTTGCTCACGATGCCGGCCACGCCAATCTGCCGCATGGCGCGCAAGAGGGCCGGGTTGTGAACCATCGTGCAGACGACGACGGCGCGCTTTGGATATTGCTTGCGCAGGCGCGCCAGCAATTGCATGCCATCGAAGGCAGGTTCGCCACCCAGGTTGTAGTCGGCCACGATGACGTTGCAGTCTATGTGCGCCAGCACCTGCATCAGCTCGCGCCCATCATGCGCCTGCGCAACAACACGCTGCTGCGGAAACTGCGCGATGGCCGTCGCCAGTCCCATCAGAATCACAGGATGATCGTCCGCCACGACGATCGAGAGGACAGAGGACATGCGCACGGCGTCAGGTCAGGCGCATCGCCAGCGAAGGCGTGTCCAACTTGGCGAGCAGCGGAGCGAAATAGATCGAAGCCGTCATGGAGAAGTCGGGAAGGCCGCAGAAAGGAGCAGTTACCTTACTCACCCGATGAGCCGTGCGGGGTCAGACTTTTCTTACTTTGATGGCGCGTAACCTTTCGGGGCAGAAGCTGCTTCTATCAGGGCTGAGGAAAACTGAATGGCCCTGCGGCATTCCAATCGCACTCAAGCCGCCGCTTGCACGTGCGCCAGAAACGCGGTGACGGACAGCGGCGCCGCCCACAGATAACCCTGTCCGGTTGCACAGCCCAGCGCGCGCAAGGTCTGGCGCTGCGCGTCGGTTTCCACCCCTTCGGCAATGCATTCGAGATGCAGCGCCCGCGCCAGCTCGATCATCGTGCGGCAGATCACGCCGCGCTGGCTGGTCTGATTCACCGCGGCAGTAAACGAGCGGTCGATCTTGAGGATGGTGAAAGGCAGGTCGGCCAACAACTTGAGCGTAGCGATACCCACGCCAAAATCGTCGATGGACAGCGGATGGCCCAACAGCCGCAGGCGGTTGAGCGCAATGGTGAGCTGCGCGACATCGGGCACGGGCGAATCCTCCGTCAGCTCGATGGCGATGGCCGCCGGCGCAATGCGCGCCTCGCGCACGATGGCTTCGATGCGATCGACAGTGCCGGCCCGGCCCAGCGTCTGCGCAGACGCATTCACACCAATCGAGACGGAATGCGCATGCGCGACCAGCGCGTGCTGCACGCGCACACAATGCCCGAGCACGTGAAAGAACAGGCCATCGGCCAGACCAAGCGCTTCCAGGCGCGGCACAAACGCCGCAGGCGACACACGCCCATGCACCGGATGCATCCAGCGGCACAGTGCCTCGGCCCCAGCGATCTGGTTGCTGGCCAGATCGTGCTGGGGTTGGAATACGACCTCGATCTGCTCGGGCGTTTCGTGGATGAGCGCGGCAAGTTCATCGTCGGAAAATTGCGGCAGACCGGTGGCGGCGGCGGGCGCGCGGCCCCGCTCACGCGCGGCGGCTTCTTCCAGCAGCGGCAATACATGCGCCGGACGCAGCGGTTTCTGCACGCCATGCGTATGCGTGAGCCCGATCGCATCGGCCAGGCTTACGTGCGACTCGACGATCTGCGCATCCAGCGCGCTGACCCACGCCCATACGGGCGCGTGTCGTGCAAAGACGCGACCGCCGCGCAAGTGCATCTGTTCCATTAGTTCGGGGCCGTTCATGCCGGGCATGTCGATGTCGCACAGCACGAGGTCGACGTGGCAGAGCTGGAGCAGGTAGAGCGCCTCGCGGCCGTCGCAGGCGCTCAGGATCTGCTGCACGCCCAGCGTATGGAGCAGTTGCCGGGCGGCGGCCCGTTGCACCGGGTGGTCATCCACCACCAGCACGGCGAGTTGCGCGAAACCTTCCATCGGCCAGTCCCTGTCGTTGTAGGTATCGGGGCGAGGCACATCCCGTTTGCGCTGTGTGACGCCGCCGTCAGCCGCCATTGAAGCACTGCGCGCAGACCTTGTCAGGCGGCCCGAAAAAAACAAAGCCCGCGCAGCTTTTCAACTGCGCGGGCCTTGAGCGATTCCCCCAACCTTTTGAGCTTCCGGCGCCGGTGTCGACTCGGCGTCAGGACGTGAGAAATCGTGCCCGAAAAAAATGAAGCCCGCAACAGGGGCGGGCTCAAAAGGGGGGGAGTGCTCTCTAAAGAGAGAGCAAGGTGAAGTTTAGTGGAGGGGGCGGTGTCAGACTGTCCGGGGTTCGCCGAAACGCTTGTAGGACAAAAACTGACGAAATTTAACGATATTAGCGGCACAAAGCACGTGGTTGCGCGCACATTCGCGGCTTTGGCGTGATTCAAACAGCGCTTCGACTATTCAGTACAGACATGTGTGCCGGCGTTCGAAATCTGGCTCGAAGCGCACGCTTGAAAAAACTGCGCTCGTTGCTATCGGGCAACGCTGCCGCAGAAAACACACAACGAAGAAGAGCAATCAGGGGAGCCGGGATCGGCCGAGACGCAAGGCGGTCGGAAGAACCGTAAAAGACGCGCGCCAAAGAAAAAAGCCCGAGCACCAGGTGCTCGGGCCACAATCCACCAAGGAGGGTGGAGGAGACAGTTCCCACTATAGCCAATCATTTGCTGCGTTGCAATAACGTAGAACTACTTAATGTAACGAGAGGCTACAAGCGTTGCCAAGGCGCCACGAGTGACGAAAACGATTGCAAGTGTCACATGCTGGTGCAGCGCAACAAACAACGCGGCGCACCGCGGCCGTCATCAGGCCAGCGGCGCGCCGAATGTCAACGCAGGGCGATTCGCAAAAGTCACGGCTGACTTTTAGCGCCGGGGCTTAAAACGCCGGCAGGATCGCGCCCTTGAACTGCGTGTCGATGAACTTGCGCACTTCCTCCGATTGGTAGGCATGCACGAGCGTCTTCACCCACGGTTGGTTCTTGTCTTTTTCGCGCACGGCGATCAGGTTGGCGTACGGGCCCTGGCGGTCTTCCAGCGCAATCGCATCCTTGGCGGGCGTCAGGCCGTTCTTGACCGCGTAGTCGGTGTTGATGGCAGCGGCGTCCAGATCCTCCAGCGAGCGCGGCAGTTGGGCTGAATCCAGCTCGATCAGCTTGATCTTCTTCGGGTTCTCAACCACGTCGCGCGGGGTCGCGTTGTTGCCGTTCGTGCCCGCGCCGGGCTTCAGCTTGATCACGCCAGCCTTCTGCAGCAGAAGCAGCGCACGGTTGCCGTTGGATGGGTCATTCTGGAGACCAACCTTCGCGCCTTCCTTGAGCTGCGCCAGCGACTTGATCTTCTTCGAGTAGAAGCCCATCGGCGCCACATAGGTCAGGCCCACGTTGACGATCTTGTAGTGGCGCGCCTGAATCTGGCTATCGAGGAAGGGCTGGTGCTGGAAGCCGTTGGCGTCCAGGTCACCCGAATCGAGCGCGGGGTTGGGTTGGGCGTAGTCGTTGAACTCGATGATCTTGACGTCCAGGCCGTCCTTCTTGGCGACCTTCTGCACGACTTCCCAGATCTGCGCGTCGGGGCCGCTCATGGTGCCGAGCTTGATCTGCCGGGTGTCGGCGTTGGCGGCGCAGGCAACAGCAAATGCAATGGCCGGTACGGCCACGCGCGCAAGGCGGGAAAACAGGGACATGGAGAAACCTCGTGGATTTGTCGTGGATGCGTGAACGAAATCCGCCCGCGGGTAGCGGGCGATGTGACGCAATCGTGTCACGCTTGCGCTCGCGACGGAACGACATTTTCGGCATGTCCATATGCCCCGCAACGGTGCAGGGCCAAGCCTTGAACCTGCGCCCTAAGCTGCGGGCGCCTCTTCCGCTACGGGCGGGGGTTCGGCTGCGGGCAGGGCGACGACGAAGCACGCGCCACCATCGGACGGTGCCTCGACCCAGACGCGGCCGTGATGCGCACTGACAATCGCCTCGCACACAGCCAGCCCCAGGCCGACGCCGGTCGTGGCCGATTCAGTCTCGCCGCGCGTGAATTTTTCGAAGATGGTCCGCACCGCGCCAGCCGGTACGCCGGGGCCGTGATCGCGCACGCGCAGGTGCAGGACGTTGCCGCCAGCTTCATCGTGGACGATCTCGCCCGAGATGTGGACCTCGGTGCCAACCGGGGCGAACTTGCCAGCGTTCTCCAGCAGGTTTGACAGCACGCGCTCCATCAGCGGCCCATCGCAGCGGATGAGCGGCAGGGCAGCAAGGTTATCCACCACCACGCGATGCTCTGGCAGCGGAATGGCCTGAAGCGCCGCGCCGACGAGTTCCTCCACCGACTGCCACTCCAGCCGCAGCTTGACCTCCTGGTTTTGCAGGCGGGCCATGTCGAGCAGGTTGGTGACCATCGTGCGCATGCGCCGCGCCTGCTCGCCGATGGCAGTGGCGGCTTCGGCCTGCAACGCAGGCAAGGGTGGTTGCGTGCGCAGCAGCGTCTCGGCCATCCCCACCAGCCCGGTGAGCGGCGTGCGCAGGTCGTGCGACACGGCGGCCAGCAGTGAATTGCGCAGCCGCTCCGATTCGATGCGCACCAGCGCGTCGCGGGCGACCTCCACGTAGTGCACGCGCTCAATAGCAATGGCGATGAGCGTGGCGCAGGCGTCAATCTGGCGGCGGTTGTCCGCCCGCGTGAGCACGTGGTAGGTCTCGGGCTCCACGGCCAGCACGCCGCGAATGGTCATCGGCGCCTTTAACGGCAGATAGAGCACCGAGCCCGACGGCAGTGTGTGCGTGCCGGTGCCAGCGGGTTGACCGTGCTGATACGTCCAATCGGCCAGCACGCGATCCAGGTTCGGCATGCCGGAAGGCGCATCGGCCGCACCTTCGGGCTTGGCCACCTGCGGCGCACCAAGCCGCCCATCAAGCCCCACAAAGAAGAACGCGCAGCGCCCACCGAACGTCGCGTTGACGAAACGCCCACCGATGCTGACGATCTGGTCCAGCGTGAGCGCCGCCGACAATTCACGCGCTGCCTCGTACAGCGCACGCGCAGCCGCCTCGCGCTGCACAGCAGCTTCTGCCTGTTCACGCAGCCCCGCAGTGAGCTGCCCCACCAGCAAGCCAACGGCCAACATCACCGCGAAGGTCAACAGGTACTGCACATCGCTCACAGCAAACGACCAGCGCGGCGGCACGAAGAAGAAGTCGAACAGCGCGACCGACAGCACCGATGCCAGCGCCGCCGGCCCGCGCCCATGACGCATCGCCACCGCAACCACTGCAGCCAGGAACAACATGACGATGTTGGCAAGATCAAACACCGGCCGTACGAGACTGGAGAGCGCCGTCGCAATGCCCACATAGACGCACGCCGCGATGTAAGCCGGCCGCAGCAGCACGGGCGCGTCATCAGCGGCGCGCTGGGCCTCGGTGCGCATGTCGGTGCGGCCCAGTGTGGGGGCCTTGGGCGCGAGTTGGATATGCGCCGGGTCAGCCGCCGCACGAATCACGTCGACTTCCGGACACTGGCGCGCCAAGGCTTCCGCAAAGTCGCCGCCGGGCAGGCGACGCTCCAGCCCGATCGCCAGGCGCAGCGCCACGACCATCGCACGCGGCGAGCGCCAGCGCTTCTCGGGCGGTCGCCCAATCATGGCCTTAGTGATGTTGTGGCGGCGGATATAGCCGGTGATGGCTTCGACCGCGTTGGTGCCGGCCAGCGTCTCCACCCGTGCGCCCGCGTCTTCGGCCAGCTTGAGCAGTGCATGCAAACGCTCGGAACGCCCGTCGGCGGCGCGCAGATGCGGCATCACCACAGCCACGGCGTGCCAATCGCATTCGAGCTGCGCGGCCAGGCGTGCGGCGCTGCGGATGACCTGTTCACCATCGCCCTGCGGGTCGAGGCACGCGACGATGGTTTCGCGCGTGCGCCAGACGTTTTCGATGCGGCGTGCGCGGCGGTAGGCCTGCACGTCATCGTCCACGCGATCTGCCGTGCGGCGCAGAGCGAGTTCGCGCAGCGCGATCAGGTTGCCCTTGCGAAAGAAATTGCGTGCGGCGTGCTGGGCCTGCTCGGCCATGTAGACCTTGCCCTCGGCCAGACGGCGCAGCAGTTCGTCAGCGGGCAGATCAACGAGGATGACTTCATTCGCGCTGTCGAACACGGCGTCGGGCACGGTTTCCCACACGCGGATGCCGGTGATGCTGCCGACGGCTTCGTTCAGGCTGTCCAGGTGCTGGACGTTGACGGTGGTCCAGACGTCGATGCCTGCAGCCAGCAGGTCTTCGATGTCCTGCCAGCGCTTGGGGTGGCGCGAGCCCGCGACATTTGAGTGCGCGAGTTCGTCGACGAGGATCAGTGCCGGCTTGCGCGCCAGCGCCGCATCGAGGTCGAACTCAGGGAGGGTGCGGCCTTTGTACTCGAGTTGGCGGGTGGGAAGGTGTTCCAGGTCTGCGACGAGCGCGGCGGTTTCGGCTCGGCCGTGGGTTTCGACCAGGCCGATGACGGTGTCGATGCCCGCTACGCGGGCTGCTTTTGCTGCGCAGAGCATGGCGTAGGTTTTGCCTACGCCCGCGGATGCGCCGAAATAAATGCGGAGCCTGCCGCGGGCGGCCTGCTCTTGACCGGAATTGAATTCGGCCAGGAGTTGATCGGGGTTCGGGCGCTCGTTTGCTGGCATGGGACGTATTCTGGGGTGTTTTCCTGTTGGCGGTACATCCCGTGTTTCATCCCGTGCAAACCATCAGCAAAAAACCAAAGCCTCAGCACTCCACAATATTGACCGCCAGCCCACCGCGAGCCGTTTCCTTGTATTTGGTCTTCATATCGGCCCCCGTCTCCCGCATCGTCTTGATCACGGAATCGAGCGACACATAGTGCGTGCCATCTCCGCGCAGCGCCATGCGCGCGGCATTCACCGCCTTCACTGACGCCATCGCATTGCGTTCAATGCACGGAATTTGCACCAACCCGCCCACCGGATCGCAGGTGAGCCCCAGATTGTGTTCCATACCAATTTCCGCAGCGTTCTCGACTTGCGCAGGCGAGCCACCCAGCACGGCAGCCAGCGCGCCAGCAGCCATCGAACACGCCACCCCGACCTCACCCTGGCAGCCGACTTCCGCACCGGAGATGGAGGCATTCATCTTGTAAAGCATGCCGATCGCGCCTGCGGTGAGCAGAAAGTCCACCACACCGTTGTCATTCGCGCCGGGCACGAAGCGATCGTAGTAATGCATCACGGCCGGGATGATGCCTGCCGCGCCGTTGGTGGGCGCCGTGACCACGCGCCCGCCGGCGGCGTTCTCTTCGTTCACGGCAATCGCATACAGGTTCACCCAGTCGATCACCGACAGCGGGTCGGACAGCGTGCGCTCAGCCTGCACCGTCAGCCGTGCATACAGTTCAGCCGCGCGGCGGCGCACGTGGAACGGGCCAGGCAGCTCGCCCTCGGTGCGGCAGCCGCGCGCCACGCATGCCTGCATCACGTGCCAGATGTTGAGCAGACCGGCGCGCACTTCGGCTTCGGTGCGCCACGTCAGCTCGTTTTCCAGCATCAGGCGGGCGATGGATTTGCCTGTCGATTCGCACATCGCCAGCAGTTCGCGGCCGCTGCGGAAGGGGTGCGGCAACTGGTCGTGTGCTGACAGCACCTGTGTATTCGCCGCCCCGGCGGTGACAACAAAACCGCCGCCGACCGACAGATAACGCGCCTCGCGCAGGCGCTCGCCTGCCGCATCAAAGGCATGGAACTTCATGCCGTTGGGGTGCTCGGCCATCGCCTCGCGACGATAAAAGACGATGTGCTCCTTCTCGGTAAAGCGCACCGCGTGACGGCCCAGCAGCGACAGCGATTGCGCTTTGCGCAGCGCGGCCAGCTTGGCGTCAATGGTGTCGGGGTCGATGGTGTCTGGCGCCTCGCCCATCAGGCCGAGGATGACGCCACGATCCGTACCGTGGCCCTTGCCAGTGGCGCCCAGCGAACCGTACAGCTCCACGCGCACGCTGGCGACTTGCGGCATCAGCCCATCCGCTTCCAGGCCGGAGGCGAACATCAGCGCGGCGCGCATCGGCCCGACGGTGTGCGAGCTGGAAGGGCCAATGCCGATCTTGAAGAGGTCGAAAACAGAAACAGCCATGGGGTAGGGCTCCGGAAGTGTTAAGGGCAAGTCGGCTTGTGGCCACTTGCGCCGGGTGGGTGCGTGCCCGCTGTCTATCGCAATGATGCGCCGATCAGTGTGCCGCGCACAGCGCGAGCCAGTCGGGCGCGGTGGCGGCCAGCCGTTCGGCCAGCGGGCGATATTTCGGGTCCAGCCGCGCAGCCTGCCAGTAGAGCGCGCCGGCGCTCTTCGGCTCCCACGGGCCGGAGAAACCGGGCAAGCCGGCGTCGGCGCGCTTCTTGTCAAAAGCGACGTGCGAGTGGACGTACTCTTCGTGCGTGCGGCTGCCGTCGGCATATGGCACGAGCCAGTCGAGGGCGGCAGCAAGCGTGGCGCCGTTGCTCGCGCGCTCGCGCAGCCAGTGCTGGCCGAATGGCTGCACGGCAATCGCGGCCATGGTCAGCGGCTCCAAGTCATAGACGACGTAGTGCAGCGCATCGCGGTCTTCAAAGTCTTCCACCGAGCCATCGGGCCGCACGTTGTTGGCGAGCTGTTGCAGGAACAGGCGATGTGTCTGCTCAATCAGCCCGCGGTCGCCCAGCGCGGCGGCCGACATTGCCATCAGCTTGATGCGGTGGCTCTGCCAGTTGTTGACCCACGTGTGCGAAAGCGGCTGGCGGGCCGCTTGCGTGCGGGCGATGTAACCCTCGGCCAGCGTGCGCAGGAAGCGTTGCGTCTCTTCCCGCGTGCCCGGCGTCAGGCCGTCGCGCCCCAGCGTGTAGGCCTGGATCAGCGCATCGAACTTGGTCTCGTCAATCGGGTTGAAGCTCGGCACATACGTGCCGACCCACGCGTGCAGGAAAGTGTCGAGCTGCTCGGCGAAGTGCTTGTCGCTCGTGAGGCGCCAGGCCAGTGCGGCGTCGCGCATGACAGGAAAATCCCGTGCAGCGACAACAGATTCGTCGTAGATGCCCTGGTGCGGCAGTGTTCCTTCTGTATGCAGACGCGGCAGCGGGTGCGGGGTCTGCACAAGGCGCTGGGTTGCGCGGGCAATCAGTTTGACGGCAGCCGGATCGCCGGACTGCGCAGGTGACACACTGCACCAGTCGTGCGCTGGGCCGGCGGCGTTGTGCGCACCGGCATACACAGACGCTGCTGCCCCCGCTTGGGTTGGCGAACACGCGCTGCACACCGCAGCGGCGGCGGCGCAGGCAAGCAGGCGAAGGAGCGGGGCGCGGTGGAGCATCGGCATGGAAGGGTCTCGTCGATCTGGTGAACTGTCGTCACCTTAAACGCCGAGGCGCCTGAAAGCGTCGATTATGAAAGCGGGTGACGGCGCGCGTTGCGACGATCCGGCCCGGTTACATGTGACGCGACGGTGAGGATTCTGCCCCGCCACCGCCGCGTCACCTCAGGCCCGCCCGTCTTCAGTCTTGCGCGTACTCGCTCATCGGCACGCAGGCGCAGAACAGGTTGCGATCACCGTAGACGTTATCGGCGCGGCCAACCGGCGGCCAGTACT
This sequence comes from Ralstonia sp. SET104, assembly GCF_003851545.1. Classification (GTDB taxonomy): domain Bacteria; phylum Pseudomonadota; class Gammaproteobacteria; order Burkholderiales; family Burkholderiaceae; genus Ralstonia. Next base: position 74,530 of record NZ_BHVX01000008.1, on the reverse strand, counting down.
TGCGCGCACGCAGCGATGCCACCGGGTAGGCGGCCTGCTCACGCGTGTACTTGTGTTGCCAATGATCGGCCATCACCACGCTGGCGGTGTGCGGCGCGTGCTTGAGCGGGTTGTCTTCGCGGTCGAATTCGCCCGAGATCACCTTGTCGACTTCGCCACGGATGGCGATCATCGCGTCGATGAAGCGGTCGAGTTCCACCTTGGGCTCGCTCTCGGTCGGCTCGATCATCAGCGTGCCCGGCACCGGGAAGCTCATCGTCGGCGCGTGGAAGCCGAAGTCCATCAGGCGCTTGGCGATGTCTTCATTGCTGATGCCCGACTCCTTCTGCAGCGGGCGGATGTCGAGAATGCACTCGTGCGCCACCAGATCGTGCGCGCCGGTGTACAGCACCGGGTAGTACGGGGCCAGACGCTTGGCCACGTAGTTGGCCGACAGGATGGCCGTTTCGGTGGCGGCGGTCAGGCCGGCTGCGCCCATCATGGCGATGTACATCCAAGAGATCGGCAGGATCGACGCCGAGCCGAATGCCGCCGCCGACACGTTGCCGATGTTCTGGCTGGCGTCTTCGCCCGAAGCCGCGCGGCCGGGCAGGAAGGGCGCAAGATGCGCACCCACCGCTACGGGGCCTACGCCCGGGCCGCCACCGCCGTGCGGAATGCAGAACGTCTTGTGCAGGTTCAGGTGCGAGACATCGCCGCCAAAGTGGCCGGGCGCGGCGGTACCGACCATCGCGTTCATGTTGGCGCCGTCCACGTAGACCTGGCCGCCGTGGCTGTGCACGATTTCGCAGACGCGCTTGACGCCTTCCTCGAACACGCCGTGCGTGGACGGGTACGTGATCATGATCGCCGCGAGGTTCTTGCTGTGCTCGGCCGCCTTCTTCTCCAGGTCGGCCAAGTCAACGTTGCCGCGCTCATCGCACGCCACCACCACCACTTGCATGCCGGCCATCTGCGCCGATGCCGGGTTCGTGCCGTGCGCCGACGACGGGATCAGGCACACGTTGCGGTGGCCCTCGCCACGGCTGGCGTGGTACGCATGGATGATCAGCAGGCCAGCGTATTCACCCTGCGAGCCGGCGTTCGGCTGCAGGCTCACAGCCGCGTAGCCCGTGGCCGCGCACAGCATCTGCTCGAGCTGGTCGATCATCTCGCGGTAGCCCACGGTCTGGTCGGCGGGCGCGAACGGATGGATGTTCGAGAACTCGGGCCACGTCACCGGCAGCATCTCGGCGGTGGCGTTGAGCTTCATGGTGCACGAGCCCAGCGGGATCATCGTGCGGTCCAGTGCCAGATCCTTGTCGGCCAGGCTGCGCAGGTAGCGCAGCATTTCGTGCTCGGAGTGGTGCGCGTTGAACACCGGGTGCGTCAGATACGCGCTTTGGCGCACCAGCGACGCCGGGTACGCATCGGCGACGGTCGCTTCGGTCTTGTCGAAGTCCGGGGCGGCAGCATGGGCGGCATGCGCGAAGACTTCCCACAGTGCCACCACATCGGCGCGCGTGACGGTCTCGTCAAGCGAGATGCCCAGGCGCGCATCATCGATCTGGCGCAGGTTGATGCCGTGCGCCTGTGCAGCGATGTGCAGGTTGGCGGTGCGCGGGCCGGTGGCAACAGTCAGCGTATCGAAGAAGGCATCGGCTTCAAGCGTGTAGCCGACAGCGCGCAGGCCTGCGGCCAGCGTGGCGGTCAGGCGGTGCACGCGCTGGGCGATGCGCTTCAGGCCCTGCGGGCCGTGATAGACGGCGTACATCGACGCCATCACGCCCAGCAGCACCTGTGCGGTACAGATGTTGGACGTGGCCTTTTCGCGGCGGATGTGTTGCTCGCGCGTTTGCAGCGCCAGGCGGTAGGCCGGGTTGCCTTGCGCATCGACCGTCACGCCGACGAGGCGGCCCGGCATCGAGCGCTTGAACGCATCGCGCACGGCCATGTAACCGGCGTGCGGGCCGCCGAAACCGAACGGCACGCCAAAGCGCTGCGTGTTGCCGATGACCACGTCGGCGCCCCATTCGCCCGGTGCGGCCAGCAGCGTGAGCGCCAGCAGATCCGCAGCCGCAACAACCAAGCCGCCAGCCGCATGCACGGCGTCGGTCAGCGCTTGGTATGTCGACAGATCGCCCAGCAGCGCACCATTGGCGCCCGGGTATTGCAGCAGCACGCCAAAGGCGTCGTGCTTGGCAGCGTCAGCAGCAGGGCCAGTCACGATCTGCACGCCGATCGGCTCGGCGCGCGTGCGCACGACTTCAAGCGTTTGGGGCAGCACGTCGTCGGCCACGAAGAACACGGTCGACTTCGACTTGCCGATGCGTTGCAGCAGCGTCATCGCTTCAGCGGCGGCGGTGGCCTCATCCAGCATCGACGCGTTGGCGATGTCCATCGCCGTCAGGTCGATCACCATCTGCTGGAAGTTCAGCATCGCTTCCAGACGGCCCTGCGAGATTTCCGGCTGATACGGCGTGTAAGCCGTGTACCAGGCGGGGTTCTCGAGGATGTTGCGCAGGATCACGCCCGGCGTATGCGTGCCGTAATAGCCCTGGCCGATCAGGCTCTTGGCCACGCGGTTCTGCCCGGCGATGCCGCGCAGCTTGGCCAATGCGGCTTCTTCGGTCAGCGGCTGCGTGAACTCACCCAGCGGCATGCCGTCCTGGCGGCGGATGGCGGGGGGGATCACGGCGTCGATCAGCGCGGCGCGGCTGGCGTAACCAAGCGTGCCGAGCATCTGGGCCTGCTCGTCGGCAGACGGGCCGATGTGGCGATGCGCGAAGGCGTCGCGCGCCTCCAGGTCAGCCAGCGTGGGGCGTTCGGCGGCGGCGTTGGCCAGCGCGGCCGAGGAAGCGGGGTGCGGAGCGTTCATGGCAAGGGCTCGAATCAAACAGAAAAAGCCGATGCGTGGCGCAGGTCAGGGCGCGCGCATCGGCTTGAGGTATGGCTTAGCCTTTCGTGGCAGCGTACTGCTCGGCCGTCATCAACGCGTTCACGTCGTCGACGTTGGTCGGCTTGATCTTGAACAGCCACGCCGCGTAGGCATCGGCGTTGACGGATTCGGGTGCGCCCGAAGCAGCCTCGTTGTTGCCGATGATCTCGCCCGACACGGGTGCGTAGATGTCGGAAGCGGCCTTCACCGATTCCACCACGGCAATCGCTTCATCCTTGGACACGGCGCGGCCGGCTTCCGGCAGATCCAGAAAGACGATGTCGCCGAGCGCATCTTGCGCGAAGTCGGTGATGCCGATGGTCAGCGTGCCGTCGGCTTCAACGCGGATCCACTCGTCGTGTTCGGTGTACTTCAGATCAGCAGGAAAGTTGCTCATGAAAGGTTTCTCCGGAAGATTGCAATGATTGGAATTCGGGGGGTTAGCTGACCAGCGCCTTGCCGTTGCGCACGAACGGCAGTTTAACCACAGTCGCGGTCAACTTGCGGTCGCGAATTTCGACCTGCACATCGGTGCCGATGGCCACGGTTTTGGGCAGGCGCGCCAGCGCGATGGATTGCTGCAGGCTCGGGCTGAAGGTACCGCTGGTGATCTCACCGTCACCAGCAGGCGTAATGACTTTCTGATGAGCGCGCAGCACGCCGCCCTTGTCACGCAGGATCAGGCCAATGAACTGCTCGCGTTGGCCACCGGCCTGCAGCGCCGCCTTGCCGGTGAAGTCGCGTTCGCTTTGCAGATCGACCGTCCAGGCAAGCCCGGCATCGAGCGGCGAAACCTGCTCGTCCATGTCCTGGCCGTAGAGGTTCATGCCGGCTTCCAGGCGCAGCGTGTCGCGTGCGCCCAGGCCCGCCGGGCGCACGCCGGCCTGCAGCAGGCGCTCCCACACGCCGGCGATCTGCGCGGCGGGCACCACCAGCTCGAAGCCGTCTTCGCCGGTGTAGCCCGTGCGCGCAAGCATGATCTCGCCCACGTTTTCAACGGTAACGAAGCCCGCGTTGAAGGGCTTAAGCGCATCGCCCACGGCTTGCGTGCCGGGCAGGGCGGCGTAGGTTTTGGCGCGCGCGTTCGGGCCTTGCACGGCGAGGATGCCCAGCGGCTCGGCGCCTGCGTTGTTGTCGGAGCGGCGCGGCGTGATGGTCACGTCGGTGCCGGCAGCGGCGTTCTGCGCGACGATCCATTCCAGATCGGTCGGGGCGGTGCCCGCGTTGACCACCAGGCGGAACCAGTCTTCGCGGAAGAAGTAGACGATCAGGTCGTCGATCACGCCGCCTTTGGGGTTAAGCATGCAGCTATAGAGCGCCTTGCCCGGTGTTTGCAGCTTGTCGACGTTGTTGGCCAGCAGCCCACGCAGGAAATCGCGCACGCGCGCGCCGGTGAGGTCGACCACGCACATGTGCGAGACGTCGAAGATGCCGACGTCCTGGCGCACGGCGTGGTGTTCTTCAATCTGGGAGCCGTAGTTGACGGGCATGTCCCAGCCGCCAAAGTCGACCATGCGGGCGCCCAGCGAGCGGTGGATGGCATTGAGCGGCGTGTGTTGGAGCGTCATGGAATCTCTCGGCTGAGTGCGCCGCCGGTGGCTTGGGCGCGGCGCATGGATCGGGACCAGAAAAGCAAAAAGGCCACCCGCGCAGCCTGAACCCTCATGGTGACGCCATGAAGATACAAGCCGCGCAGATGGCCCCTCTGTCCTTGGTACCTGAGAGATTGCGAAGCGGGCGCAAACGTGATGCGCGCCGTTCGTGAGCCCCTTCGGTGGGCGCCCGCATTGATCGTGCGGCGCCAGCTCTCCAGAGTGCGGTCGGACGCATGTCCGCCGATCCGCCCGGTCCTTGGTGCCTGAGAGTTTTTGGGTGCTACCCCTTCGGCGGTGCCTTGCCGTGTGCGGCGGGCACGCTCTCCCGGATGGATGGGCGGAATTTACGGAAGGGGGATTGGATTGTCAATTGGGGTGGCACGAAACGAGGGGGCCACCAGGAAGAAAACCGATGGTCCACAAACCTCACTTCAAACCGTCCAGCGCAAGGTTGAGCTGCAGCACATTGACCGTAGCCTCGCCAAACAAACCAAGAATCGGTTCCTTGGTGTTTTCAGCCACCACCTTGCGCACGGTCTGCACCGGCAGGCGACGAACCCGAGCCACCCGCTCAACCTGGTACGCCGCGGCAGCCGGGCTGATCTGCGGGTCGAGCCCGCTCGCAGATGCGGTCACCAGATCCGCTGGAATCAGCGCTGTATTTGCCGGGTCTGCTTCTTTGAGCGCCGCAATCCGTGCCTTGGCAGCCTCCGTCAATGCCGGATGACTCGGCCCCAAATTCGACCCACCAGACGCCGTAGCGTTATACGGATTGGGCGCAGTGGCAGAAATCCGCCCCCAGAAATACTGCGGCTCACTAAAGTTCTGCCCAATCAACGAAGACCCAACAATCTTGCCGCCACGCTCAATGAGCGAGCCCCCGGCCTGCGCCGGAAACAAGCCCTTACCGATGCCCGCCACCACCACCGGATACAGCACCCCGGTAACGAGCGACAGGCCCACAAAAACGACCAGCGCCGCGCGCAGCAGGCCGCCTTGTTGCGGCACATCGGCCTGCACAGGTTGCGTTGTGGTTGCCATCACGTTCTCCTTACACCCAGCCCATTGCGGCCAGGAACATGTCGATGATCTTGATCCCCGGGAACGGCAGCAGCAGGCCGCCCAGCCCGTAGATCAAGAGATTGCGCCGCAGCAGCGCGGCTGCCCCCAGCGCGCGGTACGTCACGCCCTTGAGCGCCAGCGGAATCAGAAACACGATGATCAGCGCGTTGAAGATCACCGCGCTCATCACGGCTGATGCGGGCGTGGCCAGATGCATCACGTTGAGCGCCGCGAGCTGCGGATATGTGGTCGCAAACGCCGCCGGAATGATCGCGAAGTACTTGGCCACGTCATTGGCAATAGAGAACGTGGTGAGCGCGCCGCGCGTCATCAGCATCTGCTTGCCGATCTCGACAATCTGGATCAGCTTGGTTGGGCTGGAATCCAGGTCGACCATGTTGCCGGCCTCTTTGGCGGCCTGTGTGCCGCTGTTCATGGCGACGGCCACGTCGGCCTGGGCAAGTGCGGGCGCGTCATTGGTGCCGTCCCCCGTCATGGCGACGAGGCGGCCTTGCGCCTGCTGCTCGCGGATGAGCGCGAGCTTGGTCTCGGGCGTGGCTTCGGCGATGAAATCATCGACACCGGCTTCAGCGGCGATAGAGGCCGCAGTGAGGCGGTTGTCGCCAGTGATCATCACCGTCTTGATGCCCATCTGACGCAGTTCGGCAAAGCGCTCGCGAATGCCAGCCTTCACGATGTCCTTCAGTTCCACCACGCCGAGCACGCGGTCATTGTCGGACACCACCAGCGGCGTGCCGCCTGCGCGGGCCACGTCATCCACAGCGGTGGAGACGGCTTCCGGAAACTTGCCGGCCAGCAGCGTCACGTGTGTGCGGATGGCATCGGCAGCGCCCTTGCGGATCTGGCGTGCCGTATCGCCCGATGCGCTCTGCCCAACGTTGATGCCGCTCATGCGGGTCTGCGCAGAGAACGCGACGTACACCGGTTGCGTCTTGGCGAGTGCGGCCTCATCGACGGACGCTTCGCCCAGATTGCGCGCCAGCGTAACAATGCTGCGGCCTTCCGGCGTCTCATCGGCCAGCGACGAGAGCCACGCCGCTTCGGCCAGCGCTTTGGCCGTCACGCCCGGCGCCGGGATGAAGCGCGAAGCCTGGCGGTTGCCATGCGTGATCGTGCCGGTCTTGTCGAGCAGCAGCACATCCACATCACCAGCCGCTTCCACGGCGCGCCCCGAGGTGGCGATCACGTTGGCCTGCATCATGCGGCTCATGCCCGCCACGCCAATCGCCGAGAGCAACCCGCCGATGGTGGTCGGAATAAGACACACCAGCAGCGCGACGAGCACGGTGATGGTGATCGGGCTGCCAGACTTCATCGCCTCCACCGAGAACAACGAGTAGGGCAACAGCGTCACGGTCGCCAGCATCAGGATGATGGTCAGACTCACCAGCAGGATCGTCAGCGCGAGTTCGTTGGGCGTCTTTTGGCGCTTGGCGCCTTCCACCATCGAGATCATCCGATCCAGAAAACTCTCGCCCGGGTTGGCCGTGATGCGCACGATGATCCAGTCCGACAGCACGCGCGTGCCGCCCGTCACCGACGAGAAATCGCCACCGGATTCTCGGATGACGGATGCGGATTCGCCCGTGATGGCGCTTTCATCCACCGAGGCCACGCCTTCGATGACTTCGCCATCGCCCGGCACCATATCGCCGGCTTCAATGAGGACGATGTCGCCACGGCGCAGCGCAGTGGCGGCGCGGGGTTCTACGCGGTCACGGCGGTGGGCGTCGGCGAGCACCTTGGCCTGCACGGTGGTCTTGATGCCGCGCAGCGACGCCGCCTGCTGCTTGCTGCGGCCCTCGGCCAGCGCCTCGGCAACGTTGGCAAACAGCACCGTGAACCACAGCCACACCGACACAGCGAGGATGAAGCCCGCCGGCGCTTCGGCCTGACCGCGCAGCGCCATGATCCACAGGATGGTGGTGAAAATGCTGCCGACGTAGACAACGAACATCACCGGGTTCTTGGCCTGCGCGCGCGGCGACAACTTGCGCAAGCTATCGACAATGGCCGGCTTGACCAGCGCTGCGGAAAACATCGACAGCTTGCGCACGTCTTTGGCTGACAGCGGTGCGTGCGTGGTCGTGCGTGCGGACGGCGGCGATGGCTCAAGCCGATGCTTGACCGTACGCACCGCGGGATCAGATTCTGGGTAACGGATCGCCATAAGGCACCTGTTGATATGAGTGGACTGCGCGCGTTAGCGTGCGAGGTGTTCTGCAATGGGGCCGAGCGCGAGTGCCGGGATGTAGGTGAGCGCGCCCACCAGCAGCACCGCGCCGATCAGCAGCACCACAAACAGCGGCCCATGCGTGGGCAGCGTGCCGACTGTTACCGGCAGGCGTTTCTTGGCAGCAAACGTGCCCGCCATGGCCAGCACGGGCACGATGATCCAGAAGCGGCCCAGCCACATGGCAATGCCCAGCGCCACGTTGTAGAACGGCGTGTTGGCAGACAGGCCCGCAAACGCGCTGCCGTTGTTGTTGGCGGCCGAAGAGAAGGCGTACAGCACTTCAGAAAAGCCGTGCGGGCCCGGGTTCAGGATGCCCGCCTTGCCCTGCGCCATCACCACGGCCACTGCCGTGCCCACCAGCACCAGTAGCGGCGTCACCAGAATGACGATGGAGGTCATCTTCATCTCGAACACCTCGATCTTCTTGCCGAGGTATTCCGGCGTGCGCCCGATCATCAGGCCCGCAATGAACACCGCCAGGATGGCGTACACCAGCATGCCGTACAGGCCCGAGCCCACGCCGCCGAACACCACTTCGCCCAGTTGCATCAGAAACATCGGCACGAAGCCACCCAGCGCGGTGAACGAGTCATGCATGGCATTGACCGCCCCACACGATGCCGCCGTGGTGATAGTGGCAAACAGCGCCGACGCCACGATGCCGAAGCGCGTTTCCTTGCCCTCCATGTTGCCCACGGCTTGATCGACACCGAGGTTGGCGAGCATCGGGTTGGCATGCAACTCTGCCCACGCCAGGAAAACAGCAAGCACCACGAACAGCACCGTCATGGCCGCCAGCACTGCCCAGCCCTGACGACGATCCCCCACCATGCCGCCAAACGTAAAGCACAGCGCCGCCGGGATGATGAAGATCGCCAGCATCTGCACGAAGTTGGTCAGCGCGTTCGGGTTCTCATACGGGTGCGCCGAGTTGGCGTTGAAAAAGCCGCCACCGTTGGTGCCCAGCATCTTGATCGCCTCTTGCGAGGCCACCGGCCCCATCGGCAAGGTCTGCGTTTGCGTGGTAGCGCGCTCGGTGACGGGGTTGCCTTGCGCATCCTTGAGCGGATTGCCGCTGGCGTCCAGCTTCGGGTTGTCGTACGTGGTGGCCGTGACGGTGGCCACGTCCTTGTACGCATCGAAGTTCTGGATCACGCCCTGGCTCACGAAGAACACCGACACGACAATCGACAACGGCAGCAGCACATAAACCGTGGCACGCGTGAAATCCACCCAGAAGTTGCCGATGGTGTCGGCCGAGTGGCGCGCAAAGCCGCGAATAAGCGCAATCACCACCGCAATGCCGGTGGCCGCAGACAGGAAGTTCTGCACCGCCAGCCCCAGCATCTGCGTGAGCGTGCTCATGGTGCTTTCACCCGAATAGCCCTGCCAGTTGGTGTTGGCCACAAAGCTGATGGCCGTGTTGAACGATGAATCGGGCGACACCGCACCAAAGCCCTGCGGGTTGAGCGGCAGCCACTGCTGCAACCGCTGCAGCGCATACACCGCCAGCGCGCCCAGCAGGTTGATGACGATGACGGCCACGGCATAGCGCTTCCAGCTCATCTCTGCCTGCGGGTTGACGCCGGCTGCGCGATAGAACAATCGCTCGACGGGGCCAAGCCAGTGCGCACGCGACGGCTTGTCGCCAAACACGCCAGCCATGTACGCGCCCAGCGGACGCGCGAGCACCAGCAACACGACCAGGTAGATCGCAAGCTGGAGGAGGAACGCATTCATGGTCTGCCTCGCGTTGTAGTTAGAAGCGTTCGGGCCACAGCAGCGCCACGAACAGATACACGAGCAGGGCCACCGTGATGGCCCCGGACAGCACGTAGAGCCAGGTCATTGCTGTTTCTCCATCGCATGCGTAGTGGGTTGGTCTTTCGTGGCGAGCCTGCCGGCAAGGGCGAGCAACCCGCCCACTGCCAGGGCCAGCACCGCGAGACCGCCGAGATAGACGGCATCCATGTGCGCCTCCTTTGTCGAGTTCGGGGATGGTCAGAACGTCTTGGTCACGGCCAGCAGCGCCGTGGCCTTGCCCATGTCATTGCCGCGCGTGTTGGTGTAGGCCAGGCGCGAAGCATTGGTGTCGATGTACGCCAGCGATGCCGTCCAGCCATTGCCGAAATCTTTCGTTGCGCCGACTTTCCAATCCGCATACGACGTGCGCACCGCCTGATGCGGCACCTGTTGATAACCAACGTGCAGGTTCAGCGTCAGGCCCCAGAAGCCGGTATCGAAGTTGCCCGACAGATCGAAGTATTGGCTGTGGTGGCTATCTGCAAAACCGAACAGGTTGGAAAACGCGTGCGAGACCTTGAACAAGACCGGGCCATAGCCGATCTGTGCATAACCTTCAGTGGTGTGCGGGCGGGTGTACCCATCGGGGTAACTGCCCGGGTAGGTGTACTGCAGCACGCCCACATCAATGGGCACGTCCTTCATCAGCTCGGTCTTGTAGCCGCCGTAGAAATCCATCTCGATGGGGGCCGACACGTTGGGGTTGGAATCTCCCAGCCAACTGATAGATGAATTCCAGTTGCCGATGTAGAAGCCGTTGGGCAGTGCGTAGTCAACGCCACCTTGAATGGCGGGCCTGTTGTTGGTCTGCATGAGACCGCGATAGCGGTACTGGCTGGCGAGCGTGACGTTGGCCGTCAGCGGGCTCGGGGGTGCCGCAGCGGTTGCGGGCGCAACATCATTGGACTGCGCACGGGCGGCCGCGCCCGAGAGCACTGCGGCACAGAGCGCAACGCCACCGATGACCGTGGCGCGCAAAGAAACCTGCTTGGCTTGCATGGACCTTTCCCTTGTTGTTTTGGGCACCGATCGGCCCGGCGCGTGTGCACGCAACGAGGCGGAAAGCGGCTTGCACGCGGGCTTCCGTCAGGGGGCCGGCGCGCAGTGCAACAGTAGGGAAAGGGGGATAAAAACGGGGTAAAGGTTGGGGCGAGGGGTGTAAACGGTGTGTAAAAACGAAGGCGTGTAAAAACGAGGCGGCCCGCCCACAGCTTCGAGCGCTTGTCGAACAGATCAGCGTGCGCTTGATGGCGGCGGTTATCAGGATTGGCGTGGGGGGTCTGTTATGGCGAAATCTGTAGCGACCTCTACATCGTTGCAGCAGTTCGTACGGCTATCTATGCTGCCGTCATGACTGCCAATTTTGATGCCTGGCTCCTGCTGATCGTCAGCCTGCCCACCGCCAGCGCCACCGCGCGCATGCGGATCTGGCGGGCGCTGAAGGCCATCGGCTGTGCCGCGTTGCGCGACGGCGCCTACCTCTTGCCCGCACACGCTGAGCAGGCAGCACAACTGCGCCGCCTTGCCGACGAGGCCCTGCAGGAAGACGGCCAGGCGTGGCTCCTGCGCGTGCAGGCCCAAGACGCCGCAGAAGACAGCGCCTACCGCGCCTTGTTCGATCGCACCGCCGATTACGTGGACTGGCTGGCCGACCTGGCGGAGGCCCGCAAGACGTTCTCAAGCCTGGGGACGGCTGAACTCAATCGCTTACAGCGCCGCCACGATCGCGCCTACGAGGCCATCCGCAAGATCGACTTCTTCCCCGGCGAGGCGTCCATCCGCGCAGATGCGCAATGGCGTGATTTTGCCGCCGCCGTCGAATCCGTTCAGTCGCCCGGCGAGCCACATGCTGCCGCCGGCAACATTGCGCGCCGCGACCCCGCCCAATACCAGGGGCGCCTGTGGGCAACACGCCGCCACCTGTGGGTTGACCGCGTGGCCTGCGCGTGGCTGATCCAGCGCTTTATCGACCCCCATGCCCGCTTCCTCTGGCTGGAAAGCCCCGCCGATTGCCCGCCCGATGCCCTGGGCTTCGACTTTGACGGCGCCACCTTCACCCACGTTGGCAACCGAGTGTCGTTTGAGGTGCTGATGATCAGCTTCGGGTTGGATGGCAACCACGGGCTGAACAGGCTCGGCGCCGTGGTGCATGCGCTGGACGTGGGCGGCCCCACCGTGGCCGTGCCGGAAGCCAGCGGTTTTGAGGCCATTCTGGCGGGCGCGCGCAAGCGGCTGGCCAATGACGACTCCATGCTGCTGGCGGAAGTCGGCAGCGTGTTGGACTCGCTGTACACCCATTTTTCCGGTAGCCGGAAACCCTAGTTCACACCGTCGGCCCACCACGATGAACACAACCCCGCAAACCATCCCGCCACTGCACGCTGGGCACGAACGCCCGGCATATACGTTGTGGCAACTGCTGCTGTACTTCGCGCGGCTAGGCGCCCTGGGCTTTGGCGGCCCGGTTGCCCTGGCTGGCTACATGCGTCGCGATCTGGTGGAAACCCGCCAGTGGATTACCGAAGGCGACTACAAAGAAGGCCTCGCGCTGGCCCAGCTCGCCCCAGGGCCACTGGCCGCGCAACTGGCGATCTATCTCGGTTATGTGCACTACCGCATCCTGGGCGCGACGCTGGTCGGCATCACGTTCGTGCTGCCATCGTTCCTGATGGTGGTGGCGCTGGGCTGGGCGTATGTGCGCTTTGGCGGGCTGACGTGGATGCAGTCAGTGTTCTACGGCGTGGGCGCGGCGGTCATCGGCATCATTGCCATCAGCGCCTACAAGCTCACCACCAAGAGCGTCGGCAAAGACAAGCTGCTGTGGTTCGTCTACCTGGTCCTGGCGGGCGTGACGGTCGTCACAGAATCCGAGGTGGCGTGGCTGTTTCTGGCCAGCGGTGTGCTCGTGTGGTTCTGGCGCGCACCGCCCAAGTGGCTGCGCCAGGGCAAGATGAACGCGCTGGCAGCAACGCCCATCCCAGCGGCAAGCGGCCTCTTCAGCATGATCGACTGGCCGCTGCTGTCGCAGATTGGCGTGTTCTTTGCCAAGGCCGGCGCCTTCGTGTTTGGCTCGGGGCTGGCCATCGTGCCGTTCCTGTACGGCGGCGTGGTCACCGAGCACCACTGGCTCAATGAAAAACAGTTTGTGGATGCCGTGGCCGTGGCGATGATCACGCCGGGCCCTGTCGTCATCACGGTGGGTTTTATCGGCTACCTGGTGGCCGGCCTGCCGGGTGCCTGTGTGGCCGCGCTTGCCACCTTCCTGCCGTGCTACCTGTTCACGATCCTGCCCGCGCCGTACTTCAAGAAGTACGGCAAGCTGCCAGCCATCCTGGCCTTTGTGGATGGCGTAACGGCAGCGGCCGTGGGCGCCATTGCGGGCGCGGTGATCGTGCTGGCCAAGCGCTCGGTCGTCGATGTGCCAACGGTGCTGCTGGCGCTCGCAACCGTCGTGCTGCTGGTGAAGTTCAAGAAGCTGCCCGAGCCCGTCATCGTGGCGGGCGCAGCCCTGATCGGCTTGGCCGTCTATCCGCTGCTGCATCACTGACAAGGAGGCCGCCATGCAATGGATCACGCGCGAGCGCCCCAAGATCGACCGGATCGCCTGCCCCTGGCTGATCGCCCGCTTCATCGACGAGACTCCCGATTTCCTCTACGTGCCGCCGGGCGATGTGCTGCGCATTGCCAACGAGACGGGCGCCATTCCGTACGACGTTCCTGGCGTGGCGCTCACCCACGTGGGCGAGCTGTGCAGCTTCGATGCCTTCATCAGCACGTACCACCTTGGCGATGATGCCGCCTTGCAGCAACTGGCCCGCATCGTGCGCGGTGCGGATACCTCGCGGCTGGACCTGACACCGCAATCGAGCGGGCTGTACGCCATCTCACTGGGTCTGTCGCAGGTGTTTGCCAACGACCACGAGATGCTGGAGCACGGTCTGGTGATGTACGACGCGCTCTATGCATGGTGCAAGCACTGCCAGGCAGAAACGCATAACTGGCCACCCAGGATGCCCGCGTAGGCAGCGGCGCAGAAACAAGAAAGCCGCCCACGGCGGCTTTCTCTAGCACGCCCTACGTTTTGGGCGCGTGCTCGCCAGACGATTCAATAACATTGGGATGGCCGCTGCGGGCAAGGCGCGGCTCAAGCGCACGATGCAGCAGCACACCAACCACGGCGCCCACGCATTCGGCCAGCACGAACCCCGGCACGCTGCCCGGCGCGATGCCGGCAAAGCTGTTGCTGAACATGCGCCCGAACGCCGCCGCCGGATTGGCGAACGACGTAGACGCCGTGAACCAGTACGCCGCGCCAATGTACGCCGCCACCATGGACGAGGCACGCCCGTTGGGCGCGCGCAGGATGACCAGAAGCAGGCCAGCGGTTGCCACCGCTTCGGCAATCCACTGGCCCGTGCCGCTGCGCACCTTGGTTGACAGTTGCACGATGGTCATGTCGAACATGGCGTGGGCCAACCATGCGCCCAGCACCGCGCCAATCAGTTGCGCAACGATGTACGGCACCAGCGCGGCGCCGGGCAACTCACCGCGCGCTGCCATCACCGCGCTAACCACCGGGTTGAAGTGCGCGCCGCTGACGGGCCCCAGGGTTTCGATCAGGACGTACAGCCCGCCCACTGTGGCGGCCGTGTTGGCGAGCAACGCGATCGCAACGTTGCCACCAGCCAGGCGCTCGGCCATGACGCCTGAGCCGATGACGATGGCCAACAGCAACGCCGTGCCCAGGGTTTCGGCGCAAAGCCGGCTGCGCATGTCCATCATGGTGTTCAGCTCCGCGAAATGCGTTCAAGCGCGGCCTGCAGTTCGGCGTTGCTAAGGGTGTCGAGCGGCAATGCCAGCAGTTGCAGCATGCGGTAGCCAATGGCCTGGCGCGTGAGTTCAAAGGCAAGGCGCTTGCCTTCGTCACCGCCTGCGGCGTTGGACGGGTCGGCATAGCCCCAATGCACCTTCACGGGACTGCCGGGCCAGTATGGGCAGGTCTCGGCTGCGGCGCTGTCGCACACGGTAATGACGATGCGCATCTGCGGTGCGCCGTCGGCAACAAACGCATCCCAGCTCTTGCTGTGATAGCCGGTGGTGTCAATGCCCGCGTTGGTAAGCGCTTCCAGCGCGAACGGGTTGAGGCGCCCGCTCGGTGCGCTGCCTGCACTGTATGCGCGCACGTCTTTGCCAAGCTTTTGCGCCCAGTGGTTGAGCATGCCTTCGCTCAGCACGCTGCGTGCGGAGTTGTGGGTGCAGAGGATGAGGACGTTGGTTGTCATGGGGGCTCGCTCAGCAGCAGGACGATCCGGACTTCACGGCAATGCCGATCGGCTTTCCACGCGGCGTGCGCGGTGGGCAGCAAACGGCACCTTCCGTGGCAGCGTCTGCCTGCTTGCCTTCGCTGAATACCGGGATGTTGTCCAGCGAGTGGAAGTGCTCCCATGCGATGCCCTGCGGGTCTGTAATCCAGTGCTTGTCGCTGCGGGCATAACAGCAGGTGGTTTCGCCTTCGTCCAGCAACGCCATGTCTGCGGCTTCGGCGCGGGTTTTCAGTTCAGCCAGCTCGGCAGCGTCATCCACCTGGAAGCCGAGGTGATCCACGCCAACGGCGCCGCCGCGCGTGGAGATGGCGAAGTTGATGCGCGGGTCGTAGAGCATCCATTTTGCGTAATCGCTTTCTACGCGGGTCGGCTCGGCGGCGAACAGCCTGGAGTAGAAGGCGATGCTCTTGTTGAGGTCGTCAACGTGGACATGGACGTGGAATCGTTTCATGGGGTGCTCCTTCAGCAATTGCAATCGGTGAAACGGGCTTCCAGGCAAGCCTCCCCCTGGCAGCAGTTGGCGCTCAGGAAGCCCAGCAGGGCGTTCATGTGGTCGTACGCGGCGCGATAGATCAGATTGCGACCATCACGCTCCTGCGTTACCAGATGCGCGTTCGTCAGTTCCTTGAGGTGGAACGACAACGTGGCGCCCGGCACGTCGAGCTGTTCAGCAAGGGCGCCTGGCGTGAGGCCAGTCGGCCCGGCCACCACGAGCAGGCGGAACACTTGCAGGCGGATGCCGTGGGCCAGCGCGGCGAGGGAGCGGATAGCGTCGTTTTCTTCCATATTTCCAATATATTCGAAATATATCGTTGCAACAAGGCATCTTGATGTCTTGAAGAGACAGGGGAGCGCCCGTTCTGGCACGGGGCAGGGCTGTTTGCCCACAACCCCATCGCGGGCTCGGTGCCTCACAGTGGGTTTATCGGTTTACTTCTTTATGTATACAGATAGTAGTAATAGATAACGGTGGACAAGTCCTGTGGATAAGTTCCAAAAGCGCTGTTACATCAATGCGTTACAGAACAGACAACCCATCGGACAGCGTGTGCTGCGGTGTGGATGTGTCGGGCAATGGCATTGCACGCGGTCTCTGCGGTTGAACGTTGTTCCCACGCTGTGCGCACGCTAACCCCAAAGAACCAACACGCTTTTCCCTGGAGTTGTTCACAGGGGCCGGTGGAGTTATCCACATCGGGTTCGGCAAACCGTTGTGTGTGGTCTCGGGGCGGCAGCCGCAGCGCTGGCTACGGCGTGAACGCGCTGTTGCAGCAGAAGTGCAGGGCGTGCCTGGGGGCAGGCGTTTGTGTCTGCGCCAACGGCGTGCGCCAGACATCGATTGTTGGCAAGTTGTCACAGGCATGCACCAGCAGGAACTTGCCGAGACGCCTGGGGCTCCTTCCTCCGTACCTTTTGCGGAGAGAACATCATGCGCAGCGTCGTTGCCGTGCTGGCCCTGTCGATGGCCCTGTCGCTGGCGTGCACCAGCGCGGCGGCCAGCGAACCACGCCACTTCCTCTACACCGGATCAGACGAACTCACGCAGATCGAGCCGTTGCTTGCGCGGCCCGATATTGACGGCGTGCAGATCATCTATAGCTGGAAGCAGTTGGAGCCCGTTCAGGGGCAATATGATTTTTCGGCGATCGAGCGCGATCTCGCATACCTGCAGCAGCGGCACAAGAAGCTCTTCGTGCAAGTGCAAGACCGCTTCTTCCTGCCGACAGCGCGCCATATCCCGGCGTACTTGCTGAAGGAGCCTGCCTACACCGGCGGCCTGGTGCGCCAGTCCGATGATTCGGAGGTGAACCCGGGCGGCAGCGGATGGGTCGCGCAGCAATGGAACCCCGCACTGCGCACGCGCTTCCAGGCATTGCTGGCGGCGCTCGCCAAGCAGTTCGACGGACGGATCATGGGGGTCAACCTGCCCGAAACCGCCATCGACATTGACCGCAAGCGCGACAAGACCGGCTTCAGTTGCAACGCCTACTTTCATGCCACGCTGGCAAACATGCGTTTTGCCCGGCAACAGTTCCACCGTACGAACGTCGTGCAATACGTCAATTTCTGGCCGTGCGAATGGGACAACGACCGCGAGTACATGTCACGCCTGTTTGCCGCCGCCGAACAGGACGGCATCGGCTTAGGCGGGCCCGACATCGTGCCGTGGAAGAAGGCGCAGATGAAGAACGCCTACCCGTTCTTCCATCAGTACAAGGGGAAGCTGCCACTGGTGGCAATGGCGGTGCAGGAACCGACGCTGCGCTACGTCAACGCCAAAACCGGCAAGCCGTTCACCCATGACGAATTCGTCGGCTTCGCCAAGGATTACCTCGGCGTGGACGTGATCTTCTGGGCGGTCGATTCGCCCTGGCTCAGGCACTGAACGGGCGGTCCATCTCCACCGTGAGCCAGCTACCGGCAATGGTCAGGGCCGCAGGGGGGCTTCACGGCTTCACGGTCGGTAAGCAACGGCCTCGATCTCGATCTTTGTGCCAACCATGTTGTTCCCCTGCAAGGTCGATCTTGCGGGCTTGTTTTCTGGGAAGAACGCTCCGTAGACGCGGTTGAATGCATCAAAGTCGCGCGCGTCTTCAAGCCATATGGTCACCTTCACGACGTCCTCGAGCGTGCAACCCGCAAGCGCGAGCACGTCGGCAACGTTCTTCAGCGTCTGGCGCGTGTGGGCCTCGATGTCGCCCACGACGATGCTGCCGTCTGCGTGTCTGGCGACTTGACCCGACACGAAAACAAAGTCGCCGGCCTTCGTCGCGCGCGAGCGTGGCAGGCTGTGCGTGCTCGGGTTGCTTTCCGCAAAGTACTGAATCGTCATTGGCGTCACCTCCCCAAGACCCGTTGGGTGCCTCGCGTCAAGAATAGGTGGCCGGATGGCAAATCGCTGCCATGCATTTGCATGAGGTGCCAAAAAGCCGGCCGCAGCCGCAGCAGGCGACAACTCACTGCCTGAGCGTGAAAAGAGCCGCATGACGCGGCTCTTCTTCAGTGCGAACAAGGATGCTGCAAGGCCTCAAGCCCCGCTCGCCCCATCCCCCCCGCCTTCAGCCTCGCGCTCCTCACGCTCTTCGCGTTCCTCGCGGGGCAGGATCAGCATGCCGGTGTTGTACACGTACTCGTACACCTCGCCGTAGCGGCCCCATTCAATGCCGATCTTGAGCACGCGCTCGGCTTCTTCGGGCTTGAGGTAGGCCTCCAGCTCGCGCAACACGTGCTCTTCGCGGATCTCGCCATTTTCGTTGGCGGCCAGTTCGGCACGGATGTGCGAGGCCAGGGCCACGCGCTCCAGCAGCTTCTGACCGAATAGCACTTTGCGCTCAGGCGGTTCGGTTTCCATGTAGGTCTTGCCGAACGGGGTGACGATGATGTCGCCGCGCTCGATGGTGGCCAGTTGCAGCAGGGCCAGCGCTTCACAGGCGGGCAGCAGGTCGTCGTCGGTCACGCCGGCTTCTTCGGCCAGGTGCGGCAGGTCGGCGCGGCCGTTGAACGGGGCTTCGACCAGCAGGTCGAGAATGGCCTCCATCTGGCCGATCTCGGCCTCGGGCAGGCGGTAAGCGAGCTGCTCGGCAGCGGGCTCGACGCCCACATGCACGCCCACGCGCTCGGGCGAGGTCATCAGGCCGTACACCTCGTCGATAAGGTTGCGCACGGCGGCCGAGTCACGATTGCGCGGGCGCGGGAACGGCACGCGCACCTCGGCACGGATGCGCCCCGGATCGCTCGACAGGATGACGATGCGGTCGGCCATCATCACCGCTTCTTCAATGTTGTGCGAGACGATCAGGATGCTCTTGATGTTGGTGCGGCGGTCTTCCCACAGGTCGAGCATTTCGTCGCGCAGGTTCTCGCCGGTCAGCACATCCAGCGCAGAGAACGCTTCGTCCATCAGCAGCAGGTCGGGTTCGGTAACAAGCGCGCGCGCAATGCCCACACGCTGGCGCATGCCGCCCGAGAGTTCGCGCGGCAGGGCGCTGTTAAAGCCCGACAGACCGATCAGGTCGATGGCCTGCTCGGCGCGCTCTTCACGCTCGGCCTTGGCCACGCCTTGTGCTTCCAGGCCCAGCTCCACGTTCTGCTGCACCGTCAGCCACGGGAACAGCGCGAACGACTGAAACACCATCGCAATGCCCTGCACGGGGCCGGAATACTCGCGCCCACGGAACAGCACCTGGCCACGATCGGCGCGCACCAGGCCCGCCATGATGCGCAGCAGGGTCGACTTGCCCGAGCCGGACTTGCCCAGCATGGCGACAATCTCGCCCTGGCGCAGGTTGAGGTCCACGCCCTCGAGCACCGAGCGGTCGGTGTGGTCTGCGGTGCGGAAGATTTTCGAGACGCCGCGCAGTTCGATGACGCTTTCGGCGCTTTGGCTGTGGGTGCCGTTGATAGCCATGGTGGGTTCTCTGCTGAAAAGGTCGTCGTCGTTTTACAGGCGGGTGCGCTCTTGCGCGATGTCATACAGCCGGTTCCACAGCAGCCGGTTGAAGCCGACCACGAACAGGCTCATCACGGCAATCCCGAGTGCGATGCGCGGGAAGTCGCCCTTGGCCGTCATCTCTGCGATGTAGCTGCCCAGGCCCGTGGCCACCAGCGTGCGGTCGCCCCACGACACGTATTCGGAGACGATGCTGGCGTTCCATGAACCGCCTGCGGCCGTCACCAGACCCGTGAGCAGGTTGGGAAACACGGCGGGGATCAGGAAGCGCTTCCACAGCAGCCAGCCGCGCAGGCCGAAGTTGCGGGCAGCCAGTTTCAGTTCGGTCGGGATGGCCGACGCGCCAGCAATCACGTTGAAGAGGATGTACCACTGCGTGCCAAAAATCATCAGCGGGCTCAACCAGATTTCCGGGTTGAGCGCGAAGCGCGCGATGAGCATCACCGCCAGCGGGAACATCAGGTTGGCCGGGAACGCCGCCAGGAACTGCGCCACCGGCTGGGCGATGCGCGCTACGTTCGGGTTCAGGCCGATGCGGATGCCGATCGGCACCCACACCAGGGCTGCCAGCGCAATCAGCAGGATCACGCGCACCATCGTCAGGAAGCCGAGCCAGAACACGTGGCCCACTTCTGCCCAGCCCACCTCGGAGCGCACGAACTGCAGCACGTGCGCCACCGCCACCAGCGCGGCCACGATGATGACGACATCGGCCACGCGGTGCGACCACGGGAAGCGCGGGAAACCGTTGCCGCTGCTGCTGGCGGTCGGGCGCGTGCGCTCGGCACCCCAGGAGAGCGTGCGCTCGGCCAGCGCGGCGGTACGCTCCAGCAGCGCCTTGACCCATTCGGAGCGGCGCAGCAGGTCGAGCAGCCAGGATTGCGGCTCGCGCTCCGACGACATCGTGTCAAAGCGGAAGCGGTCTGCCCAGGCAATCAGCGGGCGGAACAGCAGTTGGTCGTACAGGATGATGCCGATCAGCATGGCCAGGATGGCCCAACCGATGGCGGCCAGGTTCTGCTGGGCGATCGCCAGCGAGATATACGAACCGATGCCCGGCAGCTTGATGTCGTGGCCCGACACCGAGATGGCTTCCGACGCCACCACGAAGAACCAGCCGCCCGACATCGACATCATCATGTTCCACAGCAGGCCCGGCATGGCGAACGGCACTTCCAGGCGCCAGAAGCGCTGCCATTTGGACAGCCGGAACACCGTGGCCGCTTCTTCCAGATCGGTCGGGATGGTGCGAAACGATTGGTACAAAGAGAACGCCATGTTCCACGCCTGCGACGTGAAGATGGCAAAGATGGCCGCGCATTCCACGCCCACCAGGTTGCCTGGGAACAGCGCAATGAAGCCCGTGACCGTAATCGACAGGAAACCCAGCACCGGAATCGATTGCAGGATGTCCAGCGCGGGCACCATCACTTTCTCGGCCGTGCGGTTCTTGGAGGCAATGGCCGCAAATGCAAACGAGAACGCCAGCGACGCGCCCAGCGCCAGCAGCATGCGGATGCTGGTGCGCAGGAGGTAGTAGGGCAGTTCGGCCACGTCCAGGCTCACGTCCAGGTGTTCGCCGGGCGTGTAGGGCACGTTCATCTGCTTGGCGGCATAGGCCACGAGCACGATGGCGGCCAGGATGATCGGCAGCAGCGCCAGATCGAAGCGGTTGGGCGGCGCGGTCAGCAAGTTGCCGAAGTTGACGCCAAAGTTGGTGCCGAAGGTGGCACCCAAGCGGCCCCGGAAAGTGGTTTCGTTGTCGTTTTGCTGCATCTTGGATAACCGGGACGGAAACCGCGGACGAAATTCGGGCGCCTCAGGGCTCAGGGCTCAGAGCCGGGCGCAGTGCGTTGCGCAGGCATTGCTTGGCACCCGTCGGCAAGCCGCCTAGTTTACCTTGCGTAACGTCAGAGCCCGCGCTGCGGTTGTCAGTCTGACGACGTCACATTCCAGAAATGTGACAGAGATGCGACAGCGCCGGTTTGTCATGTTCGATCCAACACATCACCTGCCTTTTTGCTCGGAGACCCGCCATGTCCGCCATTGCGCAAGTGATCGTTATCGTACAGGGCCGGGTGCAGGGGGTGGGCTACCGCGCCGCTTGTGCCGACCACGCTCGCCTGCTGGGCCTGCGCGGCTGGGTGCGCAATCGCCGTGATGGGGCGGTCGAAGCCTTTCTGGCCGGCCCCGAAGCCAATGTGCTGCGCATGCGCGAATGGATATGGGCGGGCCCGGTCTGCGCGCAAGTCACGCAACTCGATGTCGCGCCGGGTGAGCACGAGGCGCCCGTGCCCGGTTTCGAGATCCGCCCCACGGTGTAATTTTCAGCAATCTTTGCGGACGGATCTGCTGGCTGATCAGTACACGTTCGGCACGATCATCTCTTGCGGCACCGGGTGGCGGATGTACTCCGCGTGGTGCACGCGCTCGGGTAGCAGCACTGGAGAATGCGGCACCGGGTGGTAAGGCACCTGGCCGAGCAGGTGGTGGATGCAGTTCAAGCGTGCGCGCTTCTTGTCATCGGCCAGCACGACCCACCACGGCGATTCGGGAATGTGCGAGCGCTCAAGCATCGCCTCCTTGGCGCGCGTATAGGCCTCCCAGCGGCGGCGGCTCTCCAGGTCCATCGGGCTGAGCTTCCATTGCTTGAGCGGATCGTCGATGCGGCTCTGGAATCGCACTTCCTGCTCTTCGTCCGTGACCGAAAACCAGTACTTGACGATCTGGATGCCCGAGCGCGCCAGCATCTTTTCAAACTCGGGCACCGAGCGGAAGAACTCTTCGTATTCATCGTCGGTGCAGAAGCCCATCACGCGTTCCACGCCGGCGCGGTTATACCAGCTGCGGTCGAACAGGACGATCTCGCCAGCCGCCGGCAGGTGGGCCACATAGCGCTGGAAATACCACTGCGTGCGTTCGCGGTTGGTGGGTGCGGGCAGGGCCGCCACGCGGCAAACGCGCGGGTTCAGACGCTGCGTGATGCGCTTGATGGCGCCGCCCTTGCCAGCAGCATCGCGCCCTTCAAAGAGGACGATCAGCCGGTGACCGGTTTCGATCACCCAATCCTGCAGCTTGACGAGTTCGCCCTGCAGGCGAAACAGCTCGCGAAAATACACGCGCCGCGTCTCGCGGGCTTCGTCGCTGATGCCTTTGCCGCCACCGAGCAGGTGGTCGTCGATTTCCATCTCCAGCTCCTCGTCCAGCGTGTCGAGGAGGTCTTCCTGCAGGCGTGCCTGCCGCTCTGCGTCACGTTCACTCATGATGTCCTGCTCCTGCCGATCCTGATGTTGGGGCGCTGCGCGCGGGCGGCGCATTACAAGTCTAAGCCCGACTAGGTAGCACGAGCATGTGGCGGAGGAGTGACATGGAAAAGCGCCGGGCGCCCGTGAACTCAGCTCGACTCGCCTTCCAGCGTGAACTTGGCGCCATCGTCCTGGCCGAGCAGGCGCACCAGCGTGGGCAGGGCTTCCTGCAGTTGCGCCTTCAGCGTCCAAGGCGGGTTGACGATGAACATGCCGCTGCCGTGCAGGCCCAACCCGCCTTCCACCGGGCGCTTGACGGTAAGCGTGACGTGCAGCCAGTCTGTTGGCCGCAACTGCTTCAGGCGGGCGGGAAACTGCGCGGCTTCGCGGCGCTGCACCTGCGGATACCAGATCGCGTACATGCCAGTGGCAAAGCGCTGCAGGCTGTCTTGCAGCGCCTGCACGGTGCGTGCGTAGTCCTGCTTGTCTTCGAACGACGGATCAATCAGCACCAGCGCACGGCGCGGCGGCGGCGGCAGGATCGCCTTGATACCGGCAAAGCCGTCACCGTCGTACAGCATGACCTTGCGACCCGCACCGCGAAAATTGTTGGACAGCACCTTGATCTCGGCGCTGTGCAGCTCGAACAGGCGCAAGCGATCAGCATCGCGCAGCATCTGCCACGCAAGCCACGGGGATCCGGGATAGTGCTTGAGCTGGCCATTGGCGTTCAGTTCGCGCACTTGGTCGAGGTAGGCCTGGAGCAGCGGGGGCAGCGTTTCGCCGGCTTGCGCCGCGCGCCACAGTGGGCCGATACCGGTGTCGAACTCGGCCTTCTTCTGTGCCCATTCGTGGTCCAGCGCGTAGAGCCCCGCGCCGGCATGCGTGTCGATGTACCAGAACGGCTTGTCCTTCTGCGTCAGGTAGTCGAGCAACTGCACGACGATGGCGTGCTTGAGGACATCGGCGTGGTTGCCGGCGTGGAAGGCGTGACGGTAACTGAGCATCGGCGGGCCATGTGCGCGCTGGGTATCCGGCGCAGGCAAAGAAAACGGTAGGCGCGAATGCTACCACCGCGCGGGGTGCGTCCCCAGCGGTACGGCAGGCAGCGTCCAGTGCGGCGGCGTGTCGGAAAGCTGCCCCGCGTGGCGCAGTGCCGTGAGCATGCCGAAGCCGGAGGGCGTGGTCTCCAGATACGTGCCAATGTCTTCGTAGCGCGGGTCGTGCGCGTCAAAGCCGTGCGCAACGCGACCAAAGCTGCGCAGCCAGCGCGCCGTTTGTGCCAGCGACACGCGCACGTGCCAGCTTCCGCCCTCGGTCATGCGGCGCGCGAGGGCCGCCATTGCGCCAGCGGCCATCAGGTAGCCCGCGCCGTGGTCCAACGCCTGCGCGGGCAGCGGGCGCGGCTTGACGTCGCTGGCTGCTTCGGCTTCAGCCCAGTTGAAACCGCTGGCGGTCTGCACAAGCGAATCGAAACCGCGCCGATTGGCCCACGGCCCGTCATCGCCATACGCACACAGGCTCACGTAGACGATGCCGGGGCGCAATGCCGCAACCTGTTCCGGGCCGAACTGGAGCGACGCCAGGCCGCCCGGCCGATAGCCCTGCACGAAAATGTCGGCGTCGCACAACAGGGCGCGCAGTTGCTCCGCGCCGGTAGCATCGCGCAAGTCGAGCTGTGCCGAGCGCTTGCCGCGCCCGGTATCAATCACCAGCGGCGGCACAGCGGGCAGATGCGGCCCCGTGACGAGCAGCACGTCCGCCCCGTGGGCAGCCAGCGTCCGGCCGCAGACGGGGCCGGCAATCACGCGCGTGAGGTCAAGTACGCGCACGCCGGAAAGCGGGCGCCCATCGGCATGGGCGTGCAAGGGCCGCGGTGGCGCATCGCCAATGCGCTCGATGGTCATGAGCGGTTGACCCGCGAGGGCGATGCCTTGCGAATGGTGATCCCACTCTTCAAACGTGCGCGCTGCGGTCACGACCATGCCCGCCTGCGCCGCAGCCTCTTCAAACGCTTCCGCCTTCCATTGGTTCAGCGCAGCAGCCACGGCTTCGCGGTCATATGCGCAGCCGAGCAGCTTGAGCACGCCATCGCGGTGATGCGGGAAGTTGGTGTGCAGGCGCACCCAGCGGCCATCGGCGCAGCGGTACAGCCCGGCGATCTTGTCCCACGGCTCGGGCGGCAGTTGGCCATCGACACGGAAGTAGCGCTCGGAGCGAAACTCCAGCGCAGCGTGGTGCATCTCTACCGATACGGTTTGCTGGCGCCCCGTGCGCAGCGTGTCGACGTGCGCGGCGGCCAGGGCGGCGGCGGCAATGGTGCTCTGCGCCAGCGTGCCCACCGCGAACGACGAGGGCAGAGCAGGCTCGACACCCGTCAGCGTCACGCGCGACAGCACGTCGGCTGGCTGG
This sequence comes from Ralstonia sp. SET104, assembly GCF_003851545.1. GTDB lineage: Bacteria > Pseudomonadota > Gammaproteobacteria > Burkholderiales > Burkholderiaceae > Ralstonia. Next base: position 49,465 of record NZ_BHVX01000008.1, on the reverse strand, counting down.
CCGAGCACGGTCCACAACTGGCTGAGTGCTCCGGTAGGGCTGACAGTCTGCATAGAACGATCAACCTCTTTGGCGGGTGACAGCAGACGGGACTGTTCGATGCGGCCGCCGAAGCACCGGCGGGCCGCATCATTCGCGTCAGGTAACGACGATGCAGGCGAAAAGACTCAGGCCTGCGGAATCTCGATCTTCACTTCGAGCACTTCCAGATTGTCCTGACGCTCGAGGTTGACCTTGATGTCGTCGTTGCCGATCTTCACGTATTTCGAGATCACGGCCACCAGCTCGCGTTGCAGCGCGGGCAGGTAGTCGGCAGGCGCACCGCTGGCGGTGCGTTCATGGGCGAGGATGATCTGCAGGCGTTCCTTGGCGACGGTTGCAGTCTTCTTCTTCTCGCCCAACAGGAAAGACAGAATCGACATGTGTGTGCGTCTCCTTTACTTGCCGCCACCAAACAGGCGTTGCAGAAAACCAGGCTTCGCGTATTCCACGTAACGCAGTTCCTTTTCCTTGCCCAGGAAGCGGTCGATCACGTCGTGGTAGGCGTTGGCCACATCGGAGCCTTCCAGGTGGATGGCGGGCACGCCCTGGTTGGACGCTTGCAGCACGGCTTCCGATTCCGGAATCACGCCGATCAGCTTGATGCGCAGGATTTCCTGAATATCCGTGAGCGACAGCATCTCGCCTTCGGACACGCGCTTCGGGTTGTAGCGTGTGAGCAGCAGGTGTTCCTTGATCGGGTCTTTGCCTTCCACCGCGCGGCGCGACTTGGACGACAGGATGCCCAGGATGCGGTCGGAGTCGCGCACGGAAGACACTTCCGGGTTGGTCACGACAATGGCTTCATCGGCAAAGTACATCGCCATCAGCGCGCCCGATTCGATACCGGCAGGCGAATCGCAGACGATGTATTCGAAGCCCATTTCCTTCAGGCCCTCGATCACCTTCTCGACACCTTCACGCGTGAGCGCGTCTTTGTCGCGCGTTTGCGAGGCGGGGAGGATGAACAGGTTCTCGCACTTCTTATCCTTGATGAGGGCCTGGTTCAGATTGGCCTCGCCGTGGATCACGTTGATCAGGTCATACACCACGCGACGCTCGCAACCCATGATGAGGTCGAGGTTGCGCAGGCCGACGTCGAAATCGATGACGGCAGTCTTGTGACCGCGCAGCGCAAGGCCGGCGGAAAACGCCGCACTGGTGGTCGTCTTGCCGACGCCGCCCTTGCCGGAGGTGACTACGATGATCTTGGTCATGGCTCGTATATCTGTGAGTTAAATCGCTCGGCACGCACGCAGCGTGTTATTTCATCCGCAACGGTTCGAAAACCAGCGTGTTGTCCGCGAGCCGGACCTGCGCAGGCTTGCTGGCGTAGGGCTCCGGCCACGGGGTTTCGCCGGTGCGGTAGATGCCGGCGATGGAAATCAGTTGGGGCTCCAGGCACGTGCAGAAAATGCGCGCGTCCAGGTTGCCCTTGACGCCCGCAAGCGCGCGGCCGCGCAGCGAGGCATACACGTAGATGTTGCCCTCGGCGATCACCTCGGCGCCGTCGCTCACCAGATCGAGCACAACAAGGTCGCCCCGCGTGTAGATGCGCTGGCCGGAACGCAGGGGGCGGTCGATGATCATCGTGCCGGGTTGCATGGCCGCGACGTCGACGGCCGGAACGGCAGGGGCTGCGGCGGCCTGTGCGTGCTCGGGAGCCTCCTGGCTGTCATCGCTTTCCTTGGCGTCTTTCTCGCTGCGCTGGCGACGGCCGTGGCTATCAAGCAATGGCAAACCAAAGGCCTGGGCCCACTCGGCCTGCTCGGGACTGGCGACCACGCCGATCGCGCGGGCGCGCAGCGCAGTCAGGGTCTCCACCAAACGGTCGATGGGCAGGCGCTCATCCTCGGCCAGGCGGCGCACGTCGATGGCGATCACGTCGTTGGAGAAAAACTCCGGCGTGTCGGCAAAGCGTCGCGTGAGTTCGGCGGCCAGCGCGTCCATGTCGGCGGTGCGCGGCGACAGCAGCAGGGCGTCGACGGTGCCGCTGCGAATCTCGAACAACGGCGCTTTCTTCTGAGACATAGAACAGCTACGCGGAAAAATGGGCTCATTCTAACGTTGTTGACGAAACGCCTTGAATTTTTTGGCCCCCTCGATCCGCCGTCCGGCTGAGATGCGCGACCGGCGCAGTTCTCCGCGCTGCCGACGCCGCGCGCAAATGTCATGCGATGGTCACGGCATCGTCATGCACGCTTTTGATACTTCTCCGCTTCTGGGCCCCCGGCACAGTCTGTTGTTCTCTCGTGTTGCGCAAACGGTTATCTACCTGCGCGCGCGTCCTCCGCTTCATCGGCAGTTCGCAGTCTGTAGTTCGCATACCAAAAAATAGACTTCAGGGAGAAGTTCATGCGAGTCCGACCGTTGTGTTCGGCGGCGTTGCCGCTTGCTGTTTTTTTGTCGATGTCATTGGCTGCCTGTGGCGGCAGCGATGATTCGCCCACCACCGGTTCGACCGGTAACACGACCCCGGCTGGCACCAAGGCCACGCTGGCCGTGCTGGAAACAACCGACCTGCACACGAACGTGCTGTCGTACGACTACTTCAAGCTCGCGGCCGACAACTCGTTCGGTTTCGAGCGTGTGGCGACGCTCATCAATCAGGCGCGCACGCAGTTCCCGAACACGCTGCTGCTGGACAATGGCGACACCATCCAGGGCACTGCGCTGTCGGACTACCAGGCCATGGTGAACCCCATCACGTGCAGCCAGACGCTGGCGATCTACAAGGTGATGAACGCAGCCAGGTACGACGGCGGCGGTATCGGTAACCACGAGTTCAACTACGGCCTGCCATATCTGTCGCAAGTCACGGGCAACACGTTCAACGTAACCGGTATGCCCGATCCGGGCGCGCAGACCAAATGCGCGGGCCCGAGCTTCCCGCAGGTGCTGGCCAACGTGATGAGCGCGAAGACCAATGCGCCGTTGTTCCAGCCGTACACCATCATCACCAAGACCGTGACGGCCACGGCGCCGGACGGCAGCACCATCAGCGCACCGGTCAAGGTCGGCATCATCAGCTTTACACCGCCCACCATCACGAGCTGGGACAAGCGCTGGCTCGACGGCAAGGTCTACACCGTCGGCATCAAGGAAACGGCTGCCAAGTACATCCCCGAGATGCGCGCGAACGGTGCCGACCTGGTGGTGGCCATCTCGCACGGCGGGCTGGACAACTCGACGTATTCGCCGACGATGGAAAACGGCAGCTGGTGGCTCTCGACCGTGCCGGGCATCGATGCCATGCTGATCGGCCACTCGCATCAGCTCTTCCCGGATGCGAAGAGCACGGTAACCCAGTTCAATCTGCCGGGCGTGGACAAGGTCAACGGCACCGTGAACGGCGTGCCGACCGTGATGGCCAACTACTGGGGCAAGCACCTGGGCGTGATCAAACTGGGTCTGACGTTCGACGGCACGAACTGGGCTGTCGACAAGACGCAGACCACGGTGGAAGCGCGTTCGATCCAGAACGCCGACAAGACTTACGTGGCCGCCGACCCGACTGTCTCGGCCGCCATCGCCACAGAACACCAGGCGACGATCAACTACGTGAAGACGCCGGTGGGCAGCACGGACTTCAACATGAGCACGTACTTTGCCGACGTGGGCGACCCGGGTGCGATCGAGATCGTCAACCAGGCGCAGGCCGATTACGTGTCGGCATACATCCAGGCGAACCTGCCGCAGTACGCATCGCTGCCGGTGCTGTCGGTCAGCGCGCCGTTCAAGAGCGGCTTTGGGGGCGGCACGGACTTCACCGACGTGGCCGCAGGTCCGCTGGCGATCAACAACGCGGCCGACCTGTACCTGTATCCGAACACGGTCTACGCGGTGAAGGTGGCCGGCTCCGACATCAAGAACTGGCTGGAAACCGCGGCCAAGCGCTTCAACACCATCGACCCGACCAGCGCGACGGTGCAGAAGCTGGTGAGCACGTTCCCCGGCTACAACTTCGACATGTTCACCACGCCCGACCTGACGTATGAGATTGACGTCACGCAGCCGGTAGGCAGCCGCATCAAGAATCTGCTGTACAAGGGCACACCGATCGATCCGGCAGGCCAGTTCATCGTGGCCACTAACAATTATCGTGCGAGCGGTGGCGGCAACTTCCCCGGCCTGGATGGCAGCAAGACGATCTATGCGTCGCCGGATGCCAATCGCGATGTGCTGATCAGCTACATCAAAAAGCTCGGTACGGTAACGCGTGCCACCAACGGCTCGCAACGCAGCTGGCGTTTCACGAAGCTGGCGACGTCGGTGGCGCAGGTGCAGTTCTCGTCAGCGCCCAACAAGCAGACCAACGCCACGGCTGCCGGCATCACCAACGTCACGCAAGTGGCCGCGGATGACGGCTCGGGCAAGGGTCTGGCGGTGTACCAGATCGACCTGACGCAGTAAGCAGGAGCCATCAATGCCATCTCTTCGTTCTGCATGGGTTGGTGCGCCAGCCATGGAATCGCCGCGCCAGTCAGTGCCGATGCTTACGGTGGCCGCCGCACTGGCGATTGTCGTGACTGTTGGTGGCTGGCTGTCGCATGGGCGTCAGGCACCCACGGTGGATGCCACGCAATTGGAAGCGTGGCGCGCGATGGTCGTGCAGGCGATGGAGCCCGAAGCGCTGCAGCAGTTGCGTCAGTTGGCGCGCAGTGGCTCGGTGCCGGCGCAATCGGCGTTGGGCGAAGCACTGCTCAGCGCGCACGACGGCTCGCTGCGCAACGAAGGGATACGTTGGCTGGAAACCGCGGCACCGAGCGATGCGCGCGCGCAGTTGTCGCTCGGTAAGGTGTTGTTGCTCGGTACCGGTGGTGTGGAACGCGACTATCCGCGTGCGCTGCATCTGCTGCGTCAGTCCGCTGACAAGGGCGATGCGGCAGCGGCTTATTACCTTGGCGTGATGTATCGCAGCGGCTACGGCACGGCCATCGACACGACACAGGCCGCGCACTGGTTTGATCGTGCCGCACGCCGTGAGATTCCGGCTGCGATGTTCATGCTCGCCAACGCGTACCGTGACGGTGATGGTGTGCCGCGCGATGAAGCCCGCGCGCTGGCGCTGTACCAGGATGCCGCCGAACACGAATTGCCCGAAGCCGTGCAAGCCCTGGCAATGGCGTATCAGAACGGTGAACTCGGCCTCAAGCGTGACGATGCCGCGTATCACCAACAGTGGATCGAAACGGCGCATGCATTGAAGCACCCCGCGCTCGCGCCGTAACGAAGACGCTTCTTCAGTAGAGTCCTCGGGTCTGGGCGTGCAAACGCACCAGACCCAGCAGGGCATCGATCTGCGGTGTCGGCACACCCACGTGCTGGCCGATTTCCCGCACCGACGCCACCAGCGCGTCGATCTCCAGCGGGCCGCGTCCGGCTTGCGCATCCTGCAGCATCGACGTCTTGAACGCACCGAGTTGACGTGTCACGGCGCTGCGCTCTTCACCACTTTGTTCGATCGGACAACCGATGCGCGCGCCAATCGCTTTGGCTTCTTCCATGATCGCCAGACAGAACGCCGCCACCTGCGGATCGTCCAGGATGCGATCGCATGTAGCACCCGTCAGCACGGACACCGGATTCATCGTCATGTTGCCCCACAGCTTGAACCAGACATCGCGCTGGATGGCCTGACTGCGTTCGATCTGCAAGCCGGCACGTTCAAAAAGCGCGCTGACCGCTTCCAGGCGCGTTGAAGTACCACCCGCAGGTTCGCCGAGAATCAATCGCTTGCCGAACCCATGACGCACATGTGCTGGTGCAGACGTCGAACACGTCAGATGCACCACGCAGCCGAGCACATTCTTCGTGGGAATCGACCGCGCAATCGAGCCGTGCGGATCGACCGACCGCAATCGCAACCCTTCGTGCGGGCCGGGCCGATCAAAAAACCACCACGGCACGCCGTTCATCGCCACCACCACGCAGGTCTCGGGGCCGATCAACGGGGCGATGCTTTGCGCAACGCTTTCCATGGCCGGTGCCTTCACGGCAACGATCACCACGTCGTGCACGCCGAGTGCATGCGCGTTGTCACTCGCGTGCACCGGCACAGATTGTGTGTTGCCGTCTTCGGTCAGACAAAGCCCTTCCGCCTGCAACGCAGCAAGCGTGGCGCCACGTGCCAGCACGTTGACCGGTTGATCCGCCAGCGCGAGCTTCGCGCCAAAATAGCCGCCGACAGCGCCGGCGCCGACGATGCAAATGCGTGTCATGAGATCAGATACGGTAGGAAGGGTCGATGCGATCAATGGTGCGGGTCAGCGCCGCGAACACGTCTTCACCGGCGCCAAAGTTCGGGTTGAACTGCAGCGAATCGCGCGTGCAGTTGCGCGCAACCGCCTCGGGAATCTCCAACACCGGGCCCATCGATGTTGATGCCAGTTGAATCTCACACGCGCGGTTGAGCAACCACAACACGGCAAACGCCCGCGCAATCGAATCGCCCCAGGCCAACAGCCCGTGATTGCGCAAGATCACCGCGGGCTTGCCGCCGATGTTCTCCACCAGGCGCGGCCCTTCATCGGCATGCACGGTGATGCCTTCAAAGTCGTGGTACGCCACTTTGCCGTGCAGTTGTGCTGCGTAGAAGTTGCTGATCGACAAGCCATCGCGCGAGCAGGCCACGGCCATGCCGGCAGTGGTGTGGGTGTGCATGACGCAGTGCGCGCCCTGAATGCCGGCATGGATGGCCGCATGCACCGTAAAGCCCGCCGGGTTGACCGGCCAGTCTGGCTGTCCTGCCGTGCGTTGCACATTGCCCTGCAAGTCGAGCTTCACAAGGTTTGAAGCGCAAACCTCGGCATACGTCAGGCCAAACGGATTAATGAGGAAGTGCGGACCATCATCGTCATTCGCGCCGTCCTCGGGCGGCAGGCGCAGCGTGATGTGGTTGTAGATCAGTTCGGTCCAGCCGAGCTGCGCAAAGATGCGGTAGCACGCCGCCAGCTTCACGCGTGCGGCCCATTCGCTCGGGCCGCACCAGGCGGGACGATGAGCCTGGATGTCCGATCCGGCATCGGCAACATCGGAAGTGAGCGAAAGCACGGACATGACCTGTCTCCTGGTCGCAGGATCACGCGCCGGTCGATTGTCGGCGCTTTTGTAATTCACATGTTAATGAACTTGCGCCGGACGTCAAACGCCGTTACATCCGTTCGCGGCTAAGGCAGTTGGTTGCGCAAGATCACCAGCCACTGCATGACCGAGTTCGTATACGGGTCGAGCTGGTTCGCATCGTTCAACTCGGTGATGCTCATCGACGCAGATTGCTGCACGTTGCCGCCAATTGATTTCACCTCATGGCGCACCGGGTCCACCTCGACAACGAGATCGCAATGCATGGGCGTCCTGCCGGCTTGGATCTCAGTGGGGTCGGTCATGAAGCGATCGGCGCCGCGTGCGGTGCACATGAGATCGCCCGGGCGCGGCACGGCCGGCGTGGGTTCGAGCGCGAAGGCGGGGTGCTTGAGCAGGAGGTCGCGCGCATCGGTCACGTATTCGGCATGCGTGGCACCGGTGAGGAACTGGTCGTTCTGCAAGCCGGCCTTGCGCATGATCCACGAGATGAACACGGCCGACCACGCCCAGCCGCCGGTGGTCAGTTGCTGGCAGGTCGGCGTCTTGCCGACGATGCCCCAGTAGCGCTTGGCCAGCATGCAGCCGCGGGCCGTTGCTTCACCACCCGTGCCATCGGGGTAGCGCAGGCAAGGCGTCGGGGGCGGTGCTACCGGTGTGGCAGCCGCCTTGGGCAGCGGTATGTCGGCACCGCCTTCTTCATCGGAAGGGGCAGGGGCGGGGTAGTCGGGGGTCAGCCAGCGGCCTTGCGGCTGATCGGGAAAACCGCCACCGGTCACGCAATACGTATCGTCACGCCCCACACGCACCGTCTGGCGCCCCCACCGATCCCACTCGGTCAGGGCAATCTCGATCATCCTTTCACGCGGTGTGGCGCCTGGCTTTGTCTGCACGACTTCATTGTCAGGCAGCGGTTCGGCTTGCGGGCGCGCAGGCGGCGTTGCGCAGCCGGCAAACCAGAGCACCGGTGCGATCAGGACAATCGGCAGGGCAATGCGCAGAGCGCGTGAATTGCGCGGGAAGCGGCAAGACATGGAAGCGGGAGAAGGGATGGCCTGACGGGGAGACAGGCCTTCCGACGTGGTACGCCAATGCTGCGGTCTGTTCACGCATGCAACGGCATGCCACGTCGAGGGCGCTGACCAGCCTGGCTGGTCACGCCAAGGTCGTCACTGCCTTAGCCGTTGACAGCGTCCTTGAACTTCTGACCGGCCTTGAACTTGACCGTCTTGGCAGCTTCGACCTTGATTTCCTCACCGGTACGCGGGTTGCGAGCCATGCGCTCGGCGCGCTCACCCTGGCTGAAGGTACCAAAGCCGATAAGGCTGACCGTATCACCCTTGCCAACGGATTCCATGATGGCTTGCAGCGTCGCATTCAGTGCCTGCTCGGCCTTGGCCTTGGTCAGACCGTCTACGCCGCTGGCGATGGCGTCGATCAGTTCGGTTTTCGTCATTGCTTGACTCCCTTCAAGAGTAGATAAAACACACAACAGAGCCGCCCGGGGGATGGCTCCAAGGGCGACATGATACCGGCATGCGAACAGCGCCGGCACGTGAGCTTTGTAACCGCGCATGGCATGTGGGTTCCGCAAACCCCGCATGGGGCCTACGTTGCGAGGCGATCCCATCACATCAGCATTGCCGTTGGATGTCGTGGTTTTCGGTTGGCTTGCGTGTTCGCTGATTGGTTCGACGCAAGTCGATTGGTTGGTTTACCTTTTTCTTTATGTATACAGATAGTAGTAGTAGATAACGGTGGACAGTTTCTGTGGATAAGTGGAAAAAGCGCTTTGTGTTCAATTACTTGCTGCAAGCAAAACCAGGGGTACCGGGTGTGTCCTCTGGTGGATAGATTGCTGATTTTTTCGGTGCCCCTGCCGGCAAGTGCATCACTTGTGCCCACGCCATCGACAGGGCAGCCACAGACAGCCAACAGGCTTTGACGGTAGTTATCCACAGTTGCGGGCCGGGTTATCCACATTGGTTATTCACATGGACCGGGTTGCACGGGACGGCGGCACGTGTCGAGGTGCCATGCTTTTGGTGTAGGCTCACGGCTTCGTTGATCGACGTTTTTGTTCCGCTTCACCGCGCCATTTGCCCCATGACACGTACGTCCCCTGATGCCACGCCGGCCCTGGCTGAGTCTGCGCCCGCGCCGGAAGCTCCGGCCAAACTGCGCCGCCGCGATCGCATTGAGGTGCGTGAATCGGGCGTGCACGGACGCGGTGTGTACGCCGTGGTCGCCATCGCCCGCGGCAAGAAGATCATCGAATACAAGGGCGAGCACATCACGTGGAAAGAGGCGCTGCGCCGCCATCCACACGATCCGACCGACCCGAACCACACGTTCTACTTCAGCCTGGAAGACGGCAGCGTGATCGACGCCAAGTTTGGTGGCAACCGCGCGCGCTGGATCAACCACGCCTGCAAGCCGAATTGCGAAGCGCGCGAACAAGACGGCCAGGTGTTTATTCACGCGCTGCGTGACATCGAACCCGGTGAAGAACTGTTCTACGACTACGGCCTCGTCATTGAAGGCCGCCAGACCAAGGCGTTGAAGGAACAGTTTGCGTGCCGCTGTGGCGCCAAGAAATGCCGCGGCACGATGCTGGCGCGGCCTGAGAAGCGCAAGAAGAAGTAAGCCGAACGTCTCGAAGACCTGCCATTCAGGCGGACTCGCCTGCCAGCGGCAGGCGCAACACGAAGCGCATCACGTGGTTGCCATCGCGTGTGAGCGCATCATCAATGGCAACGGTGCCGCCGTGCAATCGCACGATGTCGTGCACGATGGCCAGGCCCAGGCCGCTACCCTGCGGTTGCCCAGAGCGGTGATCCGCATCCCCACGGAAGAAGCGCTGGAACACTTCGCCACGGCGCTCGGGTGGGATACCCGGGCCGTTGTCTTCCACGCTCACGACGCCCCACCACTGTGAAGCGGCATCGGCTTCCATGCCCGCACGCAGGGTCACGCGCCCGCCGGCTGGCACGTACTTGATGGCGTTGTCGAGCAGGTTGTTGATGGCTTCGCGCAGCAGCAGCACGTTGGCCATGACCGGCGCCCGCAACGAACCCGGCGAGGTGGCTTCCTGCGGCCAGGCTTCGAAACCGAGATCCAGCCCCCGTGCCAGTGCACGCGGCACCCATTGCGCACCGGCATCAAACGCGAGCGAGACAAGATCCACCCGCATGGGCGGCCCCAACTGATCGAGCGTCATGCCCGGTTCAGCACGTGCCAGCGTCAGCAACTGGTTGGACAGGCGCACCGCGCGGTTGGCGCCCGATTGCAGTTCCAGCAGAGCGGGTCGTGCGTCGTCCAATGTCTTGGCCTCGACTGCGCGGTCGGCATGCAGCTTCAATGCGGTGAGCGGCGTGCGAAGTTGATGTGCCGCGTCGGCAATGAAGGTGCGTTGCGCTTCGAGGGCATCGCGCAAGCGGGCGAGCAGCGCGTTCATCGCGTTGATGAGCGGTTGCAGTTCAGCAGGTACGCGTTCGGCCGATTCGGCGGGCAGCGGCGTCACCGATCTCGCGCTTTGCCTGTTGAGCGTATCGGCCAGCGTTTGCAGCGGCTGCAGTTCTTCTTTGAGCACGAGCGAGAGAATCAGCCCGCCCACAGCCAGCAGCACGATCAGAGGAATCGACACTGACAGCAGCACTTCCTTGGCTGCTGTATCACGATGATCGAGCAGTTCCGCTACTTCCACGACGATGCCGCCGTCGGCTTGCATGGCGTCCGGCGGATTGGATGGATTGAATGCCGGGGCCGTCTGCGCCTGTGTGGGCGCGAGCGCGGGGCGCGTGACATCATCTGCCGGGTCGGGTGGCACGGGCTGGCGTGGCGAGACCGGCTTGGGTACTTCGGCGCTCACGCCCGGCACCAGCAGATGCACAGCGCGGACCTGTTTGCCGTCGATCCAGCTATAGAACACGCGTGCATCGCCAATGCGCACCTGGCCTGAGCCGTAACCCAGCGGCGTGTCGCGCCCGATCAGCGTGCCCGCCGGGCCGTAAATGCGCCAGTAGATGCGGTCTTCGCCGCTGTTCTGTACCAGCGTCTGCGCGGTGAGGGCAATGTCGTACAGCTTGGCCGCCGGCACATGTGGACCGGCGATGCGCAATTGCTCGGCCAGCGTGTTAGCCACACCCACCAGCGCGCGATCAAACACCTGCGCGGTGTAGTGCGCCGCCAGCCAATACGACAGCGCGCCGGTGCCCACAATCAAACCAAACAGCGGCGTTGCAAGCGCCCGCAACAGATGCAGGCGCAGGCTGACGGCGCCGTTACCCACGCTCTTGGCCGGAGCCGATGAACCCGACGAGGTGGGGCGATGGCGCTTGAACATGGGCGAGAACTACGCCGCAGCGCGCGCCTGCAACAAGTAGCCGAAGCCGCGCACCGTGACGATCTCCGCTTCGGAATGTTCGATCTTGCGCCGCACGCGGTGCACATAGACTTCGATGGCCGTGTCGCCCACCACATCGTGGCTGGCCTCGCCGATGGCATGACCGAAGCTGGCAAGATGGTCCTGCAGTTGCACTTTGCTGACCACGCGGCCCTGGCGCAGCATCAGCAGCTCCAGCACAGCAAACTCGCGCGGCGACAGTTCCAACGGTGCAGCATCAACAAAGATGCGTCGTTCCACGCCGCTCATGCGCAACCGGCCAACCAGAACATCCGGACGCGCCGCAGGTTCAGAGGGATCACCGCGACGGCGCAGCAGCGCACCCACGCGGGCCACGAGTTCAAGCATCTCGAACGGCTTGAGCAGGTAATCATCGGCGCCGGCGTTCAGGCCGTTCACCTTGTCGAGCAAACCATCACGTGCGGTGAGGATCAGCACCGGCGTTGCGCGATCGCGCGCGCGGAACTGCGACAGCAGCGTCATGCCATCGATGCCCGGCAGCCCAAGATCGAGGATCACCAGATCGTGAGTCTGCCTGGCAAGTTGTTCTGCGGCGAACACACCGTCGTGCACAACATGCACGCGATGCCCAGCCTGCGTGAGCCCGGCATGGATGCCGCTGGCGATGGCACGGTCGTCTTCAATCAGCAGAATGCGCATGAATGCAGCCGGGGAAGCAAAAGTGAAAGAGATCAGAGCAGATGGGCAGCGCTACAATGCGCGGATGACCGATGCCCTGCTCACCATCACCGATTTGGAGGCCGCCATCAATTTCTGGCGTGCCCGTTCGCCCGCCGAGGGCGAGGAACTGCGGCTGTGTGCCGAGGCGTCGGCGCTGGCCAAGCCGTATGCGCTGATGATTGTACAAGGCGCCACCCGTATCGCCCCCGACCAATTGGGCGACAAGGCGCGGGCAGCGTATGAGGCGTGGCGCGCAGCCACGCAGGGCTGAGCGCCAGCTTTCAGAGGGTTACTTCGCGCCGGTGGTCTTTGCGGCCTGCTCGATGAAGCGCGCGAGATCGGCATCACGGTGCGTGAGCCCGTTCGCATCATGCGTGGACAAGGTGATGTCGACGCGATTCCACACGTTGAACCACTCCGGGTGGTGATTCATCTGCTCGGCCTTGATCGCCACGCGCGTCATGAAGCCGAACGCGGCGTTGAAGTCGGCAAAGGTGAAGGTCTTCTGGATGGCGTCGCGGTCGCTCTGTAGTGTCCAGCCGGGCACTTCGGCAAAGAGGGCCTTGCGTTGGTCTTCGTTCATGGTCGGCATCATGGCTTGTGGCGGAAATCGGTCGTGAATGCGCGCAGTATAGTCAGCGCTCAGATATCTGCCGTATCTGCCCAACCTTCGCGGTTGCCAACGTTCAGCACCAGATCGCTATCCACCACATCGCCGGCACCAATGGCCGGCAGCGCGGCGAGCTCTTCATACAGCGGGGTGAAGTCTGGGCGCGTGGCGTCGAACAACTGCTCGAAGCTGTCGATCGTGAAGTAAGTCTTCTGGAACGTGTCGATGCGATAGCGCGTGCGCATGATGCGGCGCACGTCAAAGCCGATGCGGTTCGGGCTGGCTGAATCCAGCGCGTACACCGATTCACTCTTGCTCGACACGATGCCCGCGCCGTAGATGCGCAGGCCGGCCGGCGTGCGGATCAGGCCGAATTCCACCGTGTACCAGTACAGGCGCGCGAGCATGTCGAGCTGGCCCAGGCGTGCGGCCTTAAGGCCACCCTTGCCGTACGCTTGCATGTAGTCGGCAAAGATCGGGTTAATCAGCAGGGGCACGTGGCCAAAGATATCGTGAAAGCAGTCGGGCTCTTGCAGGTAATCGAGCTGATCCGGGCGACGCATCCACCAGCTTGCGGGAAAGCGGCGGTTGGCAAGGTGATCGAAAAACACTTCGTCGGGCACCAGGCCGGGCACGGCAACGATTTGCCAGCCGGTGGCACGCATCAGCGTTTCGTTGAGCTGGTCGAATGACGGTACGGCATCGCGGCTCATGCCCAGCGTCGACAGGCCTTGCAGGAATTCATCGCACACACGGCCCGGCAGCAGTGCTTCCTGGCGGTCATACAGCGTGCGCCACGTCGCATGATCGGTGGCGGTGTAGCGGTGCACCGGCTGCTGCATGGTGAAATCGGCGCGCAGGGTCTGGCCGTCCAGGCCTTCAGCAAACTGCTCGCGCAGCTTGTCGGTCAGGGTGCCGTTAAAGCCGGCCGGGGCGGCATTTTGGGCGGCTTCGGGGGCGGTGGTTGCGATGTCCATTTTGTAATGTCGATCTCGTGCAATCAGAGTCCGGCCAGTGTATTGGCGCAGCCACGCGGGTTGGCCGCAAAACCGCCATCCATTGCGCATTGTGTGCGGAAATCATGCAGAATGTCGTTGATAAACGCAGGAGATATGCATGATTTCGCTGGATAACTTCGATCTGGCTCTGCTGGCGGCCCTTCAGCGCGATGGGCGTGCGACGCATCAGCAGCTCTCGGAGCAGGTTCACCTGTCAGCCAGTCAGGTTGGGCGGCGCCTGGCGCGGCTTGAGTCGGAAGGCGTGATCGAGGGCTACCGGGTGGTGCTTTCGCCGACGGGACTGGGGCTGGGCGTGACGGTATTCGCCAGCGTCAAGCTCGCGCATCACGGCGACGCCATCGTCGAACGCTTTCGCGAAGAGATCAGCCTGCTCGACGCAGTGCAGGAATGTTATTCCGTGGCCGGCGATGCCGATTACATGCTGCGTGTGGTGGTGCCTGATCTGCCGGCGTTGTCGGAATTCGTCATGCGCAAGTTGATGCGCGTGCCGGGCGTGGACAATGTGCGTTCCAATATCGTATTGACGGCCTTGAAGCGCGATGGCGCGCTGCCGCTATCCCACCTTGGTGGGTAGATTCGCGCCTTGCGCCGGGGTGCGCAGCGTGTCACGCTGCAAGCCGACATCACCTGCTGACATGAATCGCCCGTCTTGGGCGGGAGACCACGATGGTTGACGGACACACCACGCATCCGGCGCACGCGCTGGCGCATCTGGCAGGCGGCTACGGCATGCCGGCACGGGTTCGCGCTTGGTGGGTGGCCGCGGCGGTGGCAGGCGTCACCTACGGCGGCATGCTGACCATGGTGGCTGCGGATGTACCGCCCGGCACGCCGCTGGTCGGCCGCATCGTCGCGCAGCCGTTGTGGAAGATGCTGATGGCGCTGCTGCTGGCGCGTGCAGCCTCGCTCCATGAGGTTCCGCGTGAGCGGCGCTGGCTGATCGGCGCCATGGTGTTCTCTGCGCTGGGGGATCTGTGGCTTGCGCTGCCGTGGCTGGCGTTCTCGTTCATGGCCGGGCTGGGTTGCTTTCTGCTGGCGCACCTGTGTTATCTGCGGGTGCTGATGCGGCTGCGCGGCGCGTCGTCGGCCATTCGCATGATCGGGGTCGGGCTGATGATTGGCGTGGCCATCGGCATGCTGCTGTGGTACTGGCCTGGCTTGGGTGTGTTGAAGGGGCCGGTGATTGCCTACATGCTCGTGCTCTCGGCAATGGTGTGTGCGGCCTTGCTCGCGCGCTTGCCGGGCCCGCTCACGGCGTGGGGCGCGCTCGCCTTTGCAGCGTCTGACGCAATGATCGGCATCAGCGTGTTCGTCTTTCCGTTTACCGACCATGAACTGGCGATCTGGTGGAGCTACGCCGCCGCCCAGCTTCTCATCAGCGCCGGTTTGCTGACGCGCCGCACACCACCGGCGCGCCAGACCGCGGCATAAGTCTGTCCGACGTTTCTTCCGCTGCAGGAGCCCCCATGCTGCAGACCCTCGACGCTGCCACCACGGCGGCCCGTTTGCCGTATGCCGCGTTGGCTGATGCCATTGCCCAGGTGTTGCGCGATGCGCGCGCCGGCCGGGCCCAGGCGCCCGCGCGGCTCGTGATGCCCGTGGCCGGCGCCGGCA
Organism: Ralstonia sp. SET104; assembly: GCF_003851545.1. Taxonomy (GTDB): domain Bacteria; phylum Pseudomonadota; class Gammaproteobacteria; order Burkholderiales; family Burkholderiaceae; genus Ralstonia. Next base: position 34,014 of record NZ_BHVX01000008.1, on the reverse strand, counting down.
GTTTGCTGCTGATGCCGGCGTCCAACGCCGACATCGCCATCACCAAGATGATTACCGTGCATCCGCACAACCCGGCAAACGGCTTGCCGGCCATTCATGGCGAGGTGGTGGTGATGGACGCCCGAACCGGCCAGCGCCGACTGATGCTGGATGGCCCCACCGTTACCGCACGCCGTACGGCAGCCGTGTCATTGCTGGCGGCGCGCTTGCTGGCACCGGAGCCAGCGGGTGATTTGCTGCTGGTTGGCGCCGGGGCCCAGGCACGTGCCCACCTGGAAGCCTTTCGCTTCGGGCTGGGCACACGACGCGTCACGATCGTTGCGCGCACGGCTGCCAGCGCGGATGGGCTGGCCGGCTACGCACGTGCGCTCGGCATGGACGCCACCGCACTGGCCGGTGGTGATGCGGCGGGCGTGGCGGATGCCGCGCGCGCGGTGTTGCCGCAGACGCCGCTGGTGATCACCGCCACACCATCATCGCAACCGGTGCTCCCGGATTTGGCTGAGCCAAGTCACACCGCCGGCTATGCGTGGGGGCCGCATCACTTTATTGCGGCAGTCGGCGCATTCCGGCCCGATATGGCTGAGCTTCCGCCGCGCTTGTGCGTGCATGCGGCGGCAGTCAATCGGTTGTACGCCGACACACTGGTCGACCTGGAAGCCGAAGCGGGCGATCTGCTGCAGGCCGGTGTGCCATGGTCACGTGTGCGGCCGTTACAACAGTGCATTGATACGCCGCCGGACAGCCTCACGCAGCCTGCGCCGGTGTCGCCGGTGGTGTTCAAGAGCGTCGGCAGCGCCCTATGGGACTTGGCCGCGTGCGTGCTTGCGCTGTCCAAATCCAAGCCTGTTTAAAAATCGGTCATGTGCTGAAAACGCCCGTCCCAGGCGGGTTTCGCGTGCTGCTTATAACAGGAAACCTCTAGAAAAAGGGTTCTAGCCAAGGCAATCACACGGGATAATGGCCATCCCTTCCGTCTGGGAGGAGACTTAGAACGCACCGCAAACGTATTAGCTGCGCTTGCTCGGGATGCGTCTCAACAGGAGCACATACAGAGATGGCCTATAAAAAAGCACTGGCGGCCGCCGCCGGGATGATCCTCGCCACCGCCGCGCACGCACAGGCTGCCGGCAGCAACATCGTCAGCCTTGGCTGGTTCCGCGTGATGCCGAACAGCTCGAGCGACCCGCTGTTGGTCAAGAGCATCGGCGGCATGCCGGTGAACCAGTCGCAGTCGGGCACGGGCGCCAAGATTCAGGAAGCCGATACGGTCGGCCTCGCTTTCACGCATTTCTTTACCGATAACGTTGCTTTGGAACTGGTGGGCGGTATTCCTCCGCGCCACAAGATCGAGGGCACTGGTGCGCTTTCGCCCTATGGTGAAATCGGCTCCGCCAAGCAATGGAGTCCGGCCCTGCTGGCCAAGTGGTACTTCTTTAACGCGGATACCAAGCTGCGTCCGTATGTTGGTGTGGGCCTGAACTACACATGGTTCTCCGACGAGAAGATCACGAACAGCGCCTTCCAGACGAAGCTGGCCGGTCCGGGCAGCACCAGCAGCGTGTCGACCGACAGCTCGCTGAACCCGGTGCTGAACGTGGGCGCCACCTATGCCATCACGAAGGATTGGTTCGTTGGTCTGTCAGTGTCGTATCTGCCGCTCAAGACGACGGCGACGATCGACTCCAAGACGGCGACGGGTGTACACGTCGTGAGTGAAGCGAAGATCAAGATCAACCCGGTCGTGACCTTCCTGAACGTCGGCTATCGGTTCTAAGCGGCTTATGCGCAAACAAAAAAGGCGTGCCATTGCGGCACGCTTTTTTGTTGCCCGCGCGCCGTTCAGGCAACGGCTTTGACCGGATAGCCGGCCTGTTCGATGGCGGCTTTGACCGCATCGGCGCTGGCACTGCTGGTGACGGCTACGGTTTGTTTATCCAAATCCACCTGCACATTGGCACCGGCATCGACCTGCTGCACCGCACGCGTGACGGCCGATACACAATGGCCGCAGCTCATGCCTGTTACGGCGAACGTTGCGGAAAATGTCGTCATGGTCTGCTCCTGATAAGAGGGAAGAGAAAGTCACGAGCGCAGTATGAACCTTCCCACCATGGGAAGCGCAAGCGTAAAATGCGGGCTTGACCTTACCAAGATGGGAAGGTTTAGGATGGTGCCATCTTCCTCAGAACGGACGCTTCCATGACTGCCGCCAGCCCCGTCGTCGACACGTTTGACGCGACCTCCACCGATCTCGATATCAGCGGGATGACGTGCGCCGCCTGTGCGGGCAGGGTCGAACGTGCCTTGCGCGCGGTGCCCGGTGTGACCGAAGCCAGCGTGAACCTCGCCACCGAGCGCGCCCGGGTGCAGGGCGCCGCCGCCAGCGATGCACTGATCGCCGCCGTCACGGCTGCCGGCTATGAGGCGCGCGTCGCTTCCGACGAAACCGCCGCCGCTCCCGCCGCCGCCCCCGACTTCTGGGACGGGGCCGGCCCGGTGTGGATTGCCGCCGCGTTGTCCGTGCCGCTGGTGCTGCCGATGATCGCTGGCTGGTTCGGCAGCGACTGGATGCTGCCCGCCTGGGCGCAATGGCTGTTGGCGACACCGGTGCAGTTTGCGATTGGCGCGCGCTTCTACAAGGCGGGCTGGAAGGCGGTGCGCGCGGGGGCCGGCAATATGGACTTGTTGGTCGCGCTCGGTACATCGGCAGCGTATGGGTTGTCGCTGTGGCTGTGGTGGCGCGCGGGTGCGGAAGACATGCCGCACTTGTACTTCGAAAGCGCCGCAGTGGTCATCACGCTGGTGCGCCTGGGCAAGTGGCTGGAGGTCCGTGCCAAGCGCCAGACCGCCCAGGCCATCCGCGCATTGCAGGCGCTGCGCCCCGATACCGCCCGCGTGCGCGGTGCAGATGGCACGCTGCGCGATACACCTGTCGCGCAAGTGCGTGTTGGCGATGTGGTGTCAGTGCGCGCCGGTGAGCGCATCCCGGTGGACGCGGCGGTGCTCGAAGGCGTCAGCCACGTTGATGAATCCATGCTGACCGGCGAAAGTCTGCCCGTGCCCAAACGCGAAGGCGACCGCGTGACCGCCGGCGCCATTGTCACCGATGGTGTGCTGCTCGTGCGCACCACGGCCATTGGCGCTGACACGATGCTCTCGCGCATCATCCGCCTCGTTGAAGACGCCCAGGCCGCCAAGCCGCCCATCCAGCAACTGGTTGACCGCGTGAGCGCGATCTTCGTGCCGGCGGTGCTGGTGGCGGCGGTGTTCACGCTGGCCGGTTGGATCATCTCTGGCGCAGGGATGGAGACGGCCATCGTCAATGCCGTGGCCGTGCTGGTCATTGCCTGCCCGTGTGCGCTGGGGCTGGCCACGCCGTCGGCCATCATGGCGGGCACTGGCGCAGGGGCGCGACGCGGCATCCTGATTGCCGATGCGCAGGCGTTGGAACGCGCGCAGCAAGTGGATTTTGTCGTCTTCGACAAGACGGGCACGCTCACCATTGGCCAGCCGCGTGTGACGGCGGTGGAAGCGGCCCCCGGCATCGACGCCAATGCGTTGCTCGACCAGCTCGCTGCGCTGCAGGCCGAGAACACGCACCCGTTAGCGCACGCCACACGTGAGTATGCGGTTGAGCAGGGCCGTGCGATCGTTCCTGCGCAATCGCCCGAAGTGTTGGCTGGGCGCGGTACGCGCGGCGTCGTGGATGGCGCATCGCTGCATCTCGGCAACGCGCGGTGGATGGACGAACTGGGGCTCGACCGCAGCGCATTGCAGGCTCGTGCGCAGGCGTTGGAGGCGCAAGGCAACACTGTCTCGTGGCTCGCGCAGCGTGGCGAAGGCAACGTGCAACTGCGTGGCCTGATTGCCTTTGGTGATGCGCTCAAGCCCGGTGCCAAGGATGCGGTGGCCGCATTGCAGGCGCGTGGTGTGCGCACTGCACTTGTGACGGGCGACAACGCAGGCGCGGCGCGCAGCGTGGCTGATGCACTCGGCATTGACGAAGTGGCCGCGCAGGTGCTGCCGCAAGACAAGGCTGCGCGCGTGACGGCGTGGCAGCAGAGCGGCCATGTGGTTGCGATGGTGGGCGATGGCATCAACGATGCGCCCGCGCTGGCGGCGGCTGACGTTGGCATTGCCATGGCTACGGGTACGGATGTGGCAATGCAGGCGGCCGGTATTACGCTCATGCGCGGTGAACCGCGCCTGGTGAGCGACGCGCTGGACCTCTCGCGCCGCACCGTCGCCAAGATCCGCCAGAACCTGTTCTGGGCCTTCGTCTATAACGTGGTGGGCATTCCGCTGGCGGCATTCGGCCTGCTCAACCCGACCTTTGCCGGCGCGGCGATGGCGTTCTCCAGCGTGAGCGTTGTCACCAACGCGCTGATGCTGCGCCGCTGGCACGCCACCGGAGATAACGCATGACGCGCACCGATCTCATCGACAATCAGGGCGCCATTCCTGGCGCAATGAGTATTGGCGAGGCCGCCCGCGCCAGCGGCGTGTCGGCCAAGATGATCCGCTACTACGAGAGCATCGGCCTGCTGCCGCCCAGCCCGCGCACCGAGGGCAACTACCGCATGTACGATGCGCGGGCGGTGCACGTGCTGCGCTTTATCCACAAATCGCGTTCGCTGGGCTTCGCGCTGGAAGAGATTCGCACGCTGCTTTCACTGTGGAATGATCGCGAACGCGCCAGCGCTGACGTGAAGGCCGTCACCCTGCGCCACGTGGCTGATCTCGACGCGCGGATCGGCGAGCTGCAAAACATGCGCGACACGCTCATGACACTCGCCAACGCCTGCTACGGTGATGACCGGCCCGATTGCCCCATCCTCCAAGGCGTGGCCGGCGAGGAGGGTGACGGCACCGGCGGCACCGACGGCGACGCCCGCTGCCGCTGACAGGGCGCTCTATCGCCACGCATTGCGACGGGCGGCGTCTATGCCACAATCTGGCAACCCAAGGAGGAGACGCCGATGACGCAAGCCCCCGCTCAGGCCATCGCCCCGCATGCGCAGGAAACCCGCCAGCGCATGAAGGACGGCACTGAATTGCTGGTTCGCACGTGGTTGCCCGCGCCCGAGGCTGGCGCACCGCGCGGCACCGTCATCCTCGTTCACGGCATGGCCGAACACAGCGGCCGCTATCCACATGTCGCCAAGGTGCTCACCGGTCTTGGCCTGCGTGTGCGCGCCTTCGACCTGCGCGGCCACGGCAAGAGCGGCGGCCCGCGCATGGCGCTGGACGCGCAAGACAACTACCTGACCGACCTCGCAGAAATCATCGACGCCGCTGTCGCTGAATGGCATGAGACGCCGTTCGTGCTCGGGCACAGCATGGGCGGGTTGATCGTCGCGCGCTTTACTACCGCGCGCATGCGGCCGGTGCGCGGCGTGCTGCTGTCATCGCCCGCGCTGCGCGTGAAGCTGCCACCGGGGGCGGGGCTCGTGCGCGGGATTCTCTCTGCGCTGGCGCCCAAGTGGGCGGTGCCCAATCCGGTGGACCCGGCCAAGCTCTCGCACGACCCCAGCGTTGCGCCTGCCTATCGGGCAGATGCGCTGGTGCAGGGCACGATCAGTGCATCGCTGCTTGAATTCATGCTCAATGCGATGACGCAGGCGCAGCAGGATGCGCCGCGCCTGGACGCGCCGATGCTGCTGATGGCCGGTGGGGCCGATTCGATTGTCGATCCTTCCGGCAGCCGCGATTTTTATGCGAACGCGCCGGAGGCGTTACGCACGCTGGCCTGGTTCGATAGTGGTTATCACGAGATCTTCAACGAAGCCGAACCGATGCGCAGTGAGGTGTTCAGGAAGATGACGGAGTGGCTTGCGTCGCAGATTTGATTTGAAGTGAGTTGGTTGCGCCACAAGAATAAAAACCAATAACACCAAGCAAAAGAAGCACGGAGACATGGAAACCTACGATTACATCATCATTGGCGCAGGCTCCGCAGGCTGCGTCCTGGCGAACCGCCTGACACGCGATCCCGACGTCTCCGTGCTGCTTCTGGAGGCCGGCGGCAAGGACGATTACCACTGGATCCATATCCCTGTCGGCTATCTGTATTGCATTGGCAACCCGCGCACCGACTGGCTCTATCGCACACGCGAAGAGCCCGGCCTGAATGGCCGCTCACTTGGCTATCCGCGTGGTCGCGTGCTGGGTGGTTGCTCGTCGATCAACGGCATGATCTACATGCGCGGCCAGCGCGAAGACTACGACGGCTGGGCCGCCATCGCCGGTGATGATTCGTGGAAGTGGGATGCGGTGCTGCCGCTTTTCAAGGCCAGCGAGAACCACCACGGCGGCGCAAACGCATGGCACGGCGCCGATGGCGAATGGCGCGTCGAGCCGCAGCGTTTGCACTGGCAGGTGCTGGAAACCTTCATCGAAGCTGCAGTGCAGGCGGGTATTCCGCGCACGGACGATTTCAACCGCGGCGATAACTTTGGCGTCGGCTATTTCGAGGTCAACCAGAAACGCGGTATCCGCTGGAACACGGCCAAGGGTTTTCTGCGCCCGGCTTCGCGGCGGCCGAACCTGACCATCGTTACGGGTGCGCAAGTGCGGGCGCTGACGTTTGACGGCAAGCGCTGTACGGGCGTGACGTATCGCGGGGCGGGGCAGGACTACACGGTGGCCGCACGCGAGGAGGTGATTCTCTCGGCCGGCGCGATCAACTCGCCGCAGTTGCTGGAATTGGCAGGCATTGGTCAGCCGGAGCGGTTGCAGGCGCTCGGTATCCCTGTGCGTCAGGCGCTGCCGGGTGTCGGCGAGAACCTGCAGGACCATCTGCAACTGCGCAGCGTGGTCAAGGTGAACGGCGTGCCGACACTCAACACGCGTGCGTCCAACTGGTGGGGCAAGGCGCTGATCGGCATGCAGTACGCGTTCAACCAGAGCGGGCCGATGAGCATGGCGCCGTCGCAGTTGGGTGTGTTCGCGCGCTCCAACCCGCACGTGTCGCGGCCCGATGTGGAGTACCACGTGCAGCCGCTGTCGCTCGACAAATTTGGCGATCCGCTGCACGCGTTCAACGCGTTTACCGCCAGCGTGTGTAACCTGCGGCCGACTTCGCGCGGCACGGTGCATGTCACCTCGGCCGATCCGTTTGCGGCACCGGCCATCGCGCCGAATTACCTGTCGACCGAGGAAGACCGCAAGGTTGCGGCCGATTCACTGCGCCTCACGCGCCGCATCGTCGCGCAACCTGCGTTGGCGCAATACAGGCCCGAAGAGTATCTGCCCGGCGTCGCCTTCCAGACCGACGAAGAACTCGCCCGCGCCGCTGGGGAGATCGGCACAACCATCTTTCACCCCGTCGGCACCTGCCGCATGGGCCGCGCCGATGATGCAAACGCAGTGGTCGATGCGCAACTGCGCGTGCGCGGCATCGAGGGCTTGCGTGTGGTGGATGCGTCGGTCATGCCGACGATTACCTCGGGCAATACCAACTCGCCGACGATCATGATTGCAGAGAAGGCGAGCGAGATGATTCGGGCCGCGCGCAAGGCGCGGGCGCGGGGTGAGGCGGTAGCGGTTTGATGGCTGATGACATGGGCGTGACACAGCGCCTGTGTCTACTGCCCAAGGCAATCGGCATTGCCCCGATACGTAACTCTACGTAACCCCCTCCGGCGAGCCGGAAAGCCAATACGGGAGCGGGTTTCGGGGTCGTAAGCGGGGTGTAATCGTCTCGGTAAAAACCCCGATGTTTTGCAACGCAACAGCCGTTGACAATCATCCGCACCATAAAAAGGGCGGGAGACAAGAGGGAATCATGGCGCAGGACATCATTCTCGAAACGCGCGGACTGACTAAAGCCTTCAAAGGCTTTACCGCCGTGTCCGACGTCAACCTGCGTGTGCAGCGCGGGTCCATCCACGCGCTCATTGGCCCGAACGGCGCCGGCAAGACGACCTGCTTCAATCTGCTGACCAAATTCCTGGTGCCCACGCGCGGCACGATTCTGTTCAACGGCGGCGATATCACCTCGGAAAAGCCGGCACAGATTGCGCGCCGCGGTGTGATCCGCTCGTTCCAGATCTCCGCTGTGTTTCCCCATCTAACCGTGATGGAAAACGTTCGCGTGGGCCTGCAGCGCCAACTGGGTACGGCGTATGCGTTCTGGCGCAGCGAGCAGTCGCTCAACACGTTGAATGCGCGCGCGATGGAGCTGCTCGAACAAGTGGGCCTGACGCAGTTCGCGCACACCGTGACGGTGGAGCTGCCCTACGGCCGCAAGCGCGCGTTGGAGATTGCCACCACGCTGGCGATGGAGCCCGAGCTCATGCTGCTCGACGAGCCCACGCAAGGCATGGGCCACGAAGATGTGGACCGCGTGACGGAGCTGATCAAGCGTGTCGCGCAGGGCCGCACGATCCTGATGGTCGAACACAACATGAACGTGGTCTCGTCCATTGCCGACAAGATCACGGTGCTGCAGCGTGGCCAGATTCTGGCCGAAGGCCCGTACGAAGACGTCTCGAAGAACCCGCAGGTGATGGAAGCCTACATGGGCACCGCCGATGCGGCGCTGGAAGGCCATTGAGGCCACGGATCGACGCTGATCGATCATGCGACGCGGCCGTACGCTGTGTCACCCGAACGCTAGACCCGAACACACGAGAACACTGCATGAGCACGCCCGCGCTCCAGATCAAGGACCTGCACGCCTGGTACGGTGAATCGCACATTCTGCATGGTGTTGACCTGACCGTGAACCGCGGCGAGGTCGTCACGCTGCTCGGCCGCAACGGCGCGGGCCGCACCACTACGCTGCGCGCCATCATGGGCCTGGTGGGCACGCGCAAGGGCTCCATCGTTGTGCATGACGCGAGCGGCCAGGGCGTGGAGACCATCGACCTGCCCACGCACAGGATCGCCCACTGCGGCATTGGCTATTGCCCGGAAGAGCGCGGCATTTTCTCCAGCCTGTCGTGCGAAGAGAACCTGATGCTGCCGCCGGTGCTGAAAGGGCAAGTGGCCAAGAGCGCGGCGGGGGGCAATGCGGCCGGCATGAGCATCGGCGAGATCTACGAGATGTTCCCCAACCTGGCCGAGCGCCGCCAGAGCCAGGGCACGCGCCTGTCAGGCGGCGAGCAGCAGATGCTGGCGGTCGGGCGCATTCTGCGCACCGGTGCGAACCTGTTGCTGCTCGATGAGATTTCCGAGGGGTTGGCCCCGGTGATCGTGCAGGCGCTGGCCCGCATGATCCTGATGCTCAAGAAGCGTGGCTATACGGTGGTGATGGTGGAGCAGAACTTCCGCTTTGCCGCGCCGCTGGCGGATCGCTTTTATGTGATGGAACACGGCCGCATCGTTGAGCGTTTCGAGGCGGCGCAGTTGCAGGACAAGATGCCGGTGCTGCACGAATTGCTCGGCGTTTAAGACGTTTTCCCCACTGGTTTGCAAGACCCATGCGCCAGCATGATCTGCGGCGCGCACGACACAGGAGATGAGACCATGACACTCAAGAAGCTGGCTGGTGCATTGATGGCGGTAGGACTGGGCGCGGCGGCATTCGGCGTGCATGCGCAGGTGAGCGGCGACAAGGTGAAGATCGGCTACATCACCGATCTCTCCGGTCTGTATGCCGACATCGACGGGCAGGGCGGCGTCGAAGCAGTGAAGATGGCGATCGAGGATGCGGGCGGCAAGGTGCTCGGCAAGCCGATTGAACTGGTCACGGCCGATCACCAGAACAAGGCTGACATTGCCGCTTCCAAGGCGCGCGAGTGGATGGACCAGCAAGGTCTGGACATGCTGCTGGGCGGCACGAACTCCGCCACGGGCCTTGCCATGAACAAGGTGGCTTCGGAGAAGAAGCGCGTGTTCATCGACATCGGTGCCGGTACGGCGCGCCTGACCAACGAAGAGTGCACGCCATATACGATCCACTACGCGTATGACACGGTGGCGCTGGCCAAGGGCACCGGCAGCGCGGTGGTCAAGCAGGGCGGCAAGTCGTGGTTCTTCCTGACGGCCGATTACGCCTTCGGCCACTCGCTGGAGAACGACACCACGGCCGTGGTCAAGGCTAACGGCGGCACGGTGGTGGGTTCGGTCAAGCATCCGCTGTCGGCGTCGGACTTCTCGTCGTATCTGCTGCAGGCACAGTCGTCCAAGGCGCAGATCCTGGGTCTGGCCAACGCCGGCGGTGACACGATCAACTCGATCAAGGCGGCCAAGGAATTCGGCATCACCAAGTCGATGAAGATCGCCGGCCTGCTGATGTTCATCAATGACGTGCACAGCCTTGGCCTGCAAACGGCCGAAGGCCTGCTGATGACCGATAGCTGGTACTGGGACATGAACGACGCCAGCCGCAAGTTCGCCAACCGCTACTTCTCGAAGATGAAGAAGATGCCGAGCAGCCTGCAGGCCGCCGACTATTCGGCCGTGTCGAACTACATCAAGGCGGTTGCCGCTGCCGGCACGGACGACCCGGACAAGGTGATCGCGCAGCTCAAGAAGACCAAGATCGACGACTTCTACACCAAGGGCTATATCCGCCAGGACGGGCGCGGCATCCACGATATGTATCTGCTGCAGGTGAAGACCCCGGCCGAGTCGAAGAAGCCGTGGGATTACCTGAAGGTCGTGGCGACCATTCCGGGGGAGCAGGCGTTCACCACGCCGGCCGAGTCCAAGTGCTCGCTGATGAAGAAGTAAAAGCGTAGGCAATCCGGCGCCGCTGCCCGTGTGGGCGGCGGCGCCGTCAATGTTGTGTTGGCGTTCTTTCTCTGACCGCGATGGAAATCTTCGGCGTTCCGCTACCGGCCATGCTCAGCCAGTTGCTGCTGGGTCTGGTCAACGGTTCCTTTTATGCGATGTTGAGCCTGGGCCTTGCGGTCATCTTCGGGCTGCTCAACGTCATCAATTTTGCGCACGGTGCGCTGTTCATGCTGGGCGCGGTGCTCACGTGGATGGGGTTCTCGTATCTGGGCGTGCCGTACTGGGCGATGCTGGTGCTCTCGCCGCTGGTGATCGGCCTGCTGGGCGTGGTGATCGAACGCACGCTGCTGCGCTTCATCTACAAGCTCGACCACCTCTATGGCCTGCTGCTCACGCTGGGCGTGACGCTTGTCATCGAGGGTGTGTTCCGCGCCATCTATGGCGTGTCCGGCCTGCCGTATGACACGCCCGAGCTGCTGCAGGGCGCGACCGACCTGGGCTTCATGATGCTGCCCAACTATCGCGCGTGGGTGGTGGTGGCCTCGCTACTGGTGTGCTTCGCCACGTGGTTCATGATCGAGAAGACCAAGCTGGGCGCGTACCTGCGCGCCGGTACCGAGAACCCGAAACTGGTGGAAGCCTTTGGCGTGAACGTGCCGCTCATGGTCACGCTGACCTACGGCTTTGGCGTGGCACTGGCGGCGTTTGCGGGCGTGCTGGCGGCGCCAGTCATCCAGATCTCGCCGTTGATGGGGCAGAGCATGATCATCACCGTGTTTGCGGTGGTCGTGATCGGCGGGATGGGGTCGATTCTCGGCTCGATCGTCACTGGGCTGGGCCTGGGCGTGATCGAAGGGCTGACCAAGGTGTTTTATCCACAGGCGTCGGCCACCGTGGTGTTCGTGATCATGGTGCTGGTGCTGCTGGTGCGTCCGGCGGGCCTGTTCGGTAAAGAGAAATGAGCGGCGCAGCCAACATGACCAACTCTTCTTCCCTCAAATACGTCCTGTACGGCTTGCTGTTGGTGGCGCTGATTGCCGCGCCGCTGGTGGGCGCGTATCCGGTGTTTGTTGCCAAGCTGCTGTGCTTCGCGCTGTTTGCGTCGGCCTTCAACCTGCTGCTGGGTTACACCGGGCTGCTGTCGTTCGGGCACGCGGCATTCTTTGGTGGCGCCGGCTACGTGGCCGGCTACATGATGCGCGACCTGCATGTCACGCCGGAGCTTGGCTTGCTGGCTGGCACCGCGGCGGGCGCGTTCATCGGCCTGATCGTCGGCCTGCTGGCCATCCGCCGCCAGGGCATCTACTTTGCGATGATCACGCTGGCGCTGGCGCAGATGCTGTACTTCTTCTGCCTGCAGGCGCCGGTCACGGGCGGTGAAGACGGCCTGCAAGGCGTGCCGCGCGGCAAGCTGTTCGGCGTGCTGGATCTGTCGTCCGACCTGACGCTGTATTACGTGGTGCTCGTCATCGTCGCGCTGGCTTTCCTGCTGATCGTGCGCACGATTCACTCGCCGTTCGGGCAGATCCTCAAGGCCATCAAGGAGAACGAGCCGCGCGCCACGTCCCTCGGCTACGACACCGACCGCTTCAAGCTGCTGGCCTTCGTGCTGTCAGCCGCGCTCACCGGCCTGGCGGGTTCGCTCAAGACCCTCGTGCTCGGTTTTGAGACGCTGACGGACGTGCACTGGTCGATGTCGGGCTCCGTCATCCTGATGACGCTGGTGGGCGGCCTGGGTATTCTGTCGGGCCCGCTGTTGGGTGCGGCGCTCGTGATCGCGCTGGAAAACAAGCTCGGCGATATCGGCGCCTTCCTGGCGGGCGCGACCGGCATCGACGGCTTCAACATCCTCGGCGAATCGGTCACCACGGTCACGGGCGCGATCTTCGTGATCTGCGTGCTGACCTTCCGCCGCGGCATCATGGGCGAGATCGCGGCCCGGGTGCCCTGGCTGCGGCGTTAAGGCCACAATGGCCGAAGAAGCTGCCGCGTTTCAACCGAATGGGTGATCTTTGGTGCGCAATGCACCGTAAGGGTTTGCTCTAGTTGCTGCATTGCGGTGCATCTTTTACAGTCGCGTCACGGTTTTCGCACGAGATAAATGAGGCGGGAGCGAGGAGACGACAGCACACACCGCATGTACGGTGGAGATGCAAAATAGATAAAGGCCCTGCCAGGCGATCCCCGGCAGGGCCTTTTAGTTTGTGGCCATCAGGTTATCGACCCATGGCTGGCTAAGCGATTGCCTCAAATCTTTGAACTGACCTTGCTTGCCGAGTCGCTGATTTCCCGCCAAGAGCGCCCTTTCTTTTTGAAATAATCGATGTCGGGGCCGATCTCATTTCCATATTTCTTTTTGTTGCTGGCGTAGAGGGCTTTGCGCTCGGCATCCGGAAGCGTCGAATAATACCGCTGATTCAATTCTCGGCGCTTCTGGTCGACATTTCGGGCGATTTCTTCTTCCGACTTTCCTTCCTCTCGCTGCTGTTCTTCCACCTGCTTCAATGCAGTTACCTCGTCCCTGTATTTATCCTTGGTGAGTGCTTTGGCTTGCGTGGTGCCCGCTGTGGGGGCGGGCGGACTGGATTCCGCCAGCGCAGGCCGCTGCACGAAAAGCAGCACGGCGGCAGATTGGCACAACAGCGCCGTCGTCAAGAATACCGTTCGCAGTGCACGATGCATGCCATTTCTCCTATCATATTATTCAAGGCGGTTTGAAAAATAACTGAATATCTGCCGGGTCTGTTGCATTTCGCAATCGACTGCTGGATCCTAGAAATCAATATACCGAGTGTCAAATGCAATTTTCCGCATTAATGGCTGGATGCGGTAATAATGCCTGGAATGAGTTGCACGCAGGCGTGCCGTGATGGGAAACGCAGAATCCTTCCCACGAGGTGTCGACGCCCATGCAGCCGCTGCATGACAATGGCGCCTTCGCCAGAGCCGCCCATGAACCTGTCCACCCGCCTTGCCACGCCCGACGATCGGCCGCGCCTGCTGTCTGCCATCGCGTCGACTGCTTCGCCGCTGCAGTTGGCGCATGCCGTCGATACGCTGCTCGCCCATCCGAGCGTGCATCCGTGCTTTCTGGTTGAAATGGGCGACGCGTTAGCCGGGGTGGCGCCGATCACGCTGGTGCCGCACTTGGCGCTGGGCGGGCTGGTGGCGTGGTTGCCGGTTGGCGTGATGGTGCTTTCTGGCGACGTGACCACGCGTGATACCGCCTTGGCGGCCATCCATGAGTACGCTCGTGCACATGGCATACTCCACGTCCTGCTGCCGCCCGCAGCGCTTGCGGCGGATGACGCCACAGGGCTTGGCTTCGCGCTGGATGCGTCCGGTTGCTGGCGGCGCAGCGCGCGCCCCTCGCCCAAGTCGCTGGGCTAATTCTTCCTGTTTGGCTGTCTCTGATGGAATTCGCTTTGCTCGCCGTGGCCGGTTTTCTCGCTGGCCTGATCGACGCCGTGGCCGGTGGCGGCGGTCTGGTGCAGATCCCCGCGCTCTTCTCGGCGTACCCGAACATCGCGCCTGCCACGCTGATCGGCACCAACAAGGTCGCGTCGATGTCGGGCACGGCCACGGCGGCGGTGCGTTACGGCCGTACGGTGCGCATCTATTGGGGCGCAACGGCGCCCGCGGTGGTCACGGCGTTTGCATTTTCACTGCTGGGCGCGTGGGCGCTCATGCATATCCCGGCCGAGCCGCTGCGCCGCGCGCTGCCCTTTGTGCTGGCGGTGCTGCTGATCTACACCGTGGTGAAGAAGAATCTCGGTGCCGACCACGCCCCCAGTCTCAAGGGCTGGCGCGAGCGCACGGCGGCGCTGCTGGCTGGTGCTGTCATCGGCTTCTACGACGGCGTGTTCGGGCCCGGTACCGGCAGCTTTCTGATGATCGTGTTCGTGCGCGTGTTCGGGTACGACTTTCTGCACGCATCGGCGTCCACCAAGATCGTCAATCTGGCGACCAACGTGGCGGCCTTGCTGCTGCTGGCATCCAAGGGGCATGTGTGGTGGCAGCTTGGCCTGGTGATGGCAGTGGCCAACGTGGCCGGCAATCAGGTTGGCAGCCACCTTGCGCTGCGGCATGGCAGCGGCTTCGTGCGCAAGGTGTTTATCGTGGTGGTCCTGGCGTTGATCCTGAAGACGGCCTACGACGCGTTCATCCGCTGATGTTTACGCACCCAACTGCGTCTCGAGCGCTACGGTGCGCTCGGTGATGGTGTCGCCGGTGTGCTGCGTGGTGACGGTTTCAATCAGCAGGATTCCGCACTCATCATCAGCGACGGGAAAGTGGCGCACGCCGCGCGGCACCACACAGAATTCGCCTGGGCCGAGGTGCACGTCGGGGCGGTCTTCAAAAGCGATCTTCAGGCGGCCGTAGACGACGAAGAACAGCTCGTCTTCATTCGGGTGGTCGTGCCAGACGAACTCGCCCTTGAGCTTTGCGACCTTGATGTACTGGTCGTTGACCTGGCCGACGATGCGCGGCGACCAATACTCCGTCACCTGTTCCAGCGCGTGCGCGACCTGCACGGATTGACCTGCGAGCATGATGCGCTCCGATGTATCGGCAGGCCCTGAAGATAAGGCCATGTCCGGCGCATTCCCAACCAAACTTTCTAATCGTGCGGATCACGCAGGCTAATGGGCTGCCTTGCTGTCACTGCGTTGCCGCATGCGCGGATTACGCTGCGAGGTTCCGCTTTCTTTCGCGCAGCATCATGGCCCTGAGCCTCGACGATATCCGCACGCTATTTGGTCGCCACGGCGATATCGCCTACAGCGGCGAGCCCGTCACCCAGCTTGAACACGCGTTGCAGACAGCGGCGCTGGCAGAAGCGGCCGGGGCCTCGGATGCGCTTGTTACCGCGTCGTTGCTGCACGATCTGGGCCATCTGCTGAACCTGCAGGGTGACACGCCCACCGCTCACGGTATTGACGATCAGCACCAGTACTTTGTGCTGCCGTTTCTGCGTGCGACGTTTCCTGATGCGGTGCTGGAGCCTATCCGCCTGCATGTGGATGCCAAGCGCTGCCTGTGCGCGATGGACGCGCATTACTACGCGCGGCTGTCTGCGGATTCCGTGCGCAGCCTGGCGCTGCAGGGCGGCGTGTTCACGGCGGAGGAGGCCGAGGCCTTCATGCAGCACCCATACGCCGCCGATGCGCTGCAACTGCGCCGCTGGGATGACCTCGCCAAGATGGAGCGCCAGGCGACGCCCGATCTCACGCACTTCCTGACGATAGCCGCGCGCGTTTCAGTGGCAGCCTAGGCTGCGCAGCGTCGCGCCCACGGCTTCGTCCCACGGCGTGTGCGGTTCGGCGCCGAGCGTCTGCACGAGCTTCGCGTTGTCCATGCGCACCGGGTGCTGCCACAGATAACGCATCTCGCGCATCTCACGCAGCATTTCAGAGAACGGCGCCAGGGCCGGCATCAGCCACCACGGAAACGCGCGAGTCTTCACGGGATGCCCCACCGCGCGGCCGATCGATGCGGCCATCTGCGTGCCGTCGGCATCCCAGTGGCCACGCATGTGATAAACGGCGAAGTCGGGCAGGCGGTCGCCTTGATCGACCAGGCGCAACATCGTCTCGGCCACGTCCGGCAAATACGCCCATTGGTGGCCGATGCCGTGCGCACCCGGATACGTGAGCGTGCGCACCGGCTTGCCCGCCCGCACCAGCGCACCGGCAAACCAGTTGTTGCCCGTATGGGGCCCGAAGAAATCGCCCGCCCGCACGATCAGGCTGCGCACGCCGTCTGTGCTGGCGGCTTGCATGCGGCGCTCCAGCTCCGCGCGGATCTTGCCTTTGCGCGTGAGCGGCTGTTGCGCGGTGCTCTCACGCAGCACCGGAAACGTGTCCGGCGCGAAGTTGTACACCGTGCCCGGCAGCACGATGCGTGCGCCCCGAGCGCGGGCCGCGGCGATCGTGTTGTCGATCATCGGCAGCACCTGGCCAGCCCAGTTCTTGTAGCCCGGCGGGTTGACGGCGTGGATGATCAGTTCCGCGCCTTGCGCCGCGCCGACCACGTCCTCGCGCACCATCGCGTCACCGCGTATCCATTCGAACGCGGTGTTGCGGTTAGTGAGTGCATCCGGATTGCGCTGCAGCGCCCGCACATGCCAGCCGCGTGCGACCAGGCGCCGTGCCACTTCGCCGCCGATGCCGCCCGTGGCGCCCAGAACCAATGCGATGCGTTTTGCCTGTTCCATGTCCGTGCTCCTTGGAGATGTGTGAGCGTTGCGATGGAGGCATTCTGGGCGCGCGTGTGCTTCAATGGAATTGATGATGATGAACGTGCAGTTATACAAATTTGTATGAACAAATCGGAACCCGGTTGGGAGTTGTATCGGACGTTTCTGGCCGTGGTGAGAGCGGGTTCGCTGTCGGGCGCGGCGCGCGCGCTGGGGCTGACGCAGCCCACGGCAGGGCGCCATGTCGATGCGCTGGAACAGGCCCTGGGCATGTCGCTGTTCATCCGTACGCAGCAGGGGTTGAGCCCGACCGAGGCGGCCCTGTCACTGCGGCCGTTTGCCGAATCGCTCGAAGCCACCAGCGCCGCCTTGCTGCGTGCCGCTTCCAGCCAGGGCGAAGGCGTGCGCGGCACCGTGCGGATTACCGCCAGCGAAGTCGTCGCGGTGGAAGTGCTGCCGCCCATCCTCGCCGATCTGCACGCTGCGTATCCGGAACTGACGCTCGAGCTGGTGCCCTCGAACCGAATGGAAGATCTGCTACGCCGGGAGGCCGACATCGCCGTGCGCATGCTGCCGCCGAGCCAGGGCGTGCTCGTCGCACGGCACCTTGGCGGTATCGAACTGGGGCTGTTTGCGCATCGACGCTATCTGGCGCAGCGCGGTACGCCCACCACGGTAGAAGCCCTCGCTGCCCACGCGCTGATCGGCTACGACAAAGAGAACGCGTTCCTGCGCAGCATGCGAGCGCAGTTGCCGTGGATTCAGCGCAACCGCTTCGCATTGCGCACCGACAGTGATCTGGCTGCGATTGCCGCGCTGCGGGCGGGCTTTGGTGTCGGTTTCTGCCAGGTCGGCCTGGTGCGTCACAACCCGGATCTGGTTCGGCTGTTCAGCGATCAGATCTCCATCACGCTCGATACGTGGCTCGCCATGCATGAAGACCTGCGCGACAGCCCGCGTTGCCGTGTCGTGTTTGATGCGCTGGCGGCGGGGCTGCTGCGCTACATCAACGGCGATTGAATGATCGGCGTGCTATCGGCGCTGGCGCAATGGGTCGAGCAGGCCTTTCAGGCCGTTGTGATCCAGTTCCTGCATCAGCGCAAGCAAGCGGCCGATCTGCCCCGGCGGAAAGCCCTCCCGCGCGAACCAGTTGAGGTAGTGGCTCGGCAGATCGGCAATCAGGCGGCCCTTGTATTTGCCGAAGGGCATTTGCGTGGTGACGAGGCGTTGGAGGTCTTCGGGTTGCATGGGCGCTATTGTGCCGCCGATGTGGGGACGCGCGCCGTCACCTGCGCCACCAGATGCGCCACAAAACTCGTCAGCTTCGGCAACGGCCGCCGATCCTGCCGATACACGATGTGGATCGGCCGAGGCGCTGGCGCATAGGCTTGCAGCACACGCACGAGCCGGCCATTCGCCAGGTCTTCTGCAACGAGCACTTCCGGCTGCAACAGCAAGCCAGCCCCGGCCATCGCCGCCATGCGCAGGCCGTGACCGTCGTTGCAGGTGAGGGCCGGATCATCGCGCCATGGCGTGCTCGCATCCCAGCCGGTGAGCTGCCACGCATTGCGGTTGTTCCACACCATGTGCGAGAGGCAGCGATGCTGCGGCAGGTCAGCCGGTGTTTCCGGATGCCCATGCCGCGCCAAGTAATCCGGTGACGCACAGATGACCATGCGGTACACGCACAGCGGCTTGGCCACGAGATCGGCTTCTCCGAGTGGCCCGATGCGGATGGCAAGATCGAATCCTTCGTCGACGAGATCGACCCTGCTGTTGCTCAGGCTCAGGTCCACCCGCACCTGCGGGTGCGCTTGCTGGAACGTTGCCGCGAGTGGGGCGATTACGCATGCGCCGAAGGTGGTGGGCGCACTGATCTTGAGCGTGCCAGATGGCGAGGCACGCAACCGCTCGACGGATGTCTCCGCCCAGCGCACCTGTTCCAGCACGCGTTTGGCGTCTTCATAGAAGACGCGACCGGCATCGGTCAGGCTTTGGCGGCGCGTGCTGCGCTGGAGCAGGCGCGCACCGAGCTGCGTCTCCAGTGCGCTCACGTACTTGCCGACCATCACTGCCGATATCTCCAGCCGCGCCGCCGCCTCGGTGAAGTTGCCGCCCTCCACCACGGCGACGAAGGTTTCCATGCTGCGCAGCTTGTCCATATTCCGAACTATTGATTAGCAATAGGTGAAGGTATCACGGCTTTATCGCATGATGGGTTCGGTCAAGAATGAACGCCATTCCAACCGGATATGCGAAGGAGCACAGCATGAAAATCGTCGTGATTGGCGCCAGTGGCACGCTTGGCCGCGCCGTGGTGGCGGAACTGGAGCAGGGCGGGGCGCATGAAATCATCCGCGTCGGCCGTACGCAAGGCGAGCATCAGGTCGACATCACCCATGCCGACAGCGTGGCGGCGCTGTTCGACAAGCTCGGCTGCGTGGATGCGGTTGTGTCCACCACCGGCAATCTGTTCTTCGGGCCGCTGACCAGGATGACGGCGGCGGATTTCAACATCGGCCTGCAGGACAAGCTGCTCGGTCAGGTGCGGCTGGCGCTGGTCGGCCAGCATTATCTGAGCGACGGCGGTTCGATCACACTCACAACCGGCATCGTCGGCCAGGAGCCGATCGCACAGGGCGCTAACGCAACAGCGGTGAACTCCGCGATAGAAGGCTTCGTGCGTGCCGCTGCGTGCGAGCTGCCGCGCGGCATCCGCATCAACGCTATAAGCCCGACGGTGCTGACCGAATCGATGGACGCGTATGGCCCGTTCTTCCCCGGTTTTGAGCCGGTGTCGGCAGGGCGCGCGGCGCTGGCGTACCGGCGCAGCGTGGAAGGTGTGCAGAGTGGCCGGGTGTATCACGTGGGCTGAATCGGGACGGGTCGTGAACACGTTAAGGTTCGGGGTATCTCCCCCTTGCCTGCGCGGCGTGACTCCTTCTAGACTCGTTCATCCCCGACCCAGCGGTCGGCCAAATTAGGGCGGGCGCAGAACCCGCCCACACTCTTCAGGAGACGGCATGAAGGTTTCGCGCGCATCCCGCATCGCACTCGCCGCGACGGCGCTGTTGGCAGGCACGGCATTCGCCCAGGTGAAGGTTGGCATCACGGTGTCGGCCACCGGGCCGGCGGCGTCGCTGGGGATTCCCGAGAAGAATACGGTGGCGCTGCTGCCCAAGGAAATCGCGGGCAAGAGGATCGAGTACATCGTGCTCGACGATGCATCCGACACCACCACCGCCGTCAAGAACACGCGCAAGCTCATCACCGAAGACAAGGTTGACCTGGTGATCGGCTCGACCGTCACGCCCAACTCGCTGGCGATGGTGGACGTGGTGGCCGAAAGCGAAACGCCGATGATCACGCTGGCCGCATCGGCACGCATCATCGAGCCGATGGATGCCAAGCGCGCGTGGGTGTTCAAGACGCCGCAGAACGATTCCCACATGGCCACCGCCATTGCCGAACACATGGCCAACCATGGCGTGAAGACGGTCGCGCTGATCGGCTTTACCGATGCCTATGGCGAGTCGTGGGCGCAGGAGTTCGACAAGGTCGCGGCGCTGCGCAAGCTGAAGGTCGTCGCCAACGAGCGTTTTGCGCGCACCGATACATCGGTGACGGGGCAGGTGCTGAAGATCATGTCGGCCAATCCGGATGCGGTGCTGATCGCCGGTTCGGGCACGCCGGCGGCATTGCCGGAGCGGGCGCTCAAGGAGCGGGGTTACA
The DNA here is from genome assembly GCF_003851545.1 of Ralstonia sp. SET104. Taxonomy (GTDB): domain Bacteria; phylum Pseudomonadota; class Gammaproteobacteria; order Burkholderiales; family Burkholderiaceae; genus Ralstonia. The sequence continues at coordinate 13,397 of NZ_BHVX01000008.1, read as the reverse complement.
AGGGCAAGCTGTATCAGACGCATGGAGTGGCAAATGCCGACTTCCTGCGGGTATGTGGCAAGGATTGCGAGGGCACGTTCCTGCCGGCCGGCCCGATCTTGGTGGCCGAGCAGTTGCCCGACAGCAATCCGGTGAAGAAGCCGGCACTGGCTTACAAGGCCGCGTATGAGAAGGCGTATGGCGGGCAGGTTTCCACCTTCGGCGGCCATATGTGGGATGCGGGTCTGCTGTTGGCGCATGCGATGCCCGAGGCGCTGAAGAAGGGGGCGCCAGGCACGCCCGCGTTCCGCAAGGGCCTGCGGGATGCGATGGAGACGACTTCCAATCTGGCGATCTCGCATGGGGTGATGAACATGAATCCGAAGGATCACCTGGGGCTGGATCAGCGGGCGCGTGTGATGGTAGAGATCAAGGATGGGAAGTGGAAGCTGCAGAACTGAGCTGACGCTTTCAATAACCGGTGTGTTCAAACGCCGTACCTCTTGGGGTGCGGCGTTTTGTTTTGGTTGCTTATGGTGTGCTCGCCAACGGAGCCAGGCAAAGAAAGGTTCGCCCAAGATGGCGAACACGCATTGAATTTCTGTAGCAGAGAGGGAAGGGAGGCAAACGCCCTGCACTCAGACCGGCCGCCCTTCTTTTTCCTCGCGCCAACGGAAATTCGAGGCGCCATCTAAAAGCAGTGGGTTTCACGCTCCGATGTGTTTCACGTGAAACACAAACGATTGAAGTAAGCGGTGCATGTTTCACGTGAAACACGAAAGGCGAGGGAATTTCGTCTCGATTACCGCATCGTCGAACTGCGGTGTAGCTGCCCGACTTATAATTCCGCTTCTCCAAATTTTCGATGCCTCCATGCGAGGAGGAAGCCATGCTGTATCCAATTGAATTCGATGTGATCGTGGTGGGCGGCGGACACGCCGGCACCGAGGCCGCTTTGGCGGCGGCACGCATGGGTTGTCAGACCCTGCTGCTAACGCACAACATCGAGACGCTGGGGCAGATGAGCTGCAACCCGTCCATCGGGGGCATTGGCAAGGGCCATCTGGTCAAGGAAGTCGATGCGCTGGGCGGTGCCATGGCCATCGCCACGGACGAGGGCGGGATCCAGTTTCGCATCCTCAATTCCAGCAAGGGGCCGGCCGTCCGTGCGACCCGCGCCCAGGCGGACCGCGTCCTGTACAAGGCGGCGATCCGCCATCGCCTCGAAAACCAGCCGAACCTGATGCTGTTTCAGCAGGCGGTGGAAGATCTGCTCGTTGACGGCGATCGTGTGATCGGCGCGGTCACGCAGGTTGGGGTGCAGTTCCGTGCACGTGCCGTGGTACTGACGGCGGGGACGTTCCTCGACGGCAAGATCCACGTGGGGCTGAACAACTACACCGGCGGCCGCGCGGGCGATCCGGCAGCGGTGTCATTGTCAGCGCGCCTGAAAGAATTGAAGTTGCCGCAAGGGCGCCTGAAGACCGGCACGCCGCCGCGGATTGATGGTCGCACCATTGATTTCTCGGCGCTGGAAGCGCAGCCGGGCGATCTTGATCCGGTGCCGGTGTTCTCGTTTATGGGCCGTGCGGATATGCATCCGCGCCAAGTGCCATGCTGGGTCACGCACACCAACGAGCGCACGCACGACATTATTCGCGCTGGGCTTGACCGCTCGCCGATGTATACAGGCGTGATCGAAGGGGTGGGGCCGCGCTACTGCCCGAGCATTGAAGACAAGATTCACCGTTTCGCCAGCAAGGACAGCCACCAGATTTTCCTGGAGCCAGAAGGTTTGGCGACCAACGAATTCTATCCAAACGGTGTGTCGACCAGCCTGCCGTTTGACGTACAGCTCGACCTGATCCACTCGATGCGCGGCCTGGAGAACGCGCACATCCTGCGCCCAGGTTATGCCATCGAGTACGACTACTTCGACCCGCGTGCGCTGAAGTCTTCGCTTGAATCCAAGGCGATTTCCGGGCTGTTCTTCGCAGGCCAGATCAACGGCACAACCGGTTATGAAGAAGCCGCAGCCCAAGGCTTGCTCGCCGGTATCAATGCCGGTCTGCAAGTTCAGGGCAAAGATGCGTGGACGCCGCGCCGCGACCAAGCCTACCTGGGCGTGCTTGTTGATGATCTGATCACACGGGGCGTGACCGAGCCGTACCGCATGTTCACCAGCCGCGCCGAGTTCCGCTTGAGCTTGCGGGAAGACAACGCCGACATGCGTCTGACCGAAGCCGGCCGCGCCATTGGTGTGGTCGACGATGCCCGCTGGGACGCGTTCAATCGCAAGCGCGATGCTGTTTCACGTGAAACAGAGCGGCTGAAATCGACCTGGGTGAACCCGGCGATCCTTCCGTTAGAAGACGCAGAGCCAGTGCTGGGCAAAGGCATCGAGCGCGAATATTCGCTGGCCGATCTGCTGCGCCGCCCGAACGTGACGTACGAATCCCTAATGGGCATGCAGGGTGGCAAGTACGCGCCCGAAGGCCCATTTGCAGAAGATCCGCTGCTGGCCGAACAGATCCGCGAACAGGTCGAGATCGGCATCAAATACCACGGCTACATTGCCCGCCAAGCGGATGAAGTTGAGCGCCTGGGCGCCAATGAGAACACCCGCCTGCCGGCGGACTTCGACTATTCGCAGGTGCGTGGCCTGTCGATCGAAGTGCAGCAGAAGCTGGCCAAGCACAAGCCCGAGACCATCGGCCAAGCCTCGCGTATTTCTGGCATCACGCCGGCGGCGGTGTCGCTGCTGCTGGTGCATTTGAAAAAGGGCGTGCTTCGCGGCCAAGTTGGCCCCCGTTCGAGTGCTGAAGGCGAGGCAGCTTGATGGCGAATGTGGCTGATGCTCGATTGGAACTGGAAGCCGGTGCGCGCGCGCTTGGCCTGTCGCTCGATGCCGCGCAACTGGATCGCCTGCTTGCATATCAGGGGCTGCTCGCCAAGTGGAACCGTGTCTATAACCTGACCGCCATCCGCGATGCGGGCGAGATGCTTACGCATCATCTGCTGGATTCGCTGTCGGCTGTGTCGCGCATTGCTGAGCTGGCGCGCCGTGCGCAGCCCAAAGCGCCACGCGTGCTGGATGTCGGCTCCGGCGGCGGCTTGCCCGGCATTCCCCTGGCGATCGCTTTTCCGGATGTGAGCGTCACGATGGTCGATATCGTGCAAAAGAAGACCGCCTTCCTGACACAGTGCCGCGCGGAGCTTGGCTTGGCCAACGCGCAATCGCATTGGGGCCACGTGGAAAAGCTGGCCGATGCCAACGGCTACGGCGTCATCACGTCGCGCGCATTTGCCGAACTGGTCGATTTCGTGAATCTGGCTGGCCATCTGCTGGCGCCAGGCGGCCGCATGGTCGCCATGAAGGGCGTGCGCCCCGATGCCGAAATCGAGCGCCTGCCTGCCGGCTGGACTGTTGAATCCATCGAACGCCTGACCGTGCCGGGGTTGCCGGCCGAGCGTCACCTGGTCATCCTCGCGCCGTCGGCGTGAGTGAACGTTGTAGCGAGCCATTCACCGCAGAGGAGTCATGTCGAATATTTTCGTGATCGCCAACCAGAAGGGTGGGGTCGGCAAGACCACCACCACGGTGAACCTCGCGGCGGGGCTGGCCGCACAAGGGCAGCGCGTGCTGCTGGTCGACCTCGACCCGCAAGGCAATGCCTCGATGGGCTCGGGCATCGACAAGCACACGCTCGAGTTCAGCGTCTACCAGGTGCTGGTCGGCCTGGCGACGATTGCGCAAGCGCGTCAGCACTCGGAAGCCGGGCGCTATGATGTGCTGCCCGCCAACCGCGATCTGGCCGGCGCTGAAGTCGAACTGGTCGATCTGGAGCATCGTGAAAACCGCCTCAAGCTCGCGCTGGCCGAGGTGGCCGATGCGTACGATTTTGTCCTCATCGATTGTCCGCCATCGCTGTCGCTGCTTACGCTCAACGGCCTGTGCGCCGCGCACGGCGTGGTGGTGCCAATGCAATGCGAGTACTTCGCGCTCGAAGGGCTGTCGGATCTGGTCAATACCATCAAGCAGGTGCACGCCAACCTGAACCGTGATCTCAAGGTGATCGGTCTGCTGCGCGTGATGTTTGACCCGCGCGTGACGCTGCAACAGCAGGTGTCGGCGCAACTTGAATCGCACTTCGGCGACAAGGTATTCAAGACAGTGATCCCGCGCAACGTGCGTCTGGCCGAGGCGCCGTCGTACGGTATGCCCGGCGTGGCGTTCGATGTGGCATCGAAGGGTGCCAAGGCGTACCTGGATTTTGGCGCCGAAATGATCGCGCGCGTGCGGCAGATGGCCGACATGCCAGCCTGACGCCGGCTCTGTGGCAAGAGGAACAACATGAGCACAATGAAGAAAAAGGGATTGGGACGTGGCCTCGAAGCACTGCTCGGCAGTCCCGCCGAGATTGTCGAGACCGCCAAGCAGGAGGGCGCGCCGACGGTGCTGAAGCTCGAGCAAATGCAGCCCGGCAAGTATCAGCCGCGCACGCGGATGGACGAGGGTGCATTGCAGGAACTGGCCGCGAGCATTCGCGCGCAAGGGCTGATGCAGCCGATCCTGGTGCGCAAGGTCGAGTCCGACGGCACGAAGCCAAAGTACGAAATCATCGCAGGTGAGCGTCGCTTCCGTGCCTCGCGCCTCGCTGGCCTGACCGAAGTGCCGGTGCTCGTGAAGGACGTGCCGGACGAATCCGCCGCCGCGATGGCGCTGATCGAAAACATTCAGCGCGAAGATCTCAACCCGCTGGAAGAAGCGCAGGGCATTGCGCGGTTGGTGCGTGAATTCCAGTTCACGCATGAGCAGGCAGCGGAGTCGGTCGGTCGCTCGCGCAGCGCCGTATCGAATCTGTTGCGTTTGCTGAACCTCGCGCAGCCCGTGCAGACCATGCTGATGGCCGGCGACCTCGACATGGGCCATGCCCGTGCGCTGCTGGCCGTTGATGGCGCAACCCAGATCACATTGGCTAACCAGATCGTCAACAAGCGCCTTTCGGTGCGTGAGACGGAAAAACTGGTGGCGTTGACGCTCAAGCCGTTTGAGTTGAAGTCACTCAAGCAGAAGGGCGGTCATCAGGGTGGCCGTGACGTTGCGCGCCTTGAGGAAGAACTGGCTGACCAACTCGGTTTGGGCGTGCAGATCAAATTGGCGGCCAAAGGTCGCGGTCAGTTAACCGTGCAGTTCAGCAGCCTCGATGAGTTTGACGGTTTGCTGGCGCGCCTGCGACCAGAGAACGACAAAGAGGTTGCGTGAATCCGGCGCCTGCGACAGTTTGACGCAGGCTCCATCTCGCCTACGGCTGCGCCATTTACGGGCACTTCGTGGCACAGAATTGGTGCGATTACCTCGCACGTCATCGACGCTGTGTGTCGCCAGCACCATCATGGAATCAACGGGGCGCCCGCTGCATCGGTGGATTTGGTACTCCGGCAGCAGCACGTCATTGCGCTTGCGGTATGGAACGCTGCCGTGCGGAGTGCTGCCTAAGGCGCCCGCACGAGCGTTCGCTTGCGCGTTGACGGGCGAACGCCGTGTCCCGTAAAATCGTGCGGTTTTAAATCCGCCTGACCCAAAGCGGTGCGGCATGATGAAAGCGCATTCTTCCATGCAGCCAACCGACCGGCAACGGCCCGATTCTTACGCTTCGTTCGAAGCCGCCCGACCTCAGTCGGAGCAGGATCCGAAGCGCGATCGTTGGGACGACGAGGAGAAGGCGGAGCCGCCAGTGCGTGCGCTTTCACATGACGAGGCGGTCGCTCTGTTCGGCGAGCAGGCTCTGCGGGCCTCGCGTATCACGCCCTTTTCCATCGTGCTCGGCCAGGTGGCCATCACACTCCTGTGTGCGCTCGGATGGTTTGTCGGCAGCTGGTACGCAGGCACGGGGACTGCGTCAGCGGGCCAAGCTGCGTTGTCGGCCCTGCTGGGTGGCGGTGTATGTGTGGTGCCTTCGGCATGGTTCGCGATGCGGCTGTCGGGGGCCAGGGGTTTCGAATCCATCGCCCGTCTGGTGGTGGGCGAAGCGATCAAGGTGCTCGGCACGGTCGCGCTGCTGGTGGTTGTGGTGGTGGTGTTCAAGGGCCTGCATTGGCCGCCCTTGCTGATCACCCTGATCCTGGCGCTCAAGATGTATTGGGTCGGTCTCGCGCTGCGATGATCGACTCCGGCCCACCGCGATGCGGCGGGCACCGGAAATGTTGGCACGTAGCAGGAACCGCGGTAGGAGAAGCCTCGGTTCATTGCGCTGACACTCCGCAAGAATAAGGTGGCACGCTCCAGCCGCGTGCAGTCCGCGATCTCCAGGGAAACCTGTTGAGCATCGGGCGCGAGCTGAAACGGATCACGAAGAATGTTTCGCAATATTGGACTGAATCATCATGGCAACTGAAGTCGCAGAAGCCGCTGGCCACGCCGCCGAGCACGCTCTCACGCCTTCCGCGTATATCGCGGAGCATTTGCAGAATTTCAATAGCATCGGTGGCAAGCAAGCCTCCGTCGTCGACTTCTCCGTCATCAACTGGGACACGATGTTCTGGTCCGTGTTGATGGGCGCGATCGGCATTGTCTTCCTGGGCATTGCTGCACGCCGCGTCACCGCCGGCGTTCCCGGCCGCTTCCAGGCATTCGTTGAACTCGTTGTCGAGATGGTCGATGACCAGGCAAAGGGCATCATCCACGGCGATCGCTCGTGGATCGCTCCGCTGGCGCTCATGGTCTTCGTGTGGGTCACGCTGATGAACGCGGTCGACTTGATTCCGGTGGATTGGGTCACGGGCGTCAACCATCTTCTGAGCACCTTCGGCGTGCACGTGCCGCACCACCGCGCGGTGGCCACGGCCGATCTGAACGGCACCTTCGGTATGTCGTTCGCTGTGTTGATCCTGATGATCTACTACAGCTTCAAGATCAAGGGTGCGGGCGGCTTCGCGCACGAGTTGCTCTCCGCTCCGTTCGGCGCCAAGTGGTATCTCGCGCCATTCAACCTGATCCTCAACATCATTGAATTCCTCGCCAAGGCTGTGTCGCTGGGCATGCGGTTGTTCGGCAACATGTACGCAGGCGAACTGGTGTTCCTGCTGATCGCGCTGCTTGGCTCGATCTGGACGTTCGGTGCTGACACGTCGGCGCTGGGTTTCGTGGGTCACGTGGTGGCCGGCGCAGTGTGGGCGATCTTCCACATCCTGATCGTGCTGCTGCAAGCCTTCATCTTCATGATGCTGACGCTGGTGTACATCGGCCAGGCACATGAACACCACTAAGTAGTTGCGGTTCAGGTTCTCCGGTTCCGTTTGATTTTTCCAAGTTCTCAAGTTCTTAGTCTTTCACGTAAAAGGGAGTCATCATGCAAGCATTTCTCGCCAACATCCAAGGTCTGACCGCCATCGGTATCGGCATCATCATCGGCCTGGGTGCCATCGGCGCCTGCCTCGGCATCGCACTGATGGGCGGCAAGTACATCGAAGCCTGCGCACGTCAGCCTGAACTGATGAACCCGCTGCAAACCAAGATGTTCCTGCTGGCTGGCCTGATCGACGCGGCATTCCTGATCGGCGTTGGCGTGGCCATGCTGTTCGCGTTCGCCAACCCGCTGCTGTCGGTCATCAAGTAATTCTTTTCGGTCTGCATGATGCCGGAGGCGGCCAGGGCACTCGCAACGCGTGACCCTCGCCGCTTCGTGCATTGATCCGTAGTCTCAATACCGAAAGGAACACACCATGAACCTGAACGCCACACTCGTCGCGCAGATGGTCGTGTTCTTCATCCTGTGGTGGGTTGTCGCCAAATTCATTTGGCCGCCCCTGGTGAAGGCGCTCGACGAACGCGCGAAGAAAATTGCCGATGGCCTGGCCGCAGCCGATAAGGGCAAGGCTGAGCTGGAGCTGGCCAACAAGCGGGTCGACCAGGCACTGACCGAAGCGCGCAATGAAGGCGCGCAGCGCATCGCGGACGCTGAGAAGCGTGCCCAGATGAGCGCCGACGAGATCAAGCAAAACGCCCAAGCTGAAGCCGCGCGCATCATCGCGCAAGCCAAGGCCGAAGCCGAGCAGCAAACCGTGCGCGCGCGTGAATCGCTGCGCGACCAGGTTGCCACGCTGGCCGTCAAGGGTGCCGAGCAGATCCTCAAGCGTGAAGTCAATGCGCAGGTCCACTCTGATCTGCTCAATCAACTCAAGGCTGAGCTGTAATCATGGCAGAACTCGCAACCGTTGCCCGTCCGTACGCAGAGGCGCTGTTTCGCGTAGCGAAGGCCGGCAATCTGGGTGCATGGTCTGAGCTCGTGTCGGAAATGGGGCAAATTGCCGCTGTGCCCGACATGAAGGCAGTCGCCGATGATCCGAAGCTCTCCAAAGCCGATGTGGCGGGGATCTTCCTGTCGGCGCTGAAATCTCCGGTTTCGCATGAGGCGAAGGAACTGGTTGGCCTGCTGGTGGCCAACAAGCGCCTGTCGCTGCTGCCGGAAATTGCCGCGCAATTCCATGTGCTGCGGAATGCCAGCGAAGGCGCCGCCGACGTCGAGATCACCAGTGCGTTCCCGCTTGAGGGCGCGCCCCTGACCGAACTGGTCGCCACGCTCGAACGCAAGTTCGGCAAAAAGCTGCAGGCGCATGTGAGCGTCGATCCCTCGTTGATCGGCGGCGTGCGTGTGCAGATTGGCGACGAAGTGCTCGACACCTCGGTGCGCGCGCGCCTGACGCAGATGCAGTCTGCGCTGACCGCCGCGTAATGCTGATTCGCGTGACTGGCTAAATCGACGAGACGCCGCCCGCGAACCAGATTGAAGAATTAGGAGCATTCGATGCAACTGAACCCCTCCGAGATCAGCGACCTGATCAAGACCCGTATCGAGGGCTTGAAGGCTGGCGCTGACGCAAAGAACACCGGCACGGTCATCTCCGTGACGGACGGTATCTGCCGCATTCATGGCCTGTCGGGCGTGATGCAAGGCGAAATGCTGGAATTCCCGGGCAACACGTTCGGCCTCGCGCTGAACCTTGAGCGCGACTCCGTCGGCGCTGTGGTGCTGGGCGAGTACGAGCACATTTCCGAAGGCCAGGAAGTCAAGTGCACGGGCCGCATTCTGGAAGTGCCGGTCGGCCCGGAACTGCTGGGCCGCGTGGTCAACGCACTGGGCCAGCCGATCGACGGCAAGGGCCCGATCAACGCCAAGAAGACGGACGTGATCGAGAAGGTCGCTCCGGGCGTGATCGCACGTCAGTCGGTGAGCCAGCCGGTGCAGACCGGCCTGAAGTCGATCGACGCAATGGTGCCCATCGGCCGTGGCCAGCGTGAGCTGATCATTGGCGACCGCCAGACCGGCAAGACCGCCGTGGCAGTCGACGCCATCATCAACCAGAAGGGCAAGGGCATCTTCTGTGTGTACGTGGCAATCGGCCAGAAGGCTTCGACGATCGCCAACGTGGTGCGCAAGCTCGAAGAGCACGGCGCGCTGGAATACACGATCGTGGTGGCTGCTGCTGCGTCCGACTCGGCCGCCATGCAGTACCTGTCGGCTTATGCCGGCTGCACGATGGGCGAATACTTCCGCGACCGCGGTGAAGACGCACTGATCGTGTATGACGATCTGACCAAGCAAGCCTGGGCTTACCGTCAGGTTTCGCTGCTGCTGCGCCGTCCGCCTGGCCGTGAAGCCTACCCGGGCGACGTGTTCTACCTGCACTCGCGCCTGCTGGAGCGTGCTGCTCGTGTGAACGCTGACCACATTGAAAAGATCACCAACGGTGAAGTCAAGGGCAAGACCGGTTCGCTGACCGCACTGCCCGTGATCGAAACGCAGGCCGGCGACGTGTCCGCGTTCGTGCCGACCAACGTGATCTCGATTACCGACGGCCAGATCTTCCTGGAAACCGATCTGTTCAACGCTGGTGTTCGCCCCGCTATCAACGCCGGTATTTCGGTGTCGCGTGTGGGTGGTGCTGCGCAGACCAAGGTCATCAAGAAGCTGTCCGGCGGTATCCGTACCGACTTGGCCCAGTACCGTGAACTGGCTGCGTTCGCGCAGTTCGCTTCCGACCTGGACGAAGCGACCCGCAAGCAGCTCGAGCGCGGCCGCCGCGTGACCGAACTGCTCAAGCAGCCGCAATACCAGCCGCTGCAAGTGTGGCAGCTGGCCGCGTCGCTGTACGCAGCCAACAACGGCTTCCTCGACAACGTGGACGTGAAGGACATCCTGGCTTTCGAAAAGGGCCTGCACGACACGCTGAAGACGAAGTACGCCGATCTCATCAACCGCATCGAAGATACGAAAGATCTGTCGAAGGACGATGAGGCCGCTCTGCGTGCCGCGATCGAGGATTTCAAGAAGTCCGCCGCGTTCTAACCGCGTCATTCCTGGAGTTGGCCACGCTTAGCCTGCGTGGCCAGGTCTGAACGGAGAGAGTGAAATGGCCGGAACAAAAGAAATCCGCACCAAGATCAAGAGCGTGCAAAACACGCGCAAGATCACCAAGGCGATGGAAATGGTCGCCGCATCCAAGATGCGCCGCGCGCAGGAACGGATGCGTGCTGCCCGCCCGTACGCTGAGAAGATCCGCAACGTGGCTGCGCACATGGCGCTGGCCAATCCGGAGTACAAGCACCCGTTCATGGTTGCGCGCGACATCAAGCGCGCCGGCCTGATCGTGGTGACGACGGATAAGGGCCTGTGCGGTGGCTTGAACACCAACGTGCTGCGTGCCGTCACCAACCAGTTGCGCGACCTGCAGAACAAGGGTGTCGAGACGCAAACCACCGCCATCGGTACCAAGGGCATGCAGTTCCTGGGCCGCGTCGGTGCGAAGGTGGTCTCGAATGTCGTGCATCTGGGCGACACGCCGCACCTGGAAAAGCTGATCGGCGCGATCAAGGTGCAACTGGACGCGTTCAACGCTGGCCAGATCGACGCGGTGTATCTCGCGTACACCCGCTTCATCAACACGATGAAGCAGGAGCCGGTGGTCGAGCAGCTACTGCCGCTGACCGCCGACAAGCTGACGCAGAGCGACGCCGAGAAGCAGGCCTACTCGTGGGATTACATCTACGAGCCGGACGCGCAGACGGTGGTTGATGAGCTGCTGATCCGCTACGTCGAGGCGCTGGTGTACCAGGCGGTGGCTGAGAACATGGCCTCCGAGCAATCGGCCCGGATGGTTGCGATGAAAGCCGCTTCGGACAATGCGAAGAACGTGATCGGCGAACTGCAACTGGTCTACAACAAGACCCGTCAGGCAGCGATCACGAAGGAACTGTCCGAGATCGTCAGCGGCGCAGCGGCAGTCTGATAGCCACGGCAAAGAATCAAGTTATTTGGAGATACAAATGAGTATCGCAAACGGAAATATCGTGCAGTGCATCGGCGCCGTGGTGGACATTCAGTTCCCGCGCGACGCGATGCCGAAGGTTTACGACGCGCTGGTGCTGGATGACAGCAACGAAGCGTCGTTCGCCGAGAAGGGTCTGACCTTCGAAGTGCAACAACAGCTGGGCGACGGCGTGGTGCGTACCATTGCGCTGGGTTCGTCCGACGGTCTGCGCCGCGGCATGCGCGTGGCGACGACCGGTGCGCCGATCTCGGTGCCGGTGGGTCACGGTACGCTGGGCCGCATCATGGACGTGCTGGGTCGTCCGATTGACGAAGCCGGCCCGATCGCTTGCGACGAAAAGCGCGCGATTCACCAGAAGGCCCCGAAGTTCGACGAGCTGTCGCCGTCGGTGGATCTGCTGGAAACCGGCATCAAGGTGATCGACCTGGTCTGCCCGTTCGCCAAGGGCGGTAAGGTGGGTCTGTTCGGTGGCGCCGGCGTCGGCAAGACCGTGAACATGATGGAGTTGATCAACAACATCGCCAAGCAGCACTCGGGCTTGTCGGTGTTTGCTGGCGTGGGCGAGCGTACCCGTGAGGGCAACGACTTCTACCACGAAATGAAGGACTCCAACGTGCTCGACAAGGTGGCCATGGTGTTCGGCCAGATGAACGAGCCGCCGGGCAACCGTCTGCGCGTGGCGCTGACCGGCCTGACGATGGCCGAGCGCTTCCGCGACGAAGGCCGCGACATCCTGTTCTTCGTCGACAACATCTACCGCTACACGCTGGCCGGTACGGAAGTGTCGGCACTGCTGGGCCGTATGCCTTCGGCCGTGGGCTATCAGCCGACGCTGGCTGAAGAAATGGGCAAGCTGCAGGAACGTATTACGTCGACCAAGACTGGCTCGATCACGTCGATCCAGGCTGTGTACGTGCCTGCCGATGACTTGACCGACCCGTCGCCGGCCACGACCTTCCTGCACCTGGACTCCACCGTCGTGCTGTCGCGTGACATCGCTGCACTGGGTATCTACCCCGCAGTGGATCCGCTCGATTCGACCTCGCGTCAGCTCGACCCGCAAGTCGTGGGCCAGGAGCACTACGAAGTCGCCGACCGCGTGAAGAAGACGCTGCAGCGCTACAAGGAACTGCGCGACATCATCGCGATTCTGGGCATGGATGAGCTGTCGCCGGAAGACAAGCTGGCTGTGGGCCGCGCCCGTAAGATCCAGCGTTTCCTGTCGCAGCCGTTCCACGTTGCAGAAGTGTTCACGGGTTCGCCGGGCAAGTACGTGCCGCTGAAGGAAACCATCCGCGGCTTCAAGATGCTGGTGGACGGCGAGTGCGATCACCTGCCGGAACAGGCGTTCTACATGGTCGGCTCGATCGACGAAGCCTTCGAAAAGGCCAAGAAGCTCCAGTAAGCGCGACGTCTGGCCCCGTGCGCGACTGTGGCGCGGGGGGCCAGTACTGGCTTCCTGAAGTCCATTCAGGAAGCGGCTTTTCTGAGCAAAGGAATCGAGATGGCAACCATTCATGTAGACGTCGTCAGCGCTGAGCACGAGATCTTCTCCGGCAATGCCAAGTTTGTGGCGCTGCCCGGTGAAGCCGGCGAGCTGGGCATTCTGCCCGGCCACACGCCGCTGATCACGCGCATCAAGCCGGGCGCCGTGCGCATCGAGAAGGAAGACGGCGGCGAAGAGTTCGTGTTCGTTGCCGGTGGCATTCTCGAAGTGCAGCCGAAGAGGGTGACTGTGCTGGCCGATACCGCAATTCGCGGTCACGACCTGGACGAAGCCAAGGCAACGGAAGCCAAGCGTGCGGCCGAAGAGGCGTTGCAGAACCAGAGCAGCGACCTGGATCTGGCCCGTGCGCAAGGTGAACTGGCCGTGGCTGCTGCGCAGTTGGCAGCGATCGCGCGGCTGCGCCGCAAGCGCTAAGGCAGTATGCGCCGGCTGGTGTGATCAGCTGGCTCAGATGAAAAAGCAGCCCCGAAGGGCTAATGCCGTTCAGTTAAGACCTGAACGGCATTTTTGTTTTTAGGGGTTGGAGTTGTAAACAGAGCGGCAGGCTGTTAACTTTGGTCGCGATGCTGAGCGACCACCT
>NZ_BHVX01000007.1 GCF_003851545.1 Ralstonia sp. SET104 | reverse complement strand
GTCAGGTGGTCGCTCAGCATCGCGACCAAAGTTAACAGCCTGCCGCTCTGTTTACAACTCCAACCCTAAAAACAAAAATGCCGTTCAGGTCTTAACTGAACGGCATTACGGCCGAAGCCGGGTTTTTGCGTTTGACGCGTCGCGCTTACTTGCGGCTGCCGTCGGGGTTGTAACCCTGTGCGGTACCTTCGGCCAGGATGCGCGTCCAGACGGCGTTGCGCTCTTCGTCGGTCATGAAGACCCAGTTGCTGACTTCCAGCTGGGTGCGTCCGCAGCCTTGGCAGACCGCGTCAAAGAGGGTCGAGCAGATGCCGATGCACGGGCTGTCGGGGCGGCCAAGCAGCGTGCTGTCAGAGGCACTGGTTACGTCGTCGGACATGGGGCTCAATGCGGTCGATTCGGTCATGGCCGCTATTTTACCGGCTTTGGTGGGGCGTCAACTGCGGGCGCCGTCGCCCGTGCGCTGGCGGACATGATCGGCCGCAGCAGATAGCGCCAGCGCTGAGTTCACGAGCGCGATATGCGAAAACGCCTGCGGAAAATTGCCGACCAGCCGGCGCACATGCGGGTCGTATTCCTCGGCCAGCAGGCCCACGTCGTTGCGCAGCATCAGCAGCTTGGCAAAGAGCGCACGAGCTTCGTCCTGGCGGCCCTGCATGACGAGGTTGTCGACATACCAAAAGCTGCACGCCAGGAACACGCCTTCACCCTGGGGCAGGCCGTCGGTCACGGCTTCCGTGCGGTAGCGGCGCACGAGGCCATCGACGAGCAGGTCCTCTTCAATGGCCTTGACCGTTCCCTGGATACGCGTGTCGCACGCCGGCAAAAAACCGACCAGCGGCAGCATCAGCAGTGCGGCATCCAGCTCTTGGCTGCCGTAGCTTTGCACGAAGCAACCGCGCGTGGCGTTGTAGCCGTGGGTGCAGACCTCCGCGTGGATGCGGTCGCGCACGGCGCGCCAGCGCGCCACGGGGCCGTCCACGTTGAATTGCTCGATGGTCTTGACGGCACGATCAAACGCCACCCACGCCATGACCTTGGAATGCGTGAAATGGCGCGAGGGGCCACGGACTTCCCAGATCCCTTCGTCGGGCGTCTGCCAGATGCCCTCCAGATGCGTCATCAGCGCGACCTGCAGGCGCCAGGAGGCTTCGTCGCCATCAAGGCCGCCTTTGCGGGCGATGAAGAGGGCGTCCATCAGTTCGCCGTACACGTCGAGCTGCAACTGCAGCGCGGCCGCATTGCCCACCCGCACGGGTTGTGCGCCTTCGTAGCCGGGCAGCCAGGGGATGGTCCATTCGCCCAGGCGGCGTTCGCCGGCAATGCCGTACATGATCTGCACTTGCGCGGGGCTGCCTGCGATGGCACGTTCGAGCCACTCGCGCCACGAGCGCGCCTCGCTGTAATAGCCGGCATTCATGAGCGCGAGCAGCGTGAGGGTGGCGTCGCGCAGCCAGCAGTAGCGGTAGTCCCAGTTGCGCACGCCGCCAAGCTGTTCGGGCAGCGACGTTGTGGGCGCGGCCACCACGCCGCCGGTGCGGTGATACGTCAGCGCCTTGAGCGTGATGAGCGAGCGTTCGACGGCTTCTGTCCATTGACCTGCGCCTTGGCAGCGGCCAGACCACACGCGCCAGCGCGTTTCCACATCGACTTGCGCCTGCATCGCATCAATGGAGTCGGGCAAGGGCAGGTGCGACGGCGAATGCGTGAGCACAAAGGGCATCGCCTCGCCCTCGCTCAGGGAAAAATCCGCCACGGTGGAGAGGTTCTCGCCGCGAATGGGCGCGGGTGTGCGCAGCGTCACCATATCGGGCCCGGCGATGGCGCGCAGCACGCAGTCGGGCATGTCGCAGGGGCCATCCGCTGTCGCGCCCGTGGCTTCCGACATGCGGCTCACCCACGGCACGGAGGCACCATAGTCAAAGCGCAGCGTGAGGTCCATGCGGATGGGCACCGTGCCCGAGAGCCCGCGTACGATGCGGATAAGGTCAGAGGTGTCGTCGCGCGGCGTTGCGGTGCCGGCCGGGCGCACGGTCATCAGGTCAGTCACGCTGACGCTGCCCGTGTCGGTCTCGAACACGGTTTCCAGCACGAGCGTGCCGGGCAGGTAGCGGCGGCGTATGGTGCGCACCTCGCCTTGCGGGGCAGCGGGGGCAATGCGCCATCGGCCATGGTCTGGCGTGCCGAGCAGCGCGGCAAAGCAGGCGCCTGAATCAAACCGCGGCCAGCACAGCCAATCGACGGAGCCGTCACGCGAAACCAGTGCAGCGGTTTCGCAATCGCCAATCAACGCGTAATCTTCGATTCTTGAGGGCATTGCACTCCACTCCAAGCACTTCAACGAGGCCATGACCATGCACGAAAGCACCCGCATTCTTCTTGAATACAACGCCGGGCGTGATCCGGAAAGACTCACCCGTAAGCTGGATGCCATCGCCGCCGATCCATTTTCATTCTTTCGCGGCACCAACAACCTGTATGCGGCATCGCTGGCCGATGCACCGCTGCTGCACGATGCGCCGCGCACGCTGGTCTGCGGCGATCTCCACCTGGAGAACTTCGGCAGCTTCAAGGGCGACAACGGCCTCGTCTACTTCGATATGAACGACTTTGACGAGGCCCTGGCCGCACCGTTTACGGTCGATCTCGTACGCGTGCTGTCGAGCCTGCAAGTGGCGGCATATGGCTGGAAGCTGGCCGATGAAGACGCCCACAACCTGTGCCGCCGCTTTCTCGACACGTACGCCGCGGCGTTGGTCGACGGCAAGCCACGCTGGGTCGAGCGCGCCACCGCTACCGGCATCGTGCGCGACTTGCTGCGCGGCCTGCGCAAGCGCAACCGGGCGGCGTACCTCGCCCAGCGCACCGTGCGCGACGGCAATCTGGTCAGCCTGCGCATCGATGGCCGCCGCACTCTGCGGGCAAGCAAGGACGAGGCCCGCCGCGCGCGCCGCATCTTGCAAGCCTATGGCGAGCAAGGGAATGGCAACAGCAACGGCAGCGGCCACGGCCAGCGCTTTATCGCCATCGACGTGGCGCGCCGCATTGCCGGTACGGGCAGCCTGGGGCTGGAGCGCTATTCCGTACTTGCCCGCCCCGAGAACGACCCCGCCACGTTGCGTCTGATTGACATCAAGCTGTCCATTCCGAGCGTCTGGGCGGATACGCTGGGCAGTGCGTGCAGCGTGGCGCCGTGGCATAGCGAGGCCGGGCGCGTGGTCGACATCCAGCGTCTGTCGCAGGCCATCTCGCCGGCGTTGCTGCGTGGTGTCGTCTACGGGGCGAAGGGTGAGAAGCCGAAATCGTACGTCGTCAAAAGCCTGCAGCCAACGGCGGATCGCGTGGCGCTGGGCTCCGGTAAGAACGTTGTCGCCAACCTGGACGATGCGCTGCAAACCATGGCCCGTGTGGCCGCCTGGTGCCACCTGCGCAGTTGCGGCCGGCACGGCACCGATCTGGTGGAGGCTGTCCAGGGTTACGCCGCTGGCACTGCGTGGCGCAAATCGGCGCTGAAACTGGCTGCGCATGGGTGCAAAGTGTCGCTCCAGCAATGGGCCGAGTTTGCGGAGGACTATCATCAGGCGCGCGGCGGCAAAGCACGCTGATGGCGTCACCTTCGCAGCCATGGCAGTGATTTACTCGCCACTGCGCCCTCAAGTCTTGCATTGCCCGGCTGATGCACGGGCATGGCAAAGACTTGCCTTGAACGCCGTTTCGGCTGATATAACCGACTGGCGCATTCAAGGAATCACACCATGCCGTTCATCATTGCCGCGTTTGCGCTGATTGGTCTGTTGATCTATAGCGCAGTCCGGTTGTACGCCGTGGTTGCTGCGGCTCATGGCACCGTGGCGGGCAGCGCGGCGGTGCTGGTTGCCGTGGTGCTGTTGGCTGGCGCGGTCGTTACTCTCATCCGGCGCTACCGCGCCGTTCATGGCGTCAACGTAAAGGGGCAGCGGATCGTATCGCTGCGCGCAAGCTGGGGGCAGATCGCGGTTGATGCTGAACAGAAGCGCGGGACGCTGCAACTGCACGGGCAAAACGTGCGCTTTCTCTTCGCCGATATTGCTGGTGCCGATGCGGTTGAACGCGAAGGCGCCTGGGCGCTGGCGCTGCACCTGAAGCATCAGGCGCAGGCAGATTGGACAATGCCGATGCGCAATCGCCAGGAAGCCAAACGCTGGGTGAAGATCCTCGCGCTCGCGGCGAGTCAGGCGCTTTGATCAGTGCGCCGATTCCGGCTATTCCGTTGTGCTCGGGTTCCAGAACGCTTGCGCGACGTGCGGCTGCGATTGCAGCGACGCGACGATGCGGTCCAGCTCAGCCGCGTTCACAGCGGTCGACATCAGCATGGCTTCGATTTCCACGTGGTCATCACCAAAGGGCTCGACCGACAGATCGCTGATCGGGTAGCTGGCGTCTTCCAGCAGGCGCTCCAGATCGGCCAGGGCTTCCTTCTGGCGCTCGCTGGTCGAGATCACGCACATTGTGTAGGTGACTTCGCTGGCCTGGTTGTCCAGCGGTGTGCGGTTGATGCGGTCCACCACAGGCCGCAGCAAGATGTTTGATGCCAGCACGAACAGCGTGATCAAAATGGCTTGGCCAATAAGGTCGGAGCCCGCCGCCGCCCCCACGGCTGCCGAGCCCCACAGCGTGGCGGCGGTGTTCAGCCCACGCACGTTCAGCCCTTCTTTCATGATGGTGCCGGCACCTAGAAAGCCGACACCCGAGACCACATAAGCAATCACGCGGGTCGTGTCCGATGCGGTGCCGATCTGCGCGGCCATATCGACGAACGCCGATGCAGCAACCGCCACCAACGCGTTGGTGCGCAGGCCGGCGGTGCGCTGCCTGACCTGCCGCTCAAAGCCGATCAGTGACCCGAGCGCAAAGGCCGAAGCAAGGCTGATGAACGAATCCACCAGTGTGGCGACATTGAGATGGGCGATGGCTTGCAGCGTCATCGGCGGCTCCTTGTGATGACCGGAGTCTTGCTCAGGTGCTGGGTTGGGCGCCGGAGGTTATAGCACGGCGCCATGACACGCCGTGCGAGCCGGGTAGACCCGACGGCTACTTATAGTCCCATTGCATCTGCTCGGGGATCGGCACGGCGTCCGACGTTTCGAGGCAGCGGTCAAGGTAAGCGAGCAGGGAGCGCGGCTGGAAGCCGGTCTCCTGCACCAGTCGCGTGTTGTCGAACACGTAGCTCATGCTGGCGAACTTGGCATACAGGTGAATGCAGCGCGCGACCAGCCGCACGTTGCCATCGCCCGTCAGGCTCAGGAATTTACGTGCCAATGCTTTCTCTGCGATTTTCTCCTGATACACATAGCCGGCCAGCGCCTGGGCATCTTCTTCCGGCGTCCGGCAGCGCTTGAAGCGCGGGTAGAGCGTTTCGATGCGTTCGGAGTTCGCGTCGCCGGCGCTGATGTGGTACAGGTCGTGCGCCAGCGTGGGCTTGGTCGACAGTTGCACGATGGCTTCAGCGCAATCATCCACGGGCAGGATGTCAACGCGGTCTGACAGGCGGCAACTGAAGGTTTCCAGCATGGCCACCATACGCAGCATCCAGAAAATGCTGCCCGACGGCTCGCAGCCCAGCGTGCTGTGACCGACCACGATGGACGGCCGCACGACCACCAGCGGCAGCTCGGGCACGGCTTCGCGCAGCTTCAGCTCGGCCATCCCTTTGGAGTACGTGTACGGCACCGCGTGCTGCTCCAGCGGGGGCACATCCCAGCTTTCGCTGACATGGCGGTTCGCCAACTGGCCGCACGACATGGCCGTGCCGATCTGCAGGAAGCGCTTGAGGCGCCCGCCTTGCGCGGCCAGCCGGCCCAGCGCCAGTACGCCATCCACGTTGGTTTCCCACAGCGACGGATGGTTCGAGAACGTTGCCAGCGCCGCGCAGTTGATGATGATTTCCGGATCGCCCAGCTTGGCGGCACCGGCTTCGCGCAGGTCGAACGGCACGATCTGCGATTCGGTTAGGCTGTCCAGCGTGCCCTGCGCAAGCTCAAAGCGGCGCAGGTTGCTGCGCAAGCGTGCCAGCCCCTCGGCAGGCGTGTCACCGCGCACGGCAAAGCGTGTGTCAGCCAGCAAACCTTTGACTGCCAGATTGGCGGCAATGGCGCCGCCCACGAAACCGGTCGCGCCGGTCAGCAGAATACTCATGCGAAAAAACTCGAATCCCTTGATGGCAATGCAGGCGACCAACCCGCTTGCAATTAGCGCTACCGCAGCCGCACCAGTGAGCCGTGTATTGGCAGCGCGTTCGGGGCAGGGGCGGCAGTAGCGTCAGTTGAAGCCGCGCACACGAAACAGGGTTCGCGGAGCCGCAAGGTTCGCGTGATGCGAAGCGGCCAAAACCTGCGCAGAATCAGCAGTTTATAAGAATGTAACCTTTTAGTCGCCTTCCAGCATCTTATTCGATCAGAGGGTTGACTCAAGTTTGCGGCACTGCGCAACTCGACGTGGCATTGGCGGCAATCTCGCGCGCGGCCTTGGCGCCTTCCACTTGCAGGATGGTCGGGAGCGACACGCCGTTCTTGGCTGCAGTCACTTCGGCGAGGATCGAGATGGCAATTTCCGGCGGTGTGCGGCTGCCGATGTAGATGCCGACCGGCCCATGCAGGCGCGCCAGCTCGGCATCGCTCAGGTCGAATTCTTTCAGGCGCTCGCGCCGATTGGCGTTGTTGCGGCGGCTGCCCAGCGCGCCCACATAGAATGCGGGCGTCTTGAGCGCCTCCATCAGTGCGAGGTCATCAAGCTTGGGGTCGTGCGTCAGCGCAATGACGGCGCAGCGCTCGTCCAGCTTCATGGCCATCACCGTATCGTCGGGCATGGTGCGGACCATGGCCACCCCAGGAATCGACCACTCTCCGCTGTATTCCTCGCGCGGGTCGCAGACGGTGACCTGGTAATCGAGACCCACTGCGATCTGGCAGAGGTAGCGCGAGAGCTGCCCCGCGCCGATGACGAGCATCCGGTAGCGCGGCCCATGAATGGTCACCAGGCGCGCTTCGTCAAATTGCAGGCCGTCCGTCACGTTGGCGTGCTCCAGCATGGTGGCGCCGGTTGCCATGTCGAGCGTGCGGGCGACAAGCTGGCCGGCTTCCACCGCGTGCAGCAGGGCATCGATACCGCTGGCGGCGTTCAGCGGCTCCAGCACGAGTTGCAGCGTGCCGCCACAGGGCAGGCCAAAGCGGTGGGCTTCTTCAGCGCTGATGCCGTATTTGACGGCTTCGGGCTGGATGTAATGCAGGCCTTCGCGGCGCACGCGGTCGATGAGGTCGTCTTCAATGCATCCGCCCGAGACCGAGCCGATAACGACGCCGTCATCGCGCAGCGCGAGCATCGCACCTTCGGGGCGCGGCGACGAGCCCCAGGTTTTGACCACAGTGACGAGCAACACGCGCCGCCCCTGTTTCAGCCAGCGCGCGCTGGTTTTCAAGACTTCAAGATCGACGCTGTCCATGATGCGTTTGCTGCGCTTTCGCGCGCTTTCAGTGTGTGTTGCGGGGGGGCTCGATTATGCCCCGTGGTGCAAAAACAGGTACGCAGCCGCCACGGCCACCAGCGCCACGATGATCCACGGCCACGGATTGCGTGGCTGTAGTACCGGGCTGATATTGGGCGCGGCACCTTGTGGTGCGCCGTGGGCCTGCAGCTCGCCGGCGGCCAGATCGGGGATCGACTGCGTGGCCGATACGCCATCGATGGGAGGCGTGGTGTGACCATTGGCGCCGGTGGTGTCCGCGGTGCCGAATTCTGCCGCAAAACGCTGGAAGAACTCATCGGCCAGTTTGCGCGCGGCGCCATCGACGAGCCGCGATCCGATTTGCGCAAGCTTGCCCCCCACCTGCGCGGTGGCGGTGTAAGCGAGCCGCGTGACCGTCGGCCCTTCGGGCGTGAGCTGCACCTGCGCGCTGCCCTTGCCGAAGCCCGCCGCACCGCCCTGGCCGTCGAAATGCAGCGTGTAGCTGCGCGGTGGTGCCACGTCGGCCAGTTCCATGCGCCCCTTGAAGCGCGCCTTGACGGGCCCGACGGCGGCGGTCATGGCGATGTCGTAGGCAGGGTTGTCTCCACCATCGGCGGGCGTGATGCTCTCGCAGCCTGGAATACACCGCTGCAGCACGGCCGGGTCGTTCAGCGCATCCCAGGCGGTCTGGAGAGGCACGGGCAGAAGATGGGTCTGGTTCAGTTCCATGGCGCGGTTGGTTGTGCTGGGGTGGAGGGGCGCGGGATACGCGTGCGGCGAGCATGCGCCAATTCCTGCTCCAGCGCAGCCAGGCTATCGAAATGGTGCGCCGGCACCATCACATCGACATGCGGAAGGATGGCCCGCACGCCCCGTGCCCGCGGCTCGAAGCCTGCAAAGCGCAGCAGCGGGTTGAGCCAGACAATGCGGTGGGCGAAGCGGGCCAGGCGCGCCATCTCGGCGTCGAGCAGGTCGATGTGTTCGTGGTCGAGCCCGTCGGTCACGAGCAGCACGGTTGCGCGGCCGGCGAGCGTGCGGCGCGCCCAGTGACGGTTGAACTCCGCCAGCGCTGCACCAATGCGTGTGCCACCCGACCAGTCCGGCACAAGTTGCGCGATGGCTTGCACGGCGATGTCCGGGTCGCGCTCGAGGAGTTGCCGCGACACGTTCGTCAGCCGCGTGCCGAACAGAAAGGCCTGGATGCGCTCGCGCGATTGCACCAGCGCGTGGCAGTAGTACAGCACCGCGCGCGAATAACGGCTCATCGATCCGGAGATGTCCAGCAGCAGTACGAGCGGTGGCGTGCGGTCGACGGGTTGGCGGTATTTCCAGCCGGTCCATTCGCCGCCGGCGCGCACGGCTTGGCGGGCGGTGGCGCGCAGATCGGGATGGCGCCCGCGCGAAGCAGCTTTCAGCCGGCGCGTGCGCTCCTGCGCCAGGTGCAAACGCCGGCGGCGGATCATATGCTGCAGCGTGCGCCATTCTGCGGCGTTGAGCGTGTCGAAATCGCGCGTTCGCAGGGCTTCGTTTGCAGAAAAGGCCAGCGGAGCAACGATGTCATGGCGCTCACCATCGGGCTTGGGGCCCGGCGGCAGGCGGGTCGAAGGCTGCGCGCGCAGCGCATCGGCCAGGCGGTTGCTGCGTGCGGCCGGAATGCCGCCCCGCACCTTGGGCAGCAGCAGGGCGCGCAGCTTGCCTTCCCAGTCGGGGTCGCGCCAGAACACGTTGAAGGCCGCATCGAACAGCGTGCGTTCGTCAGGGTGGGAGACGAGCAGGGCGGATAGGGCAGCCTTGACGTCATCGCGACGGCTGAGGTCGATGAGGTTCATGGCTTCGATAGCATCGACTGCGCGCGAGGGCGCCAGCGGCATGCCGGTGTTGCGCAGCAGGCGCACAAAATGCGTGACGTTGCGCGCCAGCATCGGTAGCTGCATTGGCGAGGTCGCTTGCATGCCCTACTCCGGCAGCGCGGGCGCGGCCAGCAATTGCTCGATGGTTGGCGCATCCACGCGGGCCAGATCGTCCTGGTATTTGAGCAGTACGCCCAGCGTGTCTTGCACGGACTGCGGATCAAGCTCGGTCACGTTCAGCGCAGCCAATGCACGGCACCAGTCAATGGCCTCGGCGATGCCCGGTGCTTTGAACAGGTCGATGCCGCGCAGACGGTGCACGAAATCCACCGCACGCTGCTGCAGGCGAGCGGCGGTCTCGGGCGCACGCTGCGCCACGATCTGCAGCTCGCGCGCCTTGTCCGGATAGCCGATCCACTGATACAGGCAGCGCCGCTTGAGCGCGTCGTGCACCTCGCGTGTTCGGTTGGACGTCATGATGACCAGCGGGATCACCTGCGCGCGCACGGTACCGAATTCCGGAATCGATACCTGAAAATCCGACAGCAACTCCAGCAGGAAGGCTTCGAATGGCTCGTCGGCGCGGTCGATCTCGTCGATCAGCAGAACGCGCGGTGTGCCGGGGTGGGCAGCGAGGTTGGCGGAATCCGGCAGCAGCGCTTGCAGCAGCGGCCGCTTGAGGAGAAATTCATCGCGGTAGAGCGTATCGGCGCTCGGTTTGTCGCCCGCGGCTTCGGCCAGGCGCAGCGCCATGATCTGGCGCGGGTAGTCCCACTCGTAGAGTGCGCTGGCGGTGTCCAGCCCTTCGTAACATTGCAGCCGCAGCAGCGACGTGCCGAGGAGCCCGGCTGCCGCCTTCGCCAGCTCGGTCTTGCCGACACCGGGTTCGCCTTCCAGAAACAGCGGCCGCTGCATGCGCAGCGCGAGGAACAGGGCCGTGGCCAGCTCACGGCTGGCGAAATAGCCTTGACCTTGCAGTTGCGCAATGCAGTCGTCAATGGAGTCGACCGGCATGCCGCTCCTTAGTGATGATGCGCCAACGCCTGTTCGACCGCGCGTGCTGTCAGCACCGGGATCAGGTGCGCCCGATATTCCGGCGAGGCGTGCAGATCGCCCACCAAGTCATCGGGCGGCACGACCGTCTTGCGCGCCGCTTCCGACGTAAAACTCGCTGCCAGCGCCTGCTCCAGTTGCGTACAGCGGAACACGCACGGTGCTGCGCCCGTCACCGCCACGCGCACGTTGTTGCCCTTGCGGCTGATGAACACGCCCACCAGCGCAAAGCGCGACGCCGGATTGCGGAATTTCACGTACGCCGCCTGGTCCGGCACCGGGAATTGCACTTCGGTGATGAGTTCGTCCGCGGCCAACGCGGTTTCATACATACCGAGGAAGAAATCGTCCGCCGCGATGTTGCGCCGTTCGGTGACGACGGTGGCGTTCAGACCCAGCACGGCCGCCGGGTAGCACGCTGCGGGGTCGTTGTTGGCAAGAGATCCGCCGAGCGTGCCCATGGCGCGCACCTGCCTGTCGC
The DNA here is from genome assembly GCF_003851545.1 of Ralstonia sp. SET104. Classification (GTDB taxonomy): domain Bacteria; phylum Pseudomonadota; class Gammaproteobacteria; order Burkholderiales; family Burkholderiaceae; genus Ralstonia. The sequence continues at coordinate 276,397 of NZ_BHVX01000007.1, read as the reverse complement.
CGATACCCTCCGCCAACTCTGCCAGCGCGGGCAGCATGCGGATAATGTCGGCGTTCTCGGCCACATCGGCATGGCGCGTGGCCGCCCCCACGGTAATCACGCCCGGTTGCGAGCGAACGCCCGTCATACCGGGAATGCACGTGACATCCACCAGCGTGGACGGTTGCGCCAGCCGCAGTTTCATCGCTGCCAGCAGGCTCTGGCCGCCGCCGAGGTATTTGGCGTCGGCGTGCGTCTTCAGCGCCGTCACGGCGGTCTGAGCGTCGGTGGCTTTCTGGTACTCGAAGTCGTACATGGTGGGCTCCTTGACCTAAGCCTTGGCTGCTTGAATGGTCTGCCAGACACGGTGCGGCGTGGCGGGCATCTGGATGTCTTTCACGCCCAGCGGCGCGAGCGCATCGACGATCGCGTTGATGAGCGCCGGCGGCGAGCCGATCGCGCCGGCCTCGCCGCAGCCCTTCACACCCAGCGGGTTGTGCGTGCACGGTGTGCCCTTGGCGGTTTCCACCGTGAAGCTGGGCAGGTTGTCGGCGCGCGGCATGGCGTAGTCCATGTACGAGCCGGTCAGCAACTGGCCGGTTTCGTCGTACACGCAGGCCTCCATCAGCGCCTGTCCGATGCCCTGGCCGAGTCCGCCGTGCACCTGACCTTCCACGATCATCGGGTTGATGATGTTGCCGAAATCATCCACCGCAACGAAACGGTCGATGTGGACTTCACCCGTATCGGGGTCGACTTCCACCTCGCAGATGTACGCACCGGCCGGGTAGGTGAAATTGGTCGGGTCGTAGAAGGCGTTTTCGTCCAGGCCTGGTTCGAGCTTGTCGAGCGGGTAGTTGTGCGGCACGTAGGCCGTGAGTGCGACTTCGCCGAAGGTTTTGGTGCGATCGGTGCCAGCCACGCGGAAGACGCCGTCCTTGAACTCGATGTCTTCCGCCGAGGCCTCCAGCAGATGCGCGGCGATCTTCTTGGCCTTGGCCTCGATCTTGTCGAGCGCCTTCATGATGGCCGAGCCGCCCACGGCAATCGAGCGCGAACCGTACGTGCCCATGCCGAAGGGGATGCGGCCGGTATCGCCATGCACGATCTCGACGTTCTCAAGCGGCACGCCCAGGCGATCGGCCACCACCTGCGCAAAGGTGGTCTCGTGCCCCTGGCCGTGGCTGTGTGAACCGGTGAATACGGTGACGGAACCGGTCGGGTGCACGCGGATCTCGCCGGCTTCAAACAACCCTGCACGCGCGCCGAGGGCCCCTGCGATATTGGACGGCGCCAGCCCGCACGCCTCGATGTAGCAGGAGTAGCCCATGCCGCGCAGCCGGCCCTTGGCGCGCGAGGCGTCGCGGCGGGCAGGGAAGCCCTTGACGTCGGCCAGTTCGGTGGCGCGTTGCAGGAGGGGCTCGTAGTCGCCGGTGTCATAGGTCAGACCCACCGGCGTGGCGTATGGGAACGTGCGGATGAAGTTGCGGCGACGCAGCTCTGCCGGGTCGATGTGCATTTCACGCGCGGCGGTTTCGACGATGCGTTCGACCACGTATGTGGCTTCCGGCCGGCCCGCACCACGATACGCATCCACCGGCGCGGTGTTGGTAAACACCGCTTTCACCTCGGCATAGATGGCGGGCGTTTTGTACTGCCCGGCAAGCAGCGTCGCGTACAGGATGGTTGGCACGCTGCTGGCAAACGTCGACAGATACGCGCCCATGTTGGCGGTCGTGTGCACGCGCATGGCGAGAAAGTTGCCTTGCGCATCGAGCGCCAGTTCGGCATGCGTAACGTGGTCGCGGCCGTGCGCGTCGGTCAGGAAGGATTCGGACCGCTCGGCCGTCCATTTGATCGGCCTGCCGACCTTCTTCGATGCCCACGTGAGCGCCACGTCTTCCGGGTACAGGAAGATCTTCGAGCCGAAACCGCCGCCCACATCCGGCGCAATCACCCGGACCTTGGCTTCGGTCAGACCCAGCACAAAGGCCGACATCAGCAGGCGTTCCACGTGCGGGTTCTGGTTGGCCACGTAAAGCGTGTAGCTGTCGTCCTGGCGCGAGTAGCTGGCATTGACGGCGCGCGGCTCGATCGCGTTCGGGATCAGCCGGTTGTTGACGATGTGGAGCTGCGTCACATGCGCGGCCTTGGCAAAGGCGGCATCGGTCGCGGCCTTGTCACCATGGCCCCAGGTGTAGCAGGTGTTGTCCGGCACGTCGTCGTGGACGGCAGACCCAGCGGTATGCGCAGTGGCCGTATCCACCACAGCGGGCAGTTCGTCGTATTCCACGTCGATCATCTCGACGGCATCCTTGGCGATCTTCACGGATTCGGCCACCACCAGCGCCACCTGGTCACCCACATGGCGCACCTTGCCCTGCGCCAGCACGGGGTGGGGCGGCTCTTTCATTGGCGTGCCGTCAATGCTGTGGATCAGCCAGCCGCAGGGCAGGCCGTTCACCTTGTCGGCAGCCAGGTCGCCGCCGGTGAGCACAGCCAGCACGCCCGGATGATTGCGCGCGGCATCCACGTTGAGGTGCTTGATGCGCGCATGCGCATACGGCGAGCGCAGGAATACCGCATACGACTGGTGCGCCTGGACGACGTCGTCCGTGTACTGCCCAGCGCCTGTCAGGAAGCGGAAGTCTTCTTTGCGCTTGACGGCCGCGCCGATCAGGTGATTGTTGGGTTCTGCGGGAGCGTTCATGGTGGTCTCCTCGCTGGGGTCAGGCAGCGTGGGCGCGTGCGGCGGCCAGGCTTTGCAATGAAGCGTCGTCGTCTTGGGCTTCAGACATTGCTTCGGCACCGTGCATCACGGCGCGCACGATGTTGTGATAGCCCGTGCAGCGGCACAGGTTGCCGTCGAGTTGCTCGCGCACCGTGTGTTCATCGGGATGCGGGTGTTGCGCGACCAACGCCGTGGCGGCCATCACCATGCCCGGCGTACAGAAGCCGCATTGCAGGCCATGGCATTGGCGAAAGGCTTCCTGCATCGGGTGCAGTGCGCCGTCTTTCGACAGGCCCTCGATGGTTGTCACCTCGGCGCCGTCAGCCTGCACGGCCAGGATGTTGCACGATTTCACCGCGCGCCCATTCATGTGCACCGTGCAGGCGCCACATTGCGCTGTATCGCAGCCGACGTGCGTGCCAGTCAGGCGCAGGTGCTCGCGCAGCAATTGGACCAGCAGGGTGTGGGGTTCGACACTGACGGTGACAGGCGCACCGTTGACCGACAGCTTGAGGCTGATCGCCATGGGAAGTCTCCTTGGGGGATGGTCGCCGGGTGCCCCGCTGTGCGTCTTCCTGGCTGCGGAAAAGCGCGCGGAATCTGGATATCGGTAGTCGCGGCTCTACTCAGTAAAGCACAGGCGAACGAGAAGACAACCGCAGCACAATCGGCCCGGCGCAGAAAAAAGGGGGGGGAGATGCTGCGGCACACGCAAGACAAACCAAACAAACGCCGCAGAAATGACAAAGGGCCGGAATCCGGCCCTCGATTGGCACCAGGCGGTCATGACCTGGCGGGTGTGGCGGCGGGTGTGATGACACACGGCCGGCGCACGGTGCTACTGAGATTGCGAGTACTGCTTACAGCTAGCTCGGGCACACGCCCATCAACAATAGCGCGGCGGGTTAGGCCTTGGCGGTGCGTTGCGTGCCGAACAGGTTCGCGATTGCCGAGAAGAACTGGGCGAAGGAGAACGCATGGCCGCTCGGACGGCGATAATAGTAGATACCTTCGGACATTTCGCGCTCGATCAGTTCGCGTTCGAGTTGATCGGTCAGCTTCAGGTCGTTCGTGTTTTGCATGATTGGCCTCTTAGGGATTTCCCGGTTAGGGAATACCCGTATGATAGACCAAATATTGCAATGCACCATACGTAAGCTTACGTATGCACCAACGAGCGTTGTTCGGCTGCGACGTTTGTATTGCGATGCACCAATGTTGTGCGAAAGCCGCTTGTCCCGTGCTATTTGACGGGAATCGGCTGGCTGGCCGGAATCGGCACGGCCGTCACGCTGTTCTTCGGGCTGCCCGAAATAACCTTGTCGGAATACGTCAGATAGACCAGCACGTTGCGTTTGCGGTCCACCGTGCGCACCACGTGCAGCGTTTTGAAAACGAGCGACAGCCGCTGCGTAAACATGTCGTCCTGCTGCGGCAGCGGCTTGACGAAGGTGATGTCACCAACCTGGCGGCAGGCTACGGCGGCCTCGCTCACATCCTCGGCCACGCCCAGCGAGCCCTTGATGCCGCCGGTGCGGGCGCGCGACACATAGCAGGTCACACCTTGTACAAGCGGGTCGTCAAATGCCTCGATGACGATCTTGTCGGAGCCGGTAATGCGGAAATTGGTGCTGACGCTGCCAATGTCTTCAGCGCGGGAGCAGGCGGCGGTGCTCAGAGCGAGCGCGGCAACAAGGACTGGGAGTTTGGTGAACGAGCGCATGGCTTTGCCTAGATCAATATCAATATCAACAGGAAGGAAGGGAGCTTAGAGCAACGATTCAGGCGGCCACGCTGCGGCAGCTTCGTCCACAAACGTGGGCCGCATGTCGGTGTGCTGGCGGGAATGCTCAATGCGGCGGTGCAGGGCGTCCATGAAGACTTTCACCTTGGCCGGCATCAGGCGGCGGCCCGGGAATACGGCATACACGCGCATCGGCGGGGATTGAAAATCGGTCAGCACCTCCTGCAGCGCGCCGGAGCTGACCAGGTCAGTGGCAAATACAGAGGTGATGCGGGCGACACCCAAACCAGCAATGGCGGCCTGCATGCGCAGCTCACTGTTGGATGTGCGCATGCGGAAGTCCAGCGGCAGGTTGATCGTCTCGCCGCCGGGTGTGCGGAACTGCCATTCAGCTTCGTTCGAGGTGCCCAGACAGGGCCAGTCGGCGAGCTGGTCCGGGTGGCTGAGTGGCCCCAGGCGCTCCAGCAGTTGCGGAGCGACCACCACGGCGCGCCGCAAATCAAAGACGCGTTGGGCGATCAGGCCGGAATCGGGCAATGGGCCGCGCGGCACGGTCAGCATGATGTCGTAGCCCTGTGCGAGCGGGTCGATCTGGCGCGGCGCTACGTCCACTTCGATGCGCAAGCCGGTGTGCTCACGCATGACCTCCAGCACCACCTCCGCCAGTTGCTTGGCGGCGAACTCGTACGGCATGGCAATGCGCAATGTGCCCGCGGGTGACTGAAACGTCGCTGCGGCGTCTTCCGACACTTCGCGCAGCCGCTGGAACAATGGGCCGGCGTCGCGCAGCAGGGCTTCGCCGGCATCGGTCAGGCGTAGACGGCGCGTACTACGCTCAAACAGGCGCACGCCCATCTTGCCCTCCAGCCGCGACACCGCTGTGCTGACCGACGACTTGGGCAACCCCAGCCGATCCGCCGCGCGCGTGAAGCTGCCGAGCGTGGCCACGGTGCAGAAAGTGTCCCAGTCGTTCCAGTCCGTCGTTCGCATAGTTGAACAATGAATTTGTTGGCAGGCGATTTCCGCCGGTTTGAAGGCAAATTACCATCCCTGCATGAACACGCCAAGCTCAGACCACATGGTTTCTCCTTCGCCCGCGCCCCGCATTCCAGCCGCCGAATCGACTGTCGGCAGCCGGATGGAATTGCGCATGGTGGGTGTGGTGATTGGCTTGGCAACGGGCGTGGATTACATGTCCAACCTGATGTTTTCGATTGCCGGGCCACACATCGAGGGCGGGGTGCTGGCGTCACAGGATGTGTATCTGTGGGCCGTGACGGCGTATGCGGCGGCGGCCAGCCTGGCGATTCTGGTGATGGGCCGGCTGGCCGATCAAATGACCTACCGCAAGCACACGCTGCTGTCGTTGCTGGTGTTCATCATCGGTACGCTGATGTGCGTGGCGGCCGAGGGCGGCACGATGCTGATCGCCGGCCGGGCGGTGCAGGGGTTTGGCGGCGGGCCGATGCTGTCGACCTCGCGCATCTTCGTGCAGCACAGCCCTGCGCACGAACGCCGCACGATGATGAAGGGAATGATCTACGGCATCTTCGGGCTGAGCTGTGTGTCGCCGATGCTGTCGGCGGCGCTCACCGAGCAATTCGGCTGGCGCGCCATCTTCGTCGCGCAGTTGCTGGTGGCGGTGGTGGTGTGCGGGCTGGTGGCGGCGTTCTATCCGCGCCCGAAGATGCGCGAGCGCAAGGGCGACTTTGCCTCGCTCGATTGGCCCTCGGCCATCGCGTTCGGGCTGGCCGGGCTCATTGCACTGCATGGCTTTCAGCAGGCGCGCTTTATCCACCCCGATGGCTCACCCGCGCAGGTGGTGCCGATCATTGCCGTGATGGCGCTCATCATCTGGGTCGGCATCCGGCAGACCGGCCACCCGCTGCCGTGGGTGGATTTGCGCGCGACGCTGCAACGCCGCTTTCTGATGGGCATGGTGTTCTATGCCATCTATTACGTGTTTGCCAGCGCGTGGGGTTTTCTCTCATCGAGCCTGCTGCAGAACGGGTTGGGGTTTCGCTATGAAACCACTGCCCAGTTGATGAGCCTGGGTGGGCTGGTGACAGTAGTGCTGGGCATCCTGAACTTTCAACTCACGAATGTGCTGCCGACCAAGCGCGTGCTGATTTCCATTGGATTTGTGCTGATGGCAACGGCGTTGTTGTGGATGTCACGTGTGGCGATGCCCGGTGCTTCAGTGGCGGCGGTGGTGCCGGGGTTCTTGATCGAAGGCATGGTGGGGATGTTTGTTGTCATCCAGGTGGCGGGGCTGACTTACGTGGATTTGCCCGCCAAGGATTTTGGCCATGCCTATCAGTTCAAGGGGATCATGCGGGCTTGGGCGCAAGCCTTTGGGACGATGGGGGCTACGCTGCTGCTGCAGCGGGGGCAGGCGCAGCATCGCACTGATCTTGTTGGGCACGTGAGTGCGCTCACGCCTGGCTGGCAGTGGCCGCATCCGTTGCAGGGTGCTGAGTTGATTCGTATTTCTGCGGAGATTGATCGGCAGGCGACGTTGCGGGCAGCGGGTGATCTGTTTGCCTGGGGGGCGGTGGTTGCTTTGGTTTGCGCTGGGGCGATTTGGTTGCAGAGGTCTTTGCGTTAGTGCTAGTGGTACGCCCCTGTTTTATCCCCTGCCAGGGTTGACTCACCCTCTTTGTCTTGCCCAAGAAAGTCACCAAAGAAAGGCGCGCCCGATGCGGCGACTCCTTCCTTGGAGCCGCATAGGGCAGGGTACGGCCGCACCGTTGCGGCGCGCGTGTTGTCGCTATGGCTTTGTGGCCGTGGTCAATCCAGTTTTTGTTCTGGCGCTGTTGCCTGCGGCAGCTTGCAGTTAAACGCTGGCGCCGCGTCTTGCAGGTCGAGGTGGCTCATCAATGTTGGGGCCAGAACCTTTAGCACTTGTACTGTCAGGGCGCTGGTGAATTTGTATTTGGCTGCGTCCGTGCCGGCCACGTAGGCGACGACCGTGCCGAAGTAGCGGTCTCCGAGATAGAAGACGAAGGCGCCGGAGCGGCTGACCACCCGTTCGGAAATGAGCCCGCCGCCGCGGCTGAAGGTTTTGAAGCGGTTGTCGCCGGTGCCGGTCTTGCCCCCCACGGCGACGGGTTTGCCGTCTTTCTGCACGAATGTGCCGGAGATACGCTTGGCGGTGCCGCCTTCCACCACGCCGGCCAGCGCGGATTTGACCAGTGGCGCAATCTCGGGCGGGAGCACGCGTTCGCCTGCGCTGGGGTCGCGGCAGAGCATGACTTCGTAGGGTGTGTTGGCGGCAAAGCGCAGGCGGTCGATGCGCACACTGGGCAGGCGGATGCCGTCGTTTTCAATGATGCCCATCAGCTCCGCGAGCGAAGCCGGCCGATCTGCCGAGGCTCCAATGGCCGTGCCATATGACGGCACCAGCGACTCAAACGGATAGCCCAGCCGCTTCCACATGGCGTGAATCTGCTGGAACGCTTCGATCTCCAGCATCTGCTTGATGCGCTTGTCCTGCGCGCCCTTGCGGTGCGATTGCAGAAGCCATTTGTAGACGGAAAGCCGTTCTGCCGCGCTCGCCTCATTCACTTGCGCGAGCGTGGCTTGAGGATGGGTTCGCAGATACGCCACCAGCCACAGTTCGAGCGGATGCAGCCGCGCGATGTAGCCGCGGTCAGCCAGGTCAAAGCGTTGGACGGAGTACTTCTCATACAGGTTGGTCAGTTCAGCTTCGTCCAGCTTTGCGCCGGGCAGGTAAGTGCGAATGAACGCGGCGAGTTTGCCCGGCCCGGCCTCCGGGTCGATGCTGCGGTAGATCGTGGCCAGCCGCACCGGCGTGGCACGCGTGCTTTGCACCAGGATGGCTTCGCGCTCGTGGTCTGTCTTGCCTTTGTACTTGGCATAGAACCGGCCCATGAAGAGCTTGCCTTCGCGGTTGGCAAAGCGCTGCAGATAGACCTGTCGCTGCGGGGAATCCGGATCGGTCAGGGCCTCGGCGCCGGCGTTGGGCAACTGATGCTGAAAGTAGCGCGAGATGTCGCGCATGATTCGCACGAAGACGAGGTTGACGGAGTGCTTGAGCCCCTCGCGCACCGTGAAGTTCTGGGTGCCCTCCCATTTCTCGAAGTTCTCGAAACTCTGCATGCCGCCGCCGGTGGCAAACCACTCGCCGGCGTTGCCAGAGTATTTACGCTCCATCGAGGCATCAAGCATCGCCGCGAGCGAACGGCCTTGCGGGTTGTCGTGCATGCGGGCCAGGTAATCCACGGCCCAGCGCTCAATCGGGTTCTGCGCGGGGATGTTGATCTTGCGCAGCACCGCCGCGGGCTGGCCGGCATAACGCTTATGCAGCTCGGCCACGATCTGGAGATACGTCACCAGCGTGCGCAGCTTGGCTGTGGAACCCAGATCCAGCTTCACGCCTTCGTTAATGTCAAACGGCTTGTCGAACGTATCGGCCTGCACCAGCAAGCGGTTGCCGCCAGACGCGCGCTCGTACAGCGTGAAGCTGTAGGTCACGCCGCGCGGGTCACCGTGCTCCAGCATCATGTCGCCAACCAGACCGGCAGCCTTGGCGCGCGCGGGGTCGCGCAGCTTGTGCAGCTCAGACGAAATATCGCGCTGCAAGGGCGCGTCGAGCGTGCTGCTGGCGGTCAGGTCGAGCCGGTCAAGCGCATACATGCGCGAGACGCCCAGCATGCCCGCCAGGTTCACGCGTACGGCGTTCGTGCCTTTGTGCTCGACGGGTGGAGGCGGCACGCGCGTGTTCAGGGCCTGCTGCTTGAGCGATTGCGCAATCGCCGCGTCACGCAGTGCGGGCGGGATGACGCCGGATGCAGCCAGCACGCGCAGGTAGGCGTTGGTCAGCGTTTCGAGTTCATCGAGGTTCTCGAGGTAGTACGACGGCCGCCGTTGTGACACCAGCAGGCTCAGCGCCTCTTTGTACGCCAGCGCGCGGTCCGCCAGTGGCGCCGCGGGCTCGGCCGACAGCAGCGCATTCACCTGCGCGAAGTCACGCCCGTACCAAACCCACAGCGCATCGCCAATGCCCTGAATCTCGCCAAACCCGGCGCGCGCGCCCAGCGGCACGGTGTTCAGGTAATCGACTGCAAGCTGATGGCGTGCGGCGGTGGTGTCTTCGCCGTTCAGGTAGGCGCGCGCAGATGCAGATGCCATCTGGCGCAGCTTTTCGCTGGGGGAGTCGGTGCGGCCTTCGGGGGAATGGCGGTATTTCTCGATTTGCGTGGCGAGTGTGCTGCCACCGGGCGATTCGTGCGCGGCGTTGACGGTGTGCAGGGCGCGGTCCCACACGGCGCGCGCCAGGCGCGACCATTCCACGGCCGGATTGCGTTTTGGGTATTCGGTTTGCAGCAGCGTGCGGTTCTCGATCGCGAGCAGCGAGTTGACGAGCAGCGGCGGCACCGACTCGAATTTGTCATACACGCGTTCAGGGTGCCGCACCCGATAGATCGGGCGGCCGTCGTCATCCAGCAGTTCCAGACCGGCCTGGTCTTTCTCGCGGTAGGGCGGATTCATGCCGCTGTCCATTCGCGCGACCATCTCTTTGGATGGCACGGCCTGCTGCGCGACGATGTAGCCGCGCGAGCGCAGGCGATCCAGAAAGGTGGGGAGATCGTGATACCCGAGCCGCTCATCGTAAGGGCCGGAGTTCGGATAGCGGGCCGAACTGTTGGCCCCAGGCTTGACGGGAAAGGTTTGCGATTTCGCCAGACGCGCGAAGTAGCGGGCTTGCCAGGAGGATGTGCGGAATTCGTGAACGACGAGCAAGGCGGCCATCGCAAGCACCAGCGCCACGATGAGGGCCAACTTGATGATGACGGGGCGGCGTATTCTTTTCACTCGCTTGCGCTCCAATCGCAGGCGGACGCGCGCCTTCTTTCAATCTAGCCCATGCGGCCGTCGTGTCCAGCGGCTTGTAACTTTGACGCCGCAATTGCAAGCCTTACGAGGGCGCGTAATACGGAATCTTCTGCTCGTCATACAACCGATACGTCAGCGCCAGGATGGCCTGGATGTCATCAGACTCATCCAGCAGGCGCGTGCTCAAGATAATGGGCGAGACCAGTTGCGGATCGTCGAGTTCCATGTAGCAGACGTCTTCGCGCCGCAGGCCCGCCACACTGCGCGGCACCACCGACACGCCTTCACCAGCCGCAACCAGCCCCAAGGCAATTTGCAATTCCCGTGCCTCGTAAATCTTGCTCGGTTCCAGCGCGCGATCGTGGAACAGGGCGAGCACCTGATCGGCATAGCTCGGACGCGGCGCGCGCGGATAAATGATGAGCGTGTCGCCCACCAGGTCGCGCAATGACACCTCAGGCTTTGTCCCCAGCAACGGATGTCCCGATGGCAACGCGACTATCAGCCGCTCATCACGCAGCAGGATGCGGCGCACGTTCGGGTCTTCGTAGCGAATGCGGCCAAAGCCCACATCAATGCGGCCACCCTTGAGTGCCTGGATCTGATCCATGGTGGTCATCTCATGCATGGTCAGATCGACCATCGGGTACTCCGCCCGAAACCGCCGGATGACCTTCGGCAGCATCCCATACAGCGTTGAGGCTACGAAACCGATCGACATGCGCCGCTCGATCTGCCCAACGCGCTGCGTCATCGAGGCGAGTTCTGCCGTTTGCGCCAGCAACTGGCGCGCATGCGCGTGGAAGAAGCGGCCGGCCTCGGTCAGCTTGAGCGGGCGGCTGCCGCGCTCGAACAGCAGCACGCCGATTTCCTCTTCAAGCTGCTGAATCTGCCGCGAGAGCGGCGGCTGGGCGATATGCAGGCGCTCGGCCGCACGCGTGAAGTTCAACTCCTCGGCGACGGCCACGAAGTAGCGGAGGTGGCGCAGTTCCATATTCAACCTTATAGGTATGGCGCTGATACTAAATCGGTGTTGGACGCAATTAATCGCGCTGAGTAATCTGGTTTCCAACGTTGATAGCAGTTCTTCTGATACCTGGAAAACATGATTCGCTCAATCGAGGCCATTCTAGTGGATGTGCCTACCATCCGTCCCCACAAGCTCTCCGTTGCCACCATGCACGTGCAGACGCTGGTGCTCGTGCACGTGTGCTGCGAAGACGGCATCGAAGGCTGGGGCGAAGCCACCACCATCGGCGGCCTGAACTACGGCGAAGAGAGCCCCGAGAGCATCAAGGTCAACATCGACACGCACATCGCGCCGCTGCTGATCGGCATGGATGCACGCAACGTGGCGGCTGCCATGGCAAAGGTGCGCAAGACCATCCAGGGCAACCGGTTTGCCAAGTGCGCGCTGGAAACAGCGCTGCTCGATGCGCAGGCACGCCGGCTGAATGTGCCGCTGTCGGAGCTGCTGGGCGGCCGTTTGCGTGATGCGCTGCCGGTGGCCTGGACGCTCGCCAGCGGCGACACGAAAAAGGACATTGCCGAGGCAGAGGTCATGCTCGCTGAGCGCCGCCACCGCATCTTCAAGTTGAAGATCGGCCTGCGCCCCGTGGCAGATGATGTGGCCCATGTGCTGGCGATCAAGCATGCGCTGGGTGATGCCGTGAGTGTGCGCGTGGACGTCAACCAAGCCTGGAGCGAACTCGACGCCGCCAACGGCATCGCCGCACTGCAAGCCGGCGGCATTGATCTGATTGAACAACCCGTGCGCGCCGAGAACCGCGCCGCGCTGGAACGCCTGGCCCGCCAGTTTGCCGTGCCGATGATGGCTGACGAAGCGCTGCACGGCCCGCTGGATGCCTTCGAGCTGGCCTGCGGCGCCAGTGCCGATGTCTTTGCCGTGAAGATCGCGCAGTCCGGCGGGTTGATTCCCGCCATGCAGGTGGCGGCCATCGCGCAGCTTGCGGGCATCAGCCTGTACGGCGGCACGATGCTTGAAGGTGCCGTCGGCACGGCGGCGTCTGCCCATGTGTTTTCCACCTTCGGCGACCTGCAGTTCGGCACCGAACTGTTCGGGCCCTTGTTGCTCACGCAAGAACTGCTGACCGAGCCGCTGCAGTACCGCGACTTCATGTTGAAGGTGCCCACCGGCCCCGGCCTCGGCATCCAGATCGATCGCGACAAGCTCGCGCGCCTGCGTCGCCAATAACAACACCTAAGACAACCCATCAAGGAGATCGCGATGCTGTTTCAAGTTCGCATGGACGTCCACCTGCCGGTCGATATGCCCGCCGATGTTGCCAACGAAATCAAGGCGCGCGAGAAAGCCTACTCGCAAGATCTGCAGCGCAGCGGCAAGTGGCGCCACATCTGGCGCGTGGTTGGCGAGTATGCGAACTACAGCATCTTCGACGTGCAGAGCAACGCTGAACTGCACGACATCCTGACGGCGTTGCCGCTGTTTCCGTACATGGACATTTCCGTGACGCCGCTGTGCCGTCACCCGTCGTCAATTCATGGCGACGACGCCTGAAGCTGAAAGATCGCCTGGACATCCCCCCAAAAACCAAGTGGAGACACTCATCATGAACGCGCACGTATTCCAAACGAAAGAAGTGCAGGACTTGCTAAAGGCTGCTACCAACCTGGATGGCAATCAGGGCAATGCCCGCCTGAAGCAGATCACTCACCGTCTGCTGGCCGATCTGTTCAAGGCCATCGACGATCTCGATATCACGCCGGATGAGGTCTGGGCGGGCATCAACTACCTGAACAAGCTCGGCCAGGATGGTGAGGCGGCGCTGCTTGCCGCCGGTGTGGGCCTGGAGAAGTACCTCGACATTCGCATGGATGCTGCGGACGAGGCGCTTGGCATCCAGGGCGGGACGCCGCGCACGATCGAAGGCCCCCTGTACGTTGCGGGCGCGACGGTGCGCGATCGTGTGTCGCGCATCGACGTCGATCCGGACCCGGCTGCGGGCCCGCTGATCATCCGCGGCACGGTGACGGGCCAGGATGGCAAGCCGGTGGCAGGCGCGGTGGTCGAGTGCTGGCATGCGAACTCGAACGGCTTCTACTCGCACTTTGATCCGACCGGTGAGCAGAGCCCGTTCAACCTGCGCGGCGCAGTCCGGACCGGTGCTGACGGCAAGTACGAATTCCACACGCTCATGCCGGTGGGCTACGGCTGCCCGCCGCAAGGTGCGACCCAGCAACTGCTGAACGGGCTTGCCCGCCACGGTAACCGTCCGGCGCATGTGCACTTCTTCGTGACGAGCGACGGGCACCGCAAGCTGACGACGCAATTCAACATCGAAGGCGATCCGCTGATCTGGGACGACTTCGCCTATGCCACCCGCGAAGAGTTGATTCCGCACGTGGTCGAAAAAACCGGCGGTGTCGCGCTCGGCCTGAAGACCGATGCATACAAGGACATTGAGTTCGACGTTGTCCTGACGCCGCTGGTGCAGGGCAAGGACAACCAGCGCGTGAATCGTCTGCGCGCTTCGGCTGAGGCCTGAGGCCTGAGCCCTCAACGTGGAGACAACCATGTCCGCCTTGATCGACAAAACCAACGAACTGGACCACCTGCTCTCAACCGCGGTGGTGGATGACAAAGAGGCGGGCATTTTTCGCTGCCGTCGAGACATCTTCACCAACCCGGATCTGTTCGAACTGGAGATGAAGCACATCTTCGAGAACAACTGGGTGTATCTGGCGCACGAAAGCCAGATTCCGAACAACAACGACTACTACACCACGTGGATCGGCCGCCAGCCGATCGTCGTCACCCGCGACAAGACCGGGGAGCTGCACGCCGTCATCAACGCCTGCGCGCACAAGGGTGCCATGCTGTGCCGCCGCAAGCACGGCAACAAGGGCAGCTTCACGTGTCCGTTTCACGGCTGGACGTTCTCCAACACCGGCAAGCTGCTCAAGGTGAAGGACGAAAAGACCACCGAGTATCCAGTGCAGTTCAACACCCACGGCTCGCACGATCTGAAAAAGGTCGCGCGCTTCCAGAACTATCGCGGCTTCCTGTTCGGCAGTCTCAATGCTGACGTGCAACCGCTGGAGGCGTACCTTGGCGAAGCCCGGGTGATCATCGACCAGATCGTCGACCAGGCACCCGACGGCCTGGAAGTGGTGCGCGGCAACTCCTCCTATGTCTACGAAGGCAACTGGAAGATGCAGATGGAGAACGGCTGCGACGGCTACCACGTGAGCACCGTGCACTGGAATTACGCCGCGACGATGGGCCGGCGCAAGGAAGGCGGCACTCAGGCGGTGGATGCCAATAGCTGGAGCAAATCGGTGGCTGGCGTCTATGGCTTCGAGCACGGTCATATCCTGCTGTGGACCCAGACGATGAACCCGGAAGTGCGGCCGGTTTATGCGCACCGTGACGAAATCAAGGCACGTGTGGGCGAAACCACGGCGGACTTCATCGTCAATCAGACCCGCAACCTGTGCCTGTATCCGAACGTGTTCCTGATGGACCAGTTCAGCACGCAGATTCGCGTGGTCCGTCCGATCAGCGTTGACAAAACCGAGGTCTCGATCTTCTGCTTCGCGCCGAAGGGCGAGAGCGCAACCGACCGTGCGACGCGCATCCGCCAGTATGAGGATTTCTTCAACGTCACCGGCATGGGCACCGCCGATGATCTGGAGGAATTCCGCGCCTGCCAGAACGGGTATGCCGGCACAACCGCCCTGTGGAACGATTTGTCGCGTGGCGCGCCGCTGTGGGTGCACGGCCCCGACGAGAACGCCACGAAAATGGGCTTGAAGCCGCTGATCTCGGGCGAGCGCAGTGAAGACGAAGGTTTGTTTGTTTGCCAGCACGAATACTGGGTGCAAGTCATGCGCGACGCATTGAAGAAAGAATGCGAAGGGGTGCCGGTATGAACGCCAACTACCAGAACATTTGCGCTGCTCTGTACCGCGAGGCACGCCTGCTTGACGACCGCCAGTGGGACGCCTGGCTGGCGTGCTACGCCGAAGACGTTACGTACTGGATGCCCGCCTGGGATGACGACGATCAACTGACCGACGACCCGCAGAGCCAGATCTCGTTGATGTACTACGGCGATCGCTGTGGGCTGGAAGACCGCGTCTTCCGCATCAAGACCGAGCGCAGCGGCGCCTCCACGCCGGAGCCGAGAACCAGTCACAACATCACCAACGTGGAAGTCTTGGCCGAGCGCGGTGACGAAGTTGATGTGCGCTACAACTTCCACACGCTCAGCCACCGATACAAGACCACTGACCAGTTCTTCGGCACGATGTTCGTCACCATGCGCCGCGCCGGCGACGGCTTCCTGATCGCATCCAAGAAGATCGTCCTGAAGAACGACTACATCCGGCAGGTGCTCGACGTCTATCACGTCTGATTGCACCCACGTATCAAAGGCAGTGGAGGTTTTTCATGTCCAGTTTCACAGTTGCACTCAATTTCGAGGACGGTGTCACCCGTTTCATCGACTGCAAAGCGGGGGAGAAGGTGCTCGATGCCGCCTTCCGCGCCAAGATCAACCTGCCGATGGATTGCTCCGATGGCGTCTGCGGAACCTGCAAGTGCCGCGCCGAGAGCGGCAGCTATGACCTCGGTGACGACTACATCGAGGAAGCGCTGACCGAAGACGAGAAAAACACCGGCCTGGTGCTCACGTGCCAGATGGTGCCGCATAGCGATTGCGTGATCGCGGTACCGACCACCTCGACCAGTTGCAAGACCGGGCAGAGCAGCTTCGGGGCAACGCTGTCAAAAGTCGAGCTGCACAACGATGCCGCCGTCGTGCTCGAACTGGACGTGGATGCGACGGCGCCGGTGTTTCTGCCGGGCCAGTACGTCAACATCGGCGTGCCCGGCAGCGGTCAGCACCGGTCGTATTCGTTCTCATCGGCGCCCGGAGAAGCGAAAGTCAGCTTCCTGATCAAGAAGATTCCCGGCGGCGTGATGAGTCGCTGGCTCGAAGCCGCGCGGCCCGGCGACAAGCTCGATCTGCAGGGTCCGCTGGGCAGCTTCTACCTGCGCGACGTGCAGCGGCCGCTGCTGTTCCTTGCCGGCGGCACGGGCCTCGCGCCGTTTCTGTCGATGCTTGAGGTGCTGGCGCGCAGCAATTCGCAGCAGAAGGTGCATCTGATTTATGGCGTGACCCGTGACCTCGACCTGGTGCAGGTCGAAGCGATCGAGGCCTATGCGGCGAGGTTGCCGAATTTCAGCTACGCCACCGTCGTGGCCGACGCCGCGTCGAATCATCCACGCAAGGGCTGGGTGACACAGCACATTCCGGCCAACGCCCTGAACGATGGCGACGTGGACGTGTATCTGTGCGGGCCGCCGCCGATGGTCGATGCCGTACGCAAGTACTTTGACGACGCAGGCGTGAAGCCCAACAGCTTCCACTACGAGAAGTTCACCCCCAACGCAACACCGAACGCGAAGGCAGCATGAGCATGCAACGTTTCTCAGGCAAGGCCGTCGTCGTGACCGGCGCGGCGCAGGGCATCGGGCGCGGTGTTGCGATGGCCGCAGCGGAAGAAGGCGCCCAGATATTGCTGGTGGACCGCGCGGAGCTGGTCTACGAAGTTCAGGCCGAGATTGCTGCAGCCGGTGGCCAGGCCCACACCGTCACGGCGGATCTGGAAACCTACGCAGGCGCCCAGCATGCCGTGCAGACTGCGCTCGACACCTTCGGCCGCGTGGACGTGCTCATCAACAACGTCGGCGGCACGATCTGGGCCAAGCCTTATCAGCACTATGAAGAGGCGCAGATCGAGGCGGAGATCCGCCGTTCGCTGTTCCCGACGCTGTGGTGCTGCCGCGCGGTGCTGCCGCACATGGTCGAGCGCCATCAGGGCGTGATTGTGAATGTGTCGTCCATCGCCACGCGCGGCATCTACCGGATTCCGTATTCGGCGGCCAAGGGCGGCGTCAACGCGCTCACGGCCAGCCTGGCGTTGGAGCATGCAGAAGACAACATCCGCGTCAACGCCGTCGCCACGGGCGGCACGGAGGCACCGCCGCGCAAGATCCCGCGCAACGCGGCGCCCATGTCGGAGCAGGAAACGACTTGGTACCAGGGCATCGTCGACCAGACCATTGCCAGCAGCCTGATGCACCGCTACGGCACGATCGACGAGCAGGTACGGGCGATCCTCTTCCTGGCTTCGGACGAAGCCTCGTACATCACGGGGACGGTACTTCCTGTCGGGGGCGGAGACTTGGGTTGAAGTCCGCAGCGTGCCGGCAGAGCGCGCCATCCGTTGAAGAAACCAACCCAGCACGAGAAAGGCGATCACGCCTTCAAAAGAAAAACACCAAAGGAGACCACCCATGCGTCAGATTGATCTGCACGCAGTGGCCGACCACGCCCGGTTCGGCCGCTTCCACGCCATCACGCTGTTCTGGTGCGCGCTCATCATCATCTTTGACGGCTACGACCTTGCCATTGCGGGCATTGCGCTGCCGTCCATCATGAAGGACATGGGCGTCACGCCCACCAGCGCTGGCTTCATGGTCAGCGCGGCGCTGTTCGGGATGATGTTCGGCGCGATCTTTCTCGGCACGATTGCCGACCGCATCGGTCGACGCTGGGCGATTGCCGTGTGCATCGCATTGTTCAGCGTCTTTACGGCGGCAGCGGGTTTTGCGACAGACCCCGTCACTTTCAGCGTGATGCGCTTTCTGGCCGGTCTGGGTATCGGCGGCGTGATGCCGAACGTAGTGGCGCAGATGACCGAGTACTCGCCGCGCCGGGTGCGCAGCACGCTGGTCACGCTCATGTTCAGCGGCTATTCGGTGGGCGGCATGCTGGCGGCGCTGCTCGGCAAGGGCCTGCTCGAGCGCTATGGGTGGCAATCGGTGTTTCTTGCGGCGGCGCTGCCGGTGCTGCTGGTGCCGGCCATTCTGCGCTGGCTGCCGGAATCGATGCCGTTCCTGCTGCGCGCCGGCAAGCTCGATGCCGTGAAGGACATCGTGCGCAAGTTGAGTCCTGACAGCGCGCCACAGCCGGGCGACACCTTCGTCCTGCCCGAGGCCGACCGCGGTAACGAAGCCTCACTGGGCAAGCTGTTCCAGGACGGACGCGGCTTCAGCACGACCATGTTCTGGCTCGCCTTCTTTATGTGTCTGTTCATGGTCTATGCGCTCAGCTCGTGGTTGACCAAGCTGATGGCATCAGCGGGCTATAGCCTCGGCTCGGCGTTGACGTTTGTGCTGGTGCTGAACTTCGGCGCCATGCTCGGCGCGATTGGCGGCGGCTGGCTGGCGGATCGCTTCAACATCAAGTACGTGCTGATGGCCATGTATGCGCTGGCGGCGGTGTCGATTGCGTTGCTGGGCATCAAAACTTCGACCGAGGCGCTGTACCTGCTGGTGGCCGTGGCTGGCGGCTGCACCATCGGCACGCAGATCGTGACGTACGCCTATGCCGGGCAGTTCTATCCGATGAGCATTCGCTCTACAGGCATCGGCTGGGCGTCGGGCGTCGGGCGCAGCGGGGCCATTCTTGCGCCCATCGCTATCGGCATGCTGGTGGGAATGGCGCTGCCGCTGCACCACAACTTCTTTGCCATGGCCGTGCCAGCAGTGATTGCCACGATTGCCGTGGCGTTCATCAATCACCAACGGTCGGCTTCGGCCATCGCGCGCTAGCGCCGGGTGCCCGCCATGCAGCCATCGAGCACGCAAGCGGCCCCGCGCGGCATTCTTGCGGACGGGTCTGTCTCTGCTGTCGCAGCCGGATTTCTGGCGGTCCTGATTTCGTATGCTGGGCCGCTCGTCATCTTCTTTCAGGCAGCGCAGGCCGCGCACGTATCCGATGCGATGGTGGCATCGTGGGTCTGGGCGATCTCCATCGGTGCGGCCGTGTCCGGCATCTACACGAGCTGGCGATGGAAGGCGCCCGTGGTGACGGCGTGGTCGGCGCCGGGCACGGCACTGCTGGTGTCGTTGTTTCCGGCACTGTCACTGGGCGAAGCGGTGGGGGCGTATATCACGGCGGCGATCATCCTCCTGCTGATCGGCGTGTCAGGCACGTTTGACCGGCTGATGCGGCTGATTCCCAGGGGCATTGCCTTCGGCATGATGGCGGGCATTCTGTTCCAGTTCGGCGCGCATGCCTTTGCTGCCGCGTCGGCCATGCCGTTGCTGGCGTTTTCCATGATTGCCGCCTACCTGCTGGGCCGGCGCTGGTGGCCGCGCTACTGCATCGTGGTGGTGTTGCTGGCGGGGATTGCGCTGGCGATGGCGCTGGGCCAGACGCATTTCGACGGGATGTCGTTCGAACTGGCCCGCCCGATCTTCATTGCGCCGCACTGGACTGTGAGTTCAACGTTGAGCCTGGCCATTCCGCTTGTCGTCGTTAGCCTCGCAGGGCAGTTCCTGCCGGGCATGGCGGTGTTGCGCGGCTCCGGCTATGACACACCAGCCCGCCCGATCATGACGGCCACCAGCGTCGCATCGATTGGCGTGGCGTTCTTCGGCGGCATCACCATCGTCATCGCGGCGATTACCGCAGCACTATGCACCGGCAAGGATGCACACGACGATCCGGCCAAACGCTACGTGGCCGGCATTGCCAACGGGGTGTTCTATCTGATTGGCGGCACGTTTGCGGGCGCCATCGTGATGCTGTTTGCCGCGTTGCCCAAACCGTTTGTTGCGATCCTGGCGGGGCTGGCACTGATTGGCGCCATTGCATCAAACGTGGCGGGGGCGATTGAGGACGGTGAGCACCGGGAGGCTTCGATCATCACCTTCCTGGCCACGGCGTCGGGGTTGACGTTGTTCGGGCTGGGCTCGGCGTTCTGGGGCATCGTGATTGGCTCAGTGGCGGCCTTGATATTCAAGCCGGCGAGCCGATAATCCGCCCCAAAACAAGACGGCGCCAATGCGCCGCTTTCTTTTCGCTACGTGCCTTTACGGCATGGCTGAAGACTCAGCCGCGGTGTTTAGCCGAGGTACGAACCCGACTTGCCAACCACTTCAGCGTACGCCAGGTTGTCATCCCAACCCTTACGGAAGTAGTTGATGACTGCACGCAGCAGCGACGGACGGCGAGCGGCCTGGACTTGAGCTTGGCCGGCGAACTTCGAGGTGTAATAGGCTTGCTGGATCATGATGTTTTCTCTCAGTGCGTTATCTAGGGTTTTCCCGAGTATAGGGTTATCCCTAGGGCAGGGCAATGATGCAGCACAACCTTTCAGTCCATTCTGAACATCACCAGAAGTAAATAATCCGTCAAGCCGGCCATTGCTGGGTGGCGCAGTGGATTGCGCCGCCATCTGCAGCAAGCGGCGATTCAATGTGATTCGTTAATATCTTTTTCGGGTTGCATAAAAGATTTTTTAGCAGCAAGTTCCGCGCAGGAGATTGGGCGTCCGCCGAAGAAGTGCGCTTCTTCTTGCTTTGGCTTTTTATGTGGCGCCAATTTCATTCAACATGCGGGCTTGTTCTTTGATCAACATGCCCCCTACCATACGCCGCCGAATCCCCCGGTTTTGTTTCGAGGAGGCCTCGTATGGCGTATCCCCCAATCCCCGTGCCGGCAGACGGCGCGCCCAGTGCCAACGCGGCGTGGCAGGCGCGCAGTCGTGCGGCCGTTTGGCATCCGTGTACGCAGAACGCGCGACTCGATGCCATGCCGCCGCTCCCGATTGCACGCGGCCAGGGGCCATGGCTGATCGACTTTGATGGCAAGCGCTATCTGGACGGCACCAGCTCGTGGTGGGTGAACCTGTTCGGCCACGCCAATCCGCATATCAATGCCGCGCTCAAGACGCAGCTCGATTCGCTGGAGCACGTCATGCTGGCCGGCGCCACGCATCGCCCGGCGGTGGAGCTGGCCGAACGCCTGATTGACCTGACTGGCGGCGTGCTGGGCCACAGCTTTTTCGGCTCGGACGGCGCTTCCGCCGTGGAAATCGCGCTCAAGATGAGCTTCCACGCGCATCGGAATGCTGGGCAGGGCGCAGGGCGGGACACACCCAGCCGCTTCATCTGCCTGGAACACGGCTACCACGGTGAAACGCTCGGTGCGCTGGGCGTGACCGATGTGGCGATCTTTCGCGATGCGTATGACCCACTGATCCTGCAATCGCACCGTGTGCCATCTCCCGACGCGCGTCTGGCAGGGCCGGGCGAAACCGCTGCCGATGTGGCCGACCGCGCCCTGGCAGCGCTGCGCGATTGCCTGAGCGCCAACGCGGGCACCATCGCCGCCGTCATCATCGAGCCGCTGGTGCAATGCGCAGCCGGCATGGCCATGCACGACGTCAGCTACCTGCGCGGCGTGCGCGCGCTGTGCGATGAATTTGGCGTGCATTGGATTGCCGATGAGATTGCCGTCGGCTGCGGGCGCACCGGTACTTTTTTCGCTTGCGAGCAGGCTGGCGTGTGGCCGGACTTGTTGTGCCTGTCGAAAGGCATCAGCGGAGGGTATCTGCCGCTGTCGATCGTGCTGTCGCGCGATGCGATCTATAACGCCTTCAACGACGATGCGCCGGTGCGCAGCTTTTTGCATTCACATTCATACACGGGCAACCCATTGGCGTGCCGCGCGGCGCTGGCCACGCTGGATCTGTTTGCGGAAGAAGACGTCTTCGCCCGCAACCGCGTGACGGCCGCGCGCATCGCGCAGGGGCTGGCGCCGCTGTCGCACGACGCGCGCTTCGCCCATCTGCGGCAGACGGGGATGATCACCGCGTTTGACGTGCACCCCGAAGTGGCCGGTGCGCGTTTTGCCGAACGCTTTGCGCTGACGGCGCGCACGCACGGGCTGCTGCTGCGCCCGATTGGCAACACCGTCTATCTGCTGCCGCCTTATGTGCTGAGCGACGAAGAGACCGACACGCTGGTCGAACGCACGCTGCAGACGCTTGAAGACACACTCGCTCAGCCCATGGGCGAAACGGAAGAACACACCTATGCGATTGCTTGACGACCTGCAGGCGGGTCTGGCCGCCATTGACGCCGCGCACCTGCGCCGCGCGCGACGCACTGCTTACAGCCCGACCGACCGCAGCCAGCGCATCAGCGTGCCGGGTGGTGAGCCGCGCGACATTCTCGGCTTCTGCGGCAATGACTATCTTGGCTTGGCCGCGCATCCAGCATTGGCCGAAGCGGTGACGCGCGGCACGCAGCAATATGGTTTCGGCAGTGGCGCGTCGCACTTGGTCAGCGGCCATTCGATTGCACATGCACGGCTGGAAGCACGCATGGCAGCGCAGCAAGCCGCGCACATTCCCGATGCGGAGGCGCTGTTCTTCTGCACCGGTTACATGGCCAATCTGGCCGTGGTGACTGCCATGGCACAGGCCGGCGGCATCCGCCCAGCGGAGGACTGCACGATCTTTTCCGATGCGCTGAACCACGCCTCGCTCATTGATGGCGCGCGGTTGTCGCGGGCGCCCGTCAAGGTGTATCCACATGTCGATTTGGCTGCGCTGGAAGCACTTCTGGCGGCCAGCACCAGCCGCAACAAATTGATCGTGACCGATGGCGTGTTCAGCATGGACGGCGACATCGCGCCGCTGCCCGAGCTGCTTGCGCTGGCTGAACGTTACGACGCGTGGCTGATCGTCGATGATGCGCACGGCCTGGGTGTGCTGGGCGAGCAAGGTTCGGGCGTGCTGTCGCACTTCGGGCTGCGCTCGAAACGCCTCATTTATGTCGGCACGTTCGGCAAGGCGGCCGGTGGGTCGGGCGCGGCCATCGTGGCGCATCGTTTAGTGATCGACTGGCTGGTTCAGCGGGCGCGCACATATATCTTCACGACCGCCACGCCGCCGGGCATTGCGTGTGCAGTGGAGGCGGCACTCGACCTGATTGCGGGCGAGGAGGGTGCTGAACGTCGCGCGCGCCTTGACCGCCATATCGCTGTGTGGAGCGCGCACGCGCAGCGGCTGGCAGCGCGTTTCGGCTGGCAATGGATGCCGTCGCCCACGGCCATCCAGCCGATCGTGATTGGCGAGAACGCGCCCGCCATGGCGCTGGCCACCGCGCTGGAACGCGAAGGTATCCGCATTGCCGCTATCCGTCCGCCAACGGTGCCGGCAGGCACGGCGCGGCTGCGCATCACGCTGTCTGCCGCCCATACCGACGCAGACATCGAGCGCCTGGCGCAGGCGCTGGAAGCGGCCGGCCAATCGCTCCAACCCGCCAAGGCTGCCTGACATGCGCCAGCGTTTCGACTGCTTTGTCACCGGCACCGACACCGAGATCGGCAAGACACTGGTTAGCGCAGCCCTGCTGACCAAGCTGGCCGATGCCGGCTACCGTGCCGCGGGCCTCAAGCCGGTTGCCGCAGGCACTCTGGCTGGAGCCCTCACGCGTACCAACGAAGACGTCGAGCAACTGCGTGCCGCAGCGTCAGTTGATCTGCCGCTCGAAATGGTTTGCCCATGGCTGCTCGACGCGCCGATGTCTCCGCACCTGGCTGCTGCGCGTGAAGGCGTGACGATCACGCTGCCGCCCATTCTCGATGCCTTCGCGCAGGCAAAATCGCTGGCCGATGCCGTGGTGGTGGAGGGTGTGGGCGGCTTCCGCGTGCCGCTGTCGGAGGACGTTGACACGGCTGAGATGGCCGTTGCGCTGGGCTTGCCCGTGGTGCTGGTCGTGGGCCTGCGCCTGGGCTGCCTGAGCCACGCGGCACTCACCGCCGAGGCGATTGCGGCGCGCGGGCTGCATCTGGCTGGCTGGGTCGGCAACGTGGTCGATGCGTCCATGGCGGGGCTGGACGACAACGTCGCCACCCTGCGCCGTTGGATCAACGCCCCCCATCTGGGCACGATCCCGCGATTGCCGCACGCAGATGCACGCAGTGCGGCAACGCACCTCGATATCACGCCGCTACTCGGACGTTGAGCTGAGGCGCGGCGGTAAACTACCCCCTTCACTCAGTTCGACGGAGACAACTGTCATGCGCGCAATGCGTTGGCCGGCGGTAGCGATTGTGATTGCAGCAACGGCAGGATGTGCGGCATTGGAATCGCCTGTCACTAAGGGGCAGCGGCTGGTAGGCGCGGGCGAGCCCGCTGTGCAGGCGCAGTTCGGGCCGCCGCGCGAGACCTATCCGCTCGATGGCGGCACGCGCTGGCTTTATCCAACCAAACCGTACGGCCAGTTCACCTACGCGGCGGACTTTGACGCCAACGGCAAGCTCATCGCCTTCAAGCAGGTCTTGAGCAGCCTCGAATTTGCCCAGGCCAAAATTGGCGTCTGGACCCGGGATGACGTGCTGCGGCATTTCGGCCAGCCGGTCGAGACGGCGTATTTCCCGCGCATGGACCGGCTGGTCTGGTCTTACCGTTTCAAGTCGGACGACGTTTGGCCGTCGCTGATGCATTTTTATTTCGACCCCGCCGGCGTATTGCAACTCACGCAGATCACGCCCGACCCGCTCTACGATCCGGACCGCCCGCGACTGTTCCGTCGCTAGCCCAGCCCATCGGCCCGGTTGACGCGCCTGGCGCGCCTGGCCGGATTGCCACGCGGTGCCTGCCGCCCACGGTGCGCCACCCAGCAGGACGGCATCCTCCTGACGGGATTCCTTTTCAACAATGGCATGGGTGGATGCGTCCGAACGGGAAGAATGCAGAGCCATGCAGGTGGGTCGTCCGCGCATGTGATACGTGATTCTTCGGCATGCGTTGCCGCATTTTGCGTGTGACGCGCGGGTGGGAGGTATGCGGGTTGTGGTTTTCACCGAGCGGTGATTGGCTTGCGCATACCGAGGCAAGAACTAAGCTGGAATCAGATGTGGCGCGTAATACCGGCGATCAGTTGAAGCAGTTGATCACGCGGGCCGGGTGGCAGGATTGGGAGCGCATCATGCTGACGCATCGCTGGGTCGCTATCGACCCGATCGCAGCGGGACATCATCCGCTGTACGGCATTGCCGGATGGCTGCCGTGGGTGCTGTTCATTGCCATCGCCGGGCCAACGTGGGTGTTCTGGCAAGGGTTGTCGGTCGATGCGCTGCAATTGGCGGGCGCCGATCTCTTCAACGCCAAAACACCGGGCAGCGGCGCGATCAACGTGACCACGCTGCTGTATCTGATTTCCTCCGTGACGGTGCTGGTACTGGCCACCACGTACGACGGCGCATTTCGACTCGCCACGATCGCGCATATGGCGTTATTGCCACCGCTGATCGGGCTGATACTGATGGCGGGCAGTGTTCCTGGAGCGCGCACAACCTTCATCGATGGCGTGGTCGTGGCGATTGCGCTGACGCTCACGTGCGGTGTCTACCTGCAGGCCTCGCGCCGCGTGCACATCACCTTTGAACTACGCGACCTGGCGCCCGGCGAGCACGCCTGGTTTAAGCGCCAGAAACAGGCCGCGGCGGGTTGACCAGCGTCACCATCACGTAGCTCATGATGGTCAGCAGGAACCACGCGCCGAGCTTGGCCATCGACACCATCTCCCACCCCTGCAACTGGTTCGGATAGAGCCATGTGCGCGTGAACGTGCCGATGTTTTCCGCAAGCCAGATAAATAGCGCCACCAGCGTGAAACCCAGCAGGAACGGCATGCGACGGTGGACGCGGTCAATGCGGAAGTGAATCCAGCAGCGCCGGAATGCCAACGCAATCAGCGCCATCAGCGCGTAGCGCATGTCCCACCAGTAGTGGTGCGCGAAGAAATTCACGTAGATACCCAGCGAGAGCAGTGCCGTCACCGCCAGTGGCGGGTGGTGCGAGAAACGCAGGTCGAATTCGCGCCACGCCCGCGCGATATAGCTCCCCACCGAGGCGTACATGAAGCCCGTGAACAGCGGCACGCCGCCGATGCGCAGCACCGACGCTTCGGGATAAATCCACGAGCCGACTGCCGTCTTGAATACCTCCATGCCGGTGCCGGCCAGGTGGAACATCAAGATCACCTTGGCTTCGTCCAGCGTCTCCAGCTTTAGCCAGAGCAGGGCAACCTGAATGATGACGGCAGCCACCGTTAGCGCGTCGTATCGGGCGATCGGCGCATCAGCCGGGTACCAGAAGTGCGTTCCGATCAGCAGGGCGACCATCAAGCCGCCAAACAAACACGCCCAGGCCTGCTTGATGCCAAACACGACAAACTCGTGCAGCCCCGCCGCCAACCGGCCATGACGCGCTGCCCAGACACTGGTCCGGTCACGCCAATACGTAAAACGGGCCCGCAGGCCCGCTCGCAAGGAAATGCTTTGCGTCTGCATTCAGTCGATCAGCGCGAAGCGCGGCATCTGCCGGCCGTCGACTTCAACCATCTCGTGGAACATTGTCGACGGGCGTGTCCAGATCGTGCCGTTGGCGGCGCGGTAGACCGTCATCTGGATGGCGGGATCGGGCTCGTACGTGGCTTCGCACAGCCATTCGTATTCACCGCCCTTGTAGTGGCGGTAGCGGCGCGTTGGCGTGTTCTGCATGGCGGCTTCAGTGTTGCGTGGGCTTGTCTTCTTCGTCCACGTAGGGCACGTGTTTGCCTTCTTGCGTCTGCGCGCCGAGCTTGGCGTCTTCCATGGCGTCCTGGTACGCCAGCATGGCAGCGGCCACAGCTTCGGGCTCACCGTTGAACGAGATCACGCTCTGGCCGCAGTTCGGGCATTCGCCGCCAAAGATGGCGCGGATGCCCGGCATGTCGCGCGGCTCCATTCCTTCGAATTCGGTAAAGGCGGTCTGGCAAGCACCGCAGACCAGCTTTTCAGGACGCAGCGCGTCCAGCCGGGCGCTGGCCTGAGAAATGCGTTCGGCCGGCGTACCGCGTCGTTTGGCTTCGCCCATGGCGTCTCCTGTCTTTAAATGATCACAGGCTGGATCATACCGAACGGCACGGTGCCCAGACGGCCGGGCCGCCAAGGAACTCAAGCCGTTGCTTTGGACAGGGCGTGCTGCCGGGCGGTCTCAACGTAGTCCGGCGTGGGGTGCAGATCGTGGCTGCGTCCGGCCTTGGCGACCTGGCCGCTGGTGTCATGACCAATGAGGCCCGGCAGCAGCCGCGAAGCCTCCAGCAACGCACCAAGGTCGACGCCGGTGTCGTAGTTCAGGAGCGCAAGCATGTGCACCATGTCTTCGGTGCAGACGTTGCCGGAGGCACCGGGCGCGTAGGGGCAGCCCCCCAATCCGCCGAGTGCGCCATCGAAGCGATCGACTCCCGCCTGCAGTGCGGCCAGCACGTTGGCAAGCGCCATGCCGCGCGTGTTGTGCAAGTGCACGGTCAGCGTGGTCTGGGGGAACGCCAGCCGGAATGCAGAGCACAGCGCGAACACTTGGCTTGGCCAGGCCATGCCGGTGGTGTCGCACAGCGTGATGCCGCCGATGCCTGCCTCGACGGCCCGTGCCGCCCAGGTAAGCACGGTGCCAGTGGCGATCTGGCCTTCCATCGGACAGCCGAACGCGCATGAGAGCGAAAGGTTGAGCGACGTGCGGCTCGAACCGAATGCCGACGCGACCTGCGCGACCTGCTGGAACGACTGCCCGGGCGTCATGCGCAGGTTGGCGAGGTTGTGCGTTTCGCTTACCGACATGACGAGATTCAGCTCGTCGACATCGCAGTCCAACGCGCGTTCGGCGCCTCGCACATTCGGCACCAGTGCGGCGTAAGTGACACCGGGCACACGCGCGATACCGCGCATCACGTCTTGCGCGTCGGCAAGGGTCGGGATGGCCTTGGGCGAGGTGAACGAGGTGACTTCGATCTTGCTCAGTCCGCATTGGCTTAGCCGGTCGACAAGCGCGATCTTGTCTTGGGTCGGAACCATGCGCGGTTCTATCTGAAAGCCGTCACGCGTGGCGACTTCCTGGATGAACACCCTTTTCCCTTGGCCGTTGAGTACCACTGCGTTTCCCCGTGCTGGACATGTTGGAGCTGCAGTGTGTGGCGCAGGCAGCCGGCGCGCAATTGAAGAATCAGGACGTGAGCCTTCTCCGAATCAGAAGGCTCAGGCCAGTTTCTCTGCGCTGGCCCGGGATACCAGATGGTCGATCAGCAAGCGGGCAGGCACCGGCAGCGCAGCGTAGCCCCGCGTGATGATGGACAGTGGGCGCTGTGCCCACGTCTCATCCAGCTCGACCATGCGCAGCGCGCTGTTGCGCAGATAGGGCTTGACGCTGGCCTTGGGCAGCAGGCCGATGCCGAGGCCCGCCGCCACCATGTTGCGCAGCCCCTCGAAGCTGGTCACCTGGATACGGATCTTGTGCTGCTTGCCGGCCTGCTCCGCGCTCTGCGCACAGAGCGTGGAGATCGACGCGCCCAGCGGCATGCTTACGTAGTCGTAGTCCAGGGTATCGGCAAAGCGCAGGTGGCGGGCCGCGCCGATCGGGTGGTCGTGCGGCACGATCAGCACGAGCCTATCAACGTGATAGGGCCGCACTTCCAGCCCTGGTGCCGCTCCCGGCTCGCTGCAGATGCCGATGTCGGCGGTGCCCGCTTCGACCGAGCGCAGGACCTGGCTGCTGCTTTTCTCCATCAGGTCGATCTTCACGTCGGGGTTGATCGACAGGAACGAGGACAAGTCGCCCGGCAGGTACTGGACCATGGTCGAAAAGTTGACGTGCATGCGCACGTGCCCGCGCACGCCCTGGGCGTACTCGCTCATTTCCGACGAGATTTCCTGCATCTGATCGATCAGGCGCTTGGCCCGGTAGTACAACGCCGAGCCCGCTGGAGTGGGTTCCACGCCGCGGCTGTGCCGATAGAGCAGGGCGGTGCCGGCGTCGCTTTCCAGCTCTGCAATGCGTCGGCTGATGGCCGAAGGCACGATGTGCTGCCGTTCAGAAGCCGCAGCCAGGCTGCCTTCCTCGATCACCGAGACCAATACCTGCAGCGATTCCAGATCGAAACGCATGGTCGTCCATCCCCCTTTTTGTTCAAGCCTTCTCCTTTGGAGATGGCTCGCTTGATTATTTAGCGTTTTTTGGTCTGGCGAGAAGTGTCCATGATGCATTCATCGAGTGCGGCAATGTTGTGCGCTGCACGATATGGAGTACAGAGGAGACAACATGGCACAGCCAGATCAACCATTGCCGCTGCAAGGCATCAAGGTGATCGAGTTGGGGTCGCTGATCGCAGGCCCCTATGCAGGCACGCTGCTGGCGCAATTCGGCGCCGAGGTCATCAAGATCGAGACCCCCGTTAATGGCGACCCGCTGCGTAAATGGCGCAAGCTGCACGACGGCACCTCGCTGTGGTGGTATTCGCAGAGCCGGAACAAGAAATCGGTCACGCTCAACCTCAAGTCAGAACGCGCCCAGCAGATCGTCCGGGATCTGGTGAAAGATGCTGATGTCGTGATCGAGAACTTTCGCCCCGGCCTGATGGAAAGCTGGGGGCTGGGCTGGGAGCAACTCTCGGCCATCAACCCGAAGCTGGTGATGGTGCGCATTTCCGGCTACGGGCAGAGCGGCCCGTACCGCGAGCGGCCCGGCTTTGCCGCGATTGCTGAATCGATGGGAGGGCTGCGCTACCTGTCTGGCTACGCCGACCGGCCGCCGGTGCGCGTGGGCGTGAGCCTGGGCGATTCGCTGGCCTCCTTGTACGGCGTGATTGGCGCGCTGCTGGCCATGCATCACGTCAAGGCCAATCGCGGCACCGGCCAGTTCATCGACGTGGCGCTGTACGAAGCGGTGTTCGGGATCATGGAAAGCCTGATCCCCGAATACACGATGTTCGAGCACGTACGCGAGCGCACCGGTTCAAGCCTGCCGGGCATTTCGCCCTCCAACACCTACCTGTGCGCCGATGGCAACTACGTGATCATCGCGGGCAACGGTGACGGCATCTTCAAGCGCCTGATGCACGCCATCGGCCTGCCGGAGTTTGCGGAGGACGCGCGCTTTGCCGACAACGCCAAGCGTGTGCAGCACAACGATCTGCTCGACGGGGTGATCAGCGAATGGACCGCGCGCCATCCGATCGACGCTGTGCTGCAGGTGCTGGATCAAGCCGATGTGCCGAGCGGCCGCATCTATACCGCCGCCGACATCGCACAGGATCCGCAATATGCGGCGCGCGGCATGATTGAGCGCCACACCTTGCCCGATGGCCAGCCCATCGACCTGCCGGGCATCGTGCCCAAGCTGTCCGCCACGCCGGGCAGCACGCGCTGGGTCGGCCCGGAACTGGGCCAGCACACTGACGAGGTGCTGCACGCGCTCGGACTCGATGCTGCCGCGCTCGACAGCCTGCGCGCCGACGGCGTGATCTGACAGCGGAATCTCACATGACACCTCAGACCTTGTTTGCAAAGCTGTGGCAACGCCACGCCGTGCGTGACACCGACGATGGCCACACGCTGCTCTACATTGACCTGCATCTGGTCAATGAAGTGACCAGCCCGCAGGCGTTCGAAGGATTGCGCATCAGCCGGTTGCACCCGTGGCGGCCCGCCTCGGTGCTGGCCACCGAAGACCATAACGTGCCGACCGCGAACCGCACCGCCGGCATTACCGATGACATCGCACGGCGCCAGGTCGAGGCACTGCGCAGCAACTGCGCGAGCTTCGGCATCACCGAATACCCGATGCAGGACGCCCGCCAGGGCATCCTGCACGTGATCGGGCCGGAGCAGGGGGCCACGCTGCCAGGCATGACCATCGTCTGCGGCGATTCGCATACCACCACCCACGGCGCGTTCGCCACGCTGGCATTCGGTATCGGGACGTCCGAAATCGAGCACGTGCTGGCCACGCAATGCCTGGTCGTCAAGAAGATGAAGACGATGCGCGTGCTGGTCGAGGGTGCGCTGCCGCCCGGCGTAACCTCCAAGGACGTTGCATTGGCGCTGATCGGCCGCATCGGCACGGCGGGCGCCACGGGCTACGCCATCGAATTTGCCGGCTCGGCGATCTCGGCCATGAGCATGGAAGCACGCATGACCCTGTGCAACATGGCCATCGAGGCCGGTGCGCGCTGCGGCATGGTCGCCGTGGATGGCAAGACCATCGACTACCTGCGCGGGCGCGCGCGGGCGCCGCAGGGCGCGCAATGGGACGCCGCGCAGGCGTACTGGCGCACACTGCGCAGCGACGAAGGGGCGCAGTTCGACCGCACCATCGCACTCGACGCTGCCACGATCCGCCCGCATGTCACCTGGGGAACCTCGCCCGAGATGGTGGTCACGATTGACGGCCGTGTGCCGGATCCAGCCGAAGAAAACGACCCCATCAAGCGGCAAGGCATCGCCAGGGCGCTCACCTACATGGGGCTCGAACCGGGTACGCCGCTGCGCGACATTGCACTCGACAAGATTTTTATCGGCTCGTGCACGAATGCACGCATCGAAGATCTGCGCGCTGCGGCGCGCGTGGTGGCCGGCAAGCACGTCGCGGCCAATATCGTGCAGGCGCTTGTGGTGCCGGGCTCCGGACTGGTCAAACGCCAGGCCGAGGCCGAAGGGCTCGACCGCATTTTTGTCGATGCCGGTTTTGAATGGCGCGACCCAGGCTGCTCGATGTGCCTGGGCATGAACGACGACCGCCTGCAGCCGGGCGAGCGCTGCGCATCGACATCCAATCGCAATTTTGAAGGGCGGCAGGGCGCTGGCGGGCGCACCCATCTGGTCAGCCCGCCAATGGCGGCTGCCGCAGCAATTGCGGGGCATTTCGTTGCCGTCAGCGAGCTCAACGCCGATGTTTTAGGGAGGAACACCCATGCTGGCTTTTGATTCGATTGACGGGCTGGTGATGCCGCTTGACCGCGCCAACGTTGACACCGACGCCATCCTGCCCAAGCAATACCTGAAGATGATCGGCAAGACCGGCTTTGGGCCTTACCTGTTCGATGCGTGGCGCTACCAGGACCGCGGCGAACCGGAGCAGGATTGCTCGACGCGGCCGCGCGTGCCCGATTTTCCGCTCAACCAGGCCCGTTACGCGGGCGCGCAGATTCTGCTGGCGCGCGAGAACTTCGGCTGCGGCTCCAGCCGCGAGCATGCGCCCTGGGCGCTGCGGGATTGGGGCATCCGCGCGCTCATTGCCCCGAGCTTTGCCGAGATCTTCCATGGCAATTGCTTCAAGAACGGGCTGCTGCCGATCGTGCTGGACACCGACGTCATCGATCGCCTGTTCGAGACCGTCGCACGCACGCCCGGCTACAAGCTGCAGGTTGACCTGGCCGGACAGTCCGTGACGTCGCCAGGCGGCAACGTGTACCACTTCGACATCGACCCGTTCCGAAAAGACTGCCTGCTGCGCGGGCTCGATGAAATCGGCCTGACGCTGCAGCACCGTAGCGCCATCGCCGCATTCGAGCAGGCGCGCCGCACTGCGGAACCCTGGCTATTCAACCCACCAGCATAAGCCGGCACAACACACAAAAAGCAGCCGCATATTCCTATCTTCCAAAGGAGACAACGATGGAAACCCAACAAGCGGTCGCTGCCAGCAAGCCCTGGCATGCAGACCTGACCCCCACGCACTGGCGCGTGCTGACCGGCAGCTTTCTTGGCTGGATTTTTGACGGCTACGAGGCGTTTGCGCTCGTCGTCGTGCTGTTCCCGATGCTGCATTCGCTGCTCACGCCGGCGCAACTGGCGACGCCGGCCCTCTACGCCGGTATCGTCATCGGCGTGACTTTGCTCGGCTGGGGGATCGGCGGCCTGGTGGGCGGCGTGATGGCCGACTATGTCGGGCGCAAGCGGATGATGCTGTGGTCGATCTTTCTGTACGCGCTGTTCTCGGGCCTGACCACGTTCTCGCAGACGTTTGTGCAGTTGTGCGCGCTGCGCTTCATCACCGGTCTGGCGATGGGCAGCGAATGGAGCACGGGCATCTCCCTGCTGGCCGAAACCTGGCCGGAAAAGGCCCGCGCCAAGGGCGCCGGTTTTCTGCAATCCGGTTTTGGCTGGGGCACACTGATTGCCGCGCTGATCTGGTTTGGGCTGTCAGCGTCGCACCCGATGGGCCAGGAAACCTGGCGCCTGATGTTCGCCCTCGGCGCGCTGCCCGCGTTCTTCGTGCTGTACATCCGCCGCGGTGTCGAAGAGTCGGAAAAGTGGAAGCAGGCCGTGCGTGAAAAGCGCTGGAGCGCCACCGGCGCGGCAGGCAAGGGCGGCAGCGACAAACGGCCCTTCACGCTGTCCCAGTTGTTCCGCGAGCCAGAAGCCCGCCGCCGTACGTTCGTCACGCTGCTGCTCTCGGTGGTCACCACCGTCGGCTGGTGGGCGATCTCGAGCTGGCTGCCGACCTTCACCATCGGACTCGCCAAGGAACAAGGTCTGGCCAACCCGGCCGACTGGGGCTCGAAGATCACGATTCTCTACACGGTTGGCGCCATTGTTGCCTACATGGCCGCCGGCTTCATCATCGACGCGATTGGCCGCCGCCGCTTCCTGTTCCTGACGTTTCTGGGCTCACTGGCGACGACCTACGTGACCTACGCGATGACGACCTCGGTTGAATCGATGTCCGTCGTCGCGCCAATCAACGGCTTCTTCACGCTCGGCTGTGCCTATGTGTGGATGGCGATCTATCCGGCAGAGCTGTTCAGCTCGACCGTGCGCTCGACCGCGTGCAGTTTTGTCTTCAATGCTGCGCGCCTGATCGCCTGGGTGTTTCCGATCATCGCCGGCTCGTTGATCCACTCGTTCGGTGGCGTCGCCAACGCGGCACTGGCGCTCGGCTCTGTCTATGTCCTCGGGCTTGTATTGCCTTGGTTTCTGCCCGAAACCCAGGGGGAAGGTCTGCCACAGTAAGCGCCGCATCCCCACGGCGCTTTTGGCTGCGCGGCGATAGCGCCGCGCATTTTTTTTGAGAAGAGGAGGGGATCGAGGCTGCCGCCGGCACGCCCTGAAGATCAGGGATGTGCCGGAGTGCCTGGCGACGCAGCCATGGCTCGACACGCTGTTTGTGCCGTCAAGCGCTGCGGCCGCGCACTGGCGTCATTCGTCCATCAATCGAACCCTGACTTTCTTGCCTTTCACCTTGCCCGCGTTGAGCTTGCGCAGTGCGTCGCGAGCGATGCCGCGCTCGACCGCGAGATAGGTCGAGAATTCGGTCACGTTGATCTTGCCGATCTGGTCGCCGCGAAAACCCGCGTCGCCGGTCAGTGCACCGAGCACATCGCCGGGGCGGATCTTGTCCTTGCGTCCGCCGAGGATCTGCAACGTCTCCATCGGTGGCAGCAACGGCGTGTCGTTGGTGGTGTCGAGTTCGTCCAGCCGATGCCATTCGACCTCGCGCCCGAGCGCCTCCTCGATGTTGCCGACACGCCCCATCTCATCCATGCTCGCGAGGCTCAGCGCCCAGCCGTCCTGATCGGCACGGCCCGTACGGCCGATCCGATGCACGTGCACTTCGGGATCGGGCGTCACGTCGACATTGATCACCGCTTCAAGCTGAGCGATGTCGAGCCCGCGCGCGGCGACGTCGGTCGCAACGAGCACCGAGCAGCTCCGATTCGCGAACTGAATCAGCACCTGATCGCGCTCACGCTGTTCAAGCTCGCCATGCAGCGCGA
Organism: Ralstonia sp. SET104; assembly: GCF_003851545.1. Classification (GTDB taxonomy): domain Bacteria; phylum Pseudomonadota; class Gammaproteobacteria; order Burkholderiales; family Burkholderiaceae; genus Ralstonia. The sequence goes on along the minus strand of NZ_BHVX01000007.1, from coordinate 241,639 downwards.
GCGCATGGAAGCCCTGCGCACGCAGCACGTCGAGCAGGTCGCGGCATTGCTGCTTTGTGTTGCAGAACGCCAGCGTGCTGACTGGCCGGTAGTGCTTGAGCAGCAGCCCGACTGCATGCAGCCGCTTGTCGTCGGTTACCTCATAAAAGCGTTGGCGAATCTTGCTGTCGTCGTGGCGCTCTTCGAGCTTCACTTCCTTTGGATTTCGCAGTATCTGGCGGCTCAGCTTGGCGATTTCATCCGGGTAGGTTGCCGAGAACAACAGCGTTTGCCGTTCGGGCGGGCACTGGCGCACGACCTTCGCGATGTCGTCGAAGAAGCCCATGTCGAGCATCCGGTCCGCTTCGTCGAGCACGAGGGTCTTCAGCGCGCCGAGCGCAAGATTGCCGCGTTCGAGATGGTCCATGATGCGCCCTGGCGTGCCGACGACGATATGCGCACCGTGCACAAGGCTCGCTGTCTGCGGACGCATCGGCGTGCCGCCGCAGAGCGTCAGCACCTTCACGTTTTCCTCGGCGCGCGCGAGACGGCGGATTTCCTGCGTGACCTGATCGGCAAGCTCGCGCGTCGGGCAGAGCACCATCGCTTGCACGTCGAAGCTGCGTGCGTCGAGCCGCGCAAGCAGGGCAAGCGCAAACGCTGCGGTTTTGCCGCTACCGGTTTTCGCCTGAGCGATCAGATCGTGGCCCGCAAGCGCGATTGGCAGGCTCGCGGCCTGGATCGGCGTCATGTTGGTGTAACCGAGCTGCGCAAGATTCGCGAGCACGGCGGGGGCGAGCGCAAGGGTGCTGAAGGGGGTGGCGGTCGGTTCGATGGTCATGTCGTTGCGCTGGGTCAATTGAGCGGCCGGCCTTCGAGTTGTTTGTAGACGACTTTGCCGTCGCCGGCCTCAAAGCGCTTGACGTAGTTTCGTGCGCCGCATAGCGGGCAGCGGAACAGCGGCCCTTGGCCTTCATCCTTGATGACGACGTCGGGCAGGCTCCACTGCGTGCCGCAGCTCTGGTTTTTGCAAGTGAACACGGTTTTCTCCGGAAATGCCTATTTGCGCATACAAGCTAGCTGCCGGGAACAGAATTCTGAAAAAACGAGAACAGATTCCCGAAAATGAACGTGCGGGCTGGGCTCAGTGGGTGTGCTGGCGCATCTTTTATTTAACATAATGCAAATTATGCGGAAGAATGATGTTGGCCGTTTTTCTAATGTCGCATCTAGGCCAACCCAGGCACGCTGCCGGTTTGATGCTCAACCGTGGCGATACCGCTGCGCAGCGTGCCGAATCTCCTTGCAGAATTCAGCACAGGCGTGCGTCATCAGATCGGCTGACCGATAGACCATGTAGACGCTGAAATCCGGTAGTTCATCTTCCACCGGCAGAATTTCCAGCGCGCCCGGAATCGTGCGCAGCGGCCCCAGCGTGTTGGCGAAGACGAAATTCGACCACATGCTCACCAGGTCCGTCTTCGTGGCCAACTGCAAGCCAAGCAGGTTGGACCCGCTTTGTACGATACGGCGTGGGATTTCCAGCCGGTGCAGGCGCATCAGGCTGGCCATTGGGCTGCCTGGGTCATCGAGCGGGTCCAGCACCAGCCAGTCGGCATCCAGCAGTGCGCGCAGCTTGCGCGTTTTTCTCAGCGGATGACCGGGGCGCACTGCCAGGCGCATCGGCACGGAGAACAACGGCTCCCACTGAAAGCTGCTCGTGCCGGGCCCGCTGTTGGTGGAGATCAGCCCCAGATCGATGCGGCCTTCGCGCAGGCCTTCCAGAATCTGCGTCGAACGCTGCTCGAAACCGCGCAACGCCACGTTGGGAAAACCCGTGCGGAATGCTGCCATGGCATCGGGCAATGGCCCGCTGGAGGCCACGGCGGTAAAGCCGATGTTGAGTTCCGCTTCTGCATGCCCGCGGATGGATTCGATGTCTTCCAGCGCGTGACGCAATTCCTGCTCGACCACGCTGGCCCGTTTGACAAGCGCCATCCCATACGCCGTCAGGCTCACGCCGCGCACCGAGCGCGACAGCAGCGTCACGCCAAGCTCCCGCTCCAGTTCGGCAATGGCCTTGGATAACGCCGGCTGCGAGATATGCAGCCCGCGCGAAGCCTCATGAATGCTGCCGTGCTGTGCCACGGCCAGCAGGATGCGCAACTGGTGCAGCTTCACCTGGCTTCTCCTTTCTTCATTGCACACCGTTTTGTGTGCGTGCCAGCTCACGCTCTCACGGGCTTTCCCTGATAGCGGATACATGCCGGTTATGGCGGTGATTCTATTTGGTTATTGGGATGAATATTTGCGATTTTTTCCGCGCGCGTGTTCCCGGAATACTTCATCGCCAAGGACTCATAGAAGCCCTTCCCCAACATCGTGGACGGAGACCCCCCATGAACGACACCACCCTGCCGGCGACGGCCCTGCCCGGCTCGGCCGTTGCTGCTCCCAAGCCAGCCAGCCAAGCGCGATTGATTGCCGCGTGCTCTATCGGCAATGCGCTGGAGATGTACGACTTCACGGTCTACAGCTTCTTTGCCTTGATGATCGGCAAGCTGTTCTTTCCGTCTGACAGCGCATATGGCTCGCTGTTGCTGGCGGTGGCGACGTTTGGTATCGGCTTTGTGATGCGCCCGCTGGGTGGCTTTGTCATCGGCAACTACGCTGATCGCCGCGGACGCAAGGCCGCGATGACGCTGACGATCGGCCTGATGGTGATCGGCACGCTGTGCCTGGCTGTCGCGCCCACCTACGCGTCCGCGGGTCTGTTCGGCCCGCTGGTCATTCTGGCGGGGCGGCTGCTGCAGGGTTTCTCGCTGGGCGGCGAGATTGGGGCGTCGACTGCCATGCTGATGGAGTCCGGTGGAATCAAGGGGCGCGGTTTTCGCGTGAGCTGGCAACTGGGCAGTCAGGGCATCGCGGCCCTGTGCGGCGCGCTCACGGCGGCCATCCTGTACGGCAGTCTGTCGCCAGAAGCGCTGCAGAGCTGGGGCTGGCGCGTGCCGTTCTTCCTGGGGCTGCTGATCGCGCCGGTGGGCCTCTACATCCGCTCGCATCTGGACGAAACCCACACCGCACAAACGCATGCGCCGAGCCCGCTTGGCACGCTGTTCCGCGAATACGGCGGGCTGGTCGTCAAGGGCGTGCTCACCATCATCGGCGGCACGGTGGGCACGTATCTGGTGATCTATTTCATGCCAACGTACATGATCCGCGAGCTGCATCTGCCGGCGTCGCTGTCGCTGCTCGCGGGCTGTGTGACGGGGCTGACGAGCTTTGGCGCGTCGCTGCTGTCGGGTTGGCTGGCCGATCGCCTGCCGCGCCGCAAGCCGCTGGTGGTGGGCGCGACGCTGCTGACCGTGGTGCTGCTCTATCCGGCCTTCTGGCTGATGACGCATTACCCGAGCGTGCCGCTGGTGCTGGCGCTGTCGGCGCTGCTCACCGGCACGCTGTACCTGGGCACTACGCCCATGCTGCTCATGATGATGGAGCTGCTGCCGATCAAGGTGCGCGCCAGCGGCCTGTCGGTCATCTACGCGATCGGCGTCACGGTGTTTGGCGGTTCGTGCCAGTTTGTTGTGACGTGGCTGCTGGCCCGCACGGGCAATCCGCTCTCCCCTGCCTTTTACATGATGGCCTGCAGCGCCATCACGCTGCTGACCGTGCTGAGCCTGCGCGAAGCGCGCGAAACCCACTGACTCCCAATTTGTCTGCAGGAACCCCGACATGACCAAAGCGCCGACGCTCACGCCCTTCCAATTGCTGCCGCATCTGCTGCCGCCCGTCCACATCGACACAGAAACGTTCGTCAATATCCGCCGCCAGATTCACGCGCAACCCGAACTCGGTTTCGAGGTGGGCGCCACGAGCACACTGGTTGCGGATCTGCTCAAAAGCTGGGGCTATGAAGTCCATACCGGCATCGGCCAAAGCGGTGTGGTCGGTCAGTTGAAGTTGGGCAACGGCACGCGCCGGCTCGGCATTCGCGCAGACATGGACGCGCTGCCCATCGTTGAGGCGACCGGCCTGCCTTACGCCAGCCGCAACCACGGCAAGATGCACGCGTGCGGGCACGATGGGCACACCGCCATTCTGCTGGCCGCCGCCAAGGCCCTGGCTGAAAGCCGCAACTTTGACGGCACGCTCAACCTCATCTTCCAGCCTGATGAGGAAAACCTCTGCGGCGCGCGCGCCATGATCGAAGACGGGCTGTTCGAGCGTTTTCCCTGCGATGCGGTCTATGCCCTGCACAACATGCCGGGCGTGCCGGCCGGCAGCTTCCGTGTGCTGGCGGGGCCGGTCAGCCTGTCTTCCGACGTGGCTGACGTCACCATCAAGGGCATGGGCGGACACGGCGCCATGCCGCACCGCGCGCGCGACCCGATTGCTGCGTCCGCCGCCATCATCACAGCGTTGCAGACTGTGGTGGCACGCAACGTTGCGCCCGATGACACGGCGGTGGTGTCGGTCGGTTTCATCCGTGGTGGCGCCACGCACAACGTGATTCCCGAGTCGGTGACGATTGGCCTGAATGTGCGTGCGGCGCGCCCGGAAACGCGCGCGCTGGTAGAGATGCGCATTCGCGAGATCGTTGGCCTGACTGCGCAGGCCCACGGCGTTGAGGCGCAGATCGACTACCGTCAATTGACGCCGCCCATGGTCAATGCCGAGGCCGAGACGCAGTTGGCCCAGCGGGTCTGCACTGAACTGGTGGGCGCAGACAACGTCGTTACGCAGGCGCCCAAGGGGCTTAACGGCAGCGAAGACTTCGCCTGGATGCTCAACGAAGTGCCGGGTTGCTACCTGATCCTTGGTAATGGCGAAGGCGAGTTCGGCGGGTGCATGGTCCACAACCCAGGCTACGACTTCAATGATCAGGTGCTGCCGTTGGGCGCCGCTGCCTGGGTGCGTCTGGCGCAGACGTACCTGAGCGCTTGAAGTGAACTTCGGGTCAGGGCATGCAAACGAACCTTAGCCCCGCCGCAACAGCTGCGATTGCCAACGAAGAGATCGTGCAATGGAGCGCGATTGAGCTATCCCGGCGCATCCACGCGCGCGATGTGTCGTGCGTGGAGGTCATGGAAGCGTTTCTCGCGCAGATCGACCGCCATAACCCTGCGGTGAACGCCGTCGTGGCGCGCATCGATGCGGAATCGGCCATCGACCAGGCGCGCGAGCGCGATGTGTTGCTGTCGCGAGGCTTGTCCGGCGGCTGGATGCATGGCTTTCCGCAAGCGCCCAAAGACCTGGCCGCCGCCGCTGGCATGGTGACGGCGATGGGCAGCATCGCGCTGGCGCGCAACGTGCCCACATACGACAGCATCGTCGTCGAGCGTATCCGCCGCCAGGGCGCGGTGCTGATCGGCAAGACCAACACGCCGGAGTTCGGCCTGGGTTCGCACACCTACAACCGCGTGTACGGCATCACACGCAACGCCTGGAACCCCGAGCGCTCGGCCGGCGGCAGCAGCGGTGGCACGGCCGCTGCGCTGGCGCTGAACATGCTGCCCGTGGCCGACGGCAGCGACATGATGGGCTCGCTACGCAACCCGGCGGCCTGGAACAACATCTACGGCCTGCGCCCAAGCCTCGGCCGCGTGCCCTACGGCCCCACCGGTGACGTGTTCTTCCAGCAACTGGGCACCGAAGGCCCGATGGCGCGCAACCCGCAAGACCTCGCCTGGTTGCTCGCCACGCAGGCCGGTTACGACCCGCGTGCGCCCCTTTCATTGAGTGACGATCCGTCGTGCTTCGCGCAGCCGCTGCATCGTGATTTCCGGCAAGCGCGCATCGGTTGGCTGGGCGATTTTGGCGGCTATCTTGCCGTCGATCCCGAAGTGCTTGCCATTAACGAGCAAGCGCTCGACACCTTCGAAACGCTGGGCTGCCATATCGAGGCCGTACAGCCCTTCTTCGCAATGGACGCGCTGTGGGAATGCTGGTGCACGCTGCGGGCGCTTAGCGTGTCCGGCAACCTCGGGCTGCTGCACGCCAACGCCGCCACGCGCGCGTTGCTCAAGCCTGAAGCTATCTGGGAAATCGAGCACGGCCGCAGCCGCACCGCCATTGATATCAACCGCGCCATCGCCACGCGCGCGAGCTGGTACCAGGCGCTGCTGGGGCAGTTCAGGCACTACGATTTCCTCGTCCTGCCCTGCACGCAGATTGCCCCCTTCCCGGCTGAAGAACACTGGCCCAAAACCGTTGCCGGCCGCGCTATGGATACGTATCACCGCTGGATGGAAGTCGTGATCGGCGCAACGCTGGCGGGCGTACCGGCCGCCAGCCTGCCATCGGGTTTTACCGCCAATGACCTGCCGCTGGGCTTGCAGGTGATGGCCGCGCCCCGCTCCGAATTTGCGCTGTTGCAGCTTGCGGCTGCGTGGCACGAAGCTTTTGCGCCAGCACGCAGCCTATCGCCGCTACTGGGCTGATCTACTCGGCGGCTTGCAGGTCCGCAATCACGGCAGCCAGAAACCGTGCCGCTTCACCCCCCGTTGCGACACGGTGGTCAAACGTCAGGCTCAACGGCAACACGCGGTGGATAGCCGGTACGCCGTTGGCCGCAACCACCTGTTCGTGGATGCGGCCCGCGCCCAGGATCGCCACCGTGGGCGGCACGACAATCGGCGCGGCATATTTGCCCGCGATCATGCCGAAGTTCGACAGTGTGATCGTGTTGCCGCGCAACTCTTCGGGCGGAATCCTGCGCGCCTTGATGTCAGCGCGCATGCGTTCCAGGCCAGCGCGCAAATCGGCGGCATCCCGGTGCGCGACGTTGCGCAGCACGGGCACGAACAGGCCATCCGGCAAATCGACGGCGATGCCCAGGTCGATCTTCTCCACCACGTGACGGCGGCCAGCGTTGCCGTCGAACCAGGCGTTGAGCCCAGGCTCTGCGCGGCAGCCCGCGACGAGTGCGCGGATCAGCCGGATGGTGACATCCGTGCCGGGAGCCCATGCATGAATATCAGCGTCGTCGATGACGGTGGCGGCAGCCACTTCGCTCTGGGCGCGCGCCATGTTCTGCGCCATGGCCCGGCGCACGCCACGCAGCACCTCGGGCGGGCCCAGTTCGGCAAAGGTCTTGGCGGCGCGTTCGACATCGGCCGCAGTGATCACGCCGTCCGGCCCCGATGGCGTGACCATCGATAAATCCACATCGAGCTTGCGAGCCAACGCTCGAACCGCCGGCATGGCTTTGATGCTGCCCGGCGCCGCCGCACCACCCACTGCGGCCGGCGCCTCTCGCACAACGTGCTGACCTGCCGGCATCTGACCGACCACGGTGCCAGCATCGGCGTCTTCTGCCCCCGCACCCTCGAATGCCGCCAGCGGCGCGCCAATGTGCACGACGTCGCCCGGCTGGCCGAACAGCTTGGCGATACGCCCTGATTGTGGCGATGGAATCTCGACAATCGCCTTGGCGGTTTCAACGGAGACCAGCGGTTGATCGGCGGCGATCGTGTCACCGGCCTGCACGTGCCATTGCACGATCTCCGCTTCCTGCAACCCTTCGCCGAGGTCCGGCAGTTTAAAGACGATCATCGCTCAACTGCCCTCCATCGTTTTTCTGACCGCTGCAACGATGCGCTCCACGCTCGGCAGGGTGTGATGCTCCAGCCGGGGCAGCGGCATGACCACGTCATAGCCGGTCACGCGCTGCACCGGAGCCAACAGTGAGTACAGCCCGTGCTCGGCAACGTTGGCGGCGATCTCTGCGCCAAAGCCCGAGGTGCGCGCGGCCTCGTGCACGATCACGCAGCGGCCGGTCTTGGCCACCGACGCCAGGATCGACTCCATATCAAGCGGCTTGAGCGTGGCCACGTCGATCACCTCGGCGGCGATGCCGTCTTCCGCAAGGCGATCCGCAGCGGCGAGCGTTTCCTGCAACGCGCCGCCCCAGCTCACCAGCGTGACATCGGTGCCGTCGCGCAGCAGAAAGCAGGTGTCCAGCGGCAGTGCCTGACCGTCGTCTTCCACCGGCTGGCGAAATACGCGATAGAGCTTGGTCGGCTCAAAGAACATCACCGGATCGGGGTCGCGGATGGCCGCCAGCAGCAGCCCATACGCCCGGGCCGGCGACGACGGCACCACCACACGCAACCCCGGGATATGCGTGAACAGTGCTTCGGGGCTTTCCGAGTGATGCTCCGGCGCGTGGATGCCGCCACCGCTGGGCGAGCGGATCACCAGCGGACACGACAGCCGTCCGCGTGTGCGGTTTCGCAGTCGTGCGGCATGGTTGAGCACGTGGTCGAGGGCCGGGTAAATGAAGCCGCTGAACTGGATTTCGACCACCGGCTTGAGCCCCATGGCCGCCATGCCGATGGCGGTACCAGCCAATGCGGATTCTGCCAACGGGCTGTCGATCACGCGCTGCGGGCCGAAGCGTGTCTGCAGGCCTACCGTGGCGCGAAACACACCACCGTTCACGCCAATGTCTTCGCCCATCAGCACCACGGACGGGTCGTGCTCCAGCGCGTAGGCCAGCGCCATGTTGACGGCTTCAACGAGGTTGACGTCAGCCATGGCTCGCCCCGTTTGATGCAAACGCGAGCGCCATCGCACGCTGCCATTCAAGCGCGCTCGGCAGCGTCGCATACAGATGATCGAACATCGCCGATGGCTCGGGATGCTCAACGGCCTGATACGCGGCCACCGCCTCTTCCACCTGGGCGTAGCACGCGCGGCCAAGCTGATCCTCCTGCGCCTTGTCCCAGGCGTTGATGCTGGTCAGGTAGTTGCGCAACCGCAGGACAGGCTCGGCCTGCCAGGCCTGTTTGACGATGTCGGAATCGCGGTAACGCGTGGCGTCGTCGGCGGTGGTGTGGTCGCCCAGGCGGTACGTGACGGCTTCAATGAGCGTGGGGCCGCCCCCTGCTCTTGCACGGTCGATGGCGTCCTGCGCGGCTTGATGCACGGCAATCACATCGTTGCCGTCAACCTGCAGGCCGGCGATGCCTGCGGCGATGGCTTTTTGCGCCAGCGTCTGGGCGGCAGTCTGGCGGCTGCGCGGCACCGAGATCGCCCACTGGTTGTTGTTGATGACAATGACCAACGGCGCCTGCCATACGCCCGCGAAGTTCATGCCTTCATAAAAGTCACCGCGCGATGTGCCGCCGTCGCCCAGGATGCAGGCGGCCACACGGGCTTGACCGCGCAACCGGAACGCATAGGCCGCGCCCGCCGCATGGCAGACCTGGGTGCCGATCGGCACGCAGTTGGGAAAGTCTTCAGGAACCGCGCTGAACTGGCTGCCGCGCTCGTCGCCGCCCCAGTACAGCAGGCTTTCGGCCATGGTCACGCCGCGCAGCAATTGCGCAGCGTGATCGCGGTAGGACGGGAACAGCACGTCTTCGGGGCGCATGGCGCTGGCCAGCCCCACGCCGATGGCTTCTTGCCCGACGGACGATGCGAATGTGCCAAGCTTGCCCGTGCGCTGCAGCGCAACCGCCTTGGCGTCAAACGCGCGTGTGAGCACCATGGCGCGGTACAGCGCAATGAGCGCCTGCGCATCCTGCGCAAATGCCGGCAACGACTGAACCGGCTTGCCCTCGCGGTCCAGATATTGCAGGAAATCGATCTGAAAGCTGCCGACTGTGGTCATGGCTGCAGCCCCCTCATCTTCTTGTGGAAGCAGGACGTCCGCCGCGGGTGATGCCCGCGTGTTTCCACACTAGACGCTGTTCGCGCGAAAACAAGCCCAGCCTTTCGGCTGAGTTAAACGCAGCGCCTCAGTTTTTGCGATGCAACGCGTTGGGTGCGGTGGCCGCGTCGCAGCACGCGCGCAGCCAGTTCCACACGGATCGCACGGCGGCATCTTCCAGCCGTGTGGCAGGCGCCATCGCCCAGAATGCGTATCGCTGGATGACCGGCCCATCGAACGGCTGGACGAGTGCGCCAGCCTCCAGCGCATCGCGCACCAGCGGCAGATTCGCCAGGATCACGCCCTGCCCCGCCATGGCTGCCGACATGGCATGCCCGTCGTCGGACAGTACGATGCCCGCATCAGTCTGGAGCGTGTGTTCGATACCAGCGGCGCGTGCCCACATCGGCCAGCCGATCGGCTGCGGCAGCGTGCGCTGCCATTCGGAGTGGATGAGCGGCACGCGCGCGAGATCGTCGTGCGACCGGACGCTCAGGCCCGGATGACAGACCGGCGCATACGCGTCGCCAAAAAGGTGTTCGGCAACGAGGCCCGGCTGGGCGGCGGGCGTTTCGCCATAGCGCACGGCGAGGTCTGCGCTGCCGCCGTGCAGATCCACCACGGTGTCGGATGCATGAATGCGCAGATCCACTTCGGGATGCCGCGTAGCGTACTCACCGAGCCTTGGGACCAACCAGCGCGCAGCCAACCCCATCGGCGCCGTGAGCGTGACGCGCTGGCGTATTGGCGCTGCCTCGGGCGCGCAGATGGCATGAATGGCCTGCGCGAACGCGTCAAAGCCGGTATTGAGCACGGGGTACAGCCGCTCTCCGGCTTCGGTCAACCGCAGTGCGCGCACCTGCCGCTCGAACAGCGCCACGCCCAGGGCGTCTTCCAGGCGGCGAATCTGATGGCTGACGGCCGTGGGCGTGACCGACAGTTCATCGGCGGCGCGGCGCATGCTCAGGTGCCGTGCGGTGGCTTCAAACGCCCGCAGTGCACTCAGGGGTGGCAGTTTTCGCATGCGTGGATTGTGTCATGGGGGCTTTCTCCCCACGGCGGGCATGGATGAATCCATGTCATCCATGGCGCGAAAAACTTGTCGTTTGTCGCAGTGCAGCGCGCCTCGTAGAGTGGCCACACCTCCACTCACAACCACGGGTTCGACATGACCACACCGACTCGCCTGCTGCATCTGGACGCAAGCGCCCGCCCCGGCTGCTCCGATACCGAGCGCCACGGCTCGCACACGCGCCGGCTTTCTGCGCGCTTTGTGCAGCGCTGGCTTGAACATGAGCCGGATGCGCAGGTCGTCTATCGCGACGTCGGCGCGGCACCGCCTTCCCCCGTCGATGGCGGCTGGGTGCATGCTGCGTTCACCCCGCCCGCGCAACGTGAACCGTGGATGCACGACCGGCTTGCGCAAAGCGATGCGTTGATCGACGAATTGCTGGCCGCCGACGTGATCGTGGCCGGTGTGCCGATGTACAACTTCGGCATGCCCGCGCAGTTCAAGGCGTACATCGACAACATCGTGCGCGTGGGCCGCACGTTCGGCTTTGACCGCAGCCGTACCGGCGAACCCTATTGGCCGCTGCTGGCCGGCATGCACAAGCGCCTCGTCATCCTTAGCTCGCGCGGTGATTTCGGTTACGGCCCGGGCCAGCGCATTGCCCACCTGAACCACGTGGAAGGTGGCGTTGCAACGGCGTTCGGCTATATCGGCGTCACCGATGTGGCGTCGGTGGCCATCGAGTACGACGAGTTTGCAGATGACCGGCTGCGCGGGTCGATTGCGTTGGCTGAAAGCGATGTCGATGTGCTGGTCGACCGCATGAGCGCCGGCGCCGCCGCAGAAGTGGTCTGATGGATGCGGCCTGATGGACGCGACCAGATGAACGCGGCCTAATCGATCAACCGCCCATCCGGCTCGAAGAATGGGTGCGGGCCATCGAATTTGCCCACATACGCGAGATGGCTCACCAGTCCCTGGCCCGGCGCCCATGCGTGCACCTTGTAGGCGGGCGGCTCCATGACGAAGCCCGGTTCGCCATCCTGATCGAGATCGAGCGCCACCTGATGCGCGGGTGACGGACAGGTCGACGCCACCGTGCCCGCAAAGCGCACGTCAATGGAGCGATGCAGATGGCCGCAGATGATGCGCTCGACATTGCCAGCGGCACGCACGATCTGCGCGAACGGTGCGATGTCGTCTTCGGCCAGCGATTGAACGTCCATGTGGTGGATGCCCGTGGCAAACGGCGGGTGGTGCATGGCGATGACGGTCGGGCGCTGTGTTTCGTGCGCCAGCGTATCGGCCAGCCAATCGAGGCGCTGCACGCCGAGGCGGCCGCCCGGGTGGCCTGTGTCGAGCGTATCGAGCACGATCAGGCGCACGTTGCCGATATCGGCCCAGTACTGGAAGGCGTTCGAGTCTTGTGCGGCAACCGGGATAGGCGCGAGCCAATCAGCAAAGGCTTCGCGCGCCGCGTCACGGGCATCGTGGTTGCCGAGCACCGCAAGCATGCGAATGCCTGCAGCATCCAGCGGTGCGAGCACGGCGCGCAGGTGGGCATATTCCTCTGGCGCGCCGGTATCGACCAAGTCGCCTGTCAGCACAATGGCGTCGGGCCGCTGCGGCTGCGCGAGGATATGCGCCACGCAGCGCGCCAGATACGCAGCGGAATCCACACGCCGGTAGGCCAGCCGCCCGGGCCGCTTGATATGAAGGTCGGTCAGTTGCAGGAAGTGCATCACGCTTGCAAGGTCAGGAGGCGGTCAGCCGGAACATTGAAGCCGACTGCGTGGCCCGGTGCAAAGTGCTGGCGGCCGGGCAAATCGATGAACAACGACGTGGCCGAAACGCCTGCCACGCGCACACGGGTGCGGAAACCCAGGAACACCGCCGATTCGACCGTGCCCCTGAGCGCGGCCTGGGCCGGATCGGCCAGTACAGCGTCTTCGGGGCGGAAGAACACCGCATCGCCCTCGCCTGCGGGCGCCGCCACACGGCCGCCTGCGCAGACGAACGCGCCATCCTGCCGCCTGCCGTCGAGCCGGTTCATGATGCCGATGAAATCCGCCACATGCCGGTTGGCGGGCTGGAAGTAGATTTCGCGCGGGGTGCCGATCTGCGCGATACGCCCGGCTTCCATGACGACGATGCGGTCAGCCAGCGCCATCGCCTCTTCCTGGTCGTGCGTGACATAGATGGTGGTGATGCCAAGGCTGCGCAGCAGGCGGTCCATCTCGGCACGCACGGATTCGCGCAGCTTGGCGTCAAGCGCCGTGAGCGGTTCGTCCAGCAGCAGCACACGCGGCTCGGGGGCCAGGGCGCGCGCCAATGCCACACGCTGGCGCTGGCCGCCGGAGAGCTGATCCACGCCGCGATCCGCATACGGCGTGAGGTGCATCATCTCCAGCAGCGTGTTTGCGCGGGCGCTGATCTGCGCGTCGGACAGGCCGTTGTGCCGGCGCTGGATGCGCAGGCCGTATTCCACATTGCCGCACACGCTCAGGTTGGGAAACAGCGCATAGCTCTGGAACACCATGCCGACGCGGCGGCGCTCAATCGGAAGCGCGGTGACGTCATCATCGCCAAAGTGCACGGTGCCGCCTGCATCCGGTGCTTCCAGCCCTGCGACGATGCGCAGCGTGGTGGTCTTGCCGCAGCCCGAGGGCCCGAGCAGCACCACGGTCTCACCGGCAGCAATGTCGAGTTCCATCGGCTCCAGCACGCGCTGGCCTCCGAAGTGCTTGCCGCAGCCGCGCAGCCGGATCGGCACGGGCGGGAGATGTAGGGGTTCGGTACGCATCAGGAAGCCTTTCCGTTGTTCACACGCAAGCCGCCAAAGCGCTGCATCAGCACCAGCAGCGGCACGATCATGACGAAGAAGATCAGCGTGTAGGCGCTGGCAATCTCCAGGCGCATCGACGCATAAGTGTCGGCCAGGCCGACGGGCAGTGTCTTGGTTTCGGGCGTGTGCAGCATCCAGGTCAGGTTGAATTCACCCACCGAGAGCGTCACCACCGTCAGCGCGCCGGCCAGAATGCCGGGCTGCACATTGGGCAGCACGATGGTGCAAAACCGCTGCCAGAACGATGCGCCCAGGCTGGCCGCGCCCTCTTCCAGCGTCTTCAGGTTCTGCCCCGCACACACTGCCGCCACCGCGCGCACCATGAACGGCAGCGTGAACACCACGTGCCCGACGACGATGAACCACAGGCTCTCGCGAAAGCCGCCGAAACCGCCGTACGCGACGATCAGCCCCAGCGCCGTCGCCAGCCCTGGCAGCGCCACGGGCAGCGTGAGAAATTCTTCGATCAAGCGGCTCGTGCGGCTTTGGCGGCGGGCCAGCACATAACCGGCCGGCACGCCTGCGGCCAGCACGATCACCAGCGTGCACAGTGCCACCAGCAGCGACATCCAGATCGATGCGTGGTACAGGTCCCACACCTGGGCAACCCAATCCAGCGTCCAGCCGCTTTTGAACCCGCGGATGTAGTTGCGCGTCAGCCCCACCGCCATCGACAGCACAACAGGCACGATCAGGAACAGGCACAGCAGCAGCGTGATGAACCACTGCGCGATAGACAAGACGCGTTTCATGCCGCCGCTCCAGTCGGGCTGCCGCTTGCCGTGCGTGCAATCGCCAGCACCAGCCACGTCACCACGCCCAGCACCACTGACAGCGCCGCCGCCATCGCAATGCCCGCGTTGAGCGTGAACTCGGTGTAGATCGTCATCGGCAATACGTCGATTTCCGTGGCGAGCGTGAACGCCGTGCCGAATGCGCCCATCGACGTGGCGAAGCAGATCGCCCCCGAGGCCACGAGCGCGGGTGCCAGCCCCGGCACCAGCACGTCGCGCGTCACTTGCCACGACGACGCGCCCAGCGAGCGCGCCGCTTCTTCCAATGAACGATCGAGCTTCTCCGCCGCGGCCATCACCGTCAGCACCACGCGCGGAATCGAGAAATACAGGTAACCGAGAAACAGCCCACCGATTGAATAAGCGAATACCCATTTCTCGCCGATGAGCTTGTGCGTGAGATCACCCAGCAAGCCCTGGCGCCCAGCCAGCAGGATCACCATGAAGCCGACCACCACGCCGGGGAACGCCAGCGGAAAAGTCAGCATGGCAGTAATCACCCGTTTGCCCGGCACGTCATGACGCACCAGGAACAGCCCCGCGATGGTCGACAGCACGAGCGTTGCCAGCGTGACGGCGGCTGACAGCACCACCGTTGAAAACAAGCTGCCCAGATAGCGCGGCGTGGTCAGCGCCGCGGTGTAAGTGGCGATCACGCCCTCGCTGCCGCTCACACGCAGCAGCGCAACCATCGGCAACAGCCAGAACGCGCAGAACAGCGCGACGGCCGGTGCCAGCAACGCCACCCGCCACCGTGCGGGCAGCACCGCATCGTCAGGCGGGGTGGCTCGGGTGGCGGTGCTCATGCTCAGCGGACCTCGTTCAGATAGCGCGTGCCGAATGCCTGCTGACCGGCGGCCATCTTATTGAAATCGACCGTCTTCACGCGGGCATATTCGCTGGCCGGCAGGAAGCGCGATGCGGCTTCCTTGCTCATGGCGTTGGCGCGCACCGGGCGCAGGTAGGCGTTGGCCCACAGCGCCTGACCTTCGTCCGACAGCACGAAGTCCAACACCTTCTTGGCGTTGTCAGCATGCGGCGCGCCAGCGGTCAGGCTCATCACGTACGGCACGGCAATCGTGCCTTCCTGCGGGATCACGAACTCCACGTTGGCGTGGTCCTTGTATTTGGCGCGGTAGGCGTTGAAGTCGTAGTCGAGCAGGATGGGAATTTCACCTGCCACGACGCGCGCGTAGGCGGTTTGCTTGGGCACAATCGGCGCGTTCTTCTTCAGTTGCTTGAACCACTCGATGCCGGGGCCGAAGTTGTCCAGCGTGCCGCCCAGCGCCTGGTTGACCGCCACGGCGCCCACATAACCGACAAAGGCGCTGCTCGGGTCCAGGTAGCCGACCATGCCCTTGTATTCGGGCTTAAGCAGGTCTTTCCACGAATGCGGCACGGGCTTGCCTTCCAGTGCGTCCTTGTTGACGAAGAAGCCCAGCGTGCCCGAGTGGATCGAGAAAAACGCGCCGTCCGGATCCTTCATGCCGGCAGGAATGTCGTCCCAGTGCTTGGGCTTGTAGTTGGCGACCAGCCCTTTCTCCTTGGCCTGATAGGCGGACGTGATGCCCAGGTAGGCCACATCCGCCACCGGGTGCGACTTCTCAGCCAGCATCTGCGCGATGGCCTGGCCGGAGTTCTTGTTGTCGAACGGCACGGTCACGCCGGTCTTTTCTTTGATGGCCTTGATCTGGCTGGCCCAGTCAGCCCATTCGGGCGGGCAGTTGTAGCAGATGGCGACCTGCTGGCCGGCCGGCTGAGCTTGCACCGGCCCAGCCACGGCAAACGCGCCGGCAGCAACAGCGGCACCAGCGAGGCCGCACGCGCGCAGCCATTGAACGAGACGTTTCATCGAGACGCTCCTTGCGTATCAGACGTGAGGGAAGAAACAGCGGACAAAGAGGCTTCTGTCGGCGCACGGGCCAGCGTGCCGCCCGCCAGCAGACGGTGCGGCAAGGTGATTGACGGCACCACCTCACCGGTGATGCGGCGGGCCAGTGCAAGGGCGGCATCGGTGCCGATACGTCGGTGCGGCTGCGCCACAGTGGCGAGCGTGGGCGAGAGCCACTGCCCCATCGCCAGACCGTCGAAGCCCACCACGCTCACGTCTTCCGGCACGCGCAGGCCCATCTCGCGCAGTGAGCGGATCGTGAGCAACGCCAGGCGGTCGTTGCTGCAGAAGATGGCGGTCGGGCGCGGCGGCGCCAGCAGGCGGGCCAGCTCGGCGGGCAGCATGGCGTCCGCATTGAAATCAATTTCCACGGGCGGCTGCGGCGCGATGCCGGCGGCTTCCAGTGCCTCCCGATAGCCGTTGTGGCGCAACGCGGCACGGTCGGATGCCCAGAGCGTGCCCGTCAGCATGCGGATCTGCCGATGCCCTTGCGCCAGCAACGCGCGGATGGCGTCGCGTGCGGCGGCCCGGTTGTCGACCGTCACGCAGCAGCGGGCGGGAATACGTGCCTGGCCGACCGTGTCGTTGTAGACCAGCACGTAGGGCACGTGCTCGGCGTCCAGGCGATCGAGGTGCGGATTGGCGGCGGCATCGGCCACCGTCAAGATCAAGCCATCGACGCGCTGCTCGAGCATGGTCTCGATGGCACGGGCTTCGCGCTGGCGGTCATAGGCGGTGGTCATCAGCATGACGCGCTGGCCCGTGATGGACGCCGCTTCCTCGATGCCCTGCACGCATTCGGCAAACACCGGGTTGGCCAGCGACGGCAGCACCACGCCCAGCAAGCCTGTGCGCACGGCGCGCAACTGGCGGCCCAGCGCGTTCGGGCGATATTGCAGTGCGTCCATGGCAGCCTGCACACGGGCCAGCGTTGCCGCGCTCACCCGCTCGGGCGTATTGACCGCGCGCGACACCGTTGCAATCGAAATGCCGGCATGCGTGGCCACGTCCTTGATGCTGCTTCCCACGGCGCCCCCTCGGAATTTGTAAACGTTTACATCGTAGGTGGCCGGAGTGACTCTTTTATGACAATCGATGCTGCGCTGCAGTCACCGCCGCAACGCAGCATCGCCGTTGTTGCGCGTGGCAAAGTTACAAAGCTCGCATATGCTTCTTACCAAACTGGCTAGCACGGTGCGCCAGCATGCGCTCTGCTGCATGGCCCGGTTGCTGCTGTGTCGTTCCTGCCGCCTGCCTGGAGACTGAAGACGCCATGCGTGTATCGCCCGCCTTCGATGTGCCCGCCAATCGCCCGTCAACGCTGCCCACCCTCCTGCAGCACTACGATGCCGTCAGGGCGCAATCGCTGGCCTTGGCCGCGCCGCTGTCCGATGCGGATGCCACCGTCCAATCCATGGACGACGCCAGCCCCGCCAAATGGCATCTCGCCCATACGACGTGGTTCTTTGAAGCGTTTGTTCTCGGCCCCAACGTGCCTGGCTATCGATCGCCCGATCCGCACTATCGCTATCTGTTCAACTCCTACTACGAGACGGTGGGCGCACGGCACCCGCGTCCGCGCCGGGGCATGCTCACGCGCCCGGCGCTCGACGAGGTGCGCACCTATCGGGGCCATGTCGACGCGGCCATGCGGCAGTTGCTTGCCGATGGCGTGACGGACGAAGTTGCCCGCCTGATCACGCTTGGCCTGCACCACGAGCAGCAGCACCAGGAGCTGCTTCTGACCGACCTGCTCCATCTGTTTGCGCAGAACCCGCTGTGCCCCGCCTACGCCGATGCGCCCGCGCCACGCGTGCACGCAGCGCCGGTACCAGCGGGCTGGGTTGGCTTTTCGGGTGGCGCCATACAGATCGGCCAGACCGATTCGGCGGCGGGTTTCATGTTCGATTGCGAAGGCCCGCGCCACACCGTCTGGCTGGAGCCCTACGCGCTGGCCACGCACCCCGTCACCAACCGCGAGTGGCTCGCGTTCATGCAGGACGGCGGTTATCGGCAGCCGACGCTGTGGCTGTCCGACGGCTGGGCCTGGGTGCAGCGCGAAGGCATCGACGCGCCGCTCTACTGGCGAGCCGGCGTGAATGAGGGCGAAGATTGGCTCCAGATGTCGCTGCACGGCCTGCAGCCGGTGGATTGGGACGCCCCCGTCACGCATGTCAGTTTTTATGAGGCCGATGCCTACGCGCGCTGGGTCGGCGCACGCCTGCCCACCGAAGCCGAATGGGAGCACGCTGCCGAAGGCCTGCCCGTGCAGGGCAACTTCGCCGGCCGGGGCGCCTTGCGCGCACTGCCTGATCACGGCGTCGCCAAGGCTGGCAGCCTGCGCCAGTTGTTCGGTGATGTGTGGGAATGGACGGCCAGTCCCTTTGGTCCGTACCCCGGCTTCGCGCCGGCCGAGGGTGCCGTAGGCGAATACAACGGCAAGTTCATGTGCAGCCAGATGGTGCTGCGCGGCGGGTCATGCGTGTCGCCCGAGGGGCATCTGCGGGCGACATATCGCAACTTCTTCTATCCGCACCAGCGGTGGCAGTTCACCGGGTTGCGGCTGGCGCGGCGGGCGTAGACGGGTAACAACCAGGCGCCACGCCAGACTGGTGGCTCAGTTGCCGCGCAATGCGCCAGGCGCTTGGGATTGGTTGCCGCCGCTATTGAAGAGTGCGTCGGTTGGCGTGCCGATCGCATCGCGATTGCTGGGCGCGGCTGCGGCCGGCGCCGTTGAGTTCGGTGCAGGCATCGGCATTGGTGTCGGCGCTTCAGGTGCTGCAGGTGCTGCAGGCATCGGTTTGCCGGACTGCGCTGCCAGCTTGCGACGGCGCGATTCCAGCCCTGCTGCAATCTCGTCCTGGTGATACCGCTTTGCAAAATCGATCACATCCATCTTCTGCTGGTTGCGCAGGTTCATGTCCGCGCCCTCGTCAAGCAGCAGCTTGACGGTGGTGATGTGGCCACCCATGGCTGCCATCATCAGCGGCGTGCTGGCGTTGGGGCTTTCCGCATCGATGTAGGCCGCGTGGTCGAGCAGGTATTTGACGATATCGTCATACCCGTTGGTGGCGGCGTAGTGCAGCGCGGTCCAGCCGGTCTTGTTGACCTCCACGTCATACGTTTCCACCAGCAGTTTCACGATAGGCAGCAGGCCCTGGTAGGCGGCCATCATCAGCGCGTTTTCGCCTGCGGCGTTGGTGCGCTCGAAATCGATGTTCTTGGCGCGGATCAGCGCTTGTGCCACTTCGACGTTTTTGTCCTTGAGCGCATCCACCAGCAACGGCGTGCCATCGCGCGTGTTCAAGTTGGGGTCAACGCCCTGCGCAATGTACCTCTGCACCAGCACCGGCCGGTTGTATTCAACCGCAGCGCGCAGGTCGTCTTGCGCAGAGGCGAATGCTGCACCCGATAACGCCATCGTCAGTCCGGCAGTCAGCCCGGTCATCAGCGCGATTTTTTTCATCATCTGCTTCAAGTTATCGCGATATTGCATTGAATAGATTGAAGAAATTGTCCGTCGTGACACCAGCGATGCGGTCCAGGGGTTCGCCGCGCAGCGTGGCCAGAAACTCGCCCACATGCCGCACGTAGGCCGGCTCGTTGGTTTTGCCGCGAAACGGCACCGGTGCCAGGTACGGCGAGTCTGTCTCGATCAGCATGCGGTCCAGCGGCACCTTCTTGGCAGTTTCCTGCAGGTCCACAGCGTTCTTGAACGTCACGATGCCCGAGAACGAGATATAGAAGCCCAGATCCAGCGCGGCCTTGGCCACGTCCCAGCTTTCAGTAAAGCAATGCATGACCCCGCGCGCTGCCTCGGCACCCTCTTCGCGCATGATGGCCAGCGTGTCGTCTGCGGAGGATCGCGTATGGATCACCAGCGGCTTGCCGGTCTGTTTCGATGCGCGGATATGCGTGCGGAAGCGATCGCGCTGCCACTCCATGTCGGCCACGGTGCGCTCGCCCAAGCGGTAGTAGTCGAGCCCTGTCTCGCCGATGCCGACTACGCGCGGGTGATCGGCCAAGGTCAGCAGGCGCTCCAGCGTTGGCTCTTCAATGCGCTTGCCCTCTTCAATGTCGGCTTCGGCATCGGGATGCACGCCCACGGTGGCGTACACATTCGGCTCCTGCTCGGCGATCTCCAGAACGCTCGGAAAATCTTCCAGCGTGACGGAAATGCACAGCGCGTGCGTGACACGGTTTTCGCGCATGCGCGCCAGCAACTCAGGCAGACGCGCGCGCAAGTCCGGGAAATTGATGTGGCAGTGAGAATCAACAAACATTGAATAATCAGAAAGTTACGGCACAAATTTCGTGTGCCGCATCAAATAAAAATCAGAGCGTTTGGGTGGGCCGCTGCGAGTTGATCTGCTTGCCCAGCAACTCTTCGATCACGCGGCGCAGGGTGCGGCAGGGTTCGTCCTCCCCCAGGTGTACGCCAATGCCCGGCGTCTTTGCGGGCGTGCCGACCGGCGTGATCCATGCCACCTTGCCGGCCACCTGATATTTCTGTGGCCGATCCAGCAACGACAGCACGAGGAAGACCTCCTCGCCAATCCGGTAAGGGCGCTGGGTTGGCACAAAGATGCCGCCGTTTTTCAGGAACGGCATATACGCGGCGTGCAGGCCGGCTTCATCCTTGATGGCTAGCGACACAATGCCCGGACGGGTCGGTGCGTTTGTGGCGACGCCTGCCACAGCGGGCGTGCCTGGGGTGGCGGGAGTGACGGGGGTGCCAGGCGTACGAAGAGGTGCAGTGCTCACAGGGTGTCCAGAAGATGCAAACGTTCAGAGGCGGGTCGGGGTCAGGCAGCCGGAAAGAGCTGCCGGTAATCCAGCAAAAGGCTTTCGATGACGAGCCGCGCGGCCAGGGGGTGCTGCTCGGTGCGACGCCGCTCTGGCAACGCACGCGCGAAACGTTCCAGGCGCTCCAGCGGGATGGTGTTCGCGCAACGTTGCAGCGCATCGCGCTGGGCCGGGAAATAGCGCGGACGCCCCGCCAGCCGCGCCGCCATCAGGTCAAAAACCCATCGGTGCATGGTACTGAGAACGGCGGGCACCGACAATTTCTGTAAATGATCGGCTGTGGACAGCGCGTCCAGTTTGGCGCCTTGGCCGAGCTGTTCGAGCAGGAATTGCAGCAAGGGGCGATCTTCGGACTCGGCAGCCGCCAGCGCAGCCAGCGGCGCATTGCCGAATTCGGCCAGCAGATTTTGCGCGTGCGGTACGCCCTGCTGCTCCAGCCACTGGCGCGCAGCGTCAGGCTGCGGCGGCTGCAGCGGAAACTGGCGGCAGCGCGACAGAATGGTCGGCAGGATGCGATCAATGCGGTCCGTCACCAGCAGGAAGATGGTGTTCTGCGGCGGCTCTTCCAGCGTCTTGAGCAGCGCGTTGGCGCCTTCAGTCTGCAGCGCATCAAGCGGATACAGCACCACCACCCGCAGCCCGGCTCGATGCGTGCCGACACCCACCGCCTCGATCAGGTTGCGCACCTGCTCCATGCGGATGATCTTGCTGGGCGCCTTTTTCTTGCCATCGGCGTCTTTCTCCGTCTCGGGCGCGTCTTCCATGGCTTCGGGGCGCACAAGGTGGAAATCCGGATGGTTGCCTTGGGCGAACCAGTTGCAGGCCGCACACGTACCGCACGGCTGGCCGTCGGCGGCGGGCGTATCGCACAGCAAGCCTTGCGCAAAGTGCATGGCGAAATCGCGCTTGCCGGTGCCGGCCTGACCGTTGAGCAGGATCGCGTGCGGCAACTTGGCTCGCATGGTGTGCAGGCGGGACCAATCAGCGGATTGCCAAGGATAAAGCATCATGAATCAATGGGTTGCGTCAGATTGTTGATGCGAATTCGCGCCGTGAAACCATTATTTCTGTATCAGAAATTGCCTGCCAAATCAGAGTGTTGCAAGCAGATTCTCTAAGTCTTTCTGGATATCACTGCGCTCGCGATTGGCGTTTAGCACGACAAATCGATCCGGCTCAACGGCTGCGCGGCGCAGGTATTCGGCGCGCGTTCGCAAGAAAAACTGGGCGGACTCGGCTTCGAACTTGTCGGGCGTGCGGGCATCAGCCAGGCGCGCGGCGGCAATCTCGGGGGCGAGATCGAACAGGATGGTCTTGGTCGGTTGCAGGCCTTGCTGCACCCAGCGCTCCAGAGCCTCCAGCCGCTCGATGGCCAAGCCCCTGCCCCCACCTTGATAGGCAAAGGTCGCATCGGTGAAGCGATCGGAGATGACCCAATCGCCCGCCTCGAGCGCGGGTTGAATCACCTCGGCGATGTGTTCGCGGCGGCTGGCGAACATCAGCAGCGCTTCAGTTTCCAGATGCATGCGCTCGTGCAGCAGTACTTCGCGCAGGCGCTCGCCCAACGGCGTGCCGCCCGGCTCGCGGGTCACGACGAGTTTTTTCCCCAGTGGCGCGAGTTTCGCCTGCAATTGCTGGGCAAACCACGCCAGGTGCGTGCTCTTGCCCGCGCCGTCAATACCTTCGAATGTAATGAACTTGCCGGTCATGGTTGGCCGCGCTGATATTTGTTGACGGCCCGGTTGTGGTCCGTCAGGTTGGTCGAAAACTGGCTGCTGCCGTCGCCGCGCGCTACGAAATACAGCGCGTCGGACGGCGCCGGATTCAGCGCCGCTTGGAGCGACGCCATGCCTGGCAGCGCGATTGGCGTGGGCGGCAGGCCGATGCGCGTGTAGGTGTTGTACGGCGTGTCGCTCTGCAGATCGCGCTTGCGCAAATTGCCGTCAAAGCCCGCGCCAATGCCGTAAATGACCGTCGGGTCTGTCTGCAGGAGCATGTTTTTGCGCAAGCGGTTGACGAACACCGCCGCAATCATCGGCCGTTCGAGCGTCTGGCCGGTCTCCTTCTCGATGATGGAGGCCATGGTCAGGGCTTCGTACGGCGTCTTGTATGGCAGATCGAGCGCACGCTTGGCCCACGCATCGTTCAGACGCTTCTGCATGGCCTGATAGGCGTGGCGGTATAGCTCCACGTCGGAGCTGCCGCGTGCAAACAAATACGTATCAGGAAAGAACAGGCCTTCCGGGTTGGTTTCGGCCGCGCCGATCTTGCGCATCAGGTCTGCATCAGACATGCCAGCGGTATCGTGCTTGAGCGCAGGCTCCGCATCGACCACGGCCCGCATCTGCCGCATGGACCACCCCTCAATGACGGTAACGACATAGTGCGTGACCTCGCCGCGCGCCATCTTGTCGAGAATAGACAGCGGCGTGGCACCCGTTTCCAGCGCATAGCCGCCGGCCTTCAGGCTCTTGGCGTTGCCGGTGGCGCGTGCCACGAGCGAAAACAACTGCGGCTGCACACTCACGCCGGCATTGGCGAGTTGCCTGGCGACCGAGATCACACTCGAGTTGGGCTTGATCACCACTTCCAGCGGCGAAGCCGACAGACTGACCGGTTGCTGAGCCCACCACGCCACGCCGCCTGCTGCCGCCAGCACAATCAGTGTCGCCAGCAGGATCAAGCGTTTAAGAAAAGAGAGCATTGTGTTGCGAATTTGCGTGCGGAACCGGCTGACGCCAGCGATTTCCGCACTCTTGAAATGGATAGGCAGGGCACAAACCACCCTTCAGACAGCCCAATATAATACCGGGTCAACCTCAGGCCGCCCCGCACACCATGAATGATGTCTTTCACGATTTTGTTGATACGTTGAGCTTCCCTCCGCTCGATATGCAATTTGAGGCCGCCACGCACGGCAGCGTGCTGTGCGCGCCGACTGATCTTGCGCGCATCGCCGTTGAAGGCGCTGATGCCGCCGAGTTCCTCCATAACCAACTGACCAACGCCGTCACCGGCCTGGGCCTGAGCCAGGCGCGCCTGGCCGGCTACTGCTCGCCCAAGGGCCGGCTGCTTGCCACGCTGCTGATGTGGCGTCAGGCCGATACGATCGTGCTGCAGACCGACAAGTTGATCGCGCCCGCGCTGACCAAGCGCCTCTCGATGTTCGTGCTGCGCGCCAAGGCAAAACTGCGCCCGATGGACGAGTTCATCGCCATCGGTGTCGCGGGGCCGGATGCGGCGGAAGCGCTGCGCGAAGCCGGTGCCGTGTTGCCCGAGCCTGATGCCGTCAACGCTGTGGCACAACAGCCTGCGACGGTGGGCCAGCAGGTCGGTGCGGTGATCCGCCTGCCGGATGCCGAAGGCCGCCCACGCTATCAATGGATGGTGCACGCCGAGCACTTCCAGCACGCCTGGAAGACCCTGTCTTCGCGCCTGTCGCTGATTGGCACCGAGGTGTGGGATTGGATGAGCCTGCAAGCAGGTGTGCCACACATCACACCGCCCACGCAAGAGCAGTTCGTCCCGCAAATGGTGAACCTGGAGTTGCTGGGGGGCGTCGATTTTCGCAAGGGCTGCTATCCCGGCCAAGAGATTGTGGCGCGCAGCCAGTATCGCGGCACGCTCAAGCGGCGCATGCAGCGCGCACACGTGAATGCCCCCACGTCCGCCGGTGCCGAGGTCTACAGCGCAAATGATCTGAACCAGCCGTGCGGGATGGTGGTCAACGCAGCCATGGCGCCGGATGGCGGCACCGATCTGCTGGTGGAGTTGAAGCTTGATGCGCTCGACACTGTCATCCACCTCGCCACGGCGGACGGCCCCGTGCTGACGTTGCAGAACCTGCCGTACGCCATTCCCGCTTCAGAAAACGCCTGACACCGGACCCCATCATGGCCGACCACCTGTTCGTCTACTTCCGCATTGCCGAGCGCGACGCTGCTGCTGCGCTACCGCGCTGGCAACGCTGGCTCGACACCGTGGAAGAGGCGACCGGCGTGGCGGGCAACCTGATGCGCCGTCCAGAAATACGCGACGGCCAGGCCACGTGGATGGAGTCCTACAACGACGTCCCGCCTGCATTTGCCGCCACTCTGGCCGGCCTGTGGGAAACCGGCGGCCCACGTGAATTCGTCGCAAGTGAACGCCATGTAGAGCTGTTTGTCGATCTGGAAAACAGTTGACGGCGTGCTGGTGCAATCGACATCGCAAAAATTCGGCAGGCTGCTATGCTTGGCCGAAGCCCGCGCAACCCAGGTCGTCACATTGACCATTGGCCGTTTGTTGTGCGGCATGTTCAAAGGAAGTGCTCATGTGTTTGATTCTCACGGCCTGGCACGCCCACCCCGCCTATGCGCTGGTGGTGGCCGCCAACCGGGACGAATTCTATGACCGCCCTGCCGCGCCCCTGGCATGGTGGAGCGACGCGCCCAACGTGCTGGCCGGGCGTGACATGGCCCAGGTGGTCGGTCACGCAGGCACGTGGATGGGCATGACGCGCGACGGCCGCTTTGCCGCGCTGACCAACTATCGCGCCCCGTCAGAGCGCCGCCCCGATGCGCGTTCCCGTGGGGAACTGGTCTCCAATTTCCTGACGGCGGATGACCTGTCTGTCCCCGCTTATCTCGATAGCCTCACCGCTCGCGACCGCGCATACAACGGCTACAACCTGCTGACCGCCACGCGCGACGAACTCTGGTGGACCAGCAACCGTGCCGAAGCACCGCGCAAGCTCGCCCCCGGCCTGTATGGGCTGTCCAACGCGCTGCTCGATACGCCATGGTTCAAGGTGCGGCATCGCATGGCCGCTTTTGCCGAGGCGCTCGCAGCAGATACGGGCCGGCACGGCAACGCGCTGGACGTGACGCGCTATCTCGATCTACTGTCTGAAACGCGTGAAGCGCCGACCGGCTCCTTGCCCGCCACGGGCGTGGCACCAGAGTGGGAGAAGCTGCTTTCCGCCGCATTCATCCGCTCGCCGCGCTATGGCACGCGTGCCAGCACCATCGTGCGCATCCGCCACGACGGCTGCTTTGACGTGACCGAGCGCCGCTTCGATGCCCAAGGCCAGATTGGCGAGACGCGCTATCTCGGCGTGCTCGATACCGTCACGCACGCCGACACTTAAGCGCAGCGCTGTTCAGGCCGCTTCCTGGTGGGTAGCGGCCAACGCATCCACTTCCATCTCGGTGATGGCCGCGCCGCCTGGGCGCAGCGCCGAATGCTCGCGCTTGGACTGCACCAGCGGATAGAACATCTGCGCCGTCCAGGGCTCGGCACCGAACAGCACGTCATCTTGCAGCCCGATTTGCGCCGGATATTTGCGCGTGATATGCGCTGTGCCAAACAGGACATCCCAGAAGAACAGCAGATTGCCGAAGTTGCCCTTGTAGTGGCCGATGCCATCGGCGTTGGTGAGCGCGTGGTGCGCCCAGTGCGTGGCGGGTGTGGAAATCGTGCGCTCGATTACCCACATCAGCGGGCGCAGCGCGCGGATGCGATACAGCGGCGCATCCCACGGCCACGCACAGTGCGCACCGATGATGACCGCCAGTTTGGCCACCAGATACGCTGCGTAGACGGGACCAAAGCCCAGGTACACCGCCACGCCGCCAATCCACAAGCCCGGCATCATCAGGTAGTAGAAGAAGTTGTTACGGTACGTAATGCGCACGCTCATGTAGGACGCGCTGTGGTGCGCGCGGTGCAGTGGCCACAGCAGCGGCGTGTGCGAGGCGCGGTGCCAGAGATATTGCGTGAGGTCATCGCCGATGAGCAGCAAGCCGACCATCGCCCACCAGGGCAAATCAGCCCACGCGTTGTGCTGCGCCGGGATAAGCCATTTGCACAGCGCGTTGCTGCCCAGCAATGCAATCGGCTGGGTGACGGCGATGAGGCTGATGAACATCAGCGCTTCCAGCCACGCATCGTTGGCGGTCGCGCGGCCGCGTACGCTCGCCTGGTAGCGCCGGGTTACGAACTCCATGGCGGCAAAGCCCAGGATGCAGACCGCAATCAGAGCGTGCTCCATGTGCGAACTCATTGGTGTGTCTCCTCGCTTTTGTTGTGGAGAGAAGCCTAGAAGTGGTAGCTCAATGCGTCCAATGCATAATGAACATTCATTCAATGCGTTATACGCAACACCATGGACCTGCGCCGCCTCAGTCACGTCGTTGCCCTGGCCGACACCCTGCACTTCGCTCGCGCCGCAGATGCGGTGCATCTTAGCCAGCCTGCTTTCAGCCGCAGCATCCAAGCGATTGAGGATGACCTTGGCATCCGCCTGTTCGATCGCGAAACCGGAGATGTCCGCCCCACTCCCGCCGGCGAATTCGTCATCGAGCGCGCACGCCGCCTGCTGTTCGAGGCGCGCTGTTTGCAACGCGACGTTGACCTCTATCGTGACAGCCAGTTGGGCGACACAGCGTTTGGCGTGGGGCCGCTGCTGACAGCCACGCTCATGCCGCAAGCGCTACAGGAACTGCGGCAGCAGCATCCTCAAGTGGCGCTGCGCATGGAAGTTGGCAACTGGGTGCAACTGCTGGAGAGCCTGCGCAGCGAGAACATCGAGTTCTTCGCCGCTGACGTGCGTGACATGCCGAAAGACGCTGCGCTGGATATCCAGTTGATCGGCGGCCAGCCACCTCATCTGTACGTGCGTGCGGGCCATCCGCTTACCGAGCGGGAGCACACGCTACGCGAAGTCTGGGAGTACGGCATTGCCGTGCCGAAACTGCTGAGCCCGTCAAAAATCGAGCTGGCCTTGCTTTTGGGCCTGCCGGCGGGCCAAGAAGCCAGCATTGCGCTGGAATGCGACAACTACGGCGTGCTGAAGACTGTGGCGCTCGCCACGGACACGGTGTTGGGCGCAACCGACGCGGCGGTACAGGATGAGTTGGCCTCCGGCGCGCTGGTCAGGCTGAAGGTGAAAGGCTGGCTGTCGGCGCCATCCATCACGGGGGTTGTGCGGCTGCGCGGCAGAACCGCATCACCGGCAGCGCAGGCGGCCATCGCAGCAATTGTGCGGGCCGCCCGGGCAATCAACGTGTAGGTGGCTTGTTACAACACGCGGCGCATGGTCCGGTGCGGAATGCCGGCCTCTTCAAACTCCGCGCCCTCGGCCGTAAAGCCCGCGCGCGCATAAAACGGCATGGCGTGGGTTTGCGCGTTCAGGATCAACTCGGGATAGCCAAGAGAGTGCGCCTTGTCGATCAGCGCTTCCAGCACGCGTGCGCCGACACCTGTGCCGCGCGCTTCCTTACGCACCGCCATGCGGCCGATATGGCCGTCGGGCAGCAGACGGCCGGTGGCGACTGAACGCCCGGCGGTGTCGCGCGCCAGCGCATGCCAGCACTGGTCATCCCACTCATCCCATTCGAGTTCGACGGGCACGCCCTGCTCGATGACAAACACGTCGTAGCGGATGGCACGCGCCTCTTCGCGCACGGCGTCCCAGCGGTTGACTTCAACGCCAGCAAGCGGGCGGGCAGATTCAGGAGCAGTCATGTTTCAGGCTTCAGAACTTCAAAATTGAGGATGCGATCGCGCAGCGTGTCGGGGATCGGCGCGGAGGTCTGCGTGGCGGGCGCAGCGCATACGTAGATGACTTCGCCGGTGACGAGGTGTTCGTCTGCGCGATACATCTCGATGATAAAGCGCATGCTGGAGCGGCCCAGACGCGCCACACGGCAGCGCAGGTCCAGCTCGTCGTCAAAGCGCGCGGAGGCGTGGTATTCGAGCGTGGATTTGACCACGTAGAAATCCACGCCGAAGATGTCGACCACATCCACCGGGTACCGCACGCCGATGCTGCGCCAGTACTCAGTGATGCACACATCGGCGTACAGCAGATAGTGGCCGTTGAAGACGATGCTCTGCGCATCGACTTCGGCCCAGCGCACGCGCAGCGGCGTGCTGTGGCGGAAATCCTCGATCGCCATGCGGTCTCCTCTCGTTATGTCTTATGCAGTCTCGGTGCCGAAGGCGCGGCGCAGCGCGTTGGCTGCATCACGGTGCGCGTCTTCCAC
Source organism: Ralstonia sp. SET104 (assembly GCF_003851545.1). Classification (GTDB taxonomy): domain Bacteria; phylum Pseudomonadota; class Gammaproteobacteria; order Burkholderiales; family Burkholderiaceae; genus Ralstonia. The sequence continues at coordinate 212,630 of NZ_BHVX01000007.1, read as the reverse complement.
GGCCGGCACGAAGCGGCCGATCTTGAAGAAGTCGTGGATCATGCCCTCGTACAGCTTGAGCTCGACCGGCACTTCTGCGGCGCGCAGCTTGTTGGCGTAGCCGATGCCAGCGTCGCGGATAGGGTCGAAACCGGCCACGGCAATCCAGGCTGGGCACACGCCGGCAACGTCCGCGCCGTGGCCGCCGGCATCCAGCGGAGCAAACCGCCAGTCGTCGCGGTCGGCATCAGTGCGCAGATATTGCGAGAAGAACCAGTGGATCATTTCCTGCGTGAGCAGATAGCCTTCGGCAAACTCGCGGTGCGATGGCGTGGATTCACGCGCGGTCGTGCCGGGATAAATCAGCAGTTGCAGCACCGGCGCCAAGCCGAGGTTGCGCGCCTCAATGGCGCTGACGGCAGCCAGCGTGCCGCCTGCGCTGTCGCCCCCGAAAGCAATGCGCGACGGATCTGCGCCAATGGTAGCGGCTTCATCGAACACCCACTGCAGCACGTCGAAGGCGTCGTTGGCTGCGGTCGGGAATTTCCAGTCGGGCCCGAGCCGGTAGTCCACCGACAGCACCATCGCTCCCGATTTGGCCGCGAGCGAGCGGCAAAGGTGATCGTGCGTCTTGATGCTGCCCACCGTAAAACCACCGCCGTGGAAGTACACCAGCAACGGCAGCGGATCGGCCCAGTTGGCCTCGCGCGCCGCGTATGTGCGGATGGGAATGACATAGCCATCACGCGCCGTCACCGTCAAATCATGCACCGCTTCCAACCGGATGGCCGGGATGTCGACAATGGGGCTGCTCTTTTCGTAGGCGATCTTGGCGTCAGCGGGGTCGAGCGCATTCAATGGCGGGCGCTTGGCACGGGCTACAAGATCAAGCAACTGTGCGACGTGCGGGTCGAGAGACAGGGACTGCGGAGGGTGCTGCATGCGTGCGATAACTGAACGATCGTTCTAATTTGGCTATTATCGGAGTATCCATTGAACCACGCCCGCACAGCAAGACGGGCGACGCAGACAAACCATCCGGAGACGACGCATGGCCCTCATCTATTACCTCACCCACGTTCACCTTGGCTTTGGCACTGTCAACGAGCTGAAAAGCGAATGCGCACGCGTCGGCATCCGCCGGCCGATGATCGTGACCGACAAGGGCGTGGCCGCCGCCGGACTCGCGCAACGGGCCATTGATGCCACGGGCGGGCTGCCCGTCACCGTGTTCGACGAGACGCCCTCCAACCCGACCGAGGCGATGGTGCTGAAGGCCTGCGCCCAATACAAGGACGCTGGCTGCGATGGGCTGATCGCCATTGGCGGCGGCTCGTCGATCGATCTGGCCAAAGGCATTGCGATTGCGGCGACGCACCCCGAGCCGCTCACCACCTACGCGACGATTGAGGGCGGCAGCACGAAGATCACCGAGGCTGCGGCGCCGCTGATCGCGATTCCCACTACGGCGGGCACGGGCAGCGAAGTCGCTCGCGGCGCCATCATCATCCTGGAAGATGGCCGCAAGCTCGGTTTCCACTCGTGGCATCTGCTGCCCAAATCGGCCATTTGCGATGCAGAGTTGACGCTCGGCCTGCCGCCCGCGCTGACGGCCGCCACCGGCATGGATGCGATCGCACATTGCATCGAAACCTTCCTTGCACCCGCCTTCAACCCGCCTGCTGATGGCATTGCGCTGGATGGTCTGGAGCGCGCCTGGGCCAACATCGAACGCGCTACGCAGGAGGGTGCCGACCGCGATGCACGGCTGAACATGATGAGCGCATCAATGCAGGGCGCGATGGCGTTCCAGAAGGGGCTGGGGTGCGTGCACTCGTTGTCGCACCCGCTGGGCGGCGTAAAGGTGAACGGCAAGACTGGCCTGCACCACGGCACGCTCAACGCGGTGGTGCTGCCAGCCGTGCTGCGCTTTAACGAGACGGCGGAAACGGTGGTGCGGGACAACCGCTACGCGCGCATGCGCCGTGTGATGAATCTGCCGGACGGTGCCGACCTCGCCCAGGCTGTGCATGATCTGACGGCGCGGCTTGGCCTGCCGACCGGCCTGCGCCAGATGGGCGTGCCGGATGACGCGCTGGAACATGTCGTGGAAGGCGCTCTGCTCGACCACTGCCACAAAACCAACCCGCGCATCGCCACGGCAGACGACTATCGCCGCATGCTGGCGGAATCGATGTAAAGCAGCGTGTTACGAAACGAACGGCCGGATTAGCGCGGTAATGCGCGCCGGCTGTTCATGCACCACCCAGTGCGTGCCATTGGGAATGCGCTCAAGGCGCATGTCAGGAATGAAGCGCTCCAGCCCATTGAGCAGATGCTTTGGCAGCGCCATGTCCATCTCGCCCCAGATCACCAGCGTGGGCACTTTCACGACCAACGCTTCGGGCGGCATCTGATCGATGCGCAGCGGCGCGGTGCCCTCGATAGGCGGGTGCAATGGCGAGGCACGGTAGTAGTTCACACCGCCCGTCAGGCCGTGCGAACCGCCCTCGCCCGGCTGGCTCCATGCAGCGTGATAGCGCGCTCGCACCTCCGGCGTAAACCACTCGGCCACCGGCTGGCCCATGCCGTGGAAGAAACCTTCCAGTTTCTCGAATTCATTGGCGGCCAGCGCGTCTTCCGAACCCGGCTGGCGCAGCCAGTTCATGTACGCAGATGAAGCCTGCTGCGCCGGATCGGTCAGCAGCGCATTCGCAAATATCCACGGGTGCGGTGAGTTGACGATGACCAGCCGCTCGACCAGCTCCGGATGCTGGATCGCCAGATTCCAGCAGATCGCCCCGCCCCAGTCGTGGGCCACCACGATGGCGCGTTCATACCCCAGCGCGGCAATGAACTGTTCCAGATCCTGCACCAGGAACTTCGGGCGATACGCATCCACCGCCGCGGGCTTGCTCGACAGGTTGTAACCGCGCATGTCGGGCGCTACGGCAAAGTGTGTGTCGCCAAAGGCGGCCAACTGTGCTTCCCATTCGTACCAGAACTCCGGAAAGCCGTGCACGAACAGCATCAGCGGCGCACCACGCTTGCCGGCGCTGGCGTAATGCAGCCGCGTGCCGTTGGGCAGATCGGCAAACTGCGATTCAGTGATGGCGGCAGCCGTTGCTGTGTTCATGGCGATCTCGGAGTGGTGGCGCAGTCGTAGAGGTGGGGTTACCCGCGCAATGCCTCAACCAGGCGCGCACGCACGTCAGGCTTGCCCTCAAACGGGTCAGAAGGATTGCGCTGCGAGACGATGTCTTCAAAGCGACGCTGCACCGGCGCGAGCGCATGCGGATGCGAATAGATGTAAAAGCCCGCGTTGCGGATGGCGTCAAACGTCATCTGGCCGACCTGCTCGGCCGTCACCTTGCCCGAGCTGACGGCTTTCTCCGACATCGCCCGCGAGACCAGTTGGGATTTGGTGGGCGGTGCCGAGTTGGCCAGGTCTTGCGGTCGGTTGCGATCCGACTGCGTGATGCCGGTCGGCACAAAGTATGGGCACAGCACTGAGCAGTGAATCTGCTCGGTCACCAGGCTCAAGTCCTGATACAGCGATTCGGATAGCGCCACCACCGCGTGCTTGGACACGTTGTAGATGCCCATGGCCGGCGCATTCAACAACCCCGCCATGGATGCCGTGTTGACGATATGGCCTTCGTACGACGGATCTTTCCTGGCGGCTTCGAGCATCAGGGGCGTGAAGATGCGCACACCGTGAATCACGCCATGCAGGTTCACGCCCAGCACCCAATCCCAGTCGCGCTCGGTGTTCTCCCAGACCAGGCCGCCGGCGCCCACGCCAGCGTTGTTGAACAACAGGTTGACCTTGCCGAACGTTTTGATGGCGGCATCTGCCAGTGCCTGTACGTCTTCCACCTTCGACACATCAACGCGCAGGCCGATGACTTCCACGCCCTGCGCCGAGAACTCAGCCACGGCAGCGTCCAACGCATCCTGCTGGATATCGGCCAGCACCAGCTTCATGCCCAACCCTGCACCGATCTTGGCGAATTCCTTGCCGAAACCCGACGCACCGCCCGTAATGACGGCCACGCCGCCTGCGAATTGCTTCATACGTGTCTCTCTCGTGTTGTTGTCATGAAATGCACTGCGACGGCAAAGCCTGTCAGCCCGCCGCCTCAACTTTGCGCACGGCGTAACCCACACGCGGGAAATGCACCACCACCTGGCCGACACGCGGATCGTCGCGAAGCACGCCGACTGTGTCGCGCGTGGAAACCACCAGGTCGCCTTCGACAGGATCGACCCCATAGTCGACTGCGGCCACCGTCACGCGTGTGCCCTTGGGCAGGCCGTGGCTGTCGTCAAAAGCGGCATTTGTGTCAGTCAATGCGCGCGGCGTTGCCGCCTTGGCAACGTCAAGCGCTTCAGCCGACGTCATCGGTTGCGCCTGCGAGTGTCCAAGCGCGGCAACGCGGTGCATCCACGCCACCACTTCGGGATGCGCGTCCAGAATGCCGGCCACGGCCGTCGCACGGCGGATAAACCACAGGCAATGGTAGACGGAGAAATCCGCCACGGTCGGCTGTTCTCCGAACAGGAAGATGCGTTCACCGGTAGCGAGCTGTCGTTGCAATTGCGCCAGGAAAACGTGCAGCGTCGATGTCGCTTCAGGCAGCGGCGTACGCAAGCCGCTGCCGCCCACGCGCATCGCCTTGCGATCTTCTACAAACGCCTTGACGAACGCTTCGGGCGCGCCGCCAAACAGGCTCTGGAAGCCGGCCGGCTGCGTCACGAATGTAGCTGTGGCCCAGAACAGTGTCGTATCGGCCCACTGCGCCATCGCAAACACAGCCGCTGCGTGCTCGGACGGCACGAGCTTGGGCAGCGGATGAATCGATTCGAGCACCTGCGCAATCAGCGCGGTATCGCAATAGATATCCGCGCCGATCTGCAAGAACGGCGTACGCCGGTAGCCGCCGGTGAGCGGCATCACATCCGGTTTAGGCAGGATCGGCGGCACCGTGACGGACTTCCACGGCTGGTCTTTGTAGCCGAGGATCAAGCGCACCTTCTCTGAAAACGGTGAGGTGGCGTAGTGATGCAGGATCAGGTCCGTCATGCGTGCTCCAGAAATTTGCGAGTCCGATCAGTCGAGCAGATCGGGTTGTTCTTTGATGATGCGGGCGTACAGCGGCTGAAACTGGAACCACCCCGCCTGCGCCGAACCGACGATGGAGTACGCCTGGCGTGCCGCTGCATCGGAAATCGTGCGCGGTGCATCGCCCGTGCGTGCGGCTGCGGCTTCTGCCAGCAACTGCACTTGGCAGGAGCGCTCCATCGTGATGAACCACCACGCCGCTTCGTCGACCGTCTTGCCGACGGTCAGCAGGCCGTGGTTCTGCAGGATCGCGGCCTTGTTGTCGCCCAACGCATCTGCGATGCGCTGGCCTTCATCCAGCTCAACCACCACGCCGCCAAAATCGTCATACAGCGCGTGATCGTCATAGAAGGCGCAGACGTCTTGCGTGAGTGGGGCCAGCTTGCGGCCGAGCGTCGACCACGCGCGCCCATACGTGCTGTGCGAATGCGCTGCCGCCACGGCATCGGGCCGCGCCTGGTGCACGCGCGAGTGGATGGCAAACGCGGCTGCATTGACCGGGTAATCGCCTTCAACCACGTTGCCGTGATGATCGCAGCGGATCAGGTTCGACACCGTTACCTGGCTGAAATGCACGCCGAACGGGTTCACCCAGAAGCTGTCCTGATGCTCTGGATCGCGCGCCGTAATGTGCCCGGCCACACCTTCGTCGAAACCGAATTTGGAGAACAGGCGGAACGCCGCGGCCAAGCGCTGTTTGCGGTGCAGGCGCTCCTCTGCGACGGTGGCGAACTGCGGCGGGCGCGGCAGGTTGCGGTAGCGGGCAGCGGCCTCGGGGCTGAGATTGCTGCCCATGTCTTCGGGCCGCTTGGCTTGCGCGCTTTGGGGTGCGCTCTTGGGTGCGCTCTCGGGTGCGTTCATGGTGTCTCCTTCACGCAGTCGTTGTGGGTGGGCCATTCTGTTGCGGCCCTTGCCCGGCGGACTGTCAAGCGATTGACAGTCCGCATGTCGACGCAAAAACGTCGGGTCAGACCAGCTTTACCAGTTGCTTGCCGAAGTTCTTGCCCTTGAGCAGGCCCATGAACGCTTCTGGTGCGCTCGCCAGGCCATCCGACACACTTTCCCGGAACTTGAGCTTGCCTTGCGCCACGAAGCCGCCCAGCTCGCGCAGTGCTTCCGGCCACACGTCCATGTGCTCGGACACGATAAAGCCCTCGATGGTCAGGCGCGATACAAGGATCAACTGCGGGTTTTGCAGCGGCAGCGGCTGGCCGTCGTAGCCGGCGATCATGCCGCACATGGCGATGCGGCCAAACGCGTTCATGCGCGAGAGCACGGCGTCCAGGATGCCGCCGCCGACGTTCTCGAAGTACGAGTCGATGCCGTCTGGCGTGGTTTCCTTGAGCATCTTGTACAGCTCTTTCGGGTCTTTGGCGGCCTTGTAGTCGATGCAGGCATCAAAGCCCAGTTCGTTGACCACGTAGTCGCACTTGCTCTTGCCGCCGGCAAAGCCCACGGCGCGGCAGCCTTTGAGCTTGGCGAGCTGGCCGACCACGCTGCCTACAGCGCCCGAAGCGGCGCTCACCACCACGGTCTGGCCGGGCTTCGGATGCATGATCTTGTTCAGGCCATACCACGCCGTCACGCCGGGCATGCCCACCGCACCCAGATACGCCGACAGCGGGATGTAGCGCGTATCCACCTTCTGGATACCCCGGCCATCCGACACGCCAACTTCCTGCCAGCCGAACATGCCCACCACGTTGTCGCCCACGGCAAACGATGCGTTCTTCGAGGCCTCCACCACGCCCACCGTGCCACCGATCATCACTTCATCCAGCGGCTGCGGCTGCGCATACGATTTGCTGTCATTCATGCGGCCGCGCATGTACGGATCGAGCGACAGGAAATGGTTGCGCACCAGCACCTGTCCTTCCTGCAGTTCGGGGATATCGGCCGTCTCCAGACGGAAGTTGTCCGGCGTCACAGCACCCTGCGGACGGGACGCCAGAACAATGCGCTGATAAGTCTTCGACATGAAAAATGCTCCTGGATATCGGATTCGGTGATGGGGTCAGGTGTTATTTGTGCTGCATGAAATACTCGGCCAGCGCCGCATATGACCGGTGCGTGACCGGATCGTTGGCGGCATTGGCAGCGATGGGGTGCGAGGCATACCGGACGATGGTCATCTGGGCCACCGGATCAATATAGATGCGCTGGCCGTGGATGCCGCGCGCCTCGAATACGTGGTGCGCATTGTTCGAGATCCACCACATGTTGCGGTACGACCAGCCGGGCAGCGTGGTGTAACCCGCCTTGGCGAACTTGGCCCGACTTTCCTCACTGCTGCCACCGCGGCGGATGTCGTCGATCACGCTCCTGGGCAGAATCTGCTTGCCGTTGAAGCGGCCTTCGTTGCGAATCATCTCGCCAAAGCGGGCCAGATCGCGCAGCGTGGTGTTCAGGCCGCCACCGCCCGATTCAGCGCCGATGCTGTCCACCTGAAAGTACGCGTCATCCTGCGCGCCCATTGGCTGCCAGACACGTTCGGACAGCAGCGCCGCCAGCGACTTGTTCGATGCGCGGCGCACGATCCAGGCGAGCGTTTCAGCGTTGACGGTCTTGTACGAGAACGCTGCGTCGTGCTCGCCTTCCTTGCGCAGCGTCTTCAGGTAATCGTAGAAATTGTCCGGGCCCTTGTAGTCCGCCGGGCGCGGCAGCATGCCGCCGGCGCGGGCATAGGCCCAGACGTCGGCGTTGGGGTCCGCATAGTTCTCGGAGTAACGCACGCCCACGGTCATATCCATGACCTGGCGTACGGTTGCATCGCTGTAAGCGCTGTCTTTAAGCTCCGGCACGTACTGCGTGACGGGCGCGGCCGGATCGAGCTTGCCGTCGGCCACCAGCATCGCCGCCAGCGTGCCAACAAACGATTTCGTGACCGACATGGCGATGTGCTGGGTGTGTGCATCGAGCGCACCAAAGTAGCGTTCGTACACCACCTGTCCCTTGTGCATGACGAGGATGCCGTCGGTGTAGGTCAGCTTCAGTGCCTCGGCAAAGGTGCGGCGCACGCCCTCGGGGTCGGTGAACAGCACGCCGCTGATATCGCGTTCAGCGCGTGGCAGTTTGCTGATGGGGCCATCGCCGCGCCAGATCACGCGCGTCGGCACGAATTCACGCATATGGCTGAAACCATAGCGTGTGCGCGGGAAAATGTTGCCCGCCAGGTCAAAGCGGATGATGCGATCGGGCGGCGGCGGGAAGCCCTGCATCCAGCCCATCCTGTTCGGGTCGGACGCGTCAGCCGTGAGTGGCTTCTGCATGGGTGGCTGCGGTGCGGGCGGTGCCTGTACGGCGGTTTGGGCGTCAGCCGCCGGTGCTGCAGCCGGCGCGGCATTGGAGGCGCATCCTTCCAGGGTCATGGTCAGTCCGGTGCAGCAAAGCAAAGTGAGGGCAAGAGCAGACACCGTCTGCCGTGCAGGTTGTTGCATGGTTGTCTCCGTGGCTGCTCTTCTTTTCTTTTCTTTTCTTTTGGTCCGGGCCGTGGCCCAGGATGCAACTGTGTAGTGCAACTGCAACCTTTGCGATCAGCCGTCTGCCCCCGCTGATGTGGCCGATTCAGGCGTGCGTGGCGGCGGCATGCGTTTGACGAACTTGAACGTGCCCGAGCCGCGGGCAACCAGCTTGCCGTCGTCGTCGGTCACCTCGCCCTCGCAGAAGGCCATGGTGGTGGATTGATGCACGCAGCGCGCACTTGCACGCAGTGTGCCGCGTCCGGGCTGCATGAACGCCGTCTTCATCTCGATCGTTACCACGCCGCGGCCATGCACGTCGGCCGAGCGGCCAGCCATGGCCATGGCAACGTCGAGCATCGTCATGGTCACGCCGCCGTGGGCCATTTCCCAGCTGTTCATGTGCTGGGGCTCAAGGGCCAGTTCGACGATGCCCTCGCCGCCCTCGGCCTTTAGGCAACGCATGCCCAGAAGCTTCAGGAATGGAATCTCGATTGGAAAACCGTTGTTGTCTGCGCTCATGCTGCGTTCAATGGAGTGAAAGCCAGCCGAAATTAGACCACGCTCACGCCGCCGTCGACGGCAAGGATCTGCCCCGTGATGTGCTTGGAGGCGTTCGACGCAAATAGCGCTGCAATGCCCTTGAGATCTTCATCGTCGCCAATGCGGTGCAGCGGCGACTTCTCAGTCAGCTTGTCGACGCCCAGCTTTTCCAGCGAGCCGCGCGTCATCTTCGAGGGGAAGAAGCCTGGGGCGATGGCGTTGACGGTGATGCCGTGCTCGCCCCACTCGCCCGCCAGCGCGCGCGTGAAGTTGACCACCGCGCCCTTGCTGGTGTTGTAGGCAATCGTATCGAGCGAACCCGGCGGATTGCCCTTCAGGCCGGCAATCGACGCCACGTTGATGATCTTGCCGTACTTGCGCGGGATCATCGAACGCTTGCCGATTTGCTGCGTGAGCAGGAACAGGCCGCGGATATTCAGGTTCATCACCTTGTCCCACGCTTGAACCGGGTGGTCTTCCGCCGGCGCGCCCCACGTGGCACCCGCGTTGTTGACGAGAATATCGACATGGCCCAGCTTGGCCAGCGCCTCGTCGGCCAGGCGCTGGATGTCGGCTTCGACTGCGCCATCGGCGGCAATCCAATCGGCCTCAATGCCCAGCGACTTCAGATGCGCCTGCGCCTCCTTCAGCTCCTCAGCCTTGCGCGCCGACAGCACGATGCGGGCCCCCTGCTCGCCCAGTGCTTCGGCAATCTGCAGGCCGAGCCCGCGTGAACCGCCAGTGATGAGCGCCGTCTTGCCGGAAAGATCAAACAGATGCTTGAGCGTACCCATGGTGTCTCCTGTCTATCGTTGTTTTGCGTTAGAACCAAGCGTCTTGCATATCCAGCGTGGTTGTGTCGAGCGAGCCCAGCAGCACGATCTGCGGGTCGATCTTCGGCAACTCCCACTGGAAGAAGTAACGGGCGGCCTGCAGCTTGCCGCGATAGAAATCCGCGTCTTCGCCCTGCGCGTTCGGCAGCGCCTTAGCGGCTGTCAGCGCCTGTTCCAGCCAGAGCCATGCCACGACGATGTGGCCAAAGGCTTCCAGGTAGACAGATGCATTGGCCAGCGTCACGCGCGGGTCGCCTGCAGCCCACAGCGCGTGCGTGACTTTTGCCAGCTTTTGCGTGGCCATGCCGAGCGCGCGGCCGTAGCTGATCAGCGTTTCATCACTGGTCTCCAGCGCGCGGCCAACGGTGGCCTGCACACGCTCACCGAGTGCGGCAAAGGCTGCGCCGTCCTGCATCACGACCTTGCGGCCCAGCAGGTCCAGACCCTGGATGCCGTGCGTGCCTTCATGGATCGGGTTCAGGCGGTTGTCGCGGTAGAACTGTTCTACGTTGTATTCACGCGTGTAGCCATAGCCGCCATGCACCTGGATCGCCAAGCTGTTGGCCTCCAGGCACCACTGCGACGGCCAGCTCTTGGCGATGGGCGTGAGAATGTCGAGCAGCAGGCCGAGCTTGGCGCGCTTGGCAGCATCCGTTTCACCGCGCTCTTCATCGACGAGCTTCGCGCAATACAGGTTCAGACCGAGTGCGCCTTCCACGTAGGCCTTTTGCGCCAGCAGCATGCGGCGCACATCAGCGTGATCGACGATGCGGATTTGTGGGGAAGCGGCATCCTTGCCCGAAGGCCCAACCGGGCGACCTTGCGGGCGATTGCGCGCGTAGTCCACCGCATGCAGATAGCCGGTGTAGCCGAGCATGGTCGCGCCCATGCCAACGCCGATGCGCGCCTCGTTCATCATGTGGAACATGCACGCCAAGCCTTTGTGCGGCTCACCGACGAGGTAGCCAATGGCACCGGCGCGAGGTTGGCCATCCACGCCCTTCGGGCGGAACTGCATGCCTTCGCCAAAGTTCAGCAGGCAGTTGGTTGTGCCGCGATAGCCCATCTTGTGGTTCAGGCCGGCCAGCACCACGTCGTTGCGCTCGCCCAGCGAGCCATCGGCATTGACGAGGAACTTGGGCACGATGAAGAGCGAGATGCCCTTCACACCCGGAATGAGTTTGCCGTCCGGACCAGGAATCTTCGCCAGCACGAGGTGGACGATGTTCTCCGACAGTTCGTGCTCGCCTGCGGAGATCCACATCTTGTTGCCGGTCAGGCGGTATTGGGCGCCGAGCGGCGATTCGCCTTCGTACTCTGCACGCGTGACAACATCCGACAACGATGACCCCGCCTGCGGCTCCGACAGGCACATCGTGCCGTAGAAGCGGCCTTCCATCTCGGGCTGTACGAAGGTTTCGATCTGCGCGGGCGTACCGTGCGCCAGCAGCAGGTTCGCGTTGCCGATGGTGAGGAACGGATACGAGCTGGTGCCGACGTTGGCGGCCTTGAAGAAGCCGAAGCCGGCTTTCTCCACCACAACCGGCAGTTGCATGCCGCCGCGTTCGAAGTCTTGCCCGGCGGCCATCAGGCCGGCTTTGTTGAAGGCGTCCAGCGCGACTTTGACTTCAGGAATGATGTGGACCGTGGTGCCGTCGAAATGCGGCTCTTCTTGGTCGTTCTTCTTGTTGTGCGGGGCGAAGAGATCGGTGGCGATGCGCTCGCAGGTATCGAGCGCTGCGTCAAAGGTTTCGCGGGAATGGTCGGCGTAACGCGGAATGCGCGTCAGCGATTCCACGTCGAGCCATTCATAGAGCAGGAAGCTCAGGTCGCGGCGGGATAGCAATAGAGAGGACATGATTTTGGTGGTGCATCTCTTGTTTCATCCCCTGCCGGGGCTGACTCACTTTCTTTGTCTTGCCAAAGAAAGTAAGCAAAGAAAGGCGCGCCCGAGATGGCGAAAGCCTCCTTGAATTTCCGTAACCGGGCGGAGAAGGACCGAAACTCGCTGCGCTCAGACAGTTCCCTGTCTTACTTCCGCCCGCTTACAAAAATTCAAGGCGCCATCCAGGGCAGGAACGGCCAAACCGTCTGGGTGCATGTGCTGGCGATCAAGCCAGCTCTAGCAGAAACAAATCAGGCTCCCGTTTTGAGTGGGAGCCTGCTCGTCTTTAGAGCACCTCGAACAGCCCAGCAGCGCCTTGGCCGCCGCCGATGCACATGGTCACGACCACGTATTTGACGCCACGGCGCTTGCCCTCGATCAGCGCATGGCCGACCAGGCGCGCGCCTGACACGCCGTACGGGTGGCCCACGGCGATGGCGCCGCCGTTCACGTTCAGGCGATCCATCGGGATGCCCAGCTTGTCTGCGCAGTACAGCACTTGCACGGCAAAGGCTTCGTTCAGCTCCCACAGGCCGATGTCTTCAACCTTCAGGCCGGCTTTCTTGAGCAGCTTGGGCACGGCAAACACGGGGCCGATGCCCATTTCGTCCGGCTCGCAACCGGCCACTGCAAAGCCACGGAACACGCCCAGCGGCTGCAGGCCCTTGGCCGCGGCCACCTTGCCGTTCATCACAACGGCCGCTGAAGCGCCGTCGGAGAACTGGCTGGCGTTGCCCGCCGTGATCACGCCACCCGGCACGGCCGAGCGGATCTTCGCTACGCCTTCGAGCGTCGTGTCGAGGCGAATCCCTTCGTCGGCGGAGATCGTCACTTCGCGCGTCATGAGCTGGCCGGTCTTGGCATCGGCCACGCCCATCACCGTGGTCATCGGGACGATTTCGTCGTTGAACTTGCCGGCGGCAGCTGCAGCGGCGGCGCGTTGCTGGCTCTGCACGCCGTACTCGTCCATGCGCTCTTTGGCGATGCTGTAACGCTTGGCGACGTTCTCAGCGGTCTGGAGCATGTTCCAGTAGATCTCTGGCTTGTGCTTGTTGAGCCAGCCTTCGGTCATCATGTGGCGGTTCATCTCTTGCTGCACGCACGAGATGGATTCCACGCCGCCGGCCACGAAGATATCGCCTTCATCGGCAATCACGCGCTGCGCTGCCATGGCGATGGTCTGCAGGCCCGACGAGCAGAAGCGGTTGACGGTCGCACCCGGCACGGTCACGGGGCAGCCGGCACGCAGGGCGATCTGGCGCGCGATGTTGGCACCGGTTGCGCCTTCGGGGTTGGCGCAGCCCATCAGAATGTCTTCCACTTCGCCCGGCTCGATCTTGGCGCGGGCAATAGCGTGTTCGACGGCGTGGCCACCCAGGGTGGCACCGTGCGTCATGTTGAAGGCGCCCTTCCAGCTTTTGGCCAGGCCGGTACGTGCGGTGGAAACGATGACTGCTTCGGTCATGGTGTTGCTCCTCGTATCTGGTGGCGGGCGCGGCTTCTATAGTGCGCCCGGTATCTCTGTTATCCGTTCAGAACTTCGCCCGACTGCAACCGCGCGATACCCGCATCCGCCATCTGCTGCCACGCCTGCGCAAGCGACCCATTGAGGTCGATCGCGCGGCAGGCGTCTTCAATGACGGCGACTTCGAGCCCCGCAGCGCGCGCATCCAACGCCGACCACGCCACACAAAAGTCCGTGGCCAGCCCGGCGCAGAACACTCGCTTGATACCCAACTCCCGCAGGTAACCCAGCAAGCCAGTCGGCGTCTTGCGATCCGCCTCAAAGAAGGCGGAATAGCTGTCGATATGCGGGTGATAGCCCTTGCGGACGATCAACTGCGCATGCGGCACATCCAGCCCATCGGCAAGCGCCGCACCGGTGCTGCGCTGTACGCAATGCACCGGCCACAGCACCTGCTGCCCATAAGGCAAGTCGATCATGCCGAAGGGCTGCATGCCGGCATGGTTAGCCGCGAACGACACATGCTCACCCGGGTGCCAGTCCTGCGTCAGCACTACCCGACCGAAAGCCTGGGCGAGCCGGTTGACGACCGGGATGACCTGGTCGCCATCCGGCACCGCCAGCGCACCGCCGGGCAGAAAGTCGTTCTGCACGTCGATGATCAGCAGGCAATCGGTGGGCGTGAGTTGCATGGCGGTTGCGTCGCGTTATCGATGGCTTAACCGCGTATTAACCGTTAAAGCCCTTGCCCTCATCTGCCAGCTTCTGCAGCAGCGGCGCCGGCTTCCAGGCTTCACCGTGGTAGCCCTTGCTGTAGCGGTGCATGCTTTGTGCGACGTTGTACAGGCCGACGGTGTCTGCGTAGAGCATCGGGCCGCCGCGGAACAGCGGGAAGCCGTAGCCGGTCAGGTAGACCATGTCGATGTCCGACGCCTTGGAGGCAATACCCTCTTCCAAAATCTTGGCGCCTTCGTTCACCAGGGCGAACACCAGGCGTTCAACAATTTCCTCGTCCGAGATCTTGCGGCGCGTGATGCCCAGATCCTTCGAGTGCTGGACGATCATGTCGTTGACCTGCTGGTTGGGATACGGCTTGCGGTCGCCCGCCTTGTAGTCGTACCAGCCGCCGCCGGTCTTCTGGCCGAAGCGGCCCATTTCGCACAGCAAATCGGCCGTCTTCGAGTAAACGATGTCCGGCTTGTCCACGGCGCGGCGCTTGCGGATGGCCCAGCCGATGTCGTTGCCGGCCAGATCGCCCATGCGGAACGGGCCCATCGCAAAGCCGAACTTCTCGATGGCCTTGTCGACCTGCTCAGGCAGCGCGCCTTCGTCCAGCAGGTAACCGGCTTGGCGGCTGTACTGCTCGATCATGCGGTTGCCGATAAAGCCGTCGCACACGCCGGAAACGACTGCCGTCTTCTTGATGACCTTGGCCAGCTTCATGACGGTGGCCAGCACGTCCTTGGCGGTGTTCTTGCCGCGCACAACTTCCAGCAGCTTCATCACGTTGGCCGGGCTGAAAAAGTGCATGCCGACCACGTCTTGCGGGCGCTTGGTGAAGCTGGCGATCTTGTCCACATCCAGCGTGGAGGTGTTCGATGCCAGGATCGCGCCCTGCTTGACCACTTCGTCCAGCTTCTTGAACACGACTTCCTTAACGCCCATTTCCTCAAACACGGCCTCGATGACGAGATCAGCGTCCTTGATATCGTCATACGAGAGCGTCGGGGTCAGCAGCGCCATGCGCTGTTCGACCTTTTCTTGCGTCAGCTTGCCCTTCTTGGCGCTGTTCTCATAGTTCTTGCGGATGGTGGCAACGCCGCGGTCCAGCGCTTCCTGCTTGGTTTCCAGCATCGTGACTGGAATGCCCGCGTTCAGGAAGTTCATGGAGATGCCGCCGCCCATGGTGCCTGCGCCGATCACGGCAACCTTCTCGACCTTGCGCACGGGCGTGTCTTCCGGCACGTCCGGAATCTTGCTGGCAGCGCGCTCGCCGAAGAAGGCATGGCGCAGCGCGCGCGATTCCGGCGTGTTTACCAGTTCGATGAACAGGTCGCGCTCGAACTTGATGCCGTCATCAAAGCGTTTCTGCACAGCGGCCTGCACTGCGTCGACGCACTTGCCCGGTGCCGGGAAGTTCTTGGCGATAGCGGCCACGGTATTGCGAGCGAACTGCAGGAAACCTTCTGGGTTGTCGTGCTCGACCTTGCGATCGCGCAGTTTGGGCAGCTTGCCTTCGGCCGCGGCCTTGAGCGCAAAGTCGATGGCGCCGGCCATCAGATCGCCCTCGATCATTTGGTCGAACAGGCCGCTCTTGGCCAGTTTTTCCGACGGGATGGCCGTGCCGGAGACGATCATGTTCAGAGCCGGTTCCAGGCCGATCGCGCGCGGCAGGCGCTGCGTGCCGCCTGCGCCCGGCAGAATGCCCAGCTTGACTTCCGGCAGCGCAATCTGTGCGCCCGGCGCAGCCACGCGATAGTGGCAGCCCATCGCCAGTTCCAGACCACCGCCCATCGCCACCGAATGGATGGCGGCCACGACCGGCTTGCTGCTCGATTCGACCGCCTTGATAACGGCGTGCAGCGTTGGCTCTTGCGTTGCCTTGGGGGTGTTGAATTCGCGGATATCGGCGCCGCCCGAGAAAGCCTTGCCTGCACCGGTGATCACGATGGCCTTGACGTTGGCGTCGTCGCCAGCCTTGACCATGCCTTCAACGATACCCAGGCGCGTG
The DNA here is from genome assembly GCF_003851545.1 of Ralstonia sp. SET104. GTDB lineage: Bacteria > Pseudomonadota > Gammaproteobacteria > Burkholderiales > Burkholderiaceae > Ralstonia. The sequence continues at coordinate 196,611 of NZ_BHVX01000007.1, read as the reverse complement.
GAGTGGCCAAGGCCGTTGACCGGCGGGTTGCTGAGCGTGATGACGGCAACGCCGTCCTGGACCTTGTACTCCGCTGTCATGCTGGTTCCTTTGGTGATGCGGGGGCCGGCTCGAATGGCACCAAAGCGCCACACCGTGCCTCGCGGTTGGACTGTCTCTCAACTATCGTTTTTTTAACGCGCGGTAAGGCCGCGACTCGACACAGAATACACAAAATAGCACGGTCGTTCAATTTTTATTTTTGCGCTGCACTGCGCCGTCTGGCGGGCGATGCGGCGCACGCTGGCGGGTTCAAACGCGTGTGCCGCAGCATTGATTTTTTGCCCAGCACATGACGGTTTTGATAGAGTCGCGCATTTCGTCCGCCGGCACCCATCAGGTGCGGGGACGCCTCATCACATTTCGCCGATTTTTTGCTCGCGATCCGAGCCAGATCGGCCAAGCGGTATCCATGTCAGAACACGCTACCCCGTCTGCACAGACGCCGGGCTTGCGCCGCACTTTGCGCGCGCGCCATCTCACCATGATCGCCATTGGCGGATCGATCGGCACCGGGCTCTTCGTGGCCTCTGGCGCATCGGTCTCGCAGGCAGGACCGGGCGGCGCGCTCGCCGCCTACATCCTGATCGGGGCGATGGTCTACTTCCTGATGACCAGCCTGGGCGAGCTTGCAGCCTCTATGCCCGTTTCCGGTTCGTTCGCCACTTACGGCGCACTGTATGTGGACGAAGGCTTCGGCTTCGCGCTTGGCTGGAACTATTGGTACAACTGGGCGGTAACGATTGCCGTTGAACTGGCCGCCGCGCAGCTCGTCATGCACTACTGGTTTCCGGATGTGCCGGGCGTGCTATGGAGTGCGGTGTTCCTCGCCATCATGTTCCTGCTTAACGCCATCTCCGTGCGCGGCTTTGGCGAGGCCGAATACTGGTTCGCGCTCATCAAGGTCGTTACTGTCATCTTCTTTATTGGCATTGGGCTGGCGATGATCTTCGGGATCATGAAGGGTGGCCCGCAATCAGGCCTGCAGAACCTGACGCTGGGCGATGCGCCATTCGTAGGCGGGCTGCCGGCGATGATCGGTGTGGCGATGATTGCCGGGTTCTCGTTCCAGGGGACGGAGCTGATCGGCGTGGCAGCGGGTGAATCAGCCGACCCGGCACGCACCATTCCGCGCGCGGTCAAGCAGGTGTTCTGGCGAATCCTGCTGTTCTATGTACTGGCGATCTTGATCATCGGTGTGCTGGTGCCGTACACCGATCCGAGCCTGCTCTCGACGGAAGTCACCAATATTGGCGTGAGCCCGTTCACGCTGGTGTTCAAGCATGCCGGTCTGGCCTTTGCGGCCGGGCTGATGAATGCGGTGATCCTGACCGCCGTGCTGTCGGCGGGCAACTCAGGCATGTATGCATCCACGCGGATGCTCTACAACCTGGCCACCGAGGGCCGCGCGCCGCGCATCTTTGCGCAACTCACCAGGAATGGCGTGCCGCGCAATGCGCTGCTGGCGACGACCGCCGTGGGCGCGCTGTGCTTCCTCAGCTCGCTGTATGGCGACAAGACGGTCTATCTGTGGCTGCTGAATACCTCGGGCATGACCGGCTTTGTGGCGTGGCTGGGCATTGCCATCAGCCACTATCGCTTCCGCAAGGGGCTGGTGGCGCAGGGGCATGATCCGTTGCAGTTGCCGTACCGCTCGAAATTCTTTCCATACGGCCCGTTGTTCGCATTCGGGCTGTGCCTGGTCATTACGCTCGGCCAGAACTACCAAGCCTTCACCAGCGGCAACGTCGATTGGCCCGCAGTGATTGCCACGTACATCGGTATCCCCGTCTTCTTCTTGATCTGGATCGGCTACCGGCTGGTGTGTGGCGGCGGCATCGTCCGCTATCAGGACATGCACTTCCCGCGCCCGCCCGTGATGCGCGACCCGCTGGCCGGCCAAGCCCCTGGCCCCGAGCTGCCGACCTTCGGGGCAGGAATCGTCGGAGAGCAGTAACCACATTCGACCCGCCTGCCGGTTGCACCACATCCGGCGGGCGTTTTTTGTTTTGGCGCTCCACCAAAGCGTCACCCGCCATGCACACACCCATCACCCCCACGGGCCCCGAAGCCCAATCCCAACTGCGACGACGCCTGCGCTCGCGGCACATCATGATGATCGCCTTGAGCGGCGCGATTGGCACGGGGCTCTTCGTGGCCTCCGGTGCATCGATTGCGACGGCTGGCCCCGGCGGCGCCCTGCTCACCTATACGCTGATCGGCGTGATGGTGTACTCCCTGATGACAAGCCTGGGCGAACTGGCGGTGCACCTGCCGGTGTCTGGCTCGTTCGTGACGTACAGCCGGTTGTATGTGGAAAAAGGCTTTGGCTTTGCGCTGGGGTGGAACTACTGGTTTTCATTGGCCGTGACCGTTGCCGTTGAGCTGGCCGCCGCGCAACTGGTGATGAAGTACTGGTTTCCGGGCGTGCCCGGTATGGTGTGGAGCGCCGCGTTCCTGTTGCTTATGTTCGGCATCAACGCCTTTTCCGTGCGCGGCTTTGGTGAAACGGAATACTGGTTCTCGATGATCAAGATCGTGACCATCGTGGTGTTCCTGCTGATCGGCCTGGCGATGATCTCCGGCATCATGCACGGCGGTTCGCAGTCAGGCTGGCAGAACTTCACCGCGGGCGATGCGCCTTTCGTGGGCGGCTTACCAGCCATGGTGGCCGTGGCGATGATTGCCGGATTTTCATTCCAGGGCATCGAAACCATCGGCGTGGCCGCCGGCGAGGCGGAGAACCCCTCCCGCACTATCCCGCGCGCCATTCGCCAAACCTTCTGGCGCATCCTGCTGTTCTACGTGCTGGCGATCCTGATCATCGGCGTGGTGTTGCCGTATACCGACCCGAATTTGCTGCGCAATGAAGCGACAGACATTGGTGTCAGCCCGTTCACGCTCGTGTTCCAGCATGCCGGTCTGGCATTTGCCGCGGGGATGATGAATGCGGTGGTGCTGACCGCATTGCTGTCGTCGGGCACGTCGAGCTTGTATGTGTCCACACGGATTCTGTATGACCTGTCGCTAGAAGGTCACGCACCGCGCTGGTTCGTGAAGGTGTCCGGCAATGGCGTGCCGCATCGTGCCCTGGTGGCAACTTCCGCGGTGGGCGCGCTGTGTTTCTTCAGCTCGTTGTTCGGGGATCAGGTGGTCTATCTGTGGCTGCTGAATACGTCAGCGGTGACGTGCTTCATTGCCTGGTTTGGTATTGCGCTGGCGCATTACCGGTTCCGCAAGGGGTTCACAAGCCAGGGGCATTCGCTGCATCAACTCGCCTACCGCTCGCCGTTCTTCCCGGTCGGGCCGATCATGGTGGCGATCATGTGCGTGGTGATCATTCTTGGCCAGAACACCAAGGCGCTGCTTGCGCCGATCGACAACGTTGGCGCCTTCGTCGCAACGTATTGCGGCGTGTTCGTGTTCGTGGCGATCTGGCTGGGATACCGCTGGAAGTTCAAAACGCGGTTTGTAAAGTACTCGGAGATGCAGTTTAGTAGGGAGCATTTGAAGCAGGATGCGGTATCCCCCAAGGCAGAAGCTCCTGCCTCGGGGGTGGTTGCCGGCCAGGCGGCGATCACGGTCCGACCGCGCGAAGCACCGCGAGGTTGATGGCATTGCCCATGGCCGCATAGCCCGCGTCATTGGGGTGGAGGTGGTCTCCGCTGTCGTAGGTCGCCCGCAGCATCTCCGGGTCGGCCGGGTCACGCACCGCCGCGTCGAAATCGACCACGGCATCGAAGGCGCCACTGGTCCGAATCCACTGGTTCACTGCTTGGCGGGTCAGCTCCTTCTGAGGAGACCAGTAACCCTTGTACGCCGCGTCCTTAAACGGGGTGATCGTGGCGCCCATGACCTTGATGCCCCGCAGATGACTGCGCGCGATGAGCTGCCTGTAGCCATCGATGATGTCGGGCGCAGGTACCAGCGGGGCGGTGGGCTCCAGCGATGTACCGGGGTAGCCAATATCGTTGACACCCTCGAGCAAGACCACCCACTGGACGCCCGGCTGGCTCAACACATCGCGATCCAACCGGGCAAGCGCACTCACGCCTGCCAGATCAGAGAGAACGCGATTTCCTGCAATGCCTTGGTTGATCACGGCAAACGCGCCCCATGGACCATTGCTGTTGAGCCGCCGTGACAAATAATCGGGCCAGCGATTGTTGGCGTCGATGGTGGAATAGGCGCCATCGGTAATCGAATCGCCAAATGCGACGACGGTACGTGGATTGTTGCGCGCCTTGACCAATACGCTCGAGAGATAGAACCGGCTGCTGTAAGTAGACGGCGATGGCTGATCCTCAGCAGCGGTGTTGTCCCCGCTTGAAACGTAGGCAGTCTGGCTGCCCAGCGAATGTATCGTTTCCAGCTTGGTGGCATTGGGCAGGAACAAGCTGATCGCAACGTCAGAGAGCGGCGTGATCGGGAGGTCGATCGGATCACTGATCAGAGGCGCACCCGCAATCAGCGTGGTACTCGTTTTTCCGCCAAACGTTACGGTTCGATCCGTGTTGGGGAAGATTTTTGCGCGACCAGCGGAGAGTGCAACGCGCACTGCCCCGACCGCCACTGGCCCTGTCCCGAATTCGTTCGTCAACCGGATACGCAGTTGGTCGCCCCGACACTGCTATGAATGACCTGCCGAACTGTTGTGGCGGCAGGAAAATTCTGGGGTGTCGTTGCGTAGTTGTTGCGATCGGCACTGGCTGTCCAGGTTGCCACCCATCTGCTGCCCCTTGCGTCATCGGCGTGTAGCACCGGCGACGCCAGTGCGATCACCACTGCCGCCGCCGTGCGGCAAAGAACCTGTCCAAAGAAGCTTCTGCGCATAGTGTCTCCATCAGGGTTGTCGAACGACTCTGGGCCATTTGGTATTCATGGCCCATCTGGTGTCGTAATGACTGGCAGCCCCAACCTCAAGGAGATTTTTGTCAACCGATGGCAATGGCTCAGAAAAACAATGGCCCGCATGTTGATTCATGCGGGCCATTTTGGAACCTGTGCCAAGAGGCAGGCTCAGCGCGCGTTCAAACCTCCAGCCACTCCTGCCGGACCTTGCTGTCAGCCTTCAGTTGTTGAGGCGTTCCCTCAAACACAATCTGCCCATGCCCCATCACATACACGCGCTGTGAAATGTCCAGGGCAATGGCCAGCTTCTGCTCAACCAGCAGCACAGAAATCCCGCGTTCCTTGAGCGTCTTCAGGTATTCACCCACCAGCGTGACGACCAAGGGCGCGAGCCCTTCCGTCGGCTCATCGATGATGATGAAGTCGGGGTCGCCCATCAATGTGCGGCACAGCGTCAGCATCTGCTGCTCACCACCCGACAACACACCTGCTGCGGTGTTCTCGCGCTCCTTCAAACGCGGGAACATCTGGTACATGTCCTCCACCTGCCAACGCGGCTTGGGCTGACTCGGGTTGCGCTTCTCGCCCAGCAGCAGGTTCTGCCGCACCGTCAACGTGGGGAAGATGTCGCGGTTCTCGGGCACATAGCCGATTCCTTTGTGTGCCACCTCGAAGGTGCGCAGGCCGCTTACGTTCTTGCCGCGCAGCAGAATTTCGCCTTCGTGCCGGACCATGCCCATGATGGACTTGGCCAGAGTTGAACGCCCCACCCCGTTGCGCCCGAGCAAGGCGACGATCTCGCCCTCGCCCACGTGCATGTCGACGCCATGCAGGATGTGGCTCTTTCCGTAGTACGCGTGCAGGTCGCGCACCTCCAGCATTGGAGTATTCGTTGCCATCAATGCGCTCCTGCAGGTTCGTCCAGCGTGGTGCCGAGGTAAGCCTCTTTCACGCGGCGGTTGTTGCGAATGGCTTCGGGTGTGTCGGTGGCAATCACCTCACCATAGACCAGCACCGAGATGCGATCCGCCAGGCCAAACACCACACTCATGTCGTGCTCGACCATCACCAGCGTCTTGCCGACGGTGACCTTGCGGATGAGGTCGACAGCGTGATCGGACTCAGAGCGGCTCATGCCGGCGGTCGGTTCATCCAGCAGAATCACGTCGGCGCCACCCGCGATGGTGATGCCGATTTCCAGTGCGCGTTGCTCGGCATAGGTCAGCAACCCTGCAGCGGCGTCGCGCCGGTGCGTCATGCCGATCTGCTCCAGCACTTCCTCTGCACGCTCACGCGCATCGCGCAATTCAGCCAGCTTGTGCCAGAACGAGTACTTGTAGCCGAGCGACCAGAGCACCGCACAGCGCAGGTTTTCAAACACCGATAACCGATGAAAGATGTTGGTGATCTGAAAGCTGCGCGACAGCCCCTTGCGGTTGATCTCAAACGGCGCCAGACCGCCGATCTCTTCCCCGTTCAGGCGCACGCTGCCCGAGCTTGCCGGGAAGCGGCCTGAGATCAGGTTGAACGTGGTCGACTTACCAGCGCCGTTCGGCCCGATGAGCGCATGGCGCTCGCCTTTGCCAATGGTGAGGTTGACCCCTCGAATGATTTCAGTGGCGCCAAAGCGCTTGCGTACGTCGCGCAACTCGAGCGCTGCGGTCGGCCCGGATGTGAGTTGGCTCATGGTTGCGGCTCCTGCAATGCGTTGTCCCAAGCGGTGCGCAGCTTGCCTGCTGCGGCACGCAGGCCAAAGGCGCCCACCAGCCACAGCACGGCAGCGATGGCCCACGGCTTCCAGGTCGTCGGCTCGATCGCAAGGCCAAACAGCGTAGCGACGCCGCCCGAGCCCTCGTCCTGCACGGCGTAGATCATTTCCACGGTGGAGATCAACGCAACCAGCAGGATGACGGCAGGCACAACGGCCACGCCGTAAGCCGGCAGCAGCGTCTTCAGCTTGCCGCGCCGCGCGATCGGCACATGCATCATCAACAGGCTGGCGATGCCGCCCGGTGCATACATGACCATCAGCACGAAGAAGAGGCCCAGATACAGCAGCCACGCTTTGGTGATGCCCGACAGCGCCACGGTAAAGAACACCGTGAGCACGGCACCGATGATCGGCCCGAAGAAGCTGCCCATGCCACCAATGAACGCCGCCAGCAACACCGAGCCCGAGCGCACGGCGGACACATTCTCTGCCGTCACGATCTCAAAGTTGATGCACGACAGCGCCCCGGCAATGCCTGCAAAGAACGCCGACAGAATCACCACCAGAAAGCGCACGCGCTGCGTGTTGTAGCCGATGAACTCCACACGCTCCGGGTTATCGCGCACGGCGTTGGCGATACGGCCCAGCGGCGTCTGCGTCCAGGCGTACATCATCGCCATCGAGATCAGGCACCACGCGGCGATCAGGTAATACACCTGACGTGCCGGCCCGAAGGTGATGCCCGCCAGTGCATCGCCAATGCTGCGGTTGGTGGAAACACCGCCCTCGCCGCCGAAGAAATCCGGGAACATCAGGGCGCTGGCGAACACCATTTCTCCGATGCCCAACGTGATCATCGCGAACGTCGTGCCCGATTTCTTGGTGGTGACGTAACCGAAGATCACGCCGAACAGCGCGCCGCCCAAGCCACCCGCTATGGGCAGCAGCGCAACGGCCAGCGGGCCACCAATGCCCAGCGTCTGCATGGCGCCAATCTTGTTGAGCAGATGTACCGCCATGAAGGCGCCCAGACCGGCGTACACGGCGTGCCCGAACGACAGCATGCCCGACTGCCCCAGCAGCATGTTGTACGACAGCGCGAAGATGATCATGATGCCCATCTGCGATAGCAGCGTAATGGCAAAACCCTGCGGCCAGATGAGTGGCAGCACGATCATCACCAGCGCTGTCACGCCCCAGATGAGCCAGCGGGCGAGATTGACGGGCTTGAACTTCATCGTTCGCGCTCGATCGTTGGTCGGCAGCGTCGCTTGTTGTTGCGCTTGTTGGTGCATGGTGCGTTCCATTTAGCTCTCCCGCGTACCCATGAGCCCGCGCGGGCGGAAGATCAGCATCAACACCAGCAGCAGATACGGCAGCACCGGTGCGACTTGCGCAATCGAGAGGTTCCAGAGCGAGATGAGCGGCACATCCGGATTGAGCGTGACGCCAATGTTGGACAGCAGGCTCGTCACCGAAATATCGAGCGTGACGGCAAAGGTCTGGATGCAGCCGATCAGCAGCGACGCAATGAACGCGCCCACCAGCGAGCCCATGCCGCCCACCACCGCCACTACGAAGACGATGGAGCCCACCGCCGCCGCCATCGACGGCTCGGTCACAAAGGCATTGCCGCCAATCACACCCGCCAGTCCGGCCAGCGCACAGCCGCCGCCGAACACCAGCATGAACACACGCGGCACGTTGTGGCCCAGCGCTTCCACCATGTCCGGATGCGTGAGCGCCGCCTGGATGACCAGCCCGATACGCGTGCGGGTGAGCAACAGGAAGATGCCCACCAGCATCAGCAGCGACACCAGCATCATGAACGCGCGGTACTTCGGAAACGACGACGTAAACAGCGTGAACAGCGGGCCGTCCAGCACATCCGGCACGCGATACGGCACCGCTGGCAGCCCCCACACCAGCTTCACGCCCTCTTCAATGAGATAGGCCAGACCGAAGGTGAACAGCAGTTCGGCAACGTGGCCGTAGCGGTGCACCGTGCGCAGGCCGAAACGCTCAACCACTGCGCCCAGCGCCCCCACCAGCAGCGGCGCCACGATCAGCGCGGGCCAGAAGCCCAGATAACCGCTGACGACATAGGCGAAATACGCGCCCAGCATGTAGAAGCTGGCATGCGCAAAATTGAGAACGCCCATCATGCTGAAGATCAGCGTCAGGCCCGAAGACAGCATGAACAGCAGCAGCCCGTAGCTGATGCCGTTCAAGAGATTGATGACTAGAAATTCCACGCTACAGCCCTCTCGGCAAGGCATGGGCCGTCCCGCGAAATGCGGCACCGGCCCATGCCTTTGCTCGTTTAAAACATCGCCGCACGATAGCATCGGGCGGCCCTTCGGCAAATGACCTGCCGCACTCAGTGAGGACGCTTCATCTGGCAGGAGGTCGGCTGCGACGCGACGTACTGATCGAGCACCGCGTCAGTCTTCCAGCCGTAGCCAGTGTTTTCCTGGTCGAACTTGACGGCCTTGCCGTCGGCTTTCTTCCAGGTGGCGATGTAGAGCGGCTGCTGGCCCTGATGGTCAGACGCGCGCATCTCGAAGGTGCCGTTCAAGCTGTCGACCTTCATGCCTTCGAGGGCCTTGGCCACCTTGGCGGGCTCGGTCGACTTGCTTTGCTTGACGGCCTTGGACAGCAAGGCGATGCCGGTGTACGAGGCCATCAGGTAGAAGTCGTCGTTGTACTTCTTCTTGTAGCCCTCGACGATGTCACCGCCCTTGTAGCCTTCGTTGTTGGGATTCCAGTAGCCGACGTATTTAACGTGGTCGGCACCGGCGGCGCCCATCGCGGTCGGCACACCCGTGGTGGAGGCGTAGTACGTGTAGAAGTTGGCGTTCAGACCGGCGTCTTTGCCGGCCTTGATGAGCAGCGCCAGGTCACTGCCCCAGTTGCCGGTGATGACGGTGTCGGCGCCAGACGACTTGATCTTCGAGACGTACGGCGAGAAATCCTTCACCTGCGCCAGCGGGTGCAGGTCTTCGCCCACGATTTCGATGTCGGGGCGCTTGCGCTTGAGGTATTCCTTGGCCGCACGGGCCACCTGATGACCGAACGAATAGTTCTGGTTGATCAGGTAGACCTTCTTGACGTTGGCGTCCTTGGCCAGATAGCTGGTCAGCGCTTCCATCTTCATGTCGGAGTTGGCGTCCAGGCGGAAGTGCCAGTAATTGCACTTGCTGTTGGTCATGTCCGGGTCCACCGCCGCGTAGTTCAGGTAGATGATTTCCTTGCCCGGATTACGCTCGTTGTACTTGGCCACGGCGTCTTCCAGCGCCATGCCCACGCTCGAACCGTTGCCTTGCACGATGTAGTGGATGCCCTGGTCGGCCACCTGCTTGAGCACAGTCAGGCTTTCCTGCGGCGAGAGCTTGTTGTCAAAGCCCACCACTTCGAACTTGGTGCCGTCGCCGGCCCAGTTCTTCTGCGTGGCGAGATCGGCGATGTACTGCCAGCTGCGCAACTGGTTCTGGCCCAGCGCGCCCATCAGGCCGGACAGCGGGTCGATCCAGGCGATCTTGACGGTTTCGGCGGCGGACGCTGCAGTGGGTACAGATGCCCCACCGATTGCCGCTACACATGCAACAGCCACAACCAACGGACGGAACTTCGTCATGCGTGTCTCCTTCATGTGGTGGAGCCGCCGGCGAGTCACTCTCCGCATGCCTCTGGTGGGCGTGCGGCTGCTTGCGTCTCCAGGTTGCAACGCGCCCGGGCTTCATCCCGCGGCATCGTCGTCATATGTATCGACGTGCCGCGGCCGGCCCTGATCCGGTTGTCTTCTGTCCGCCGTCCTCACGCCCGGTTCTGACCGTTGCGCGGGCGGCGGCTTCTGATCCTTCTATTCTTTCTGCACTGCTTGTGATTTACGCCTGCGCAACAGGGAACGTGTAGTCCTTGAATTGTTCGCGCAGCTTGAGCTTCTGCATCTTGCCGGTGGCCGTGAGCGGAATCTCGGTGACGAACACCACATCGTCCGGAATCCACCACTTGGCGACCTTGCCGTCGAAGAATTTGAGCATCTCGTCGCGCGTCAGCTCCGTGCCCGGTTTCTTCATCACCACCAGCAGCGGACGCTCATCCCACTTCGGGTGGTGGCAGGCAATGCACGCGGCCATGTGCACATCCGGGTGAGCAGCGGCCACGTTTTCCACGTCAATGGACGAGATCCACTCGCCGCCGGACTTGATCACGTCCTTGCTGCGGTCGGTGATCTGCATGTAGCCGTCGGCGTCGATGTTGGCCACGTCACCGGTCGGGAACCAGCCATCGACCAGCGGCGACACGTCATTGCGGTAATAGCTCTGAATGGTCCACGGCCCGCGTACATGAAGATCGCCGAACGCCTTGCCATCCCACGGCAGCTCGTGGCCCTCGGCGTCGACGATCTTCATCTCGACGCCGTAGATGGCACGGCCCTGGCGCTCAAGCACGTGCTGTTTGGCTTCGTCCGACAGATCGGCATGCTTGCCCATCAGCCTGCACGTGGTGCCCAGCGGCGACATCTCCGTCATGCCCCACGCGTGGATGACTTCCACGTCGAGTTCCTTGAGCGTGCGGATCATGGCAGGCGGCGCCGCCGAACCGCCAATCACGGTCTTGCGGAACGTCGAGAACTTGAGCTTGTTGGCCTGCACGTGTTGCAGCAAGCCGAGCCACACGGTCGGCACACCGGCCGAGAACGTCACCTTCTCCTGCTCGAACAGGTCGAACAGCGAGGCGCCATCCAGCCTGGGGCCCGGGAAAACCAGCTTGGCGCCCACCAGCGGCACCGAATACGGCAGTCCCCACGCATTGACGTGGAACATCGGCACCACCGGCAGGATCACGTCCTGCGCCGAACACCCAAGCGCGTCCGGCAATGCCGATGCATACGAATGCAGCACCGTGGATCGATGCGAGTACAGCGCTCCCTTCGGGTTGCCCGTGGTGCCCGACGTGTAGCACAGGCCGGCTGCGGTGTTCTCGTCGAACTGCGGCCAGGTGTAGTCGGCACTCTGCGCGTCCAGCAGCTCTTCGTAGCAGAGCATCGGCACGCTTGAGGTGGGCATGTGGGCGCGATCGGTCATCGCCACCCAGCCCTTCACGTTCGGGCAATGCGGCGCAATGCCTTCGATGAGCGGCGCGAACGTCAGGTCGAAGAAGATGTACTGATCGTCAGCGTGATTGACGATATAGGCGATCTGGTCCGGAAACAGCCGCGGGTTGATGGTGTGGCACACCGAACCCGAGCCCGACACACCGTAATAGATTTCAAGATGACGGTAGCCGTTCCAGGCCAGCGTACCGACGCGCTCGCCGGGCTGTACGCCCAGTGCGGCCAGCGCATTCGCCAGTTGCTTGGAACGGTCTCGCACTTGCCGGTACGTGGTGCGATGGATATCGCCCTCGACACGGCGCGACACGACTTCAGTCGAACCGGAATTGCGCGCTGCATGTTCGATGATGGTCGAGATGAGCAGCGGCGCGCTCATCATTTGTCCCATCAGGGCCATGGTGTCTCCTAGAAAAAACTGAACAACCGTTCTATTTTTTGGCCGATTGTTCCCGTGATCGTCAAGCACGTCAACGGGATATTGTTGTGCGCTGCGGCATCCCGCGCAATCGCGGCCCCCATGTTTACCCGGCCATCTAAAAAACCGTACGAACCGTTGTGGTGCAAGGGTTCGCAGTCTGCAGCTTTCTTTACTCGCAAGTACAATACGCGATAGCGTTGCTGCGCCTCAACATGGCGTTTTCCCCTACGGAAAGCGCATTTTGCTGCGCTGCAGAGCGCACAACATTTGACGATTCGGCGCTATTTTTGTGCTGCTGTTTCCTGTGCCAAAGGCTGCTTGCCTTGCCGCCCCGCCCTATGACTGCTTCCCACGCCCCCATATCTGACGATTCCCTTGCTAGCCCTTTCGACTGGTCCGGCCGCCCGGCCGCAGCCTCCGGCTTCTCAGCGCTGGGCGAGCGCTTTCTGACGCGCCTGCCGCCGATGCCCATGCCCTCGGGCGGAACGGGAATCCCCTATCTGGTGGGTTTCGCGCCGGATGCCGCAGCATCGCTCGGCATCACGCGGGCGGAACTCGACACACCGGCCGGGCTGGCCGTATTTACCGGCAACGCCGTCGCCGCATGGAGCGACCCGCTCGCCACTGTCTATTCAGGCCACCAGTTCGGCGTATGGGCGGGCCAGTTGGGCGATGGCCGCGCACTGCTACTGGCCGAATTGCAAACCGCCGAAGGCCCGTGCGAAATGCAGCTCAAGGGCGCCGGCCGCACCCCGTATTCGCGCATGGGCGACGGGCGCGCCGTGCTGCGCTCGTCCATCCGGGAATTTTTGTGTTCGGAAGCCATGGCCGGTCTCGGGATTCCGACCACGCGTGCGCTCTGCGTGACCGGCACTGACGCCCCGGTGCGCCGCGAAGAGATCGAAACCGCTGCTGTCGTCACACGTCTGGCGCCGTCGTTTGTGCGCTTTGGCCACTTCGAGCACTTTGCCGCCAGCGAGCAACTGCTACAACTGCGCGCCCTCGCCGACTACGTCATCGACCGCTTCTATCCCGCCTGCCGCAACGCGCCGCAACCGTACCTCGCCCTGCTGCGGGAAGTCGCCCGGCGCACCGCCGAGCTGATGGCCGACTGGCAAGCCGTCGGCTTCTGCCACGGCGTGATGAACACCGACAACATGTCGATCCTCGGTCTCACGCTCGACTACGGCCCGTTCGGCTTCCTGGATGGCTTTGACGCCAACCACATCTGCAATCACTCCGACACCGGCGGCCGCTACGCTTACGCGCAACAGCCCCAGATCGGCTACTGGAACCTGTTCTGTCTCGCGCAGGCGCTGCTGCCGCTGTTTGGCGACGATCCTGACGTATTCGTTGATTTGAGCGATGAAGCGCGAGCCCAGCCCGCCATCGACGCCGCGCAAAATGTGCTGCTGACCTACCGCGACGTCTACGGTGCCGCCTTCTACGCGCGCTATCGCGCCAAACTCGGTCTGTCGACCGCGCAGGACGAAGACGAAGCGCTCTTCGGCAACCTGTTCAAGCTGCTGCACAACCAGCGCACGGATTACACGCTGTTCTTCCGCCACCTCGCCGAGGTGCGCCGTGATGACGCCCCCGCTGTGGCAGAAGCGCGCAGCGTGCGCGATTTTTTCTTCGACCGCGCCGCTGCCGATGTGTGGCTTGACGCCTATCGTCAGCGCCTGCAGGCCGAACCGCAATCCGATGAAGCACGTGCCGTTGCCATGCATCGCGTTAATCCGAAATACGTGCTGCGCAATCACCTGGCCGAAATTGCAATCCGCCACGCCAAGGAAAAGGATTTCTCCGAGGTCGAAAACCTGCGCGCCGTGCTGGCCCGCCCGTTTGATGATCATCCCGGCTTTGAGCACTACGCGCAGCCGGCCCCGGATTGGGCCTCCTCGCTGGAGGTGAGCTGCTCATCGTAATTCGACATGCCGACATGCGGCACGCGTGATGCGCTGGAACTGACGCCGTGCTCTAATCCGCGCCTGTCAGGATTGCCGCTGCAGCACGACAAACACACACTGGTTGCCCATGAGGCGACCGGCAATACCAACAAGGAGTCTCATCACCATGACCGTCCAGAAAACCGACGTCGAATGGCGCGACCAGCTCTCCGACATGGAATACCGCGTCACCCGCGAAGCCGCCACCGAACGCCCCTTCACCGGCAAGTACTGGGACCACTGGGATCGCGGCGTCTACAACTGCGTGTGCTGCGGCACCCCACTGTTCGAATCGTCGACCAAGTTCGACGCGGGCTGCGGCTGGCCCAGCTATTTCCAGCCCATCAACGGCGAGGTGATCGCCGAGAAGACCGACCGCTCGCACGGCATGCTGCGCATCGAAGTGCAGTGCAAAAACTGCGGCGCGCACCTGGGCCACGTGTTTGAAGACGGCCCCGCGCCAACCGGCCTGCGGTATTGCATCAACTCGGCTGCGCTAAAATTCGGCGATTGATCTTCCTTAGTCATCCTTAATCGTCTGTATAGGCCCGCACAAGCGCGTTCCCGCATGAAATTTCTGTTCGATCTGTTCCCGGTCATCCTGTTCTTTGCTGCCTTCAAGGTGGCCGGTATTTATGTGGCGACCACCGTCGCGATGGTCGCCACCGTGCTGCAGATCGCCTGGGTGTGGTTCAAACACCGCAAGGTGGACGCCATGCAGTGGCTGTCGTTGCTCATCATTGGCGTGTTTGGTGGCGCGACGCTCATCTTCCACAACGACACGTTCATCAAGTGGAAGCCCACCGTGCTGTACTGGCTGTTTGGCGTGGTGTTGCTGGGCAGCGTGGTGGTCGTTCGCAAGAACCTCATCCGCGCCATGATGGAGCAACAGGTGTCGCTGCCAGAACCGATGTGGGCGCGCCTGAACGCCATCTGGGCGATTTTCTTCCTGGCCATGGGCTGCCTGAACCTATATGTGGCCTACAACTACGACACTGACGTGTGGGTCAACTTCAAGCTGTTCGGCTCGATGGGCCTGATGGTGGTGTTCATCCTCGGCCAAAGTGTTTGGCTGGCGCGCCACATGCAGGAACGCCCGGCAAATGGCACCACTCCTGCGGCCAATGACGCCCATATCGGGGAGGACCGCTGATGGCTGCTGACCCACGAGAAATCGAACGCCTGCTGCGCGAGGCTTTCCAGCCCCTTCACCTCGTCGTGGAAGACGACAGCGCCAAGCACGCCGGACACGCCGGTGCGGCCTCCGGCGGCGGGCATTACAACGTCGAAATTGTCAGCCCGGCCTTCGCGGGCAAGAACCGTTTGGCGCGTCATCGCATGGTGTATGATGCGCTGCACACGCTGTGGCCGGCGGCAATCCATGCCCTGGCGATCCGCGCGGTCACTCCCGAAGAAAACACGTAAGCGCATTCCACGCTCACTCGTCCTTCCCTCGAACGCAATCCCATGAAGATTTCCAGCCTCACTGCCAGCCTGCTGGCTGTCGCCTTTGCTGCGGCCGTTGCTCCCGCCATGGCGCAAAACGCCGCTGTGGTCAACGGTAAAGCCATCCCGAGCGCCAAGGTGGACGCGCTGATCAAGAAGTCGGGCCAGCCCGAATCGCCCGATCTGCGCGCCAAGGCCCGCGAAATGCTGGTCGACCGCGAACTGATCGAGCAGGACGCGGCCAAGCGCGGTCTGCTGGAGCGCGATGACGTGCAGGAACAACTGGCTTCGGCCCGCCTGAATGTGCTCGTGGCCGCCGAGTTTGAAGACTACGTCAAGAACAGCCCCGCCACCGAAGACGAACTGCACAAGCAGTACGACAAGATCAAGGCGCAGTTCGGCAACGGCAAGGAATACCACGCTCACCACATCCTGGTGGACAAGGAAGCCGATGCGAAGGCGATCATTGCCAAGCTCAAGAGCGGTGCCAAGTTTGAAGACATTGCCAAGGCCCAATCGAAGGACAAGGGATCGGGCGCCAACGGCGGCGATCTGGACTGGGCCAACCCAGGCACCTACGTGCCGGAATTCTCGGCCGCCCTCACCGGGCTGAAGAAGGGCGAGATCACCCAGACGCCGGTCAAGACGCAATTCGGCTGGCACGTGATCCGCCTGGACGACACGCGCGACGCCAAGATCCCGTCGTTCGAAGACGTCAAGCCGCAACTGCTCGAAATGATGATGGGCGACCAGAACTGGCAACGCAGCAAGTTCCAGGCAATGCTGAGGGACCTGCGCGAAAAGGCGAAGATCCAGTAATTAGCAGCCCGTCGGGGCAGTGAAAAAAGGGGCCGCGTGCCCCTTTTTGATTTGATGGTCGGGTTGCATCGCACGCAACCGGAATCCCCGCTGGCCCCTCATGTTCTTTTGAAGTGTTTGCTGAAAAGCATTGCGATTTGACCCATAATGTGCGCCCACGTGCGCCGGCACCGCACTGCTTCGGTGCATTCAAGAGTCAAAAGAGTCTGAAAAACCAACCACGCCAGCACGGGCATATCCCGCCCGCCGCCCGAGCGAAACCACCCAAAAGGAAACAGGAGATCCTTATGTCCACGTTCAAGCACGCCTTCCGCATTGCTGCGCTTGCCGCCATTCCGATGGCGCTTCTGCAAGCCGCGCCGGCACTGGCCCAAGCCACCAAGACGGTCGAAGTGCTGGCCATCGTTGAGCACCCGGCGCTCGACGCCATCCGCGACGGTGCCAAGGAAGAACTCAAGGCTGAGGGCTTTACCGACACTGGCGCCGGCAAGAACCTGAAGTGGGAATACCAGAGCGCGCAAGGCAGCACCGCCACCGCTGCGCAGATCGCCCGCAAGTTCATCGGCGACAAGCCGGATGCCATCGTCGCCATCGCCACGCCGTCGGCACAGGCGGTTGTGGCAGCCACCAAGTCGATCCCGGTGGTGTACTCGGGTGTGACCGATCCGGTTGCCGCGCAACTGGTCAAGAGTTGGGAGCCCACCGGCACCAACGTGACCGGCGTGTCCGACAAGCTGCCGCTGGACAAGCAGATCGCCCTGATCAAGCGCGTCGTGCCCAACGCCAAGCGCGTGGGCATGGTCTACAACCCGGGTGAAGCCAACTCGGTTGTGGTTGTGACCGAGCTGAAGAAGCTGCTGTCGGCGCAAGGCATGACCCTGGTCGAATCGGCTGCGCCGCGCACGGTAGACATCGCCCCGGCGGCCAAGAACCTGATCGGCAAGGTCGACGTGATCTACACGAACACCGACAACAACGTGGTGTCGGCGTATGAGTCGCTGGTGAAGGTGGCCAATGAAGCGAAGATCCCGCTGGTGGCTGGCGACACCGACAGCGTGAAGCGTGGCGCCATCGCTGCACTGGGCATCAACTACTACAAGCTGGGCCAGCAGACCGGCACGGTCGTTGCTCGCATCCTGAAGGGTGAGAAGCCGGGCGCGATCGCCTCGGCCGGCAGCACCGACCTGGAGCTGTTCGTGAACGAACGCGCGGCCAAGAAGCAAGGCGCGACCCTGTCGGCAGACTTGCTGAAAGACGCCAAGGAAGTCATCAAGTAACTCGCAAGGCGCCGGGTCGGTCTCCGCCCAGCGGAGCCGCCCTGGCGCGGGTCTGGCTGCCCGAGCCCAAACGTGGCTATCCGCCGCATAATGGCCGGGCGCTTACGCTCTTACCCACAAGCGTCCCCGTTCATTGCACACAGGCCGGTGCCCAACCACCGCGCCCTACTCCGACATGTCACTGTTTTCATTGCTCGGCGCCCTGGAGATTGGTCTGATCTTCAGCCTCGTGGCGCTCGGGGTGCTGATTTCGTTCCGCATCCTCAACTTCCCTGACCTTACTGTCGATGGCAGCTTCCCCATGGGCGGCGCTGTGGCGGCCACGCTCATCGCCGGCGGACATGATCCGTTCGTGTCGACCGCGTGCGGCACGCTGGCCGGCGCCTTTGCTGGCTTCGTCACGGGCTGGCTCAACGTGCGCCTGAAGATCATGGATCTGCTCGCCAGTATCCTGATGATGATCGCGCTGTACTCGGTCAACCTGCGCATCATGGGCAAGCCGAACGTGCCGCTCATCTCTGAGCCGACGATCTTCTCGCTGCTGCAGCCGGAATGGATGCCCGACTATGTGTTCCGCCCGGTGCTGCTGGGTGTGGTCGTGGTGATCGTCAAGCTGCTGGTGGACTGGTTCTTCTCAACACAGATCGGTCTGTCGCTGCGTGCCACGGGTGCCAATCCGCGCATGGCACGCGCCCAGGGCGTGGCCACCGGCCGCGCCACGCTGGCTGGCATGGCGCTGTCCAACGCGCTGGTCGCCCTCGCTGGTGCGCTCTACGCACAAACGCAAGGCGGCGCCGATGTGTCGATGGGGATCGGCACCATCGTGATTGGTCTGGCGGCTGTCATCATTGGTGAAACCGTGCTGCCAGCACGCCGCCTGGTGCTGACCACGCTGGCCGTGGTGGTCGGCGCGATCCTGTATCGCTTCTTCATCGCCCTGGCGCTCAACAGCGATTTCATCGGCCTGCAGGCGCAGGACCTGAACATGGTGACCGCTGCGCTAGTGGTGATCGCCCTCGTGCTGCCGGGTGTGCGCCGCAAGGTGTTCGGCAAGTTCGCCCGCAGTGGTAACGGCGCAGCTACCAAGGGGAACTGACATGCTGAGCGCACAAGGACTCACCCTCACCTTCAACCCGGGCACGCCCATCGAGACGCGCGCGCTGCGCGGCCTGTCGCTGGAGATCCCTTCGGGCCAGTTCGTGGCCGTGATCGGCTCGAACGGCGCCGGCAAGTCGACGTTCCTGAACTCCATCAGCGGTGACCAACTGGTCGATTCGGGCCGCATCATCATCAACGGCGAGGACGTCACCCGCAAGACCGCGTGGCAGCGCGCCGACAAGGTCGCCCGCGTGTTCCAGGACCCGATGGCCGGCACCTGCGAAAACCTGACCATCGAAGAGAACATGTCGCTGGCCATGTGCCGCGGCCAGCGTCGCGGCTTTGCGTTTGCGACCAACCGCAAGTGGCGCGAGATCTTCCGCGAGCAACTGCGCCGGCTGGACCTGGGGCTAGAAAACCGCCTGACCGATCGCATCGGTCTGCTCTCGGGCGGCCAACGCCAGGCGGTGAGCCTGCTGATGGCATCGCTGCAGCCCTCGCGCATTCTGTTGCTGGATGAGCACACTGCCGCGCTGGACCCGAAAACGGCCGCCTTCGTGCTGGAACTGACGGCCAAGATCGTCTCGGAAAGCAAGCTGACGACGATGATGGTCACGCACTCCATGCGCCAGGCGCTGGACTACGGCGACCGCACGGTGATGCTGCACCAGGGCAACGTCATCCTCGACGTGCAAGGCGAGGAGCGCCGTGGCTTGGACGTGCCGCATCTGCTGCAGAAGTTCGAGGAAACGCGCGGCGCCAAGGTGGACGACGACGCGCTGTTGCTCGACTGACCCTATTCCTGAGCGCCACCGCGACATGACACAGCCCGGGCTCCCTTAGCGGAGCCCGCGACATTTCCGCTCCATGACCAAGGCACACCGTCCAGCCATCAGCATTGCGCCCGATCAGCACGCGCCGGACGTGCCAACGCTGTCGAAAGGACAGAAAGCATTCAATGCGCTGATCAAGCAGATCGAGAATCGGCGCAAGCGGCTGGTCGACTGGGAGGCGATCACCATCCAGTTCCAAAGCCGATATGCCCGCGAATTCCTCCCGCTGGAGCGAGCCCGCACCGATCTGCACATCCGAATGGTGCAGAGTCTCGACCTTGCCTACGAGCACGAGGGGCTCACCAAGGCCGAGCGCCGCAAAATATCTGCCCTCATCATTGATCTGACCACGGATCTGATCGATGAAGCCCCGAGCCTAAAGGCCCTCTACAACAAGTACAGCGGAACGGACTTTGACCGGCAGGCCGCAGCGCAAGCCGCAGAGATGAAGTTAAGGCTGGAGGCGGCACTCGGTGTCGACTTGGGCGATGACGCAGATGTGCATTCGCAGGAGGCGCTACTGCAGCGCGCCCGAGCGCACATCGAGCAACGCGCCGAGAAAAAGGCCGCCGCCGCAAGCAAGCGCGAAGCACGCCGGGCTGCCAGAAAAAAGTCTCCAAAGCAGCTTGCGGCAGAAGCACGCGAGGAAGACGAACAGGCACAGATCAGCCTGTCTATCCGCGAGATCTATCGCAAGCTCGCCAGCGCCCTGCACCCCGACCGGGAGACCGATCCCCAGGAACGCGATCGGAAGACCCGGCTCATGCAACGCGTCAACGAGGCATACGACAAGAACAACCTGCTGCAACTGCTGGAGTTGCAGCTTGAGCTTGAACACATCGACCAGCGCGCGATCAACCACATCAGCGAAGCCCGGCTGACACACTACAACCAAATTCTGAAAGACCAGGTGCGCGAGCTGGACCGGCAAATCCATCGAGTCGAAACGGCGTTTCGGTACACCTACGGCTACCAGCAATTCGGGGTGCTGCCGCCGGATGCCGTCTTGCAAAAGCTCGACGCCGATATCACTGCGCTCCACCAGCATGTGCGCAATATCGAGCAGGACCTTGCCGCCTTTGACGACATCAGGGACCTGCGGCGCATGCTGAAATCTCGCACGGTGCCTGATTGACGCGCTGTTGAGCGGCGCTTCGATCAAACAAAACGGGCGCCCGATGGACTCATACCCTAAACACACATAGTTATCGGGAAGGTCGCCAGGGAGTTAGTCAGGTTGGCATTGTGAGCATCAAAGCCTTGCGATGTATAAAAGCGATGCTCGCTCGACGGTGACATATGACTGAAACTCGCCGCGCTTCGGTCATTAGCCCCATTTGATGCCGGCTGACCGTGAGCGTCTACCTGGCGCTTGCGTTGGCTGACGAGCCTGCAATCTGATCGCCGGTTGCTGCAGGACAATATTGTTCTTGTAGCGGTCTCGCATTCCACCCAACGCCGTGCACCATTTGCGTGACGACGCGGCGCACCATTTCCACGCAGCGTGAACACCTCCTGTTCCGCCGAAATTGGTTCCATCCTCACGCTGTTTTGACCGCAGCACGGGTGCCAGCGTGCGGCCTACACTCAAACGCGTTCCCGCCACCGCACGATCGGCCGCTGAGCTTGCTCGGGCAAGGCATCGGGGGTTTTCCCTATTGTGGTGCCATCGGCCCGCACGCCCATTGGCTGTGCCAGCGGTGCCGCTCAGAATGGCTCTATCAAATAACCAGGATTGGGTCCACTTGACAGAACAATGAGCCGCTATAGTCCATCCACAATTCAAACCAACACTGACATGTTGGCCGGTCCATCAGGACCCGTGAACGGCAGGAGGGTGGCATGAGCAGTCTGCAGCGGCCCCGCGAAGCGGGGATGCACACATCTGCAAATGCCGCCTGCCGCCGAAAGCGCCAAGGCTGGAAGATCGATCTGGTATGCAGGAGGCAGCAATGAAGACCGACGACGTGATCGTCAGCTTTCGAGGTGTGCGCAAGACGTATGACGGCGAGACCCTCGTGGTCAAGCATCTGGACCTGGACATCTACCAGGGCGAGTTCCTCACGCTGCTCGGCCCCTCCGGCTCGGGCAAGACGACGTGCCTGATGATGCTGGCGGGGTTTGAATTCCCGACCGGCGGCGAGATCCGCCTGGAAGGCGCGCTGCTCAACAACGTGCCGCCGCACAAGCGCAACATCGGCATGGTGTTCCAGAACTACGCGCTGTTTCCGCACCTGACGGTGGCGCAGAACGTGGAATACCCGCTCACCGTGCGCAAGATCGCCGCCAGCGAGCGCGCAGACCGCGTGCACAAGGCCCTGCAGATGGTGCGCATGGAAGGCTTTGCCAAGCGCTACCCGGCGCAACTCTCCGGCGGCCAGCAGCAGCGCATTGCACTGGCCCGCGCGCTGGTGTTCGAGCCCAAGCTGGTGCTGATGGACGAGCCGCTGGGCGCGCTCGACAAGCAACTGCGCGAACACATGCAGTACGAGCTGAAGTCCTTGCATGAAAAGCTGGGCGTGACGTTTGTCTACGTCACGCACGACCAGGGCGAGGCGCTCACCATGTCCGACCGCGTGGCCGTGTTCGACAAGGGCATCGTGCAGCAGCTCGACACCGTGGACAGTCTGTATGAGCGCCCGTGCAACGAGTTCGTCGCCAACTTCATCGGCGACAGCAACACGCTGCGTGGCACCGTTACCCGCATCGACGGCGACTACTGCGAACTGCAGCTCAACGACGGCGCACGCGTGATGGGCCGCAACATTGCCGGCGCCAGCGTGGGTGCCACAGCCACGGGCTGCATCCGCCCGGAGCGCATGCGTCTGCTGGATGGCGCACACGCCAACGGCAATGCACTTGCCGGGCAGACACGCGGCCTCGTCTATTTTGGCGACCACGTGCGCATGCGCTGCGCCCTGCCCGACCAGCCCGAATGCTTCGTCAAGGTGCCGCTGGGCACGCGCGCGCTCGAAGGCTTTGCGCCCGGCGCGCCAATCCAGCTTGAATTCGCACCCGAACACCTGCGCGTTTTTGCCTGACCCATGTGGGCACATCACCCGATGCGCCCACGTGCTACGACCACAAGCCGTACTCACAAGCCAAAGCCAAAAGAGGAGCCAACATGAAGCACATCGCAAAGACGCGTTTGAGCGTACTTGCCGGCGCGTTCACCATTGCATTCGGTGCGCACGCTGCGGAAATCACCGTCGTCAACTTCGGCGGCGCCAACGGTGACGCACAGAAAGCCGCCTTCAACAAGCCGTTTGAAGCGCAGACCAACAACAAGGTCACCGTGGTCGAGTACAACGGCGAGCAGGCCAAGATCAAGGCCATGGTGGAAGCCAAGCACGTCAACTGGGACGTGGTGGAAGTTGAATCCGGCGATATCGGCCGTGGCTGCGACGAAGGTCTGTTCGAGAAGCTCGACTGGAGCAAGATCGCCAAGAAGGGCGACCTGATCCCCGAGTCGCCGAGCACCTGCGGTGTGGGCTTCTTCGTGTGGTCCACCGCGATGGCGTACAACGCTGACAAGCTCAAGACAGCCCCGGCTGGCTGGGCCGATTTCTGGGACGTAAAGAAATTCCCCGGCAAGCGCGGCATGCGCAAGGGTGCGCGCGGCAATCTGGAATTCGCGCTGATGGCCGATGGCGTGCCGGTCAAGGACGTCTACAAGGTGCTCGCCACCAAGGACGGCCAGAACCGCGCGTTCAAGAAGCTCGACCAGTTGAAGCCAAACATCCAGTGGTGGGAAGCCGGTGCGCAGCCGCCGCAATTCCTGGTGGCGGGTGATGTGGTGATGTCCACCGCGTTCAACGGCCGCATCGACGCCGCGCAGCGCGAAGGCAAGAACCTGAAGGTGGTCTGGAACGGCAGCATCTACGACCTGGACTACTGGGCCATCCCCAAGGGCACGCCCAACAAGGCGCTGGCCGAGCAGTACATCGCCTACACGCTGTCGCAGAAGCCGCAGCAGGAATACGCCAAGCACATCGCCTACGGCCCGGCCAACATGGCTGCCATCAAGGCGCTGGACGCCAAGACGCAGGCCAATATGCCGAACTCGCCTGAGAACGCCAAGAACGCTGTGCTGCAGAACCTGCAGTTCTGGACAGACCACGGTGATGAGCTGGAACAGCGCTTCGCCTCGTGGGCGTCGAAGTAAGGGTGTAACGCAGTGACCGCGCGGATGCCCTGCCGGATTGGCAAGGCATTCGCCGGACGAATTCCCGTAGCGATGGCGAGGCAGCATTGAACACCATGACGATCGCGGCTGAATCGGTTCCTGAATCGACGGCCAAACTCAAACGCGAACTGAAGAGCGCTGAGGCGCGCAGGCGTGCCATGGCGCTCGCGCTGGTGGCGCCGCTCGCCATCTTTCTGTTGCTGATTTTTGTGGTGCCGATCGGCGCCCTGCTCACGCGCGCCGTGCAAAACCCTGAGGTGGCTGACGCGCTGCCCAAAACGGTGAGCGCACTCAAGAACTGGGACCGCAAAACGCCGCCCGCCGACGCTGCCTACGTCGCCCTCGCCACAGATTTGACCGCCGTGAGCGAAGGCGAAGCCATGGGCGCGCTGGCCCGCCGCTTGAATACCGAAATCCCTGGCTTCCGCTCGCTGGTCGCCAAAACTGCGCGTGCGATGCCGCTGGCCGATGACCAGGGCAAAGCCCTGGCGCTCACGCCCGCACAAACGCGCGCCAAGCTCCTCGAACTCGACCAGCGCTGGGGCGACGCAACGTACTGGCAGGCCATCGCCAAGAACAGCAGCCGCACATCGCCGTTCTACCTGCTGGCCGCGCTGGACCATCGGCAAGACGCCTTCGGCCACATCGAAGCCACCGACCCTGACGAGCAGATCTACGTGACGGTGTTCCTGCGCACCTTCGTCATCAGCGCAATGGTGACGCTGTTCGCGCTGCTGCTGGGGTATCCGCTGTCGTACTGGATCGCCTCGCTGCCGGAGCGCCGCGCCAACCTCGTCATGGTGATGGTGCTGATCCCGTTCTGGACGTCCATCCTCGTGCGCGTGGCCGCGTGGATCGTGCTGCTGCAGACCGAGGGCCTGATCAACCACGGCTTGATGGACCTCGGCATCATCAAGGAGCCGCTGGCGCTGCTGTTCAACCGCGTGGGCGTGTATATCTCGATGACGCACATCCTGCTGCCGTTCATGATCCTGCCGCTGTACAGCGTGATGAAATCCATCCCGCCCACGTATCAGCGTGCGGCCGTGTCGCTGGGCAGCCATCCGTTTGCTGCGTTCTGGCGCGTGTACGTGCCGCAGACGTATCCGGGCATCGGCGCCGGTGCGCTGCTGGTGTTCATCCTCGCGCTGGGTTACTACATCACCCCCGCGCTGCTGGGTGGGCCAAACGACCAGATGGTCAGCTACTACGTGGCGTACTTCACCAACGTCACCATCAACTGGGGCATGGCCTGCGCGCTGGGTGCTCTGTTGCTGGCAGCAACCTTGGTGCTGTATGCGGTGTACGGCCGCTTCACGCGCCCGAAAGTCCGCGTCGGTTGAACGGAGCACAGCGACCATGAAATTCACCAAACCGATGTTCGCCCCGCACACCTCGCTCATCGAGCGCATCTGGTACTTCGCGCTGCGCGGGCTGGCCGTGCTCACGCTGCTCTACCTCGTGCTGCCCGTGCTGGTAATCGTGCCGCTGTCGTTCTCGTCAAGCACGTTCCTGTCTTACCCGATCCCGAGCTATTCGCTGCGCTGGTACCAGAACCTCGTCACGTCAGATGAATGGCGCATGGCGGCCAAGAACAGCTTCATCGTTGCGCCTGCAGCCACCGTGGTGGCAACGGTGCTCGGCACGCTGGCGGCCATCGGCCTGAACAAAGCAGATTTTCGCGGCAAGGGGCTGCTGATGGCGGTGCTGGTGTCGCCGATGATCGTGCCCGTGGTGGTGGTGGGCGTGGGCATGTACCTGTTCTTTGCGCCGCTGGGGCTTGCCAACACGTACATCGGCCTGATCCTGGCGCACGCGGCGCTGGGCGTGCCGTTTGTGGTGACGACCGTGCTGGCGACGCTGCAAGGCTTCAACCACAACCTCGTGCGCGCGAGCCTGTCGTTGGGGGCCAACCCGGTCATGACGTTCTTCCGCATCACCCTGCCCGTGATTGCGCCGGGCGTGATTTCGGGCGCGCTGTTTGCGTTTGCGACGTCGTTTGATGAAGTGGTCGTTACGCTCTTCCTGGCGGGCGCCGATCAGGTGACGCTGCCGCGCCAGATGTTCACGGGCATCCGCGAAAACATCTCGCCCACCATTGCCGCGCTGGCAACAATCCTGATCGTCTTCTCGACTTGCCTGCTGCTGACGTTTGAATGGTTACGTGGGCGTGCTGCCGCAAAGGCGATTGCCTGAACGCAGGCTGCGCGCAACCGGACCTGTCTCGCCGGGCGGGCTGCGCGCCGCCCTATCGCTACGGCGAGGCGAACACGTCCGTCCGGTTAACGGTGTTGCCTGAGTTGGTCTGGATAAAGAACGGCACAAACTTTGTACCGGCCGCCGCCAGCCCCGCGTAGTCGCCAAGGAAGAAGCCCTCTGCGATGGGGGCCGTCCTCATGTCGAAGGGCCCGGCCAGATGCGTTTCACCACCGAACGATTGGCCACCGTTGGTAGACACGGTTTGCCAGTAGTCCGTCGGTAACGTGGTCATGTTGCCTGCCGCGAGATTGCGCATGTCGTAATACGTCACGGCTACGGTGCCCGCTGAGTTGACCTGCACCATCGCGTTGAAGGCCGCCTTGCCCGTCGGCGTATTGACCTGCTTGGGCGCACTCCACGTCTGGCCGCTATCGGTGGAGGTGGACAGCGCAATGTCGGCATGCGCGCCGCCGCTGAAGCGGCTGTCCTGCCAGGCAACATAGAGCTGCCCGGTGGCCGGGTCGATGGCAGGCTCGGGAATGATGTCTCCGGTGCGCAGCATCTCTCCGGTGTTGGGGTCCGTCACCGCGACCACCTGCAGGCTCGCAATGACCTGCGGCTTGCTCCACGTAGCCCCGCCATCCGTCGACTTGACGAACGCCACGCTGTTGGTGCCAGCCGACCGCCCCGGCGCGTGGATGTAGTTGAAGAAGTCGTACAGCGCGCCGGTCTGCCGGTTCACCACGATCTGGTTGCCGATGGTCTGATACTCCGACGGCGTATTCACCATCACGCTGGGCGGGCTCCAGGTCAGGCCACCATCCACCGTCTTGGAAAACATCCCGGGCCCACGGAACGCCAGGGCGTGCTGATTGGCATATGGGTTGGCATTGGGCAGCTCCAGGCGATCCCAGACAGCATAGGCGACGCCCCGCTTGACCGGGTCTGCCGTTACCGATTCCTTGTCGTTGAAGAACTGCGTGCCTGGCTCGTTGTCAGCAATCAGCTCTGTCAGATTGGTCCAGCTCAGACCGCCATCCTTGGAGACCGCCGCGCCCACCGCATTGTTGTTGCGGGAGTGGTCAAACGAGATCGACACCGCATAAGCAACGCCATCCGGCCCGAAAGACACCCATGGGTCGGACGCCCGCTCGTAACCCAGCCCGCCCGCACAGGTGCTGAACGGCTGAGGCACTGGTTTCCAGGTGGCGCCACCATCGAACGTGGCGGCGGACATCAGACCATGCGCGCCACCGTTGGACCATCGATCCTGCTGCCACACGCCGATGTAGTTCGTTGGATTGGCTGGGTTGACCGCGACGTACGGCTCGACTTCGGCATTCACATAGATCGTGCCTGGCCCGCCAACCGTACACCCGGCAAACGGGCTGGGGCCCGAGACCAGCGTGGTCGCCCACACTGCCGGACTGACGATCAAGGCTGCCGTTAGCGTGCTTCTGCGCAGCAGCGCGGTCGCTCTGTGATGAGACATGAAAACCTCCTCTTGCGGAGACTGTCTGGTGGTGGATTCCCCCTTCGTCCTTCTCGGTCTGTGCAAGTGTGGATGACAGGGATAGCGACTCGCGCACGTCGCACCGCATAGCCTCACTCCCGGCACCCACGGCGATGCCTTGCACCGGGCCGTAACGCCGCGCGGCCCTCAGTCGATGAGGGCTCGAACGCGGACACGTCCGGCCTTTCGTTGCCGGCTAAGCTTAGGAAATGCTGATGACTGCCGCGTAAAGTTATTTTTATTGCTGTGCAAACGCAGACTTACGGTGCGGTGCAAAGGCCCGTAACAACAAGCGCCGCAGCCGTTTGACGGCCGGATTCGCTGCACTGCGACGCGGCAAAAAACTGCGTGCCTCAGTATGCGGTGCTGCCCGCGACTCGCCCGTTTAGACGAGCGGCCCAATCAAAGCGGCTACGGCCCTCGCCCTCCCGGATGAACTTAGAGAAACATCCCGCCCGACGCTTCGATGCGCTGAGCGTTGATCCAGCGGTTGTCTGGCGACAGCAACGAGGCCACCACCCCGCCGATGTCATCTGGCATGCCAGCACGGCCCAGCGCCGTATTGGCAGCCACCATAGCGTTCAGGCTGGCGTTGTCGCGCACGGCGCCGCCGCCGAAATCAGTTTCGATGGCGCCCGGTGCAACCACGTTCACGGCAATGCCACGTGGGCCGAGTTCCTTGGCCAGGTATTTGGTGAGCACCTCGATGGCGCCCTTCATGGCCGCATACGCGCCGTAGCCCGGCAGTGCAAAGCGCGCCAGCCCCGAGGAGATATTCACGATGCGCCCACCGTCTGCCATGAGCGGCAGCAGGATCTGCGTGAGGAAGAACACGCCCTTGAAATGCACGTTCATCAGCTCGTCGAACTGGGCTTCGCTGGTTTCCGCAACGGTGGCGTGCACGCCAACACCGGCGTTATTGACGAGGAAGTCGAAGCGCTCGGCCTTCCACTGCGCCAGCACATCGTGCACGGCATCGGCAAAGGCCGGGAAGGTGGCGATCTTGCCTGCATCGAGTTGCAGCGCGTGGGCGCGGCGGCCTTGGGCGGTCAGTTCGGTCACAAGCGCATCAGCGTGCGCACGGTTGCTGTGGTACGTAAAAATCACATCGGTGCCGCGCTGGGCGAGCTTCTGCACCATGTTTTTGCCGAGTCCGCGGCTGCCGCCGGTCACGATGGCAATCGGTGCATGTTGGATGTGAGATTGGGTCATGTTGCTCTCCTGGGTTGTCGATCAGGTGGGTGGTGCGGGTTGTCGTACTGCGCACCGTGAGAGCATGGTATTGGGCGACAAATAAAGAATAAATCTCGCTTATCCTATTGCTATGTTTGCCAATAAATAACAATCAACCCGCCGACGCCATGTCCACCAACCGACTCGAAGCCATGCAGATCTTTGTGCGCGTGGCTGAACTCGCCAGCTTCACGCGTGCGGCAGAAGCCCTGAGCATCCCGAAGCCCGCAGCCTCGGTGGCGGTGCAGCAACTGGAAACGATGCTCGGCACGCGCTTGCTGCACCGGACTACCCGCAAGGTGCAGCTCACGCAGGATGGCCAGACCTTCTATGAGCGCTGCCAAGACCTGCTGGCTGATATGGACGAACTCCAGACCATGTTCTGCCAGAGCCCACAGGCATTGCGTGGCCGTCTGCGTGTGGACATGCCCGTGGGCGTCGCGCGCCGCGTCGTCATTCCCGCCCTGCCCAGCCTGCTCGAAGCGCATCCTGATCTGGAAATCGAACTCTCCAGCACCGACCGCCGCGTTGACCCTGTGCGCGAAGGCTTCGACTGCGTATTGCGCATCGGCAACCTGACCGACAGCAGCCTCATCGCCCGCCCGCTCGGCCAGTTGCACCAGGTCAACTGCGCGAGCCACAGTTACCTCGCGCGCCATGGCATGCCGAAGTCGCTCGAAGACCTCGACCACCATCGCATCGTGCATTACGTGCAGACGTTGGGGACGAAATCGGCAGGGTGGGAATACACGGTGGATGGCCGCCCCGCGTTCCGACCGATGAAAGGCGCGGTAACCGTCAGCTCGGCTGAGAGCTATGACGCAGCGTGCCGCGCGGGGCTGGGGATGATTCAGGCGCCGGTGTATGCGGGGCTGTCATCAGCGATTGCAGACGGCACGCTGGTGGAGGTGATGCCCGACTTCCGCCCGCCGCCGATGCCGGTGTCGCTGGTGTATCCGAACCGGCGGAATCTGCCGGTTCGGGTGCAGGTATTCATGAACTGGATGGCAGACCAGTTGGCGCCGTACCTGGAAACGGCAACGAGCGGGCGATAGCGTGGGCGGTTACGGCGCCCCACGTCACTGCGCCGGCTTGTCACTACGCTTTTTCAGGTTGGCACGCAGCGCATCGCTCATCGGCATGTCCAGGTTCGCACCGGCCGGCGGGATGGGCGACTCGAACCATTTCTTGTACAGCGCCGCGAACTCGCCAGATTTCATGAGGCGCGTGATGGTTGCGTCCACCAGCCGCTTGAAGGCACGGTCGTCCTTGCGAACCATGCAGGCGTACGGCTCGACCTGCAGGGTTTGCGCCACAACCTCGAGCGCTCCCGGATTCGCCGAGTTGGCGCGCAGGCCATACAGCAACACGTCGTCCAGCGCCAACGCTGACGCCTGGCCAGTTTCGACGAGCTTTAGCGCGTCCGCATAGTCTTTGCCGGAGATGATCTGGACGTCGATGTTGTGGTCGACGGCAAACTTCTTCAGCACCTTCTCGTTCGTGCTGCCGGCAGTACTGGCGACGATCTTGTTCGCCAAGTCCGGATAGTTCTTGATGCCCGAATCGCGCTTGGTCAAAAGGCGGGTTCCCGCGTAGAAGAAGTTGATCGAGAAGGCCACCTCCTTGCCCCGTGCGCTGGTATTGGTGGTCGATCCGCACTCGAGGTCGTAGGTGCCGTTTGCCAGCAGCGGAATCCGATTCGCGCCGGTCACCGGAATCGAATCGACCTGCAGAGACGGTCTTCTCAACCGGGCGCGCACATCGTCGACGATGGCTTGCGTCAGATCGACGGAAAATCCGACGGCCTTGTTCGGGGCCAGCAAGTAGCTGAACGGAACCGCAGCTTCACGATAGCCAACCGTGATCTTGTCCGCCGCAGCGATCTTTTCCAGCGTCTGCGCGTGAATGCCTTCCGCTGCCACCGTTAGACCCGCCACGACGAGCGTGGAAGCGAGTGTGCGAATCGTGTTCATGTTCATTTGCGTCTCCATGGCTACATCCCGCGCTCTGTAGGCTTGCGGCTCCTACATGCCCCTTCTACGGAAATCTAGGCGCGATCTCGTTCTTGCGGTTGATGCAAGTCAACCTGCCGGACACGGGTGGCTCAGCGCGAAAAAAAAAACGCGCCGAGTCGCCCCGGCGCGTTTTGTCATTGCTGCGGCAGACAGATCAGCCCATCCATTTCCGCGCATTACGGAACATCCGCATCCACGGGCTGCTGCCATCACCGGCGGTTTCCCAATCCTTCGGATGCCAGCTCATCTGCACGGCACGGAATACACGTTCCGGGTGCGGCATCAGCGCGGTGAAACGGCCGTCGTGCGTCGTTACGGAGGCGATGCCCTGCGGTGAACCGTTCGGGTTCAGCGGATACGTCTGCGTGACTTCGCCGCGGTTGTCGACGTAGCGCAGGCCGACGGCAACCTTGCTGATGTCGCCTTGCTGCGAGAAGTCGGCATAGCCCTCGCCGTGTGCGACGACGATGGGGATGCGGCTGCCTTCCATGCCCGCGAAGAAGATCGACGGGGAAGCCTCCACCTGCACCGTCACCAGCCGGCCTTCGTACTGCTCCGACTGGTTGCGCGTGAACTTCGGCCATGCACCGGCACCCGGGATGATCGGGGCGAGGTTCGCCATCATCTGGCAGCCGTTGCACACGCCCAGCGCGACGGAATCGGTGCGATTGAAGAAGGCCGCGAACTGCTCGGCGAGCATGCTGTTGAACAGGATCGTCTTCGCCCAGCCCTCGCCTGCGCCGAGCACGTCGCCGTAGCTGAAGCCGCCGCATGCGACGAAGCCCTTGAAGCCGGCAAGGTTTGTGCGGCCGGCCAACAGGTCGCTCATGTGGACGTCGTAGGTGTCGAAGCCGGCCTTGTCCATTGCGTAGGCCATTTCCACCTGCGAGTTGACGCCCTGCTCGCGCAGGATCGCCATGCGCGGGCGTGCGCCCGTGGCGATGAACGGCGCGGCAACGTCTTCGGCCAAGTCGAACGTGAGCTTGGGCGAAATGCCGGGGTCTTCGGCGTCGAGCAGGCTGTCGTATTCGCTCTGCGTGCACTCGGGGTTGTCGCGCAGGCTGGCGATGCGCCAGGAGACATCCGTCCAGGTGCGCTGCAGTTCGACGCGCTCGGCGCTGAAGACCTTCTTGGCATCGCGCCAGATTTCGATATGGCCATTGGCGTTCGGCGCACCGATCACGTGGCTGCAACCGGACAGGCCGTGCTCGCGCAGTACCGCAAACACAGCATCGCGCTGGGCCAGCGGCACTTGAATGACCGCGCCGAGTTCTTCGGCAAACAGCGCACGCAGGGTCAGATCAGCGCGGCGGCCGGAGACTTGCTGCGCCCAGTTTTTGGCGTCGCCATGATCGGCGGCGGCGTCCAGCGTGAGCATGTCGACGTTGATCGACACACCGCAGTGGCCGGCAAACGCCATTTCGCAGACGGTCGCCCACAAGCCGCCGTCGGAGCGGTCGTGGTAGGCCAGCAGCGCGCCGCTGGCGTTCAATTGCTGGATGGCTGCGAAGAAGCGCTTGAGGTCTTCTGCGTCGTCCACATCCGGCACGCTGTTGCCGATCTGCTGCGTGACCTGCGCCAGAATGCTGCCGCCCATGCGGTTTCTGCCGCGGCCCAGGTCAATCAGGATCAGTGTGGTGTCAGCCGGCGCGTTGGCCGATTCGACTTGCTTGAGTTGCGGCGTGAGCGTCTTGCGCACGTCCGTCACCGGCGCGAAGGCCGAGACGATGAGCGACACCGGCGCCACGACTTCCTTGGCCGCGCCTGCGTCTTCCCACTTGGTGCGCATCGACAACGAATCCTTGCCGACCGGAATGCTGATGCCCAGCGCCGGACAGAGGTCCATGCCGACAGCCTTGACGGTGTCGTACAGGCGGGCGTCTTCGCCATTCACGCCACAAGCGGCCATCCAGTTGGCCGACAGCTTGAGTTGCGTGAGCGAGTCGATCGGCGCGGCAGCGATGTTGGTAATGGCCTCGCCAATCGCCATGCGGCCCGATGCCGGTGCGTTGATGACGGCCAGCGGCGTGCGCTCGCCCATCGTCATCGCTTCACCGGTGTAGCCCTTGTAGTCGAGCGTGGTGACGGCCACGTCAGCCACCGGCACTTGCCACGGGCCGACCATCTGGTCGCGCGTGTTCAGGCCGCCGACGGTACGGTCGCCAATGGTGATGAGGAACGACTTGCTGGCGACGGTCGGATGACGCAGCACGTCACGTGCGACGGTCTCAAGATCGAGGCCGGTGACGTCCACTTCCGGCAGTTCCTGCGCCACGCGGCGCACGTCGCGGTGCATGCGCGGCGGCTTGCCGAGCAGCACGTCCATCGGCATGTTGACCGGGAAGTGGTCGGCACCATCAGCCGGAGCATCGCTGTCGACCACTTGCAGTTGCTGCTCGTCCGTGGCGAAACCAACCACCGAGAACGGCGCGCGCTCGCGCTCGCACATAGCCTGGAAGCGCGGAAAATCGCCCGGGGCGATCGCCAGCGTGTAGCGCTCCTGCGATTCGTTGCACCAGATTTCTGCAGGGCTCAGGCCCGACTCTTCCAGATGCACCTGGCGCAGGTCGAAGCGCGCGCCCTTCTCTGCGCCATCCACGATTTCAGGGAAGGCGTTGGAGATACCGCCCGCGCCCACGTCGTGGATCGACAGGATCGGGTTGTCCGCACCGAGTGCCCAGCATGCGTTGATGACTTCCTGCGCGCGGCGCTGCATTTCGGGGTTGCCGCGCTGGACGGAGTCGAAGTCCAGATCAGCGGTGTTGGTGCCGGTGGCCATCGAGCTGGCGGCGCCGCCGCCCATGCCGATGCGCATGCCGGGGCCGCCCAACTGGATCAGCAGCGTGCCGGCCGGCAGACCGTGCTTGTGCGTGTGGCCGGCGTCGATGTTGCCGATACCGCCTGCGATCATGATCGGCTTGTGGTAGCCGCGCACCGTGCCGCCCACGTTCTGCTCATAGACGCGGAAGTAGCCGCCCAGGTTGGGGCGGCCGAATTCGTTGTTGAACGCGGCGCCGCCGATGGGGCCTTCGATCATGATCTGCAGCGGCGAGGCGATGCGGTCCGGCTTGCCGATCGGGCCCGGCGCAGCATCGCTCGGATTGCGGTGCGCCGGGGGCTGGGCCGTATCGCGT
This sequence comes from Ralstonia sp. SET104, assembly GCF_003851545.1. Lineage (GTDB taxonomy): Bacteria > Pseudomonadota > Gammaproteobacteria > Burkholderiales > Burkholderiaceae > Ralstonia. The sequence goes on along the minus strand of NZ_BHVX01000007.1, from coordinate 162,771 downwards.
GCGTTTTCCCACGATTGCTCGGCGTCCGGCAGCAGCAGGTTCGACACGGTGAAGCCGGTCAGACCCGCCTTGGGCTTGGCGCCGCGGCCAGTTGCGCCTTCATCGCGAATCTCACCGCCCGCGCCGGTGGACGCCCCCGGGAACGGCGAAATCGCCGTCGGGTGGTTGTGCGTCTCCACCTTCATCAGCGTGTGCGTGAGCGCGTCGCGGCGGCCGTATTGCGGTACGCCCATCGATGCCTCGGTGCCTGCGTGCGGGAACCAGCGCTCGGCCATGCCGCCTTCCATCACGGCGGCGTTGTCGGAGTACGCGACGATGGTGCCCTGCGGCGCGAGCTGGTGCGTGTTGCGGATCATCGCGAAGAGCGACTTGTCCTGTGTCTCGCCATCAATGGTCCAGTCGGCGTTGAAGATCTTGTGGCGGCAGTGCTCGCTGTTGGCCTGCGCAAACATCATCAGCTCGACGTCGGTCGGATTGCGTTCGAGCTTGCGGTAGGCGTCGACCAGGTAATCGATTTCGTCGTCGGACAGGGCCAGGCCCATCTCGGTGTTGGCGGCTTCCAGCGCGCGACGGCCTTCAGCGGCATCGCCATTGCCCAGATCGACGAAGCGCAGCGCCTTGGCGGGCAGCACGTCGAACAGGCCGTAGCCGGCTTCACGCGAGTCGATCACCGCTTCGGTCATGCGGTCGTGCAGGTGTGCGGCCACGGCGGCGCGGGTCGCTTCGCCCAGGTGCTTGCGGCCACGGATGAGCCCCTTCTTGCACGTGACGGTAAATTCCACACCGCGCTCGATGCGGTGGATTTGCGGCAGCGCGCAGTGGCGGGCGATTTCGGTCGCCTTGCTGGCCCACGGCGAAATCGTGCCGAAGCGCGGGATGACCACGAAGCGATCGCCCTCGACATCAGCCGGCGCAGGCGAGCCGTAGGTCAGCAGCGCCTGCACACGAGCGGATTCATCGGCCGACAGCGGTGTGTCGGCGGCAACAAAGTGCAGATATTGGGCGCTGACGGCATCAATGTCCGGATCGATGCGCTTGAGGGTGGAAAGCAGGCGTTGCTGGCGGAAGGCGGACAGCGCGAGAGCGCCGGGAAAGCACGAGAAATGCGCCATGGTGGGCAAGGCAGGAGTCGCTGGAAGAGGGGGTTCCCGGCGTGCGCGGGAAAACCGCTATTGTACCTTGCCCTGCCCCTGTTACCGAGCCCCCAAAGCGCCCGAAAGCTCCCTTGCCGAGGCTGAAACAGGCGTTTTACAGCGACGTCGCGGAGCGCGCGGCCTGCTCGTACAAGCCCGTCAGCACGCGCAGCAGCCGCGCCAACTCGCCGATCTCGGCGTTTTCCTCGCCGCTGGGCGAAATATTGCTCGTCAGGCACTGCTCGCGGATCTCTCGGTAGCGGGCACAGGCCTTTTCGCCAGCCGCCGTGGTGGTGTAGGTGACTTCCTTGCCGCTGCGCGTGCCCTCCACCAGTTCCATCCCCTGCAGCTTCTTGAGGGAATACGTGACGAGGTGCGTGTCTTCCACGTTGAGCACAAAGCAGATATCGGCCAGCCGCTTGGCTCGGCCCCGGTGGTTGACGTGGTGCACCACCAGCACATCGAGGAAGGTCAGATCGCGCACCCCGGCTGCAGCCATGCACCGCACGCACCAGCGGTTGTAGGCGTTGTAGGCCGTGTTGAGCGCAAATTCGAACTCCGACAGCTCCGGGCTGCGTGCCGACACCAGATGCGATGAAGACACGATCGGCCCGCCGGCACTTTCCCCTTTCGCGCCCTCATTGGCGGCAGCTTGCGGCAGATCGGCTTTGGGAGTGTTCGGCGACTTGGACATTGCAACTGGACAGGAAAGGACCGGAAACGCGGGCTATTGTAAGAGAATAGATCGTCATGTCTGTCCCGCAGAAAGCGTAGTTGCCATGTCCTCACACTCCACCTGGCGCGAAATCCTGATCGACGGCGCCCTCGCCGCACACCATGGCGCCGATCTGCTCTTTGGCACGGCGGGCATCCGCGCGCTGGAGGCGGCGGCATACCGATCCCTGGAACCCTTCACCTTGATGGCCCGTGCAGGCGAAGCTGCTGCCGACTGGCTGCAGACGCGCGCACCACATGGGCACGTGCTGTTCGTTGCTGGCCCCGGCAACAATGGCGGTGACGCACTCGTCGCGGCGACAGTGCTGCATCTTGCGGGCCGCGCAGTCACCGTGTGGCTTGCCGCAGACCCGGCCAAACTTCCTGACGATGCCCGCCGCGCCTGGGCAGAAGCCTGTGCTGCCAATGTTCCCATCGAACACCTGCATGCAACGGCCTCGGTGCCGGCCGCTGCCACGGCCATTGTCGACGGGCTCTTTGGCATCGGGCTCGCCCGGCCGCTGACGGGGCTGCATGCGGCGCTGGTCGAAACCATCAATGCGAGCGGGTTGCCGATCTATGCGTTGGACATCCCTTCGGGGTTGAATGGCGATACTGGGCAGCCGCCTGCTCCGGAATCGCTCGTCATCCAGGCGCGCGCCACCATCACCTTCCTCGCCGTCAAACCGGGCTTGCTGACGGGCAATGGTCGTGATGCCGCCGGCGACATCGCCCTTGCCGATTTGCATGCCGCGCAGCCCGCCTATGACGGTGTGATCGAAGCGGATGCATTCATTAGCACGCCGGCACGCTGGCTCGCGCATGTGCCGCGCCGGCGCCACAACGGCCACAAAGGCACGTATGGCAGCGTGGCGATCGTCGGCGGCGCCGCGGGCATGGTCGGGGCGCCACTGCTGTCGGCGCGTGGGGCGCTCTATCTCGGTGCGGGCAAGGTGCATGTGGTGTCGCTTGCGGCGGATGCGCCGCGCGTTGATCCAGCGCAACCTGAGTTGATGCTGCACACCTTGGGGGCGCTTGATCTGGGCGACATGCAGGCGCTTGCCGTTGGCCCCGGCATGGGCACCGGCAAGGAGTCGGAGGCCGCGCTTGCGCATCTGCTGGACCGCATGCTGTCGGCGCACACGCCCGCTGTGTTCGACGCCGATGCGCTCAATTGCTTTGCCAAAACGCCAGCGCTGCTTGGGCGCCTCACGCAACTGGCCGAAAGCGGCGTGCCGCTGGTGCTGACACCGCATCCCCTCGAAGCCGCACGCCTGCTGTATACCGATGCGCAGGCCGTGCAGCGCGATCGGCTGGCCGCAACCAAGGCGCTCGTCAACCGGACCGGCGCGGTGGTGGTGCTCAAGGGCTCGGGCACGGTCATCGCCGCGCCGGGCATGTCGCCCGCCATCAATCCGACAGGCAACGGCGGGCTTGCCACCGGCGGCACAGGCGATGTGCTGACCGGCATGATCGGCGCACTGCTCGCACAAGGCATGGGGGCGCGCGAAGCGGCGCTCGCAGCGGTGTGGCTGCACGGCCGCGCGGCAGACGACCTCGTCCATGCAGGTGTCGGCCCCATCGGGCTGCATGCGGGCGAGCTGTGCGCGCCGGCACGGCGTGCGCTCAACGCCCTGCTGGCGTCGGACGTTCCCCGATAGAAAGACGTCATAGTGCGCCGCTATACTGCGCATTCGTTTTCCACACCCACCTCACATCACATCACGCCGTATGCCCACAGCCCTACCCGCCTGGCAGTCCCTGACGCAACATGCAGAGTCCATCCGCGCAGCACACATGCGCGACTGGTTTGCTGCGCCGGACGCCGAGGAACGGGTGCGGGCCTTCACGCTGGAAGCAGCGGGACTGACGGTCGACTACGCGAAGAACCGCATCACCTCCGACACGCTCGCCCTGCTGCTGCAACTGGCCGACGAGGCCGGTGTGCTCACACTGCGTGACGCCATGCTGCGCGGTGAGCGCATCAACAACACCGAGCACCGCTCCGTCCTGCATGTGGCCCTGCGCGGCCGCGCTGAAGACGATTTCCGCGCCGACGGCGAGCCTGTCATGCCCGAGGTGCTGCGCGTACGTGCCCAGATGCGCGACTTCGCCAACCGCGTGCACAGCGGCGCATGGACTGGCCACTCCGGCCAGCGCATCACGGATGTGGTGAACATCGGCATCGGCGGCTCGGACCTCGGGCCCCGCATGGTCTGCCGCGCGCTTGACCACCTGGCCGTGCCACAGGTGCGCGTGCATTTCGTCTCGAACGTCGACGGCACGGATCTGGCCGAGACGCTCGACCACCTGAACCCGGACACCACGCTCGCCATCGTCTGCTCCAAGACTTTCACCACGCTTGAGACCATGGCCAACGCGCACAGCATGCGCCGCTGGTTTGTCGAGCACGGGGTGGCGGAAGACCAGCTCAAGCAGCACTTCGTCGCGGTCTCCACCAACCGCGAGGCTGTCGCCCAGTTCGGCATCGACCCGGACAACATGTTCACGTTCTGGGATTGGGTCGGTGGGCGGTTCTCGCTGTGGTCGGCGGTAGGCCTGTCAATCGTGCTCGCGATCGGGCCGCAGCAGTTTGAAGCAATGCTCGATGGCGCGCGAACGATGGACCGCCACTTCGCTACGGCCGCACCGCGCGAGAACATGCCGCTCATTCTTGGGATGCTGTCGGTGTGGTATCGCGGCTTTTTTGATGCGGCGAGCGCCTGCACCGTGCCGTACTGCGCGCCGCTGGAACTGCTGACCGATTTCATGCAGCAGTTGGAGATGGAGAGCAATGGCAAATCCGTCCAGCGCACAGGCAGCCCCATCGATACCGACACTGGCCCCATCGTCTGGGGCACGGCTGGCACCAACGGCCAGCATGCGTATTTCCAGCTGATCCACCAGGGCTCGCAGATCGTACCGGTGGATTTCATCACCACGCTGGAGCCGGTGCGCAGCCTGCCCGGCCATCACGCCAAGCTGCTCGCCAACTGCTTCGCGCAGGGCGAGGCATTGCTGCTTGGCCGCACTGCCGATGAAGTCCGCGCGGGCGGCGTCACCGATGAGGCACTGGTACCGCACATGGTGTTCGAAGGCAATCGTCCGAGCACGACCATTCTGATGGAGCAGCTCGACGCGGCGTCGTTCGGCGCGCTCATCGCCTGCGCCGAGCACCGCACCTTTGTGCAAGGCGCGGTGTGGAACATCAACTCGTTCGACCAGTGGGGCGTGGAGCTTGGCAAGAAGCTCGCCAAGCCGATCCAGGCCGAGCTGGAAGGCGCGCCGGCCTCCGTGGCTCATGACGCATCGACGGCGGCATTGATCCGCCGCGCCAAGACTGCGCTTTAACGTTCCCGCCTACGCAAACGTTCAGAGCTCGGTGACGATCTCGTCGCCGACCAGATGCCCGGCCTCAATAGTGAGAATGCGACTGCAACGCGCCGCGACGGAGCGGTCGTGCGTCACCAGCACCAGTGTGGAACCGGCGCCGCGGTTGAGTTCAAACATCAGCGCGATAACGGCCTCGCCGGTGGCAGTGTCGAGACTGCCAGTCGGCTCATCGGCAAAGAGAATATCGGGCTCTGTCACGAACGCGCGCGCCAATGCGACGCGCTGCTGCTCACCACCTGAGAGCGTTTTCGGATAATGCGACAGCCGCGCGCCCAAGTCGACGCGCTCCAGCAAGACGGTAGCGCGTCGGCGCATCTCCACGGCGCTCACATCGCCCTGTAATTCGAGCGGCAGCATCACGTTCTCAAGCGCCGTCAGATGGGGCAGCAACTGAAACGATTGAAAGACAAAGCCCACATGGCTGCCGCGCACTGCCGCTCGGCCATCTTCATCCAACTTGAACAGGTCATTGCCGAGCAGCTTGACCGATCCCGATGTCGGCAGGTCCAGGCCAGCGAGCAAACCAAGCAGCGTCGATTTGCCCGAGCCCGAAGCACCGACAATGGCCAGCGTTTCGCCGGGTTCCACACGAAAGGCAACATCGCTCAGAATAGGCAACTCACCGGTGGCATCGCGCACGGTCTTGTGCAGCGAATCGACTTCAATCACCCAGGTAGCGGAAGACGACATGATTGGACAAGTAAGTAGTAGAAGGCGCCGCGCGAAGTTACTTGTAGCAGCACTTGGCTGCGCAATATTCGGCATGCTGCCGCTTGCACAGACGGCTTCAGCACAAGGCGCGCCGGTATCGCATCGGGTGGTGGTGCTGGGTGACAGCTTGTCGGCGGGATACGGCCTTGCGCAAGGCACCGGCTGGGTCGCGTTGCTCGACAAGCGCCTGAAAGAACGGAAGCCCGATTATAGCGTCGCCAATGCAAGCATCAGCGGCGACACGACGGCCGGCGGCCGCTCGCGCCTGCCTGCCGTGCTGGCGCGCGAGAAGCCGTCTGTGGTGATTCTTGAACTGGGCGGCAACGATGCACTGCGCGGCCTCTCACTCGCTTCAAGCGAGGCCAATATGAAGGCAATGATCGAGGCCTCGCAAGCCGCAGGCGCGAAGGTGCTGCTGGTGGGCATGCGCATTCCACCCAACTACGGCCCCGATTACAGCGAGCGCTTCTTCGCGATGTTCGCCAAGCTGGCGCAACAGCACAAGCTGCCGCTGGTGCCGTTTCTGCTTGATGGTGTGGCGCAACATCCCGAATGGTTTCAGGAAGATCGCATCCATCCGATTGCAGCAGCACAGCCCATCATGCTGGACAATGTGTGGCCCAAGCTGGAGCCTTTGCTCAAGCGGCGGGTCGGCGGCTAAGTCGCATCGTCGCAAATCGTCGCAATCGGCATAAAAAAAGCCTCGCAATTTGCGGGGCTTTTTTATTCGACTCACAACGCTTCACGAGGCATCGTCTGCCGTGTTTGCGGGCTTGCTGGTGTCGACCGCGCTGCGGTTGACCTTCACCTTTGAGCGCGCCTTCAGTGCTTCGTAATAGGCGTTGAATTCGGTCTGGCCAGCGGCCTGCGCCAGTTGTTGCGCATCGGCTGCACGACGCGCTTGGTCCGCATTGGCTGGCGGCAGCACCTTATTGATGCGATACAGCGCATACCCTTGGGCGCCGAGGTCAACGCCGATGGTGACTGGCAACTTGGACGCATCCGCGCGCAGGATAGCCGTCAGCGCGGCGGGCAGCGTACCTTGCGTCTGCTGACGCGAGACCGTCTGCGCAGCGCCAAAACCGTCTGCGCTGTTGCTCTGCTTCACAGCGGCCAGCTTTTCTTCGCCTGCCTTCTTGGCCAGCGCAGCCGCTTGTTCTGCGATCACCTTGGCCTTGACCTGCTCTCGCACATCGGCCAGCTTCTTGACCGTGGCCGGACGATACTCCGCGGCACGCGCTGCAACCAGCGTGGTCGGTCCGACCTGGATAGCGGCCGTGTTGCGGTGGTTCTTGATCACCTCATCAGCAAACAGGGCCTTGAGCACCTTGTCATTGCCGATCGGGCTACCGGACTGTGCCGGGCTCGGTGTGCGAGTTACGTTGTCGGCCGTCTGGATCTGCAGCTTGAGCTTGTCGGCCACTGGCTTCAGGCTGTCGGACTGATCTTCCACCGTGTTGGAGAACGCATCGGCCAGCTCGGAATACTTCTTGTTGGCGAGTTGCGTACGCAGTTCGCGCTCGAGTTCCGGCTTGACGGCTTCCAACGGTTGCACGCCGCCGCCCTTCACTTCTTCGAGCTTGATGATGTGGAAACCGAAATCACTTTCGACCACGTCGCTGATATCGCCCGGCTGCTTGAGTGCAAACAGCGCGCTCTCGAACGGCGGCACGGTCGCGCCCTTGCCCAGGAAGCCCAGCTCACCGCCCTGCGCGGCCGAGCCCGGATCGCCCGAATACTTCTTGGCCAGATCCGCGAAGCTCGCGGGGTTCTTACGCACTTCGGCCAGCACTTCTTCCGCCTTCTTCTTGGCGGCCTCCTTGTCGGCAGGCTTGGCGTTGTCCGGCAGCTTGATCAGGATGTGCGCGGCGCGGCGTTCTTCCTGCGTCTTGAAGCGCGCGGCGTTCTGGTCGTAGTACTCCTTGATCTGCTCGGGCGTGACCGGAATCTGCTTCATCATGTCTTCGCCAGAGAACACGACGTATTCGGCCTTGACCTGCTCCGGCACCGAAAACTCCTGCTGATGCGCGTCGTAGTAAGCCTGGATGGCCTTGTCATCAACATTGACCTTGGCAGCGTAGTCTGCCGGCTTGAACAGGAGTGCCTGCACTTCGCGCTGTTGATCGCGCACCTGAATCAGATGCTCCACCAGCGACTTCGGCACAAATGCAGACGACGTGATCGATTGCGGAATTTGTTGCTGCGCGAGTTCGAAACGCAGATTGCCTTCCAGTTGCTCGGGCGTCATGTTCTGCGCAGACAGCAGTCGCACGTAGGCTTCCTGGTCAAACGAGCCGTCCGGCTTGCGCAGCGCTGCCACAGCCGGGATCTGCAGGATGGTGTCGCGGATCTTCTCGTTCGAGATGTTCAGGTTTGCTCGCGTAACCTCATTGGCCAGCACGCGTTGCTGAATGATTCCGTCAAGCACGTCGCGGCGCATCTGCGGGCCTTCGAACTGGCGCGGATCATATTGCGCGCCGAGCATCTGGCGCAGACGCTCGGTCTGCTCGCGCACGCGCGCGTCGACTTCGTTGGTGGAGATGACCTTGCCGTCGACCTTGGCAGCGTCGTGCGAGCTGTCCATGAAGCTCGAATAGCTCTGTACGCCGAAGAACACGAACGACGGGAACACCAGAATCAGCAGCACCAGAAACATCAAGCGCCGATGCGTACGTACGAAATCAAGCATGCTGGACCGGGGGTGAATGGAAGATGGAAAATCGAGCGATTCTATCAGGTGCCGCCGGCATTCCGGGCAATCGCGGCGCGGCGATCAGGCACAACCTGCAACGCACCTGACGCGGAAAAGACAAAGGCCCGAACGAATCGGGCCTTTGTACAAGATGCTGGCGGAGCGGACGGGACTCGAACCCGCGACCCCCGGCGTGACAGGCCGGTATTCTAACCGACTGAACTACCGCTCCAGATTGGGTCGGACCACCCGACACGTGAGCGGCAATACGAACGATGGTGGGTGCTGAGAGGCTCGAACTCCCGACCCGCGCCTTGTAAGGGCGCTGCTCTACCAACTGAGCTAAGCACCCGTTCGTACTGCCGGTGTGAGCCGGACTGTCCGGCGCTCGCGTTGTCACTCACGAGCACCAAAGCCCGCTAGTTTAGCGCATCTTTTAGCGCTTTGCCAGGTTTGAATTTCGCGACCTTGCCGCCTTCGATCGTGATGGCGGCACCAGTGCGCGGGTTGCGCCCATTGCGCGAAGATCGCTTGCCGACCAGGAACGTGCCGAAGCCGACCAGCGTGACCGACCCTCCATCGCACAACGCATCTTTGATGCCGTCGAGCAGCGCGTCGATGGCACGCCCAGCTGCGGCTTTTGACATGTCAGTTTGCGTTGCCACATGGTCGATGAGATCTGTTTTGTTCATCGTGCCCACCTCCCCGAACACCCGCTCAATGTGGATTCATTAAAGTGGCCGACAATCGACGTGTCAAGGCGAAGAACTGCGTGCCGCAGCTCATAGCCTGCGCAAAGAAAAAGGGCCCGAACACGTCGGGCCCTTCTTCAACCTTTGCAGGCTGCGCTGTCAGTGATGCACCATTTCCTGCGACTTGCCGTCATCGCCCTTGGCGGGTGCCGGCTTGGCTTCCTCTTCCGGCAGCGGTTCAGGCTTGCGCACCAGCGCGAGTTCCAGCACCTTGTCGATCCAGCGCACCGGCTGGATCTCGATGCTGTTCTTCACGTTGTCCGGAATGTCCGCCAAGTCCTTGACGTTCTCCTCCGGAATCAGGGCCAGCTTAATGCCACCGCGGTGTGCGGCCAGAAGCTTTTCCTTCAGGCCACCGATCGGCAGCACTTCGCCGCGCAAGGTGATTTCGCCAGTCATCGCTACATCTGCTCGCACCGGAATGCCGGTCAACACCGACACCAGCGCCGTCGTCATCGCAATACCTGCCGACGGGCCGTCCTTGGGCGTAGCGCCTTCGGGCACGTGGATGTGGATGTCGCGCTTCTCGAACATCTCGTCTTTGATCCCCAGACGAGCCGAACGCGAGCGCACCACCGAGCGAGCCGCCTCGACCGATTCCTTCATCACGTCGCCCAGGGAACCCGTGCGGGTGATGTTGCCCTTGCCCGGCATCAGCGCGGCTTCGATGGTCAGCAGATCGCCACCAACTTCCGTCCATGCCAAACCGGTCACTTGGCCAACTTGGTCTTCCTTGCCAGCCAGACCAAAGTCGAAGCGACGCACGCCAAGGAATTTGTCCAGGTTGTCAGAATCCACGCTCACGGACGTACTGGCTTCCTTCTTCAGCAGCAGTTGCTTGACGACCTTGCGGCAGATCTTCGAGACCTCGCGCTCCAGCGAACGCACACCGGCTTCCCGTGTGTAGTAGCGAATGATGTCGCGCAGCGCGCCTTCGGTCACATCGATCTCACCCTCCTTCAGACCATTGTTCTTGATTTGCTTGGGCAGCAAATAGCGGCGGGCGATGTTGATCTTCTCGTCTTCTGTGTAACCCGACAGGCGAATCACTTCCATCCGGTCAAGCAACGGTGCCGGAATGTTCAGCGAATTCGACGTCGCCACAAACATCACGTCCGACAAGTCGAAGTCCACTTCGATGTAGTGGTCCTGGAACGTGTGGTTCTGCTCCGGGTCCAGCACCTCGAGCAGCGCCGACGAAGGATCGCCACGGAAATCCGCACCCATCTTGTCGATCTCATCGAGCAGGAACAGCGGGTTGCGCACGCCAACCTTGGTCAGGCTCTGCAGAATCTTGCCCGGCATCGACCCGATGTACGTGCGACGATGACCGCGGATTTCGGCCTCGTCACGCACGCCGCCCAGCGCCATGCGCACGAACTTGCGGTTCGTCGCACGCGCCACCGATTGCCCGAGTGAAGTTTTACCCACACCCGGCGGCCCCACCAGACACAGGATCGGGGCCTTGAGTTTGTCCACGCGCTGTTGCACCGCGAGATACTCAAGAATGCGTTCCTTGACCTTTTCCAGGCCATAGTGATCGGTGTCCAACACCTGCTCAGCATTCGACAGGTCGTTGTTGACCTTGCTCTTCTTGCGCCACGGCAGGCCCACAAGCGTGTCGATGTAGTTGCGCACGACCGTTGCCTCTGCAGACATCGGCGACATCAGCTTGAGCTTCTTGAATTCGGACTCGGCCTTTTTCTTGGCCTCCTTGGGCATGCGGGCAGCCTTGATCTTCTTGTCCAGCTCTTCGAGATCAGCGCCTTCTTCGCCTTCGCCCAGTTCTTTCTGGATGGCCTTGACCTGCTCGTTCAGGTAGTACTCGCGCTGGCTCTTCTCCATCTGGCGCTTGACGCGGCCGCGGATGCGCTTTTCCACCTGCAGGATGTCGATCTCGCCTTCCAACTGCGACAGCAAGCTCTCCAGACGTTCAGTCACATTGAACATCTCGAGAATCTTCTGCTTCTGCTCGAGCTTGATCGGCAGATGCGCGGCGATGGTGTCAGCCAGACGCCCCGGCTCATCGATGCCCGACAATGAGGTCAGGATCTCGGGCGGAATCTTCTTGTTCAGCTTCACGTACTGATCGAACTGCGACACGATGGCGCGTCGCAGCGCCTCGGTCTCAGCCGATTCAGTGGGTTCAGGGCCGACGGGCACGGCTTCGCAGAAGAAATGCGATTCGTCGTCGGTCACGGTCAGGATGTTGGCTCGTTGCGTGCCCTCGACCAGCACCTTCACGGTGCCGTCCGGCAGCTTCAGCATCTGCAGGATGTTGGCAATACAACCGACTTCGTAAAGGTCCTTGTCGGTCGGCTCGTCCTTGGCAGCCGTTTTTTGCGCCACGAGCATGATGCTCTTGCCCGCTTCCATTGCGGCTTCCAGCGCCTTGATGGACTTGGGGCGCCCCACGAACAGCGGAATCACCATGTGCGGAAACACCACCACGTCACGCAACGGCAACAGCGGCAGGCGAATCTGCTCGGCGGGTAAAAGTTGGGTTCCGGACATTATTTTCCCCAGAAAGTCATGTAAGGGCTAAATTGGGCACAGCGACGGTTTTACAAGACCGTTGCTGCAAGTCGCATGCCGACCCGGTTTCCCGAAGCAAAAAAGCCGCTCGCGAGCGAACGGCTTCCTGCATGGGACGCATACGGCGCATCCCGGCCGGACATTCGCGTCAGTTGGAACCTGCAACCTTGGGTTGCTCTTCGTAAATCAGCAAGGGTTTGCCGTCGTCAGAGATCGTACTTTCATCGATCACCACTTTTTGCACACCTTTGTGGTTGGGGAGGTCATACATCACATCCATCAACGCGTGCTCGACGATGGAGCGCAGACCGCGCGCCCCCGTCTTGCGCTTGATCGCCTTGCGGGCGATTGCCGTCAACGCACTCGGACGAATTTCCAACTCCACCCCTTCCATTGCCAGCAGCTTCTGGTACTGCTTGACGATTGCATTCTTGGGCTCGACCAGGATTTCCATCAGGGCGGCTTCGTCGAGCTTGGCCAGCGTCGCCACCACGGGCAGACGGCCGATCAGCTCGGGAATCAGACCAAACTTGATAAGGTCTTCCGGCTCCACTTGGGGCAGCACTTCGCTAACGTCGCGTTCTTCCTTGCTCTGCACCTCTGCGCCAAAACCGATACCTGTCTTGTCGGAGCGCTGCATGATGATCTTTTCCAGACCATCAAACGCCCCGCCGCAAATGAACAGGATATTGGTGGTGTCGACTTGCAGGAAGTCCTGGTTCGGATGCTTGCGACCACCTTGCGGCGGCACCGACGCCATCGTTCCTTCGACCAGTTTGAGCAGAGCTTGCTGCACGCCCTCTCCAGAAACGTCGCGGGTGATGGAGGGGTTGTCAGACTTGCGCGAAATCTTGTCGATCTCGTCGATGTAGACGATGCCGCGCTGGGCCTTGTCCACTTCGTAATTGCAGTTCTGCAGCAGCTTCTGGATGATGTTTTCGACATCTTCGCCCACGTAACCGGCTTCGGTCAGCGTGGTGGCGTCAGCGATGACGAATGGCACGTTCAGCAGACGCGCCAGCGTTTGTGCAAGCAAGGTCTTGCCCGAGCCAGTCGGCCCGATGAGCAGGATGTTGCTCTTGGACAGCTCGACATCGTCCTTCTTGCCGAGGTGCTTCAAACGCTTGTAATGGTTGTAGACCGCCACCGCCAGAATTTTCTTGGCCTGCTCCTGACCGATCACATATTGGTCGAGGCTTTGGCGAATCTCATGCGGCGTCGGCAGATCAGACTTGACCGCCAGACCACCTTCCTTTTCGGAAATGGCGGCTTCGTCCCGGATGATCTCGTTGCACAGGTCGATACATTCATCGCAGATGAAGACCGAGGGGCCGGCAATCAGTTTCTTGACCTCATGCTGGCTCTTGCCGCAAAACGAGCAGTACAGCAGCTTTTCGCCAGTGGAGCCTTTCTTGTCCGCCATAACGATTACCAGTAGTTCTTGGCAGCATCATACGCCAAATTATCTGGCGACGATCCGCGGGTGTTGTTCAAAGCAAAAACGAGGCGCGAAGCCTCGTTTTTGACACCGCCTGAGATGTTTGGTGCGGTTAACCGGTGCCGCAAAACGCACCGGAGCACCGGCTACCGCGCACATCGGCGCATGACTTCGACACTTCAGCGCTTGGCGATGACCTGGTCGATCAGGCCGTATTCCTTGGCCTGATCGCTGCTCATGAAGTTGTCGCGATCAGTGTCGCGGGCAATCTTGTCGACCGGCTGGCCGGTCGCCTCCGAAAGCACCGTATTCAGACGCTCGCGCAGGTACAGAATTTCGCGCGCCTGGATCTCGATATCCGAAGCCTGGCCACGCGCACCGCCCAGCGGCTGATGAATCATGATGCGCGAGTTTGGCAGCGCGAGACGCTTGCCCTTCGCGCCGGCTGCCAGCAGGAACGCGCCCATGCTGGCGGCCATGCCCATGCACAGAGTCGATACATCCGGCTTGATGAACTGCATCGTGTCGTACATCGCCAGACCGGACGATACCGAGCCGCCCGGCGAATTGATGTACAGCGAGATGTCCTTGTCGGGATTCTCGCTCTCCAGGAACAGAAGTTGTGCCACCACAAGGTTGGCAGTCTGGTCGTTGACCTCGCCCACCATGAAAATCACTCGCTCCTTGAGCAGGCGCGAATAGATATCGTAGGCGCGTTCGCCGCGGCCAGACTGTTCGACCACCATCGGCACCAGACCGAGCCCTTGCGTTTCGAGCGCAGAAGCCTGGGTGCGGGCAAGTTGGTCGATCAGTTCATTGCGGATCATGCGGTTCTCCGGTGCTTGACTTCAGCGGGTCAAATCAGCCTTGGGCCGGGGTGGCGGTCAACTCTTCGAACGATACGGCCTTGTCGGTAACCTTGGCCTTGTCGCACACAAAATTTACCACGTTGTTTTCGAGCACGTAGGCTTCCATTTCAGCCAGGCGCTGTTGGTCACCGTAGTACCAGCGGATGACTTCCTTCGGGTCTTCGTAGCTCTTGGCGAACTCTTCGATCTCGGCCTTGATCTGCTCCGGCTTGGCTTCCAGGCTGTTGGCCTTGACGACTTCAGCCAGCACCAGCCCCAGCTTCACGCGGCGCTCGGCTTGCTGCGTGAACATCTCGGCCGGGATCGGCATGTTCTTGGCATTCGGCATGCCGCGCGATTCCAGGTCACGACGGGCCATTTCAACCAGGCGCTCTTGGTCTTGTTCGACCAGCGACTTCGGCACGTCCAGCTCAGCCACTTTCAGCAGCGCGTCCATGACTTGGTCTTTGAGCAGCGCGTGCGTGCGGCGCTTGACTTCGCGCTCAAGATTTTCGCGGATGTCACCGCGCATCTTGTCGAGGTTGCCGTCGGCAATGCCCAGCGATTGCGCGAAGGCTTCGTTGACTTCCGGCAGGTGTGCCCACTCGACTTGCTTGAGCGTAACGGTGAATTCAGCCGTCTTACCAGCCACGTCCTTACCGTGGTAGTCCTCGGGGAACGCCAGCGGGAATTTCTTCGACTCGCCTTGCTTCAAGCCCAGCGTGGCTTGCTCGAATTCGGGCAGCATGCGGCCTTCGCCCAGCACGAAGCTGAAACCCTCTGCCTTGCCACCGGCAAACTCCACGCCGTCGATCGTGCCGACGAAGTCAACCGTCACGCGGTCGCCATCTTGTGCAACAGCCGCGCCGCCATCGCCGTGCTCACCGGCTTCGCCGCGCGGGTGGTAGTGCACGCGTTGCTTGCGCAGGATGTCGAGGGTCTTGTCGATTTCGGCGTCGGTGATTTCAGTCTTGGTGCGGGTCAGTTCTGCGCCGGCCAGATCGCCCAGCTTGACTTCCGGATACACCTCGAAGGTGGCATCGAATGCGACCTGGTCATCGGCCACGCCTTCGGTCTTCAGTTCAAAGCGCGGTTGACCGGCAACCTTCACGCCTTGTTCATTGGTGATGTCGAAGAACTGACGGGCAGCCTTGTCGAAGCGAACTTCGTATTCGACCTGCTGGCCGTATTGCTTTTCGACCATCTTCATCGGGACCTTGCCCGGGCGGAAGCCGGACATCTTGACGGTCTTGGACAAACGCGCCAGACGGCTTTGCTTCTCTTGCTCCACTTCGGCCTTCGGGACAGCCAGGGTCACTTTGCGATCAAGCTTGCCGAGGTTTTCGATAGTCGACATGGTTGTAATTCCAGATTCAGAAGATGGTTGCGTCGAACGGCGCAGCGCCAGCAGCAGCCGTGGTTCAAAGTTCTTGGTCTTGCCGGGCTTGCAGGAATGCGGCGCGAGGGCCGCTTGACTGCATTATGTGCGGCACAACGGGCGCGTTCAGGCTGGCAAACGCAAAACGCATATTATGGCATGGAACGTTCGCTGACCCTGATTTTTTGGGTCAGAACGCTTGGAAAACCCGTTAAACGGCACGCTAGTCCAGCGTGTCCGTAACCTCGTTTTCCGCAGGTGCGGCGTCCTGCGCCTGCCTGCGTCCGTGCTGCAGTGCGCGCAGGATAAAGCGGCCGGGATCAAGCGCCGTAGCCAGATCGGATTCCAGCGGCAGCGGACCGCCATCGATCTGTGCCGCCAGCAGTTCCGCGCCCAGCACAGACCACGTGAGACCGCGCGAGCCATACGCAAGTGCGGCATACAACCCGGCGAGGCGAGGCAGTTGCGCGTGCGGCCCGCGCAAACGAAAGCCGGGCGCCATGGCCGCCGCCTCATCCGCCAACGGGCCGATCAACGGCAACCGATTGGCAGAGACGCAGCGCACGCCGACATAGCCATGCAGTTGTGAGGGGTCCAGCTTGGTCAGCGCCGCTGATTGGTGCGGCTGCAGCTTGGCCAGCCGCCCGAGATTGGCCGCGTGATCAGCGATACGCTCGGCCAGCTCGGATTCGCCCGGTTGGAAGGAGGATCCCGTGCGTACTGTTTGCGCACCCGGCTCTGCCGGTAGCAGATAGCCATCGCCACAGACGACGGCGTTGGGCCAGGCGGCACCCGCCTCCAAGCTGGTGACGGGCACATCCGTGAGTTGACCGCGCACCGGTTTGAGCGACGCGGACTTCAGCGGTGCGAGACGTGCCGCGCCAACACTGTTGGCGAGAACAACGACCGGCGCGCTCGCAATGAGGCCACCCCGCGCATCTAGGGCCTGCCATTGATCGCCGTCTTGGCGCAGTGATTCAACGTGTGTGTTCCAGCGTGCGTCGATTGCCGCGCCTGCGGCAGCCAGATTGGCACGACAGACATCGGGCAGCGCGACCCAGCCGGCCTGCGCAAACCACAAGCCGCCCTGTGGCACGCGGGCGCCGACGCGTTCAGCGGCCTGCTCAGCATTGAGCCAATCGACGTAATCCGTGGGGTAACCAAGCGCTTGCACGACGCGCTGCTGATCGATGGCATCGTCAGCGTGTTCGGCGAGTTGCAGCACGCCCGTAGGCCGGAAGCCCGTGGTGATACCAGCGCGGTCGAGTGCGCTCCAATGACAGCGCGCCAGCAAGTTGCCGGCGCGTGAAAGGCGAGAGAGAACGCTGTCATCGATGGACACGTGCGGATGCATAGCCGCTGCGCGATGCGCTGATGTACCGCACGCGGGGCCGTCGTTTGCGTCAATGAGCGTGATGCGCCAGCCGCGCGACGCGAGTCGCTCCGCGACGGAACAGCCTGCGAGCCCCGCGCCAAGCACGATGGCGTGGCGCTCGCTCCAGACCGGCGCTTCAGCCGGCCCACGCCGCGTGCGCCAATACGTCGGAAACCGGGCGATGGTCATGTCGCGCTTGGTGCCGAAGCCGGGCGCCTTGTGGGCCTCGAAGCCGGCCTCCTGCAACCCGCGCCGCACGAAGCCTGCTGCCGTGTATGTGGCCAGCGTGGCGCCTGCGCGGGCTACGCGAGCAAGCTGCTTGAACACGCGCGGCTGCCATAGATCCGGATTCTTGGCGGGCGAGAAACCGTCGAGATAAAACGCGTCGGCCGCGCAGGACAACTGCGGCAGCATCTCCGTCGCATCACCGAACAGCAGCGTAAGCGTAACGCGGCCACCTTCGAACACAAGGCGATGCACGCCTGGCACCGGCACAGGCCATGACTGACGCAGCGTCTCGGCCAGCGGTGCCAGTGCGCCGCTTCTCGGATGCACGATCGACAAGCCCGCGCGATCGAACGGATGCTTCTCGATAGAGACAAAATCGAGCCGTGCGCAACGCTGCGGATCGTCACGCCATGCAGCCCACGTTGCCAGGAAATTCAGCCCCTGGCCGAAGCCGGTTTCAACAATGCTGAAGACGCGCTTGCCCCGCCAGGCACCCGGCAAGCCGTTGCCGGCCAGGAAAACGTGATTAGCCTGTGCCAGACCGCCTTCAGTGCTGTGATAGACGTCATCGTATTGCGCGGAAAACGGCGTGCCGTCCGACGTGAGTTGAGGCGTGGCGAGAGCGAGGCCGCGTGGCATGAAACACCCTGGGAAGAAGCGGCGAATTGTAACGCCGCCCTTCCCCTGCGCCTTGATCTGGCGCAGTCGTTTGCGGTTAGACATCGGCGACGGGCAGCGTGCCCATCGCGCGCCCATCGCGCGCCGGTAGCACGCGTGGAAACGCTGCATGCCGTCTTCAAGCGGTGAGTGATATGGACCGGGTTCCGATACACCACGCGCCATCAGCGCATGAAAGGCGCGCGCCCTGCGCCACGGAACCCGGTGACGACACAGCAGCCCTGTTGAGCGTTGCAGGCCAGTGCGCCCACGTCACGGTGCAAGCGCACGCCGATGAGTTGCGCGATGACATTCGGGCTCCCCGGAAATCAGCCGGACGTGCGCGCAGAACAGGCACACATCGCGCCCGTCAAAACGAAAATCATTCTCATCATGGGAAGAGGAAGCCTGCTCGCAAGCGAGGGAAAAAAGCGCCAAGAATCGGCGCGCAGCGGCAAGACGGGGTTAAGCCACATCGTCTGCAGACCTGCGCCGCCACGCCATGAGTGCCACCGCCAGCGCCGCCACCGACAGGCCGATTGCCAGACCGGTCAATCGCCCGGCGCGGCGCGCTTCTTCAGCCTGATGGCGTGCCTCGATGGCTTGGCGCACGGTTTCCCAGAAGGCTTCGCGGTGCTCGTTCTCGTCAAAGATAGACATGGCTCGCTTCCCCATTTTGTTGGCGTGCCTTGTCATCGTAGGGAAGGTGCGGCAGCAGTGCTACTGCACGTTTCGTGTAAGGCGGTTGGCCCGAACAGATCAGACAGTTGCTACCGGCTTTCCTAACGGGGCGGCGTGGGGTCGAGAGGCATCGGCGTCACCCTGCCCCAAGTCCATCGCGTCAGCACGCTCGGCGGTGGACAGCTCGTCTGCGCGATACCCGGTGCGGTTAAGCAGCACCAGCGTGCACGCCAGCGACACCAGCGCATACAGCGCCGATGACACTGCCACGCCCACGATATTGCCGCTGCTGTTGAGCATCCACTGTGCAAACACCGGCGTGCCACCGCCCACCACCAGCGAGCACAACTGATACGCCAGCGACAGCCCCGTGTAGCGGATGCGCGTCGGGAACACGCGCGCCAGAATGCCGCCAATGGCGCCGTAGAACATCGAATGCGGAATCGTCGCCAGGCACATGCCGACCAGCGCAATCCAATACACCTTGCTCTCGATGGCGAAGAACATTACCGGCATGAGCAGGAATTCAGGCAGCACCATCAGGCAGATCGCACGACGCATGTCCATGCGCGAGACCAGCCACGCACCCATTGGCTGCGTGATGAACTGCACCACCAGCGCAATCGCAATGATGCCGAGGAAGGTGTCCTGCGCATAGCCGAGTTCCTTCGTGGCCCACGCCAGCGCGAAGTTGCTCTTCAGATAGGTCACATGGATAAGCGGCAGCGTACCCGCACCCAGAAGCACAAGGCCCCAGTGGTCGCGCACCACGTCTTTAAGCGGCAGCTTGACGGTCTTTTTCTGCGCCAGCACGCGCTTCATGTCGTCGGATTCCTCCAGCTTCAGGCGGATGACCATGCCCACGATCACCAGCAGCGCCGACAGCAGGAACGGTACGCGCCAGCCCCAGAGCATGAACTGCGGCGTGGGCAATGCGCTCAACACAAAAAACACGACCGTCGCCAGCAGGTTGCCCGTGGGCGAGCCCTGCTGCGCAAAGGCGGAGTACAGAATGCTCTTGCGTTTGGGCGCGCTTTCGCTGGCGATCAGCACTGCCCCACCCCATTCGCCACCCACCGCAATGCCCTGGATCACGCGCAGCACCACCAGCCCCGTCGGCGCCCACAGGCCGATCTGCGCATAGCCTGGCAGCAGGCCGATGCCCATCGTCGCCAGGCCCATCAGGATGAGTGTGATGATCAGCGTGGTCTTCCGGCCGATCTTGTCGCCCAAATGGCCGAAGATGATCCCGCCGATAGGCCGCGCCGCAAAGCCGGCCCACAACGTGACAAACGACAGCAGCGTGGCGATGCCCGGGTCCAGCGTCTTGGAGAAGAACACCTTGCTGAAAACAAGCGCAGCGGCAAGGCCATAGATGTAAAAGTCGTACCACTCGATGGTGGTGCCAATGAAGGCGGCCACCGCGGCACGGCGCGGCTGCAGGTTCGCGACCTCGGCGGTCTGGGGCGCTGGCTGGTGATGCATTGTTGGTCTCCTTGGTGGTACTGCCGGTGTGGCGCTGCCTCTGTCGGGCCGTCTGCCTTGTTGTGATGAACCTGCTTCAGTTCATTTCAGAACGCCTGCCTCGAACAAGCGCTGCCGGGTCTGGGCATCAATGCCGAGCGAGGCCAGCACGGCATCGGTATCGGCGCCCAGCGCAGGCGGCGCATTGCGATATGTGGCTGGCGTGCGCGAAAGCTTGATCGGCGAGCCGGTGCCACGGTACTCACCCAGTTCGACCACCATCTGCCGGTGCAGCGTATGCGGATGGTGTGCCACCAGATCGACGCTCAGCACCGGCCCGCACGGTACGCCGCCGTGGATCAGGTCTTGCGCGAGCCTCTCGCAATCAAAGCGCACCAGTTGCACCTCCAGCGCCTGCTTGAGCTCCGGGCGATGCGCGCAGCGGCTGCGGTTGTCGGCAAAGCGCGCATCTTGCGCCAATTCCGCTGCGCCGATATGTGCACACAGCTTGGCGAACTGACGGTCATTGCCCACCGCCAGAAAGATCGGCGCAGTGCCAGTCTGATAGCTGTCATACGGCGCGATGTTCGGGTGCGCATTACCGCTGCGCTGCGGCACCTTGCCCGAACCGAAGTAGTTGGGCAGGTGCGGATGCAGCAGCGATACGCCGCAGTCGTACAGCGCAATGTCGATCGACTGCCCGCACCCGCTCTTTTCACGCTCGGCCAGCGCCAGCAGGATGCCCGCCAACGCATTGAGCCCCGTCACCATATCGACGATCGGCAGGCCAACACGCATGGGGCCGCCGTCGCGCTCGCCATTGACGCTCATCAGACCAGCCATGGCCTGGATGGCGGCGTCGTAGCCCGGCAGCCCACCCAGGGGGCCGTCCGGGCCGAAACCCGAGACAGCGCAATGGATGAGCCGCGGAAAGCGCGATTGCAGGTCGCGCCCGAAATCCATGCCCCAGCGGGCGAGTGTGCCGGGCTTGAAGTTCTCGACCAGCACATCGGCGTCTTCCAGCAGTTGCCAGAGCACGGCGCGGCCCTCGTCGCTCGACAGGTCGACCGAGATGCCGAACTTGTTGCGGTTCACGCCGTTGAAGTACCAGGCGGTATCGCTCTCGTCGAACGGCGGCCCCCAGGTGCGAGTTTCATCGCCATCGGGTGGTTCGAGCTTGATGACCTGCGCGCCATGATCGGCCAGCGCTTGCGTGCAATACGGGCCGCCGAGCACACGGCTCAGGTCAATGACTTTCAGGCCGTGCAGCGCGCCATTGACCGTGCTCATTGCACGTCTCCTGCGGGGAGCGCCTGCATGGCCAGCGCGAATGGCACCTCATGCTGCTTGACGAGCGCATCGAAGAGCAGCGCGTCTTCGTTCTCGGGCAAGGCCAGCGGATCAGCCGGCAACAGCTTGTGGCGCAGCACCAGATGCGCGAGCGCCAGACGGCGGTGATCCGGCGCCAGACGCGCGCCCTCCACTGCCATGAAGATCGCCGTGGTGATGTGGTACAGCGCGGAACCGGCCTGACGGACCAGTTGGTCGCTCCCCTCTTCGGCCACCTTGGCGATCGTGCGGCACACGCGGTCGAGCATGGCACGCAGCAGCGCGTCGCTGCGTGCCGCCAGCGTGACGCCATCGAGCAGGCCAAGCAGGTACACGCGCAGCGGTTCGAGCGCGCCTTCGCGCTTCACGGCTCGCGCAATGTCGAGCGCAACGATATTGCTCGTGCCCTCCCAAATGGAGCCCAGGTGCGCATCACGCACGAGGCGCGCATCGCTCCACTCTTCGATATAGCCGGTGCCGCCACGCACTTCCATCGCGTCGCCTGTCACGCGGCGCGCATCGCGGCACGCGCGGAACTTGATGAGCGGCGTCAGAATGCGCACGCATTTGGCGGCCTGCGCGTCGCCGGCATCGGCCAGCGGCAGCAGTTGTGCGATCTGCATGAACATCGAACGCGCTTGTTCGGTCGGCAGCAGCATTTTCAAGAGCTGGCGCTGCATCAGCGGCATGTCGATCAACTTGCGGCCAAAGGCTTCACGGTTGCGCGCGATGTGCAGCGCCTCGGTGGTCGCGCGGCGCATCAGCCCGGCGGCGCGTACGCCGTTCGAGAGGCGCGACATGTTGATCATGTCCGCCATCTGATGAAAGCCGCGGCCGATCTCGCCAATCAGGTAGGCGGTTGCACCTTCGAGGGCGATCTCGCCGCTGGCCATCGAGCGGGTGCCCAGCTTGTCCTTCAGGCGGACGATGCGGTAGTGGTTGCGCGAGCCGTCGCGCAGCGTCTTGGGCAACAAGAACAGCGCTAGGCCGTTGATACCCGATGGTGCACCGTCCGGGCGGGCGAGCACCATCGCCAGGTCGGCATCGGCGTTGGAGCAGAACCATTTGTCGCCGTAAAGCCGCCATGTTTGCGTGCCGTCGGGCGCAGTCTCCAGCGCGGCGCGCGTGGCGATGCGTGCAACGTCTGAGCCGGCGGCCTGCTCGGTCATGAACATCGCGCCCTGGTACAGCACGTCAAAATCACGCGACGCCAGCATCGGCAGATAGCGTGCCACCAGCGCAGGATCACCAAACTTGCGCAGCGTGCGCGTGAGCGAATCCGTCATGCTGACCGGGCAGCACAGGCCAAATTCGGCCTGCACGAACAGATACGTGAGTGCGTATTTGACCAGTGGCGGCGGGGCGTTGCCGACATGGCTCATCGATGCCAGACCCAGTTCAGCGTAGGCCACGCGCTCCATTGCAACGTAGTCGGGGTGTTTGTCGATACGCTGCAAGGCTTCGCCGCGGCGGGTGCGGTGGCGCAGTTGCGGCGGGTTGTGATCTGCGCTGATGGCCCAGGCGTCGAGTTCATCCGAAGCGCGCAAGCCGAGCGATTTGAGTTGAGGCTCCAGCTCACGATACTGCGCGTCGCCCAGATACAACCGCAGCAGGCGTGCGAAATCCGGATCGACGTGGAAGAAATTGATGCCCCGGCTGTCGGGAATGTTCTGGTGGCCGCCGAAATCGGTCGTAAGCGGCTCGCGGGCGATGTCGTTCATGCGGGTGGCCTCGCTGTCTCCTGTTTTGTCCGGCCAGCATAGGAACGCCATCGATAATCGTCCAATACAGGTTTTGTCCTGTACGATAAGCTGTCTTTATCAATGAACGGAACCGCCATGGACCTGAAGCAACTGCGCTATTTCGTTGCCGTGGCGGAAGAGCTTCACTTCGGGCGGGCTGCGCAGCGGCTGTTCATCTCGCAGCCCGCGCTGAGCTTTGACATCCGCAAGTTCGAAGATCAGTTGGGCGTGCAATTGCTCGCGCGCACCAGCAAGAGCGTGGCGCTCACCAACGCCGGCCAAGTACTGCTGGATGAGGCGCGCAAGCTGTTGCAGCAAGCCGCAGAGGTTGAGCGCATCACACAGCGCTCTGCGCATGGGTTGGCCGGGCGGTTGCGTGTCGGCTTCATCAACTCGATGCTGTATCGCGGCCTGCCGCGCGCGGTGGAACGCTTCGAGGCCGATCACCCGGCGGTGGAAATCATCCTGCGTGAGATGAACACCGGCGAGCAGGTCCAGGCGCTCCAGCGCCAGCAGATCGACCTCGGCTGCGCGTACTGGGGAACATTCCCCGCCGAAGTCGTTTCCACGCCGATCTTCTCCGAACCCTTTGTCGCCTGCCTACCCGCCAGCCACGCGCTGGCCCGCCGCAAAAGCCTGGAACTGGGTGCGCTCGCACACGAGCCGTTCATCCTCTTTCCGCGCACGGTGTCGCCGCACTATCACGATCTGATCATCGCGCTGTGTGTGGATGCCGGCTTCAGCCCGGTCATCCGCCACGAGACACGGCTGTGGCAAACGGTGGTGACGATGGTGGGGTTCGGCATGGGTGTGGCGCTGGTGCCCAAGACGCTGCAGCATGCGGGCGATGCGCGTGTCAGCTTCGTGCCGCTGGCCGGCGGCAGAAAAGAATCGCCCGTGCTGTCGTTGCGACGCGCGGGCGATGCAGAGCCGGTCGCGAGCCGCTTTCTCGAATACCTCGAAACGGCCGCGCGGGAGAACACCAAACCTTGACGGTTTGGCTTACAACACCTTGCTCAGGAAGACTCGGCTGGTACCGGGCGGGTCGCAAGACACCTCTCCAAACCGCCATAGCCAACGTGGTTGTCGTTAAAGTGGTTCAGGCCGTTGCCGATGATCTGGATTGATGCATCATCCGCCTCGTCGGTGACGATGATTTCTGGAACGTGCATGCGGGCGCTGAACGCTACTGCGCCCGGGCCGGCACGACGCCGGCGGCGGGCTGCGCCGGTGGCCGCATGTGCGGCATCATGTTCGCATTCAGGTGGTACATCACCCATAGCGAACCGCTGAGCGTGATGACAACCAGCACGAGCGTGAACATCAGCGACAACATGTTCCAGCCCCCCTCGGACTTGGCGTTCATGTGCAGGAAGTAAATCATGTGCACCACGATCTGCACGGCGCCAATCAGCAAGATCGCCACCGCCGTGGTTGACGATCTGTCGAACACGTTGCCCATCACAAGCCAGAACGGAATCGCCGTCAAAAAAACGGATAGCACGAAACCCGTCAGGTAGCCGCCCAGCGTGGCGTGCGGTCCGAGCTCTTCTTCATGGTGATGGGCGTCGTGGGTGTCACCGTGCCCGTTCATCGTTTGATCTTGCGCGCTCATGGCAGCGTTCCCATCAGATAGACGAAGGTAAAGACGCCGATCCAGACAACGTCCAGAAAGTGCCAGAACATCGACAGGCACATCAGTCGGCGTTTATTGGCCGTGATCAGCCCGTGCTTCGACACCTGCAGCATCAGCACGATCAACCAGATCAGGCCGAACGTCACGTGCAGCCCGTGCGTGCCGACCAGCGAGAAAAATGACGTCAGGAACGCGCTGCGCGTCGGGCCCGCGCCCTCATGGATCAAATGCGCAAACTCGTAGAGCTCCACTGCAAGAAACGCCGCGCCGAAGACCCAGGTGATGGCCAGCCAGATCTGCATGGCCAAGACTTTGTTCTGCTGCATCTGCAACATGGCAAAACCGTACGTGATGGACGACAGCAGCAGGAACGAGGTGTTCAGCGCCACCAGCGGCAGTTCGAACAGTTCCGCCCCGGTGGGCCCGCCCGCGTACTCGCGACCCAGCACACCATACGCGGCGAACAGGCACGCGAATATCAGGCAATCGCTCATCAGGTAAAGCCAGAACCCGAGCAGCGTGCCGTTTGGCACATGGGGTTCTTCGGTCAGATGAAACTGGTAGCCACCCGGCGGGATGTCGTCCACCGGGGTGGTACCGGTGGGGCCGGTCACATGCATGGGTGCGGTCGTTTCAGCCATGGCCTGCCATCAGTTGAGTGCGCGAGGCTTCGGTCCGGACCACATCTTCCGCCGGGATGTAGTAGTCGCGCTTGTAGTTGAAGGTGTGAATGATTGCCGAGAGGATGATGATCACGAACGATGTGATGGCCAGCCACCAGATATGCCAGATCAGCGCAAAGCCGCACAGCGTGGATAGCCCCGCCAGCACAATACCGGCTGCGGTGCCCTTTGGCATGTGAATAGGCTTGAAGCCATCAAGCGGGCGTCGATAGCCGTACTGCTTCATCTGCCACCAGGCATCGGCGTCATGCACGAGCGGCGTGAATGCGAAGTTGTACTGCGGCGGCGGTGACGAGGTTGACCATTCCAGCGTGCGGCCATTCCATGGATCACCGGTCGTGTCGCGCAGCTCCTCGCGGCGCCGGAAACTCACCACCAGTTGGATCAGGAAGCACGCAATGCCGATGGCGATCAGCAGCGCGCCGAATGCTGCAATCTGGAACCAGATCTGCAAGGACGGGTCATCAAAATGGTTCATGCGTCGGGTCACGCCCAGCATGCCCAGCCAGTACAGCGGCATGAACGCGAAATAAAAGCCGACAAACCAGAACCAGAACGATGCCTTGCCCCACGACGACACCAGACGATAACCAAACGCCTTGGGGAACCAGTACGTGATGCCTGCCATGAGGCCAAACAGCACGCCACCGATGATGACGTTATGAAAGTGTGCGATCAGGAACAGGCTGTTATGCAGTGAAAAATCTGCCGGCGGCACCGCCAGCAGCACGCCCGTCATGCCACCCACGACGAACGTGACCATGAATCCGACCGTCCACAGCATCGGCGGCTCGAAGCGGATCTTGCCGTGGTACATCGTGAACAGCCAGTTGAAGATTTTTGCGCCTGTCGGGATCGAGATGATCATCGTCGTGATCCCGAAGAACGAGTTGACACTTGCACCCGACCCCATCGTGAAAAAGTGATGGAGCCAGACCAGATACGACAGCACCGTGATCACCACCGTTGCGTAGACCATCGACGCATAGCCGAACAGACGCTTGCGGCAGAACGTGGCCACCACCTCCGAGAAGATGCCGAACGCGGGCAGCACCAGGATGTAGACCTCGGGGTGGCCCCAGATCCAGATCAGGTTCACATACATCATCGCGCTGCCGCCCTGCTCGACTGTAAAGAAATGGGTGCCGGCGTAGCGATCAAGCGCCAGCAGCGTGACGGCGGCCGTCAACACCGGAAAGGCTGCGACGATCAGCGCATTGGTGCACAGCGCCGTCCACGTGAAGATCGGCATGCGCATCAGCGTCATGCCTGGCGCACGCATCTTGACGATGGTCACCAGCAGATTGATGCCCGATAGCACGGTACCGACCCCCGCTATCTGCAATGCCCATATGTAGTAATCCACACCAACATCCGGACTCGCGAGGATGCCCGACAGTGGTGGATAGGCCAGCCAGCCGGTGCGCGCGAACTCACCCACGAACAACGACATCATCACCAGAATGGCCCCGCCCGTGGTCATCCAGAAACTGAAGTTGTTGAGGAAGGGGAACGCCACGTCGCGCGCGCCGATCTGCAGCGGCATGACGAAGTTCATGAGGCCCGTCACCAGCGGCATGGCAACGAAGAAGATCATGATCACGCCGTGCGCGGTAAATATCTGGTCATAGTGATGCGGCGGCAGGTAGCCAAGGTTGTCGCCAAACGCCACCGCCTGCTGTATGCGCATCATCACCGCGTCGGCAAAGCCGCGCAGCAACATCACGATGCCGAGCACGACGTACATGATGCCGATCTTCTTGTGGTCGATGCTCGTGAACCACTCACGCCAGAGGTAGCCCCAGAGGCGGAAGTAGGTCAGCGCGCCGACTACTACAAGGCCGCCAAGGGCGACGACCGCGAAGGTCGCAAGCAGGATCGGCTCGTGATACGGAATGGCCTCCCACGTCAGGCGGCCAAAGATCATGTTGGCGAGTTCGGAACGCTCGGGCATGGATGTCACCTGGCCTGTATTGACCAATTCTGGCCGATCAATGTTGGCGAAAAACGTCAAAGAGACTGAAAACGCTGAACGGGCTCGAAGCCGTGTACTACCGCAACAACCTTCGACCGTCGTTGATGGCCGCATCCGGCGCAAACATGGGCATGGCATCGGCCGTGTTGCTCGCGGTGCAGATTTCCGCCGACGGATCGAAGCGCCTCACGTTGCGATTACTCGCCATGGTGTCCGCCAGGCATGCCTGACCATCCACACAGCGGTTCAGGATGCGGTCGTAAAGGTCGGGAGACACGCTTGCGTAGCGTTGCACCGGCTCGCTCTCACTGGGCTTGGCCAACTTCAGGTAGGTGTCCTTCGACAGCGGCGTGCCCGAGGACTTGACCTGCTGAACCCATCGATCGAATTCTTCATTTGACAGGCCGTGGAACTTGAATCGCATGTGCGAGAAGCCCGCGCCGCTGTAGTTGGAGGAGAACCCGTCATAGACGCCGGGCCGGTTGATCACCGCATGAAGCTTGGTTTCCATGCCCGGCATCGCATAGACCATGCCTGCCAGCGACGGCACGAAGAACGCGTTCATAACCGTGGTAGCCGTAATCCGGAAGGCAATCGGGCGGTCGACCGGCGCAGCCAGCTCATTGACGGTGGCAATGCCTTGCTCGGGATAGACGAACAGCCACTTCCAGTCCATCGCCACCACTTCAACGGTGAGCGGCTTGGTCTGCGCGGGTACCGGGCGGCTTTGGTCCAGCCGCGTCAGCGGCCGATACGGATCGAGTTGATGGGTGCTGACCCAGGTGACGGCACCGAGCGTGATGATGATCAGCAGCGGCGCGGCCCAGATCGCCAGTTCCAGCACGGTGGAATGGTCCCAGTCGGGGTTGTAGTTCGCGTTTTCAGCGCTCTCCCGATATCGCCACGCAAACAGCAGCGTGAGAAAAATCACGGGCACGATGATCAGCAACATCAGGCACGTTGCAATGATGATCAGGTCCCGCTGCCGCACCGCCATATCGCCAGCCGGCGATAACAGCACGGCATTGCTACAACCTGCGAGGGTCACCAACAAGGCAATTGCTGCACCTCGCCAAAGCGACCTTCCCGTAACTCCAAGGGGTGTCACTATTGCATTGAAGCGTGGCATGGGTCTCGGAAGTGGCGTTTGGTTAACGTCGCGCTGGGGTGGCCCAACGATCTTTCGACTTGTCGTTGCAGTTTAGGCGCTATTCTGGTCTTGTGATGACGGACTTTTGATCGCCGTACGACACCCCTCCCCCGAATCTCGATGGAGACTCCACGATGGCAAGTCTGACCCACCAGCATCGCGCGTCGCCCACTGCGCCTCCGGCACCAGGACACCATGAAGTTGCACCGGCTGAGATCGCCACCGGCGTGGTGATCGGGCGGGCGTCGGAGTACTTCGATTTCTTCGTCTACGGCATCGCCTCGGTGCTGGTTTTCCCTACGGTCTACTTTCCGTTTGCCAGTGAGTTGGCCGGGCTGCTGTTCAGCTTTACGGTCTTTTCTTTTGCCTTTATCGGACGCCCATTCGGCACGGCGCTGTTCATGCGCATCCAGCGCCGATGGGGGCGCAGCACCAAGCTCACCGCATCGTTGTTCCTGCTCGGCACAGCCACCGTGGGCATTGCGTTCCTGCCGTCGTACGCGTCGATCGGACACGCGGCAATCTACCTGCTGGCGTTATTCCGTTTCATGCAAGGCATTGCGTTTGGCGGTTCGTGGGACGGCCTGCCGTCGCTGCTGGCATTGAACGCGCCCGAGAACAAGCGCGGCTGGTACGCCATGCTGGGGCAACTGGGCGCGCCAACCGGCTTCATCATCGCGGGTTCGCTGTTCCTGTTCCTCTACACCAGCCTGAGCTTTCAGGAATTCATCGACTGGGGCTGGCGCTATCCGTTTTACGTCGCCTTTGCCATTAACGTGGTGGCGCTGTTTGCGCGGCTGCGGCTGGTGGTCACGCACGAGTACACACAACTGCTCGAGGAAGAAGAGCTGGAGCCGATCAGCACCCTGCAGATGGTGAACGCTCAAGGTTTCAACATCTTCCTGGGGGCCTTTGCCGCGCTGGCCAGCTACGCGCTATTCCATCTGGTTACCGTGTTTCCGCTGTCCTGGGTGTCATTGCGCAAGACACAGAGCGTGTCAGCGGTGCTGACGGTCCAGATCGTCGGCGCAGCAATCGCGTTCATGGGCACGCTGATTTCCGGCTTGATTGCAGACCGCTTCGGCCGGCGCACCACATTGGCGGCCATGGCCGTATTGATCGGCATCTTTAGTCTGGCCGCGCCCTGGCTGCTCGATGGCGGTGTCGCGGGGCAAGACACCTTCATCCTGGTGGGCTTCGGTCTGCTGGGGCTGTCTTACGGACAGGCGGCCGGCGTGGTGACGTCCAATTTCGAGAGCCGGTTCCGCTATACAGGTGCGGCCTTGACAACCGATTTTGGCTGGCTGTTCGGCGCGGCGTTTGCGCCGCTGGTCGCACTGGGCCTGTCCTCGCTGTTCGGGCTCGGAGCCGTCAGCCTGTACCTGCTGTCAGGCGTGGTGGGCACGCTGGTAGCGTTGCGGATCAACAAAGCGCTCGGAACGCCGGATGCGTAATGCCGCTGCCTGGAGACACCTCGGAACGAGGTAAGTGGTGCGAGGGAGGGGACTCGAACCCCTACACCATTGCTGGCGTCAGGACCTAAACCTGGTGCGTCTACCAATTTCGCCACCCTCGCCGGATGGATCGCGGCGCCCCTTGGCAGGGGCGCCGGAAAGGAAGCCCGCGATTATATCCCAGTCGTTCGGGGGTTTCCATCCCCGCCGCGGCAGAAACTGTCGGGCAGTCGCGGTGTGAAGTTCAGACCGTGGGCGCGGCCGCCTGCGCCTCGGGCCGTTTGACGCGGAACCACGCTGCATACAGTGCCGGCAAGAACAGCAGCGTCAACACCGTAGCGATGATCAGGCCACCCATGATGGCCGCTGCCATCGGGCCCCAGAACACGCTGCGCGACAGCGGGATCATTGCCAGCACCGCCGCTGCCGCGGTCAGGATGATGGGACGGAAACGTCGCACCGCCGCCTCAACAATGGCGTTCCACGTCGGCACACCCGCTGCCACGTCCTGCTCGATCTGGTCCACCAGAATGACCGAATTACGGATGATCATCCCGATCAGCGCGGTAATGCCGAGCTGCGCCACGAAGCCCATCGGCGCGCGCAGCAGCAGCAACGTTGCCGCCGCGCCAATCAACCCCAGCGGGCCGGTCAGGAACACCATCACAGAGCGCGAGAAGCTGTGCAACTGGAGCATCAGCAGCGTGAAGATGATGAAGATACACAGCGGCATCTGTGCAGCGATGGACGCGCCCGCATTCGCGCTTTCCTCTTCCGCGCCGGCAATCTTGATCTGGTAGTCGGGCGGCAGATCGGCGCGGATCTTGTCGAGCAGCGGGTTGACCTGCGCAGTAACCGTCGGGCCCTGTACGCCGTCCACCACGTCAGACTGCACGGTGATGCCGTAATCGCGGTTCTCGCGCCAGATCACGCCAGGCTCCCACATAAAGCCCACGCGCGCCACTTGCGTGAGCGGCACCGTGCGGCCACTGCTGGTCGGCACTTGCACGCGCTGCAAGGCATCGAGGGTGTTGCGCTCGTCTTCCTGTGGCCGCATGACGATATCGAGCAGCTTGTCGCCATCGCGGTACTGGGCGATCGGCGCGCCGGACATCACCGTCTGCGTGACTTGCGAAATCGAACCCGTCGACACGCCCAGCGCGCGCGCCTTGTCCTGGTCGATGTCCAGGCGCAGCACCTTGACGTTCTCGTTCCAGTTGTCGTTCACGCCCACGGTATTCGGGTTGGCGGTCATGATGGCCTTGACCTGATCGGCAATCTTGCGTACCCCGCCAATGTCTGGCCCCATCACGCGGAACTGCACCGGATACGGCACCGGTGGCCCGTTCGGCAACAGCTTCACGCGGCCGCGCAAATGCGGGAATTGCGACTTGAGCAACCCGATAACGTGTTGCCGCACACCCTCACGCGCTTCCAGAGAACTTGGCATGACGATGGCCTGCGCCACGTTGGTCTGCGGAAGAATCTGGTCGAGCGGCAGATAGAAGCGCGGCGCACCGGAGCCGATGAACAGCGTCATGCTGTCAACGTTTTGCTCCTTGCGCATCAGCGCTTCAAATCGCTTGGCCTCGGCTTCGGTCTGGTTAAAGCTGGAGCCTTCCGGCAGCCATAGCTCCACCATCAGCTCGGGGCGGCTGGAATCGGGGAAGAACTGCTTTTCGACATATTTGAAGCCGAACACGCCCAGCCCGAACGCCACCAGCGTGATGACGATCACCGTCTTGCGGTATTCGACGCACCAGTTCACCCAGCCGCGGAAGCGGTTGTAGAACGGCGTGTCGAACAGTTCGTGGTGCCCACCGCCCTCCACATGCGACTTGGTCCGCAGCAGCAGGAAGCCGAGATACGGCACGAACACTACCGCCGCAAACCACGACAGCACCAGCGCCAGCGCCGTCACCGCAAAAATGCCAAAGGTGTACTCGCCTACTGTCGAGCGCGCCAGCCCCACCGGCAAGAAGCCCGTGGCGGTGATAAGCGTGCCGGTCAGCATCGGCATGGCGGTGGAGGTGTACGCAAAGGTGGCGGCCTCCATCTTGGAGAAGCCCTCTTCCAGCTTACGCACCATCATCTCGACCGCGATGATCGCGTCGTCCACCAGCAGGCCAAGCGCAATGATCAGCGCGCCGAGCGATATTTTGTGCAGGCCGATATCGAAGATGTTCATGAACAGAAACGTCACCGCCAGCACCAGCGGAATCGTCAGGCCCACCACCAGACCCGGCCACACATCGATGCGCAGGCGGGGCTTGGTATGCAAACCGAGCGAGAGAAAGCTCACGCCCAGCACGATCACCACCGCCTCGATCAGCACGTGCACGAACTCGCCCACCGAGTTCTGCACCGACTTGGGCTGGTTCTGCACCTGCTCCATCTCAACGCCCACGGGCAGCTTCGCGCGGATCTTGTCGACCGTGGCGCGCAAATCCTTGCCCAGCGTGATGATGTCGCCGCCCTTGGTCATTGAAATGCCCAGGCCGATCACCTCCTTGCCGTTGAAGCGCATCTTGGCGTGCGGCGGGTCGATGTAGCCGTGCTTGACGGTGGCGATGTCGCCAAGGCGAATATTCGTCGCACCACTTGGGCCGCGCAGCGTGAGGTTCTCCAGATCGCGGATGTCCGAGAACTGGCCCGACAGGCGGATCTGCACGTTGTCGGTGGGCGTGACCAGCACGCCGCTGGGGCCGATGTTGTTCTGCTGGCTGATCTGCGTGGCGATGCTGTTGATGTCGAGCCCCATCTGCGAGAGCTTCGCCTGCTGGAACTCGATGTAGATCTTCTCGTCCTGATCGCCCAGCAGCTCAACCTTGGCGACGTTGGGCACGCGCAGCAACTGCTGGCGAATCGCATCGGCGTAGTCGTTGAGCTGGCGGTACGTAAAACCATCGGCAGACAGCGCGTAGATCGAGCCGTACACATCACCGAAATCATCATTAAAGAACGGCCCGCGAACACCCTGCGGCAACGTTGGCGCGATATCGCCCACCTTCTTGCGCACGGTGTACCAGAGCTGTTGCGTCTCCTTGGCGGGCGACGTATCGGCCAACTGGAAGGTGACGAGCGTTTCGCCGGGCTTGGAGTAGCTGCGGATCTTCCAAGCGTACGGCACCTCCTGCAGCGCCTTCTCGATTTTGTCGGTCACCTGGCGCGACATCTGCTCGGCCGTGGCGCCAGGCCAGAAAGCCTGCACCACCATCGCGCGGAAGGTGAAGGGCGGGTCTTCGTCCTGCCCCAGTTTGGAATACGCAAAGATGCCGCCGAGCAACAGCGCCACCAGCAAGAAGCGCGTGAGCGGTTGGTGTTCAAGCGCCCAGCGTGACAGGTTGAAACGGGAATG
The DNA here is from genome assembly GCF_003851545.1 of Ralstonia sp. SET104. Lineage (GTDB taxonomy): Bacteria > Pseudomonadota > Gammaproteobacteria > Burkholderiales > Burkholderiaceae > Ralstonia. The sequence continues at coordinate 129,445 of NZ_BHVX01000007.1, read as the reverse complement.
TTCCATACGCGCGAAGGTTGGCGTGTTGGGCGGAAGCCGTGGCTTACCGGCGCGGCGTGATAGCGGACTGCGCCGACGGCTGATCGGCCGGTGCCATCGGCATCACCTTCTGGCCGGCCTTGAGCAGATGCACACCGGCGGTCACGATGGTCTGGCCGGGCTGGAGCCCGCTCGTCACCAGCAGCACGTTGTCGCGCGGCGCGCCCACCGTCACCGGCACAGGCTTGACCGTTTGTGATGCAGCGTCGTACAGCCACACCACGCTCTTGCCTTGATCCTGCAGCAGCGCGCTGATCGGCACGCGTACGCCCATGCCGCCGCTGTCACCGCCGCCAGGGCGCACGAAGGTCGCCACGGCCGTCATGCCCAGCTTCAGCTCAGGCGGCGGGTTCGGTACCGAAATTTTCACGGTGTACGTGCGCGTGAGCGGGTCGGCCGCTGGTGCAATTTCACGCACCTTGGCCGGGATGCTGCGCGACTGATCGGCCCACAGCTTGACGCTCACTTGGGGCGATTTGCGCAGCGTATCCACCTGGTCTTCCGGAATGCCGACCACGACTTCCTTTTCAGCCGTCTGCGCAACGCGTACAACCGGCTGGCCGGCAGATACCACTTGCCCGACTTCGGCATCAACGCCCGTCACAACGCCATCGGCGTCGGCTTCGAGCGTGGCATATCCGGCTTGATTGGCTTGGTTGCGATACCCGGCCGCTGCTTGATCGTAGCGAGCCCGTGCGCCGTCGTAGTTGGCTTGATGGCGTTGCTGCTCGGCCGCACTGATGAAGCCCTTGGCGAATAGTTCGGAATAACGTTTGAGGTCAGCCGCAGCCAGATCGCGGTCGGTCTTGGCCGCAGACAACTGGGCCTGAGCCGATTGCTGGGCGAGGGCCAGATCGGTCGGGTCCAGCCGCGCGAGCACTTGGCCTTTCTTGACTGTCGCACCCACGTCCACCAGACGGGCGACGATCTTGCCCGGCACGCGGAAGCCCAGGCGCGATTCAATGCGCGGCCGCACGTCGCCGGAGAATTCCGCCGTGCCGGCACCCTGCTCGCTGGTGACGGTCATGGTGCGCACGGGGCGCACATCGGGCGCCTTGGGCGCTTCCTTGCTGCAGCCGGCCAGTAGCACGGCGCCAGTCAGCAAAGCCGCCGATGTCGCTATCGACAATGAACGCCCGCGCGGCAACGGCCGCGTGTCGGAAAAACCGGTGGAGTCGGAATGCGGGTACGGCAAACGCAACGCTGGCATGACACGCTCTCAGTAAATAACTGACCGGTCAGTAATATACCCACGGCAATGCGCAGGGTCAACGACACGGCCGCGTCTGATTGACTTTTCTTGCAAGGTGCTGCCGCAAGGGCTACGAGCATGCTGCACTGCAACGCGCTGTAGAATGGCCGCCCCGCCTCAAACCTCACCGCGACGGCTCTTTCCGTGACCCCTGACGATTACTGCGCCGACAAGGCCGCCCCGCCCGGCAGCGACGTGTACTACAGCGTATTGTTTCTGGCGCCCGAGCGCCGCCGCGCGACCATCGCCCTGGAAGCCGTGCGCCGCGAGCTGGAAGACGCTGTGCGCGACGCGAGCGATCCGGCGGTCGTGCAATCGAAGCTGCAATGGTGGCGGCAAGAGCTGGCCCGGCTCTTCGAGGGCCGTCCCGAGCACCCGGCGGCCAAGGCATTGCAGCCGCACCTGGCCACTTACGATATCGGCGCCGTGCATCTGGGAGAGCTGCTGGCGGGCGTCGAGGCTGACGCCATGCAGAACCGTTATCTGGATTGGCCCAACCTGCGCCGCCACGGCGATCAGGTGGCAGGCGTGGCAGGCCGGCTGACCGCGCGCATTGCCGGACACACGCACGCACGCACGCTAGAATTTGCGCGGTTGATGGCGCTGGCCGAACAACTCGCCCACTTCATCCGCAACTTGGGCGAAGACGTGCGCCACAACCGCGTCTACATTCCCGTGGACGAGCTGCAGCGCTTCAACGTACCGGCGGCCGATCTATTCAACCGCCGCTATGCAGAAGGGTTCAAGCCGTTGATGGCGTTTCAGGCGGAACGGGCCCGTGCGACGTACAAGGAAGCGCTGGCCGCGCTGCCGGCCGAAGATCGCCGCGCGCAGCGTTCGGCGCTGATCCGCGGCGTACTGGCCATGCGCCTGCTCGATGAGGTAGAGGCCGACGGCTTCCAGGTGCTCACGCAGCGGACGGACCTCACGCCGCTGCGCAAGCTATGGCTTGCCTGGAAGACGCAGATCCGCGCCTGACGCGCCTGACTGAGAAGCCCAGGCCGTGCCGAAGAGGCTCGACTGATCGATCCCCGGGAAGTCGACAAACGCCTTCGGGCAATCAGAATACTGGGGACCGCAAAGCATGGTCAGCACCCGCCCGAAAGACGTAAATCAGGTTTTGATGAGATCCAGCGGCGCAAACCGGCCGGCCAGCACCGATTGGGAATCCATTCCCCACCAACGCTCCAGCACCGTGGCGTAGAGCGAGCGGAAGTCGATCGACGGGGCGAGATTGCCGCCGCCATCCAGGCGCTCCAGCACCGGCCCTTGTCCGGCCAGTCCGCCCTTCACGCGCCCCCCCGCCACGAAATGGGCAGCGGCGGTCCCATGATCGGTACCGTTGTTCAGGTTCTCGCGCGGGCGGCGGCCGAACTCGGAGTACGTGACAATCAGCGTGTCATTCCAACGGCCAAGTTCCGTCAATGCGCTCTTGAGCGAAGCCACGCCCTCACCCAACTGGCGCAGCAAGTTCGCCTGCGTGCCCTGCTGGTTGGTATGCGTATCAAAGCTGCCCAGCGACAGGCACACCACAGCCACATCCGCACCGCCACGCCCCGGCGCCGCTACAACCTGCATTGCCGCCTTGATCGAATTGCCGAAACCGCCATCGGGAAAGTGCGTCTGGAATGCGAACTTGCCCGACTTCGGGCGCAGCCCATCGGCAGCCTTGACGATATCCGCCTCAACCTTCAGCACGTGGGCGAGCGTGGCGTTGCCCATCGCATGGGACGGCATCGCCAGCTTCGCTTCGTTAAGGAACGCGTCGGGATTGGCCAGCGCTACGGCGCGTGCGCCGCCATCAAGGGGGCCAAGATCAGCGCTGCCGATGATCACGCCATCAGCACCAAACGACGCCGGCACTGGCCGCGCGGCAAATGCGCGCGTCAGCCAGCCTTCGCGCAAATACTGGTCGGAGCGCGACGCCGTATCCCAGATCTCAATCGAGCGGAAGTGCGAAAGATTCGGCTGCGGATACGACAGCCCCTGCACGACCGACAATTCACCCGCTTGCCACAGCGGCATCATCGCCTGCAAAGACGGATGCAAGCCGTAGCGGTCATCCAGTTGCAGCACCTGTTCGCGCTTGATGGCGATGCGCGGACGCAACGCGTAATACTGCGCGCTCGTGTACGGCACCACAGTGTTCAACCCGTCGTTGCCGCCCTTGAGTTCGATCAGGATGAGCAGGTTGCCGTAGCCCTGGCGCCCGCCTTGATCCCGTTGGCCCTGCGCAAAAACAATCCCCGGTACTGCACCACCCATGCCAAGCATGGCGCCAGCCTTCAGAAAATCGCGTCGTTCCATGATGTGTGCTCCCGCAGAGATGGCGTTACTTCAACTGATAAGCCGGGTCCATCATCAGCGTGCGCAGGTACGCCGTACCAGCCAGCTTGACGGGGATCGGCGCAGTCGGCTCGATCGGCAATACCGCGCGCTGGATCGAAATGCGCGGCGCGAGTTGCGGTGGCTCATCCCCATCCGCACCGAACTGCGCAAGCCACTTGGCCGAGTTGAACGACACCATGGTCTGCGACTGCGCAAGCTTGAAGCGGCCTTCCTGCCCCATGCCCTTGAGCGCCTGGCCCAGACCCTGCACGTTGCCGCCCTGCTTCAGGTCTTCGCGCATTGCGGTCATCATCATGCCGGGCTTCTGTTGCTGTTGCGCCCGTGCGGAGGGCGCTTTCATCTCGGTCGAGCGGAAGAGTTGATCGAGAAACTGCTTGCGCCCAAGCAGCGTGGTCGAATTGATCCACGCATCGCCACCGGGCCAGCCCTTCACGTTGGGCGGCGCCAGCAGGTTCTGCCCAAGCTGGGCAGATTTGATCGCAAACGGCGTCGGATCGGTGTACTGCACGTTGAACTGCTTGAGCGTGCCGACAATCATCTCTACCGGCGATTTCACCAGCGTCGCGTGCGATTGCGGCGCCCAGAACGCCGGCGTCAGAAACAGCCCACGCAACGCCACCTTGATGTCGTAGCCGCTTGCGCGAAACGCGTCGGCCACGCGCTGCTCTTGTGCCACATCCACGTCAGCGGAAACAAACTCGCGCCAGAGCTTGGTGACGATGAAGGTGGCCGTCTCGGGGCGAGACAGCAAAATGTCGAGCATCTGGTCGCCATCGTAGTCGCCGCTCTGGCCGAACACCGTCTTCGTGCCGGCATCGTGAATCTGCGGGCGCCAGACGTAGGCGAAATCGTGCTCGCGGTCGATGCTCCAGCCGGTATAGGTGCGCGCTGCTTCCTTGATGTCCTGTTCGGTGTAGTGGCCCTCCCCCAGCGTGAACAGCTCCATCACCTCACGCGCGAAGTTCTCGTTTGGCTTGCCCTTGCGGCTCTCGGCGCCATCCAGATAGATCAGCATGGCCGGGTCTTTGCCGATGGCGTGCAGCATGGTGCCGAAGTTGCCCACCGCGTTCTGGCGCAGCAGTGCGTTCTGCCGATACATCAACTGTGCAAACGGCACCTTCTGCGAGCTGGAAACGAAATGGTTATGCCAGAACAGCGTCATGCGCTCGGTCAGCGGCGACGGCGTCTTGATCATTTCGCCCATCCACCAGGCACGCAGTTCAAGCTCGTGCGCCGCGTTCTTCTGGCGCGCGGCCTTGCGGGCATCTTCATCGGGCAGCTTGTTGTAGGGGACGATCGGATCGTTCACCCACGCAGGCGGCGCCTGCGTGGCAACAGTGCCCGTCTGGGCAAGCGCGCGGTCGACGGCTTCCCGGTGCGTGAGCCCGGCGTAGGCATCGAGTTCGCTCTCGGAAGGCGCAAAGCCGATGCGGGTGAGGAAATAACGCGCATCGTCGCGATCCAGTCGCTGCTCGTCGGCGGCAGGCGCCTTGGCTTGCGTGGTATGGCGATGCGGCTTGTCCTGTGTTGCCGCGTGCGCGCTCTGCAATGACACTGAAAGCGCGCCGGCGGCGGCCAGCGCCAAGAAGATCGTGGTGCTACGGATTCGCATGTCGGTCCCCCAAATCGACCCTACTGTTTTGCCGGGGGCAGCAACTCACGCGCTGTTCTCCCTGGGCCTACCTAGCCGCCACGGTGGTAGATGTCCCGCGTGACGTCATAGATGTTCTGACGCAATTGCTTGCGTTCCTCGGGAGACAGCTTGCGCTGCGGAGATTGACGATCAGCACTCTCGCCACGGCGGTTTTCCATCGCAGCGGCACGACGGCTACGCTCTTCGCTGCCATGGCCGCGCGCCGGACCCTGCCCGCCCTTTTTTTCCTGTGCGCCGGCCTGCATCGCATGCCCGCCGCCAAAAAAACCGCCAAATCCGCCCAAGCCACCGCGTTCGCCACGCGCATGCGCCGGCGAGCCGGCCGCACAGAGGGCAAGAACACAGGTCAACAGCGCCATGCGCCGCCGAAACATCACTGAGCGATTCGAAAAAGGGAGTTGAGAAGCCACGTCTTTGTTGCTGGAAACCGATGCGCCATGCATCATTGCGCGACAATCGATAACAAGCAACCGCATTGCACGCCAGTCCCCTCCGCGGGGGTCGACAGACCCCAAACCATTGCGAGGAACTGCCAAGGCAGTGTAGCTGCACGTCCTACAGACTGTTCGCGGGACTCGGTAAATAATGTAACCGTCTGTTTCAATTGGGCTTTTACTGCCTTCTGCTGTCCATTGGGCCCATGTTTTTGTCGTTACCATTAGCGCCATGGAAAATTCCGGTCAAAAGATTCTCGTCGTCGATGACGACCCCCGCCTGCGCGATCTGCTGCGCCGCTACCTGGGAGAACAGGGCTTCACCGTGCTGGTGGCGGAAAATGCCACGGCCATGAACAAACTGTGGCTGCGCGAGCGCTTCGACCTGCTCGTGCTCGACCTGATGATGCCGGGTGAAGACGGCCTGTCGATCTGCCGCCGCCTGCGCGGTGCGAATGATCAGACGCCTATCATCATGCTCACCGCCAAGGGCGAAGATGTGGACCGTATTGTCGGCCTCGAAATGGGCGCCGACGATTACCTGCCCAAGCCCTTCAACCCGCGCGAGCTGATCGCGCGCATCCACGCCGTGCTGCGCCGCCGCGGTCCGGCGGAAATCCCTGGTGCGCCGTCGGAAACGCCGGAAACCTTCGCCTTTGGCGATTTCGTGCTCAACCTGGCCACGCGCACACTCAAGAAAAACGACGAAGAGATCACGCTCACGACGGGCGAATTCTCCGTGCTCAAGGTGTTTGCACGCCATCCGCGCCAACCCCTATCGCGCGAAAAGCTCATGGAAATGGCCCGCGGCCGCGAATACGAAGTGTTCGATCGCAGCCTTGACGTGCAGATCTCACGCTTGCGCAAGCTGATTGAACCCGACGCCAGCACCCCCCGCTTCATCCAGACCGTGTGGGGCCTGGGCTACGTGTTCATTCCCGACGGCGCCAAGTAGGCACCCGAGCAACCCTCTTTTTCCGCATCCGACTTGCGCATCCCGCGTCCGGCCGCGTTGCGGCGTCTGCTGATCAGTGTGTTTGGTTCGCTGTTCTGGCGAACCTTCATGCTGATCGCATTGCTTATCGCGATCTCTCTGGGCGTGTGGTTCCAGAGCTTCCGTATTTTCGAGCGCGAACCGCGCGCGCAGCAGATCGCCATGCAGGTGGTCAGCGTGGTCAAGCTCACGCGGGCGGCGCTGCTGTATTCCGACCCGACGCGACGTCGCTTCCTGCTGCTCGATCTCGTGCAGAACGAGGGCATCAAGGTCTACCCGCGCGAGAAAGAAGACGAATACCGTGAACCGCACACCAACCCGTATCTGACGCAACTCGTCCAGCAGGAAATCCGTAACCGGCTGGGCAAGGACACAGTGATCGCCACGGCGGTCAACGACATCCCGGGCGTGTGGGTGAGCTTCCAGATCGAGGGCGACGACTACTGGGTTGCCATTAGCCCGGATCGCTTTGAGCACGTGCCTGGGCTGCAGTGGCTGTGGTGGTCGATGGCGGCGCTGGTGCTATCGGTGCTGGGCGCGGCGTTCATTACGTCACGGGTGAACCAGCCGCTCAAGCGCCTGGCCGATACGGCCCGCGCCATCAGCGCGGGTGACGATCCGAAATCACTGCCCGAGGCCGGTGGCACCGAAGTGGCGCAGGCAAATCACAGCTTCAACCAGATGGTGCGCGACTTGAAGCAGCTTGAAGCCGATCGCGCAGTCATGCTTGCTGGCATCTCGCACGACTTGCGCACGCCGCTCACGCGCCTGCGCCTGGAAACTGAAATGAGCCCCGTCGACGAGCCAACGCGCGAGTTGATGGTGGCCGACATCGAACAGATGGACGCCATCATCGGCCAGTTCCTGGACTACGCGCGCCCAAGCGGTGAGATGCTCGAAGAGGTGGACCTGACCGAACTGGTGCGCGACACGGCGCCCGTCTACTCTGCGCACGATGATATTGACCTCACGCTCAAGCTCGCGCCCGAAGCCATCGCCCGCTGCAACCGCATGGAAACGCAGCGCATTCTCGACAACCTGATCGAAAACGCGCGCCGTTACGGGAAGACGCCCGGCACGAACCGCGCGGACATCACCGTCAGCACGCTCCTTCAAGGCAACGAAGTTGTGTTGTGCGTGGCCGATCGTGGTGCGGGTGTGCCGACAGATCAGCTTGCGCTGCTCACGCGGCCGTTCTACCGGCTCGAATCGGCGCGCAGCGAAGCCAAGGGGGCCGGACTGGGCATGTCGATCGTCAATCGCATCTTGCAGCGCAGTGGCGGCCGCCTTGTGCTTGAGAACCGCACACCGCCCGAAACGGGGCTTCTCGTCAGCGCCTGCTACGCGCGCGCCTGATACCGCACACGCCCCACGTCTGGGCACATGCTCTGCTTCCCACGTCTGTCATGTGTCGCCGATAAGGTGGTGCAGCAGGCGGCGCTATGGCCGGCGTTGAGAATATCAATTGGCCGGTTTCGAATGCATCGTCAATACTCCAGCCGCCAGGCTGCGCGCCTGCGCGTTCTTCGTTTCCGTTCGAGCGACCTGCCCCCCCAAACTGGACCCGGACGGCCGGCGAGCGTGTGTTTGCATGTCCCCGTTTGGGTTTTGCGCCCATTGCCACACAACTCCAGGAGAAGCTCATGAAGACCATTGGTGACAAGCTCGAACCGTTCAAGGTCGTTGGCGTCAAGCCGGGGTTCAACAATCACGAGGAAAACGGCCAGTCGGCGTTCGAAGACATCAACGAAACCTCGTTCCCGGGCAAGTGGAAGGTCATCTTCTTCTATCCGAAGGATTTCACCTTTGTGTGCCCGACCGAGATCGTTGCCTTTGCCAAACTGAACGACGACTTTGCCGACCGCGACACCATCGTGCTCGGTGGCTCGACCGACAATGAATTCGTCAAGCTCGCATGGCGTCGCGAGCACAAGGATCTGAACAAGCTCAACCAGTGGTCGTTCGCCGACTCGACCGGTGCGCTGATCGATCAGCTCGGCGTGCGCGAGCACGAGGCCGGCGTTGCGCTGCGCGCCACCTTCATCGTTGATCCGGACAACGTGATCCAGCACGTGTCGGTCAATAACCTGAACGTGGGCCGCAATCCGGACGAGGTGCTGCGCATTCTCGACGGCCTGCAGACGGACGAGCTGTGCCCCTGCAACCGCGCGGTTGGCGGCGCCACGCTGTAACGGCCAGGCAGCGTCCTCCGAACCCGAAGCCCGCCCTTGCGCGGGCTTTCTCTTTCAGCAACCGCTGACAGGAGAAACCGATGGAATTTTTGCAGACGATCAAAAGCCGGATTCCCGACTACGCCAAGGACATCCGCCTGAACCTGGACGGCACGATCGCGCGCTCCTCACTGGAGGGCAACGATGCGGTGGGCGTGGCACTGGCAGCCGCCTTTGCAACCAAGAGCAAGGTGCTGACAGACGCCATCCGCAATGCGGGAGTGCTGTCGCCCGAGGAGGTGAACGGTGCGCTGACCGCCGCAGCGCTGATGGGCATGAACACCGTTTGGTATCCGTACGTTGAGATGGCCGACGACTCTGACCTCTCGCAGCAAAAGGCGGAACTGCGCATGAACGCCTATGCCAACAACGGTGGTGTCGACAAGCGCCGCTTCGAGATGTATGCCCTGGCTGCTTCCATCATCGGGAAGTGCCATTTCTGCATCAAATCGCACTATGACTTGCTCAAGAACCACCAGGGCATGAGCACGCAGCAACTGCGAGATGTTGGTCGCATCGCGGCCGTCATCAACGCGGCGGCGCAGGTTATTGCTGCTGAATAGCTGCGCCGATTCCACAAACGAAAACGGCACCGCCGATCGCCTCGGCGTTGCCGTTTTTCGGGGTGCGAGAACGGAGAAAACTCAGTCCTGATCGGCGGCTTCCGAGCGATAGATCAGCACAACGGCCTGCGCCACGATGCCCTCTTCCTTGCCCTCGAAACCGAGCTTCTCGTTGGTTTTGGCCTTGACGTTGCAACGCTCGGGCGCGATGCCCAGGTCTTCCGCCAGGTTGGCGACCATGCCCGGCACGTGTGGCGCGAGTTTCGGTTTCTGCGCGATGACCGTCGCATCGACATTGCCGACCGCGTAGCCAGCCTTGCGCACGCGATGCACGGCCTCGCGCAAGAGGACGCGGCTGTCGGCGCCCGCAAAAGCCGGATCGGTGTCGGGAAAATGCCGGCCGATGTCGCCCAGGCCAGCGGCGCCGAACAGCGCATCGGTAATCGCATGCAGCAGCGCGTCAGCATCGGAATGGCCGAGCAGACCGCGCGTGTGCGCAATCTCCACACCACCGAGGATCAGCTTGCGGCCTTCCACCAGTGCGTGCACGTCATAGCCCTGGCCGATGCGAATGTCCATCCAGTTCATGCTGTCTCTCTCAGTCATGGCTCGCCCGCGCGAGGATGGCCTCTGCGAGCGCGAAATCGTCGGGATACGTCACCTTGAAGTTGCGCAGCGCACCCGGCACAAGCAACGGCGGATGGCCAGCGGCTTCAATGGCGCTGGCCTCGTCAGTGACGATGCGATGCTGCACGAGTGCCTCCCGCAGGGCGCGCTCCAGCAGACCAAGCGGGAACATCTGCGGCGTCTGCGCTTGCCACAGGCCGTCGCGCTGCAAAGTGGCACTGATATGCTGCGCCGCGTCGGCGCGCTTGAGCGTGTCGGCCACCGGCAGCGCGAGGATGCCACCCACAGCCTGTGTGCCCTCCGCCTCCACCGCAGTAACCAAACGAGCGATCAGCGCGGGGGTCAGGCCGGGGCGCGCCGCATCGTGCACGAGCACCCAGTCGTCATCATGCGCACCCATGCCACGTAAGGCCGCCAACCCGTGCGTGACCGATGCGTGACGCGAATCTCCGCCGCAATCGACTTCCACCAGCTTGGGCGCGTCAAAACCGCCATTGGCAAAACGCTGGGCGAGCGGCTGTACGCCGGGCGTCGTCACGACAAGCACAGTATCAATTTCAGGACTGGCCAGAAACGCCTGTGCCGTGTGCCACAGCATCGGCCGGCCGGCAATCACCCGATACTGCTTGGGCAAATCGCCGCCGGCGCGCGAGCCAGCGCCGGCCGAGGGAATCAGCGCAAAACGGCGTCGACCAGGGTGAGAAATCGGCATGAAAAGCGGAAAAAAGGATGTTGGCGCAGCATTTGCTTGGATTTTGGCGCCAGCCAAGCGCGCGGCTGGCGCGGATTTTATAATAGCGGCCTGCGTCACGACACCCCGCCTGCACATGCCGGCGGGGTGTCGTGCTTTGCCTTGCCGTCGTGCCCCACAAAACCTGACGCCTCATGTCCGATTTTTCGCTCTCTGCCCTGCCCGCCGTCAAACCGGGCTCGCGCTTCGTCTTCAGCGGCCTGCAAGGCGCGGCAGATGCCCTGCTGCTTGCGCGCTACCTGGAGCAGCATCGCGCGGCCGTGCCGATGCTGGCGGTGGTCTGCGCCAATGCCGTTGATGCGCAGCGCCTGGCTGAAGAACTGCGCTGGTTTGCTCCGCAGGCGCGCGTGAAACTGCTGCCAGACTGGGAAACGCTGCCGTACGACAATTTCTCGCCGCACCAGGACTTGATCTCCGAGCGGCTGGCAACACTGCACGATCTGCAGAACGGCGCATGCGACATCCTGCTGGTGCCCGCATCGACAGCCTTGCAGCGCGTGGCACCGCCTTCGTTTCTGGCCGCCTACACGTTCTTCTTCAAGAAAGGCGAAAAGCTCGACGAAGCCGCATTGAAAGCGCAGTTCACCCTGGCCGGCTACGAGCACGTGAGTGCCGTGATGCGCCCGGGCGAATACTCGGTGCGTGGCGGCCTGATCGACCTCTTCCCGATGGGCTCGCCGCTGCCGTACCGCCTCGACCTGTTCGGTGACGAGATCGAGACCATCCGCTCGTTCGATCCCGACACGCAACGCAGCCTCTACCCGGTGAACGAAGTTCGCCTGCTGCCGGGTCGAGAATTCCCGATGGACGAGGCCTCGCGCACCGCCTTCCGCGGCCGCTGGCGCGAAGTATTTGAAGGCGACCCGACGCGCTCGCCCATCTACAAGGACATTGGCAACGGCGTACCGAGCGCGGGTATCGAGTACTACCTGCCGCTGTTCTTCGAAGACACCGCCACGCTGTTCGACTACCTGCCGGGCGCCACGCACCTCGCCTTCGTCGGCGATATTGAAGGCGCGGTGCGCCGCTTCTGGGCCGACACCACACAGCGCTACAACTTCATGCGGCACGACCGCGAGCGGCCGCTGCTGCAGCCGTCTGCGTTGTACCTGGATGAAGAAGCGTTTTTCGTGGCGGCCAAGCCACATGCGCGCCTCGTGTTGCACGCCGAGCCCGGTGATGCACCGCTGTCGCTGCCGCTGCCCAACGTGGCCGTCAATCGCCGCGCAGAAGACCCACTGGTCAATCTCGAATCGTTCCTGATGCGCGGCAATTGCCGCGTGATGATCTGCGCAGAATCCGCCGGCCGCCGCGAAACGCTCGCGCAAATGTTCGCCGCCAGCGGCCTGCACCCCGAAGGTGTGGCCGACTACGCCGACCTGATGAGCAGTGACGCCCAGTTCGTGCTGGGTGTCGCACCGCTGTACCAGGGCTTCATCCTCGGAGACGAACGGATCGCCCTCATCACCGAGACCGAGTTGTACGCGCAAACCGTGCGCCGCGCCGGTCGCCGCAAGCAGGAGCAGGCCACGGCCGTTGATTCCATGGTGCGCGACCTGGCTGAGTTGAAAATCGGCGACCCGGTGGTGCACAGCGAACACGGCATCGGCCGCTATCAGGGGCTGGTGTCCATCGACATGGGCAACGGCGAGGAAGAATTCCTGCACCTCGACTACGACAAGGGCAGCAAGCTTTACGTGCCGGTACACCAGTTGCACGTGATCTCGCGCTATTCGGGTGCCGATCCCGAAACCGCGCCGCTGCATTCGCTCGGTTCGGGCCAGTGGGAAAAGGCCAAGCGCAAAGCGGCGCAACAGATCCGCGATACAGCGGCTGAACTGCTGAACCTCTATGCGCGCCGCGCGCTGCGCCAGGGCTTCGCCTTCCCGCTCACGCCTGACGATTACGCCACGTTTGCCGAGAGCTTCGGCTTTGAAGAAACGCCCGACCAGGCCGCCGCCATCGCCGCGGTCATCGCTGACATGACATCGGGCAAGCCGATGGACCGCCTGGTCTGCGGCGACGTCGGCTTCGGCAAAACTGAAGTCGCCTTGCGCGCCGCATTTGTAGCGGTAATGGGCGGCAAGCAGGTCGCCATCCTCGCGCCTACCACGCTGCTGGCCGAGCAGCACTACCAGACGCTGGTCGACCGCTTTGCCGATTGGCCCGTACGCATTGCCGAAATCTCGCGCTTCAAGAACAAGAAAGAGATCGACGGCGCCGTCGAAGCCATCAACGCCGGCACCATCGACATCGTGATCGGCACGCACAAGCTGCTTTCGCCGGATGTGAAATTCGACCGCTTGGGGCTCGTCATCATCGATGAGGAACACCGCTTTGGCGTGCGTCAGAAAGAAGCGCTCAAAACGCTGCGCGCCGAGGTGGACGTGCTCACGCTCACCGCCACGCCGATCCCGCGCACGCTGGGCATGGCGCTGGAGGGCCTGCGCGATTTCTCCGTTATTGCGACTGCGCCGCAGAAGCGGCTGGCGATCAAGACTTTCCTGCGCCGCGAAGAAGATGGCGTACTGCGCGAGGCCATCCTGCGCGAGCTCAAGCGCGGCGGCCAGGTCTACTTCCTGCACAACGAGGTCGAGACCATCGAGAACAAGCGCGCCAAGCTCGAAGAGTTGATTCCGGAAGCGCGCGTGGTGGTCGCTCACGGCCAGATGCATGAGCGCGAGCTGGAGCGCGTGATGCGCGATTTCGTTGCCCAGCGCGCCAACATCCTGCTGTGCACGACCATCATCGAAACCGGCATCGACGTGCCGACCGCCAATACGATCCTGATCCACCGCGCCGACAAGTTCGGCCTTGCGCAGTTGCACCAGTTGCGCGGCCGCGTCGGGCGTTCGCACCATCAGGCGTATGCGTACTTGCTGGTGCACGACGTGGATGGCCTGACCAAGCAGGCGCAGCGCCGGCTCGAAGCCATTCAGCAGATGGAAGAGCTCGGTGCGGGCTTCTATCTGGCGATGCACGATCTTGAAATTCGCGGTGCGGGCGAGGTGCTGGGCGACAAGCAATCGGGCGAAATCTCCGAGATCGGTTTCCAGCTCTACACCGACATGCTCAACCAGGCGGTGAAGTCGCTCAAGGCCGGCAAGGAGCCCGATCTGATGGCGCCGCTGGCGGCCACCACCGAGATCAACCTCGGCACACCCGCCCTGCTGCCGCAGGACTATTGCGGCGACGTGCAAGAGCGCCTGTCGCTCTACAAGCGCCTGGCCAACTGCGAAAGCGGCGACACCATCGACAACATCCAGGAAGAGCTGATCGACCGTTTCGGCAAGCTGCCGCCGCAGGCGCAGTCGCTCATCGAAACGCACCGGCTGCGCATTGCGGCGGCGCCGCTGGGCATCCGCAAGATCGACACAGGCACGAACGCCGTCACGCTGCAGTTCGTGCCGAACCCGCCCGTCGACGCCATCAAGATCATCGATCTGGTGCAGAAGAACCGGCAGATCAAGCTGGCCGGGCAAGACCGTCTGCGCATCGAGAATATTCCGGCCGAATTCGCCGCGCTGGCGCAGACCATTCGCCACGCCATGCGGCAATTGACGTGATCCAGTAGGATCAGCCGATCAGAACAAGGAAACCATCATGAGCACCGCCCTCGCCCCATTCTCGACGCTCGACTGGACACACAAGCTCGTCAGCTTCGACACCACCAGCCGCGGCTCCAACCTGGCGCTGATCGAAACCGTGCGCGACTACCTGCGCGGCGTCGGCCTCGAATCGCATCTCTCGCACAACGACGATCGCAACAAGGCCAACCTGTTTGCCACCATTCCGGCCGCGAACGGCAGCATGCAAGGCGGCATCGTGCTGTCGGGCCACACCGATGTGGTGCCGGTCGATGGACAGAAATGGGACAGCAACCCGTTCGCGCCAGAAGTGCGCGACGGCAAGCTCTACGGCCGCGGCACGTGCGACATGAAAGGCTTCATAGCGTCATCGCTGGCGCTGGTGCCGTCGCTGCTGCAGGCCAAGCTGCGTGAGCCGGTGCACCTTGCGCTGTCGTACGATGAAGAGGTCGGCTGCGTGGGCGCCCCGCGCATGATCGAAGACCTGATTGCGCGCGGCATCAAGCCCGCCGGATGCATCGTGGGCGAACCCACTTCCATGCGCCCCATCGTCGCCCACAAGGGCATCAACGCGTACCGCTGCCGCGTGCATGGCCGCGCCGCGCATTCGTCGCTGACGCCGCAGGGTGTGAACGCCATCGAATACGCCGCACGCATCATCTGCTTCGTGCGCGATCTGGCCGATGAATTCCGCGCCAAAGGCCCGTTCGATGACGCGTTTGACGTGCCGTTCACCACGGCATCGACCGGCCTCATCAACGGCGGTATTGCGCTGAACACCATCCCGGCACTGTGCGAGCTGGTGTTTGAATTCCGCAACCTGCCGGGCGTGGATGCACCGGCCATACGCGCGCGCGTCGAGCACTACGTGCGCGAGACCATCGAGCCTGCCATGCAGCGCGAGCATCCGGATGCCCGCATCGAACTCGACGAGATTGCTGCTGCGCCATCGCTCGACGCGTCGGAACAGGCCGCCATCACGCAACTCGTGCGCGTGCTGACCGAAGACAACGACAAGCGCAAGGTCGCCTACGGCACCGAGGCCGGTCTGTTTCAGCGCGCAGGCATTCCGGCCGTGCTGTGCGGACCGGGCAACATCGAGCAGGCGCACAAAGCCAACGAATACGTTGAACTCGCCCAGCTCGACGCCTGCGACCGCTTTCTCGCCAAGGTGGCACGCAGCCTGATGATCGAGACCGCGTCCGCCTGATGCTTGGACACCGACGCCTCACCTTTGGGCGGGGCGTATCCGGTCGGGGCGTTCGCTACAATAGCGAGCTTCCCCGGCACCGAATTGCCCGCCCCCCCCTCTTCTCGTCATTCCATGCCCGTCATTCTGCAAAGCCTGTCGCCGCTGTCCACCGGCGACATTGAATCCGTCCGCAGCCTGTTCGGCAGCGCCACCTACGAGATGCGCGCGCCCAACGTCGCCGCCATCGAGTGGGTGCACGAATTGCCCAGCGAATTGCGCGTCCAGCTCGACGCCATCTGCGCCAACCTCAAGATGGACTACGCATGGATTCCTGACGAATGGACGTCTGGCGATTTCCGCGTGCTGGCGATGGACATGGATTCCACGCTCATCACCATCGAGTGCATCGACGAAATTGCAGACTTCTGCGGGCTCAAGCCACAGGTAGCCGCCATCACGGAAGCGTCGATGCGTGGCGAGATCAAGGATTTCAACGAGAGCCTGACGCGTCGTGTTGAGCTGCTCAAGGGCCTGGATGCGAATGTGCTGGAGCGCGTCTATGCTGAGCGCCTGCAACTCTCGCTGGGTGCCGAGAAAATGCTCAAAGCCGTGCAGGCATTGGGCATCCGCACGCTGCTGGTGTCGGGCGGCTTCGAGTTCTTCACCTCGCGCCTGCAGGAGCGCCTGGGCCTGGACCGTACGCGCGCCAACACGCTGGAAATCGTCGATGGCAAGCTGACCGGCCGCGTGCTCGGCGAGATCGTCAATGCGGAGGTGAAGGCGCAGACGCTCAAAGCGTTCTGCCAGGAGCTGGGCGTGTCGCCGCACAACGCCATCGCCATGGGCGACGGCTCGAACGACCTGAAGATGATGGGCGTGGCAGGCCTGTCGGTGGCGTTCCGCGCCAAGCCCATCGTGCAGGCGCAGGCCGACGTTGCGTTCAACGTGGTCGGCCTGGATGGATTGTTGAATCTGTTTCCCCTGCAGTAAGCGCTCCGGCAAGGAGAAAGCGCAGCGATGGCAACGACTCAATCCACCCGCAGGAAACTCGCACCGGTGGTGCGAGAAACTGTTGAAGCACACGACTATGCGGCCCTGCTAACCGAGGTCAGGGCGCGCATTCAGGCCGCGCAGTATGCGGCATTGCGGGCGGTCAACAAGGAACTGGTCGGCCTGTACTGGGACATCGGGCGACTGATCGTGGCGCGGCAGCGAACCGAGGGTTGGGGAAAAGCCGTCGTAGAGCAACTCGCCGTAGACCTGCAGGCGAGCTTCCCCGGCACGGGCGGGTTTTCAGCGTCCAACTTGTGGCGGATGAAGGGTTTCTTCGAGACCTACAGCGGCACAGCAAAACTCGCACCGCTGGTGCGAGAAATCGGCTGGAGCCACAATCTGCTTATCCTTGAACGCTGCAAAGACGCCCAGGAACGCGAGTTCTACCTGCGCATGACGCGCAAGTTCGGCTGGTCAAAAAACGTACTTGCGCACCAGATCGACAACCAGACTTACCAGAAATCGCTCCTGGGCCAGACCAATTTCGACAAGGCTCTGACGCCCGCATTGCGCGCGCAGGCCAAACTGGCGGTCAAGGATGAATACGTGTTCGACTTTCTCGAGCTGGGCGACCAGCACAGCGAACGTGAGCTTGAGCGCGCGCTAATCACCCGCATTGAAGATTTCCTGCGCGCAATGGGCGGCATGTTTGCCTTTCTCGGCAGCCAATACCGGCTCGAGGTGGATGGTGACGAATACTTCATCGACCTTCTGCTGTTTCACCGGCGCCTGCGCTCGCTGGTAGCCATCGAACTGAAAATCGGCAAGTTCGAGCCTGAGTTCATCGGCAAGATGCAGTTCTACCTGGCCGCATTGGACGAACAGGTCCGCCAGGACGACGAGAACCCATCCATCGGCATCATCCTGTGCAAGGAAAAGAAGCGCACCATCGTTGAGTACGCCTTGCGTGATGCAAGAAAGCCGATTGGCGTAGCAACCTACGCCATCACAAAAAGCCTGCCGAAGGAGTTGCAGGGCCAGTTGCCCTCGCCTGAAGCCATTGCACGCCTGCTTGAAACGCTGTAGCAACGCTCACTGATATGCAAACGGGGCGCATCTCTGCGCCCCGCTTCGCCGCCCTGAAAGTCTGAACGATCAAGCCCGCAGGTGCGTCTCCATCGCCTGCTTCAGATCCGCAATCAAATCCCGCGGATCTTCCAGCCCGATATACAGCCGCACAAAGCCGCCCGTGTTCTCCCAACCGGCCGGCGGCCAGGCGGTCGCCGTGCGCATCGACGGAATGTTGTACGGCAGTGCCAGGCTGTGCGCCCCACCCCACGAAAAGCCGATCGCAAAGTAGCGCAAGCCTTCGATAAAGGCATCGATCTGCGCCTGCGAGTAACGCTCGTGCAGCACGATCGAGAACAATCCGCTCGCGCCGGCAAAGTCGCGCTTCCAGTTTTCATGGCCAGGACACTCGGGCAGCGCCGGGTGCAGCACGCGCACAACTTCGGGCCGGTCAGCCAACCATTCAGCGACTTCGCGTGCGTGCGCATCGTGTGCCGCCAGGCGTGTTGGCAAGCTCGGCAAGCCGCGCAGCACGAAATAGCAATCATCGGCAGATACGCCCCAGCCCATGCGCATGCGCGTGGCCAGCAGCTTATGGTGCAGTGCTTCATCGTTGGTGATGGCGGCGCCCATGAGCACATCGCTGCCGCCGGATTGGTACTTGGTCAGCGCCTGCACGGAGATATCGATGCCATGCACGAACGGCTGGTAGTACACGCCGCCGCTCCAGGTGTTATCGATGGCAGTGATGGCGCCGGCCTTGCGGGCCACCTCGGCGATCGCCGCGCAATCCGGCACTTCCATCGTCACCGAGCCCGGTGCTTCGAGCCACACGAGCCTGGTGTTGTGGCGGATCAAGTCAGCGATGCCAGCGCCGATCATGGGGTCGTAGTAGCGCACGGTGATCCCGAACTGGCGCGCCATCCATTCGCCATGATCACGGTTCGGGCCGTAGGCATTGTCCGGAACCAGCACATCATCGCCAGACTTGATAAGCGTGAAGTACACCAGCGAGATCGCCGCCAGCCCGGAGGGCAACAGCAACGTATGCGAGCCGCCTTCAATCTGCGCCAACGCCTGACACAGCGTGTCGGACGTAGGCGTGGCATGCAGGCCGTAGCGCCAGTGCACCACGCTGCCACTGCCGAAGGCGCGCATGTCGGCGAGGTTCTTGAACACAACCGTCGACGCACGATGTGTGGCATGCGAGAACGCCAAAAAGCCCGGTGGGATGTGCAGCTCCGGATGCACAGCCTGGGTCGCGGGAAACATGGGCGGGAGCTTGGTGTCGTCGTTCACGTGGTTTCCTGGTTGATCGCGTATGAGCGGCTTTCAGCCGCTTACCAGTGCGCGCTTGATCGTGTTGGATTGCCCGGTGGTGGCGCAATCTGACCCGGCGCGGCGGGAACTAGCGGCGTTGCGGGCGCAGCAGCATTGCTGTTGGCTGCGGCATCGTACGGCGGGATCACCACCACAGCGACCGGCCTCAGCACAAAAGGGAGCATATGCCCATCGTGGGCCACGTCCGTCCACGTGCCACGCACAATGCCGCGGGCGTCGATGGAGCCTTCCCAGGTGCCGGTAACGTGCGTGCCGTCATCTGACTCTTCCATCAGGAAGCCGCCGTTTTCGTATTCGCCCGTCACAAGACGTACGCCAGACGCGTTGCCCGCAACGTACTCGCCGTGGACGCTGTCGATTTCACCCGTCTTGCGCCCAAGGCGCATGTGGATCGGCATATCGCCGATCACGCCGGTATAGACGGGGTATTTCGCGTAGTCGGGCTGCGGTTGCAGCACATTGGGCGGCGCGGTCTGGGCGGAGAACCCGTTGCCGGCCTTGTGGGCTTGAGCGCGGCGCTTGTCGCCATCAGCCACAGCGCGGTTCAGACCGAGGTCTCCCGGCTGCACGTTGGTGCTGCCGGTCGACACGTCATAACCGTTGTTGGCGCTCGGCGTCTGAGCAGACACCGGCGCCACGCCCAGGGCCAACAGCAGCGCGATCAGCGCAGCCGACGGCCCAACCAGGCGTCCAATCGAAAAAATGCGTTCAGATGCGTTCAAACACCGCCGCAATGCCTTGTCCTCCACCAATACACATGGTCACCAGTGCATAGCGACCACCAATGCGCTGCAGTTCGTGCAGCGCCTTCACCGTAATCACGGCACCCGTTGCACCGATCGGGTGGCCGAGCGAGATGCCCGAGCCGTTCGGGTTGACCTTAGCGGGGTCCAGGCCGAGTTCCTTGGTCACCGCACAGGCTTGGGCTGCAAATGCCTCGTTGGCTTCGATCACGTCCAGATCGTTGACTGACAAGCCTGCACGCTCGAGCGCGCGGCGCGTGGCCGGCACCGGGCCGATGCCCATGATCTTCGGGTCGACGCCGGCATGGCCGTACGACACCAGGCGCGCCAGTGGCTTGAGACCACGCATTTCGGCCACAGAGCGCTCCATCAGAACCAGCGCCGCGCCCGCATCATTCAAGCCTGACGCATTGCCCGCCGTGACCGTACCGTTTTCTTTCGTGAAGACGGGTTTGAGCTTGGTCATGTCGTCGATGGTCGCGTCATGGCGGACGTGCTCATCGGTATCGAACTGGATATCGCCCTTGCGCGATTTGATCGTCACCGGAACGATCTGGTCCTTGAAATAACCGGCCTGGATCGCACGCGACGCACGCTGGTGCGATTCCAGTGCAGTCTGGTCCTGCTGCTCACGGCTGATGCCGAATTCCTTGGCGACGTTTTCCGCCGTCACACCCATGTGGATGGCGTGGAACGGGTCGTGCAGCGCGCCGAGCATCATATCGACCATCTTGGCGTCGCCCATACGCGAGCCCCAGCGGGCAGCGGGCGCGAGGTACGGCGCGCGGCTCATGCTTTCTGCACCGCCGGCGATGGCGATATCGGCGTCCCCCAACAGCACGGTCTGCGCGGCGTTCACCACGGCCTGCAGCCCTGATCCGCACAGGCGGTTGACGTTGAACGCGGGCGTCTCGGCCGACACACCGCCGTTCACGGCAGCCACACGCGAGAGATACATGTCGCGCGGCTCAGTGTTGATCACATGACCAAACACCACGTGGCCGACCTCTTCGCCCTTCACACCGGCGCGGGCCAGCGCTTCGCGCACGACCAGCGCGCCCAGTTCGCACGGCGCCACGTCCTTGAGGCTGCCGCCAAACGTCCCGATTGCGGTACGAACGCCGCTGACCACCACCACTTCACGTGCCATTGCTGTCTCCATCGTTAGAAATCGGATGGCGGCCAGTATAAATGAACGACCGTTCGCAAATTTTAGGTGCGATTACCTAAGGGGTCTTGGCGACCAACCTGCCTCAAACCTCGCCCCACAGGTCGTGACCGTCCGCGCCGGCGATCTTGACCGACACGAAATCGCCCGCCTTGTAGCGCTTGTACGGCTTGGACGGCGGCGCGATATAGACCAGACCGTCGATCTCCGGCGCATCTGCCGACGAGCGGCCAATACCGCCATCCTGGTTCACCTCATCCACCAGCACGCGCAGCGATTTGCCAACCTTGCGTTGCAGGCGGCGCGCAGACACGCGTTCGGCCACTTCCATGAAGCGCGCGCGGCGCTCCTCGCGCACCTCGTCGGGCAGCGCGCCCGGCAGGTCGTTGGCGGTTGCGCCTTCGACCGGCGAGTACGCGAAGCAGCCCACGCGATCCAACTCGGCCTCGGCGATGAAGTCGAGCAGCGTTTGGAACTCTTCCTCCGTCTCACCCGGGAAGCCGGCAATGAACGTGCTGCGAATGGTCAATTCGGGGCACACCTCGCGCCAGGCGCGAATGCGGTCGAGCGTTTTTTCGGCATTGGCGGGGCGCTTCATACGCTTGAGCACATCCGGGTGGGCATGCTGCAGCGGCACGTCCAGATATGGCAGCACCTTGCCTTCGGCCATCAGGGGCATCACCTCGTCAACACTCGGGTACGGGTAGACGTAATGCAGGCGCACCCAAGCACCATATTGCGAAGCAAGCTCGCCCAGCGCAGCCACCAGCTCGGTCATGCGCGTCTTGAGCGGACGGCCATTCCAGAAACCGGTGCGGAATTTGACGTCGACGCCATAGGCGCTGGTGTCCTGCGAGATGACCAACAGCTCCTTCACACCGGCCTTCAGCAGATTTTCCGCCTCCAGCATCACGTCGGCCACCGGTCGCGAGACGAGATCGCCGCGCATCGACGGGATGATGCAGAAGCTGCAGCGGTGGTTGCAGCCCTCCGAAATTTTCAGATACGCATAGTGCTTGGGCGTGAGCTTGATGCCCTGCGGCGGCACCAGATCGAGGAACGGATCGTGCGGCTTGGGCAGGTGCGTGTGCACCGCTTCCATCACTTCGCCCAGCGCGTGGGGGCCGGTCACGGCCAGCACTTTCGGGTGCACGTTGGTGATGATGTCCTGGCCGGCAGCGTCCTTCTTGGCGCCCAGGCAGCCGGTCACGATCACCTTGCCGTTCTCGGCAAGTGCCTCGCCAATCGCATCCAGGCTTTCCTGCACGGCCTCGTCGATGAAGCCGCAGGTGTTCACAACCACCAGGTCCGCCCCGCCGTAGGTGCCGGATATCTCATACCCCTCCGCGCGCAGTTGGGTAATGATCTGCTCGGAGTCGACCAAAGCCTTTGGGCAACCAAGCGAAACGAAGCCTACTTTCGGGCTCTGGGTACTGACGTTGGACATGGGAACAACCTGATGTGGGGAGAGGATTGCGCCGTGCACACAGGGTGTGCCGCGCGGTTGCGTATTTTAACCATTCGCCGCGCCTGGGCGGCCAAGCCGAAGCTGCATCTGTTCAATCACGCGCTCGATTTCCATTGCATCCTGCAGCCGGCGGATCGCGTCGTGCAGCTCTGCAGCCTGCGGCCACGTTCGCTTCAGATAGCCGAGCCATAGCTTGACGCGACCATGCTCATGCTTGGCCGAGATGCGCGCATGCAGCTTCTTCAGATAATCCGCGAGATAGCCAAGCACGATCGGCCATTCCGCCGCAGATGGCTCCTGATCCATCTGCCCGCGAATGCGCTGGGCCAGGAACGGATCGGACACGGCGCCGCGCCCGATCATCACGTCATCACAGCCGCTGACGGCACGGCAACGCTCCCAATCGGCCACGGTCCACACTTCGCCGTTGGCTGTGACGGGAACGTTGACAGCGTCAGCGATGCGTGCAATCCAGTCCCAATGGGCCGGAGGCCGGTAACCATGATCGCGCGTGCGGGCGTGCACCACGAGCGATTCCGCGCCGCCTTCGGCCAGCGCTGTCGCGCAATCAATCGCTCGGGAAGTATCGGAAACGCCAAGCCGCATCTTGGCCGTCACCGAAATGTGCGCCGGCACCGCAGCCCGCACCGCATGCACGATGTCGTGCAGCACTTCCGGCGTGGCGAGCAGCATGGCACCACCACCATGGCGATTCACCACCTTGGCCGGGCAACCGAAGTTGAGGTCGATACCATGCGGCGTCAGGGTTGCCGCGTACTCGGCATTGCGAGCAAGCCACTCCGGATCGCTGCCGAGAAGCTGGATGGTCATCGGCGTGCCGCTGGCCGTGTAGCCGCCATTGCGGATCTCGGGCGTCTCGCGCTCGTAAGTTCGTGCCGGCAGCAAGGAGCCCGTCACGCGGACGAATTCTGAGACGCATCCGTCGTAGCCGCCCGCCTGTGTCAGCACGTCGCGCATGACGTAGTCCGCAACCCCTTCCATCGGGGCGAGCAACAGGCGACTCATGCGAAAACGGAAGACAACCGGCACGCAAGCCGGGGGCGGACATCGAACATGGGGGACCGAAGTGGGAATCGTGATCGTCGATGAGGCGCATGCCTCACCTGAAGGGACTGCATTTTACCTTGCCGTCCGCGCCCACGCGTGCCCAACAAAAAAGGCGAACCGCCATGCGATTCGCCTTGTTTTGCGAGCCGACCGAGCTTACTTACTTCTTCTCGGGCGGCTGGTTGAACGGAAACGTCCCGAACATGTTCTTGGCCTGGCTCTGCATCTGCTCCTGCATCTGTACGAACAAATTTTTACTCTGCTCGATATAGTTGCTCATCATGCCCTGCATCATCGGCCCCTGCATATTCATAAACTGCGACCACATGTCAGGGTTGAAGGTGTTGCCGCTGTATAGATCCTTCGAGTTCTCGGCCAGCTTGCTCTGGATGTCGACAAACGCCTGGATGTTCTTTTCCAGATAGGTTCCCATCATGCCTTGCATGGCGTTGCCATAGAAACGGATGATCTGGGCAAGCATCGCGCCCGAGAACATCGGCACGCCACCGGTTTCCTCTTCCAGGATGATCTGCAGCAGGATGCTGCGGGTCAGGTCTTCACCGGATTTCGCATCAACGACGCGAAATTCCTCGGTTTCCATCACAAGCTGCTTGACGTCTGCCAGCGTGATGTACGTACTGGTCTGAGTATCGTAGAGCCGGCGGTTGGGATATTTCTTGATCAGCCGTTCGGTGCCCTTCTTGCTGGTGGCCATCGTGCCTTTCCGTGTTGGCGATGCTGCTGCGGTGCAGCCGATGCAGTGCGAAATGACTGCATCGAGCGATGCAGCAAAATACGCGGTTGCCTGGCTATTCCGATCTGCGCGCGAATGCTGCTTTTAAGAGCAGCGCAGATGCATCCGGTTATGATCGGACGCCCCGTGTCTCCCTGCGGAGCGCCTCCGTGACTGGATTCTATGCGGATCGCCCTGCAAAGAAAAGGCGGCTCCCCCCGGTAAAAACCCGCAGCATTTTGATACGGCTCATGCACTCGGACAGTTGCCGAAAAAAAACGCAAAAAGCCTGCTGCAATGCAATTGAGCATTGCAGCATGCAGGGCAGATCAGGGAAAAATGCTGCGCCCATGCTGCAGCATCACCGCAGCATGGGCATTGGCGCGTCAGCCCATGTGCAGGCCGCCGTTGAGGGAGAAGTCAGCGCCGGTGGAGAAGCCCGACTCTTCTGATGCCAGCCATGCGCAGATCGAGGCGATTTCGGTCGGTTCACCCAGGCGCTTGACCGGAATCGTGCCGACGATCTTGTCGAGCACATCCTGACGAATCGCTTTCACCATATCGGTGGCGATATAACCCGGCGACACGGTATTGACCGTCACGCCCTTCGTGGCCACTTCCTGCGCAAGCGCCATCGTGAAGCCATGCAAGCCAGCCTTGGCCGTCGAGTAGTTGGTCTGGCCAAACTGACCCTTCTGCCCGTTCACCGACGAGATATTGATGATGCGGCCCCAACCGCGGTCCGCCATTCCATCAATGACCTGCTTGGTCACGTTGAACAGCGACGTCAAGTTGGTGTCGATCACCGCATCCCAGTCGGCGCGAGTCATCTTGCGGAACACCACGTCGCGCGTGATGCCGGCGTTGTTGATGAGAACATCAACCTCACCCACTTCGGCCTTGACCTTGTCGAACGCAGCCTTGGTCGATTCCCAATCACCGACGTTGCCCTCGGATGGCACGAAATCGAAACCGAGCGCCTTTTGCTGTTCGAGCCATTTCGCCTTGCGCGGCGAGTTCGGTCCGCAGCCCGCGACAACGGTGAAACCGTCGCGCGCCAAGCGCTGGCAAATCGCCGTTCCGATGCCGCCCATGCCTCCGGTGACGTATGCGATGCGTTTGGTCATGTCCACTCCTAGTCCTTGTTGTTAGAACCGCCCAGCCTCTTGCCGAGCAGCAAATGCTCAGGTATCTCGAATTGGCGCATGCGGCTTTCGTTCCGCCGCATGCGCCACAATCCCACTGCAAAAAGCTTACGAGCGCTCAACCGCCAGCGCCACGCCCATACCGCCGCCGATACACAGCGAGGCCAGACCCTTCTTCGCATCGCGCTTCTGCATTTCGTGCAGCAGCGTGACCAGGATACGGCAGCCCGACGCGCCGATCGGGTGACCAATCGCAATCGCACCGCCGTTGACGTTGACCTTTGCCGTATCCCAGCCCATCTGTTGGTGCACGGCCAGCGCCTGAGCGGCAAACGCCTCGTTGATCTCCATCAGGTCCAGATCATTCACCGACCAGCCAGCGCGCGACAAGCAGCGCTGAGATGCCGGTACCGGCCCCATACCCATCACCTTCGGGTCCAGACCAGCGCTTGCGTATGCGCGAATCGTTGCCAGCGGCGTCAGTCCCAGTTCCTTGGCCTTGGCAGCCGACATCACCACGACAGCGGCCGCACCATCGTTCAGGCCCGAGGCGTTGGCAGCCGTCACGGTACCGGCCTTGTCGAAGGCAGGCTTCAGGCCGGCCATCGAATCGAGCGTGGCACCATGGCGCACAAACTCGTCCTGCGCGAAGGCAATCGGGTCACCCTTGCGCTGCGGAATCATGATCGGAACGATTTCGTCATTGAAGCGACCGGACTTCTGCGCAGCTTCTGCCTTGTTCTGCGAAGCCACAGCAAACGCATCCTGAGCTTCACGGGTGATGCCGTATTCCTTGGCCACATTCTCGGCTGTGATGCCCATGTGGTACTGGTTGTAGACATCCCACAGGCCATCAACAATCATCGAGTCGATGAGCTTGGCGTCACCCATGCGAAAGCCGTCGCGCGAGCCCGGCAGGACGTGCGGCGCAGCGGACATGTTCTCCTGACCGCCGGCCACGACGATCTCCGCATCGCCCGCGATGATGGCGTTAGCGGCCAGCATCACGGCCTTCAGGCCCGAGCCGCACACCTTGTTGATGGTCAAGCCAGGCACCATGTTGGGCAGCCCAGCCTTGATGACGGACTGGCGCGCCGGGTTCTGGCCCGAGCCCGCCGTCAGCACCTGGCCCATGATGACTTCACTCACCTGATCCGGTGCCACCTTGGCGCGCGCCAGCGCTTCGCGAATAACGGCCGCACCCAGGTCAGGCGCGGCAATCTTCGCCAGCGAGCCACCAAACTTGCCTACGGCGGTGCGTACCGCCGATACGATCACAACATCGGTCATTTGCTTACCTTCCACTGTCGAAAGAGAGGGTCGTTAGACGCCGCCAGCGGCCGGAGCCGCGACGGCAACGGGGTTCATGCGCGCGATCTTACGCTTTCTGTTTGACGTAGCGGCCAGGCGCCGGCTCGATATCCGGATAGTCCGCATTGCCGTAACCCTTGGGCGCAGCCTTCTGCGCGCCAGCGTGGGACGCCAGCCAAGCCGACCAGTCCGGCCACCAACTGCCCGGATGCTCCTTGGCGCCCTCGAACCATGCATCGGCGGTGTCGGGCAGCTTTGCGTTGATCCAGTGCGAGCGCTTGTTGGCCGCCGGCGGGTTGATCACGCCGGCGATATGCCCCGAGGCACCCAGCACGAAACGCCGTTTGCCCTTGAGCAGCGGCACCGAGCCATAAGCCGATTTCCACGGGACGATATGGTCTTCGCGCGAGCCATAGATGTAGACCGGCACATCGATCTTGCCAAGATCCACCGGCGTGCCGTTCACCTTCAGCTTGCCCGGTGTCTTCAAGTCGTTCTGCAGATACGTATGACGCAAATACCAGCAGTACCACGGGCCCGGCAGGTTGGTGGAATCTCCGTTCCAGTACAGCAAGTCGAACGGCGCGGGCGTCTTACCTTTCAGGTAGTTCTCGACAACGTAATTCCAGACCAGATCGTTCGGGCGCAGGAACGAGAACGTGTTCGCCAGCTCCACGCCGCGCAGCAGACCCGGGCCAGTCGGCGCATTGTTGCCGATGGTCTGCTCACGCATTTCCACCTGGGCTTGATCGACGAAGACGTCGAGAATGCCCGTATCGGTAAAGTCGAGCAGCGTGGTCAGCAGCGTCAGGCTCGAAGCCGGATGCTCGCCGCGTTCGGCCAGCACTGCCAGTGCAGTCGAGAGGATCGTACCGCCCACGCAAAAGCCCAGCACGTTGATCTGGTCTTGCGCAGAAATCTCGCGCGCCACGCGGATGGCCTCGATCGCGCCGCCCTCGATGTAGTCGTCCCACGTGCGGGACGCCATGCTTGCATCCGGGTTGCGCCACGACACCAGGAACACCGTGTTGCCCTGCTCTACCGCGTAGCGCACCAGCGAATTAGCGGGCTGCAGGTCGAGGATGTAGTACTTGTTGATGCACGGCGGCACCAGCAGCAGCGGCCGTGCATGCACCTTGGCCGTCAGCGGCTTGTACTGCAGAAGCTGGAAGTAGTCGTTCTCGAAGACGACCGCGCCTTCGCTGTTGGCGACATTGCGGCCGATCTCGAACGCCGTTTCGTCCGTCTGCGAGATCTTGCCCCGCTCCATGTCCTGCAGCATGTTGAGGATGCCGGTGCGCAGGGATTCGCCACGCGATTCAATCAGATGCTTCTGCGCCTCCGGGTTGGTCGCAAGAAAGTTGGACGGTGACATGGCAGCCGTCCATTGCGACACGGCAAAGCGCACGCGCTCGCGGGTCTTGGCATCGGCCTGCACGGCATCGGCCATTTCCATCAGCGTACGGGCGTTGAGCACGTAGAACGCGGCGGCGTAGCCGTAGAGTGGGCTCTTGCGCCAGGCGTCGTTCGAGAAACGACGATCGGACGGGGCCACGGCCTCGGCGCTTTCGCCGGTGCTCATTTGGCGCCAGATCTGGAGCCACTCTTCAAGGTATCTCTGCTGGATTTCAGCCAGCCGCTCTGGTGGGATCAGCGCGAAGGGAACTGTGCCCTCGCCCATCGCTGCGCCGTTGAACTGGCCAAGACCGGGCGCTGCGGCACCGGGTTGTGCGAAGGCGCCCGCAAAGGCTTGCCATTGCTTGAACTGCTCCGCCCACTGCGTAGGGTCCGACAAGCCCTGCCAGGGAGCTTGAGTGTGGGCGCTAGATGCTTTGGATGATGTCGATTGACGCGATGCCATAGTGCCCTCGATGCGACGATATGCGCCGCTCCGGTTGGAATGGCGGCGCAACTCGTAGTATTGCGGGGCATTGTTGCCTTGCCGTTTCAAAGCTGTCAATCGGAGTTACCTGATGATCGGCCGCAAACGCTGTCCCGGCGGGGGTTTTGCGCCATCCGCCCAAGAATGACGCCCACCGAATGGCTAAGCGCGGTGCCAGGGCTATGGTCCAATCTGCGCAATTTCGTGCGAGACTGCTGCATTGCGCCAACGCCGGGCACCGCCTTTTTCCATGTATATCGTCGCC
Source organism: Ralstonia sp. SET104 (assembly GCF_003851545.1). Lineage (GTDB taxonomy): Bacteria > Pseudomonadota > Gammaproteobacteria > Burkholderiales > Burkholderiaceae > Ralstonia. The sequence continues at coordinate 100,587 of NZ_BHVX01000007.1, read as the reverse complement.
ATCGCCTGGCTGTACGTCGTGCTGATGATGTCCTTGACTGAGCAATCTTGGATTGCCGGCATCGGCACATTCGTTTTCTACGGCGTGGCGCCGCTGTCGCTCTTCCTGTGGATTGCGGGCTCGCCGGCACGAAAGCGGCGCCGGAAAGCCCAGGAAGCCGCGCAGGACAAGGCGGACACCATCCCTGCATTGAGCGGCGGCGCAGACGACGGCGCCGCCTGAACGCTCACGCTGCGCGCCAGATCAACGTGGCCATGCGGCCCGTGGTGCGCTCCCGGCGATACGAATAGAAGCGCTCGGCGTCCGTCATCGTGCACAGGCCGCCGCCGTACACGTCGGTACAGCCGACGCGCGCCAGCCGCAACCGAGCCAACGCATACAGATCAGCGAAGAACTTGCCCGCGGATGCACCCTTCACGAACGCCGCTTCCGTGGCAGGCAGTTCGCCGGGCACCGCAGCGTCGATAAAGGCTTGGCGCACTTCGGCACCCACTTCAAAGCACGATGGCCCGATAGCTGGCCCCAGCCATGCCAGCCACGTTGGATCGGCTTCCTGGCCGCTGGCGCGCAGCCGTTGCGTCATGGCATCGAGCGTGCGCTCGATCACGCCGCCGCATAAACCTCGCCAGCCAGCATGCGCCGCACCCACGGTTACGCCGCGAGCGTCGCTCAGCAAGACAGGCAGGCAATCGGCCGTCATGACCACGCAGACGCGATCCCGCCAGGACGCCACCGCCGCATCGGCCACCACGGGCGCTGACGTGCCCGCGAGTTGATCCAGATCGGCCACACCGGTGCCGTGTACCTGCTCCATCCACGTCGGCTCGGTTGGCAGCGCCGCACGCAAGATGCGGCGATTCTGAGCAACGGCTTCCGGCGCATCGCCAACGTGCTGGCCAAGGTTCAGGCCGCCCGGCAAACCGCCGGCCAATCCGTATGGTCCTGCGCTGACGCCACCCAGGCGGGTCGTTGCCAGCGCTTTGACATGCGAATGCGCGGGCCAGTCGGGGACGATCCAGTCAGTTGACATCGGTATCGGGGTCCAATTCGAGGGCTTCCAGCAGGTCGGCAAAATCCTCTGGCACGCCGGCTTCCCAGTGCACCGATTTGCCCGAGGCCGGATGCACGAGCCCCAGACGCACCGCGTGCAGCGCCTGCCGCGCAAACGGCACCGGCAACGGCGCCTTGATCGTCTGCGGCTGGCCACGTCGGAAGTTGCGTGTGTACACCGGATCGCCAAGCAGCGGATGCCCTTCCGATTCAAAGTGCACACGAATCTGGTGCGTCCGGCCGGTTTCCAGCTGGCAGCGTACGAGCGACACCTGCGCGCGCCCCAAGTCCACCACGTCCAGCGTCTTGAAATGCGTGCGCGCCGGCTTGCCGCTGGCCGTCTCGATGATAGCCATGCGCGTGCGGTCGCGCGGGTCGCGGCCGATCGGGGCGTCAATCGTCGCCTCTTCGGGCGTTTCGCCCCACACGAGCGCCAGATAAGTCCGCTTGACGGTACGTGCCTGCAATTGGCGCACGAGATCCGTCTGCGCGGGCAGCGTACGCGCAACCACCATCAGGCCGGAGGTGTCCTTGTCGAGACGATGGACAATGCCAGCACGCGGCAACTCCACGGCGTCCGGATAACGGTGCAGCAGGCCGTTGAGCACCGTGCCGCTCCAGTTGCCGGCAGCCGGATGTACAACCAGCCCGGCAGGCTTGTTGATGACGAGCAGCGTGTCGTCTTCGTACACCACATCCAGATCGATGGGCTCGGCGACGAAGGCGCTCTCATCGGCCGCGCGTTGCGGCACAACCTCAATACGATCACCGCCAGAGATGGCCGCACGCGGACGCACCACCTCGCCACGGACGCGTACCGCGCCGGCGTCAATCCATTGCTGCAGGCGACTGCGTGAATAGTCGGGCAGCAGCTTGGCGAGCGCCTTGTCCAGGCGCTCGCCGTGCATGGCTTCGGGAATCTCTACGATAATCGGCTGGGCTGCCTGGGCCGCGCCGGCGGCAGACAGATCCAGTGCCTCATCGTCGAGGGCCTCGTCGGTGTCCTGTGAGGTTTCCTGCGCAGTGAGGGAAACGTCAGCCACTGCGTCGTCTGACACAGGGCTTGGGCTATAATGCTTGATGCGATTTTTCATTCAGAAAAGGTGCCCATGTCGGTCACGAGCGTAAAGCAGGCGCGTTTTGGTAGTCAAATCCGCGCGCGAATCGGAGCAGTGTTGGTGGCAGGTATTGCGTGCCTGGCTATCTCGGCCTGCGGCATCCTGCCGGAGCAGCAAGATGAAACGGCTGGCTGGTCAGCCAACAAATTATATTCGGAAGCGAAGGACTCGCTCGATGGCGGTGACTACGCCAAGGCCGTCAAGTACTACGAAAAGCTCGAAAGCCGCTATCCGTTCGGCCAGTACGCGCAACAAGCCCAGATCGAAACCGCCTACGCCAACTACAAGGATGGCGAGACGGCTGCCGCGCTGGCCTCGGTTGATCGCTTCATCCAACTGCACCCGAATCACCCCAGCGTTGATTACGCCTACTACCTCAAGGGCCTGATCAACTTCAACGACAACCTGGGCTGGCTCGGCCGTTTCTCGAACCAGGATTTGAGCGAGCGCGACCCGAAGGCCGCACGCGCTGCCTATGATGCATTCAAGACGCTGATCACGCGCTTCCCGAACAGCAAGTACACGCCGGATGCCACCCAGCGCATGCAGTACATCGTGAACGCGATGGCCGAGCATGAAGTGGGCGCCGCGCGCTACTACTACCGCCGCGGCGCATACCTGGCTGCCGTCAACCGCGCACAGGACGCCATCAAGGATTACGACCGCGCACCGGCTGTGGAAGAGGCGCTGTACATCATGATGAAGTCGTACGAGGCGCTGGGCATGAAAGACATGCGCGACGACACCGAGCGCATCATCAAGCAGAACTACCCGAAGAGCGATTTCCTCGCCTACGGCCAGCGCAAGAAAGACAAGCCCTGGTACCAATGGTGGTAAGCAGCGCTTGAACAGCACAGCAAAAAGCCCGGTCGGATTGGCCGGGCTTTTTGTTTGTGCGTGCAGATCAGTCTTCCGTATCGCTGGCGGGCGGATCATCCGAATCCGGCCGCAGGGAGCGCAGAAATTCGGCAGCCGTCTCGGCCTCCCGGGTGCGCTTGAATGGCGGCAAACTCTGCCAGATCTGGCGACCGTAGTTTTTCTCAACCAGCCGCGGGTCACAGATCATCAACACGCCGCGATCGGTCTCGGAGCGAATCAACCGCCCCGCGCCCTGCTTGAGCGTAATCACCGCGTGCGGCAACTGATGCACGGCAAACGGGCTCAGCCCTTTTTTCTCCAGTGCTTCCATGCGGGCGCTGAGCACCGGGTCGTCTGGCGGGGCAAACGGCAGCTTGTCGATCACCACCAACGAGAGCGCCTCGCCACGCACATCCACACCTTCCCAGAAGCTCTGACTGCCGATGAGCACGGCGTTGCCGAGCGCGCGGAAACGGTCCAACAGTTCCGTACGGCTGGCTTGGCCCTGCACGAGTAGCGGAAAATCCCAACCGCGTTGCGCGAACTCATCAGCCAACCGCTCCGCTGCGCGGTTGACGGCGCGCAGCGTCGTGCATAGCAAGAACGTCTTGCCGCCCGCCGCGTCAATCAGCGGCAAGGTGGCGTCAAGCACGGCGTCGGTGAAGCGCGGATCGCTCGGTTGCGGCAAATCGCGGGGGACGTACAGCAGCCCTTGCGACGCATAGTCGAACGGGCTGTCGAGCGTCATCGAACGATCGCGATCGAGGCCGAGTTGCGCCGCGTAATGCGTAAAGTTGCCACGCACAGACAGCGTGGCCGAGGTAAAGACCCACGCGCGCGGCTGGCCGGCGCGCTGGCGCGAAAAGATCGGCGCGATCGACAGCGGCGTCAGGTGCAGTTGCACGGAATTGGCGAACACCTCGACCCAGCGCACGCGTTCGTCAACGGGCGGCGGGGTGTTGCCTGTCTCGTCGTCGCCCTTTTGGGAAGCTTGCGGTGGTTTGGGATCAGCCCATGCTTCGAGCTTCTCGCATAGCGCAACAGCGCGACGGTGGCATTGCTCGATGGTCTCGGCGCGCTCGGCTTGGGCTTCCAGCGCGCCAGTGAAGTCGGACAGCGCTTGTTCCAGCTTCGGCAAGACCTCGTAGAACGGCTTGGCGATCGCCGCATCGTTGTCGATCTGCTTGATCGACAGGCGCGAGCCATCCTGACGGAAAACCAGGCGCAAATCGCGCGCGGCACGTTCCAGCGGCGCTGCAATCGCGACCCAATCCACCGCGTCGCGCGCATGTGAAAGGCCTTCAGCCACACTGTCGCGCGCGAGTTCGAGAATCTGATTCGTGGAGATGGTCTCACCGAAGAACAGCGTGGCGGTTTCGGGCAGTTGATGCGCTTCGTCGAAGATGATCGTGTTGGCGGCCGGCAGCAACTCGGCCATGCCGGTGTCCTTCAACATCACGTCCGCAAAGAACAGGTGATGGTTGACCACCACCACGTCGGCCTGCTGCGCCTCTTTGCGGGCGCGCATGACAAAGCAGTCCTTGTAGTATGCGCAGTCCGAACCGAGGCAATTGTCGCGCGTGGATGTGACGAGGTTCCACACCGGTGCGTTCTCGGGCACGCTGGCAAGCTCCGCCTTGTCGCCCGTCTTCGTGGTCTTCAGAAAGAGATTGATCTGGCGCAGCCACGCTGCATCCTGACGGGAAGACAGGCGCCCGTTCTGCGACGTGCGCTCCACGTGGTAATGGCAAACGTAGTTGGCGCGCCCCTTGAGCAGCGCCACCGACACCGGCGCATTCAGCGCCTTGCGCACCGTCGGAATATCGCGCAGGAAGAGCTGGTCCTGCAGGTTCTTCGTCCCCGTGGAAAGGATCACCTTGCCGCCCCACAGCATCGCCGGAACGAGATACGCGTAAGTCTTGCCCGTGCCCGTGCCGGCCTCGACGATCACGGAATCGGCGGCCTCGATGGCATTGGCCACGGCTCGTGCCATCGTCAACTGCGCGCTGCGAGGCCGGTAACCGTCGATGCCCTTGGCCAGCGTGCCCTCATCGGCGAACAGCGTCGCCAACTCAGCATGGTGGGCGTCGGCGGATACAGAGGCAGCGGGAGCCGAAGCGTCGCCAGCATCGGCGTCGGAATCAGCCGACGGCTCGGCCAGCGGGGAAAGCGAAGTCAACGCGGAATCCGTGGGGTTAAATGACGGAGGCCGCACGTGATTGCGGCCTCGCGGGATGGAAATCGAACCAACATTTGTCGTGTGCTAAGCCGGCACGTCCGGCTCAAGCTGCAACTGTAGCAGGGTGATGGTGTCCTTGAGTTTGAGGCGGCGCTTCTTGAGACGGCGCAACTGCAGCTCGTCATGATCGGCTGCTGCTGCGAGTCGGTCGATCAGGAAATCGAGATCGCGGTGCTCGATCTGCAATTCAATGATGCGACGCGAGATCGTGTTCAGATCGCTGTCCATCGCTCTCCTCCGAAACCCCGGCCTTGGCTGAAGTTTAGAACCCCAGCGGGCTGGTGTTGTTCTGGTTTTGCTCGTTGCGGCGCTTGGTCTGTTCGCGGCGCTCATCCAGTTCTTTCTGGCGCTTGACGGCGTCTTGCTGCTTTTCCTGGAACTGCTTGACGCTCTCGGCACGCTTGGCGGCGTTGGCAGCACCCTGCTCTTGCGCCGCCTTGAGCTTGGCGTCGTAATCAGACTGCTTCTTGGCCGCAGCCTGCGCGTTGGCGGCGCGCTGCGGAGCATCAGCTTGGCGCTGCGCTTCGTTCAGGCGTTGCTGCTCTTGCTTGTTCGCAAAATCGGTGCGGTTCTTCTGCTCGGCGGCTTCACGCTGGGGGCGCTCGGCATTGTACTGAGCGTCGCGGATGGCGCGCTCCTGGTCTCGACGGGCAGCACGATCAGCGCGCTCGGCTTCGTCCAGCGCCAACTCGCGCTCGCGGATGGAGTGGAGCTCCGTGCGACGCGCATCCTTGGCCTTATCGATGCAGCGCGTGACGAGGAATTTGTCGTAGCAAGCACGCTCTGCCTGTGCGTAGCGGTATTCGGCCCAGGATTTGGCGCTGGTGATGCGATCGTGCTCGGCGCCAAAATCCGGCGGTGTAACGGGCACCGCGGCCGCAGGCGCAGCGGCAGGCTGGGACTGGCCCCACGCAGGCGCGGCCAGCACCGCGAAAGTCAGCATGAACGCCGGCAGAACCAGACGGGAAGCGTGGCGCGCAGCAGCGCGGCAGCGGGCAGAAAACGGGAGCGTAGGCATAATGCGCATTTTATCACCGCGCCTGTGCGGCAAACGCCGCGCGGCCACGGATTTCAGCTCAGGAACAGGGTTCGCGTTGTGGCAAAATGCGCGGCTTTCCATCGCACTCTCTGGAAGCAATGACTGATTCCGTGTTGCAGAAGATCGTCTCCCGCATCGCCATTGAACTGGCGGTCAGGCCGCAGCAGGTTGCCGCTGCTGTGCAACTGCTGGACGAGGGCGCCACCGTGCCCTTCATCGCACGTTACCGCAAGGAAGTGACGGACAACCTGGACGACACGCAGTTGCGCAACCTGGAAGAGCGCCTGTTGTACCTGCGCGAACTGGAGGACCGCCGCGCGGCCATCCTGGCGTCTATCGAAGAACAAGGCAAGCTGACTGACGTCTTGCGCACCGCCATTGAGGCGGCTGAGACCAAGCAGGTACTGGAAGATCTCTACCTGCCCTATAAACCCAAGCGCCGCACGCGCGCGCAGATCGCCCGCGAATGCGGCCTGGAACCGTTGGCCCAGGCGCTGCTGGCTGATCCGACGCTGGACCCGCAAGCCGAAGCCGCCAAGTTCGTGAACGGCAACCCGACTGCCGACGGCGGTGTGCCAGACGTAAAGGCCGCGCTGGACGGCGCGCGCGACATTCTCTCCGAACAATTCGGCGAAACGGCCGAGTTGCTCGGCAAGGTGCGCGACCACCTGTGGAATCAGGGCCAAGTGTCGTCGACCGTGGTGGAAGGCAAGGAAACCGCTGAGGAAGAGAAATTCCGCGACTACTACGCCTACAGCGAGCCCATTCGCAATGTGCCATCGCACCGCGCGCTGGCGCTGTTCCGCGGCCGCAATGCGGGCGTGCTGTTCGTCAAGCTCGGCCTGGGCGAAGAACAAGACGCGCTGAGCCCGCATCCGTGCGAAATCATGATCGCTCGCCATGTCGGCATCGAGAACAAAGGCCGCCCTGCCGACAAGTGGCTGTCGGACGTGTGCCGCTGGTGCTGGCGCGTCAAGGTCCAGCCGCATATCGAGACCGAACTGCTGACGCAACTGCGCGAATCGGCGGAAGCGGAAGCCATCAAGATCTTCGGCCGCAATCTGCACGACCTGCTGCTGGCCGCGCCGGCTGGCCCGAAGGCCGTGATGGGCGTCGACCCGGGCATCCGCACCGGCTGCAAGATTGCCGTGGTCGACCACACCGGCAAGCTGCTGGAAACCGCCACGATCTACCCGCACGAGCCCCGCCGTGACTGGAATGGTTCGCTCGCCACGATGGCACGCCTGGCCAAGCAGCACAACGTGGCCCTGGTCTCCATTGGTAACGGCACTGCCAGCCGCGAGACCGACAAGCTCGTGCAAGACCTGATGCAACTTCTGGCCCAATCCGCACCTGAGGTGAAGCTAACCAAGATCGTCGTAAGCGAGGCTGGGGCATCGGTGTATTCGGCGTCGGAACTGGCGGCCAAGGAATTCCCCGAACTGGACGTGTCGTTGCGTGGCGCGGTGTCGATCGCGCGTCGCCTGCAAGACCCACTGGCCGAACTCGTGAAGATCGATCCGAAGTCGATCGGCGTCGGCCAATACCAGCACGATGTGAACCAACGCGAACTGGCCCGTGCGCTGGACGCCATCGTCGAAGATTGCGTGAACGCGGTCGGCGTGGACGTGAACACGGCATCTGCTCCGCTGCTGGCGCGCGTGTCGGGCCTGAACGCGATCCTCGCCAGGAATATCGTCGAGTACCGCGATGCCAACGGCGCGTTTGCCAACCGCGATGCGCTCAAGAATGTGCCGCGCCTGGGCGACAAGACATTCGAGCAGGCAGCAGGCTTCCTGCGCGTGAATAACGGTGACAACCCGCTGGACCGTTCGTCTGTCCACCCGGAAGCGTATCCGGTGGTCAAACGCATTCTCGACAGCATCAAGAAGGGCATCGGCGATGTGCTCGGCAACCGCGAAGCGCTGCGTGGTCTGACTGCCCGTGAGTTCACCGACGAGAAGTTCGGCCTGCCGACCGTGATCGACATCCTTTCTGAACTGGAAAAGCCCGGCCGCGACCCGCGCCCCGAGTTCAAGACGGCAACGTTCCAGGATGGCGTGGAAGACATCAAGCACCTGCAGCCCGGCATGGTGCTCGAAGGCGTGGTGACCAACGTGGCGGCCTTTGGTGCGTTCATTGATATCGGCGTGCATCAGGACGGGCTGGTGCACGTGTCGGCGCTCTCCACCAAGTTCGTGCGTGACCCGCACGAGGTGGTCAAGCCCGGCCAGATCGTCAAGGTCAAGGTGATGGAAGTCGACGTGAAGCGCAACCGGATCGGCCTGACGATGCGCCTGTCGGACGAGCCCGGCCAGGCCCCTGCGCGCACCGGCGGCGGTGACCGGCCGAACCACGGCGGCAACCGCCAGGGCGGCCAGCAGCGCCGCACGCCGGAGCCGTCTGGCGCCATGGCCGAAGCCTTCGCCAAACTCAAGCGCTAACGCACATTCTGCAAGGCAGAACCCGCTCAGCTTTCGGGCTCGGCGGGTTTTTTCTTGCCCCGACCGTTACAAGTCCTTACGCGCATGGAGCTTTTCTAACACTCGCGCGTCGTCAGAGCGTCTTTTCGGCCCGTTAAGGAGACACAGGCACACCGCCTGGCACCCACGAGGAGAAACTCCATGAAGACGAGCCACACCCTGATCGCCGCCCTGCTTGCTGTCGCCGGTACCGCTGCCTTCGCGCAGACCACGCCGCCCGCTCCCGTGGCGCCCGCCACGCAGGTGCAACAAGACAACCAGCAGATTCACCAGGACAACCGAGACATCCGTCACGACAACCGTGACATCCGCCACGACCGCGCCGACATCGGCAAGGACAAGGCCGCCCTGGCTGACGAGCGCGCCGAGCGCAATACTGCACAACGCCGCGAAAACCGCGATCTGGCCAATGGCAACGTCAAGGGCGCCGAATACTGGAACAAGCAACGCGCTCAGGACCAGCGTCAGGTCAACACCGACCGCCGCGACCTGCATCAGGACCGCCGTGACTTGCACCACGACGTCAAGGACCGCAACCACGACGTCCATGCGCGCAACGACGAGGTTCGTGAGCGTAACCACGCTGCCTCGAAGATGTAATTCCTGTAGCGCTCGACAAAACGGCCAGTGCGTCTCTCTCGCACGGGCCGTTTTGCTACACAGCGATGCCGACGAATCAGATCTCGACCTTGGTCCCCAGTTCCACCACGCGGTTGGCAGGGATGTGGAAAAAATCCGACGGCTTGGCACCGTTCTGATGCATCCACGCAAACAGGCGCTCGCGCCACATCGACATGCCGGGCAGCTTGGATGGCACAACCGATTCGCGCGCAATAAAGAACGACGTATCCATCAGCTCACAGCGCGTGCCGATTTGCGGTTGGCTCAGTTCGAGCACGCGGTACACATCCGGCGTTTCCTTGAAGCCGTACTCTGCCTTGACGATATAAAGACCGCGGCCCAGATCGCGCACGGCCACGCGGCGCTTGTCGTCTACGTACGGAATGTCGCGCGTGACGAAACTGATGAAGATCACGCGCTCGTGCAACACGCGGTTGTGTTTCAGGTTGTGCAATAGCGATACCGGCACGAACTCGGTGTTACCCGTCAGGAATACGGCCGTACCTTCCACACGATGCGGCGGATGGGCCAGCAGACCGGCCAGAAACGGCTCCAGCGGGATACCGTCTTCCAGGCTGCGCGCACGCACCAGTTTCTTGCCCTTGTACCAGGTCATCAGCAGGAAGAACACGGCACCACCCAGCGTCAGCGGGAACCACCCGCCATCGCGAATCTTCAGCAGGTTGGCCGAGAAGAACGCCATGTCGACCACCAGGAACCCCAGACTCACCAGCGTCACCAGCGCCGCATGCCAGCGCCATACCGAGCGCATCACCACCGTCGCCAGCACTGTGGTGATGACCATCGTGGTCGTCACGGCAATGCCGTAGGCTGCAGCCAGATTGTCAGATTTCTTGAACGCCAGCACCACGCCCACCACCAGGATCAATAGCATCCAGTTGACCATCGGCACGTAGATCTGGCCGATTTCGGCTTCCGATGTGTAGCGGATGCGCATGCGCGGCACAAATCCAAGCTGAATCGCCTGGCTCGTCAGCGAGAACGCGCCAGAGATAACCGCCTGCGAGGCAATCACGGTGGCTGCTGCAGCCAGCACCACCATCGGCAGTTGCAGCGCTTCGGGCACTGAACGGTAGAACGGGTTTTCGACTGTGCTCGGGTCGGTCAGCAACATCGCACCCTGGCCAAAGTAGTTCAGCAGCAGGCTCGGCGCCACGATAAAGAACCACGCCCAACGGATCGGGCGTGCCCCGAAGTGGCCCATATCGGCGTACAACGCCTCAGCGCCGGTCAGCACCAGAAACACCGAACCCAGCACGATGAACGCCTGCAGTGCATGGTTGTGCAGGAACGAAATCGCATACATCGGGTTGACGGCCACCAGGATCTGCGGCGCCTTCACCAGATTCATCATGCCCAGCGCCGCCAGCGCGGCAAACCACAGCAACATCACTGGGCCGAACAGCTTGCCGACCACCGACGTGCCGCTGCGCTGGATCAGGAACAGCGCCGCCAGGATCACGATCGTGATCGGCAGCACAAACGGCGTGAGCGACGGCGCGGCAATCTCCAGGCCTTCCATGGCAGATAGCACCGAGATGGCAGGCGTGATCACCGCATCGCCGTAGAACATGCACGCGCCGAAGACGCCCAGCATCATCAGCAGTGACATGCGCTTTGAACTGGTATTGGCCGTGCGCAGCGACAGCGCCATGAGCGCCAGGATGCCACCTTCGCCGTTGTTGTCAGCACGCATGACGAACAGCACGTACTTGAGCGACACCACGATCACCATCGCCCAGAACAGCATGGAGATGATGCCGAGCACCGCGCCGCTGGAGAACGGAATGCCGTGGTCAGGGCTGAAGCATTCCTTGAGCGAATACAGCGGGCTGGTGCCGATATCTCCGAACACCACACCCACGGCGCCGATCACCATGGCGCGCAGGTTCACGTTGGTCTGGGGCGACCCGGTTGCTGTGAGAGCTTGACTCATGAACTTGGAAATCGGCCGAATGGCTGGCCGCTCAAAAATAGTGCAATGCACAATGAGGGCGGATTGTACTCCCCGCCTCTGTCACGCCAACCCCTCGAACGGCCATTCGTTGCCGCGGTGCGTCACGATGCGCTGCCGCACTGGTAAAGCGTTCTGATGGGCCGAAGACATACTGCCCGAGCACACAAAATCAGCATAGATCACATTGCGCGGCGCCAACTGGCGCGGCTTCGCGTACTGGCAACAGGTTGTGCATGCTGTGCCGCACATAGCCAAAAGTAGGACTGCGGCCGACAGAACTTTGTAGGAAAATGCCCGACAAACCTTTATTGCAAAACTTTGTTGAGCGACTGGCGATCGGCCGCCCAGCACCTCAAAAACGGGGACGGCCTTGCCCCACTCATCCATCCGCATCTGGGGGCGCTCCAAGCCTTCGTTGACTGCACTGATCGTGCTGCTGGTCGTGGCTGTCCTATTGTTTGCCATCCCGCGCATGATCCTGCCGTGGACGCAGTCGGCGTTCATGCAGCGCCTCGACCCGGCGGTCTGGGCCGACTACGCTGGCCCGTACGACCTGGCAGCCGCTGTGGTGGCCGCCAGCGCGCTCATCATCTTCCTGTTCCGCCGCTAGGCGCTGCCAGCTGTTTTCAACGCGCCAGTGCGCGGGCGCATTCCGCCACCAGCGCAGGGCCGCGATAGATCAATCCCGTATAGAGCTGCACCAGCTGCGCGCCGGCGTCGATCTTCTCGCGCGCGTGCTCACCGGCCAGGATGCCGCCCACACCAATAATCGGCACGGCGTCGCCCAGCAAACCATGCAAGGCGCGAATCACGTGCGTCGAGCCGTCACGCACCGGCTGGCCAGACAAGCCGCCCGCCTCCTCAGCGTGCGCCAGACCGGCCACGGCCTCACGGCGGATCGTCGTGTTCGTGGCGATCACGCCATCCATCTTGTGACGCAGCAGCGCATCGGCCACGTTGGCAATCTGATCGTCGTCCAGATCCGGCGCGATCTTCAGTGCCACCGGCACGTAGCGCTTGTGCTGGTCGGCCAAACGCTGCTGTGCATCGCGCAGGGTGCCGAGCAGGCTGTCCAGCTCACTCGCGCCCTGGAGCTGGCGCAAGTTCTTTGTGTTCGGCGACGAAATATTCACCGTCACGTAGCTGGCGTGCGGATACACACGCTCAAGGCAATGCAGATAATCGTCGACGGCACGTTCGATAGGCGTATCGGCATTCTTGCCGATGTTCAAGCCGAGCACGCCGCCCCCCTCGCGCCACTTCGATGCCCTCACGTTATTGATGAATGCATCCACACCGCCGTTGTTGAAACCCATCCGGTTGATGAGCGCATTGGCCGCCGGCAAGCGGAACATGCGCGGGCGCGGGTTGCCCGGCTGCGCGCGCGGCGTGACCGTGCCAACTTCAATAAAGCCAAAACCGAGCGCGCCAAGCGCATCGATATACGCACCGTCCTTGTCCAAGCCAGCAGCCAGACCCACCGGGTTGGGAAACTTGACGCCCATCACCGTGCGCGGCTGCGGCGCAACGCGGCCACCAATGCAACCCGAGAGCCCCAACGCATGCGCCCGCTTGAGCTGATTCAACGTGAAGTGATGCGCGTCTTCGGGGTCCATCGAAAACAGCAGCGGACGGGCAAGCGGATACAGGGCGTTAAGCACGATCGGAATCAAGAGGAGAGCGCGAAAGGCGGCATTGTAAACGGCCAGCGCCCCACAATGCATCGAGCGCACCGCTTTCGAACATTGCGGCACACGATCTGTCTAACAACAGGTCGACGCTTCGCTTTGCGGGCCCGTCGCACGAACATCAAGCACCATTGCGATGTACCTCCCGCAGAAAAGGTGTTGCATCGCCGCACAGATATCGCTATACTCTTTTATTCGACGGACGCGGGGTGGAGCAGTCTGGCAGCTCGTCGGGCTCATAACCCGAAGGTCGCAGGTTCAAATCCTGCCCCCGCAACCAGCCAAGTAGAGCGGCTCGCTCCAAGACCTGAGCCGAATCATGAAGCCCGCACACAGCGGGCTTTTTGCTTTTCTACGTTTTTACGCACCGTTTCGTGTGCAACTCAGTCGATACCTCTGCCACGCAGGGCCGCTACGCCGCGGTGATACACTGAGACATTCCACCCGCGACGATTCCCCATGAAATTCTGTTCCAACTGCGGCCAGTCAATCGTCTCGCGCATTCCCGCCGGAGACAACCGACTGCGCGACGTTTGCGACCACTGCAATACGATTCACTACGTGAATCCGCGCAATGTGGTCGGCACGGTGCCCGTTTGGAACGATCAAATTCTCCTGTGCAAACGCGCCATCGAGCCGCGCTACGGCTTCTGGACCTTGCCCGCAGGTTTCATGGAAATCGGCGAGACCACTGCACAGGCAGCTTTGCGCGAGACGCAGGAAGAAGCTGGCGCCAACGTCGAGATCGGCGAGCTTTACTCGGTGCTCAATGTGCCGCACGTGCACCAGGTACACCTGTTCTATCTGGCCAAGTTGAACGATCTGGATTTCGCAGCGGGCGAAGAAAGCCTTGAAGTCGCGCTATTCAATGAAGCCGACATCCCCTGGGATGACCTCGCCTTCCCGACGGTCATCCACACACTGCGGTGCTTCTTCGCCGACCGCGCGGCGGGCAAGCTGGCCGATGGCAGCTTCCGCCTCCATACGCTCGACATCTACAAGCCGATGCGCTCGGCCGTGATCGATACGCCGGCCACGACGTCATAACTTCAAACCAACGTTGTCCGAATCATGATCGCCTGGCTGGATCCGCACGATCCCTTCCCGCCGGCCGATCGCGCGCTCGGGCCTGAGTCCGAAGCGCCTGGGCTGCTTGCTGCCAGCGCAGAGCTATCGCCACAGCGGCTGCTGATTGCCTATCGACAGGGCATTTTTCCGTGGTACGCCCAGGGTCAGCCGGTGCTGTGGTGGAGCACAGATCCGCGCATGGTGCTGCGCCCCGAAGATTTTCGTGTGTCGACCACGTTTCGCAAGACGCTGCGCCGCGTGCTCGATGACCCTGCCTGGGAAATCCGCATCGATCACGCCTTCCGCGACACGATGGTCGCCTGCGCCACGACTGCGCGCCCCGGCCAGCACGGCACGTGGATTACCGAAGACGTGATCCTCGCCTACACCGCCCTGCACCGCCGCGGCTATGCGCACAGTGTCGAGGCTTGGTACGCGGGGGAACGCGTGGGCGGGCTGTATGGGGTGGCGCTCGGCCGCATGTTCTACGGCGAATCGATGTTTGCGCACCGCACTGATGCCTCGAAAATAGCGCTGGCGGCGCTGTGCGCCTTCCTCGGCGGTCAGGGCGTCGCGATGATAGACTGCCAGCAGGAGACAGAGCATCTGGCGTCGCTGGGCGGGGCACCTGTGCCGCGCGCGGCGTTTCTCGCACATGTGCGCGAAGCAGCCAATGCGCCGGCCATCGTGCCTTGGCATTTCGACAAATCGGTGCTCCGCCGGTGGACCGTGCGCAATGAGCAAGCTTAAGGAACTCCCCCTCTCGGCATTGCAGTTCTATGCCACCGCGCCTTATGCATGCAGCTACCTGGATGGCCGCCTGGCGCGCTCGCAGGTTGCCACGCCAGCGCACCTGATCAACGCAGATGTTTACTCCAAGCTCGTGCGGGCCGGGTTCCGGCGCAGTGGGATCTTCACGTACCGCCCCCATTGCGACGACTGTCATGCGTGCACGCCATGCCGCGTCGTCGTTGATCAATACTCGCCGTCGCGCGCCCAACGCCGGGCCGCCGAGCGGCATCAAGCGCTTGAAGCGCTGGTGGCGCCGCTCACCTATGTCGAAGAGCACTATCAGCTCTACCTGCTGTACCAGTCAGTCCGCCATGCGGGCGGTGGCATGGATCACGACAGCCGCGACCAATACGAGCAATTTTTACTACAGAGTCGCGTGAATTCGCGTTTGGTGGAGTTTCGCGAGCCGCCCGAATCGCCATGGGCGGGCAAGCTGCGCATGGTCAGCATGATTGATGTGCTGGAAGACGGCCTGTCTTCCGTCTACACGTTCTACGATCCAATCGAGCAAAAGGCGAGCTACGGGACGTACAACGTGCTGTGGCAGATCGCCCAGGCGCAGGCGCTGGACCTGCCCTACGTCTATCTCGGCTATTGGATCAAGCAAAGCCGCAAGATGGCCTACAAGGCGTTGTTCCAGCCGCTGGAGCTGCTGATCAATGGGGAATGGCGGCCGTTTGAGGATGCGACATCCGCCACGGAATGACGGTCAGCGCGAGGTGCGCTCGATACCCACATCCACTACGCCATATGCGCTGACGTTGGAGCTATCTCTGTATTGATCGCGCGAGGTCGTGCAACCTGTCAGTGCGCCACCAATGCAAGCCAAACCAGCCGCCCACAGCGCGGCACGTTTCCACCAAGTCGTCTTGTTCATGAGATCGAGGCCTTTCAAGGCGTGGCCGAGAGCCGCTCGGCAAGCACTGTGTTGTACGCGCGGACCATCCCCGGGATCAGGAACATATCCACCAGCACCCACAGCCCACCGATGACGGCCAATACCCAGCCGGCCGTGTTACCCATATCGCGGAATGCCAGCCATGTACCGCCAATATTGGCGATAGCCTGCGCGATGCCGCTGCCGGGTCGCTTCATATAGAAACGGTGCGCACCCAGGAAGCCCAACAGGAACCACCACAGATAAGCCACGCCCGTGCTTTTCTTCTGGGCGTCGTACAGCATGATTTCGCGGGCGGTCTGGTTCATGGCGCGTCGGCTGGCACGGGAATAACGTGTCAGACACTAGCACGCATCCTGCGTTCCATGTCGACCGCCGGTTACATGCTGGCGAGCTTCGCCTCGGCCTTGTCCGTCCACAAGCGCATTTCGGCCAGCAGCGACGACGGCGAGAACGAACAGCTCTCTTCGCCAAACGAGACCGCCATGTCGAGCCGCTGCAGCAGCGAGTGGCGCACCTGATCATATGCGGGTGGCAGGACCGTCAACGGCGCGAGCACCGCATCGTCGCGCCACGTCTTGAGCAGGTGCGGCAGATCAGACGATTTCGCGTGACGATCGAGCGCGCCTCGCAGTGTCTGAAGGGATTCAGTGGCAGTCATGCTCGCGCCTTCTTTTCGCGATACAGCTCGCGGAACGTCTTGCCTGCGGGGGCCGGCATGTCGCGCGTATCCGTCCAGCCCTTGCCCACGGGCAGCGAGTGAATCAGTTTCTTGTCACCGCCCATCCAGCGCAGCACACGCGCAGCAACCCAGGTACCGGCCGAGTACAACGCCGGACGCCGCGCCATGAACCCCCACATGCGCAGGCCAAAGCGCTCCGATTGCGGGCGCAGTTCGCGCTCCATCTGCTTCTCACGCAACGTGCGCAGCAAGTCGGACAACGGGATGGACGCGGGACACACGCGGTTGCATTCGCCGCACAACGTGGCGGCCTGCGGCAGATCCAGCGCATTCGACAGTCCAACGTAGCTCGGCGTCAGCACGCTGCCCATCGGGCCCGGATACACCCAACCGTAGGCATGGCCGCCGATCTTCTGATAGACCGGGCAGTGGTTCATGCACGCCCCGCACCGAATGCAACGCAGCATCTCCTGAAATTCGCCGCCGATCAGGCCGCTGCGGCCGCCGTCAACGATCACGAAATACATATGCTCAGGGCCGTCCTGCTCGCCCGGCGCACGCGGGCCGGTTAGCAACGAAAAGTAATTCGAGATTGCCTGCCCCGTAGCCGAACGTGGCAACAGGCGCATCACGGTCGCCAAGTCTTCAAGCGTTGGCAGCACCTTCTCGATACCCGTCACGGCAACGTGCACACGCGGCATGATCGTGCACATACCCTCGTTGCCCTCGTTGGTGACGATCGCCACCGAACCCGTCTCGGCAATGATGAAGTTGCCGCCCGTCACGCCCATATCGGCCGACAGGAACTCTGGCCGCAACACTTCGCGCGCCTCGCGCGTCATCTCAGGAATGTCAGTCAGGCGCGGCTTGTTGTGTGTCTTGGCGAAAAGGTCGGCAATCTCTTCCTTATCCTTGTGCACCACCGGCGCGATGATGTGCGACGGCGGTTCGCTGTCGTTGATCTGGAGGATGTATTCGCCCAGATCGGTCTCGATGCTCTGCACGCCCATCTCGCCGAGCACCTGGTTCAGGCGCATTTCCTCGGTCACCATCGACTTGCTCTTGATGACCTTCTTCACGTCGTGCTTGCGGGCAATCTCGGCGACGAGGCGCGCAGCATCCGCCGTGGTCTCGGCAAAGAGCACCGTGGCACCGCGGCGCGTCGCTTCCGCTTCAAACGTCGCCAGCCAGACGTCGAGGTTCTCGAGCGCACGGTTGCGACGCTCCTTCAGCGCCTCACGCGTGGCCGGAAAATCGATTTCCTGGATGGCCGCCGCGCGCGCGGTGACGAACTTGGTCGAGAGCTTGGTGAGGTTCTGCTGCAGGCGCTTGTCGGCAAGCTTTTGCCCGGCGCGCGCCTTGAATTCCATGCTGCGGACTTGCATGCGATTGCGTCTCCGTCGTGTTCTTGGGCAGCTGTGGTTTATGCGTCGCCGGCGAGGATTTGCGCGATGTGGAGCACGCGCGTTTGCGTATCGCCCGTGCGGCGCAGGCGGCCTTCGATGTTGAGCATGCAACCCACGTCACCGAGCACCACGGCATCGGCGCCGCTGGCCTTGATGTTGGCGCACTTCTCATCGGCGATGGCGGTAGAGATATCGCCGTACTTGATCGAGAACGTGCCGCCGAACCCGCAGCATGCCTCGCACGCTGGCATCTCGGTCAACTGCACGCCGGGCAGCTTGCCCAGCAACTCACGCGGCTGCGCCTTGACGCCCAGTTCACGCAGGCCGGAGCACGAGTCGTGGTACGTCACGTGGCCCTTGAATTCAGAGTCGAGCGATTCGATGTGCGCCACGTTGACGAGGAAATCAGTCAATTCATGCACGCGGGGCGCCAGGCGCTCGTAGCGGGCGGCGAGTTCCGGGTCGTCACGGAAGAGGTCTGCATAGCCCTTGCGGATCATGCCGCCGCACGAGCCAGAGGGGATGACCACGTAGTCGAACTGCTCGAATTCCTTGAGCGTTTTCTCGGCCAGATGGCGTGCCAGCGGGCGATCACCAGAGTTGTAGGCAGGCTGGCCGCAGCAGGTTTGCGCGGGCGGCACCACAACGTCGTAACCGGCCTTTTCCAGCAGCTTGAGCACCGAAAACCCGATGTCGGGCCGCATCAGATCGATGAGGCAAGTGACAAACAAACCTACGCGCATGAGGAGTCTCGTGTGTTCTGCGGGAAGCCACCATTATGCGCCCGATGCTCCGCCCGGCGCGGTTCTCATGGCATAGAACTTCTTCATGCCAGTGGTGAGTGCGCTTCACCAGGCCCCGCCAAGCACAACTGCGCGCCGACTGAGAAAGTCCTCAAAAATACCCGGAATCATGCGTCGGGATGGTGCGTATTTTCACATCGTGGGATAGAATTTTGCATCGCATCCGCAACCCACTGCACCCATGGCAGAAGCAGACAAGGACCCCGGCAAGACGTCTATCCAGGTCATCGAACGCATGATGATGCTGCTCGACGCGCTCGCCGATCATGCCGATCCGGTCAGCCTGAAAGCGCTGTCCGCCAGCACCGGCTTGCACCCGTCTACCGCGCACCGCATCCTGAACGACATGGTGGCTTGCCGCTTTGTCGATCGTTCCGACCCGGGCAGCTACCGTCTCGGCATGCGTTTGCTGGAACTGGGTAACCTCGTCAAAGCGCGCCTGTCGGTGCGTGAAGCGGCGCTCGCGCCGATGCGCGCCCTGCACCGCTTGACCGGCCAGACGGTCAACCTCTCGGTACGCCAGGGCGACGAAATCGTCTACATCGAGCGTGCGTATTCCGAGCGCTCTGGCATGCAAGTGGTGCGCGCCATCGGTGGCCGCGCGCCGCTGCATCTGACGTCGGTCGGCAAGCTGTTTCTCGCCGCCGATGAACTCGGCCGCGTGCGGGCCTATGCCACGCGCACCGGTTTGTCCGGCCACACGCGCACATCGATCACCGATCTGCCTAAGCTCGAACGCGAACTCAACTGGGTGCGCACCAACGGCTACGCGCGCGACAACGAAGAGCTGGAACTCGGTGTGCGCTGTATCGCCGCTGGAATCTACGATGATTCAAACCGGCTGGTGGCGGGCTTATCGCTGTCTGCACCGGCCGACCGGTTGCAAGACAGCTGGCTCGACAACCTCAAGGACACCGCCCTGCAGATCTCCAAAGGCATGGGTTACACGTATGAAGAGGACGCCGTGCGCGCTGAGTAAGCGCCGGTTTTACCCAACAAAAAAGCGCGTCATCGAACGCGCTTTTTTGTTGGGTGACGCAGTAGCTCAGGCGCCGTGCTGCTCCGACGCCAACACAGTTGCCGGTTGCGTGGACACCGGCACATTGCGCAGCGGCGCCGCAGCTTGCGTGGCCTGCTCGATATGCGGACTGCGCTCCAGCCAGTTGCGTACGCGCGTGGCATCCGCAAAGCGCGTCAGGTTACCGGCCGAATCCAGGAACACCATCACGACATTGCGACCGTGCACGTTGGCCTGCATCACCAGGCAGCGGCCTGCTTCGTTGATGAAGCCGGTCTTCTGCAAGCCAATGTCCCATTCACCGCCACGCACCAGGCGATTGGTGTTGACGTAGTGCAGCGTGCGGCCGTTGGCGTTGACGGTATGTTCCGTCGTGGTCGTGAACTGACGGATCTGCGGCACCTTGTAAGCCGCCATCACGATCTTGGCAAGATCCTGTGCGCTCGACACATTACTGCTCGACAGGCCATTCGAATCGACATAGTGCGTGTCGTTCATGCCCAGCTCGCGCGCCTTGCGGTTCATGGCGGCAACGAATGCCGGGCGACCGCCCGGGTAGTTGCGGCCCAGCGCCGAGGCGGCACGGTTTTCCGACGACATCAGCGCCAGCAGCAGCAGGTCTTCACGCGTGAGCATCGTGCCAAAGCGCAGACGCGAACCGGTGTTGCGCTCGTAGTCGCGATCGTCATCGGTGATCTCAAGCAACTCGTCCATCGGCTGATGCGCGTCGGTCACAACCAGCGCAGTCATCAACTTGGTGATCGAGGCGATCGGCAGCACGGCCGACGAATTCTTCTGGAACAGCACTTCACCACTGTTCTGATCCATCACCAGCGCGACGGACGAACGCAGCGCCAGCGCATCGGGCGTCGAACGCAGACCCATCGCTTCACCCAGCGTCGGAGCGGCGGGCACGAAGGCGGCGCGCACCGGATGCGCACCCCGCTCGACCAAGATCACGCGGCGCTTGCCTTTGACGGTGACGACCTTGCGGACTTTGGTGGAGGCGACTTCATCGTTGCTCGCAGCCGCGACTTTGGCGCTGGCCTTGCGATTGGCGACGGTTTTGCCTTTGGATTTGACTGTGGCTTTCTTGCTGGCAGCGGGCTTTTTGTCAGTAGTGGCAGCGCTGGCCACGGTAGCGACGGAGGCGGCAGCGAGCGCGACGGTCATCAGCGAAACGAAGCCGAGACGTCGAAAAAATGAGGAAACAGACCGTGACATGGTTCGATCACCCGCGCGTGAGATGGCGCAAGTGTAGGCAAAAACAAAATTCTAAGCAAGATGAAGGACTTAGCTCACGGCCTTAAAGTTTGACCTCTGGAGCCTTATCATTCGGTCATCATTTCGACGCAATTGTCTGCTTCGGCAGGATTCAGATCGCGAAGAAAGTTGCGCAAACAGCACATGACGTTGTGTGCGGGATCAGAACGGAGTCGGAAATTGCCCCGGGATTCCATCGCGCATGACGACAATCACGGTGTGCAACCAGGCCCGGCACTTCCTCACAACACGCTCGCGTCGTACACGGAGTCGCATGATGGAAGTCTAACGACACATCGGTCGAGTCTGTTGACAGAATTCGATGATTTTTCAGCGCCAATTCGCGCTTTGCACGAAGAAGTGCGCTGTAGCGTGCAAGCGGCGCCGTGATAACGACGTCAGTCGAAGAAGCGAGTGAAGTCGGAGACAGGTGCGCGCTCGGTAAGGAGCGTGTTCTCGATGGCGGTGGGGTTCGCATAGCCCATCGACATGCCGCAGACGACCATCTCGTCATCGGTCAGACCGAGATGCTCACCGATGATCCGATGGAACTGCGTGAAAGCGGCCTGCGGACACGTATCGATGCCGCGCGCGCGGGCACCCACCATGACGGCTTCGAGGAACATGCCGTAATCGAGCCAACTACCCTGCTCCATCACACGGTCGATGGTAAAGATGATGCCGACTGGAGCATCGAAAAAACGGAAGTTGCGAGCGTGCTGCGCGTGCATGCGCGCTTTGTCGGCGCGTTCGATGCCGAGCAAGCCATAGAGATCCCAGCCGACCTTGCGGCGCCGGCTCTGGTACGGATCGATCCACGTGCGCGGGTAGTACGGATATTCCTCGCGATGCAGCGTGTCGACTTCCGGATGGTCGTACGCTGCAAGTACGGATTCGGACAAGCGTGCTTTCGATTCGCCTGTCAGCACGTAGACCTTCCATGGCTGCGTATTGCTGCCGGATGGTGCGCGGCGTGCCACATCCAGAATCGCCTCAATGTCTTCGCGCGCAACAGGCGTGGGCAGAAACGCGCGTACCGAGCGGCGCGAAGTGATTGCCTGATCGACGAGTTCGACTTCGGCAGAGGTGGGGCGTCGGTCGGTCATGGCGATAGCGATAGCGATGGCGATGGCGATGGCGATACGAAAACTCAGGCGGCGATGCCAGTTGCAAGCGGTTCAAGCACGGCGCGCAGCGCGTCGGGCAACGGCACAGGCCGGCGCGTTTCGCGATCGACATAGACGTGCACGAAATGGCCTTGTGCGGCGGCCTCTTGTGAGTCGCCACGGAACAGACCCACCTCATAGCGCACGCTGCTGTTGCCCAAGCGCGCCACGCGCATCCCCGCCACAACGGGATCAGGAAACGACAGCGGCGCGAAGTAATTGCATTGCGTCTCGATGACGAGGCCGATGGTGTCGCTGTGCTCGGGGTTCAGCACGCCTTGCTCGATCAGGTAGGCGTTCACCACGGTATCGAAGTAGCTGTAGTAAACGACGTTGTTGACGTGGCCGTAGACATCGTTGTCCATCCAGCGCGTGGTGATGGTGTGGAAGTGGCGATAGTCGTCGCGCGTCTGACGGAGCGTGCTCATGGGCGGCAGGCGGGTCAATGGAAAGTGTTCAGGATACGCCAGCCGCTTATCGGCAGTCACTTGCGGATGACAAGCGCCACACCGCACGCGGCAATCACCATGCCGAGCGCTGCGAGCGGCGGAAAACGCTCGCCGAACAACGCCCAGGCCATCACGGCTGTCGTGGGCGGCGTGAGATACAGGAGCGACGTCACCTTGGTGGCCGCGCCCTTGCGAATCAGCACAAACAGCAGCGAGATCGCACCGATCGACAAGGCCAGCACCGACCACACCAGCGAGCCGATCATCTGCGCCGTCCAATGCACCTCGCGCGTTTCAAACAGAAACATGAACGGCAGACACAGCAGCGCCGATGCGCCGAACTGGATGCACGCGCCCATACGCAAATCGAATAATGGGCAATGGCGCTTCTGATACAACGTGCCGATCGTGATCGACAGCAGCGCACCCACACACAACGCGAGCGTCGTTGCGCCCACACCGGCCAGATGCAGCTTGTTGGCCACCACCAGACCCACGCCGCCGATACCGCACAGCAAGCCCAGCCATTGGCGGCCGGAGACACGCTCACCGCGCATCGACACATAGAGCGCGGTCAGGATGGGTTGCATGCCGACGATCAGCGCGGTCATCCCCGCCGGCATGCCCAGTTTGACTGCAGCCCAGACGCCCGCCAGATAACCCCATTGCATCAACACCCCGGCCACCGCGATGTGGCCAACGGTCGCCCAATCGGTCTCGCCTGTGCCCGCACGACGCGGCAGCCGCACATGCGCCAGCCACACCAGCGGCAACAGGCACACCAGCACGCCAACAAACCGGAAGAAGAGGAAGGTGATTGGCTCGGCGTACGGCATGCCGTACTTGGCCACGATAAAGCCCGTGCTCCAGATCAGCACGAACAGCCACGGCATGGCGACGACAAACAGGGAGTTACGCGCCGAGGTTGGCGCGGCAGAAAACGCTTGGGTCATGCGGAAAGCGGAAGAGAGATCGATGCGGCGGCGTCGCGTGCGGCCCAGCGCTGTGCATACTTGGCAGCCAGCGCGATGGTCTGCGCATGAACGGCCACGGTGTCGCTAATATTGTTGCCGTAGCCGCCCGCCATGGTAACGGCAATCGGTATGCGTCGCAGGTAGGCGAAGTCGAAGACTTCCTGATCACGCCGGGCCAGGCCCTGCAGGGTCAGTTTGAGCCGGCCCAGACGATCGCCCTCGTGGGGATCGGCGCCAGCCAGATAGATGATCAACTGCGGCTTGAAGCGCCCGGCCAGGATATCGAGTGCGCCGGTCAGTGCCTGTAGATAGTCCTCGTCGCCGCAGCCATCATGCAGGCCGATATCGAGGTCCGACGCTTCCTTGCGGAACGGGTAGTTCTTCTCGCCGTGCAGCGACAGCGTAAACACGGTCGTATCGTCGCGCAGGATCGACGCGGTGCCATTGCCCTGATGCACATCCAGATCGACGATGGCGACCGGAAAATCCGCCGGCGCCCTGCCCGGCCGGCGCTGCATCCAGCGCGAGGCGATTGCCGCGTCGTTGAATACGCAAAAGCCACCGCCTTTATCTGCATAGGCATGATGCGTACCGCCCGCCATATTCACGGCAACGCCATCCGCCAGCGCCGCCTCGCAGGCGGCCATCGTGGCGCCGGCCGAACGGCGGCTGCGCTCCACCATTTCCGGCGACCACGGAAAGCCGATCTCGCGCTGGCGTGCCGGGTCGAGTTGCCCCGCACTGACTGCACTAACGTACTCGAGTGTGTGCGCCAGCAACAACGCGTCGTCATCGGCGCGCGGCGCCTCGTGCATGGACAGTCCCGGTACGTCGGCCAGCACCCGCGCCCGCAGGTCGCTGTACTTGCGCATGGGAAACCGATGGCCAGGCGGCAGCGGCAAAACAAAGTGGTCTGTATAGAACGCCCGCATGTGAACAAAGAATCGCAACGCAACAAGAATGGCACTCGGGCGCATCCTAACCTACGCTGCTCCCGTATGTTTTTTGAGACGAAGTTGCCGAACGAAGTGGCTAAATGCATTTCACACGCACCACGGACGCGCATTTTCATGCCACAAAAAGTTACGCCAAACGGTTGGTTGCGCAATTGTTCTGCATAGAAAATCAGCTAATTCTGATTTTTGTGCGATGCACAAAGAACGCTTGACACTCATTTGGCATTCAACAACAATGAAATTGTTGCGATGCACCATCCCTAATGCACCGCGATGTCGCCTGGAAGGCTCGACGCTGACCGTCATGCTTTGTACATCTGGGCGATCTAAATTCTTATTTTGATTCCCCGACCCACCTTTGTAATTGGAGAGACAACATGCTGACTCAGGAACAGATCGCTGCGGCGCACAAAGCCAATCTGGAAACGTTCTTCGGCCTGACCAACAAGGCATTTGAAGGCGTCGAAAAGCTGGTCGAACTGAACCTGCAGGTCGTCAAGGCCACCTTGGCCGAGAACGTCGAACACGCCAAGAAGGCCCTGTCCGCCAAGGATGCTCAAGAGCTGCTGTCGGTGCAAACCGCCGCTGTGCAGCCGCTGGCTGAAAAGGTTCTGGCTTACAGCCGCCACCTGTACGAAATCGCTTCGGACACGCAAACCGAATTCAGCAAGGCCGCTGAATCGCAAATCGCTGAGAACAGCCGCAAGCTGCAAGCGCTGGTCGACAACGTGTCGAAGAACGCTCCGGCAGGTTCGGAATCGGCTGTTGCCCTGGTGAAGTCGGCACTGTCGGCTGCCAACAACGCCTACGACTCGGTGCAGAAGGCCACCAAGCAAGCCGTGGAACTGGCTGAAAGCAACTTCCACGCTGCTGCCAACGCTGCAAGCAAGGCAACCGCCCAAGCTTCGGCCCAAGCGCGTGCTGCCACGGGCAAGAAGTCGGCCACGACCGCTGCCTAAGCGACCGTAGTCACTCGGTTGTTCAAGCGGGCCTCCTTCGGGAGGCCCGTTTTGTTTTGGCCGCCGAGCCACACCTCCAAACACACCGTTTGCGCGCATTTGCGCGGAACCGAAACGCACGCCCGCCGGTCCATTCCACCGTGTTCGTTAGATTGTCTCCTCGGTCCCGCTACCGAAAAACTGTCCTCAGTGGTGATCAGTGGGTACCTTTAACCCGGCTTCGGCCGGGTTTTTTGTGTGCGCTAGAAATGTCTCGCACGCTCAAATTGCGAACTTTTGTGCGTGACCGGCGCTCCATCCTGTATTGCGGCCCGCCGCCTACTCTCCTTTCCAATGTCTCGTGAATCCTTGGCCAAGCGCAGTCTGATCGTCGCGGCGGCGCTCATCCTGCTGTTCGAAGAGTGGATCTGGAACGTCATGCAGCGGGCAACCATCCGCTTGGCGGAGCATTCCTGGGTTCAGGCGGCAGAGCGGAAGTTGGCCGAACTGGAACCCATCGAAGCGCTCAGCGCCTTTGCCCTGCCCATGCTCGCGCTACTGCCATTCAAGCTGGCAGCTGTTTACGTGCTGGCACGTGGCCATCTGATTGCGGGCACGCTAGTTCTGGTGGCTGCCAAAGTCGTTAGCACTGGGCTGGGCGTGCGCATCTATTCGGCCGTGCGGCCGCAATTGCACACGATTGCCTGGTATGCCCGCTGGGAATCTGCTTTTCTGGCGTGGAAACAGCGAATGGTGGCCGCCCTGCAGGCAACGCCGGCATGGCAGGCGCTGCAGGTGAGAATCGCTGTCTGGCGCACCCGCCGGCACGGTCTGGTGCAGCAGATATGGCGACGCCTGACCGCGGCAGTGCGCCTGCTGCGCCGCCACCGCCGCCCCATCGAACCTCGACGCTAACTCACCCAGCATTGCACCCAAAGAAAAAGGGCCGCTCGATTGGGCGGCCCTTCTCCTTGCTCGACGCGTTTCAGGGTCTTCCTGAAATCGAGGCGGTTAATTGCACATCAACGCTTACGAGCCGGCGGCACATCCGTGCAAACACCTTCGTAGATTTCGGCCGCCATGCCCACCGACTCACCCAGCGTCGGGTGCGGGTGGATGGTCTTGCCGATGTCCACGGCGTCTGCGCCCATCTCGATGCCCAGGCAGACCTCGCCGATCAGGTCGCCGGCATGCGTGCCGACAATGCCGCCGCCAATGATGCGATGTGTTTCCTCGTCGAAGATCAGCTTGGTGAAGCCCTCATCGCGACCGTTGGCGATCGCGCGGCCCGAAGCGGCCCAAGGGAACACACCCTTACCGTACTTGATGCCCTGCGCCTTGCACTGGTCCTCGGTCAGACCTGCCCACGCCACTTCCGGATCCGTATAGGCGACTGACGGAATCTGCTTGGCATCGAAATACGCCTTCTCGCCGTGCGCGGCCTCGGCTGCCACGTGGCCTTCATGCACCGCCTTGTGTGCCAGCATCGGCTGCCCGACGATGTCGCCGATCGCGAAGATGTGCGGCACGTTCGTGCGCTGCTGCTTGTCCACGCCGATGAAGCCGCGGTCCGTCACGGCCACGCCGGCCTTTTCCGCGCCGATGCGCTTGCCGTTCGGAGCGCGCCCCACGGCCACCAGCACCATGTCATAGCGTTGCGGCTCGGCCGGTGCGGCTTCGCCTTCGAACTTGACGTAGATACCGTCCGGCTTGGCTTCGACCCCGACCGTCTTCGTCTTGAGCATGACCTTGTCGAAGCGGCCCTTGTTCATCTTGTCCCACACCTTGACGAGGTCGCGGTCGGCACCCTGCATCAGGCCGTCGAGCATTTCCACCACGTCGATGCGTGTGCCCAGCGTGCTGTACACCGTGGCCATTTCCAGGCCGATGATGCCGCCGCCGATGACCAGCATTTTGGCCGGCACCTCACGCAGTTCCAGCGCGCCGGTCGAATCGACGATGCGTGGGTCTTGCGGAATGAATGGCAGCTTCACGGCCTCGCTGCCCGCAGCGATGATCGCTTTGGCGAAGCGGATGACCTTCTTCTCACCGGTGGTAGCCTTGCCAGCGCCATCGGTCAGTTGCACTTCCAGATGATTCGGATCGAGGAACGTGCCGACGCCGCGCACGACCTGGACCTTGCGTGCCTTGGCCATGCCAGCCAAGCCGCCGGTCAGCTTGCCGATCACGGATTCCTTGTGCTTGCGCAGTTGGTTGATATCAACCTTCGGCTCGCTGTAGACGATGCCGTGTGCGGCCATGGCCTTGACCTCTTCCATCACGGCAGAGGTATGCAGCAGCGCCTTTGACGGGATACAACCTACATTCAGGCAGACGCCGCCCAGCGTGGAAAAACGCTCGACCAGCACGGTGTTCATGCCCAGATCGGCACTGCGGAAAGCGGCCGAATAACCGCCGGGGCCGGAACCGAGGACGAGCATGTCGCATTCGATATCGGCGCCGCCAGCGTGCTTGGCAGCCTGCGGTGCGGGCGCCGATGACGTAGCAGGGGCTGCGGCTACAGGCGCAGCAGCCGGTGCTTGCGCAGGCGCAGGCGCCGCAGCGGCTGCACCGGCTTCCGCCGTAGCGATCACCGCGCCCTTGGCGACCTTATCACCCACCTTGACTTTCACGTCGACGATCTTGCCGGCCACATCCGAGGGCACTTCCATGCTGGCCTTGTCAGACTCCAGCACAATCAGCGACTGCTCGGGCGCCACGGTATCGCCCGCCTTGATCAGCACTTCGATGACTTCCACCGCATCGAAATCGCCGATGTCCGGCACCTTGATTTCCACCACGCTCATTCCTGACTCCTTGTTCTTGTCGTCGGCACCTGGCATCGCCGAGGCCCGCTGACGCTTTTCAATCCTGCAGACGTACTGTGTGCACTTCGATCGGGCCACCGGAGCTCTTGTCAAACTCCACGCCTGCGGACACGCCCACCTGCGCGACATCCGCCGCCGACTTTCCCGGCATATCGAACACCGCCGACATCGCACCCAGCGCAAAATTGCGCCCCGACCCGATGCCCCAGAAGCGATCGAACGAAAACACCTCACGGTACGAATAAACACCGTAGATGCCGGTTGCGTTGGCGATCAGGCAGGTGATCTGCGACGATTCATAGGGGTCGTCGTCGTCTTCCTTGGTGTTGACGAAATACTCGTCTTTGAGCTTTTCGTGCACCTTGAGGAAGGTCCGGAAGACGTCATCGCGCGTGCCGAGCCGGCACTCATCGGCCAGCCCCGTCAGCAGACTGCGCATGACCGGGAAATGCGCCGTCGTACCCGCCAGGGCAATCAGCGAATCGCCCACTTGGAAGATTTTCTGGTTCTGTTCGTAACCGCGCGCCAAACGCGTATCACCGAACGTCACCAGCGAATCCGCCGCAATCGCCACTTCGCCGTCTTTCTTGACCACCACGCACGTCGTCATGTCGTCCTCGCGAAAAATCCGCCGACCGCTGCAAACCCATGTGGGTCGGCACGCACAGGCCAGAAGCCAGATGCGTGCCGCACCCGTACGGGCTTACAGGCTGACGCGGCGGAAGTCCGCCAGCACGCTGGCCAGATACGCATTGAAGCGCGCAGCTTCCGCCCCGTCGATCACGCGATGATCGTACGACAACGACAGCGGCAGCGTCAGGCGCGGCACGAACTGCTTGCCGTCCCAGACCGGCTTCTGATAGCCACGCGACAAGCCGAGGATGGCCACTTCCGGTGCGTTGATGATCGGCGTGAAGTTGGTGCCACCAATGCCGCCCAGCGAAGAGATCGAGAAGCAGCCGCCCTGCATCTGGTCCGGCTTGAGCTTGCCGTCACGCGCAGCCTTCGAAAGCTCGGCCATTTCGCGTGCGATGTCGACCAGGCCCTTCTTGTCGGCATCGCGGATCACCGGCACCATCAGCCCGTTGGGCGTATCGGCCGCAAAGCCGATGTGGAAGTACTGCTTGAAGACCAGGTTGTCGCCGTCCAGGCTGGCGTTGAAGGTCGGGAATTTCTTTAGCGCGCCGACCACCGCCTTGATCACGAACGCCAGCATCGTGAACTTCACGCCGGCCTTTTCGTTTTCCTTGTTCAGCGTCACGCGCAGGGCTTCGAGGTCGGTGATATCCGCTTCGTCGTTGTTGGTGACGTGCGGGATCATGACCCAGTTGCGGTGCAGGTTCGCGCCCGAGATCTTCTTGATGCGCGACAGCGGCTTCGGATCGACCGGGCCGAACTTGGTGAAATCCACCTTCGGCCACGGCAGCAGGTTCAACTCGCCACCACCAGCCGGTGCACCTGCGGCAGCCTTGCCCGGCGCAGCAGCCTGGCCGCTCATCACGCCTTTGACGTAACGCTGCACGTCTTCCTGCGTGATGCGATTCTTCGGGCCCGTGCCGCCAACGAGATTCACGTTCACACCCAGGTCACGCGCGTACTTGCGCACTGACGGGCTGGCGTGGGCGGCCTTGCCCACCGTGCCGACAGTGTCGGCGGTGTATGTAGCGGGTGCCGCGGCCGGAGCGGCAGCGGGCGCAGCAGCGGGTGCCGGGCTCGGTGCGGCAGCAGCCGGTGCGGGCGCCGAAGCTTGTGCCGCTTGTGTCGATGCGGGTGCAGCAGCCGCGCCACCAGCACCTTCGAGCACGACGATCAGCGTGCCTTGCGACACTGCATCGCCCACCTTCACGCGGATTTCCTTGACGGTGCCCGCAGCCGGCGACGGCACATCCATGGTGGCCTTGTCCGATTCGAGCGTGATCAGCGACTGCTCGGCTTCCACCTTGTCGCCCACCTTCACGCTGATCTCGATGACCGGCACGTCGGTGTAATCGCCAATATCCGGAACCTTCACTTCAACCGTGCCGCCACCTGCGGCCGCCGGCGCGGGGGCCGGAGCTTGTGCAGCGGGTGTGGGTGCCGGTGCAGCAGCGGCCGGAGCCGGTGCCGGAGCTTGTGCGGCAGGCGCCGGAGCAGCGGCAGCGCCCTGCTCTTCGAGCAGCACCACCAGCGAGCCTTCCGACACCGTGTCGCCCACCTTGACCTTCACTTCCTTGACGACGCCGCTCTTGGGCGACGGCACGTCCATGGTCGCCTTGTCCGACTCCAGCGTAACCAGCGAATCCTCGGCTTTGACGGTATCGCCCGCCTTCACCAGCACTTCGATCACCGGGATATCTTTGTAGTCGCCGATGTCCGGCACCTTGATTTCTACGACTTGACTCATTCTTCGGTCTCCAGAGGGTCTGGCGGCGAGAGCATCCGGCGGTGGACACGCGCGCTCCGCAGGCTACCGCATCGTGCAGGCAAATGCACGTCGCGACAAAGTCTGCCGGGGCGGTGACCGGCCGGGACGCAACCTGCGCGCCCGGCGGCTCCGTTATACGGTCATCGGGTTGGGCTTGTTCGGATCGAGGTTGTACTTCTTCAGTGCCTCGGCCACCTTTTCGCGCGGCAGCACGCCTTCATCGGCGAGCGCCTTGAGCGACGCGACGGTCACCCAGTAGCGATCCACCTCGAAGAAGTGACGCAGCTTCTCGCGGGTATCCGAGCGGCCGAAGCCGTCGGTGCCCAGCACCACGTAGCGACGCGGCACGAACGCGCGGATTTGCTCGGCGAAGGTACGGACGTAGTCGGTCGAAGCGATGACCGGGCCGCGTGCGTTCTTGAGCAGCTTCTCAACGTGCGACTCACGTTGCGGTTCGGTCGGGTTGAGCAGGTTCCAGCGTGCGGTGGCATTGCCTTCGCGGGCCAGCTCGGTAAAGCTCGGGCAGCCCCACAGGTCGGATTCCACGCCCCAGTCCTTCTTGAGCAGCTCAGCGGCGGCAATCACCTCGCGGAAGATCGTGCCCGAGCCCAGCAGTTGCACGCGCGGCGCGTTGCTGTTCTCGACGCCCTTCTTGAACTGGTACATCCCCTTGATGATGTCGCCCTCGACACCCGCCGGCATTTCCGGGTGCTCGTAGTTCTCGTTCATCACCGTCAGGTAGTAGTAGACGTCTTCCTGCTCGACATACATGCGGCGCAGGCCGTCTTGCACTACCACAGCCAGTTCGTACTGGAAGGTCGGGTCATACGAGATGCAGTTCGGGATGGCGGCGTGGTACACGTGCGAGTGACCGTCTTCGTGCTGCAGGCCTTCGCCGTTCAGCGTGGTGCGGCCAGCGGTACCGCCCAGCAGGAAGCCGCGCGAGCGCATGTCGCCAGCGGCCCAGCAGAGGTCGCCGATACGCTGGATGCCGAACATCGAGTAATAGATGTAGAACGGGATCATCGCCACGCCATGCGTCGAATACGACGTGGCGGCCGCGATCCAGTCGCACATGGCGCCGGCTTCGTTGATGCCTTCCTGCAGCACCTGACCCGTCTGCGATTCCTTGTAGAACATCAGTTGGTCGTGATCCTGCGGCACGTACTTCTGGCCTTCCTGGTTCCAGATACCGACCTGGCGGAACAGACCTTCCATGCCGAACGTGCGGGACTCATCCGGCACGATGGGCACAACGTGCTTACCGACGTTCTTGTCTTTCAGCAGGATGTTCAGAATGCGCACGAAGGCCATCGTGGTGGACACTTCGCGGCCCTCGCCGGTGGCCTTGAGCAGCGCGTCGAACGCAGCCAGTGCGGGAATTTGCAGCGCGTCAGCCTTCTGGCGGCGGGCCGGCAGGTAGCCGCCCAGGTCCATGCGGGCGCGGCGCATGTATTCGAGCTCCTTCGAGCCTTCTTCGAACTTGACGTACGGGACGTGCTCGAGCTGGTCGTCAGCAACGGGGATGTTGAAGCGATCGCGCAGCTTGCGAATGGCATCCACCGGCATCTTCTTCTGCTGGTGAGCGATGTTCATCGCCTCACCCGCTTCGCCCATGCCATAGCCCTTGATGGTCTTGGCGAGGATGACGGTCGGCTGGCCCTTGTGGTTGCTCGCCGATTGGAACGCCGCGTAAATCTTGTGCGGATCATGGCCGCCGCGGTTCAGCGCCCAGATATCGTCGTCGGACCAGTCGGCCACCATGGCCTTGAGTTCCGGCGTGTTGAAGAAGAACTCGCGCACGTAGGCGCCGCTCTTGGACTTGAAGGTCTGGTACTCGCCGTCGACGCACTCCATCATGCGGCTCATCAGCAGGCCCTTGGTGTCGCGCGCCAGCAGTTGATCCCAGCGGCTGCCCCAGATGACCTTGATGACGTTCCAGCCGGCGCCGCGGAATTCGCTCTCCAGCTCCTGGATGATCTTGCCGTTGCCGCGCACTGGGCCGTCCAGGCGCTGCAGGTTGCAGTTGATCACGAAGACGAGGTTGTCCAGTTTCTCGCGGCCGGCCATACCGATCGCGCCCAGCGATTCCGGCTCGTCAGTTTCACCGTCGCCCAGGAAGGCCCAGACTTTGCGGTTTTCCCAGTTCTGGATCAGGCCGCGGCTGGCCAGGTACTTGGTGAAGCGTGCCTGGTAGATCGCCATGATCGGGCCCAGGCCCATCGACACGGTGGGGAACTGCCAGAAATCCGGCATCAGCCACGGGTGCGGATACGACGAAATGCCGTGGCCGTCCACTTCCTGACGGAAGCTGTCGAGCTGGTTCTCGGTCAGGCGGCCCAGCAGGAATGCGCGCGAGTACACGCCCGGCGCCGAGTGCCCCTGCACGAAAACCATGTCGCCGCCGTGCTTGTCCGACGGGGCGTGCCAGAAGTGGTTGTAGCCGACGTCATACAGTGTGGCTGCCGAGGCGAACGACGAGATATGGCCACCAACGTTGGTGTCCTTGTTCGCGCGCAGCACCATCGCCATGGCGTTCCAGCGCGTGTACGAGCGGATGCGGTGCTCGATTTCCTGGTTGCCGGGAATGCGGTCCTGGTTCTCGACCGGGATCGTATTGATATAGGGGGTTTCTGCGTGCAGCGGAGACGTCACGCCGTTGATGCGTGCGTACTCGATCTGTTTGTCGAGGAGGAACGCCGCGCGCTGCGGGCCTTCCGCGCCGATGACGCCTTGCAGCGCCTCCAGCCACTCCTTCGTTTCCTGGGGATCAACGTCGCTGGCGCTCGTGGCACCCAGGACTTGTTCTGGTACGGCCGACATGGCGGTCTCCTTGGTAGCAGTAACGGTAGTTGCGTCTCTTGTGAGGCGCCCACCAGTGCGCGTTCGCACGCATGCACGGGGCCACCCCGACTTTTGCGCTGATTCTATGGGCACCCCCGAATGCAGCACAAGCGGAATTTTCAAATTGCGATATGGTTTTTTATAATATGAAATATTGCGGCGACGCAAAACAAATCACTTTTGACATTGCACCGCAGCATTTTTCGAGCGACCGAGACACCTCACCAAGCGATTTCCCCAAGCGACCAGCAAGTTAATTGCCGTTACACTTGGTTTTGCGCAGTTGCACAGATGTCCACTCTTTTACCTCCGCAGAATTCCGGCGTTCGCCCGCCTATCATGCTTGCCCCCTCCCACGCCTCGCAGGATCCGGCCGCCAAGTCCGAGCCGTCACCGCCTGCCGTGCCTGCGCCCATTTCCGTGAATGCGCCCGAGCTGCCGTCCGATGAAGTCGTCAGCCCAAACATGCCGCGCCGCCTGTGGCTGACGCGCCTGGGCCGCCTGTGGACGACCAACTGGTTCATGTTCATCCCGCTGGTGGCCATCGTTTTGTTCGCCGGCGCAATGATCTTCATCCTGTACCAACTGCACGCCACCGAGGTGCAGCAACAGCGCGACGCCCTCTACCGCGATGCCGCCTGGGCCGAGCAGAAGGTGCGCCTGTCCCTGCAAAGCAACCAGGATCAGGTAGCCGCCCTGGCGCGCGACATTGGCGCCGCGCAGCTCGACCCGAGCGCCTATCGCGATGCTGCCCGCCAGTTGCTGCGCGAGAACCCCGAGTTGGTCTTCATCAATTGGCTGGATGCCACGCGCCGCCCGCGCTGGGCATTCCCGTCCAATTCCGAATTCACCACGCGCGTGCGCGAAACGCGTGACCACCCGCTCGAATCCGAAATCCAGTTCGCCTACGATGCCGCGCGTGAAACGCAGCGCGCCGTCTACTCGCGCCCCATCCAGAACGAGCGCGGCGAGAGCTTCATGCTCATGGAAGTGCCGATCGTTCGGGACAACGAGTTCCTCGGCACTGTCGGCGCCATGTACTCCGTGACGGGCATCCTCACGCAATTGCTGCCGGGTGAGCTGACCGATCGCTACCGCTTCTCGCTGGTCGACAAGAACAACGTGATCCGCGCCAGCACGTCGCTGCGGCCGGTGCCCAAGGCGGCCGCGTCGTACGAGGTGCTATTGGATCCGCCTGGGCATTCGCTGTCGTTGCGGGCAGAGGCGTATCCGGCGCCGTCCAATCTGCCAAACAACATGCTGATGTGGCTGGTGGCCGGCCTGTCGTGCTTTGTGATCTGGAGCCTCTGGAGCGTATGGCGCCACACCAGCCGCCGCTCCGAAGCGCAACGCGCTCTGCTGGCGGAAACCTCGTTCCGACGTGCCATGGAGAACTCCATGGTGATCGGCATGCGCTCCCTTGACCTCAACGGCCGCATCACCTACGTGAACCCGGCGTTCTGCCGCATGATCGGCTGGACGGAGGCCGAGTTGGTCGGCCGCATGCCGCCTTTCCCGTACTGGCCGCCCAATGAGGTTGGCGAGATGCAGAAGCACATCGAGCTGACCCTGCGCGGCAAGGCGCCCGCCAACGGTATGGAATTGCGCATGATGCGCCGCGACGGCACCAGCTTTTACGCACGGATGTACGTCTCACCGCTGATCGACGCACGTGGCCGGCACACAGGCTGGATGAGCTCGATTACCGACATTACCGAGCCCAAGCGCGCGCGCGAAGACTTGGCCGCCGCGCACGACCGTTTCACCACCGTGCTGGAAAGCCTGGACGCCGCCGTTTCCGTGCTCTCGACCGACAAGGCCGAACTGCTGTTCGCCAACCGCTACTACCGCCAGCTTTTCGGCTGGGAGGCATTCGGGCATCTGCAGCTCTCCGGCAATGACGTCAACACGGAAGACGTGTCCAGCGATGCACTCGACCTGGTGGATGCCTACGCCGGCCTGCCCGCCTCCGAACTGACGCCGCATGCGGCTGACGCGCGCGAAATCTATGTGCCGTCGATGCAGAAGTGGTTTGAAGTGCGGCGCCGCTACATCCAATGGGTGGACGGGCACCTGGCGCAGATGCAGATTGCCACCGACATCACCATGCGCAAGGCCGCAGAAGAAATGACGCGCCAGCACGAAGAGCGGCTGCAGTTCACCAGCCGCCTGACAACGATGGGTGAAATGGCATCGTCGCTGGCACACGAGCTGAACCAGCCACTGGCCGCCATCAACAACTACTGCATGGGCGCGGTCGGCCGTCTGAAGTCCGGGCGCAGCACGCCGGAAGAGCTGATTCCGGTGCTCGAAAAGACCTCCGCCCAGGCCGTGCGTGCCGGCACCATCATCCAGCGTATCCGCGGCTTCGTGAAGCGAAGCCAGCCGCAGCGGCGCGAATCCGACCTGCGCGAAATCGTGGCCGATGCAGTCGGCTTGGCCGAGCTGGAAGCCACGCGGCGCGGCATCACCATCCTCACGCGCCTGCCGGGCGACCTGCCGCATCTGTATGTCGACCCGGTGTTGATCGAGCAGGTGCTCGTCAACCTGCTCAAGAACGCCGCTGAAGCCATGGCCGCTCACCCGCGCCTGCGCGCCGCCAGCGTCCTGCGCCTGCACGCCAACCTGATCGACGACCCCGAAAACTCCGTCCTGATCGAAGTGATCGACCAGGGCCCGGGCGTGGACGACAGCACCAAGGAGCGCCTGTTCGAGCCCTTCTTCAGCACCAAATCCGACGGTATGGGCATGGGGCTCAATATCTGCCGCTCCATCATAGAATCCCACCTCGGCAGGCTCTGGGTCGAAAACAACGCCGACGGCATCGGCTGTACGTTTAAAATCATCCTGCCGCTGAATCCGCTGTAAATCGCTTTTAAAACGTAGAACGTAAATCCGAGGACTCCTCCATGAGTGCAACGCCCGCTGCAGTTGCCCCGCGCAACGAAACCGTGTTTGTCGTCGACGACGATGAAGCCATGCGCGACTCGTTGACGTGGCTGCTCGAAGGCAACGGTTACACCGTGCGCACCTATCGCAGCGCCGAAGAATTCCTGGTTGACGACAAGCGCGGCGAAGGCGTCGGCTGCCTGATCCTCGATGTGCGCATGCAAGGCATGAGCGGCCCCGAGCTGCAAGACCGCCTGGTGGCCGAAAACAGCCGCATGCCCATCGTCTTCGTCACCGGCCATGGCGACGTGCCGATGGCGGTGTCGACCATGAAGAAAGGCGCGGTGGATTTCATCGAAAAGCCGTTCGACGAATCCGAACTGCGCGAGCTGGTTGAGCGCATGCTCAGCAAGGCCCGCAGCGAAGACTCGGTCGCCCGCGAGCAAAAGGCCGCCAAGGATCTGCTCGGCCGCCTGACCACGCGCGAGCAGCAAGTCCTGGAGCGCATCGTCGCGGGCCGCCTGAACAAGCAGATTGCTGACGATCTGGGCATTTCCATCAAGACGGTGGAAGCGCACCGCGCCAACATCATGGAAAAGCTCAACGTGAACACCGTGGCGGACCTGCTGCGTCTGGCCTTGTCGCGCAACGCCTGATTCGGCCGCAGGAACTGCCAAGCGATCATCCGGGCGGGCGGAAGGGAGGCGGCGATTTATAATCGCGGTTTGCCCTCTCCCTCCTCCGCCCAGCCATGACCGCCCAACTCATTGACGGCAACGCGCTTGCCAAACAACTCCGCGCCGAGGCCGCACAACGCGCCGCCGCGCTGACCGCACGGGGCCACCAGCCTGGCCTCGCCGTCATCCTCGTCGGTGAAGACCCTGCCAGCCAGGTCTACGTGCGCAACAAGATCAAGGCGTGCGAAGACAACGGCTTTCTGTCCAGCTTCGACCGCTACCCCGCTGACCTGACCGAAGCTGACCTGCTCGGCCGCATCGATGCCCTGAACCGCGACCCGCGCATCCATGGCATTCTGGTCCAACTGCCGCTGCCCAAGCACATCGACAGCCACAAGGTGCTCGAAGCCATTGCGCCCGAGAAGGACGTCGACGGTTTCCATGTCGCCAATGCCGGCGCGCTGATGACCGGCGCCCCGCTGTTCCGCCCATGCACGCCTTACGGCTGCATGAAGATGCTGGAATCGATCAACTACCCGGTGCGCGGGGCCAATGCGGTGGTGGTGGGCGCTTCGAACATCGTCGGCAAGCCAATGGCGATGCTGCTTCTGCAGGCCGGCGCCACCATCACCATTTGCAACAGCAAGACGCGCAACCTGGCTGCGCACACGCGTGAGGCCGACATCATCGTGGCCGCCGTTGGCCGCCGTAACATCATCACCGCCGACATGGTCAAGCCGGGCGCCGTCGTCATCGATGTGGGCATGAACCGAGACGATGCCGGCAAGCTCTGCGGCGACGTCGACTTTGCCGGTGTCAAAGAAGTCGCGGGCTACATCACCCCGGTGCCGGGCGGCGTTGGCCCGATGACGATCACCATGCTGCTGATCAATACCCTGGAAGCGGCCGAGCGCGCTGCTGAAGGAGCCGCTCTGGCGGCGTAAGCTTCACCCCGATCCAGTTGGAAACGGAAAAAGCGTCCCCACCTGTTGGATCGGACGCTTTTTTTGTCCCTTCGATTTTTCTACCCCAGCCCGCCATGACCCAAGCCAACAATCCGCTGCTCGATTTCTCCGGTCTGCCGCGCTTTGCAGACATCCGCCCCGAACACATCACACCGGCTGTTGACGTGCTGCTCGAGCAGGCCGCGTCGGCGGTTGCGCAGGTCAAGAACCCGACCACGCCGGTAAGCTGGGAAACCGTGGTCACCGCGCTGGAAGAAGCCACGGAGCCGCTGGGCCGGGCCTGGGGCATCGTCAGCCACCTGAGCGCCGTCGTCGACACACCTCCGCTGCGTGAAGCACACGCCGCCAACCTGCCACGCGTGACCGAATTCTGGTCGGGTCTGGGCCAGGATCTGGAGCTGTTCGAAAAGTACAAGGCGATTGCCGACAGCGCGGAATACGCTGGGCTGTCGCCCGCCCGCAAGAAGCTGCTCGACAATGAACTGCGCGGCTTCCGCCTGGGTGGCGCCGAGTTGCCGGAAGACCAGAAACCGCGCTTTGCAGCCATCCAGGAACAACAGGCGCAACTGACCAAGGCCTTCAGCGACCACGTGCTGGATGCCACCAACGCCTACGCGCTGCTGATCGACGATGAAGCCCGCCTGGCCGGCCTGCCCGACGACGCAAAGCAAGCCGCCCAGGAAGCCGCCCGCCGCGACAACGCCGACGCGACCGGCTGGAAATTCTCGCTGCACTTCCCCTCGTACTTCCCGGTGCTGCAGTACGCAGACGACCGTGCGCTGCGTCGCACGCTGTACGAAGCCAACGTCACACGCGCGTCCGAACTGGGCGCACAGTACGGCAGC
Organism: Ralstonia sp. SET104; assembly: GCF_003851545.1. Lineage (GTDB taxonomy): Bacteria > Pseudomonadota > Gammaproteobacteria > Burkholderiales > Burkholderiaceae > Ralstonia. The sequence goes on along the minus strand of NZ_BHVX01000007.1, from coordinate 61,648 downwards.
GGCAAGGCCGAGTGGGACAATACTGCCAACATGGCCGAACAGCTCACGCTGCGCACCGAAGAAGCGCACATGCTCGGCTATCGCAATTTCGGCGAGGTGTCGCTCGTGCCGAAGATGGCCGATTCACCGGAAGACGTGCTGCGCTTCCTGGGCGAACTGGCCGACCGCGCCCGCCCCTTCGCCGAGAAGGATTGGGAAGAGCTGCAGGCGTTCGCCAAGACCACGCTCGGCATCGACAAGCTCGAACCGTGGGACATGGCCTATGCGTCAGAAAAGCTGCGCGAGGCGCGCTATGCATTCTCCGAGCAGGAGGTGAAGCAGTACTTCCCGGAACCTGCCGTGCTGGATGGCCTGTTCAACGTCGTGCAGACGCTGTTTTCGGTGAAGATCCAGCCGGAAGCGGCAGCGGTGTGGCACCCGGACGTGCGCATTTTCCGCGTGGAATCGGCGCAAGGCGACTTGCTCGCGCAGTTCTACATCGACCTGTACGCGCGTGAAGGCAAGCGCGGCGGCGCCTGGATGGACGACGCACGCGGCCGCAAGCTGCTGAACGCGAATACGCCCAACCAGCGCGTACAAACTCCGGTGGCCTACCTCACCTGCAATTTCTCCGGTCCGGTCGGCAACAAACCCGCGCTGTTCACGCACGACGAAGTCATCACCCTTTTCCACGAGTTCGGCCATGGCCTGCACCACATGCTCACGCAGGTGGATGAGCTGGGCGTGTCGGGCATCAACGGCGTGGAATGGGACGCGGTGGAGTTGCCATCGCAGTTCATGGAGAACTTCTGTTGGGAGTGGGAAGTGCTCTCGCGCATGACCCGCCACGTGACTTCCGGCGAGCCACTGCCGCGCAAGCTGTACGAGAGCATGCTGGCCGCGAAGAACTTCCAGAACGGCATGGCGACGCTGCGCCAGATCGTGTTCTCGACGTTCGACATGCATTTGCATACGGACTTTGACCCGAAAGGCGCAACCTCGGTGCTGGATCTGTCGCGCCAGGTCAACAACCGTTTCCACGTGGTGCCGCAGGCCGAGCTGTCGCGCTGGCCGAATACGTTCAGCCATATCTTTGCCGGCGGCTATGCGGCGGGCTACTACAGCTACAAGTGGGCTGAGGTGCTGTCGGCGGACGCCTATGCGGCGTTTGAAGAGGCTTGCAAGCTGAGTGGCTCGGTGCTGGATGCCGAGACCGGTGCACGCTATCGCCGCGAAGTCCTGGCCGTTGGCGGCAGCCGTCCAGCGATCGAATCGTTCACAGCCTTCCGCGGCCGCGCGCCGAGCATCGACGCGCTGCTGCGCCACGGCGGCATGGTGGAGGAAGCCGCATAACGCGCTGCGTCGTCAGCGATGGCAACGCCGCTTCGCGCCTTGCGCCGAAGCGGCGTTTTCATTAGAGCCCACTGCGCTTGATGGCACAATAACGCACCCCTGGACGGCGCCACCCGTGCGCCGTCGCCATTTGCAAGGACCGAGCCCCATGCGCGTCGCAACCTGGAACGTTAACTCCCTCAAAGTCCGCCTGCCGCACGTGCTGCAGTGGCTGGCCGAGCGCGAAGCCGACGCCACGCCCATCGACCTGCTCTGCCTGCAGGAACTCAAACTGCCCGACGACCGCTACCCGCTGGCCGAGCTGGACGCTGCCGGTTATGCATCACTGTTCACGGGTCAAAAAACATACAACGGTGTCGCCATCCTCGCGCGCAAGGCTGCGGTGCCAGAAGGCCGCGATGTGGTGAAGAACATCCCGGGTTTTGACGACGAGCAGCAGCGCATCCTGGCTGCCACGTATGACGTGGACGGTGGCCCCGTTCGCGTGATCTCTGCCTACATCCCGAACGGGCAGGCGCTCGACTCCGACAAGTTCGTCTATAAGCTGCGCTGGCTGGAGGCGCTGCAAGCGTGGCTGAAGACCGAGATGGCAGCAAACCCGCGCCTGATGCTGCTGGGCGATTTCAATATCGCCCCCGAAGACCGCGATGTGCACGACCCGAAGAAGTGGGAAGGTCAGAATCTGGTGTCGCCGGAAGAGCGTGCCGCGTTTCGCGCGATGGAAGGCGCCGGTCTGGTCGATGCCTTCCGCATGTTCGAACAGGAAGACAAGCTCTTCTCGTGGTGGGATTACCGCATGTTCGGCTTCAAGCGCAATGCCGGCCTGCGGATTGACCACATCATGCTGTCGCCGGAACTCGCCAAGCTGTGCGAGTCGTGCCATATCGATCGTGTGCCGCGCACGTGGGAGCAGCCCTCGGACCATACGCCTGTGGTCGCCGCTCTGCGCAGCGCATAGGGGGCGCCCAGCATGGCTTTTGCTTTCAAGCACCGCAATCTGCCGCATCTGTTGCTGCGCGCGCGTGAGACCTTCATGGCGCGCTTTCGGCCGATCCTGCGCGAGCACGGCATCACCGAGCAGCAATGGCGTGTGCTGCGCACGCTCAACGACACGGGCGACATGGAGCCCAACCAGCTTGCCGATGCGTGCCTGATCCTGAGCCCAAGCCTGACGCGCATGCTCGCGGCGATGGAGCAATCCGAGATGATCGTGCGGACGAAGTCGGCGGTAGATCAGCGTCGGCAAGTGATTTCGCTCACGCCCAAGAGCCGCCAGTTCCTGGCCGATGTGGAACCGCAGGTGGATGCGGAGTACGCACGTATCGAGGGGCAGCTTGGTCGCGCGCGGCTGGACGCCCTCTACACTGCCATCGACGAGTCAATCCGCGTCATGGAAACGCACACACCGATGGCACGGTTCACGGGCGACGAGTAACCCCCGTCAATAAACGCTGCCAGCGGTCTGAGGCTTGGCAGCGCCCGTTCCCTTGAACGCCTGCGCCAGTTGTTCGGCGCTGCGCGCCAGCAACGTCACATCCGTCCCCACCGCAACGAAGGTCGCCCCGAGCGACAGGTAGTGCCGTGCCTGCGCCTGATCCGCCGACAGGATGCCGGCTGCCTTGCCCGAGGCAACGATACGGCCGATCGTCCCGTCAATGACCTGGCGAACTTCCGGATGCCCCGGCGCGCCCAGGTGCCCCATGGAGGCAGCCAGATCGCCGGGGCCGATAAAGACGCCGTCCACGCCCTCCACCGCGAGAATCCCGTCGAGATTCGCCACGCTCTCTACGGTTTCGACCTGAATAAGCGTGCACATCTGCGCATTGGCCTGGTGCAGATAATCGTCCACACGGTTCCAGCGCGACGCGCGAGCCAGCGCACTGCCCACGCCGCGGATACCGTTGGGCGGATAGCGCATCGCTTCCACCGCGGCACGTGCCTCATCGGCGTTCTGCACCATCGGTATCAGCAATGTCTGCGCGCCGATGTCGAGCAGGCGCTTGATCTCGACCGGATCATTCCAGGCCGGCCGAACAATCGGATGCGACGGGTACGGTGCCACTGCCTGCAGTTGGGCCAATGTCGATTGCAACTGGTTAGGCGCGTGCTCGTTGTCGATCAACAGCCAATCGAAACCAGCCCCCGCCACGATCTCGGCCGGGTACGGATGCGTCATCGCCATCCACAGGCCAATCTGCGCACGGCGTTCGGCCAGCGCGCGCTTGAAGAGGTTCTCTGGGAGTTGCATGGTGTGCACCCTGTCGAGGATCAGACGAAATGGCAGGCGATGCTGCCGAGCGGGCCGTAGTCGCAGTGGAAGGTATCACCCGGGCGTGCGGCCACAGGCCGCGTGAACGAGCCACCAAGGATGACCTGCCCCGGCTCCAGCGCCACACCGTGCGGCGCCAGCTTGTTCGCAAGCCACACCACGCCGTTGGCCGGATGGTTCAGCACGCCGGCTGCCACGCCCGTTTCTTCAATGACGGCGTTGCGCGACAGGATGGCGCTGACCCAACGCAGGTCCACATCGTGCATGCGGATCGGCCGGCCGCCGATCACCACGCCAGCGTTGGCGGCGTTGTCGGCAATCGTGTCGAAAACCTTGCGCGGGCGGCCGCTTTCGGGGTCGATCGATTGCGAACGCGCATCGATGATCTCCAGCGCGGGAATCACGTGATCCACCGCTTCATACACATCGAACAGCGTCACCTCCGCGCCCCCCAGCCGCTTGCCGAGCACGAACGCCAGTTCCACCTCCACGCGCGGCACGATGAATCGATGGGTGGGAATCTCGCTGCCCTCGGCAAAGAACATGTCGTCGAGCAGCGCACCATAGTCAGGTTCGTCGATCTGCGAAGACTGCTGCATCGCGCGCGATGTCAGGCCGATCTTGTGGCCCTTCAGGCGCCGCCCCTGCGCCAGCTTCATCGTCACCCATTCGCGCTGGATGGCGTAAGCATCTTCAATGGTGATGTCGGGGTAGTCGAGCGACACCTGGCGGATCTGCTTGCGATCGATCTCGGCCCGATGCAAGCGGCGCGCGATGGTCTCAACGGTCGTGGGTTCGAGCATGGATCAGGCCTTGCGGAAACGCGCGTGGATGTTGTTGTGCTTATAGCTGCTGCCCTCGTCAAACTCGGTCAGCTCCATCGAGAGGGCCAGGTAACGGCGCGCAAAGACTTCCGCAAAATGCGCCTTGATCGCCTCGAACAGCGCATCGCACGCAACCTTCTTGATCTCGGGCGTGCGGCCCGCACCGATCTTGAGCGTGACATGGACGAACGCGTCGTCTTCCTTGCCGTCGGCTACGCGGTAGTCCGTCAGCTTGATGGCGCGCGAGCGGATGCCGCCCGTCGGGAACACGCCATTCTGCGCGATCAGCGTCTCGTTGAGGCTCTGCAGCAGTTGCTGGATGCGGGCGTCGCCGCCCAGGTTGTCGGTGTATTCGACGATGACATGCGGCATGTCGCGCTCCTGCTCACACCCGATCCGGCAACGGGAAGATCGCATTGATCTGGCCCGTGCCGGAACTGGGAAAATATTCGGTGATGACTTCGACGCCCTTGTCGTAGGCATCCCAACCGAGCAGGCCAAGCAGCATGGCCGTGTCGTGCATGCCGCCCTCGCCTTCGCACAGCGATGCGTATTCGGGCAGCATCGCGCAGAAGGTTTTCCAGTCGCCCTGCTTCCATAATTCCACCACGCGCAGATCGACCTGCTGGTAGAACTCGCGGCTGATCCGGTCGATAGCGTCTTCCGGGCTGCCGTTATCGTTGAAGCGGTGTGAGAGCGAACCGCTGGCCAGGAATGCGACGGTGCTGTCGCTGGCTTCAATGGCCTCGAGCAGTGCAGCACCAAAGCGGCGGCTTTCATCCAATTTGTGCCACGCGCACCAACCGGCAATCGACACGACTTTGAAATGCTGATCGCTGTTCATGTAACGCATCGGCACCAGTGTGCCGTATTCGAGTTCCAGGCTGTCGATCTCGTGCGCCCGGGTGAAGACGCCGCGCTCCGTTGCCGTCTGCGCAATCAACCGGCCAAGCGCTGGATTGCCCGAGTACGCATACCGCATATCCTTGATGAAATGCGGCAGCTCGTTGCTCGTATAGATGCCTTCGAAATGCGCATTGCAGTTGACGTGGTACCCGGCATTGACCAGCCAGTGCACATCGGACACGACGATGGTGTCCACACCCAGATCACGGCAACGCTGGCCGATGATGCGGTGCCCGTCGATGGCCGCTGCGCGGCAGCCGTGGTGCTTGCCCGGCAACTCCGACAGGTACATCGACGGCACGTGGGTGATCTTTGCGGCCAAGGCCAGCTTGCCCATGATGTCTCCTTCCGCCCTTGTCTTGGTGTATGTCCGGCGCAGCGTCAGCAGCGTCAAACGCCCCAGCGTGGGATATGGTGGCTGCCCATCGAGATGCAGACGTTCTTGATCTCGGCAAACACCTCCAGACTGTACTCGCCGCCCTCGCGCCCGGTACCGGACGCCTTCACCCCGCCGAACGGCTGACGCAGGTCTCGCACGTTCTGGCTGTTGACGAACACCATGCCCGCTTCGATACCACGCGCCACACGGTGCACCTTGCCCACGTCCTGCGTCCAGATGTACGAGGCCAAGCCGTATTCCACGTCATTGGCCAGTTTCAAGCCATCGGCCTCATCCTTGAACGGGATCAGGCAAGCCACCGGTCCGAAGATTTCCTCCTGTGCCACACGCATGCGGTTGTCGACGTTGGCCAGCACCGTCGGGGCAACAAAGTTGCCGTTCTTCAGATGCTCGGACAGCCCTGCCGGCTTGTCGGGGCCACCCGCCAGAACCTTGGCGCCTTCCTGCTCGCCCAGGCGGATGTAGCCCGTGACCTTCTCCCAATGTGCGCGCGTGATCATCGAGCCGACGTTGGTCTTCTCATCTGCCGGATCGCCCACCACAAGCCGCTTCGCACGCTCGGCAAACTTGCGCGCGAAGTCGTCGTAGACGCTTTCCTGCACGAAGATGCGCGAACCGGCCGTGCAGCGCTCGCCGTTGATCGAGAAGATGGTGAACAGCGACGCATCCAGCGCACGGTCCAGATCCGCATCATCGAAAATCAGCACGGGTGATTTACCGCCCAGCTCCATCGAGAATTTCTTCAGGCCGGCGCGCTCCATGATGCGCTTGCCGGTGACAGTGCCGCCGGTGAACGACACCACGCGCACGTCGGGATGACGCACCAATGCATCGCCCGCAGTTGCGCCATAGCCCTGCACGACATTCAGCACGCCCGGCGGAATGCCCGCCTCCAACGCCAGGCGGCCAAGCTGCTCGGCGGTCAGCGGCGACAGCTCCGACATCTTCAACACCGCTGTATTGCCCAGCGCCAGGCACGGCGCGACCTTCCACGTGGCCGTCATGAATGGCACGTTCCACGGCGAGATCAGCGCGCAAACGCCCACCGGCTGATACAGCGTGTAGTTCAGCATCTGGTCGTCAACCGGATACGTGCGGCCGTTGACCTGCGTGCACACCTCGGCGAAGAAGTGGAAGTTCTCCGATGCGCGCGGAATGAGCTGCTTGCTCGTCTGCGCGATCGGCAAGCCCGTGTCCATCGTCTCCAGCGCAGCGAGGTGCGGCACGTTCTGCTCGATCAGCTCGCCCAAGCGGCGCATCAACGTGGCGCGCTGCTTGGCCGGTGTGTTGGCCCACGCTGGAAATGCCGCCTTGGCTGCCGCTACCGCCGCATTGATCTCCGCTTCGCCGCCCGACGCCACCTCGGTAATCGCCTCGCCCGTAGCCGGATTGGTGGTAATAAAACGCTCGGGGCTGTCGACCTGCCGGCCGTCGATCCAGTGTTTGACGGGGTCCATGTTGACGGCGTTCATGCGGGCTCCTTGTTCAGCTGTTCCGCGGCAATCGTGCTCGCCAGCCTGCCGATGCTTTCGATTTCGGTGATGACCTCGTCGCCGGGCTGCGTGTCGGCCAAACCCTCGGGCGTGCCGGTCAAGATCATGTCGCCAGCCTCAAGCGTCATGAAACTCGAGAACCAAGCGATCAACGCGGGGATATCGAAAATCATGTCACGCGTGCTGCCCTCTTGCGTCACGCGGCCGTTGACGGTGGTGCGCAACGCAAGGTTCATCGGGTCGGGCACATCGTCCCGGTCGACCAGCCATGGGCCAATGGGCGTGCACGTATCGCGGCTCTTCACGCGCAGGTTCGGGCGGTAATAGTTCTCGAGGTAGTCGCGAATGGCATAGTCGTTGGCCACTGTGTAGCCGGATACGACCTCGTACGCACGCTCACGCGGCACGTTGCTCGCGGTCTTGCCGATCACGACCACCAGTTCGCACTCGTAGTGCATGAAGTCAACGCCCGCCGGGCGCACGGTGCGCGCACGATGACCGATCAGCGTGTTCGAGCCTTTCAGAAAGGCAAGCGGCTCAACGGGTGCCTTGAAGGCGAGTTCCTTGGCGTGATCGGCATAGTTCAAACCCAGCGCGAAAATCGTGCGTGGCACAACCGGCGGCAGCCACACGACTTCGGTCTCATGCAGCACGCGGCCGTCGGCCAGTTGCAGATAGGTGTCGTCGCCGGGCACTGCGGTGGCACGGTGTATCGCACCGTCATAGGCAATACGCGCGTGCTTCATCGCGAAGCCTCCTGCGCGTGGCAAACCAGCCGCGTTGTCAGCGTGCCGATGTGGGCGATCTCGATATCGATGCGGTCCCCTGCACGTGCCAGTGGCGGATTCTCCGGCATGCCAACAAGCAGCACGTCACCGGCTTCCAGCGTCATGAACGCCGTCACGTCGGCAAGCAACTGCGCGACCGGCCGCACCAACGTCGATGTGTTCGCGCGTTGCTTGATCGCGCCGTTGATGCGCACCGTGATGTCCAGCCCGTCGGCATCCGGCACGTCTTCACGGTCAACCACCCATGGGCCAATCGGACAGAAACCATCACGACACTTGTGACGGATCGCCGGGCGGTAGTAACTCGCGTGCGGCACGGTCAAGTCATTGACGATGGTGTAGCCGGAGATGAAATCTGCGGCGCGCTTTGCAGGCACGCGCGCGGCAGTACGACTGACCACCACGCCCAGGCAAGCACCCGCCCAGACGACATCGACGTCTGCCGGCAGCAAGACTTCGTGGCCATGGCCGATACGGGTGTTGGCCGGTTTGAGATAGAGGATGGGCGCCTTGGGAGGTGCCTGGTAAGGCGGCGCAGAGAGCGTGTCGCCCAACGCTTCCAGTTCGCCACGGTAGTTCAACAGTGCGCCGACGACCGTGCCTTCAATCGGCGGCAGCCAGCACAGCAAATCTGCCATGCAGGCCTCTGCGTCGGCGGGTGCAACCGCCATGTCCGTTACCCAGCCATCCGGCAATGCCACTCTGCCTCGCCGCATCGTGTCTCCTGTCACCCCATATAATTAACATGTTAATCATCAGATCGGATCACGGCCATGTCAAGTCGGGAAACTCCGGCGCAATGAAAAAGCCGGCCACGCGGACCGGCTTTTTTCAGGCAACGGACGATGTGTCCGCCACACAGAGGCATCGGACACACCGATGTCTACGCAGGCAATCGATCAGATTCACGCCACGGCAATATGCGCGCGCTTGACCACGACCGGTTGCGGCAACTCATCTAATCCATGAGATCGCTGCACGCCGTCTGCGATGAGTACGCGGGCGGCATCCTGGATCCGCTCTTGACCAGCCTCGAAGGCCGCCTGAAGCGACAACACCTGATCACCTTCCAGACCTTCCCAAAGCGCCTCGCGCGTTGCCACGCAAGTCACCTTTTCGCCATCGACCAAGGCGTCGAATAGCAGGCCTTCGTTGTTGATGTCGTACGCTTCTTTCTTTTCGAACTTGATTTCCATCATCAAAGCCCTCCGATTGCAATGGACAACAACGCACACGCTGTTGCGTGGAAACCGTGCGGGGGGGCCGGCAAGGCTTCGTCAGACATTCTGTCTGACTGCACAGATCATTTTAACCACAGCTTGCGATGCGCGTGCGAACGTCATTTGCCGCATCGCGGCCTTTGGACGGCGGCTCGAAGCCGCCATCCCAGGCAGCATCAGGCCTCGCGCGCCCATCATCGCAGCTATGCTTTTTTGTCAGGGTCGCGCGTCTGCCGGTTTGAGCAAAGCGAAGGCCACATGCAAGGCGCGTGCCGGACGTATTGGCCGACGCGCGCCCGCTAATGCAACCACATGGTTTGCGACACGTTGATGTCAACGCCGGATGCACTGAAATCATCGCCAGAAAGGCGCGGCGGTTGAACGCAATACACCAACGTTGTAATAGTTGCGCGCCGGCTGAGGGGGAACCGCTCAGCCGGCGGCCTGAATGACGGTGCTTGGCTGCGCGGCAGCCATGTCGTCAGGGAATGGTCGCGCTGCTCTCGATCAGCGTACCGTTTCGGAAACCGGTGCAGCGCCCTGTTCCGCCGTGTGCAGCAGCGAGCGACGGCGCGCATAGCCGAAGTAGACCAGCAGGCCAATCGCAACCCACACCACAAAGGCGATCCAGGTCACAGCCTGCAGATGGCTCATCAGGAACAGGCACATGCCGATGGCCAGCAGCGGCACCACTGGCACACCGGGGCAACGGAAGCCGCGATGCAAGTCCGGGCGCGTACGGCGCAGCACCAGCACAGCAACGGCAATCAGCGAAAACGCTGCGAGCGTGCCGATGTTGATCAGCTCGGCCAGCACATTCAGCGGCACGAAGGCGGCAATCACCGCGAACACGATGCCGACTACCCACGTATTCAGGAACGGCGTCGCATAGCGCGGATGAATGTGCGACAAGCGCTTGGGCAGCAGCCCATCGCGCGACATGGCGAAAATGATGCGGGTCTGGCCATACGCCATCACCAGGATCACGGTCGTCATGCCAATGATGGCGCCCAGATCGACGAAACCTGCCACCCAGCCTTCACCGGCCACCTGCAGCGCCAGCGACACCGGGTGATCCACGCCTGCAAATTTCGCAAACGGCACGATGCCGGTCATGATCGCTGCCACCAGCACATACAGAATCGTGCAGATCGCCAGCGAACCGATGATGCCGATCGGCAAATCACGCTTGGGGTTGCGCACCTCTTCTGCGGCGGACGTCACCGCATCGAAGCCGATGAAGGCGAAGAACACGATGGCCGCCGCGCCAAACACGCCTTCCATGCCGAACGGCATGAACGGTTGCCAGTTGGCCGGTTGCACATGGCGCACGCCCACGACGATAAACAGCAACACCACCGTCACCTTGATCGCCACCATGATGTTGTTGGCGCGCGCTGATTCACGAATGCCAAACGACAGCAGCGTCGTGATCAGCAGCATGATGACCAGCGCCGGCAGATTGAACAGCGTCTGCACGCCCGGGATCGCGCCCGGTGCTGCACTGAGCGCCACCGGCAGATGAAAGCCGAAACCCGATAGCAGCGATTGGAAGTAGCCCGACCAGCCCACCGACACAGCGGACGTGGCCAAGCCGTATTCGAGCATCAGGTCCCAGCCGATGATCCAGGCGACCAGCTCGCCCATCGTGGCGTAGGCATATGTATAGATGGAGCCCGACACGGGAATGGTCGAGGCGAATTCGGCGTAGCACAGTGCGGCAAACCCGCAGGCAAGCGCTGCGACGATGAACGACAACGTCAGCGCAGGCCCGGCGGTCAGCGCGCCCGTGCCGGTCAGCACGAAAATGCCAGTGCCGATGATGGCGCCAACGCCCAGGAAGGTCAGGTCCAGGGGGCCAAGGACTTTCTTCAGGCCAGTATCACCGTGGCCCGTGCGGATCATGTGATCCACGTTTTTGGTGCGAAACAAACTCATTGACTGCGGCTCCTGTCTGCGCGCTGCCGAATGTGACGGCATGCACTGTCGGGCACGTGTAGTGCGCGGCGGCGGATTGTGCAAAAAAGCGGGCATTTTACCCGCTGGCGACACTCCACCCTTCTATCGCCGTCATGCAGACAGGAAAATAGGACAATTCGTACCCGCTTGCAGGGTCGAAGCGCCACGCTCACTCGGCGGCACGGTCTTCGGCAAATAGCGGCTGCTGACGCGCGTGCGCATCCGATTCATACAACCGCACGCCCACACCAAGCAATCGCACAGGAATGCCACGGCGCTCAAACCCCTGCGCCAGCAACTTGAAGAACACCGGCAACGACACCTGCGGCGAGATGCACTCTACCGTCGTGCCATGAAAATCTGCAAAACGCAGCTTGACGTACGTCTTGTGGATCATGCTTCCGGCGCGGGCACGTTCAACGCGAGCGGCCAATTGCTCAACGAGGATGATCAACTCGCGCTGGCAATCGTCGAGTGTTCGCAGATCGGTGGCGTAGGTTTCTTCCACGCTGACGGACTTGCGAATCTGCGAAGACTGCACCTGCCGGTGGTCGATGCCCCGGCAGAGATCGTGCAGCCGAAAACCAAACACGCCGAAATGCTGCTGCAAGCGGTCGGTGCCCCAGGCGCGCAGGTCGCCGCAAGTTTCGGCGCCCAAGCGGCGCAGCTTGGCGGCCGTCACCTTACCGACGCCGAACAGGCGATCAACGGGCAACTCCGCAACAAACGCGTCGATCTGCTCTGGCCGCACAACAAACAGGCCATCGGGCTTGTTCCAATCACTGGCGATCTTGGCGATGAACTTGTTGGGCGCAACCCCCGCCGACACGGTGATACCAATCTCTTCGCGCACGCGGCGGCGGATGTCTTCAGCGATGCGCGTGCCGCTGCCGGCAAGCATCGGGCTGCCGGTCACGTCCAGGTAAGCCTCGTCCAATGAAAGCGGCTCCACCAGCGGCGTGTAGCTGTGGTAAATGGCGAAGATCTGGCGCGCGACCTGGCGGTACTTGTCCATGGACGGCGGCACGATCAGCAAGTCCGGGCAGCGCTTGACGGCCTGCGCCATGGGCATCGCCGAATGGATGCCAAACTTGCGCGCCTCGTAGTTGCAGGTTGCAACCACACCGCGCCGCTCCGGCCGCCCGCCCACGGCCAACGGCTTGCCGGCCAAGCGCGGATCGTCGCGCATTTCGATGGCGGCGTAAAAGCAATCGCAGTCGCAGTGGATGATCTTTCGCACGGCACAAGGCCAGAACCGGCCGCAGGAAGCCGCGTTGGAATCGGGCTTGCTCATTCAGGACGAACGCAAGCGTATCAGCTTCCGCCCGCTGCCCACTGAATACGCATGCCTGGCGGCGCAACAATGCATTTCGCCGATACCGCAACGCAGCATCGGGGCAAATGAGGCCGGCAGGAGAAAACGGTTTAGCGGCCGATATCGTGCCCCACAGCGCCAAGTTCGTCGTTCAGCGCGCGCTGCTCATCGCCGGACAAGCCGCCGCGATGCTGGCTGGCCATGTCGCTGGCTTCCTGGCGGATGCGGCGCAGGCGATCGCGCAGGCCGTCAGCACGATACGGGTCGATATAGCCCTGCGATTGGCGAACGTCGACGCGGTGGAATTCTTCCGCGAGGCGGCCCTGCACTTGATCGAAGCGGGCGCGCGGGTCCGTCGGCGCAGGCGCCGCAACCGGAACCGGCTCGTGCACCACCACCGTGCGTGTTTGCTGCGGCGGCGCCACGACACAACCGGCCATGGAGGCCACCAGCACAGCGCACAGGGTCAGACGCGGAAGAATCGACATGATTGGGCTCGTATTGTCGTTATAGAAAAGCGCAGTCGCGCGGGAACTGGCGCTATCTTACGAACCGCTTCACGCAAAGCTGTGACGATTGGTAACGGCACATGCCTTCTGCAACACCTCCGGCGGCTCAACCGGCGGCGGAGGTTCATCGGGCGATGGCAGATCAGGAGGAATCCCCGGCGGCGCAGGTTCGTCGGGTGGGGGAACGGTATGTGCGGGCAGCACGCAATGGATGGACATGGTTTCCCTCCGGTCAAAACGCATTGACAATCTAGTACGCGATTCCCATGCCAACAAGCCACCCCGCCCAGCCCATGCAAGACCTGCCCACCGCTCGCTTTCAGGACCGCACACTCATTCGCATTGGCGACACGCACGCCGACGGCTCCATGCTGCTGCTCGCACCCGAAGCCGGTGGCCGCCTTGTGCGCTGGCGCCATCGCGGTGAAGACATCCTCTTCTGGCCCGCGTCCGCTGATTGGTCCAACCCGGCCAAAGTCCGCGGCGGCAATCCGCTTCTGTTTCCCTTCATCGGCCGGCATTTCGTGGATGGCGAGGTCGGCCGCTGGCGCGACGCGCGTGGGCAACTTCACGCGCTGCCGCAACACGGCTTTGCTCGCGACCTACCGTTCGAGGTGGAAGACGCAAGCGACGCGCACGTCGTCCTGTTGCTGCGCGACAGCCCGCAGACGCACGAAAGTTATCCGTTTGCCTTTGAATTTCGCGTGACGTACCGGCTGATTCACGATGGACTTGAGGCAACGTTCTCCGTCAAGCATCTGAACGAAGGCGACGCGCATGCGCCGATGCCCTTTTACGCCGGTCATCATTTCTACTTAGCACTACCGCACGCTTTGCGTGGCACGACCGAGCTGTTGACGCCGCCGGCGCGGCTATCACGCCAACTGCCCGACGGCAGCCTCGACAGGCCGGAGCCGGGGCGCAGGACCTACCAGCTCAACGACCCGGCACTGCAAGACCGTTATCACCTGTTAGATGACGCTGGTGCGGTCACGCTCGTCATCCCGCCGCATGCAGAAGCGCCGCTTGGTCGACGCATTCGTGTCGAGGTAGACGGCGCGCCGGTGCCCTGGCATGCCATCACCACCTGGACGGAAAACCCCACGTCCGATTTCTACTGCGTCGAACCGTGGATGGGCCTGCCCAATGCGATCCATCATGGCGAGGGCCTGCACCTGCTCGCCCCCGGCGAGACCCGGCAGGCAACTTGCCGCCTGCGGATCGCACGCTAGCAGCCCCATCAGGCCAGTCGTCAGGCCTTCTCGTAGGCCTGCACTGCGTCCATCACGCGCGCGGAGTACACCAACGCTGCCCCGGCATTGAGCGAAATCGCCACGCTCAGTGCGTCGGCAATCTCCTCATGCGTCGCGCCATGCTTGATCGCTTCGGCCGTGTGCACGGTGATACAACCATCGCAACGCGTGGTTACCGCCACGGCCAGCGCGATCAGTTCGCGCGTTTTCGCATCTAGGCTGCCGGTCGTCGCACCCGACAGTGTCTTGTAGCCCTTGACCGTATCCGGCGTGACCTGACCAATCTCGCCAATGCGCCCCAGCAGTTCCTTCCGATACTCAACCCAGTTCAACATGATGATGTGCTCCGGTGGCGTGGCGCTGGCCCGATGCCCGCGCCGTTGGAAAGAGTATTGCCTTGACGGGCGATCCACTGAATACTCGATTTACGCAAATTTTGTCGAAATCGTCTCAATGGACGCGCTCAGTCAATTCATCCAGCTCACCCGGCCGCAGGCCAGCCTCGATTTGCGCTGCCTGTTCCAGGGGCGGTTCTCGGTCCCGCACGATCCGGAGCCGAATGGCCAAGTGCTGTTCCACCTGGTGCTGTCGGGCAGTTGCCTGATTGACGCCGGCGGCCGCACGCTCACGCTGCGCGGGGGCGATTTCATCCTGTTCCCGCGCGGTGGGGCACACACCATTCACGACCTCAGCGCCGCAGACACGCCCGCCCGCAAGCCCCGCGCGTCGCACGACGGCATGCTGCCGCTTCGCCAAACCGGCCGGGGCACGGCCGAGGTCGATCTGCTCTGCGGCCGCTTTGTTCACGAGCCCGGCTCGACCACGCTGCTGGTGCGTACGTTGCCCGATCCACTGCATGTGTCATTGAGTGATAGCGCGTCGTTTCCGGCGCTGCAAGCACTCATTGGGCTGATGCGCGACGAAGCAGGAACGCGTGCCCCCGGTGCACTGGCGGTCGTCACCTCGCTGAGCCAGGCGTTGCTGACGATGGCCCTGCGCGTCTACGGCCAGCGCGAAAGCGCTGCCCCCGGCACGCTAACGTTGCTCTCAGACGCGCGCCTCGGTCTGTCCGTACAGGCCATGCTCAGCGCGCCCGAACGTGCGTGGACCATCGACGCCCTCGCCGACCTGGCCGCCATGTCACGCGCCACCTACGCGCGCCACTTCAAGGCGCGCGCTGACATGACGGTGTGGGATTTCCTCACGCGTGTGCGCATGACGCTCGCGTGCGACGCACTGATCCATACGCGACTCAGTGCAGGCGAAATCGGTGCGCGCATCGGTTATCAATCCGAAGCGGCGTTCGGCAAGGCATTCAAGCAGCAACTGGGGATGACACCCGCGCGGTATCGGCGGGCAGCGGATAAGCCTTCCAACAACGCTGCCACCAACTAGCTAGCGCTCGGATTTACGGCGAGCGGACGTTTTCGTGTTGCTTTGCGACAGGGCGGGCTCGCGGGCCGGGCGTGTTCCCGTGGCCACCCATTCGCCGTAGAAATCGATCTTGCTGACGAAGCAGTACTGATTGTTATAGGAAACGCCATCACGCGTCGTGCCGGTGCACACCCAACAAAAATCATCCGCCATGAGGGCCACGAAAGGCTTGGCGTTGCTCACTGCCAGTTCGGCAAAAGCGGCCTGCAACAACTGCTTGTTCTCGAGTGCGGTCATGGAGCCCACTGAAATGAACGCTCTGATTACAGGTGCTAGAGCGCACTCTAGTGCAAGGATTTTCTTCACCGCATCCCGATGCAAATGTGACCACGCAGACTTGAAGGAACTGCAAGCGACCCACTAGTCATCGGCGCCATGCCTCTGTTATACTTTCAGGCTTCGGGGCGTAGCGCAGCCTGGTAGCGTACCTGCATGGGGTGCAGGTGGTCGGAGGTTCAAATCCTCTCGCCCCGACCAAAACAAAAGCCCGCGTAACGGATCACGTTACGCGGGCTTTTTCGTTTCTATTTGCGCGCATCCTTTTGCACACATCCTGCGTGCAGTATCGGCTTTACGGCTTGTCGGTACGCAGCACTTCCAGCACCGCCAACAACGCACGTCTCACGCCAGGCACATCGACCTGGCCATTCGCAGCGACAGGCGCCGACGCCACGGCCTCCACCTCCGGCAATTCGTCTTCAACCGATGGTGCGGCACTCGCACCATGCCGCAGTTCATCCAGCCGATTGCGCGCGCCATTGATCGTGAAACCCTGCTCGTACAGCAGCTCACGAATACGCCGGATCAGCAGCACTTCATGATGCTGGTAGTAACGACGATTGCCACGCCGCTTGACCGGCTTGAGCTGCGTAAACTCCTGCTCCCAATAGCGCAGCACGTGCGGCTTGACGGCGCACAGGTCGCTCACCTCACCAATGGTGAAGTAGCGTTTGGCAGGAATCGGTGGCAGGTTGACCCGCTCCGTGTGTTTATCGGCGGCCATACGGGGCTGGCGAAAGAAACGGATTGAACGGACGATTGAACGAAATCACGCAGCCGGATTACGCGACATCCACCGGCAGCGGCTCGACACGCTCTTCAACGAGCGCCTTGAGCTTCTGACTGGCATGGAACGTCACGACGCGGCGTGCGGTGATGGGGATGATCTCCCCCGTCTTCGGGTTGCGGCCCGGACGCTGCGGCTTGTCGCGCAACTGGAAGTTGCCAAAGCCGGACAGCTTGACGCTATCACCCTGTTCAAGCGCCTCACGAATCACGTCGAAAAACGCTTCGACCATGTCCTTCGATTCACGCTTGTTCAGACCGACCTGCTCGAACAGCATCTCGGCAAGCTCGGCCTTGGTAAGCGTCGGCACATCCTGACCGCGCGCATCACGTGCGTCGGCCAATGCTGACGAAGAAGAACCGAGCGCGTCGCCCAAGGGTGCCGCCAACGCAGGCGCGTGTTGATCGTTCATAGGATTCGCTTGGCGTATTCGATCCGAATGCGGAGGTTCGTTCGAGCTGTCTCTAGCGGAGTGCGGACGTTAAAGACGTCAGGCGCGCAGGCGCGCGCCGAATACATCGCCGGCCGCTCGAATCAGTTGCTGTGTGGCGGCCTCGACAATGTCGTCCTGAAGGGTGCTGTCAGTATCTTGCAACGTAATTCTGAAGGCAAGGCTTTTCTCCTGCGCCCCAATGGCCGCCGTGGCGGCCTTCGGACGAAACTCATCGAACAGCACAACGCCTTGCAGATAACGCTGCCACGGGGTGCCGACAGCCGTTTTCTCAAACGTATCGACCAGGTCCTGCACCGCCACATCCTGGCGCACGACAAGCGCGATATCGCGCGTCACGGCCGGCACGCGCGGGACTTCGCGATACTTCGGCAAACCCACTGCAGTGATAGCGTCAAGCTCCACTTCCCACACTACCGGTGCGGTCGGCAGATCGTACTTCTGCAGCCAACGCGGATGCAGCTCGCCAATCCAGCCGATTGCGCGGTCATTCAGCATCACGCGTGCGGCGCGGCCCGGATGCAGCGCGGGGTGCTCCGCGCGTTCGAAGCGCGCCTGCAGCGGCCACAGCAGCGACTCGACATCGCCCTTCACGTCAAAGAAGTCGACAGGACGCGTCTGCACGCCCCACTGCTCTTCCTTGGACGGACCATAGGCGATACCGCCGGCCATCATCGGCTGTGCATAGCCGGCAATCGACAGGCCACCATCTGCGACGCTCGCGTCGCGGTGGAACACGCGGCCCACTTCGAACATCCGCACGCGCGAAGCCTTTCGGTTCAGGTTGTAGCGCACCTTGTCGAGCAGACCGCCGATGAGCGTGCTGCGCATCACCGAATACTGACTGGCGATCGGGTTCAGTAGCAGAATCGGGTTGGTGTTGCCGGCAAAGTCGGCTTCCCATTCGGTCTCAACGAAAGCGAAGTTGACGACCTCGTGATAGTCGCGCGCAGCCACGGCATGACGCACATCGTGCATCGTGCGGCGCGCCTCGTCGGTCGGGCGCATTGCGCTCTCGGCGACCGGCGGCTTGGCGGGGATCTGCTCAAAGCCGTAGATGCGGGCGACTTCTTCGATCAGGTCTTCCTCGATCTCAAGGTCAAAACGGTACGACGGCGGCTCAACGATGAACACATCGCCGTCCACGCCGAACGTGAGGCCGAGGCGCTTGAACACATCGGCCACGACGTCGTGCGACAAAGGAATGCCCAGCACACGCGCCGCACGTGCGACACGCATGCGTACGGGCTCGCGCTTGGGCAGATTAACGATCTGATCATCGATCGGGCCAGCCTGGCCACCGCAGATTTCGAGGATCAATGCACTGATGCGCTCGATGTGTTCAACGGTGGTGGCGTAATCAACGCCGCGTTCAAAGCGATGGCCAGCATCGGTCGAGAAGTTGTAGCGGCGCGCACGGCCCTGGATGGCGGCAGGCCACCAGAACGCGGCTTCGACGTAGATGTTTTGCGTGTCGAGCGTGACGGCCGTCTTGTCGCCGCCCATGATGCCGGCCAGGCTTTCGATGGCCTGCTCATCCGAAATCACGCCGACCTTTTCATCGACGGTGATGGTGTCGCCGTTGAGCAGCTTGAGGGCCTCACCCGCCTTGCCCCAGCGCACCGTCAGGCCGCCGTGGATCTTGTCCAGATCGAACACGTGCGACGGACGGCCCAGCTCCAGCATCACGTAGTTGGAGATATCGACCAGCGCCGACACGCTGCGCATGCCTGCACGCTCGATGCGCGAGACCATCCATGCCGGCGTCTTCGCATGCGCGTTCACACCGCGGATGATGCGACCCGAGAAACGGCCGCACAAGTCGGGCGCCTCCACCTTGACCGGCAGTTTGTCGGACAACGTCACTGCCACCGGTGCCATCGACGGCAGCGTGATGGGCGCGCCCGTCAGCGCGGACACTTCACGTGCCACACCGTGGATCGACAGGCAGTCCGCCTTGTTAGGCGTGAGCTTGATGACGAAAATCTGATCGTCCAGATCAAGCACCTTGCGGATGTCTTCGCCCACCGGCGTGTCTTTCGGCAGGATCAGCAGGCCGCCGTGGTCTTCCGACAGCTTCAGCTCGCGCGCCGAGCACAGCATGCCGTAGCTTTCCACGCCGCGCAGCTTGCCGATCTTGATCTTGAAAGGCTTGCCGTCTTCGCCCGGCGGCAGTTCAGCGCCCACCATCGCGCACGGCACCTTGATGCCCACCGACACGTTCGGCGCACCGCAGACGATCTGCAGCAACTCGCCCGTCCCCGCATCGACCTTGCAGACGTTCAGGCGGTCCGCGTCCGGATGCTTGCTCACCTCGACCACGTGGCCGACAACGATCTGCGAGAACGGCGGCGCGACGGGATCGACCTCTTCCACTTCGAGGCCAGCCATCGTCAGGCGATGGGAGAGTTCATCGGTGGTGATCGGCGGATTGACGAAACTGCGAAGCCAGGATTCCGGAAATTGCATGGCGCGACAGAAAAGAGAATTCGATTAACGAGGCAAAGTGACGAAACTGCGAGCAAACGCGCTTTACGCGAACTGGCGCAGGAAACGCACATCGCCCTCGAAGAACAGGCGCAAGTCGTTGATGCCATAGCGCAGCATCGTCAGGCGTTCCAGGCCGGAGCCGAACGCAAAGCCGATGTAACGCTCCGGGTCCAGACCCATGTTGCGCACCACGGTCGGGTGCACTTGGCCGGAACCAGAAATCTCCAACCATTTGCCGTTGCCGAAGGCCATGTCGATTTCAGCCGACGGCTCCGTGAACGGGAAATACGACGGGCGGAAGCGCACGTTGATGTCGTCGCGCTCGAAGAACTTGCGCAGGAAGTCGGTGTAGACGCCCTTCAAGTCAGCAAAGCTGATGTTGTCAGCAATCCAGAGGCCTTCGACCTGATGGAACATCGGCGAGTGCGTCGCATCGCTGTCAACGCGGTACGTGCGACCCGGCGCGATAACCTTGATCGGCGGGATGCGGTCGAGATGCTTGTACTTCTCGACGTGCATGCGGGCGTAGCGCACCTGCATCGGGCTGGTGTGCGTGCGCAGCAGCAGGAGCTTGTCTTCGCTGTCGCGACCGTCGATGTAGAAAGTGTCCTGCATCGAGCGCGCTGGATGGTTATCCGGGTTGTTCAACGCCGTGAAGTTCATCCAGTCGGATTCGATTTCGGGGCCATCGGCCACATCGAAACCGATCGAGCCGAAGATCTTGGCGACGCGCTCCCACGTATTCATCACCGGGTGCAAGCTGCCCTCGGCCACGTCGCGGCCGGGCAGCGTCACGTCGATCGCCTCGGCGGCCAGACGCGCGTTCATGAGCGCATCGGCCAGCGCCTGGCGGCGGGCATTCAGTGCCTCTTCAACGCGGCTCTTGGCTTGGTTGATGCGCGCGCCTTCGGACTTGCGCGTCTCCGGATCGAGCTTACCGAGGCCCTTGAGCAAGTCGGTCAATACGCCGGACTTGCCGAGAAAGCGCGCCTTCTCGTTTTCCAGCGAGGCGTTGTCCTCCACAGAGGCAAACGCGGTTTGGGCATCGACGACGACTTGATCCAGATCCAGTGACATGGGAAGGCGAGCGAAAAAATTCGGGTGATTCGGAACTACGGAATAAAAAACGGGGCTCGGTGTGAGCCCCGTCAGGGTGACTAGCCGGCAAACTGTTGGGCAATCCCAGCGGCCTGCCCGGCCAATCCAATCAGGCGACGTTGGCTTTCACCTGGTTCACGATGGCGGCAAAAGCCACCTTGTCGTGAATGGCCATGTCCGACAGCACCTTGCGGTCCAGCTCGATGGACGCCTTCTTCAGGCCGTTCATGAACTTGCTGTAGGTCAGGCCGTGCTCGCGTGCGCCAGCGTTGATACGTGCAATCCAGAGTGCGCGGAACACGCGCTTCTTGTTGCGACGATCGCGGTAGGCGTACTGGCCGGCACGCATGACCGCTTGCTTGGCAATGCGATAAACGTTATTGCGACGGCCGCGGTAACCCTTGGCTGCGCTGATAACCTTCTTATGACGGGCCCGCGCTGTGACCCCACGTTTTACTCGAGGCATGAAATGCTCCTTTCGTAGTTAGTTAGGGTTAGGCGTAAGGCATCATCGCGCGAACGGACTTCAGGTTCGTCTCATGGACGCCCTCGGTACCGCGCAGGTGACGCTTGTTCTTGGTGGTCTTCTTGGTCAGGATGTGACGCTTGAAGGCTTGGCCACGTTTGATCGTGCCACCAGGACGGGCAGTAAAGCGCTTGGAGGCGCTTTTCTTCGTCTTCATCTTCGGCATGGAACAACTCCGTTTTTGACATGAAGCCAGGTGGACGGCTGGCGCCGACACTTGCAAGACCCGGGCTCACTTGTTGTATCGCGACAGATTCGGGGTTTGCACACCTGACCCGCCGCGTTTTCCGACGTTTCCGTCCGGAACCTGCTCAGCGCGGCCGGAATCGCCCGGCCGCCACTGCATTACTTTTTCTTCTTGGGCGCCAACATCATCACTGCCTGGCGACCTTCCATCTTCGGCATCTGCTCAACTTGACCGAATTCTTCCAGGTCAGCCTTGATACGCTCCAGTACGCGCATACCGATCTCCTGGTGAGCCATTTCGCGGCCTCGGAAACGCAAGGTAACCTTCACCCTGTCGCCATCCTCCAGGAAGCGCGTCGCGTTGCGCAGCTTGACGCCGTAGTCGTTGTCGTCGGTACCAGGGCGGAACTTGACTTCCTTCACCTGGATGACCTTCTGCTTGAGCTTGGCTTCGTGAGCCTTCTTCTGCTCCGAATACTTGAACTTGCCATAGTCCATCAGGCGGCAGACGGGCGGCTGCGCGGTCGGCGCGATCTCGACCAAGTCGACGTCTTTCTCTTCTGCCAGACGCAGTGCGTCGAACAGCTTGACGATGCCGAGCGCTTCTCCCTCAACCCCGGTCAGCCGGATTTCCGGTGCGCTGATCTCGCGGTTGATGCGGTGAGATTTCTCAGTAGCGATGTTGATGTCCTCAAAGAATCAAAAAAACAGGCCGTGCCCAGCTCATGACTTGTTGGCGAGATCGTTCTGCAGTCGCTCAACGAGCGCCGAAACTGGCATAGAGCCTAGATCGACGTTGCCACGGGCACGCACGGCCACCTGATTTTCATCCCGTTCTTTGTCGCCCACCACAACCTGGTAAGGGACCTTCTGCACGGAATGCTCGCGGATTTTATACCCAATCTTCTCATTCCGCAAATCAACAACCGCCCTAAATCCTTGTTTTTGCAGGGATTGCGCAACGGATTGTGCGTATTCGGCGTGCGAATCGGTAATGCTGAGCACCGCAACCTGCACCGGCGAAAGCCACGTGGGCAGCGCGCCCGCGTACTGCTCGATCAAGATACCGATAAAGCGCTCCAGACTACCGACGATGGCACGGTGCAGCATGATCGGCCGATGGCGCGCGCCATCTTCGCCAACAAATTCGGCATCCAAGCGCTCCGGCAGGTTCGGATCGACCTGAATCGTGCCGCACTGCCACTGGCGGCCGAGTGCATCTTTCAACACATATTCGATCTTCGGACCGTAGAACGCCCCTTCGCCCGGCAGGTACTCGAACTCACAGCCCGACGCACGCAAACCGTCGGCCAACGCCGCTTCGGCGCGGTCCCAGCTTTCCTCGGTACCGATGCGCTTGTCGGGGCGCGTGGACAGCTTGTACAGAATGTCGGTAAAGCCGAAATCTTTGTAGACCTTCTGCAGCAGCGTCGTAAACGCCGTCACCTCGGCCTGAATCATGTCTTCCGTGCAGAAGATGTGACCGTCGTCCTGGGTGAAACCGCGCACACGCATGATGCCGTGCAGGCCGCCCGAGGGCTCATTGCGGTGGCAGGCGCCAAATTCGCCGAAACGCAGCGGCAGGTCGCGGTAGCTCTTGATGCCCTGCTTGTAGATAAGGATGTGGCCGGGGCAGTTCATCGGCTTGAGCGCGTATTCGCGCTTTTCCGATTCCGTGATGAACATGTTCTCGCGGTACTTGTCCCAGTGGCCCGTTTTCTCCCACAGTGACTTATCGAGAATCTGCGGCCCCTTCACCTCCTGGTAGCCGTTCTCGCGATAGACGCGGCGCATGTACTGCTCGACCTCCTGCCACAGCGTCCAGCCCTTGGGGTGCCAGAACACCGTGCCGGGCGAGTATTCATCGATATGGAACAGGTCGAGTTCACGGCCGAGCTTGCGGTGGTCGCGTTTCTCGGCTTCTTCCAGCATGTGCAGGTAGGCTTCCTGGTCTTCCTTCTTGGCCCAGGCCGTACCGTAGATGCGCTGGAGCATCTCGTTGTTGTGGTCGCCGCGCCAATAGGCGCCAGCAACCTTCATCAGCTTGAAGACCTTGAGCTTACCCGTGGACGGCACGTGCGGGCCACGGCAAAGATCAACAAAATTGCCTTCACGGTACAGGCCGATTTCCTGGTCTTCCGGAATGGAGGCGATGATCTCAGCCTTGTACTTCTCGCCCATGCCCTCGAACAGCTTGACGGCATCGTCGCGGTTCCAGACTTCGCGCGTGACCTTCTCGTCCTTCTTGGCGAGTTCAGCCATCTTCTTTTCGATGGCAACGAGGTCTTCCGGCGTGAAAGGACGCTTATAGGCAAAGTCGTAGTAAAAGCCGTTGTCGATCACCGGGCCGATCGTGACCTGCGCGTCCGGATACAGCTCCTTGACGGCGTATGCCAACAAGTGCGCCGTCGAGTGACGAATCACATCGACCCCGTCAGCATCCTTGTCCGTGATGATGGCGAGCTTGGCGTCGCGATCAATCGTGTAGCTGGTGTCGACCATCTGGCCGTCCACACGGCCCGCCAGCGCAGCCTTGGCCAGACCCGCACCGATGCTTTGCGCCACGTCAGCCACCGTCACCGGGCCGGGAAACTCGCGCCGGGAACCGTCCGGCAACGTGATTGCGATCATGCTTGCTCCTGTGGAGTCACCATCGCGCATTTAGAGATAGATACGCGGCGGTCGTTATTCTGTCGTGCGCCACGCCAAACCAGCGCAGCAGGTTGTCGAATCAAATGCTTCGAAGCGCTTTCAGCTCGATCGTCACGCGCGATACGAAACTGCGGACGAAAAAAAACGCGGCCAAGGCCGCGTTTTCATTTGCGCTATCTACCGCTTGGGCAGACCGCAAAGGGCAGGAACACAACCCCGACGCACCTTGACTACTGTCGCTCCGAAGCGGTTGTAGTTCGCGGTGCTCGAATCATATTCGCCTTGTGTTAATTGCACGGGACAAACCCGAGGGATGACGGCTTGGACATCCTACCCGACGCGTCCTGCTAAATGCGTTGGTAGGCTCGATTGGACTCGAACCAACGACCCCCACCATGTCAAGGTGGTGCTCTAACCAGCTGAGCTACGAGCCTGCCGAAGAACAAGACTATACCGTCACTTCCGCCGCGCTGTCAATACCCCTTGCACTTCTTCGATCAAAGTCAGCGCGCGCTGCAGTTGTGTGGCCTCTGCCACCTCCGCCGTGAACTGCATTTTGGCAACGCCCTTGCTCGACAGCGTGCGCACGCCGGTCACGTTGATCTTCTCGCGCGAGAGGATTTCCGAGATGTCGCGCAACAAACCCTGCCGGTCCAGCGCCTCGACCTGAATGTCAATCGGGTAGACCGAATCGCTACGCTGCCCCCACTCCGTCTGAATCACGCGACCCGGCGCGCGGGCGGCCAGTTGCTGGAACGTCGCGCAGCTCTGCCGGTGAATCGACACGCCACGCCCACGCGTGACGAAGCCGACGATCGGATCCGGCGGCGCGGGCTTACAGCAGCGCGACATCTGCGTGAGCAGTGAATCGACGCCCACCACCAGCACGCCGCTTTTTGCGCCACGGGCCACGCTGGTCGCGCGGCTCTTCTTGGTGATGGCCGCCTCATCATCGACGGGCGCTGGCGGCGGCGCGCCATCGGAGCGCAGAACGGCCTCGATACGGCGCAGACTCAGCTCGTCTTTGGCGACCACGGCATAGAGATCGTCCGGCGTCTTATAGCCGAGCTTGGCCGCCAGCTCTTCCAGGTTGACGGCGGTCTTGCCCTCGCGCTGCAGCGTCTTGTCGATGAGTGCCCGGCCCTGTGCGAGCGTCTCTTCCAGCTCCATTGCGTTGAACCACGCACGCACTTTCGTGCGCGCGCGCGGGCTGGCCAGGTAATGCAGCTCAGTGTTCAACCAATCGCGCGACGGTCCGCCCTGCTTGACTGTAACGATCTCGACGGTCTGCCCGTTCTTGAGCGGTGTATTCAGCGGCACCATCGTGCCGTCGACCCGCGCGCCGCGGCAGCGATGACCGAGATCGCTGTGCAGGTAATAGGCGAAGTCGACCGGCGTCGCGCCTTGCGGCAACGCGATCACGCGTGCCTGCGGCGTCAGCACGTAGATGTGGTCATCCAGTTCGGTGTGCTTGAGCTGCTCCCAGGGCGAATCCTCGTGCGCGACGGTGTGTTCGGCGTCATCCTTCCAGGCGAGCAACTGCCGCAGCCAGGCGATTTTCTCGTCGTAGCGCTCGCTGGCAGAAAACTGGCCGGCATAACCCTTATTGCCAGCTTCCTTGTAGCGCCAGTGTGCCGCCACACCGTATTCGGCAAAGTGGTGCATCTCGCGCGTGCGGATCTGCACCTCCAGCGCGCGGCCATCGTCACCGATCACCACCGTATGCAGCGACATGTAGCCGTTGGCCTTCGGACGCGAGATGTAGTCGTCGAACTCCTTCGGGATCGGCTGCCACATGTGGTGTACGAAACCGAGCACGGTGTAGCAATCCTTGATGTCGTCGACGATGACGCGGAAGGCGCGCACGTCGTACAGATCGGCAAAGTCGAGTTCCTTGCCGCGCATCTTTTTCCAGATGCTGTAGATGTGCTTGGGCCGCCCGCTTACCTCGGCCTGGATGCCGGCGTCGTGCAGTGTCTTCTGCAGTTGCGCGATGGCCTGGCCGATAAATTTTTCTCGCTCGATGCGCTTTTCATCAAGCAGGCGGGCGATGCGCTTATAGGTGTCGGGGTCGTCGAAGCGGAAACCGAGGTCTTCAAGCTCCCATTTGAGTTGCCAGATACCCAGGCGGTTGGCCAGCGGCGCGTAGATGTCGAGCGTTTCGCGCGCTATGCCTTCGGGCACGGGGCGCTTGGTCTGCGCGAGCCAGCGCAGCGACTGCAGCCGTGACGCCAGCCGGATCAGCACCACGCGAATGTCTTGCGCGAACGCGAGCAGCATCTTGCGCAGCGCCTCGACTTGCGCCCGGCGCGCCTCGGCTTCGTTCTTGCGCGTGATGCTGGCATCGGTGGGGCTGACGAGACCTGCAATCGCGCCGATGCGCAGCAACTGCCGCACGTCGTGCACAAGCCTGGCGACCTCGGCGCCGAACGCAGGTTCGAGCGCCTTTTCGTTGTCCATCGCCAGCGTAGGCAGCAGGAACAGCGCGGCAGCCTGCAGCGACGGCGCATCGACGCGCAATCCTTCAAGAATGGCAATCGTGCCGCGTGCGTGCGACTCCAGCGGCTCGCCGGTCAGCGTGACGCGGTCTGCGGCGTTGGCTGCGAGGTACTCGATCGCCCGTGCGACCTGCTCTGCCGCGAGTGTTGCCAACTTGCCAGCCCCTTCGGCTGGCCGGTCGGTCTTGTTCTCCATGATGCGTCCTGCTGTGACGCGACGGGCTCAGCTTTTTTGCGCTGCCGTCACGACGATTTCAATGCGGTACTTCGGATTGGCCAGCGCGGCCTCAACCGTGGCACGCGGCGGCGAATTCTTCGACTCGGCGGCGACCCATTGATCCCACACTTTGTTCATCTCGCCAATCTCGCTGATGTCCGCCAGGAAGATCTGGCACATCAGGATGCGCGTCTTGTCGCTGCCATTGGCTGCCAACACGCGATCGATGATGGCGAGCACTTCTGCCGTCTGCTCGGCAATACCAGAATCCAGCGTGGTCTCTGGCACTTGGCCGGCCACATAGACGACACCGTTGTAGACAGCCGCGTCGGAATAGCGATGTTCTACGTTGTAACGCTTCAGTTCAGTGCTCATCTTGCAAATCGAATAGGGTCAAAACGGTCATTGACCGAGGAAGAATTTGCGGGCAATCGCCACTTGATCCGGCTGGATGAAGGTCGGCGCGTGGCCTACGTCGGGAATCTCCACCGTGCTCACATGCTGGCCCCGCTGCGTCATGGCTTCGACGGTCTCGCGCGTCAGCAGGTCCGATTGCGCGCCGCGCACGATCAGTACCTCGCCGGGGATCGCCTCGAACAGCTTCCACAGCGTGGCTTCGCCGGCGGCGATCAGTTCGGGGGTGGCACTCTTGAAAGGCTCGGCCAAGCGCGGATCGTAGTGCAGGATCCATTCGCCGCCCTGCGGCTTCAGAATCGCGGTGTTCAACTCGCGCCACTGCTCCGGCGTGTGGGGGCCAAACGAAGCGCTGATCGTCTTGAGGTACGTCAGCCCTTCATCAAAGGTCTTGAAGCGGACGTTCAGGCCCAGGTACGCACCGATGCGCGTCAACGACGACTCCGTCACGCGCGGGCCCACATCGTTGAGCAGCAGCTTGCGGACCGGCGATTTCGGCAGACCCGCCAGGCTCATGCCAATCAGCCCGCCCATCGACGTACCAAACCAGTCGACCGACTCCACATTCAGGCGCGCCAGCAGCGTCACCATGTCGGCCACATACTGCGGCAGCACATAGCCCTTCGGATCGAGCAGCCAATCGGAACGCCCGCGGCCGACCACGTCGGGGCAGATGACGCGATAGTCATTGCGCAGCGCTTGCGCCAGCACGTCAAAATCGCGCCCCGTGCGCGAGAGCCCGTGCACGCAGACCAGCACGCGCGGATTCTGCGGATCGCCCCACTCGTGATACGCCATCCGGTGCAAGCCGGACGGGCTCAGGCACTGCACGAAGGCAAGGCGCGGCGAAACGGGCATGAACAACTCCTACACAGGAATGACGGAGACAGCGAAGCCCGATTGTACGCGGCTCGGCAAGCATGCGGCGGCGCAGCAGACGTGCCAGTCTTCGCAAAACAAAAAAGCCTCGCCGAAGCGAGGCCTTTCCGAAACAACAGCCGTGTTACTGGGCCACCCAGCCGCCGTCCATGTTCCAGGCCACGCCGCGCACCTGTTCGGCTGCGTCGCTGCATAGGAACACCGCCAGCGCGCCGAGCTGATCGGGTGTAACGAATTCGCCCGAAGGCTGCTTTTCCATCAGCAGCTCCTTCTTGGCCTGCAATGCCGGGATACCCTCCTTCTCGGCACGCGCATCGATCTGCTTCTGCACCAGCGGCGTCAGCACCCAGCCCGGGCAGATTGCGTTAGACGTGATGCCGGTCTGCGCCGTTTCCAGCGCCACCGACTTGGTCAAGCCAACGATGCCGTGCTTGGCCGCCACATATGCCGACTTCTGCGCTGATGCCACCAGACCATGCGCCGAAGCGATGTTGATAATGCGGCCCCAGTTCTTGCGCTTCATGCCCGGCACGGCCAATCGCGTCGTATGGAAGGCCGAAGTCAGGTTGATCGCGATGATGGCGTCCCAGCGTTCGGTCGGGAAATCCTCCACGTTGGCCACGTACTGAATGCCGGCGTTGTTCACGAGAATGTCCACGCCGCCGAATTCAGCGTCGGCGTAGGCGAACATCGCTTCGATCTCGGTCGGCTTGCTCATGTCGGCGCCGTGGTAGCCGATGCGGATGGCGCTCTTGCCTGCGGCCGCGATCTGCGCTTTTGGCGCTTCCACATCGCCAAAGCCGTTCATGATGATATTGGCGCCCTGCGCGGCCAGCGAGCAGGCGATACCCAGACCAATCCCACTGGTCGAGCCCGTAACAAGGGCGGTTTTTCCTTGCAGCATGCAGGTTCTCCGGATTACAGCAAATTCACGCCAGTCTTGGCCTGGATGTCTTCGCGCGACACACCGGGCGCGGTTTCGACCAGCTTCAGGCCCTGCTCTGTCACGTCGATCACGCCCAGATCGGTAATGATGCGGTCGACCACACCCACGCCCGTCAACGGCAGCGTGCACTTGGGCAGCAGCTTCAGGTCTTCGGTCCCGTCCTTCTTCTTGGCGGTGTGCTCCATCAGCACGATCACGCGCTTGACGCCGGCCACGAGGTCCATCGCGCCGCCCATGCCTTTGACCATCTTGCCGGGGATCATCCAGTTGGCGAGGTCACCCGTCTCGCTCACCTGCATCGCGCCGAGAATCGACAGGTTGATCTTGCCGCCGCGGATCATCGCAAAGCTCTGATCGCTGCCGAAGATGGCGCTGCCCGGCAACGTGGTCACGGTTTGCTTGCCGGCGTTGATGAGGTCGGCGTCCACTTCGTCTTCCGTGGGGAACGGGCCGATGCCAAGCATGCCGTTTTCGCTCTGCAGCCAGACTTCCTTGTCGCCTGTGTGATTGGCGACCAGCGTCGGGATGCCGATGCCGAGGTTGACGTAGAAACCGTCTTGCAATTCCTGAGCAGCACGCGCCGCCATTTGGTCTTGAGTCCAGGCCATGTCGGTCTCCTTAGTTGGCGGCTCGGATGGTGCGCTTTTCGATGCGCTTCTCGGGCGCCGCATTCAGCACGATGCGATGCGCGTAGATGCCTGGCAGGTGGATGTCGTCCGGAGCAAGCTCGCCCACCTCAACGATCTCTTCCACTTCGACGATGCAGATCTTGCCAGCAGTCGCAGCAGCCGGGTTGAAGTTGCGTGCGGTCAGGTTAAAACGCAGGTTGCCGGACTTGTCAGCCACCTGAGCCTTGACCAGCGACACATCGGGCACCAGCGAGCGCTCCATGACGTATGTTTCACCGTCGAACTCGCGCAGTTCCTTGCCCTCGGCCACCAGCGTGCCGACACCGGTCTTGGTGAAGAACGCGGGGATGCCGGCGCCGCCAGCGCGCAGCTTCTCCGCAAGCGTGCCTTGCGGGGTGAACTCCAACTCGAGTTCGCCAGCCAGATACTGGCGTTCGAACTCCTTGTTCTCGCCCACGTAGGACGAAATCATTTTCTTGATCTGGCGGGTTTCCAGCAGCAGGCCCAGGCCAAAGCCGTCGACGCCCGCGTTGTTGGAGATGCAGGTGAGGTTCTTGGCACCCGAATCACGCAGCGCGGCAATCAGCGCTTCCGGAATGCCGCACAGGCCGAAGCCGCCCACGGCAATGGTTTGGCCGTCTTTGACGACGCCCGCAAGCGCCTCGCTGGCGCTGGCGAAGATTTTGTTCATGCGTGCTTCTCCTTGGTGGTCCAACAAGTCCGGCTGGGTTTCGCGGCTGGGTTTTTGACCGTGCGCACAGTTGGGGAATACGTGCGTGCGGCGCCGGAAAATTGTAACGGTACAATCCGGCGAGAATACGCAAGCGTCGCGCGACGCAGCAATACGTACGAATACATATGCCCGCCCTCGACTATCAGACTGCGTTCCAGCTTGCCCCGGTTGGCATGGTGATGTCCCGCGAGCGCATCATGCTCGACGTCAACGATGAAGCCGCCCGCATCTTTGGCCAGATGCGTACCGCAATGATCGGACAATCGTTTGAGTTGCTCTATCCGACACACGACGAATACGAGCGCACCGGCGCCCGCATCATCCCCGTCATGAACGCACGCGGCAGCTACTCCGACGAACGCATCATGAAACGCGCCAGCGGTGAGCTCTTCTGGTGCCACGTCACAGGTCGCGCACTTGATCGCACCAAGCCGCTAGGGGAAGGCATCTGGACATTCGAAGACCTGTCAGCACACCGCCCCGTCACAGCAGCGCTCACGCCGCGCGAGCGCGATATCGCCGCGCAACTGGTCGAAGGCAAGACCAGCAAGCAGATCGGCAAGCAGTTGGAAATCAGCCCGCGCACGGTGGAGATCTATCGCGCGCGGCTGATGAAGAAGTACGCCGCCGGCACCTCGCTTGAGTTGGTGCAGCGGCTAATGGGGCACTAGGCGACGGTGCTTAGACCATGCCGTCGTCAGCGTTGATGACGGCGCCATTGATGAAGTCAGATTGATCCGACGCCAACAGCAGAATCAGCCCATCCAAGTCTTCCGGTTTGCCAACACGCTTGCGAGGCAGCATCTGCACAAGCTTCTGGCCCGGCTCTGTTTCCCAGTGGTGATGATTGATTTCGGTATCGATATAACCCGGGCAGATCGCGTTGGTATTGATGCCGTAACGGCCCCACTCCAGCGCCATGGCCTTGGTCATGTGCACCACCGCCGCCTTGCTCATGCAATACACACCGATCTGCGACAGCACCTTGAGCCCCGCCACCGAGGCAATGTTGATGATGCGCGATTGCGGCAGCGGTGAGCCGTTCTTCTCCGCGCCCTTGGCCCGCGCAATCATGCGCTTGGCGGTTTCCTGGGCCACGAAAAAGGCGCCGCGCGTATTGGTATCAAACACGAAATCGAAGTCATCCGGCGTAACGTCCACCATGCGCTGCGTGGTGGAAACGCCCGAGTTGTTGACCAGTATGTCGATGGTGCCCGCCTCGGTTTCAGCGTGGGCAATGGCTGAACGGATGCTATCCGGATCCGTCACGTCCAGGCGGACGACGTGCGCACTGCCGCCCTTTGATTCGATGTCGGCGCGCAGTTCCTTCAAGCGCTCGACGCGGCGCGACGCCAGCACGACCTTGGCACCGGCCGCAGCGAGCGTGTGCGCGAAACGCGCGCCCAGGCCACTCGATGCGCCCGTGATCAGCGCGACCTTGCCTTCCAGATTGATCGACAAACCCATGATGCGTGATCCCCGTATGTTGGTTTGGCATGCGCCGGGGCGACTCGAAGCGGCTCCGGCATGTGATTTGAGCGCAGCGTAGCAAAAAATCGAACGATCGTTCAGAAATTCCCCTTGCCGCATCCGGGCGCGTCCCGGACAATGCGGGAAATTCTAATGCAGCAATCCGTCATACCAATAAGCAAACGCCCTACAAGCGAAGAGGCACTTATGAACCAGCAGCAGCTCCTTGAGCAATACGGCCCACGAGAGTCCATGGAGTATGACGTCGTTGTCGTCGGTGGCGGCCCTGCCGGCCTGGCGACTGCGATCCGCATCAAACAACTGGCCGCCGAGACGGGCAAGGAAGTGTCCGTTGTCGTGCTGGAAAAAGGCTCCGAGCCGGGCGCGCATATTCTTTCGGGCGCCGTGATGGACCCGCGCGCCATCACCGAGCTGCTGCCCAACTGGAAAGCCGACGGCGCCCCGCTCAACCAGGCCGTGACCGGCGACGATGTGCTCTTCCTGAGCGAAACCGATTCCAAGCGTACGCCCGACTGGCTTGTGCCGCGCAACTTCCACAACCACGGCTGCTACGTCGTCTCGCTGTCGAACGTGGTCAAGTGGATGGCCACGCAGGCCGAAGCGCTCGGCGTGGAAATCTTCCCCGGCTTTGCCGCAGCGGAAGTGCTCTATGACGACAAGGGCGCCGTGCGCGGCGTCGCCACCGGCAACATGGGTATCGGCAAGGACGGCGAACCGACGGAGAATTTCCAGCTCGGCATGGAGCTGCTTGGCAAGTACACCATCTTTGCTGAAGGTGCACGCGGCCACCTGGGCCGCCAACTGCTGGAAAAATTCAAGCTCAACGCGGGCAAAGACCCTCAGACCTTCGCCATCGGCATCAAGGAACTGTGGGAAATCGACCCAGCCAAAGCCAAGCCCGGCCTGGTGGTACACACGGCCGGCTGGCCAATGGAAGATGACACCTTCGGTGGCGGCTTCCTGTATCACCTGGAAGACAACAAGATCACGCTCGGTTTTGTGATCGGGCTGGACTACAAGAACCCGTGGATGAGCCCGTTCGAGGAAATGCAGCGCTGGAAGGCCCACCCGGCCATCCGCGCGCACATCGAAGGCGGGAAGCGCATCGGCTACGGCGCCCGCGCGATCAACAACGGCACGCCGCAGGCTCTGCCCAAGACGGTGTTCCCGGGCGGCGCACTGGTCGGCTGCGACGCCGGCTACCTGAATGCCGCGCGCATCAAAGGCAGTCACGCGGCCATCAAGAGCGGCATGATGTGCGGCGACGCCGTGTTCGAAGCCGTGACGACCGGCCGTTCGGCGGATGAGCTATCCGCCTACCCTGCGGCCTTCGAGCAAAGCTGGCTGAAGGAAGAGCTGGACCAGTCGCGCAACTTCAAGCTGTGGTTTAAGAAGAGCCCGACGCTGGGCAAGATCATGACCGGCATCGAGCAATGGCTGCTGCCCAAGATCGGCGTCAGCAACCCGCCGTGGACGCTGCACGGCACGAAGTCGGACAACCAGTCGCTCAAGCCCGCATCGGAATGCGCGAAGATCGAGTATCCGAAGCCGGACGGCAAGATCACGTTCGATCGCCTCTCGTCGGTGTTCATCTCGAACACCAACCACGAAGAAAATCAGCCGGCTCATCTGACGCTGAAGGACCCGACCGTCCCGACGCGCATCAACCTGACGCAGTTTGCCGGCCCCGAGCAGCGCTACTGCCCGGCCGGCGTGTATGAATTCGTCAAGAATGATGAAGGCACGGAGCGCCTGCAGATCAACGCGCAGAACTGCGTGCACTGCAAGACCTGCGATATCAAGGACCCGACCCAGAACATCGTTTGGGTCACGCCGGAAGGCGGTGGTGGCCCCAACTACGTCGGCATGTAAGCCGGCGGACGCGGGCAAGCGCCCAACAAAAAAGACGGCTCCAAGCCGTCTTTTTTGTTGCCTACCTGAACTGAATTACGAGGCTTTTGCTGCGATGGCCGGCGTCTCGACCGACACATCGCCGCATTGCGCGCGGTGGCGCAACGCGTGATCAATCAGCACCAGCGCCAGTAGCGCCTCAGCAATCGGCGTGGCACGAATGCCCACGCACGGATCGTGACGACCGAACGTTTCCACCATTGCCGGATCGCCTGCCTTGTCGATCGAGCGGCGCGGCGTTCGGATGCTCGACGTCGGCTTGATCGCCAGCGACACGGAGATGTCCTGCCCGGTCGAAATGCCGCCCAGGATGCCGCCCGCGTTGTTGCCGACGAAACCTTCCGGCGTCAGTTCATCGCCGTGCTCGGAGCCGCGCTGGGCCACGGCGTGGAAGCCCGCACCGATCTCAACGCCCTTGACTGCGTTCAGACCCATCATGGCGTGGGCGATATCGGCGTCCAGGCGGTCGAACAGGGGCTCCCCCCAGCCAACCGGTACGCCGGTGGCCACCACTTCAATGCGGGCACCGACGGAATCGCCGTCCTTGCGCAGCGCATCCATGTAGGTTTCGAGTTCAGGAACGACCTCGGCATTGGGCGCGAAAAACGGGTTGTTCGGCACCTCGTTCCAGTCGACGAACGGGATCTGGATATCGCCGAGTTGCGACATGAAGCCGTGGATTTCGATTCCAAATTTTTCGCGCAGCCACTTTTTGGCGACTGCACCGGCGGCGACGGTCGGCGCCGTCAATCGTGCCGAAGAACGGCCACCGCCACGCGGGTCGCGAATGCCGTATTTGTGCCAATAGGTGTAGTCAGCATGGCCGGGACGGAAGGTCTCAGCAATGTTGCTGTAGTCCTTGCTGCGCTGGTCGGTGTTGCGGATCAGCAGGCAAATGGGTGTGCCAGTGGTCTTGCCCTCGTAGACGCCGGAAAGAATTTCGACCAGGTCGTCTTCCTTGCGCTGCGTGACGTGGCGCGAGGTGCCGGGCTTGCGGCGGTCCAGATCGGGTTGGATATCTTCCGCGCAGAGTGCCATGCCCGGCGGGCAGCCGTCGATGACGGCGCCGATGGCCGGGCCATGCGACTCGCCGAAGGTGGTGACGGAAAACAGCAGGCCCAGGGTATTGCCAGACATGATCGTGCTCGCGATTGTGCGCAGAAATGTGCCGCCAAAGCGGCGGCACGGTACATCGGGAAACCGCTATTGTAAGCCGATCAATCAGCCGCCGATGCCCAGCAGCTCGACCTCGAAGTTCAGTGTGGCGTTGGGCGGAATCGTGCCAGGCACGCCGTTGGCACCGTAAGCGGTGGCCGCCGGGCAGGTCAGCTTCGCCTTGCCGCCAACTTGCATCTTCTGCACGCCCTCGGTCCAGCACGGAATCACACGGTTCAGCGGGAACGAGATCGGCTGGCCGCGCTTGTAGGAACTGTCGAACTCCTTGCCGTCAGTCAGCGTCCCGCGGTAATGCACCTTGACCGAATCGCTGGCCTTGGGCGACGGGCCCGTGCCCTTGGTCAGCGTCTGGACAACCACGCCGGAGGGCAAGGTTTCGCTCGATGCAGGCGACGCAGCTTGTGCGGTAACAGCAGCCAGGGCAAGCGACGACGCGCACAGCAGCAGGGAAACGTGTTTCATGGCAGGTAACGGGAGAGTTTGGGGATAGAAAAACACTGGCCGGTTGCAGGCCGACCGGCAGTGTATCGAATTCCGGTCTGGCGCCTGCTGCTATAGCCGCTCACCGCGCAGCGCCAGCACGGCAGCCTGCAGCCCTTCGGGCGATGCCGCTTGCGGCGACACCGGCGTGCCGATGCAAAGTTCGAGCTTGTTGAGAAAGCCACGACGGAACGGGCGCGACATCGCCGCTCCATCCTTGCGCGAAAAGAAGCTGCCCCAGAGCCCGCGCAACGCCATCGGCACCACCGGCACCGGAGACTGCTCGATGATGCGGCGCACGCCTTCCTTGAATGGGTTCATCTCGCCCGTCGCGGTGATCTTGCCCTCAGGGAAGATGCAAACGACCTCGCCCTCGGCCAGCGCGGCAGCAATCATGCCGTAGGCGCGCTTGAGCATCTCAGGATCTTCGTGCAGCGGCGCGATCGGGATCGCCTTGACCGTGCGGAAGAACCACGACAACACCGGCACCTTGAAGATGCGGTGGTCCATCACGAAGCGCACGGGCCGGCGCACGAAGGCCCCCACCACCACGGCATCGACAAAGCTCACGTGATTGCAGACCAGCAAGCACGGGCCCGCATCGGGAATCTGTTCGGCGCCTTCCACTTTCACGCGGTAGACGGTATGGATCAGCAGCCACATCACGAAGCGGATCAGGAATTCTGGCACCAGCGTGTAGATGTAGAGGGCCACCACAGCGTTGAGAATGCCGGTCACCAGAAACAACTGCGGAATCGTAAAACCGGAGCGTGTGAGCACCATCGCCAACACCGCCGAAGCAATCATGAACAGCGCATTGAGGATGTTGTTGGCGGCAATGATGCGTGCGCGGTGGGTCGGCTCGCAACGGCTCTGGATCAACGCATAAAGCGGCACGCTGTAGAAACCGCCGAACATCGCCAGCAGGAACAGGTCGGCCAGCACGCGCCAATGGCGGTGGTTCTGCAGGAAGCCGGAAATTCCCGTCAACACGTCGTGCGCGACCAGCGCCTCGGCGTGCGATGCGAAGTACAGGTCAACCGCAAACACCGTCATACCAATCGACCCAAACGGCACGAGACCGATTTCTACTGTACGGCCCGAGAGCTTCTCGCACAGCACCGAGCCCAACCCGATACCGACTGAGAACACTGCCAGCAGCAGCGTCACCACGTTCTGGTCGCCGCCAAGCACATTACGCGCAAAGGCAAAGAACGACGTCAGGAACGTCGCGCCTACAAACCACAGCCACGAGATGCCCATCAGGCTCAGGAACACCGCGCGCTGATTGCTGGCCAGCTTCAGGTTTCGCCAAGTCTCGGAGATCGGATTCCAATTGATGCGCAGGTCCGGCTGCGAAGCCGGCGACACGGGCACACTGCGCGCCGTCAGCCAACCGGCCACGGCGATGACCAGGCAGGCAATGCCGGTGAACGTCGGGCCGATCAGCTCGCCGTTGCGCGTGTAGTTGGCAAGCTCCCCGCCGCCAATGGTGCCGATCAGGATGGCGACGAAGGTGCCCATTTCCACCAGCCCATTGCCACCCACCAGCTCGGTCGATTGCAGATGCTGCGGCAGATACGCGTACTTGACGGGCCCGAACAGCGTGGAATGCACGCCCATTAGGAAGGTGCACAGATAGAGCAATTCAACGTGGCGCAGCGCAAAGCCCGCACAGCCGATCGCCATGATGGCAATTTCCAGCGTCTTGACCACGCGGATC
Source organism: Ralstonia sp. SET104 (assembly GCF_003851545.1). GTDB lineage: Bacteria > Pseudomonadota > Gammaproteobacteria > Burkholderiales > Burkholderiaceae > Ralstonia. The sequence continues at coordinate 24,380 of NZ_BHVX01000007.1, read as the reverse complement.
AGCCGAGCCTTGTCCAGGCGATCGGCAATCTGCCCGCTGGTAGCCGACAGCAGCACGAACGGCGCAATGAAAATCGCCGAAATGAGGAACGCCGCCGAGGCCGGGTCCGCGTTGCCGAACAGCGCGGCGTGGTAGGTGACCAGCGAGGAAAACGCCACCTTGAAAACGTTGTCGTTCATCGCGCCCAGAAACTGGGTCCAGAAGAACGGTGCGAAGCGGCGCTGCTTGAGCAGGGAAAACTGGCTCGATTGACTCATCGGCAGGATATTGGGGGTTCAACAAAAAACCCGCTCGCAGCAGCGGGCGGGTTTCAGGAATGCGGTGCAGAGGTGGTACAGATCAGTCTTCGTTGGCCTTTTCTTCGGGCCAGTCGCGAATGTACGCCTTGAGCATCTTGTTTTCGAAGCTCTGGTCTTCGAACACGGCCTTGGCCACGTCATAGAAGGAGATCACGCCCATGAGCGTGCGGCTGTCGAGCACCGGCAGGTAGCGCACATGGTGCTCCAGCATGATGCGGCGCACTTCGTTGACTTCGGTTTCGGGCGTGCAGGTGACAGGATGATCGTCCATCACCTTGCGGATGGTGGTGCCATCGCCAACGGAACCGTGGTTCTTGGCGACAACCTTGATGATTTCCCGGAAGGTCAGCATGCCGACCAGTTCACCGTATTCCATGACGACGAGCGAGCCGATGTCTTTTTCCGCCATCGTCTGCACGGCCACCTGGAGCTTGGTTTCGGGTGCCACGGTGTAGAGCGTGTTGCCCTTCACGTGAAGGATGTCGCTGACTTTCATAGTGCGTCTCCCAGAGTATCGGGGTGCCAGTCTGCCGGGGGGCGACCGCGCGCGGGTTGTGGTTATGGTTGTGTTTCGATCCTAGCCCAAACCGGATGGCTTCGACAAGCTCGCAGCGCAGAAAAAACCTGTCAAAAACCGCGCCCGCTCGGCGTTTGCCCGGAATGCGCCGCAACAGGAGCGGTGCTAGCATGCCCCGTCCAAACCCGCTCCCGCATCCTGTCTGGGTGCTTGAATCCATGTCCAAAGCCCGCTTCGACACGCTGGCCCTGCATGCCGGTGCCGCGCCCGACCCGGCCACCGGCGCGCGCGCCACGCCCATCCACCTGAGCACGTCCTTTGTGTTCCGCGACAGCGAACACGCGGCGTCATTGTTCAATATGGAACGCGCGGGCCACGTCTACTCGCGCATCTCCAACCCGACCGTTGCCGTGTTCGAAGAACGCACGGCGTCGCTTGAGAACGGCGTTGGCGCCATTGCTACGGCTTCGGGCCAGGCAGCGCTGCATCTGGCCATCGTTACGTTGATGGGCGCGGGCTCGCATATCGTCGCCTCCTCTGCGCTCTATGGCGGCTCGCACAATCTGCTGCATTACACGCTGCGCCGCTTCGGCATCGAGACGACCTTCGTCAAGCCCGGCAATATCGACGGCTGGCGCGCTGCCATCCGCCCAAACACACGGCTGCTGTTTGGTGAGACGCTCGGCAACCCGGGGCTGGATGTGCTCGACATCCCGACCATTGCATCGATTGCGCATGATGCGGGCGTGCCGCTGCTAGTCGATTCGACCTTCACCACACCGTGGCTGCTGCAGCCATTCGCCCACGGCGCAGACCTCGTCTATCACTCGGCCACCAAGTTCCTGGGCGGGCATGGCACAACCATCGGCGGCGTGCTGGTCGACGGCGGCACGTTCGACTACGTGGCCGCCGGCAAGCACCCCGAGCTGACCGAGCCGTACGCGGGCTTCCACGACATGGTGTTTGCCGAGGAAAGCACTGTCGCCCCCTTTCTGCTGCGCGCTCGGCGCGAGGGCCTGCGCGATTTCGGCGCGTGCATGAACCCGATGGCCGCATGGCAACTGCTGCAAGGCATCGAAACGCTGCCGCTGCGCATGGCGCGGCATGTGGAAAACACGCGCCGCGTCGTCGCTTTCCTGGCGAGCCATCCGATGGTGGCGTCAGTCGCCTACCCTGAACTGGAATCGCACCCGGATCACGCGCTTGCGAAACGCCTGCTACCGCGCGGCAGCGGTGCAGTGTTCAGCTTCGACCTGCGTGGCGATCGGCGTGCGGGCCAGCAGTTCATTGAATCGCTCGGTTTGTTCTCGCACCTGGCCAATGTGGGCGACGCGCGGTCGTTGGTCATCCATCCGGCATCAACCACGCATTTCCGCATGGATGCGCATGCGCTGGCCGCAGCCGGCATCAGTGAAGGCACGATCCGCCTGTCGATCGGCCTGGAGGATGCCGACGACCTGATCGACGATCTCAAGCGCGGCCTGAAAGCTGCCGAGCGCGCGATGTCCGCCGCGCCCGGAAAGGCCGCTCCCAACGCAACCGGAGCCCGTTGATGGAATGGACCGTACGAGGCGAGCGCGCCTACGCCTATACCGGCGGCAAACCGTTCAATGCGGAACTGCCGTGTGTCGTGTTCGTGCACGGTGCGCAGAATGATCATTCGGTCTGGGGTCTGCAGACGCGCTGGTTCGCACACCACGGTTTCAGCGTGCTCGCGGTTGATCTGCCCGGACACGGCCGCAGCGCTGGCACACCGCTGCAGACGGTGGAAGCCATGGCGGACTGGGTGATGGCGCTCGTTCAGGCAACGGGCGTCAGGCAACCGGTGATGGTGGTGGGGCATAGCATGGGTTCGCTGATTGCACTGGAGTGCGCCTCACGATACGCCGATCGCGTACGCCGGATCGCGCTGGTGGCCACAGCCTGGCCGATGAAGGTGTCGGATGCGCTGCTCGACGCCGCGCTCAACAACACACCAGTGGCTATCGATATGGTGAATGTCTGGTCGCATTCCAGCCTGGCCAATAAGCCGTCATCACCCGGGCCGGGTTTCTGGATGCACGGCGGCAGCCAACGGCTGATGGAACGCGTAGCAAACGGCACAGACGCTCCGGTCTTTCACATAGATTTCTCCGCCTGCAATGCCTACGCGCGCGGCGCCGAGGCCATGGCATCAGTGAAGTGCCCATCACTTGTAATCGTGGGTGAGAAAGACCAGATGACGCCCGCAAAAGCCGGCCGCCAAGTCGCGGCGGGACTGGCGGGCAGCCGCATTGTCGGCCTGCCGGGCGGGCATGCCATCATGGGAGAATGCCCAGACGGCACACTCGACGCACTGATCGCCTTTGCGCGTGAACACGACGTGGTCGCCGCGGAAGTGTCTCGATAGGCGTCCCGCACAGGAGGCAATCATGGCCACCACCGACACCCACAGCTTCGGCAGCTTTGCCGAGTTCTATCCGTATTACCTGAGCGAGCACCAGGATCGCATCTGCCGGCGCCTGCACTTTGCCGGTTCGACGGTGGCGCTGGTGAGCCTGATCCTGCTGGTTTTCACGGGCAACCTGTGGTGGCTGCTGGGGGCGGCTGTCAGCGGTTATGCATTCGCGTGGGTCGGGCACTTCGGCTTCGAGAAGAACCGGCCCGCCACCTTCCGCCACCCCTTTTACAGCCTGATGGGCGACTGGGTAATGTACCGCGACATCTGGACGGGCAAGATCCCGTTCTGAAGCATCAGGCGCCAGCGCTGGCAGCGGCGGGCATTGCCGAGGCCGGCACCGGCGCCGCAGCAGCCTGGACGGCAGCCGCCACCCCGCGTTCACCGGTGGTGAAAATACGCTCCAACGTGGCATCGAGCGCGGGATTCTGCAACTGACTGACCAGCGCGTGCGTGTCCCCCAGCTGGTGCGCCAGCGCGGTGCGCGACAAGCGCGGCAGATTCAGCACCAGTTTTTCATAGAGCGGCCGCAGCGTGGTCGTGTGGGCGTCGCACAGCAGCGCCCAATGGGCCTCGCCGCGATCCTGCTGCAGCTTGCCGATCAGGTGCAACGCCTTCAGCTTGGTCAGCAAGTCAACCAGGTAGTCGGCTTCCAGTTGCAGGCGCCGACCAACGTCGCGCTCGGCAACCGTACGCGGCGCCTGCTCACGTGCGCGATATAGCAACAGCAGAATGCCCAGCGCATCAAAGAATTCACTGCCCGGAAACGTGCGCCGCCGCCAATAGCCCTGCCGAATGACCGGCAGCGTCGACGCGATGGTCGCGCCCAGCAATGTCACCAGCCAGCTCACGTAGATCCACGTCAGGAAAATCGGCAGCGTCGCAAACGCGCCATAGACGGCCGTGTATGTGGGAATGTGCGCAACGTAAGAGCCGAAGACGCGCTTGGCGATTTCAAACGCCGCTGCGGCGATCAAGCCAGCGATGAATGCATCGCGCCGCTCCACATTGGTATTCGGCACGAACACATACAGCATCGCAAACGCAATGGCCGACAGCAGGATCGGGATCAAGCCCACCACCACGCCCAGGCCGAACGGCAGCTTGTGTACATAGCCCGCGGAAATCGACACAAGATACGAACTGACCGACAGACTCGCGCCAATCAGCACTGGCGCGAACGTCATCAGCGCCCAGAACACCAGCACACGCTGCGCCAGCGGCCGCCGATGGCGCACGCGCCAGATGGCGTTCAGCGCGTTTTCGACCGTGAGCATCGTCATGACCGACGTCACAACCAAACCGATCAGGCCCGCTGCCGTCAGCCCCTTGGCATTACTGGAAAACTGGTTGAGATACGTCAGGATCGGCCGGCTGATGCTGCCCGGCACGAGGTTGCTGAACATGTAGCCTTCGATGTCTGCCCGAAAGCTCTTGAATATCGGGAACGCCGTGAACAGCGCAAATGCCACCGTCAGAATAGGCACCAGCGACAGCACGGTCGTGAATGTCAGGCTGCCGGCCACTTGCGGCAGGTGGTCCTCACCGGCGCGGCGCAAGGCATAACGCGCCAGCGCACGCAGCTTGGCGGCATTCCATTGACGAAGCACACGGGTGTCAAAACGCATGAAAAATGAGGCGGAGTAAGGCAAACGAGGTGGCTTGAGGGGCGCAACTATAATACCGCGACGCTCTCAACGCTTTGTCATGAAAGATATCCTGGTTCTGTACTACAGCCGTCACGGCAGCACGCGCGCATTGGCTGAAGCCATCGCGCAAGGCATTGAAAGCGTCGACGGCGCCCAGGCGCGGGTACGCACCGTACCGGCCGTCTCCACCGTCTGCGAAGCCACGCAGCCCGACGTACCCGACGGCGGGCCGCCCTACGTGGAAGTGCGCGACCTGGAAGAATGTGTGGGCCTGGCGCTGGGCTCCCCCACGCGCTTCGGCAACATGGCTGCGCCGCTCAAATACTTTCTGGATGGCACGACGCCGCAATGGCTGGCAGGCGCACTGACCGGCAAACCGGCATGCGTATTCACCTCCACAGGCAGCATGCACGGCGGGCAGGAAACCACCCTGCTCTCGATGATGCTGCCGTTGCTGCACCATGGCATGGTCGTGCTCGGTCTGCCATATCAGCAGAGCGAACTGCTTTCCACCGATGCCGGCGGCACGCCGTATGGGCCGTCTCACGTCGCGCATCGCGGCGATACCGCCCCGCTCACCGCGCACGAACGCACGCTTGCCACAGCCATGGGCCGACGGCTTGCTCAGACCGCTCTCAAGCTCGCCGCATGACTGCCACCAACAACGTCGTCACTGAATCCCGCACGCTGTCTCTGTTGAGCGCCGGCAGCCTCATCGCGTTGATCGTCCTGTGTGCTGCTTGGGAGTTGTGGCTTGCGCCCGTGCGTCAGGGCGGTTCGTGGCTGGCGCTCAAGGCGCTGCTGCTGGCGTGGCCGCTGCCCGGCGTGCTGCGCAAGAACCGCTACACGATGCAATGGGCGTCGATGTTCATCCTGCTGTTCTTGACCGAAGGCGTCGTGCGAGCGACATCGGACGTTGGGCTTTCGCGCTCGCTGGCCTGGGCCGAGGTGGTGCTCAGCATGGTGTTTTTCTTCACGACCATCCTGTACCTGCGTCCATTCAAGCGCGCCGCCAAAGCACGCGCCAATCAGCAAACCTGACCCGCCATGACCCACGATGCGTTTCTGCAAGCCTGCGTTGATACCATCGGTGCAACGCATGTCCTGACCGCCCCGGCAGACCAGACGCCCTACCTGACCGATTGGCGCAAGCGTTTCTCGGGCCGCGCACGCGCCGTGTTGCGCCCGGCCACGCCCGATGAGGTGGCTGCACTCGTGCGCTTGTGCGGCGAACACAGCGTGCCCATCGTTCCGCAAGGCGGCAATACCGGCCTGTGTGGCGGCGCAACGCCCGATATGGACGGCAGCGCCGTCGTGATCTCGTTGCAGCGCATGCAGCACGTACGCGCGGTCGACCCCATCAACAACACCATCACCGTGGATGCGGGCTGCATTCTGGCCAACGTGCAGCAGGCCGCAGCCGAGGCCAACCGACTCTTCCCGCTCAGCCTGGCGGCAGAAGGCAGTTGCACCATCGGCGGCAATCTGGCGACCAACGCCGGCGGCACCGCCGTCTTGCGCTACGGCAACGCACGTGAACTGTGTCTGGGTATCGAAGCGGTACTGCCCAACGGCGAACTGTGGAATGGCCTGCGCGGCCTGCGCAAAGACAACACGGGTTATGACCTGCGTGACCTGTTGATCGGCGCGGAAGGCACGCTGGGCATCATCACCGGGGCGATGCTCAAGCTGTTTCCGCAGCCGCGCGCCAAGGTGACGGCGCTGGCGGCCCTGCAATCGCCGCGTCAGGCGCTGGAGTTCCTGTCATTGGCGCAAGGCCATGCCGGGACGCTGCTGACAGGCTTTGAGCTGATGTCGGCGTTCTGCCTGGAACTGGTGCGCAAGCACTATCCGCAATTGCGCATGCCGTTCACGCAGGCGCATCCGCAGTACGTGCTACTGGAGTTATCCGATCTGGAAAGCGAGGAGCACGCCCGCACGCTGTTCGAAACGCTCATGGAAGATGCGCTGGCGCGCGGCGTGATCGACGATGCGGCGGTGGCGGAATCTGTGGCGCAGTCGCGCGATTTCTGGAACCTGCGCGAACACATTCCGCTGGCACAGGCTGACGAGGGCAAGAACATCAAGCACGACATTGGTGTGCCGATCTCGCGCATCGCAGATTTCATTGACGTGACCGACCGCGCGCTGGCCGCGGCCTACCCCGACATCCGCATGGTGACGTTCGGCCACCTTGGCGACGGCAACCTGCATTACAACGTGTCGCCCCCGGAAGGCCACGCGCACGAATCGTTCCTGGCAAACCAGGATGGCATCAACCGCATCGTGCACGACAGCGTGCATGCGCATGGCGGTTCGATTTCGGCCGAACATGGCATCGGCCAGCTCAAGCGCGAAGACAATGCACGCTACAAGAGCCCCGTTGAACTGGCGGCCATGCGTGCGATCAAGCAGGCGCTGGACCCACGCGACCTGATGAATCCGGGGAAAGTGTTATAAGGCGCCGCTTCAGCCGAACAGCCTGAACGTGTAGTTCGCCACCGCGAAGAGGATCGTCGCGGCCAGCAGCCATAGCAGCATGCGCGGTACGCCGCTGGGCGGCAGACGATGGTCGTTGGCGTTGGAACGATCGCCAATGCGGCCGCTCTGCGCGTTACGGATGTAGGTGCTGCGGGACGACCCTGCCGGGCGTCGTGCATGACGTGTGCTCATTGTTGTTTCCTCCCTGCCCCATGACTAGCGCCTCGCCCGGCCCCCTGCAACCATGACGAAACACAGCAGCTCCATGGATTGCTCCATGGCTGCCCAAACAAGACTCCCTTAATTTCCCCGTCTGGTCGGAACCGGAAAAGCGTCGTCACGCCCATCTGGCGTGCGTAGGCACGGCGTTCCGCGTCTTTGCGCGGAATTTCGAATGAAACGTTGTTGTTGTGTGGCACTACCCGACGCCACGAAATGTATCAAAAATCCCCCCGAATGGGGGGTACGTATTTTAGGTATCACCATTTGGATGATGCGCAGGAACGACGCTTGCGGGCTCGATTAGGGCAAACCCGAAAATCGACCTATGTATGGAGGCAGTCCATGCCCGCCTTGCCCGATCTGACCAAGCACGCCCACATCACGCCACCGCAGCCGCCGGAGCAGCCCCCGCACCCGCCGCCGGAAATGCCGCCGCCCGACGAGCCAGCCCACGACCCCGTGCACGACCCCGAGCCCAGCACACCTCCTATCGAACTGCCGCCCGGCGAGCTACCGCCGGAAATCCCGCCCCAGCACTAGCGCTGGGCAACATCCCATCTGTTAGAATCGCGACCTCCCAGGCACCCGGAGGCCGTGCGTTTTGGTGTGTCTGGGCAGTCTGCAAATCTGCCCATAGCTCAGTTGGATAGAGCATCGGCCTTCTAAGCCGACGGTCGGGGGTTCGAATCCCTCTGGGCAGGCCACATTCCCCCTGAAAATCAAGAACGTGGGTAACCGCTGCATCGGAATAGCCTTGGAAGGCGATTCCCGGGTTATCCCACGCAACGCCAATACCGCCGCCGCAATACATCCAATGGAGAGCTGCGCGCCCATAGCTCACGTCAACTGTGAATGCAGCGGCAGCTCGTAGAGGTCTTCGATTCCGATCGGGTTGGCCGATATACGGCGATCACAGCCGTCCGCATAGGAGTTCGCCAGATAGTGACCGTCATGGCGGCGCAACCCCAGTCCAGTCTGTGTAAGCCCCGATCACCATGGCAAAGCGATGCAAGCTCTCATGACGACAATCGAGGGTTGCGTTCAATCCGCCTGACCACCATCGCGCACCGGCAACGCAGTCGAATACTTGATCTGCTCCATCGAGAACGATGAACTCACATCCGAGAGCGGCACGGCCTTAATGAGGTGCTTGTAGACGCGGTCGTAGTCTTCAATGCCGGCTACGGCAACGCGCAACAGATAGTCCATTTCGCCGCTCATCCGGTAGACCTCAACCACTTCCGGCATGTCGCGCACCACCTGCGTGAAACGCTGCGCCCACTTTTCCGTGTGCTGGTCAGTTCGAACAGCAACAAACACTGTCGTACCGACACCCAGTTTGCGCGCATCGCACAGCGCCACCTGCGCGCGGATGACCCCCGTGTCCTTGAGCCGTTGCACCCGCTTCCAGCACGGTGTCTGCGAGAGATTCACGCGCTGCGCGAGTTCTGCAATAGGCAGCGTTGCGTCGGCCTGCAACAGCCTCAGTAATTCGCGGTCAATGGCATCCATTTCGATTCAGAAATCAGCTTCTATAAAATCTCAATTTTAGAGAAAACTTTCCGCAAAGTTTCCAAATTCGAAGGAAACTTTAAATTATTTTTCTGGATCATCCGCCGTATCATTTTCCTGCCCCTACCGCAGCAAGAAAACAAAATGAGCGACACCAACACCTTGCATTACCTCGACTACGCAGCCACAACGCCGGCCGACCCTCGCGTGATTGCAGCGATGACAGCCTGCCTTGGCATGGAAGGCGCGTTCGGCAACCCGGCGTCGAGTTCGCACGCAACCGGCCGTGTTGCACGGAACAAAGTTGAGCACGCACGCGAGCAGGTCGCCAAGCTCATTGGTGCGGATGCCGACGAAATCATCTGGACGTCGGGCGCGACCGAATCCAACAACCTTGCGCTGAAAGGCTACGCTGACACGGCCACAAGCAAGCGCCACCTCATCACCAGCCGCATTGAGCACAAGGCCGTTCTGGACACGATGGCGAACCTCTCGGCGCGCGGCTGCTCGGTGACCTATCTCTGCCCGACCCGCGAGGGCGAAATCAGCGCTGATGCAGTAGCCGCGGCGATTGGCCCCGAAACCGGCCTCGTATCGCTGATGCTGGTGAACAATGAACTTGGCACGCTGACTGACATTCGTGCGATTGCGCAGATCGTGCACGCCGCAGGCGCGCTGCTCCATGTCGATGCTGCACAGGCGCTCGGCAAAACGCCGATAGATGTGCGTGCGCTCGGCATCGACATGCTGTCGATGTCTGCCCATAAGGTGTATGGCCCCAAGGGGATCGGCGCGCTGTTCGTCCGCCGCGAAATCGCAGCGCAAATTGCGCCGCAAATCCACGGTGGCGGACACGAGCGCGGCCTGCGCTCGGGCACGCTGGCAACGCATCAGATTGTCGGCATGGGCGTCGCGTGCGAGTTGGCGGCGGAAGACCTTGCACAGGAAATCGCCCGCATTTCGGCGCTGAGCCAGCGGCTGAAGGCATCGGTTCTTGCGCTTGGCGATGTGGTGCAGAACGCCGACGTAGCACGGCGCATTCCCCATACCTTGAGCCTGACGGTCAATGCGCCCGGCTTCTTCCCGATGATGCTGGGCGACGATCTTGCCGTGTCATCCACATCGGCGTGCAACTCCGCCGCGGGCACGCCTTCTCATGTGTTGTCGGCCATCGGCCTGGATGCAGATGCGGCGGGCCGCACCGTGCGCATCAGCCTTGGCCGCTTTGCGACGGAGCAGGACATCGACTTTGCGATCGCCTGCTTTGAGCGCGCGATCGAGCAATGCCAGGCCACGGCATCCAGTGGCCTGACCGCTTCGCGGCAGATCACTCCGGCGGACTTGAAAGCCATCCGCAGTGCAGGTTTCCGCTCGGTGATCTGCAATCGTCCTGACGGCGAGAGCATTGATCAGCCCACGTTTGAAGACATTGCCGCTGCTGCCCGCGAACTGGGTATGCAGGCGCGCTACCTGCCGGTCGAACCGAATGGCATTGGCGATGCAGATGTCGAGGCATTTGGCGCATTGGTCGACACGTTGCCCAAGCCCATCCTCGCCTATTGCAAAAGCGGGAACCGGGCTGGAATGCTCTGGAACCGCCTGACGGATCAACGCAAGGCCTGAAGCCTTACGCCACCGGCAGTTCCGTCGTGGACAGCACCTGCTTGAGCACCATGAACGTCCGGATTTGCCGCACGCCTGGCAGATACAGCAACTGTTCGGCATGGAGGCGGTTGTAACCCTCGCTGTCTTTCGTGCGCACGAGCATGAAGTAGTCAAACTCGCCGGTCACGACATGGCATTCCAGGCAGCCTGAGACCTTCTGCGCCGCCTTCTCAAATGCCGCGAAGGATTCCGGCGTCGAGCGATCCAGCACGACGCCGATCATCACCAGTGACCCCAGATCCAGCGCACGCGGATCGAGCAGCGCAACGATCCCCTTGATCAGCCCCAGCGCCTTGAGCCGTTCCACCCGGCGCAGACAGGCCGGCGGGCTCAGGCTCACCTTGGCCGCGAGCGCGACGTTGGAGATGGACGCATCGCGCTGAAGTGCCCTGAGAATCGCCCGATCGGTGCGATCCAAGGCGTGGCGCGCAGAAGCCACCGCATCGCCGGACGCATCCTGCAATTTTGTTCCGCCTTTTTTCATTTCCAAGAAACAAATAGAATTCAAAAATAAATTTCGATTGGATTCGTTTTGAATATTAGTTTATTTTTGCAATCCCATTTCTCGTTGTTCTGCGTACCATTGGTTTCCGACATCCCGCCACGTGCGGCACGGAAGGAGCCAGTTCATGAACCTGCAGAGATTTCCTCGTTATCCCCTGACGTTTGGGCCAACGCCCATCCAGCCACTGAAACGGCTGAGCGCACACCTGGGCGGCAAAGTGGAGCTGTATGCCAAGCGCGAGGACTGCAATAGCGGCCTGGCCTTCGGCGGCAACAAAACGCGCAAGCTGGAATACCTGATTCCGGAAGCGCTGGAAGGCGGATACGACACGCTGGTTTCCATTGGCGGCATTCAGTCGAACCAGACGCGCCAAGTCGCTGCCGTGGCAGCACACCTCGGGCTCAAGTGCGTGCTGGTGCAGGAGAACTGGGTGAACTATTCCGACGCCGTGTACGACCGCGTCGGCAACATCGAAATGTCGCGGATCATGGGCGCGGATGTACGCCTCGATGCGGCTGGCTTCGACATTGGCATCCGCCCGAGCTGGGAACAGGCCATGGAGGACGTGCGCAAGCGCGGCGGCAAGCCGTTCCCGATTCCGGCCGGTTGCTCGGAACATCCGCTCGGCGGCCTGGGCTTTGTGGGCTTTGCCGAAGAAGTGCGGCAGCAGGAAGCGCAACTGGGCTTCAAGTTCGATTACATCGTGGTGTGCTCGGTTACGGGCAGCACGCAGGCCGGCATGGTCGTGGGCTTTGCGGCGGATGGCCGCGCCGACAAGGTGATCGGCATCGATGCGTCGGCCAAGCCCGCTCAGACGCGCGCGCAGATCCTGCGCATTGCGCAGAACACGGCCGAACTGGTCGACCTCGGCCGCGACATCACCGAGAAAGACGTGGTGCTCGACACGCGCTACGGCGGCCCGGAATACGGCCTGCCCAACGAGGGCACGCTCGAAGCCATTCGCCTGTGCGCACGCCAGGAAGCCGTGCTGACCGACCCGGTGTACGAAGGGAAATCCATGCACGGCATGATCGACATGGTGCGCAACGGCGAATTCCCCGAAGGCTCGCGCGTGCTCTATGCCCATCTGGGCGGCGTACCAGCCCTTAATGCGTACAGCTTCATCTTCCGCAACGGCTGAGGCAGCGGCTCGCGCCGAGCGCTGCGTAAGTTCTTCGAGGTGGGCAGCGCGGCCGCAAAACGTGGCCCGAAATTTTTCGTTTCCAAATGTTACCGGGTGAGCCAGAACCGACTTCGGAGGCCGCAAGCAGCAGAGCCGTGCAGTACAGTCCATGCCATGAAGAAAGCCCTGATTTGCCCGTCTCTCGTCCTGCTGGCCCTGCTCGGTGCATGCGGCTCGGCCCCGCAACAACCGCCCGCCGATACCAGCAGCGCTACCAACACAACTGGTGCCGCCAGCGCTGACCAAGGCTGGCAAACACTGCGCGCCCGATACATGGCTTGCGTCCAGCGCCATGCCGACGACGGTGTCCCGGGCACTACGCAGACGAAGGCCGTCGTGTCGTCCGCGCTCAATGCCTGCGAGGCGGATCTGCGCACCATGCACGATGGCTTCCGCGATTACCTCAGCGCATCAATGTCGTCTTCCGGCGCACGCAAGGTGGCCGATCGCGTCACCACAGACACTCGCGACAAAGCGCGCGTCTACCTGACCAGCTACGTCGACCACGAACGCTACCTGGCCAAATCGCGCTGACCCGTTACAGCATCTCCAACGCGCGCGGCCCTTTGGGCGGCGGGAAGATGCTGTCCAACGTAGCGAGCTGCTCAGCCGTGAGCGTGTGCGACAGCGCGCCGATGTTCTCGCGCAAGCGCTCACGATGGCCCGTCTTCGGAATCGCGATGATGCCGTCACGCGCCAGCAACCACGCCAGCGCCACCTGTGCCGGCGTCATACCGCACTCCTGCGCAAAACGCACCAGCTTCGGATGCCGAACCAACCGCGCCTGCTCGATGGGCGAATAGGCCATTACCGGCACGCGGCGCTCGCGCAGCCAGGGTAGCAAGTCCCACTCGATGCCGCGCCGGCTGAGGTTGTACAGCAGTTGGTTAACGGCGATCCCATCGCCGCCCGGCATGCCCCACAATTCGTCCATATCCGACAAGTCGAGGTTGCTCACGCCATAGTGGCGGATCTTGCCTTCGCGCTGCAGGGCCTGCAGACCTTCCACCGTTTCATCGAAGGGCACATCGCCGCGCCAATGCAGCAGGTACAGATCGAGCCGGTCGGTGCCAAGCCGGCGCAGGCTGCGCTCACATGCCGCGGCAATGCCGCGTCGGTTGGCGTTGTGCGGGTAGACCTTGCTGACGAGAAAGACCTCATCACGGCGCCCGGCAATGGCCTCGCCGATCAACGATTCGGAGAGGCCTTCACCGTACATCTCGGCCGTATCGATCAGGCGCAAACCCAGGTCGAGGCCCAGGCGCAACGTGGCGATTTCTTCGGCCCGCGTAGTACGGTCGTCGCCCATGTTCCACGTGCCCATGCCGAGCGCTGAGACGCGTTCGCCGTCGGGCAAAGTGACTTGTTTCATGTCGTGCTTTCCGGTTGGGGGGCAAAACATGAATCTACAAGAGACGCGGCGCACCGGTAAGGCTGTGCCAGTCCCGTCAGAAAATACGCCCTAGCGTGCCTGACGTTGTGCCGTCCATCGTCGATAGCGCCGCGACTGGCAAGATGCCGCGAGTTGTTGCTGTATCAGCGCCCGCAGCGGCGATACACGCGGGGCCGTCGTGCGCCCTTTGCTCAGCCGGTTGAGCTGGAACTTGACGACCGCCATGTTGGCCAACGCCCCCAGCGCCTTGTTCTTCCACGTAATGGGCGGCAGCACCGGCGCGCTGTTCTTGCCGCCAGCCCAATCGCGCGGCAGGTTCGGATCAATGGATAGCGCGGTGGCAATGCCCACCATATCGACCCCACTGTCGATGACCTGCTCCGCCACCGCCCGGCGCCGGATGCCGCCCGTGACCATCAGGGGCATGCGCGCAATGGCAGCGATGTCACGCGCGAACTCCAGGAAATACGCCTCGCGGGCCAGCGTTCGGCCATCGCGCGCGTGCCCTTGCATGGCAGGTACTTCATAGCTGCCGCCAGACAGCTCGACCAGATCAACGCCGAGCGGGTTGAGCAGTTCAACCACCTGCTTCGCGTCATCGGGGCTAAAACCGCCGCGCTGAAAATCGGCCGAGTTCAACTTGACCGACACCACAAACTGCGGCGACACGGCCGCTCGCACACCACGCACGATGTCGAGCAACAGCCGCGCGCGATTCTCGATCGGGCCACCCCATTGGTCCTGCCGCCGATTGGAGATGGGCGACAGAAACTGGCTCAACAGATAACCATGGGCAGCATGGATCTGCACACCGCTAAAACCGCTCTGCTCGGCCAGTTGCGCGCTACGCATAAAGCGTTGCTGAACGTCGAAGATGTCCGCCTCGGTCATCGCTCTGGGCACTGGAAACTGCTTGGATAGCGCGCCGAGCGCAAGTGGAACCGCCGACGGTGCCAGCGTGGCCTGCCCCAGTGCCGCCGGCATCTGGCGCCCCGGATGGTTGATCTGGACCCACGCATGCGCGCCATGCGCACGCGCGGCCTGCGCCCAGCGGCGAAAGCGTTCCAGATGTACGCCGTCTTCCAGCACGACGCCGCTCGGGCCGGTCATGGCTCGGTGGTCAACCATCACGTTACCGGTCAGGATCAAGCCGGCGCCGCCTGCCGCCCATGCTTCATACAAGCGCAGTAACGCGTCGGACGGTGCGTGATCGGCATCGGCCATGTTCTCTTCCATGGCGGCCTTGGCAAGGCGATTGGCAATCACCGCGCCGTTGGGCAAAACGAGGGGCGTGAAGAGCTTCATGGGTGGCATCCACATTTGACTATTGACGTTTGACGTTTGACGACACCCGAACCCTAAGCTTAAAGTCAACTTGAATGTCAAGCCTGCGGAGTACGCAAATGAAGATTGGTGAACTGGCCCGCCTGAGCGGCGTGGCCGCCTCCCGTATCCGGTTCTATGAAGCGAGCGGTCTGCTGCAGCCGGCCGAGCGGCAATCCAATGGCTATCGCGAATACGCGCCCGAATCATTAACGCGGCTGGAAATCATCCTGCGCGCGCAGAGCGCGGGCTTCTCGTTGGACGAGATCCGCGCCCTGTTGCCCGCCCATCTGGGCGAGTGGCCACGCGAAGAACTCCTGCAAGCGCTGCGCAACAAAGTCGAAGAAATCAATGTGCTGGAACAGCGCCTGGCGCAAAACAAGCGTGATCTGCTTGCGCTGATTCGCGAAGTCGATCACCAGCCCGACGGTGAAGACTGCACCGAGCGCGCCCGCCGCGTAATCAACAAGATGAATCTGAGGCCGCTCAAGCAGCCCGCCGCAGAGCCGCAAGCGCGCCCTGCAAGAGGGCGCGGCTGAGTGGCCTGTTTGGATCCGTTTGAATGTATCTGTGTTGGTCATCACCGCGTGGGGCCGTCCGGGTGGCTATCTCGCCCCCTTGCCCTGCTGAGCCTGCTGTGGGCAGGGAGAACACGTACCCCTTCGCGAGCACCATATTCTCGTCGTGGGAATGGCAATTGCGTCCTCCCCCGCGCCCGATGCCGGAAGCGCTGGCATCGGGGCAAAAGGCAACGCACTTTAGATCGCCTGACAGCACCCGCAGGACCGCTGTTGGCGTTTCTGACACGAGCCATGCAGTAGCGCTTACGCGCGGCTTTGTATAAAAGCCATTTGCGCGACAGAACAGCTGGAGACAATGATGTTGAGCCCCCACGAAATTGCGACGTTGGTTCTGGTGTGTGGCGACTCGCAGCCGCGCGATCTGGATACGGTGGATATTGAAACGCTGCTGGCGCTTCAGCTCATTACGCTGGAACGCCCGAGCCCTGGCGTGAGCGAGCCGCGCGTCACGCAGCAGGGGCATGCGTTGTTGAAATCGCTGGGGGTGCTCCGCGCGCGCAAGGACACGCTGGCGACGGTGGCTCTGCGGTAGACGGAGTTAGAGTCCACCCACGGCGTGGCGCAGCAGCAAGGCAGACAGCGCCGGCATCGTTATGCCAATCAGCCCATCCAACACCTGCCACGCCTTCGGCCGGGCAAACCCGCGCTATTCGCCCCCCTAAGCGGCTACAGCGCGTTCAGCGGAATCTTGAGGTACTGCACGCCGTTCTGCTCAGCCGGCGGCAATATGCCTGCGCGGATGTTGACCTGGATGGCCGGCAGCATCAGCGTCGGCATGCCGAGCGTCGCGTCGCGGGTGGTGCGCATCTGCACGAACTCGGCTTCGGTCACGCCATCGCGCACGTGGATGTTGGCGCGGCGCTGCTCGGCCACCGTGGTGTGGCATATGGCCTCACGGCCGGCGGGCGGATAGTCGTGGCACATGTAGAGCCGCGTTTGCGGCGGCAAGTCCAGCAGACTGCGAATCGACTGGTACAGCGTGCCAGCATCCCCGCCGGGAAAATCGCAGCGCGCGGTGCCCACGTCCGGCATGAACAGCGTGTCGCCCACAAACACCGCGTCGCCCACCTGATAAGCCATGTCGGCCGGCGTATGACCCGGCACGGCCAGCGCCTTTGCTTCCAGATTGCCGATATGGAAGACCTCGTCAGGCGCAAACAGGTGATCAAACTGCGAGCCATCAAGTTGGAACGACGGCTCGAGATTGAAGACCGGTTTGAACACGCCCTGCACCACGCTAATGCGCTCGCCAATGGCAATGCGCCCGCCGAAGCGCCCACGCAGGTACGGAGCGGCCGACAGGTGATCGGCATGCGCGTGGGTCTCCAGCAGCCACTCGATGCGCAAGTCCTGCGCTTCGATAAATGCGGCAACGCGATCTGCTGAACGGGTCGTCGTACGGCCCGATTTTGGATCGTAGTCGAGTACCGAATCGATCACAGCGCATGGTGTGCCGGGCCCTGCGTGCACCACATAAGTCATGGTGCAGGTATCGGGGTCGTAGAAGGGTTCGATCTGGGCATGCATGGCGGGCTTTCGCAAACAATCTATATTTTTATAGAATATCGCCTGGCATTCTGTCTGCCAATAGCGCAAATAGAACGAAGAGAAGCAGAGAACGCAGTACCGTGCCCCAATGACCGATTCGATCGCCCCGACTACCGACCCCAACGTTGTGCCGCTGCCCGAGGCGGCCATTTCCATGCTGCGCGCGTCTGCATCGCAGGCGTGTGCCGTGCTCAAGGCCATGGCCCACGAAGACCGCCTGCTGCTGCTCTGCCGACTCACGCAAGGCGAGCGCAACGTCGGTGAACTGGAAGCGCTGGTGGGCCTGCACCAGCCCAGCCTGTCCCAGCAACTGGGCGTGCTGCGCGACGAAGGTCTGGTCACCACACGGCGCGAAGGCAAATACATCTACTACCGGCTCGCCAGCTTCGAGGTCATCCAGATCATGCAGACGCTCTCCGAACTGTATTGCGGCAAGGTCTTGAAGAAGATATCCACCCCGGCGGAGCGTTGACCATGTCACCAATGGAAGCGGGTTGGATCATCAGCGCAGGGCTGGGCTCGGTGGTGGGGCTCATCCTGGCGTTGACGGGCGCGGGCGGCGCCATTGTCGCGGTGCCGCTGCTGATCTTTGGGTTGCATCTGTCGGTGTCGCAAGCCGCGCCGATTGCACTGCTGGCTGTGGGGCTGTCCGCCGGACTCGGTGCGATGCTCGGCTTGCGTGAGGGCAAGGTCCGCTACAAGGCTGCGGGACTGATGGCGCTGTGCGGTGTGGTGGTATCGCCATTCGGCATCTGGGTTGCGCACCGCGTGCCCAACACGCCGCTGACGCTGCTGTTCGCAGCGGTGCTCGCCTATGTGGCGATGCGCATGTTCCGGCAAGCGCGCGCCGTACCGTCAACCGAGCCCCAGCCAAGACGGATGGCACCGCCCTGTCATCTCGATACCACCACCGCCAAGCTGGTCTGGACGCTACCGTGCGCACGCGCACTGGCCGCGTCCGGCGCGGGTGCGGGGTTCCTCTCCGGATTGCTGGGCGTGGGCGGCGGCTTCGTCATCGTGCCCGCCCTTCGCCGCGCAACCGATCTGCCGATGCAGACCATCGTCGCCACCTCGCTGGCGGTGATCGCGCTGGTGTCCGCCGGCGGCGTGGTCGCCTCGGCCATCGGCGGGCATGTCGATTGGCATATCGCGTTGCCATTCGCCGCAGGTGCGCTGACCGGCATGCTGCTAGGGCGGCGCTTTGCACGGCATTTGGCAGGGCCGGCGCTGCAGCAAGGATTTGCCGCGTTTGCGGGCGCTGTAGCCTTGGGCATGATCGTCCGAACACTGATTTGACCGAGTTGTTGCGAAAGCGGTACAATCGCGTTCTTCGGGGCGTAGCGTAGTCTGGTAACGCGTCCGGTTTGGGACCGGAAGACCGCGGGTTCAAATCCTGCCGCCCCGACCAGCATTCAGCAGCAAACAAAACGGCTTACGTTCACCACGTAAGCCGTTTTGTTTTGAGGCGGCTGGCGATGTCATCTGACGGTGCTATAAAGACGGCATCCGCATCATGCAACGCCGCTCACCGTCCCCATGAATCTCATCCTGTGGCGCCACGCCGAAGCCGAAGACGTAGCCGCGTCCTTGCGCATTCAGCGCAACACCGATCTCCAGCGCGAACTCACCAAGCGCGGCCACAAGCAGGCGGAGAAGATGGCCGCTTGGCTGCGCCCTCGCCTGCCCGAAGACACGCTCGTCCTCGCCAGCCCCGCCGTGCGCACCCAGCAGACCGCACGCGCGCTCACCGAGCATTTTCAAACGCTGACCGCGCTTGCGCCCGGGGCCGACGTGAGCGCAATCCTCGACGCACTCGATTGGCCGTCGAACACCAACCTGCTATTGGTCGGTCATCAGCCATGGCTGGGCCGCTTGGCCAGCCTGCTCATTGCGGGCACGGAAATGGACTGGAGCGTAAAGAAAGCCGCCGTATGGTGGCTATGCCGTCGCATGCGCGAAGACGAAGCACAAACGGTGCTACGCGCCGTGGTGAATCCCGAGTTTGCGTGACACATCGCTCTCGTCACAGTATCGCCATGCAAAATTCACGCAACAGTCACGATTGACACGCTTTTGTCAGCGATCTGTCATGTAGTGTCTCTAGAATCGCCTCGAAATCCACCCTTGGGGATCCGAATGCGAGACCTGCCGACGCCCACCCAGCCGTTGATCGATGCACTGCCGAGCCTGAATCTGGCGAATCTCGGTCAATCTGCACGGAGGGGCCTTCCTCGCTCACCCGAAGCTGTTCCGACGCGTGACAAGCCTGTTCTGGCCATTTCGTGGGCGCGCCACCAGGATGAAGTGACCGAAGCGCAGCGCCTGCGCTACAAGGTGTTTGCAGAGGAAATGGGCGCCCGCCTGCCCTCGGCGCATACCGAACTGGACGTCGACATGTTCGACGCCGTGTGCGATCACCTGATCGTGCGCGACCAGAAAACGCTGCGCGTGGTCGGCACCTATCGCGTGCTGCGCCCGGATGCCGCCAAGAAAATCGGTTGCCTGTACTCCGAATCCGAATTCGACCTCGTGCGCCTGACACACCTGCGCCCGAAGATGGTCGAACTGGGCCGCTCGTGCGTGCACCGCGACTACCGCTCGGGCAGCGTCATCATGGCGCTGTGGGCCGGCCTGGGCGAATACATGCAGCGCTACGGCTTCGAATCGATGCTGGGTTGCGCAAGCGTGTCGATGGGCGATGGCGGCCACTTTGCCGCAAGCCTGTATCGCAGCTTCGTCGACGACGGGTCGCTTGCGCCGATCGAGTACCACGCCTTCCCGCGCGTAGCGCTGCCGGTAGACGAGTTGAACCAGAATCTCGAGGTCGAGCCGCCTGCGCTCGTGAAGGGTTATCTGCGCCTGGGCGCACGCATCTGCGGCGCACCGGCATGGGACCCTGACTTCAACGTCGCCGACTTTCTCACGCTGCTGCGTCTGTCGGACATCAACCCCCGCTACGCACGCCACTTCCTGCGCGGTTGATGTAGCACGACAAACAGTCGCCGCACCAAAGCAAACGGCCCGGAACACTCCGGGCCGTTTTGCATTGGGTGCTGCGACGCACCGTTACACGTACACGACCTTGTAGCGGCGGCCAATACGCTGCCACTCGTCCGCTTCTTTCATGAGGCTGTATTCCACCAGCGGGTTCTGCTCGATCCAGCTCTTGGGCAGTTCGACCTCGAAACCGCCTTCGTTGAGTTCGCCCTCGCTGTGACGCACGCGCAGGCCCGGCAGTTGGATCGCGCCACGCCGACGGCACAGCACGAACGCCAGACGCAGGCTGAACAGCATCCGCCAATCCGGGAACTTGCCGCCGCCCGAGAGCTTGCCCAGCTTGCCGGCATGGCCCAGCAGCAGCGTTGCCAGGCGCGCCTGATCCGTCTTGGAGAAGCCCGGCATATCCGCATGGCTGGAGATATACGCCGAGTGCTTGTGATATCCGCTGTGTGAAATGCTCATGCCAATCTCGTGCAGGCTTGCCGCCCAGCCCAGCAGCGCGAGATTGTCTTCGCGACGCTCGTCGGGCGGATCGGGAAACTGCGACAACAGCGCCGTCGCCGCATCACGTACGCGGCTCGCCTGCGCGCGGTCAACGCTGTAGCGGCGCATGAACTGCTCGATCGTCACCGTGCGCATGTCTTCATGATGCGTGCGGCCGAGCAGGTCATACAGCACGCCCAGGCGCAACGCACCGTCGGTCACGTCCATACGGTCGACATCGAGTTCGGCAAATACGCCCAGCATGATCGACAGCCCGCCCGGCAGCACCGGAATCCGATCCGACTTCAGGCCATTAAGCTTCAGGCGGTTGGTGTTCTCGGACTTGACGAGCGCCCGCTTGAGGCGCTCCAGCCCTTCGCGCGTGATGCCGTGTTCGTTGCTCTTGTCATTGAAGCCGTTCAGCTCGATCAGCTCAGCCAGCGCGCGGGCCGTGCCCGATGACCCCACCGCCTGGTTCCAGCCCGCCGTACGGTACTGCTGCACAAGCACCTGGATCTCGCGACGCGCGGCCAGCTCGGCCTGCTTCATCGCGTACTCGTCCACGTTGCCGTTCGGGAAGAAATGCCGGCTGTGCGAAACGCAGCCGATGTAAAGCGACTCCATCAGCTTGGGCTTGTAGCCATTGCCGATGATGAACTCGGTGGAGCCGCCGCCGATGTCGACAACGAGCCGGTTGCCCTGGCACGCCGGTGCATCATGCGATGCACCGAGATAGATCAATCGCGCTTCTTCACGACCCGCAATCACCTCAATGGGGAACCCGAGCGCGGCCTCGGCCTCGATCAGGAATTCCTGCGCGTTCTTGGCCACGCGCAAGGTGTTGGTGGCCACGGCACGCACATGTTCGGGGGCGAAGTCGCGCAGGCGGTCGCCAAAGCGGCGCAGGGCGTCAACACCGCGCCGGCGCGCCGGCTGATCCAGGTATTTATCTTGCGTAAGGCCGGCGGCCAAACGCACCGGTTCGCGCAGCGCATCGACCTGGAAAATCTGGGTACTGCTGACGCCATTGGCGCCAGTGGTTTCGTCAACGCGACCGATCATCAGCCGGAAGCTGTTGGAGCCCATGTCGACAGCGGCCAGCAGACGGGGGGTGGGACTCATGAATGAAAACGGGTGAGGAGCAAAATCGTAGCGCGGAGTATTGTCGTTCGAAACGATGCGCAACAAAATATGTATTTATTGTGTCCCTAACGTGACAATTCCAATGTGTCACAAATTTGACACCGAACTATGAAAAAGTGGCCCGATCGCCATCCGTCTGAACACAACATGTCGACATTGCCCGCGGGCGATCTGCTCAATCGCGAACTGGGCATCCTGGAATTCAACGCCCGCGTGCTTGCCCAGGCTGCTGACCCGGGCGTGCCGTTGATGGAGCGGCTGAAATTCATCTGCATCGTGTCGAGCAATCTCGATGAGTTCTTTGAAATCCGCGTTGCCGGGTTGAAGGAGCAGATGCGCGACAACCCTTCGTCGGTCACGCCCGACGGGCTGTCAGTGCAGCAGGCGTTTGGCGTGGTCTCTGAGCAGGTACGGCAACTGGTCGCGCAACAGTATGCCATGTTGCAGGACAACATCCTGCCTTTGCTGGAGAAGGAAGGCGTCTTCTTCCACATGACCACCAACTGGAATGAAACCCAGCGCGCCTGGTGCCGCAGTTTCTTCCAGCACGAACTGGTGCCCATTCTGACGCCGATGGCGCTGGACCCCGCGCACCCCTTCCCGCGCGTGCTCAACAAGAGTCTGAACTTCATCATCGAGCTGTCGGGCAAGGACGCCTTCGGCCGCGAGGCTGAACTGGCCATCGTGCAGGCGCCGCGTGCCCTGCCCCGGCTCGTGCAGATGCCGCCGGAGCTGTCGGGTTATCCGTATGGGTTCGTGCTGCTGTCGTCGTTTATGCAGGGCTTTGTGCACGAGCTGTTCCCGCAGATCGACGTCCATGGCTGCTATCAATTCCGCGTGACGCGCAATTCCGATCTGTTCGTGTCGGAAGATGAAATCACAGACTTGCGCGAGGCACTGCAGGGCGAACTGTCCACGCGCCACTTTGGCGATGCGGTGCGCCTGGAAATCGCGCATGACACGTCGCCGACATTGGTGCTTCGGTTGCTGCAGGAGTTTGGCCTGACCGAAACAGACTGCTACCGCGTGAAAGGTCCGGTGAACCTGGTGCGCCTGCTGCAGGTGCCTGACATGGTTGACAAGCCTGTGCTGAAGTACCCGCCGCACGTGCCGGCAACGGTCAAGCAGGTGGCGAACAGCTCAAACGTGTTCGACGCCATTCGTCAGGGCGACATCCTGCTGCACCATCCATACGAAAGCTTCACGCCCGTGCTGGAGTTGCTGCAGCAAGCGGCGCGCGACCCTGACGTGGTCGCCATCAAGCAGACGGTCTACCGCACCGGCAACGAATCCACGGTGATGGAAGCGCTCATCAAGGCGGCTCGCAACGGTAAGGAAGTGACTGTAGTCGTCGAGCTGCTCGCGCGCTTTGACGAAGAAACGAACATCAACTGGGCAGACCAGCTCGAATCGGCCGGTGCACACGTGGTATACGGCGTGGTTGGCCACAAGTGCCACGCGAAGATGCTGCTGGTGGTCCGCCGCGAAGTGTCAGGCAAGGGCAAGGCGGTCAAGCTACGCCGTTACGCGCACCTGGGCACCGGCAACTACCACCCCAAGACCGCCCGGCTCTACACCGATTTCGGCTTGATGACGGCCAACGAGCAGATCTGCGAAGACGTGCATCACGTGTTCCAGTTGCTCACCGGCACCGGCGCGCAAATCAAGCTGCATCATCTGTGGCACTCGCCGTTCACGATGCACGACAACCTGATCGAGCACATCCGCGCCGAAGCACGCGCCGCCCGTACAGGCAAACGTGCACGCATCATCGGCAAGATGAACGCGCTGTTGGAACCTACCATCATCGATGAGCTGTACAAGGCATCGCGCGCCGGCGTGAAGATCGACCTGATCGTGCGCGGTGTGTGCGCGCTCAAGCCGGGCGTGCCAGGGCTGTCGGAGAACATCAGCGTGCGCTCCGTCGTCGGGCGTTTTCTGGAGCATCATCGCGTCTACTACTTCCATGCGGGCGGTGAAGAGGTCGTCTACCTCTCCAGCGCTGACTGGATGGACCGCAACCTGTTCCGCCGCGTGGAAGTGGCCTTCCCTGTGCTTGATCGCAAGCTCAAGGCACGCGTCATCAAAGAAAGTCTGCAGGTGCATTTGCGCGACAACGCATCGGCGTGGGTCATGCAACAGGATGGCCGCTATGTGCAACGCCAGACACGCGGCAAGCACGTGCGCATCAGCCAGTTGGAACTGCTCAACCACTTCTCGCCGCAAGCCGCTGCTGCGGCAGAGACGGCCGCTGCGGTGGCAGCGGCAACGGCCGCTGAACCGACGGTGCGGGCGCCGGTCGAGATTTCTGCGGGCTGATCGGCCGGCTGGCCTGCAAATGAAAAACGCACGCTCAACTGAACTGACCCCGTAAAGTTGGACGGTTCGTAAGGCTAGGCCTGACAGGGCTGAGTTCTGTATTGCACAGGACTCAGCCCT